>NZ_BMOU01000001.1 GCF_014647235.1 Haloarcula pellucida
GCCGACCTCGACGACACGCCGCTACTCATCGACAAGACGGTCGACGAGCAGGCTCTCGAGGCGCTGCAGAACATCGCGAACTTCTCCGACTCGATCTTCGCGCTGACGTGGGACGAGTCCATCGACGACCTGCGCGTCCAGTGGACCCAGCCCGGTCAGCGCGTGCAAGATACGGATGCGGACCTCGTCGACTACGAGGTCGGCAAGATCAACAGCGGCAGCTACGACAAGGTCGTCATCAAGGGCCAGTCCAAGTCCGCCCAAGAGGAGAGCGTGACCGCCGACGTCGGTACCGCGGTGTCGCTTGATCACGCCAACGTCGTCGAGGGGTCGGGGCGTGTCGCCGCGACCGATGGCACGGTCTACGTCGAAGGCGATGACTACGAGTTCAACCGCTTACCCGGCGAGTTGGTTGCGCTCTCCGGCGGGTCGATCAGCGATGGTGAGTCGCTGGTCGTTGACTATCAGTGGAAGGTCAGCGGGTCGTACACTGCGCCGGACGCGCCGGCGTCGCCGAAGACGCTGGTCCGGGACGTGCCCTCACTGCCGTCGAGTCGGGGGTGTGAGCAGGCGGCGCTGTATCTCTATCGCGTCGTCGACGAGCCGCTCATCGAGGCCGAGGCGACGCTCGATGAGCTCCCGCCGACGGTGAGCATCGTCGAGACGCTGACCATCCCCGACCTGCCGACGGCTGGCGAGGCCGTCGAATTGCGGGACATCAACCAGTCCGAGAGCTCGCCGACCGTGTTGCTGGGGAGTCGGTCGACCATCGGCGACGCGCTGCAGGACATCCGCTCGCAGCTGCAGGCCGTCAGCAAGATCGTCTGATCGGCGACGGCACGCGGGTCGTGTGGCGTCGCACCCCCCGTTTTCGAGTTGTAACCATGATCTGGCCAGACCTCATCACGTTCAGACGCATCGTTCTCCCGCCGCTGGAGCGCAACGAGCGCCGCCTGTTCGGCCGGGACGTCATGTTCTCGAAGCCACTGCAGGCCCGGTGTTTCGCCGGCGCCGTTCGCGACGCTGACGTCGACGACGTCCGCTACGAGTTGCTCGCGATGGACACCGTGTTTCCGGTGAACACGGCGACGCTGAAGTACCACGAGACGCCCGAGGGCCGGGCCTACGAGTGTGGGTCGTATGCGCTGCGGCCCGACGGGTTCTTCGGCGAGTATCAGTATCACGTCCGGCTGTGGAACCACGAGGAGGGCGTCGGCGTGTCGGCCCACTACGAGCTCAACCCGTGGCGGCGGCCGCGTGATCACTACGCTGGCGTCGACTGGCAGCCTCGCGCTGGGGTAGAGAAGGCGTGGGCGCTGCTCGATATCGACTCGTCGGTGGGTGTTGACGGGATCCACAAATAATCAAAAACAGATCGGCTTCATGTTGACCCTATATGATAACAAACGGTAACTTTTTCATCAGTAGTTTAGTTGTACCTAGTATGGAGTACCCATCCCAGATGGCCGTCCGTGGCGAAATCAGCGTCACTCTCGACTCAGAAACCGATTTTACGGTCCGTGACAATACTGAGGAGGCTTTGGAGACCTACTCACAGAGCCCGATGCAGGTTGCTGAGGAACTGGCTGCTGAAATCTCGGAATAGCAAATGGGTGACGATCCAGATATTGAAGCTGGTCTCGCTGCCATCGCCGATTTCATCGACAGATCAGAAAGAACAGTCATTGACGAGATAAACACAACCAATGATGAAGGCACTCCGGTCAAAGGATATGCGTTCACACACGGCGATGATCAGCTATTCGCGTATTCGACTGCGGGAAGCCACTTTTTCACCGTTCAGTACGAATATGACGTAACTGAACAAGTCGCGTTTGCTGATAAGGCTCAACAAAAGCTCAACAAAGCTCCTGAAACAGTTGATGGTGAAATCGAAGTGAACGTTGATCTGGATGAGAATGATTTACAACGGGCTCAACAAAAAGTTGCGGCGATCAATGGGGACCGAAACCCAGAAACCCTGGAAAAGGCCCGGTCGAAGCTTGTTGAAATGCTCACTCATCCAGACTGCGCGTTTAAACTCAATCAGCGACTCAATGGTCCGCATGGGTTCAAGTTACAAAAGAAGCTATTCGTGTATGAGTCGGGAGTCCGAGCCTCAGATTTTGATGCGGCTTGCCAAACGCTTGTCAGCCTGTCGATGGTCCCACAGAACTTCTTGCAGAGCATATACGACATACAAATAGAGCCGCCTGGATCCGGAACTGAAGAGTCAACAGGGCCACAGGTGCCCGGTTCTCGTGGCTTCCAATAGACCGTTACCTGTGATCATCCACGCGTGCTCGATATCGACCCGTCGGCTGACATCGACGGCATCCGGCCACAGTCGGGCTAAGTTAGGACCCTGTTTCGTCGCCGTTTCAACAGGATAACAAAACCCCGTTGTCGCGAGTGGCTGACTGTGGGCGCAGTTGCCCACAACTCGTACCCCACCCCCTACGCGGCAACAGTCTGTCGCGTGTCTGGAGTTCGGGCACACACCGGTTCGATGGCATCGGCCGTCCGCTCACTTGGGGTCCGAACTCCACTGCTCAGCCGATTCCATCCCTCTGCCGGGTGTTTTTTTAGCCCGGTAGGGGTTCGATGACCCGGTAGCTGTGCGAGTCGGTCGCCGGAATCGAGTACGCCGACGGCGACGTGACGACAAACGGACCACAATAGTTCCGCTGTTTCTCTAACCAACACGTGGGGTTCTTCGGGGTCGGTGTTGGTTAGTGGACGCGGCCCGCACCAGAAAGTCCATAGGCAGTGAGTGGATAGCCGCGGGTGCGGACACCGCTGAAGCCATCTCTCTCGGCGTGTCCGTCACCCCACCCACACCGCTCACCCTTACCGTTCTCCCCCACCGCGTCGGGTGTTTTCAGCCCGGCGCTGTCCTCTCGTAATCAGTTGCGTCGCTCTACAGTGAGATATTTCGAACGAAATTGAGGATTTGCGATTCTCGGCGGGCTGGCTGTAAGTTCAAATCTACGTCAACCGACATCGAGATCGCGTCGGACATTGACACCTTCTCAGTAGCATCAAAATCCGCGTCGGGGTAAACCCCTCCTCCAGCCAGTATCGAACCGTCAGATTTCCACCGGCCTGCGATGCCTTTAATCGGAAGCATTCCACCGCCGAAACTCAGCTGGCTACGGTTGCTGTGCGGAATATCGACGTCTTCTATTGTTACCTCGGAAATAGGGTATTCGCCGCGGACCACCTGAAACTGAGCTGGGGGCGTATCCGGCGCATCCATTGGGGCAGACTGCTGAACGTTTTGCACCCCAAAATCGCTCATGGCGTTTTTCAAGTTGTTGAGTATCGCAGAGTCAATCTCGCCACTCTGTAGTCCGGTTGCGGCTGAAAAAGTGGACGGGAAGACATCTACTCTCGCGGCGAAGGCAACTGCAAACGGGCGGTCTATCTCTCCAAATGTGCTGTCGCTCACTCTTTTGCGGAGCTGCACATCTTCGTACCGGGTAACATGGCCGTGCGCAGTGTAATTGAGCGGTCCGACTGACCCTTTCTTCAGCAACCGCGGCTTTGAGTCGGGCGTAGTGAGTTCCCACCGGTCACTTGCATCAACCGATGGCGCAGGGACATCCTTGTCCGAGGGGGACCCAATATCTGCATCGGATGTGCTGCCACATCCAGCAAGTGCAGATATCCCAGTTGCACCTAATGCAGTGAGCAGGTGCCGACGTTTTATCTTTGTTTTGTTGCCATCTTTCGGCATGCTACGCCAGTCGGTAGGATGGCTTAAAAACCTTCTACCATCGTAGTGGAAGTAAAACCCAAAACTAATTGATGGCATTATTCCCGGTTTCCTAGCTGCCACCGGCCATCAGTTGGTCCAGGTTCCGCAGTCCCCTCGTGCGCAAAACCGTGTACGGCCAGCGTCGCGATCACCGCCGTCAACGTCATCCATCCAGCATAGCTGCCTTCGCCTGCTGGATCCGCTTGTACTCCTCCCGGTCCCCATCGTTGTCGGGGTGCGCGTTCGCGGACAGCCGCCGGGCCACGGCCTCGACGACGTCGTCGGGTGCGTCCTCGGCGACGCCCAGTACCTCGTGGGGTGCCTGCGTCGACGCAGTCCCCGACCCGTCGCCGGCGACGATGACGTCCTCGTCGTCACCACCAGGGAGCGCCTGCGTGGCAAACTCGTCGTCGACGGTCTCGACGCCGTACCGTTCCAGCGCCCGCTTCGCGTCGAGATACTTCGCGATGGCCTGGGCGTTGTCTCGCGGGTTGTCCCAGCGGTCACACGGGACAGCGAACTGCTGCCCGTCGCGCTCGAAGCGGGCGACGACGCCGGGGTCATCGTAGCTGGCGTTCGCGTACGGCTTGTTCGGGTTGCGCTGCTGGTGTTCGGCGCCCGTGTCCAGCTGGACGTTCCGGGCGCCGTCCATCTTCCGCAGCTCCTCGAGGATGTTGTCGAACGCTTGCGAGCGCGTCACCCGGAAGCCGTGGGGGTACGGCTCGCGGTCGCCCGGGTCCGTGCGGTCGAAGCCGTCCGGCCAGTCCAGGTCAGGCATCGTTGGATTCCCGTAGCTGGTCGACTTCGTTGGTCAGCGCCCGCTCGAGACTGCGGAGGTTGTCGTCAGCCTCCTGCAGCAGGTCGTGTTTCTCGGCGTCGAGCGCTGGTGCCGGCACCTGCTGCAGGGCGGCGACGGCGTCACGGACGTTGCTCAGTGCCTGTTCGCGGCACTCCAGGTCCGAGAGTGGTGTGGCGTCACTCGGCATCGTTCACCCCTAGGAGGTCAGCCATCCGTTCCAGCGCCTCTCCGAGTGCGTCGCCGTTGACCTGCTCGTGCGCAGCTCGTGCGTCCGCGAGCGCGTCGCGCAATTCGTCGACGTCCGCCCCCGACTCCGCACCGATCTCTTCTCGGCCGTCGTCGGTAATCTCGTAGAGACCACCGCCCAGATTGCTGGCGTAGTCGGCGGCTTTCAGCATCTGAAGGCGGTTCTGGATGTACTGGCGCGAGTATCCCAGTTCGTCAGCGAGGTTCTGCGGGAGGTTTCGCCCCTCCAGCAGTAGTTTGAGGATCTGTTCGTCGGCGTCGTTCAGCTCATGAGCCATTGATGGCTGCACATTCTATCCTCCGACCTTTACTATGCGCCTTGTCGAGATAAATGTTTGCTCCGACAAATACAGACTGTGTTGACAAAGCAAAGATTAAAGGGCATGGGTGTTGTACCTGTAAGTGTGAAGCGGGACACCGGTCAGAAGTTGGCCGGGGCGTGTTACAGCACGCCCGACCGCTTCCAGCAAGGAAGCATGCAGATCAAGACTCGCACCGGACTTCAGGATTCCGGCACGACTGTCGAAACGACCGCCCGCACGCTGGGCGACAGTATCGCATCCGCCACCCTCGGCACCGACGACGAGGGCTACGAACACCACTACATCCGCAGCGCCGACGCTGTGGTCGTCATCGACGGCGACGACGTCGACTACGTCGAGTACCTGGACGGCCGCCGACTCGACGAGTGGCGGCGCTACGTCGACCAGGAGCGTGGCTGGAGTAGCCCGGGACAGCTCGCCGGCGCCATCCTCGAGGCCGACCAGCGTCGGAAGGAGGGCAACTGATGGTCGAACAGAAGACGGTCCGGAACGAGGTCAGCACCATCGCCGCCGGTGCCCGCAGGACTCGCGACCTGACCGACGCCGAGTCGGAGTGTCTGCGGGACCTGCTCGCGGGTGACGAGGCGTTCGGCGCGCTGGTCACCGCCCAGCAGAACGCGATCCTCGTCGACGCCGACGATCACGGCCTCGACGAAGAGACCGAGCGCCTCGCGACCGACGCCGCCGGCAAGCTCGCCGACGCCATCGACCGGCGCATCGACGTCCAGGTCGCAGTGGCGAAGGACGTCGTCGCGTTTGCCGACGAGGTCGAGGCGCTGTCGTGGGGCGTCGCCATCGACCCGTATCAGGCTGGGTTCACGACGGTCACCGACCTGCAGCGGGCGACGCGGCCGGAGCTGGTCAACGCCGGCATGAACCCAAAGCTGGTCGACCGAGTGAAAGACGAGGTCGGCGACTTCGTGGAGGGCGCCGATGACTGAGACTCTCCCGCCGCTGCACGTCGGCGATCGCGTCGAAGACCGCGGCGACAACGGAGCCACGATGGTCGTGGTCGGTAAGCAGCTCGGCGCCGCCGGCGCGTACGACGTCGACGGCTGGGGCACCGTCGCCGACTACAACCAGGACTACCCCAGCGACGACGACGTCATCGAAGTCGTCTTTCCCGAGCGGACCACCGCCGACGTTGACCGTTTAGAGCGTTACGCCTACCCGCGCTCGCGGCTGGCGCTCGTCGAGCCCATCCACGATTGCGACGGCGGCGAGGAGGGCGAGGACTGATGGCGGCCACTGCCGACGCCGGCGACGTCGACCTGGCGGCGCTGGCCCAGCTGGACGACCGGGACGTCAAGGCGTTGACCGAGCCGATGGACATCTACGCCGACGACCCGGCCACCCGTGACGAGCAGGTCGCGGTCTACAACCACGGAACTCGGTACGTCATCGACCTCGTCGCCGAGACCTGCACGTGTCCGGACATGCTGCACCGCCGGCCCGACGGCGGGTGCAAGCACTGCCGCCGTATCCAGTTCCTGCGCGGCGAGCGGGAGATCCCCGCCGGCGTCGACCCTGACGCACTGGACGAGACGCTGCGCGAACACATCGATGACGGAGGGGACCGATGACCGACGACGTACCGTCGGAGGTCGATCACCGCCGGCAGCTGCAGGGCATCGCCTCGCGGGTGTACGGTGTTGAGGGGTCGGACGTCGTCGTCACGCGGAACCCGCTGCGGGGCCCGCGCCGGCGTGATCGGTACGACCTCCGCGGGGACGGTCGCTGGTGGCACGTCGAAGAGCGTTGGAGTGGCTGTCGGTGGGTGTTCGTCGGCAGTGAGATCCTCGAGGACGTCGACGTTGAGGTCGCCGGCGGGGAGATCATCGAATGAGGCGCGTCGAAGTCGGCGTCCCGGTGCCGGTGGTCGACGTCGAGATCGTCGTGTCGTACCACCGCGAGCGCGGGCTGGGGGTGGACATCGAGTGAAGTCCTTCGCCGATCCGTCGACGACGTTCGAACTCGTGTTCGAGGAGGTGCGGGTGGGCGACGGTGGGCTGACGGCGCCGCGACCGACCGGCGAGATTCGGTGTACGGAGTGTGGGGCGACGGCGCTCAATATCGACGATTTCCCGCACGAGCAGGACTGCCCGCAGCGGTTCGTTCACTCGCGGTGGTACGCTGAGCAGCTGCAGGACTGAGTCGCTGTTGCCACTACTGGCCGCCTGTCCGTTCCGAAAATAAACGCGGTACGTTACGACCGGTCAAACAGTGCCCATGCAGCCGCGAGCGCGACCAAGCCGACGATGAGGTATGCACCGTGATTGCGTGCCGGTTCAAATGCCAGAAATGCCAGTAGCGCGAAGGGGCTTATGTATACGAGTTTTACCAGTATTTGATCAACTCCCTTCGCCAGCTTTTCTGTGCTACTGGCAGACCGGCGATGGGACGATTCGGTGGACATGGACTTTTCCCTACCTGTGATTGGATTTTCCCGTTGTTAGTCGCTTCGAACTACACGTAGGAGATACGACGGATTTGTTAAATAACTACCGCCGGTTTTATCAATCCTGATGACACCCTATGGGATAGATGATAGGAGAGGGGACCAGACAGCTTGATCTCTATGACTTCTTTAGCATTTTCATACCCGGAGCAACGCTGTTATTGGGGCTTACTCCGTTCCTTCCCACAGATTCGAACCCACCCGCCGCAGTGCTCATTGCAGTCCTGATAATCGGCGGTGTCGTACTGGGACGGGCAATTCATGCGACTCGACTGTGGGCTGAAGAAGATGCTGGGGTGACCAGTCATCGTGACCGGTTCATTTCTGAGTTAATCACTCCCGACTACATCACGGACGACCTCGCTGACCAGTTCTACAACTGTTGCCAGGAGCAGTTTCAAGAGCTCTCCCTCCCAGAAAATCGGTCTCAGCTTGACCGGCAGAAACATGGCGATGATTTAAATATGCTATACTCACTCATTCGGTCCCATATCCACATCGATGCACGTGGCCGTTCGCGGACGTTTCAGGCGGTGCTTGATTTCTACGGTAGTATCTGGATAGTTTCATTTTTCTTAGTTATAATATACGCCATCTATTCGACGCTGAAATTGTTCAATGCCCTATCCGGTGGTGTCATTTCATACGGTTCGTATCTCCAAACACTCGGAATCCACCCAACAATCATCTTTTCTACGGCATTGGTGGCTCTCGGAGGAGCATACATTACGTTTAGAGGAGTCCGAAGCGACTACCGGAATATCTATATCCAGTACTTCATATCTGACTTCATCGTATTGCAAAGACAGTCCGAAAACTGAGTGGGGTTGCTAAACATCTGCGGAGATGTTCGGCTTCCGGAATTGACGCATCCATTTATATACCACTCCATCATCACTCTGAGTCGTCATGATTGTCGACCGGTCGGTCTTCGACGACTCACACCTCCCGCAGCGCCTCCAACACCGCGACGCCGAGGTCAACCAACTCGCCCGAGCGCTGGAGCCCGCCAAACAGGGCGACCCCGCCGACGATCTCCTCATCTCGGGCCCGCCCGGCGTCGGCAAATCCGTCCTCACGCGCCACACCATCGACCGCCTCGCTACCAGAGCTGACGTCCAGTACGCCCGTATCGAGTGCATGGGCCAGACGACGGCGAGCATCATCCGTGACGTCCTCGGCGCTATCGGTGACCGACCGCCGCAGAACACCGCTCGCGAAGACCTCTGTCTTCAGCTCCGCGAGCGTGTGACCGACCCTGTCGTGGTTGTCCTCGACGAGGCCAGTGAAGTCCACGAGACGAAAGCGCTGGATAGACTCGCCGACGTCGAGTACATCTCGATGGTGGTCATCTGCTACGACCCCGACGACTGGCTCTCGCAGGCACCCAACCGCATCGCGAGGCGATTCCACGGCCGGCAGCTCCGACTGGACCGCTACGGCGTCGATGAACTCGCGGACATCCTCGAACCACGCGCTCGCGAAGGCCTCGAACACGGCGCCGTTGCTCGCGACCAGCTGGAGACCATCGCCGACGAGGTCGCCGGCGTCGCTCGCTTCGGTATCTACTCGCTACTGGCGGCCGCGACGCTCGCGAAGGACCGAGGGCACGACGAGGTCCTCGACGTCGACGTCGCCGATGCCTACCCACTCGCCCAGGAGTGGATGCGACAGGCGGCGCTGGACTCGCTGGCCTTCCACCATCACGTGCTGTACGAAATCATCCGCGAAGCCGAGACGATCGACAGCCGGACACTGCACCAGCGGTACGACGCCATTGCCGACGACATCTACGCTGGCCGACAGCGGACGCCCCTAATCAAGCGAACTCGCCGGGACAAGCTCGCGAAGCTGCACGGGTACGATCTCATTGGACAGGAGGGTGGGACGAAAGACCGCATCTACTGGGTGTTGGACGAGAGCGTTCGGTCGGGGTACGATATCGACGTGCGCGTCGCGGCCACGAAAGATTCGGAATTGTAGCCCCTTTTTATACTCCACTCGGCCGTCGGTCTTCGTGTATGCCAGACACCATTGACACCATCGAGGTCCACACCGGCGACGAAGTAGAGGTCGAACACATCAAGGAGCTCTCGAACGGCGGCGCCCGCTTCGACTTCAGCACCGAAGATCGCCGCTGGCGCGTCGACGTCTCGAAGAGCGGGAAGACCGAGATCGTCACCACGTGGGAGTACGGTCAGCTGGCTGATCTGGACGAACCCGAGTGGCTCGGCGACGTCACCGTGCGACTCGCGAGGGCGTAAGAATGTCAGGCGTCGTCGACCGGGTCGAGCGTGCTGGCGTCGAGCTCCTCGTCCAGGTAGGCGATGCCTTCGTCAGTGATTGTATAGAGACCAGAAGCAATGCGATGGAGGAGTCCGTACTTCGCAAGTACGGAGCATCGTCGACTGGCGTGGTTAGCGGAAGTGACGCCGAACTCGTCGATAGCTGCGGGATTCAGGTTTCCCTGCTCTCGAAACAGCTCCAGTATCCTATCGTCAATAGGATCCATCCAATCAGCGTCCTTCCGTGGCACATCATCTCTGTGCTTCTGCGAAGTTTTAGAATCATCGGTCTGACAATTACTCATGTATTGTGCTTAACAACACATTTAGCATGTGCTTCTACTCATAGTTCGTGAGTAAGGACTAAGTAACTTGCCCAACTCTGTCATGTTGGAAGCCGTGTCCTCGTACGGGCGCTCAGAAAGTGCCCGACGTGGTGGCACACGTCGGACGCGGCTTCCGAACCCTGCGACGGTATTCCGAAGCCATGAGCAAATCACACGAGGGGCGTAATAAGAATACGCCCACTGAGAGCGGAATAGCCGACCGTGCAGACGGTCGTGATACTGCCGACTCGACGAGCGAGCAGCAAGCGGAGTCGCGCGATGACGCGACCCCAGAGAGGATTGGTTGTGCAGGCCAGACGGCCCGTACGAGTGACACCGACGACGCCGACGCCGATAACGCTGACGGCACTGTCCTCGCGTGCCCGGACTGTGACTCGACCGGCATCCGGTCGATGGTCCAGAACGGCTACGGCGTCGACGCCGACCACGACCACGACTACCGCTGTCGGCACTGCGGTGCCACGTTCGACGAGCCCGTCGAGCGCCCCACGAAGAACACGCCCGGCCGCAGCGGCTACCTCGCCGGCCGACTGGAGGATCTCGGCCCCGAGGACGTCGGCGAGCCCGTGACCGACGGCGGCTACGACGCCCAGATGCAACTCGCCTCGCGTCTGCGCGTCATCGCCGACGGCCTCGAGAGCGGCCACCAGCCCGACGACGACGTCGACGTGGACATCCACGACGGCCGGGCCACCGTCGTCGCGAGCTGTGAGTTGGAGGGCGACCGATGAAGCTCCCGACGACCATCGCTCGCAGCCTCGCCGCGGCATCCCCGACTCCAGACCGACCGCCGCAACCGGACCCGCTGTACCGACGCCGTGCGGTCGTCTTCGGTATGCAGGGCGCCCGAGAGATGGCGCTGCTCACCGACCGTGACGAAGATACCAGTCGAGATGCGTATCTCGTCTGCGACGGCGACGCACTCGTCGACACTGTGGAGGTGCGGTAACGATGCCGACGTTCAACCGCGCCGAGGCCCAGCGCCGCCTCGACGCCGACGACGGCGACCCCGAAGACCTCGTCATCCCTGTCGGTGAGCCCGGACAGAAGAACTGCTACCACGAGTCGACAGACTGCGGACACGTCGTCCGTACCATCGGCAGCGTCGACGATTCGGACAGACAGACTCGTTCGGAGGCCCAACGGCAGGGGTACGTCCCGTGCAAGCAGTGCGTCCTCGACACCTACAGTCTGGAAGGCTCGCAGGCACTGCGTCTCCAACTGGAGGACCCTGAGGTTACCAGCGCTGACGATATCGACTGGGAGGCGGTGTAGATGGCAGCTCAGAACCAGGGTCGCACGCGCGGACACCCACCGAACGACGACCTCCCGTGGGACTTGAGCCGACTCCCGCTGCCGGCCGACCAGTCCGCAACCGACGCCGCTGTGGACGTCCTCGAGGACGCCCAGCCCGAGACGCGAGCGACCGTGCGCCGGGTCCGGGACGCGCTGGTCGGGGAAATCCCCACCGACGCGCCGTCGCCAACCGACTGGATCCGGGCCATGCAACACACCGACGGCCAGCTGGTCGCGGTAACGTGGTCCAGCGCCGGCTTCAACGAGATCGGCTACGACGCCGACGAGGAGCGGTACGTCGTCGCCGGCTACTCCGCACTGGACCGCCTGCAAGGCAAGGACCCGCACTTCGCCGAGACGGCGACGCGGTCGGCGGCGAAGGATCTGCTGCACGGGTCCCCGCGAGCGGTGACCATCGACGAAGCGACGCTCCTAGACGGAGGTGAGCGATAGATGTCCGGGACTGAGCAGAACCCGATGCAGAAACTCGTTGACGGGATACGGGAACAGGCGGATGATAAGACGCCCGACGACGCTTACTGGTGTCCGAAGTGTAAGGCGTACTCCGTCACGGAGATCCTGCAAACAATCCGACGCGAGAAGTTCGGCGTTGAGAACGAGCTGTGGGGTTGCACGGAGTGCCGTCACTGCATGATTCCGCACACTGAGTGGCGGTCGGTGGATACGGCTACTGACCGGGGCGGAGGTGATGGCGCGTGACGCCCCATGCCGACTGTGAAGACTGTCCGTGGTCTTACGAGGGCGAGGATCTCGTCGAAGTCAGCGACGAAGCTGAGCGCCACCAGCGCAAGGAACTCCACGACGTCGACGTTCATCGTGGCGTCGCAACAGACGGCGGCATCGTTCGCTGGGCACACAGCGCCCGTCAACTCGCCGGTGTCGGCGACCAAGACCCGACGTGTAAGCACGACACCGTCGGCTGTCCCGGTCCCGAGGGACACTGGACGGACAGGTGTCTCGACTGCTTCGCCGAGGGAGGTGAGGACGGTGAGTGACGACTTCCTCTCACTCCTTTTTGTCCGCGCCACCGACCTCGCGGCGGCACGCGGTGATGTCCCTGAGGATGGGAGCGGCATCGACGGCGTCTGGACCGACGAGTTCCCCGACGTCGACGCGGACGAGCAGTGGTTCGTCGCGAGCAACGCCGACGAGGTGGCCCACGAGTACCGCGTCACCGATGACCGGACGACGGAGATCGAGCCGTTCCATGCCCACTTCTGGTGGGACACTGACCTCATCGCGCCAGCGGCCATCGTGTCTCCGGGTGGCGGACAGTTCCACGTCACCGACGAGTTCGACCGCTCCGTGGAGGACCAGATCATCGCGAGCATCGAGGCCGTCCTCGATGAACTCGGGTACGAAGACTTCGAGGCGGAGGTGTACGATGCCGAGTAGCGCACGCCAACGTGTTGAGGACCGGCCCGATAGCATCCTTGGCGGGATGTTCTGGGACTGGGGCCGCCGGTTCCGCGCTGTCTCGGTCCACCTCCACGCGGAAGGTGGCGATGTCCACCCGCGCGCCGTCATCGAGGGCTACGACCGGGCGCTCCACCCCATCATGCACGGCCGTCGACCGCACGATATCGCTCAGAAGGTCCGGGAGGTGTTCAGCCTGTGACGAACCCGTTCCACGGCTCGCTGGACGACCACTTCCGCGGCGAGCGCGTGCGCGTGGTCGGTAACGATGGCACGACCTACGAGGGGTGGTGCGAGCGCCTGCACCACCACGACCGCCACGTCATGCTCCGGGACGCCACCAACGTCGACCGGGATGCCGACGTCGGTGCCACCTTCGTGAGTCACTGCGACAGCATCGAGGTCCTCGACGAGACGAGTTGCGTCGAGCGGATCCGTCTCGACGACGTCGACCCGGCGCCGTACGCGATCCGTGAGTTCCGTCGAGACGAGAACCTGCAGTACATCGCCAACGTCCGCCAGAACGGTTGGGCGGGGTCGTTCCCCGTCGTCCGCGAGACCGAGGACGGCTACCAGATCGTCGAGGGACACAAGCGCCTGTGGGTCGCCGAGCAGGCTGGACTCGACAGCCATCCGGTTGAGGTCGTCGACGTCGACGACTGGGAACTCGCCTTCCGGTTCGTCGTCGATCACCTTCCGGACGCCGGGCAGGTCCACGACGGCGGCACTGCCGACGGCTGCTACGCCGACGAGCAGATCGAGGCGGCCATCGACGCCCTCGTTGAGCAGTGGGACGAGCGTGCGCTGGAGTTCGAGCGCGTGGCGTTCAATGCCGACCGGCTCGGGCTGGACGTCGTTGACGAGGATGATGATCAGGCGGACGACACCGGCGATGCCCCAGACGAGCAGACCACCGACGACGAGTCCACTGACGAGTTCAGCTGTGACGTCGACGGCTGTGCGTTCACCTCCAAGTCGGAGCGCGGGCTCGCCATCCACCAGGGGCGAACACACAGTGACGACGAGCAGACAGGGTCCGACGCCAGCGCTGAGGATGGGGAGGAAGAAGTAGCGTTCTGGTGTGGCTACTGTGCTGATGGGTTCCCGACTGAGCAGGGGGCCAAAACGCACTGTACGACCGTCCACGAGGACAAGGACACCTACATCCTCGACGTCGAACCGGACCTGGAGTGCGACGAGTGCGGGATGCAGTTCGCGAGACACACCGACCTCTCCAACCACCTCACCGGTCGCTGCGGGGCAACCCTCCCCGACCGGCTTTCTGTTGAGGAGTTCGAGGAGATCGTCGCCGACGCCGAGACGCTCCTCGAAGTCAATCAGGAAATTCGCGAATTGAGCCGCGAGCAGGTCAAGGCGCTCATCGAAGAACACGGCCTGCGTGATGAGGTCCCGACTCTCGACGCTGGGTCGCCCCAGGCGTTGGTCGAGTCGCTCAACCTCGACGAAGACGACGGGGACCACCCCGAAGGTGACGATACCTGGAAAGAGTACTCGATGGCAGGGAGGGAGCAAGCATGAGGCCGGTTCACCACGGCCTCCTGATGCTCCTCTGGGGAGTGCTGTGTACACTACTCCTCGCCGTCGCGATGGGGGCGATACCGTGACCCGGAGTTGTGAGCAGTCGCTGCGGGAGGTCGATTTCTGATGAGCAGAAGTACATCACCATCCACCACGGACGAGGGCGAGTCCGAGAGCTGGGCCGAAGCCCATCGCGAGGAATTGGAACGCGAAGCCGAGAGCGACGCGCCCCACGCCTGGGTCGCCGAGCGCGTGCTTCAGTCTCTCGACGAGGAGGGCGATTCATGAGTCCCCAGCTGGCTCGGGTCGGCCTCGATCTCTTGGAGCAGTTCGGCGACGAACTGTCGGCGGCCAGCATCGTCGAGTTCGGCGAGGCCATCAGCGAGGGAGCCGACGGCGGAGTCTTTCGTCTCACGTGCTTCGCGCGAGTTCGGTTCGCCACACCAGGAGCAGTAATCAGCATGGGCTGGAATCGTCTCTCGGCAGTTACCACAGGTCGTGCGTTCCTTCGAGAGCGAGTCGTCGTCCTCGACGACGCCGGCCTCGGCGAAGATCTCCTCGTTCATCTGCTCGGCTGTGACGTGGACGTATCGCTGCCACATGTTGGTGTCCAGCGACCACTGGACGCGGTGTTGGATCTCCTGTTTGCCCCACCCCTCGCGCCACATACGCGTAACAGCCGTGTGGCGGAAGTTGTGAGGGTTGACTGGCTTGTCGATACCGGCGTCGTCGGCGACGCTTCGGAGGACCGACCGGAAGCGTTCGGGAGAGAGCGCCCCGTCGTCTTCGGTGACGTCACCGAACCCTTCGAAGCTGTGGAAGAGGGCGGCCTCGGGCTCGTCGGGGCGTGGATGGGAGTGACGCAGATAGACGCGCAGCGAGGCCTTGCTGTCGATGATGGGATAGGGCTTGATCTCGGCCCCTTTCAGGCCGATAGCGTTTCGGTTCGGCGTGTACGTCGCTCGCTCACCGTCGAGGTCGACATCCTTCACACGGAGCGAGCCGGCGAGCGTGAGCCGGACGCCGGTATCTGCGAGGAACTCGACGATAGCCTGGTTTCGCGGCCGCTTGCACGCGTCGACGAGGGCGGCGACTTCATCCTGGGTGAGCATGTCGTCCTCGTTGACGGTCTTTTGCTGCTGGGCGGGCTTGTCGGGGTCGAAGTCTTCGACCCATTTGTCCTCGCGATGGTTCGCGAAGGCCGCGAGCGCAGCCTGGTAGTTGTAGACCGTCGACTCCGAGGGCGGGCCACCACGGCCGGCATCGGGGTCGTTCCGGAGTTCGAAGAACAACTCGCGGACGTCGTCGAGGGAGAGGTCGACCAGCGGGATGTCGCTGCGCTCTCCCAGCACTCGGAGACGGCCCGCATACTGGGCCAGCGACGAGACAGCAAGGTCACCGTCACGGTCTCGCAGCCACTGGTGGATGGCGTCGCGGTCCTCGCTGTGCAGGTCGTCGCTGTCTTCGAGCCTATCGAGGGCGTTCCGGTAGCGACGACGGAACCCACTGAAGTCGTCGGTCGGCATAGTACGGACAAGAGACTCGGCTTTAATCAAAGGACTGTGTGTAAAACCCACGCTTTCGCGACTATCGGCGAACCCGCGTGGTCGCCCGACTGCGCGGGGGTGGGCGGTTCCGCCGGTCGCGGCACTACTCTGCCACCTCGCCGACCGCCCGCTCTCGCAACTCGCCCGTGAGGTGCATCCCGTGCTGGTCGATGCGCCGGACGATGCGTTTTGCCTGTGTCGGACTGAGATACTTGTCCTCGATGGCCGCGCGGACGACGACGCCGAAACTGCTCGTCACCTCGGCGCCGAGTCCCTGTGCGGTCCGGCGGACGGTGCGGTCCTCGGAGACGACTGCGACGGCCGAGCGGTCGGACTGGTCGCGGTGTGCGAGGACGCCGGCCAGAACGGTGACGGCAGCACCGATGTCCTTCTCGCCAAGCACCGAACGGGCCCGCTCTATCTGGCCCTCGTCGACGGTCGTCTCCACGTCGCCCCCCGCCAGAAACTCCGAGAGGTTGGTGGCGGTCGGTTCGACCGGCACCGCCTCGACGACTGGGTCGGGGATGACCACGTCGCCGTCGAACGCCTCCAACAGCGACAGTTCGCCCACCTGTCCGAGGCTGTAGACGGCGGTCGGGCCGAGGTAGATACGGGTCATAGCTCCGCGGCGGTGTCGGCGTCGAGTTCGAGGTCCGACAGTTGCAGTTGCGTGGTCAGATTGCGCTCGCGGGCCACGTCTAGCCACTCGGCGATGGAGAGGTCCGCGATCTGGGCGGCCTCCGCCGCCGAGATGTCGCCCGATTGGTACTGCTCGACGGCCACGCGGATGCGCAGCGTCTCCAGTCCCTCGCGAAGCGCCTTGCGGATCGTCGTCGAGCGGTCCTCGGAGAGCAACTCTGCCACGTCGTCGAGTTCGGCCTTCTCCTCGCTGGGAAGCCGAGCGCTAATCGTTGGCATTGTTTACACGGTGGTCTCAGGTAAACGCACATCAAGGTAGGGGTCGGGGAACCGAGTGTTGGCTGGATGACTATTCTGGCCGACGACGAGTCGAACCGCCAACCGTTAAGCGGGCTGGTCCCCGATGAGTGGGCAATGAGCGACGACGCACGGGCGTTCGTCCCGGGCCACGTGACCGGATTTTTCACGGTCGACCGGGCGGACGATCCGACGAAGACGGGGTCTCGGGGTGGCGGGATCGCACTCTCCGACGGCGTCTCGGTGACAGTCGAACCGGCCGCCGAGACGACCGTCGAACTCGACGGCGAGCGCGTCGAGATGGACGCTGTCGAGCGAGTACTGGCGGCGCTCCGCGCCTCGGCACGCGTCACCGCCGAGACGCCTCTTCCGCTCGGTGCCGGGTTCGGGGTCTCCGGCGCGATGGCGCTGGGGACGGCGCTGGCGGCCAACGCCGCCTTCGACCGCCACCTCTCGTACAACGAACTGGTGACGATCGCCCACGGCGCCGAAGTGCAGGCCGGGACCGGACTGGGCGACGTCGTCGGGCAGGCCCGTGGCGGGGTGCCGCTTCGACTCGAACCCGGCGGGCCACAGCACAACGACGTCGACGCGATTCCCGCACGCGCCCGCGTAGAGTACCACACGTTGGGCGAACTGTCGACGGCCGACGTGGTCGGCGGCGACACCGAGACGCTGACCCGGGCCGGCGAACGAGCGCTCTCGATGGTCGTCGAAGACCCGACGCTCGACACCGTCACTCGCGCGTCACGGCAGTTCTCCCGTGAAGCCGAGTTGCTGACCGAGGCGGTACAGGCAGTCATCCGGGACGTGACCGAGGCCGGCGGCGACGCGGCGATGGCGATGCTGGGCGAGACGGTCTTCTCGTTCGGCACGGGGCTGACCGACGCGGGCTACGACGCGAGCGTCTGTGAGGTGTACCCACCGGGCGCGACCGTCGAGAACGGGCCGTCGTAGCGGCCCGCGACCGACGACTTTTCGACGGTCGGCGTCGGAGTGGAATATATGAGCGACGAGGTCGAGGTACCCGAGAGCCATCCCCGCTACGAGTCGTTGCTGACGCGCCACCGCATCGAGGCGGGCGTGGACCGCGGAATCACCTCCAGACAGGGACTCATCGCGCAGGGCCGCGGCGAGGCCTACGACTATCTGCTGGGCGAACGGACCATCGAGAGCGCTGATCGGGCCGAGCGAGCGGCGGCCGCCTACATCCTGCAGGCCGACCACGCCGTCGTCTCGGTGAACGGCAACGCCGCCGCCCTCGTCCCCGGCGAACTCGTCGAACTGGCCGAGGCGACCGGCGCTGACCTCGAAGTGAACCTGTTCAACCGCACGGAAGAGCGGATTCACGCCATCGCGGAGTACCTCCGCGAACACGGCGCCGAGGCGGTGCTGGGACTCGAAGCCGACGGCCGCATCCCGGGCCTCGACCACGAACGTGCGAAGGTCGACGCCGACGGCATCGGCGACGCCGACGTGGTGCTGGTCCCCCTCGAAGACGGCGACCGGGCGGAGGCGCTGGGCGAGATGGGCAAGACGGAACTCGTCGTCGACCTCAACCCGCTCAGCCGGTCGGCGCAGGTCGCGACGGTCCCCATCATCGACAACATCGTCCGGGCGATTCCGAACGTGACAGCCCACGCGCGCGAACTGGCCGACGACCCCGAGGCACAGCGAGACGCTATCGAGGCGTTCGACGCCGACGAGGCGCTCTCGGCGGCCGAGCGGGCGATACGCGACGGTGAGTGACGATGGGACTGCGACCGTACATCTATGCGGACCGGCGCCTCCCGGACGCCGAGACGGTTCGGGAGACGCTCGCAGAGCGAACGCTGACGAAGTTCGGCGACGACGAGCAGTTGGCCCGCCTCCACCGCGTGTTCTACCCAGTCTTCCGCGTCTCCTATGCCTACGAGACCGGGGAGGGCAAACTGTTCGGGACCGAGCGACAGGCGGCGACGGCACTGCTCGACGGGCTCTGGGCGGACAACGACGACGCGCTGGCCCGGTACGCCGACGGGACGGACAGTCCGGTGCGTCGGGCGACCAACGACTACGATTTCGGCCTCGACGACCCGGGCCTCGGTCGATCCGTCCTCTTCCGGTTTCAGGTGCCGACCGGCGACGCCGAGTCGCTGCTTCCCCGCCGCGTCGAGGAGTACCGCCAACAGTGTGGTGGCACCGCGAACGTCTTCTTGCGGAAGCTCCGGGAGTCCTACGGGTTGCCCGGCGACTTCGACCCCGCCGGGTTCGAGGGCGTGACTGACGTCGAGCGCGTGTATCTCCCGTTCTGGCTGGCGGAGTTTCACTCCCCTCACTCCGAGGACGCCGCGATGGTGACGTTCCGCGACCCAGATGCGCCAGAGCGGGAGATGCGAACGCACGGGTGGCTCGCGGCGTTCGTCAGCGAACGACCTCGCCGCCTCGCGACCTACGGCTACGAAGTCGACCCGGACCGCCTCGAACGGAACATCCGCGAGCGAATCGGGACGAGCGAGGAGGACGACCCGGACGAGACCGATGGGACCGACACACCGCCCCGGCCGTCGGGGGCCGGCGGTGCGCCGACGGTGACCCGCGAGGGCTCAGACGACGACGGCGTCGTCCAACCCGACGGCGTGGATATGTCCGCCGAGAGACTGGTCGACCCGAATCCCGACCGGAGTTTCGCGGACGTAGGGGGGATGAGCGACCTGCTCTCGACGCTCAACCACAAGGTCGTCCGTCCGCTCGAAGACCCGGAGACGTTCGAGGAGTACGGCATCGGCGTCGTCAACGGCGTCCTCTTACACGGACCGCCGGGATGCGGGAAGACGCACGTCGCCGGTGCGCTGGCCGGCGAAGTCGGCCACTCGTTCGTGGAGGTATCGCCGGCCGACGTAACGAGCAAGTACATGGGCGAACCCGCAAAGAACGTCGAGGAACTGTTCACCGTCGCCAGAGCGAACGCCCCCTGCATCCTCTTCATCGACGAAATAGACGGTATCGCCGGCTCTCGCGGCGGCGACAGCGACATGAACGCCAGCGAGCAGCAACTCGTCAACCAACTGCTGACCGAACTGGAGGGCATCGCGGCCGACGACGTGGTGGTCGTCGGCGCGACGAACCTCGTCGAGGACGTCGACGGCGCTATCCGGCGCTCGGGTCGGTTCGACGAGCGAGTGGAGGTGCCGCCGCCGGACGCCGAGGCCCGCCGCGAGATACTCCGTCTCCACCTCGCCGGCCGCCCTATCGCCGAGGATCTCGCCCTCGACTCGGTGGTCGAGGAGACGGCCGGCTACGCGGCCAGCGACCTCGAACTGCTCGCGGAGAACGCCGCTCGGGCGGCGCTCCGCGCCGACGAACCCATCGGGACGCCCCATCTGGCGTCGGCCGCCGCCGAGGCCGAGACGAGCATCCCCGACTGGGTCGACCCGGCGGACGTGGCCGAGGGCGGCGTCGTCCAACCCGACGGCGTCGACCTGCAGGCGACGAATCTGGTCGACCCGGACCCGGACCGGGACTTCTCGGCGGTCGGTGGGATGGCCGATCTGAAGGCGCGTCTCGAAGAGACGGTGCTAGACCCCATCGAGAACAGCGACGCCTACGCCGAGTACGACATCGACGTGCTCTCTGGGCTGTTGCTCTATGGCCCGCCGGGGTGTGGCAAGACCCACCTCGCCGGGGCGCTCGCGGGCGAACTCGGTCACTCGTTCGTCGAGGTGTCGCCGGCCGACGTGACGAGCAAGTGGATGGGCGAACCGGCCCGCAACGTCGCCCAACTGTTCGACATCGCGCGGGCGAACGCGCCCTGCGTCCTGTTCATCGACGAGATAGACGGCATCGCCAGTTCCCGGCGGGGGTCGATGAACACGAGCGAGCAGCAACTCGTCAATCAACTGCTGACCGAACTGGAGGGCGCTGCGGCCGACGACGTGGTGGTCGTCGGCGCGACGAACTTCGTCGAGGACGTCGACGGGGCGTTGCGCCGCTCCGGTCGGTTCGACGAGCGAGTGGAGGTGCCGCCGCCGGACGCCGAGGCCCGCCGCGAGATTATCGACGTCCACCTCCGGACCCGACCGGTGGCCGAGGACGTCGACTGGGACGCCGTCGTCGAACCCACCGAGGGCTACGCGGCCAGCGACCTCGAACTGCTGGCCGAAGACGCCGCTCGGCACGCGTTCCGAGACGACTCCCACATCGCACAGACTCACCTCGAAACCGCCGTCTGGGAGACTCGGTCGAGCATCGCCGACTGGGACGGCCGCGACCGGTACGCCGACGACGAGGACACGGCAGCGCTGAACCTGTAGCCTTGGGGGGTGACTTCTTGCCGGTTCGGCCCCTCTCTCCGAACGATGCCCGTGTATCCCTCGGTCCGTGACCACGGCGTCTCGCTGTGCGAACGGGCCGGTTACGACGTGACGGTGCGTGAGGACCTGCGGGGACCGCCAGCGCTGGCCGAACCCGAGGACGCCGCGGTCGGCCTCGTCGACGCGGAGATCCCGCGCCCCGTCGCCATCGAACCGCTCACCGAGGCCGACGTGGGGCCGTCCGGACTCGTCCCGCGTTTCGCCGACGCGCTTCGGGAGGGCCGTGACTGCCTGTTCGTCGTCCCCTCGACGGCGGCGACCGGAACGACGCTCACGCAGGTCGTCGCGACGGTGCTTGGCGACCCGGCGTGCGTGGCCGTCGACGAGCCCGACGGCAGACACTTCTACAAGGGCCCCGACCGCGTGCCGCTGTCGGACGGGAGCTACGCCTGTGCCCGCGCACCGGCGGCGGACCTCCAGTGGCGTGAAGTCCGAGTCGACGAGGGACGGCCGCGACTGGAACTGAGCGTCGGCACCGAGGTCGTCGCCGTCTTCGAACACGTCGACGCCCTCGGTGACGCGGGACGGCACGCCTTCCAGTACGCCTACCGCCGGGCCGACGACGGCCGGTTCGAGGTGACTGCCGGTGGCGAAGTCGTCGAGCGGTTCCCCGGGCCGACGGCGATGCGTCGCGGCGGGTACGCCCCGGTGCCGATGCCCATCGTCCCCGAACACCTGTTCCCCGCCGACGCCGACCGGTCGCGCTGGGCCGTCTGCCAACCCGACGGCGGGGAGGACGTGCTCACCGCGGCCGGTCTGCACGCGTGGGTCTGAACGCCGGCCCGAGCGGCGCCTAGTCGCCCAATTTCTGTCCGTCTGTGTCTCCCGAGCCACGGCACTGCCCACACCACAACACCTATTTACCACAGCAAGATATCACTAGGTGGTATGAGCGATTTCGACAAGTTCAGCGACGTCGGCGAGGCGGAAGTGACACGGGCCATCGGGCAGGAGTGGACCGAGGAGTTCATGGACTTCTCGGACTCGGACGTCATCATCGTCGGTGGCGGTCCCTCCGGGCTGATGGCCGCGAAGGAACTCTCAGAGCGCGGGGTCCAGACGATGGTCGTCGAGAAGAACAACTATCTGGGCGGCGGGTTCTGGCTCGGCGGCTTCCTGATGAACAAGGTCACGGTGCGTGACCCCGCTCAGAACGTCCTCGACGAACTCGACGTGGACTACAAGCGCTCACAGGACAGCGAGGGGCTGTACATCGCCAACGGGCCGGAAGCCTGTTCCGGCCTCATCAAGGCCGCCTGCGACGCGGGCGCGAAGATGCAGAACATGACCGAGTTTACGGACATCGTCATCCGGGAGGACCACCGCGTCGGCGGCATCGTGATGAACTGGACGCCGGTCCACGCCCTGCCGCGCGAGATCACGTGTGTCGACCCCATCGCCGTCGAGGCGGACCTCGTCATCGACGCGACGGGCCACGACGCGATGGCGATCAAGAAACTCGACGAGCGTGGCGTGCTGAACGCGCCGGGCATCGAGGACGCGAAGTCGAACTCGGGGATGGACCAGACCAGCGACGACACCTACGGCGCCCCCGGCCACGACTCGCCGGGTCACGACTCGATGTGGGTCGGCGAGAGCGAGGACGCCGTCGTCGAACACACCGGTCTGGCCCACGACGGCCTCGTCGTCACCGGCATGGCCACCGCGACCACCTACGGCCTCCCGCGCATGGGTCCGACGTTCGGTGCCATGCTCGTCTCCGGCAAGCGTGCCGCACAGGTCGCACTCGACGAACTCGACGTCGACGCCGAACCCGTCGACGTCACTAGCCGCGACGCCGCCACCGCCGACGACTAACGGGCTTCTCTCGGAACGCCCGTCCGGGCGTTCTCCCGTTTTCGTTCACTCCCGCCGTAGCCGTCGGTGTCTCCGACGACCAACATCTCCGTCGCGCCCGGTTGGAACTCGTAGTCGACGGGTTCGAGACGGACCGAGAGGCCGGCGTCTCGGAGCGTGTCGACGACTGGAGACAGGGACTCGGAACGCTCCCCGTCCAGCGAATGCAACGGGAACACCCGAACGTCCTCGCGGGCGATGCGGGCCAGTTCCAGTAGCGCTTCGACGTGAAACCGCTCGCTCAGTCGGTCGTCGTAGAGGAACAGGAGACTCCCCGAGAGTACGCGGTCCACGCTGTCCGTCGCGAACGGGAGGCGGGGCAGGGCCGCCCTGACGTAGCGACCGGGGTGGCGCGCGTAGTCGGCGAGGAACCGCTGGGCGGCGGCGCGCAGGTACCGTCCACGGGTCGCCACGTCGCCGTACTCGTCCCAGACGAACAGGTCGCGCTTCTCGTGTAACTGGGCCACCGTCCGTTCGACGGCGTCGGCACACACCGTCGCTAACTCCCCGACCGGCCGTCCGTACATCGGATCGACGGCGAGGGTCCGGTCGGCACGCTGTGCCGCGATAGCCGTGAACGACCCCGGTCCGCCGGGGCAGTCGAGAATCGTCGTTCCGGCGAGCGCCGTCGGCGCCAGTCCGAACATCCGTGTGTACTCCTCGAACGTCCGTCCGATGAACCGGAACTGCTCGCCGACGTCGAACTGTCTGCCCATGGTGATGTACACTTCTGAACATCGATGTATAAAACTATCCATTAAAAGGGATTGGCTATACAGGCAGAATAATGCCGCTTCGATGGCTGTATGTGAATATCATGGCTCGCTATTGATCATATACGGTAGTATTTCGCCAACAAGAACCATTATGTAGTATTTGCACCAAGTGTGTTAGTAATTACCTCTCAATGCCAACCGAATTGAAACAGCTGAACGAAACGGCACCCGACACGGGTGGGACGAACCGCCTCACGGTCGACCTCTGGACGCGACGGCCCGTGTGCGGACCGCGGGTAACTGTCATCGACCGGTTGAGTAGTCTTCGGGCCGCGGGAACGCTGGCCGACTTCTCGGTGGCGACGTGGCCAGACGAGATCGTGATCTCGGACCGGAACCGACACAGCGAGTTGCTGGGGACCATCGAGGAGTTCGAAGCGTGGGCGGCCGACAACGGTGTGAGCCTCCGGCCGCCGTTCGAAACGCGGACGGCGTCGCTGCTGGTCGGCAGGAGCAAAGAGGTCCTGACGACGCCGATGCTGCTCGCCAGCCTGTACGACGGCGACGACGTCGTCGGCGTCTATCCCTGTACTGATGGCGAGCACAATTGGACTGTCCCGGAGTTCCTCGACGCCCTCGAAGCCGAGGGAACGGTGTCCGGTGCCGGTAAAGCGGTGGCGTTGCCGATGACCGACCCCGAGTCGACGTGAGACGGTGGCTCGGGCACCCTCGACTGCCGCCGACGTCTCGGCCCCCCGGACCCGAACGTGTTTCCGCCCGGTCCACAACCTGTATTACTCGACAGTACCACGAGGTAATATGGTCGAACAGGTCACACTCTATCGCGCTCCGACGGCTGCGGCCGACGCCGACGCTATCGCCGACTGGGTCGCCGGCCGCGTCGACGCCGAGGTGGACGTTCGCGACCGGTTCCTCTCACAGTACGCCGACGACGACCTCCCCGAAGAGCTGGCGGACGGACGCGTACTGGACCCGTACGACCGGGAGACGGGCAACACGATGCTCGGTATCGTCCGCTACGAGGAACGTGCCATCGAGAACCCGGAACGGGCCGGCGGCGTCATCTACGACGGACTCGAACTCCAGCGGCTGTTACATCGACGGCTCCCCGATGCCGCCCGGTCTCTCGACCACCTCCACGTCGTCCTGCTGGACCGGGTGGTCGGGACGTGGGGCGACCACGACGGACGCTGGCACAAGCGGGTGAACGTTCTCGGCCACCCGGCTATCGTCTCGGTACCGGGGCTGTACGAGGCTCCCGCGAAACCCGAACAGTACTACAAGGAACAGCAGAAACACGCGTTGCTCACCGGCGACTCGCCGCCACGCGAGGTACTGGAAAACGAAGTCGAGGGCGACTTTCTGGTCGAGGACGACCCCCGGACGACCGATGCCCTGAAGGGGTACGTCCTGCAGGCGTATCACTACCTCGAGACGGGCGAGGCGTTCTGTGACGAGGCGTCCTGTCGCCTGCACAACCCACACCGGCAACCCGGCGTCGTCGAGGCCCAACTACGCGCGCCCGACTTCTGTCCGCGCCACGCCGAGCGCTACCGGTAGGGAACTTCCCGCCGCCCGACCCTGTCATTCATCCTACCGTTTTACGTACCGAGCGCGTCACTGACCGACTGAGATGACCGAAGAGACAGACGACGTGACGACGGTCGCACTGGCCTGTCAAGGGGGTGGGGCACACAGTGCGTTCTGTGCCGGGGCCCTCCAACGACTGCTTACCGATCTCCCCGACGGCTACGAGATACTCGGATTCAGTGGCACGTCGGGCGGTGCACTGTCTGCGACGACCGCGTGGTTCGGCTACGTCGACGAGGGTCCGGACCGGGCCGCCGAACTGCTCGATACGCTGTGGGCCGACATCGCGGCGTCGACACCCGTCGACTGGGCGATAAACAGCGCGGCCCGATGGGCGGTCGCGCTCGACGAGAGCGGCGTCCCGATGCCGGAGACGAGTCCGTACGCCACCCCCGCGACGGACCTCGCCCAGCGTGACCTCCGTCGGTCGATAGAGCGGGTCGTCGACTTCGAACGGGTGCCGTCACTCGCTGACGGCGAGAGCCCTCGCTTGCTCGTAAGCGCCGTCGACGTCACGACGGGCGAGTTCAGCGTCTTCAGTGGCGGCGACGTGACCGCCGACGCCCTGCTCGCGTCGGCCGCGGTCCCGAGCCTGTTCGAGGCCGTCGAGGTCGACGGGCGGCCCCACTGGGACGGCATGTTCGCCCAGAACCCGCCGGTCAAGAACTTCCTCTCTGACGTCGAGGCCGCCGAAGAGAAACCCGACGAAATCTGGGTCCTCCGGGTAACCGCCGCGGGACGCGAGGACGTTCCGACGTCACTCGCCGCTATCGCGGACCGCCGGTCGGAGCTCTCGGGGAACCGCTCGCTTCGACAGGAACTCGCGTTCGTCGAGCGCGTCAACGAGTGGCTGGACGAGGGCGCGTTGGACGACGACCGCTACAAACGCGTCGTCGTCGAGCAACTCCGTCTCGACGAGGAACTCTCGTACTCCTCCCGGTTCGACCGGTCGCCGACGTTCATCGAAGACCTGTTCGAGGCTGGTCGGGCGGAGGCGAGTGCGCTCCTCGACGCGAAAGCCGGACAGTGAGTCACGGCGAGAGCCCGGCGAGATGCCGCGCGTCAGCCGTTCACTCGACCCGCCCGGAGACGAGTCCCAGATACCCGCCCGCGAACGTCTCGTAGCGCCGGTCGACGGTCCGTTCGGTCAGTCGGTCCCGGGCCGTCGCGACCCGCCGTTCGAAGGCGTCGGCGTGCGAGCGCCGCGAGAGGCGCGCCCCGGGTGCCGAGAGGCGGACGAACCCTTCGAAGGCGACGTTTACCGGCGTTGCGAGCGGGTTGGCGCTTCGCTGGAAGTTCAACAGCGCGACCCGGCCGCCGGGAGCGGCGCAGTCACACCACGCGTCGACGGCCGCGGCGGGATCCGAGAAGATGCCGGCGACGAACGTCGCGAGTACCGCGTCGACGTCGTCGACGGGCGGGCGCGCGGCATCGCCGAGCAGGTAGGAGACGCCGTTGCCCGTCCGGTCGGCGTGACCGCGTGCCCGTCGGAGCATCTCTGGTGTCAGGTCCACGCCCACGACGCGGCCCGCTGGGCCCACGCGGCGGCGGAGTGCCGGCACGTTCGCGCCGGTGCCACACCCCATCTCGACGACCGTCTCGCCCGCCGAGAGGTCGAGCGCGTCGACCGCGCGGGCCCGCCACGACCGGACGACCGGGAGGGAAGCCAGTCGATCGTACAGCGCTGCCCAGCGCGCGTAGACGGCCCGGGGGTCGCTCACAGCAGGTCTCTCGCCCGCTCGGCGACGGTCACGGCGTCGTCGCCGAGCAGATAGACGACCGGTTCGATACCCATCCCGCCGGTCTGATAGATGACGTCCGCGTCGGGGCTCTCTGCCAGTGCCCCGGCGATTGCCGGTTCGAGGGCCTCCTCGGCGTCGAACTCGACGGTGGTGTGGCCGGCCTCCTCCAGCGCCGCCACGACAGCGTCGTCGTAGCGGACGTTCAGCGCCGCGCGAGCGTCGCTCCCGGCGGCACGCGCCGCTAGCAGTACCGTGGCGACGTGTTCGCTCACACCGAACTCCGGTTCGGCGGGGATGGTCGCCCGCCCCTTCACGTCCAGAACCCGGCCGGGGACGGCGGCCACGTCCTCGATGGCGTCGCCGTCGGGCAGCGCTTGTACGAGGTTCGACCCGACGGCGGGGATGAGCGTCGCGAAGCCGCTGGTGTTCTCTAGCACTCGGAGGCCCTGCCGGACCGTCGACAGCGTCCGCTCTGCGGCCCGGAGTTTCGAGTCCGGGTCGTGGACGCTGAACTCGCCGCCGTACTCGGCCAGTTCGGGCACCGCGTCTTCGTGAAGCGACGCGAGCAGGCCGCCCTGTTCGAGTTCGCGAATGAACACTTCCGCCTCGACGAGCGCCTGCACGGGACTCATGTCGCCGTCGGCAAGCCCCTCGGCCAGTCGCTCGACGAGTTCGTTCAACCCTCGGTGAGAGAGCAGCGCGTCGTTGCGCTCGACGTCGCCGTGGACGTACTTCGAGACGGCGCTCTGGCTGATGCCCAGCAGGTCCGCCACCTCGGACTGCGTGAGGTCCCGGTCCCGGAGGGACTCGGCCAGCATCGACCGGAACGTCGGGAGAAACTCCTCGACGACGATCTCCTCGACGAAGCGCATCCTACTGGTCGCCTCCGAACTCACTCGCTCGCAGCCGAGGTGCGGACACGACGCCGTAGGGGTCGGTCCTCATTGGTCGCCTCCGAACTCACTCGCTCGCAGCCGAGACGCGGACACGACGCCGTAGGGGTCGGTCCTCATTGGTCGCCTCCGAACTCCCTGTCCCCCTGTATCTTGCTCGCCTGTGGCCCGGTCTGGTCTTGATACTTCGAGCCGCGGTCGGACCCGTACGGGCGCTCGGCGGGCGTCTTGAGTTCCGTGAAGGTGAGCTGAGAGATTCGCATGCCCGGGGTGAGCGCGACCGGGGCGGTGCCGAGATTCGACAGTTCGAGGGTTATCTGGCCCTTGTAGCCGGGATCACAGAGGCCCGCCGTCGCGTGGACGACGATAGCCAGCCGGCCCAGCGAGGACCGGCCCTCGACGTGGGCGATGAGGTCGTCGGGAATCTCGACGCGTTCGTGGGTCGTCCCGAGGACGAAGTCGCCGGGATGGAGGATGTATTCGCCGTCCTCCGCGATCTCGGTCTCGTCGACGTAGTCGGCCACCTCGGCCTCGGCGTTGGGGTGGATACACGGGATGTTGGCGTGCTGGAACTCCAGAAACTCCTGACCGAGTCGGAGGTCGACGCTGGCTGGCTGAATCTGGATGTCGGGGTCGTCGAGCGGTTCGACGACGAGGTCGCCCTCGCGGAGTCGGCGCTCGATGTCCGCGTCGGAGAGTATCATTACCCGACGTACCGGCGCGGGATACCTAAAGCGTCCCGTCTCGAAGCCACCAGCGCGGTCGGTCGCCGGGGCTGTTCAACGCTGCTTTTAGCATCCGTCGAGGGTTTTTCAACCCCGGACGTAGCGTCGCGTGCATGCCAGCTAGCCGCCCACCCTCCACTCGCGAGGCGTCGCACAGATCCATCGACAGACCGACCCCCCGGGAGGCGTGCGTATGACCACCCGGCGAACCGCTATCGTCAGCGCCGTCGCCGTCAGTGCCGTCCTCGTCGGCGGCCTGTTCGTACTGCCGGCGCTCTCCGGACAGACGAACGGACCCGCCGACGCGCCGGCCACCGACGAGACGGCACCCACGGACGTGAACGGCACCGTCGTCTATCCGGTGAACGACTCGCTCGTCCTCGAAACGCGGTCGAACGAGTCGATCGAAGGCGCGACGGACGTCGCCGCCGGGGCCACGGTGACCGTTCGCATCAAGAGCGATAGCGGCGACAGCCCGTTCATCTATCAGCAACAGACGACGGTTCGGGACAACGGCACGTTCGCCGTGCCGGCCGACCTCTCGGGCGTCCCCGAGAACGCGACGGCGACCGTCAGCGTCCGCCACGACGGCGAGGAACTGACGAACCGGACGGCACAGGTCGTGTACGTGCCGGGGGCGACGGCGGCCGACGGTGACGACGCGTCGGTCGCCGGCACGCGACTCGACTACGACGGTGAGACCCTCACCGTCCGGAGCGCCACGGACCAGACGATTCGCGGGACGACCGACCTCGAACCCGGCACGAACGTCACGGTCCGCGCGCGGAGCTCCGGGTCGAGTACGCCCTTCCTGCACCAGCGGACGGCGACGGTAGGGGACGACGGGACGTTCGCCGTGACGATGGACTTCGAATCGATCCCTGCAGGCACCCGGTTCGAGGTCAGCGTCCGCCACGGCGACGAGACGCTCACCGAGGCCGACGCGCGAGTCGAGTAATCGCCGTCGCCCTACGAGAGCACCACTGGAACGGTCGCCACTACCACGGCGACGACCACTGCCGCCCGACGGCTGAGTTCGTGGGCGACGCGCAGGCCGGCGGCCCAGACGTACGCCTGCCAGGCCGCCCCCGCGATCTGAATCAGGAGGAACGTCAACCCGGAGACGCCCGACTGGAGCGTTCTGACTTCCGAGAGGAGCGTCTCCGGGGTCGAACCGGCGAGGTCGGCCTGCGCGGCGAAGTAGACCAGCGCGGCACCGGCCACGCCCGTGACGACTACCGTCGGTACGAGACCCCACGCGGCGACTTCCATGCTCTCGCCGAACCGGCCGGTGCCGCTGCCCAGCCACGCGCCGACGTGGAGCGCAACGGCGAGGCCGAACCAGACGAACAGGAGGCCGACGAACAGCCACGGGAGCCTGTCGGCTATCTCCTGCCAGAGCAGCGAGCTGATCTCGACGGTAATCGTGGCTGGTTCGTCACAGCCACTCGGGGTCATCCCTCCGACGCCGTCCTCACAGAACACGTCGCCGGGATAGGCCGGGTTGTCGACGGTGGTCGTCCCGGTGAACTGCTGGCTGAACAGGCGAAGCGCGACGCCGAGAACGGTGGTCAACAGGAGCGCGAGCGCGGCCGCGAGGCCGACCCCACGAAAGCCGCTGAGTCGGTCCGCTCGCCGCTCGAAGAACGCGCCCGGTCGTGCGACGAACGTCGTGACGGTGGAGGGCATCCCCGGGGAGTGCACACCCATACGGTAAGTGCCCTGTGGTATGTGCAACCGCACGGGTGCTCCGACGGGGGTTTAAGTCAGGGTCGCTACGTGTGGGACATGAAGCAGGCCATCGTCGCCCGGGCCGATATCGGTATGGGCGAGGGCAAACTCGCCGCGCAGGTCGCCCACGCCTCGCTGTCGGCCTACGAGGACGCCGGTCGGACGGCCCGCAACGCCTGGAAAGGCGAGGGACAGAAGAAGGTGGTCCTGAAGGCGACGAGCGAGTCCGAACTGTTCGAACTCGCCGACGTCGCCGAGCGCGAGGGCCTGCCGCATGCCATCGTCAGGGACGCCGGCCACACGCAACTGGACCCCGGCACGGTCACCGCCCTCGCGGTGGGGCCGGCCGAGGACGAGTCGGTGGACCGGGTCACTGGCGACCTCTCGCTGTACTGAGGGCAGCGGAGACGACACCGACGATGTCGTTATATACTAGAAGCCCTAACCTCAGGTGAACAACAGAGCACACACAATGCAAGGAAACGAACAACAGGCGTACGACCGCGGGATAACCATCTTCTCGCCGGACGGGCGCCTCTATCAGGTCGAGTACGCTCGTGAGGCAGTCAAGCGAGGGACCGCGAGTGTCGGCGTCCGCACAGCCGACGGCGTCGTGCTGGCGGCCGACCGCCACGCCCGCTCCCCGCTCATCGAGCGCGACAGCATCGAGAAGATTCACGAGATCGACGACCACGTCGGCGTCGCGAGCGCCGGCCACGTCGCCGACGCCCGCCAGCTCATCGACGTCGCCCGGCGGCAGGCACAGGTCAACCGCCTCCGCTACGACGAACCGGCGAGCGTCGAGTCGTTGACCAAGGAGGTCACCGACTACATCCAGCAGTACACCCAGACCGGCGGCGCACGCCCGTTCGGTGTCGCCCTGCTGGTCGGCGGCATCGAGGACGGCGAACCGCGCCTGTTCGAGACGGACCCCTCGGGGACGCCCTACGAGTGGCAGGCCGTCGCTATCGGCGGATCTCGCGAGGAACTCCAGACGTTCCTCGAAGACGAGTACGCCGACGAGATGGACCTCGAAAGCGGCGTCGAACTGGCGCTACAGGCCCTCGCGTCGGTCAACGACGACGGCCTCGACGCCACCGGTGTCGACATCGCCACCGTCGACGTCGAGAGCGAGCAGTTCACCAAACTCGCCGAGGACGACATCGCCGGTCGTATCGAGGAGTTCGAACTCGGAGGTGACGAATGATGTACGACCCTGAGGAGCGCCTCACCGACGCCTACGAACCCGAGGTCGGCACGCTGCCGAACGACGACGGCGGCCGCGACGAGGAGACGGTCACCAAAACGGGGACGACCACCGTCGGTATCAGCACCGAGGAAGGCGTCCTCATCGCGACGGACCGCCGCGCCTCGCTGGGCGGCCGGTTCGTCTCGAACAAGTCGGTTCAGAAGGTAGAGCAGATCCACCCGACGGCCGCCATGACGCTGGTCGGCAGCGTCGGCGGTGCGCAGTCGTTCATCCGCTCGCTGCGCTCGGAGGCGAACCTCTTCGAGGTCCGCCGCGACGAACCGCTCTCCATCCACGCGCTGGCGACGCTCGCGGGTAACTTCGCCCGCGGCGGCCCGTTCTTCGCCATCAACCCCATCATCGGCGGGGTCGACGAGGAGGGCAGCCACGTCTACAGCGTCGACCCGGCCGGCGGCGTCCTGCAGGACGACTACACCGTCACCGGCTCGGGCACCATGGTCGCGACGGGGACCATCGAGGGCGAGTACGACCCCGAGATGAGTCTCGAAGACGCTCGCGCACTGGCTATCCGCGCCGTGCAGGCGGCTGCAGAGCGTGACACTGGCTCTGGGAACGGTATCGTCCTCGCGGAGATCACCGAGGACGGCGTCGAGATCGACCGCTTCGACGACTACGAGTCGGCGGTCTGACCGCCTCAGGCGTTCTCTCTGCGTTTTCGGCTCCGGTGGCGAGCGGCGCCTATCGCGGCACCTCGACCCACCCGCATATCCACGCCTCTTCGGCGTCGGGACAGTAGGCCACGGTACGGCCGCTGAACTCGGTAATCACTACGTCGCTTTCGCGCCACCGCTCGACGCGCTCCCCCATGTCGTCGCGTCTGTGTTCTGATTCGGGTTCTGTCACGGTACCCCTCGTCCGATGGTGAGCGACCGACGACCCTCGTTATGCCGTTGCTAACCCACTGCACCGCTCTGCTCTGCATCTCTACAGGGAGATATATAGTCACTACCACGCCGGGATTCGTGGCTATAAGTGCGACCCGCGTCTGCCCCCAGTCGATGGCTACGGACCACGCCGACGAGGACGTCGACCTGCTCGACGCGTTCCGGCAGTTCTTCGCGCTGGAACGGGACGTCCTCGTCCTCTCGCTGTCGATGCTTGCGTTCTCGCTCGCCTTTCAGATGACCAGTCGCTACGTCCCCGAGTACATGCGGCTCCTCGGCGCGAGCGCGGGCGTCATCGGTCTCTACGGCAGCGTCGGCAACCTCATCAGCGCCGTCTACCCCTACCCCGGCGGGGCCGTCTCGGACCGCCTCGGCTCCCGGTTCGCGCTCACGGCCTTCGCCGTGTTGGCGACGCTCGGGTTCGGCGTCTGGTACCTCGCCGCTGTCGTCGGCACCGTCGCTGTCGGTCCGGTGACCGTCCCCGCGTGGGCGTTCGTCTTCGTCGGCCTGTTTCTGGCCCAAGCGTGGAAGTCGTTCGGCCTCGGCGCGACGTTCGCGATCGTCAAGCAGAGCGTCCCGCCGGCCCGACTGGCGATGGGCTTTGCCAGCACCGAGGTGTTCCGACGACTGGGTTTTCTCATCGGTCCGTTGCTGGCGGCGGGCTTACTCGCCGTCTCGGCGACGTTCGTCGGCGGCTTCCAACTCGTCTTGCTCGTCGCGATCGCCTGTGGTGCGGTGGCGACGGTGGCCCAGCACGTCCTCTACGACGCTAGCGAGGACACGTTAGGCAAATCCTTCGAGGGGGTAGCGCAGGTCCTCGACGACCTTCGGGGGATGCCGGAGACGCTCCGCCCCCTGCTCGTCGCCGATACGCTCGTCCGTTTTGCCAACGGCATGGTGTACGTCTTCTTCGTCATCGTCGTCACGGACTTCCTCTCGGTCGGGTTCTCCGGATTCGGCCTCTCGCTTCGGCCCGACGCCTTCTTCGGCGTCCTCCTCGGCGTGGAGATGGTCGTCGCTATCCTCTCGATGGCCCCCGTCTCGAAACTCGCCGAGTACGCCGGGCTGAAACCCGCCGTCGCGCTTGGCTTTTCGGTGTATGCTATCTTCCCGCTGGTGCTCATCTACGCGCCGGCGGACCAGTGGATACTGCTCTTGCTCTTTGCGTACTCGGGCCTCCGCTTTGCGGGCCTGCCCGCACACAAGGCGCTCATCGTCGGCCCGGCCGAACGCGACGCCGGCGGCCGCGTCACCGGGACGTACTACCTCGTCCGGAACACGCTCGTCATCCCCAGCGCCGCGCTGGGCGGATGGCTCTACGGGAGCGAGTGGGTCCTCTCGCTCCCCGAGGCCGTTGGCCCACTCGCGCTCCCCGAGTTCGCACTCCGAGCGGGCCCGGAACTGGCCTTCGGCGTCGCGACGGCGGTCGGCGTCGTCGGCGTCGCGTACTTCCTCGTCTTCGGCGAGGAGTTCGAGGCCTACGCGTGACCGACGACGAACGCCAACGCTAAACCCGGCCCGACGAACAGGGCACCAATGCGCGAGGCCCACCCCATCGAGCGAGTGGTCGGCATGGAGTACTACGTCAGCGACGCCGACGGCGTGGGCGGCCACCTGCGAGCGAGCCCCGAGGACTTCCGGGTCACCGAACTGGAGGCGTTCGATACGTCGCCCGTCGACGCCGACACCGGCGCGTACCCCCACCTCGTCCTCCGCGTCGAGTTACACAACTGGGACACGAACGACTTCGCGAGCGCGCTCTCCGACCGACTCGGAATCTCCCGCGAGCGCGTCTCGTGGGCCGGGACGAAGGACAAGCGGGCGGTCACCCGGCAGTTGTTCTCGGTGAAGGGCATCGACGCCGACGACGTGCCCGACGTGGACGGGACGGATATCGAGGTCGTCGGCCGCGCCGGCCGGCCGGTCCTCTTCGGTGACCTCGCGGGCAACGCCTTCGACATCGTGGTGCGTGACACCGAAAACGCGGCGAACGCCGCGAGCGTACTGGCGGACCTGCGGGCGTTCGCGGACAGTGAAGGGACCGAACCGCGGGACGGCGGCCCCGAGGACAGTGACGCCGACTCGCTCCCCGACGGCGAGTCGACCGTCGGCGTCCCGAACTACTTCGGCCAGCAGCGGTTCGGGTCGCGCCGTCCAGTCACCCACGAGGTCGGCCTCGCAATCGTCCGCGAGGACTGGGAGGGGGCGGTGCTCGCCTACGTGGGCAACCCGCACGAGCGCGAACCCGAGGCCACGCAGGCCGCCCGGTCCTACGTCGACGAGACCCGTGACTGGGAAGGTGCGCTGGACCGCCTGCCGCGGGCGCTGGGCTACGAGCGGTCGATGTGTCACACGCTCGTCGAGAACGGTGCCGACTCGCCCGCAGACTTCCGTGAAGCCGTCGAAACGCTGCCGACGAACCTCCAGACGCTGTTCGTCAACGCCGCCCAGTCCTACGTCTTCAACCGCATCCTCTCTGCGCGACTCGAACGGGGACTGCCGTTCGACCGCCCCGTCGAGGGCGACGTGGTGTGTTTCGCCGATAGTGACGCTCCCGAGGGACTGCGACTCCCGGACCCCGACCGCACCCAGCGCGTGACCGAGCAACGCCTGCGGACCGTCGAGCGACACTGCGAGCGCGGCCGGGCGTTCGTCACGGCACCGCTGGTCGGCACCGAGACGGAACTAGCCGACGGCGAACCCGGCGAGATAGAGCGCGACGTGCTGGCCGACGTGGGCCTCGAACCGGGCGATTTCGATCTGCCGGGCGAGTTCGACAGCGAGGGCACCCGTCGAGCGATTATGGTCCGGACGGACCTCGGCGTCGACCGCGACGGCGACGACCTGACGTTCTCTTTTGCGCTCCCGAAGGGCAGTTACGCGACGGTCCTCTTACGGGAGTTCCGCAAGACGGACCCGGACGCGTAGGGAACGCGAACCGTCTGGCTTATCCGGCCGAGCGCCCCTACACCCACGCATGGACTGCCGGCAGTGTGCGACGCCGCTGGACCGACCGGGCGACTACTGTCTGGTCTGTCACACTGCCAACACTGAGGCGGTCGTCCTCGAACTCGGCCGCGACCGGGCGACCGTCTCCTGTATCGCCGACGAGTCCGTCGTCGGCCAACGGACGGTGACGACGACGCCGGAGGGCGACGGCAGCGACGAGAAGAGCGTCGTCGAGTTGCGCAACTTCGCCGGTCTCGTCGCCGACGAAGTGCGGCGCAAGCGCCCGGAGGAGGTGTACGTCACCGGCGACCGCGACGTCATCGCCGCGGTCCGGGGTCAGTTGCACCACGAGTTCTTCCGCGTCGAAGGCGAGGACCCCGTCCAGCGGGTACTGGACCGACAGGGCGAACCCGCGCTGGACGTCGTCGACGCCGCGCCGGCCGAGAAGCTGGGCGGGAGTCACTCGACGCTCATCGGCGGCCGCTCCGGCCAGCGGGTCATCCACACTGTCGCCGGCCACCCGCACGTCAAGAAGGTCATCCCCGGCCCTATCGACGCCGGCGGGTCGAGTTCGCCCACGGGCGTCCGGGCGAAGGCGACGCGGGCCGACACCAACGGCAACGTCCGCGTCCTGATTCGGGACGGCTCCAGTGTGCAGGAGAACCGCGTCGTCACGACGGCTGGCGACCGGGAACTCGGCGAACACGTCCGGGACGACCTGAACGAAGCGCTGCGGGACGCCGAGTTACAGGACTGACGCCGTCGCTTCGCGCGCGGTTCGATAGTGCTACGACCGCCGTCGGGCGTCGAAGACGAGTGGGACGACGTGGAGGACCCCCAACAGGAGAAAGGCGACCGGTTCGACCAGCGAGAACCGCACGCTGCCGATGAGGAGGACGGCCAGTGCGACGACGCCCGAGACGAGGTAGGCCCGGCCCCGGTCGGCGTGCCCGGGACCTTCCAACAAGCCGGCCGTCCAGCAGTACCCCACCGCGGCGGCGCCGACCCACGCGTGCCAGAACGCCAGCGGTTCGGGGACGAGTCCCGCGAGACCGGTCAGCGTCAGGCCCATCGCCGTGCCGTTGACCGCCCCCCAGACGAACATCGCGTCGGAGAAGCGCACGGCGTCCGGACCGTGCAGGACCGTCGTGCCCGAAAACGCGCCCACGAGGACGACCCACAGCGCAGTGGCGCCGAGGGCGGCGTTCGGCGGGTCGAGCCACGCGAGCGTCTGTGTCCCGCCCCAGCCGAGGGCGCCGACGGTCGCCCCGGCCAGCAGAAACTCGGCTTCCGTGAGGCGGCCGCTGGTCGCCGGGGCGACCGCTGTGAGGCGGGTCCGGAGCCGGTCTGTCACTGCCATCGCTGGTCGTTCGGCGTCGACGGTAATGGATGTGGCTGTCCCTACGCTAGCTCTGCGGCCAGCAGGAGGACGCTCGGTGCCACCAGCAGGACGACGCCCACGAACATGAGCAACGCCGGGAGCACGAGCAGCCCCATCTCGGTGAACAGCCACAGCCCGAGCCCCGCGAGCAGCGCGGCGAGCCCGACGAGGCGCAGTAGCCATGTGACGACACCCTCGAGTTCGGAGTCTGCGACGACTTCGACGACTTCGAGTGCTTCGTCCATAGCACCAGCACCGTTTGTCATGGCGACGGTTAGTCGCTGTGGCTACGGTTCCACCGCTCGGTGGGCCGCCGCGGGTGTGAGTGCCTGACGCAGTTCAGTTTACGTCCGTCTCGAAGGGCTTATGTGGACGCTGGGCCGACCAGAGAGTACTATGGCCAACAAGAGAGGACGAACCGGGAGCGCCGGTCGATTCGGCGCTCGCTACGGTCGCGTCGCCCGCCGCCGCGTCGCAGAAATCGAGTCGGAGATGAACGAGGACCACGCCTGCCCGAACTGCGGCGAGGACCGCGTCGACCGGCAGGGCACCGGCATCTGGCAGTGCAGCTACTGTGACTACAAGTACACCGGCGGGAGCTACAAGCCCCAGACGCCCGGTGGCAAGACTGTCCGCCGCTCGATCCGCGCCGCGCTGGCCGAAGACGAGGAATAAAGGGCCTCGACGCCCCACATATCTGGTATGAGCTACAAGTGTTCACGCTGTAAGCGCGACGTAACACTCGACGAGTACGGTGGCGTCCGCTGTCCGTACTGTGGTCACCGCGTTCTGCTGAAAGAGCGGTCGCCCGACGTCAAAGAAGTCGACGTCAAGTGACGGACACACACCGAACGATTCTCACGTTCGACTACCCGGACGAAGAGCGCGCACGCCGCGTCGAGCGGAGCCTCCGCCCGGAACTGGGTGCCATCGACGGCGACCGGACGACGGCGACGCTGACCCGCGACGGCGCGACACTGGAGTGTACTGTCACGGCCACCGACCTCGTCGCGCTCCGGGCGGGGTGTAACACGTGGCTGACGCTGACGAGCGTCGCCGAGGCCGCCGGCGAGTGTCGATAGCACGCGCCGCCCTCGGGCGATTCGACTATCGATTCAGATAAACTGACCGACAGTATATAGTTGGGGGAGGTGGTGGGTACGCCCAACACGAGACCGCGGACTACTGCATGACAGAGCACTCTCAGCCTCGGACCGTTGCTGCGGACAGCCAGCAGACCGAGCGCAGCACCGTTCTGTACGTCGATGCCGACGCCGCGTCACGCGAGCGAACACGGACCGAGATGACCGACCACCGGCCGGAGGTCGACGTCGCTGCCGTCGGGAGTTCCGATGCGGCACTCGACGTCGGCGCGTCGAGACCACCGGCGTGTCTCGTCGTCGACCCTGTGGGTATCGAAGCGGCCGACCACCTCGTCGAGACGTTCGACTGTCCCGCGATACTGTATTCGGCACGGGACCCGGCGGCCGTCGACGACGCATTGCTGGGTTCGTCGACGACGGTGGTCGAGAAGGGCCCCAGCACACACGGGGCCTTCCTCGCCGAGAAAGTCGTCAGCGTCACCGAGTCGGTGACGGATCGGTCGACGTACGCACTCCAGACGGCGGTCGACGACGTCGCGAACCGCGCCGACGAGGGCGAGTTGACGCTACTGGTCGACGACGCGGGCGACCCAGTTTGGTCGCGCGGCTCCGCCGAAGACGTCCCGGGCCTCGACTTCGAGACGGCGAACGTCTACGACGCGGTGGCGACGCTCGCGTCCGACACCGCGACCGGGGACGTGGCGGACAGGCTCCGTTCGGACCCGACGGACCCGGTAACGGTTCGGGCCGAGACGGCCCGGGGCGAGCGGTACCTCCAGTTCCGGGGGTACGACCTGCCGGACGCTGCCGGATCGCTCCGACTCTTCGAGATCACCGACGTCACGCCAGCGGCCCGTCGGGAGGCCAGACTGTCGCTGCTCGAAATGCTGACCGAGCAGGCGCAGGACGGCCTGTATACGCTCGACGAACGCGGCGTCATCGACTACTGTAACGAGTCGTTCGCAGCGATGCTGGGCTACGACCCGTCGGAACTGACCGGCACACACGCGGCCGAGACGCTCGCGCCCGGCGAGTTGGCGAACGGCCAGCAGACCATCGAACAGTTGCTCACCAGCGACGCCGACGACGCGAGCGTCGACCTCACCTGCCGATGTAAGGACGGGACGGAGCGTGAGATATCCATCCACTACACGCTGCTCCGAGACGACAGCGGCGCGTACCGCGGTCTGAACGGCGTCGCCCGGGATGTCACCGAGCGCCGTGAACGCGAGCGAGCACTCAGGGAACGCACGAAACTGTTCGAAGGGTTGGTCGACCGCTTCCCGAACGGTACGGTGTTCCTGTTCGACGAGGAGTTCCGGTACACGGAAGCGGGCGGCGAAGACCTGAAAACACACGGTTTCGAACCGTCGGATTTCGTCGGGAAGACGCCACGAGAGGTGCTGCCCTCAGAGAACGCGTCACTCCTCGAAGAGGCGTACGGAGCGGCCTTCGAGGGGCGGACCAGTGCGTTCGTCGACGAGTATCGGGGCGACCACTACTACGTGCAGGTGATACCGATACGCGACGACGACGGGGCGGTCGTCTCGGGCATGACCGTCGCACAGAACATCACGGACCGGGTGGAGTACGAACAAGAACTCGAACAGTCGAACACGCTCCTGTCGACGTTACTCGACGCGCTCCCGGTGGGTATCCTCGTCGAGGACGACGACCGCGAGATACGGACGGCCAACCAGCGACTCGTCGACATCTTCGACATCCCCGGATCGGCCGAAGACCTCGTCGGCACGGACTGTTCGGTCGCCGTCGAGCGCGTGAGCCAGCGGTTCGCCGACCCCGAGTGCTTCCTCGACGAGACAGCGCAGTTGCTGGCGGCCCGCTCGACCGACCTCCGAACAGACCTCGAACTGAGCGACGGGCGGACGGTACAGCGGAGTTACCTCCCTATCGACCTGCCGGACGGCGAGGCGAACCTCTGGCTCTACCGGGACGTCACCGAGCAGCGGGACCGGGAACGAGAACTGGTGCGAACGACCGAACGCCTCGAACTCGCGTTGGAGGGGGCCGAACTGGGCGTCTGGGACTGGAACGTCGAGACCGGCGACGTCTCCTTCGACGAGCGCTGGGTGGGGATGCTCGGGTACTCCCTGTCGGACCTCGATCAGCGGATAGAGACCTGGGAGGATCTGGTCCATCCCGACGACCTCGAACGCGCCTGGGACGCCATCGAGTCACACTTCGAGGGCGAGACGGACATCTACCGGTGCGACCACCGACTGCGGACGAAAGACGGCGACTACAAGTGGATACGGGACCTCGGCCGGGTGTTCGAACGTGACGAGGACGGCGACCCGATTCGAGCCGTCGGCATCCATCAGGACATCACCGAACAAAAACGCCGCCAGCGAGAACTCGAAACACAGCGCGACGAACTGGTGACGCTCACGCGGGTCCACGTCCTCATTCAGGACGTCATCCGAGCGCTCGGGACGGCGGCGACCCGGGACGAAATCGAGACGACCGTCTGTAACCGACTGGTCGAGTCAGACCTGTACGAACTCGCGTGGATCGGCGAGCGCGACGGGACGGGAGGGCCCCTCTCCCGGAAGACGACGGCGGGCAACGACGAGGGGTACCTCGACACCATCCAGAAACTCGCGGAACCCGCCACTCGGACGAACGACCCCGGAACGACCGCTATCCGGACCGGCGAGGTACAGGTCATCCACGACGTGGCGACCGACGAGCGGATGGACGACTGGCGCGACGAGGCGCTGGCGCGGGACTTCCGCTCGGCCGCGGTCATCCCCCTCCGGCACGACGACGTCGTCCACGCCGCGCTCATCGTCTACGCGAACCGGGCCGAAGCGTTTAGCTCCAGAGCGCTCGACGCCCTCACGGTTCTGGGCGAGACAGTCGGATTCGCCTTCACAGCCGTCCAGAACAGACGGTTACTGACACGCGACCGGATCGTCGAGATGGAGTTCAAGTCCGAAGACCCGGACGCGTACCCGCTCGTCGTGGCTCGTCGACACGACTGTCGGCTCGAATCGGCCGGAAGCGTCGATATCGGCGAGGAGGCACTCCAGTACCTCACCGTCGACGGAGCCCCGCCAGCGGACGTTCTCGAGAGTCTGTTAGAGTTCCAGCCGGTACTCGACGGCCGGGTCATCCGGTCTGACGGGGATAGTGGCGTCGTCGAGTTCCAAACGACGGACACGTATCAGTCGCTGCTCTTAGACGTCGGTGCGCGACTCGTCGACGCTATCGCGGACCCGAATCGACTCACCTTGGTCGTCGAGGCGCCGACGGACGGCGATCCGCGGACGATACAGGAGACGCTCTCGGCCCAACTCAGCGGCTTCGCCCTCATTTCGAAACGGGAGCGCGAGCGCCGACCGACGACCGTCACGGACCAACCGCCGCTACAGGAACAGTTGACCGACCGGCAACTGGAGGTCCTCAGAGCGGCCTACCTCGCGGGGTACTACGAGTGGCCGCGGGATACGACGGCCGAACAACTGGCAGACACGCTCGACATCTCCTCGCCGACGCTCCATCAGCACCTGCGACGGGCCGAACGGAATCTGCTCGACGGCTTGCTCGACCTCTAACCACGGTATTCCACAGTCGCGTAGGCGTCAGACTGTGCCTAGAGAACTAGGTGTTGCGTTGATGCCCGATACTGTCCTGCCATTACATACGTGTTCATGAGCGACCAGTCATCCGACCCGGAACAGCAGGACCGAACGTGGTGTGGGATGACTCCAGAGGACCGGGGCCTCACGACACCGATGATCGACGACGTGTTCGAGGCGCTGTCGGACTGGCGACGACGCGCGGTCTGTCGCTATCTCACGACCAGTGACGGAACGGGCGTCGACGTCACGACGCTTGCCACCGCTGTCGCCGACCGAGGGGAACAAACCAGTCTGCCGGTGGCCGATACGGACGTCGAGTCAGTCGAGGCCGAACTGGTCGAGACGCACCTGCCCGAACTCCATCGGCTGGGTATCATCGACTTCGACGAGCGGAGCGAAGCCGTCCGGTACTGGGAGTCACCCACTGTCGAGAAGTGGGCCGAACACGCCGCGGCCGTCAGCGACCGCACCGAGTTCTGATACTGCCGGCTGTACTCACGCGAACGGTTTCGCCACCCAGCGTGGTGACTATCTTCGGCAAGTTACAGCCAGCAGTATGACCGACACGTCCTTCTCCCTGTCGGCCGAGTGGCGACCATGGACCTCCCACCGGTCGGTCTGGGAACGATGGGTATCGACGATGCCGACACCGTCGCGGCGGCTATCGACGTCGGCTACCGGCACCTCGATACGGCACAGGTCTACGAGAACGAACCCGTCGTCGGCGACGGTATCGCTTCGGCGCCCGTCGACCGCGATGCACTGACCGTCGCGACGAAACTGTGGATCGATTGCCTCGCCGACGACGACGTTCGACCGGGCACCGAGGCGAGCCTCGACCGCCTCGGACTCGATAGCGTGGACTTGCTGTACGTCCACCGGCCGCGCGGCGACTACGACCCCGAGACGACGCTGCCGGCCGTCGACGCCGTTCGCGAGGCCGGCCTGACCACACACGTCGGTCTGTCGAACTTCGACCCCGAGCAACTGGCGACCGCCCGCGACCACCTCGACACTATCGCCGCACATCAGGTCGAGTTCCACCCGTATTTCCGTCAGGAGACACTGCTTGCCGACGCCCAGCGCCACGACTATCCGCTGGTCGCGTACTCGCCGCTGGCGGGCGGGCGGGTGTTCGACGATCCGACGATACGGGCTATCGCCGAGAAACACGACACGTCGCCCGCCGCCGTCAGCATCGCGTGGGTGACGTCCCACGACAACGTCGTCGCCATCCCGAAGGCGTCCTCGCGGGCCCACCTCGCCGCGAATCTCACGGCGGCGGACCTCGAACTCGACAGCGACGACGTCGAGCGCATCGACGCGATCGAGCGGCGAGAGGAACTGTTTCCCGAGTAGCCGCCCGAATCCCCACCGTTTCGTCGCTCTGTTACAACACCGACGCGTACGTCCAACGATCCGGTCGCGACGGTCGACGGCGTCCGGAACGGATCGCTACCCAGTACCGTCCGGGAACGGGCCGTCGGGTTTTCACTGCCGTTCCGAGACTCGCCTGTTCCCCGCTGGCCCTCAGATATTCACTGCCCGCGTGTCGCTGGGCGCTCGCTATGGGCTCAGACGCTGCCGATCACGCGGGAAGAGCACGGCTTCGCGGATGTTGTCCAGTCCGAGCATCGTCATGACGAGGCGCTCGCCACCGAGACCCCACCCGGCGTGGGGCGGCATGCCGTACTTGAACATCTTGGTGTAGTACTCGAACGCCTCGGGGTCCAGCCCCTGCTGTTCGAACCCGGCGACCAGCTGCTCGTAGCGGTGTTCACGCTGGCCGCCCGAGACCAGTTCCATCGACGGGTGCATCATGTCGAACCCGGTCGAGACCTCCTCGTCGTCGTCGTGGTCCTTGATGTAGAACGGCTTGATCTCGCTTGGCCAGTCGGTGATGAAGTAGTGTTCGCCGACCTCCTGTCCGAGAACGTGTTCGGCCTCCGTCGAGAGGTCGTCGCCCCAGACCAGCGGTTCGTCGAGTTCGCCGGTGGCGTTGATCTTGTCCAGCGCGTCCTGATAGGTCAGTCGCGGGAAGTCGCCCTCGGGGGCCGCGAACTCGTCTTCGAGGCCGAGCGCTTCGAGTTCCTCGGCGCAGTTCTCGGCGACGCCCTCGTAGGCGGCCTTGACGACGTGTTCGCAGGCGTCCATCGCCTCGGTGTGGTCGTAGAAGGCCGATTCGAAGTCGATGGAGGTCGCCTCGTTGAGGTGTCGCGGCGTGTTGTGTTCCTCGGCGCGGAAGATCGGGCCGATCTCGAAGACGCGTTCGAGGCCGGAGCCGACCATCAGCTGTTTGAACAGCTGCGGGCTCTGGTTCATGAACGCCTCGCGGCCGAAGTACGTGATGGGGAACAGTTCGGTGCCGCCTTCGGTCCCCGTGGCGACGATCTTCGGCGTGTTGATCTCGGTACAGTTCAGTGAACGGAAGGCCTCGCGTACCGAGCGCAGAACTTCGGCGCGAATCTCGAAGATGGCCTTGACTTCGTCCTTTCGGAGGTCCAGCGTTCGGTTGTCCAGTCGGGTCGGGAGTTCGGCGTCGACCTTGCCGGAGGGGTCGAGCGGCAGTTCCGGGTCGGCCTCGGCGATGACGTCGACGCTCTGGGGCGTGACCTCGACGCCGGTGGGCGCGCGTGGCTCCTCCTCGACCGCCCCGGTCACGGAGATGACGGACTCGCGGTGGACGTTCAGTCCCGTCTCCACGAGGTCCTCGTCCATCTCGTCTTTCTCGAACTTGACCTGAATCTTCCCGGTCGTGTCTCGCAGGATGAGGAACGCGATGCCACCGAGGTCACGAATCTCGTGAACCCAGCCAGCGACGGTGACTTCGTCACCGGGCTCGGCGTCCGCCGTGTAGGTGCGGTCGTCCATATCTCCCCTCTTTGCCGGGACGGACTTAAACTCCGTTTATTCGACCGCGCCACCGTCGAGGGATCCGGTCGACCGGACACGGTGGCGTGAGAGAACATGAACGTTTGTATCACGACCCGTCCAAACGGTGGCCATGACCGACAGCGAGTACCCCATCGACGACCTCGACCGGCGAATCATCCACGAACTGCAGAACGACGCCCGACACACGTCCGCGAGCGAGATAGCCGAGTCCTGTGACGTCTCGGCCCGGACCGTCCGAAACCGAATCGACAAACTCGAGCAGCGGGGCGTCATTCGCGGCTACGACGTCGACGTCGACTACGAGGCGGCGGGGTACCAGCTACACACGCTCATCATCTGTACCGCACCGATACACGAGCGCGAGGAGATCGCGCGACGCGCGCTCGAAGTGCCGGGCGTTGTCGCCATCCGTGAGGTGATGACCGGTGCCGACAACGTCCACGTCGAGGTCGTGGGCGTCGACGGGAACGACCTGAGCCGCATCGGACGCGACCTCAACGAGGTCGGACTCGAAGTCGTCGACGAGGACATCATCCGCAACGAGTACACGCGCCCGTTCCACCGCTTCGGCTCCGGCGGACTCGACGACGAATAATTCTGTAACGGGATCAAACCACCACTCCATTTCCGAACCGGAAATAAAAGCTAGACATTTATCGCTTCTCGGAATCATGGGTTGGTATAGGCCGGGCCGCCGGTCGTGAACCACCATGATGTCCCGACAGACGCTCCGAGACACGCTCGCACGAGAGAGAGGTCCGCCGTCGGTACTGGTCGTCACCGATCGATTCGTCGGCGCGGAAATCGCCAGCGAACTGACCGCGATAGCGACGGTCGGCGTCGTCACCGATGCCGAGAGCGTCGCTAACCGCGCGGATGGCGCGACGCCGACCATCGGTGACGTGACGGCGGTCGAGACACTCGCCGCTGCCGATGCGACCGACGCTGACGGCGCCGTCGTCGCCCTGACGTGTGACCGTCGAACGATGTTGGTCGCACAGTTGCTTCGGGCCCGCTTCGGCGTGCGTCAGGTCACGGTCCTCGTCGACGACCCCGACTTGTGTGCTACCTTCGACGGTATCGCAACTGCCACCGTCTCCGAGGCACCGGTCCTCGCTGCGGAGACCCGTCGGCAGTTCGAACCGACCCTCGATCTCACAGTCAGGGACTGACGATGCCGAAGGACCTCGAACGCGATCTCGGACTCCCGTCGGTCGTCGCCATCTCCATCGGCGCGATGGTCGGCAGCGGCATCTTCATCTTGCCCGCACTCGCGGTCAAGGAGGCCGGTGCAGGCGTCGTCCTCGCGTACCTCTTTGCGGGCGTGTTGGTGCTGCCGGCCGCGCTCAGCAAGGCCGAGATGGCGACGGCCATGCCCGAGGCCGGCGGGACGTACGTCTACATCGAGCGGTCGATGGGGCCGTTGCTCGGAACCATCGCCGGTGTCGGGACGTGGTTCTCCCTGTCGTTTAAGGGTGCGCTCGCGCTCGTCGGCGGCGTCCCGTACCTCCTGTTGCTGTTCGACCTGCCCGTGCGACCGGTGGCGATCGCGCTGGCGGCCCTGCTGGTCGTGATCAACGTCGTCGGCGCCGAACAGACCGGCCGTCTTCAGGTCGGCATCGTCGCCGTGATGCTGGCGGCGATGGCGTGGTTCGTCGTCGGCGGCGGGCCGGCCGTCGAGACGGCCGCCTACGACGGCCTCTGGAGCTACGGCGCCGAGGGTATCTTCGCCGCTACGGGGCTCGTGTTCGTCTCCTACGCGGGGGTGACGAAGATATCGAGCGTCGCCGAGGAGATCGAAGACCCCGACCGCGTCATCCCGCTGGCCATGCTGGGGTCGCTCGCGTTCACGACGCTCCTGTACGTACTCATCGTGGCCGTCATCGTCGGCGTCGTCCCGCTGGAGACCGTCGCCGGGAGTTCGACGCCCGTCGCCGACGCAGCCGACGCGACGCTGGGAGTCGCCGGCGTGGGCGCCGTCGTGCTCGCCGCCCTGCTGGCGCTCGTGAGCACCGCCAACGCCGGCATCCTTTCGGCCTCCCGATACCCGTTCGCGATGGCCCGCGACGCACTCGCGCCAAGCCGCCTCAGTGAAGTCAGCGACCGGTTCACGACGCCGGTCAACGCCATCACGCTCACCGGCGGCGTGATGCTGATCCTCATCGCCTTCGTCCCCATCCTCGAGATAGCGAAGCTCGCGAGCGCGTTCAAGATACTCGTGTTCGCGCTGATAAACGTCGCACTCGTCGGGTTCCGGGAGAGCGACACGGCCGTCTACGACCCGTCGTTCGAGTCGCCGCTGTACCCGTGGACGCAGGTGTTCGGGGCGCTGACCGGGTTCGCCCTGCTCACGCAGATGGGCGCCGTCGCCATCGTCGGTGCCGCGGTCATCACCGCGGGGAGTACCCTCTGGTACCTGTGGTACGTCCGCCGACGGGTGTCCCGCGAGGGCGCTATCCGCGAGTCCATGCGACAGAGCGTCGGACAGGAGGCCGTCGAGCGAACCGAGACGGCGCTCGACGATTCGCTCGACGAGACGGTGCTGGTCGCCCTCCCGGAGGACGCCGACCGGGAGAGCGAGCGGACGTTGCTCGAACTGGCGTCGACGCTGTGCTCCGAGGACGGACGGGTCGCGGCCGTTCAGTTCGACGAGGTGCCGGACCAGACCCCGCTGCGATACGCCTCCAGTGTCCAGACCGGGTCGGACGTCGCGTTCGAGCGGCGCACGGACGAACTGTCCGCGGGAGTCGACGCCCGCGTCGAGTACGCTGAACTGGTCAGTCACCACCCGGCGCGGGCGGTCGCCAACGCCGCCGCCGACGTCGACGCCGACCTGTTGCTGGTCGACCGCGACGCGACGTTCGGCGACGGCCGCCTGAGACGCGACGTCGACCGCATCCGGAAGCGGACCGACTGTGACACGCTGGCGGTCCAGACCCACGACCTCGACGACGTCGCGGCGGTCACGCTCGTCGCCACCCGGGGACCCTACGACCCGACGAGGGTGCGCGTAGGTGCGGCCATCGCTGACGCGACGGGTGCCTCTCTCCGACTCGTCTACCCGCTCCCGGAGCGCAGTTCGACCGAACAGCGACACGTCCTCGAGGCGTACCACGCCGATCTCGTCGCGGCCTGTTCCGTGCCGACCGAGGCAACGTTCACACCGCCCACGGGGCTCTCGGCGGCGGTATCGATGCCGGACGCCGAGACCAACATCGTGTTACACGGCCGTAACGGGGGACTCACCGCCGGCCTCTCGCGACAGGAACGGGCGACACGGGCGGTCATCGACGACAGCGACCACGCGACTATCACGGTCCACTCTGGTGGGGAGTCGGCCAGACCGCTCCGCCGGGTACTGGACCGACTCGCGTTCTGATACCCGCTATCGGTCGGCCGTCGCGGCCTTCGCGTCCTGTGCGCCCTTTACCGTCTCTCGCACGGCGTCGACGCCCTCGTCGTGGACGAGGTCGCCGACGACGATGGTGTCCGCGTGCTGGGCCATCGTCCGCGCGGAGTCGTAGTCGTGGATGCCGCCGCCATAAAAGAGGGTGGCGTCGTCTAAGATGTCGGCCGCGGCGGCGACTTTCTCGGTGTCGCCGAGCATCCCGGAGTACTCGACGTAGACGATTTCCTGCCCGAGCAGGTGTTCGGCGGCCTCGGCGTAGGCGGCCACCTCGTCGGCGTCTAGGTCGCAGTTGGCCTGCGTGTAGGCTGCGACGGAGGCGTCGGGGTTCATCACGATGTACGCCTCGGTGAAGGTCCGAGACCAGTCGATCTCGTCGTCGATGCGAATCCACTCCTTGTGGGCGCCGGTGATCCACGTCACGTCGCCGGCGTTCATCACGACGGGGATGAGGTAGCCGTCGTGGCGGTCGCTGTGGACGACGGAGGCGGGGTTCGACGGTTCGATGTAGACGGGGATGTCGTACTTCCCACAGGCGTCGACGACCCGCTTCATCTTCTCCTCGGTCATCCCGGTGGTGCCACCGACCTCGATGGCGTCGGTACCGGTCGCCGCCACGTCCTCGAACGTCTCGCCGTCGACCAGCGTCTTGTCCGGGTCGATTTTGACGATGTGGTCCCAATCCGCCCAGTCGCTCATACCGCTTTGACTTTTGCCTGTGGGCATAACGGCTTCGGATGGCGGAACCGTCCTATAGACACGTTCACACGGACACCCGACCTTCGTGGAGTGAGTGTACCAGCAGTTCTTAGCCGCTCGCGGCCCAGCACTGCCCTATGCAGCAACTCACGACCGTCGAAACGGTCCACGACACCGGGTCGTACCTGTTCACCGCGACGGGGCCCTACGGCGACCGCGAGGAAGTCGTCGTCGTGCCCTGCGAGGACGGCGTCGAGGCGTGGGTCAACCGCTGTACCCACGAGAACCAGCGCTTCGACACCGGCCGAGGGGTCCCGATGCGCGACGGACAGTTACGCTGCCCGCGTCACGGGTCGCTGTTCGACGCCTGCGAGGGCGACTGTGACAACGGCGAGGCCGCGGGGACGACCCTGCCGGGCGTCGACGTCGCCGAGCGTCACGGCACCGTCTTCCTCGTGGACGACGACTACGAGTTCCATCACGAGGGCGGCACGGACGACGACGAGGGACCGAGTTCCTCCTCGCACCTACAGCTGTGACCCAGTGCGGATGACCGACGACAGCGACGCGAACGTCATCGACCGCGATGCCCTCCGTGCGGGCCGCGTGGAGTGTCCGCTCTGTGGCCGGCAACTCGTCGATCCGATGGCACACGCCGTGGTCTACGGGGCCGTCGACGCCGTGACGGCCGAGAACGCCGACGCTGTCGAGTGTCCGGTCTGTGACGGCGTGACGTTCGTCGTCGACGACTGATACTGGTGGCTGTAACAAACTGAAGTACTTCGCCACCCCGGGGTGGCGAATATCGTTACGAACTTACAGCCACCAGTATGAGAAGCAGGCGGTCGGAAACGCGGACGCGTTCAGGCTTCGAGTTCGGACTGCCAGTCTTGTACCTGCCCCGCGCTCACGCCCTGCACCTCGGCAGCGATGCCGTCGGGGTCGGCCGCCCGCAGGTCCTCCAGCGATTCGATGCCAGCGGCGGCGAGTTTATCCGCCGTCGCGGCCCCGATACCGTTCAGGTCTTCTAAGTCCTCGACGGCGTTGCGGGCCTGATACTCCTCGAAGTTACAGATGGGACAGCCCAGTTCCCACGGGTCGTCGCTGTCGGGGTCGACGACGAGTTCCGGGAGGTCGTGCTCCTCGCAGAACTCCTCGGTGACCTCGATGTCGCCGTTGCGGGGGAGCGGCAACGAGTAGTCGCAGTCAGGGTAGCGCGTACACCCGACCAGCCGGGACCCCGAACGGAGGTGTTTGATGGCGAGTTCGCCGCCTTCCTCCGCGTCGCCTCCTTCGGCGGCGTCACCGCCTTCGTCTCGTTGCTCCGCCGGAGCAACGCCACACTCGGGACAGGGACCGATGACTTCGTCGTCGCTCTCGTCGGCCTTCTCGGCCTCACAGCGGGGACAGCCGTGGACGAAGGTGTCGCGGCCGGCGAGCATCTTCACGTGGTGCATGTCGTGTTCTTCACACGTCTCGTCCAGCACGAGCGGCTCGCCCGTCGACGGGAGCGGTAGCGTGTTCCGACACTCCGGGAAGCCGTCACAGCCGACGAAGTACGACCCCTGTCTGGAGCGCCGGACGAGCATGCTCTCGCCGCACTCGGGACACGGGCCCAGCGTCTTGTCAGCTTTCAGTGACTCCTGTAAGTGCTCGCCGATTTCCTCACGAGAGGCCGCCAGTTCGTCGAACACTTCCTGGAGCATCTCGCGGGACTCGTCGGCCACCTCTTCGAGGGTCGCCTCGCCGTTGGCGATGCGGGTCATGTCCCGCTCTAACTGGGCGGTCATGTCGTCGCTGACGACGCGGTCGGCGAACTCCTCGGCGGCCTCTACGACGGCGTTGGCGAGCGCCGTCGGCCGCGGCGGGTCGCCCTCGATGTAGCCGCGGTCGTACAGTTTCTCTAAGGTGTTGTGCCGGGTCGCCTTCGTCCCCAGTCCGAGGTCCTCCATCGTCTCGATGAGGCGAGACTGGCCGTAGCGCCGCGGCGGCTGGGTCTGTTTGGCGTCCAGTCGGACCTCCGAGATGGAGAGTTCCTCGCCCTCTTCGACGTCGGGGACGTGGTTCTCGCTGGCGCTGGAGTAGGGGTAGACGGCGTGGTAGCCCGGTTCGACCAGCCGTTTGCCGTTGGCCTTCAGCGAGCGGCCGCCGGCCTCGCTGACGACGCGTAGGCGCTCCCACGTCGCGGCTTCGGCCACCGTCGCGAAGAAGCGCCGGACGACGAGCTCGTATATCTCCCACTCGTCCTCGGATATGTCTGCCTTCGAGGGTATCTCTCCGGTCGGGTGAATCGGCGGGTGGTCGGTCGTCTCCTCGTCGCCCTCGGTGGCGACGATGTCGTCCTGTTCGAGCAGGGACTCTGCGTCCTCGCCGAAGGTCGGCGAGCCGACGAACTCGTCCAGCAGGACGTCCTCCTCCAGATCGTCGGGGTAGACGGTGTTATCCGTCCGGGGATAGGTCATGTAGCCGGCGGTGTACAGTTCCTCGGCGATGGACATCGCGCGCTGGGCGGAGTAACCGAGCGAACTGGCCGCAGAGATGAAGGCGGTGGTGTTGAACGGCGTCGGCGGACTGTCGGTCCGGGTACGCCGGCGGACGCTCGTCACGGTGGCCGCGTCGACGCTCGTCAGGTCGGCGTAGGCGGCGTCGGCGTCGGCCTCGTTCCAGACGCGTTCGGCCTCGCTGCCGTCGTCGTCGTAGAAGTACTGGGCCTCGAAGCCCGACCCGTTCTTCTGGAGGTCGGCGAATATCTCCCAGTAGTCCTCGGGGTCGAACGCCTCGATTTCGCGTTCGCGGTCGACGATGAGTTTCAGCGTCGGGGACTGGACTCGGCCCACAGAGATGAAGTCGTCGCCCAACTGCCGGGCCGACAGCGAGAGGAAGCGGGTCAGCGCCGCGCCCCACACGAGGTCGATGATCTGGCGGGCCTCGCCGGCGGCCGCGAGGTCGAAGTCTATCTCCTCGGCGTCGGCGAAGGCGTTGCGGACCTCGCGCTCGGTAATCGAGGAGAAGCGCACGCGCGAGACGGGGATGTCCGTCTCCTCGCGGATGAGTTCGTACGCTTCCTTCCCGATGAGTTCGCCCTCGCGGTCGTAGTCTGTCGCGACCACGGCCTCGTCGGCCCGGCGAGAGAGCGTCTTCAGCGTCGTGACGATGTTCTCTTGGGTCGGTTCCTTGGTCACCTCGGCGTCGATGAGTTCGGCGGGTTCGACGTCGCGCCAGTCGTTGTACTCGGGCGGGAAGTCGACGCCGACGACGTGCCCCGAGAGGCCGACGACGCGGGTGTCGCCCCACCGATAGACGTTGACGCCGTTCCGTCGCTCGGCCGTCGCGCTCCCCTCCGAGAGGATTTCGGCGATGCGGCGGGCGGCGTTGTCCTTCTCCGTGATGATCAGTTCCATCGGACACCACCTGCGGTAGTCATTAGCGGTCGCTACGCCCGGAGACGTTCTAAAGACTTTCGGCGAAAATCGGCCGACAGCGCGGGTGTGCGGGCGCTTGCGGGCGCACCTACACGCACGCGCGGTGGGGGCTGATAGGTCGGCACGCGCCGGGTACCACCATCCAAACGGTCGCTCGGATACGACACCGGCATTAAATAATATATTGGTGTATTGACGATACTAGTGTGTTATTAGTTAACTTTTAACAATGTGGGGTGCCTTGACCCGCTCGTCCCAGTATCGACGTGACCCGGTCCGGCGGTCGACGAGGCGTCGGCGACGCACACCAGTCCACGACGTTCCGATAGCGACCGTGAGAAGGACCGGCACCGACGCACCGCTGTCCGACCCCCACGACCAGCGTGCGAACTGTGGCGTGGGCGTCCTCGTCAACCTCGACGGGCGGCGAACGCACGCCGTCGTCGAGGACGGGTTCGAGGTGCTGGAGAACCTCGACCACCGCGGCGCACGCGGCGCGGAGGCGAACACCGGCGACGGGGCGGGGATGCTCGTCCAGAAGCCCCACGCCTTCTTCGCCGACGTCGTCCCCGACCTCGGCGGCTACGACGAGTACGGCGTCGGAATGGTGTTCCTCCCACAGGACCCCGACGAGCGCGACCGGTTCCGTGACCTACTGGAGAGCGCGGCCGCCGACGAGGGCTTCGAGGTGGTCGCGTGGCGCGAGGTACCGACGGACAACACCGGCCTCGGGAAGACGGCGCTGGACAGCGAACCCGCCGTCTGGCAGGTGTTCGTCGAACCGACGGACTCGCTCGCCCCCGATGACCTCGACACGCGTCTGTACGTCCTGCGCCGGGTCGTAGAACGGCGGGTCGACGAGCGGAACCCGCCCGGCGCGGACCGCTTCTACGTATGCTCGCTGGACCGCCGGACCGTCGTCTACAAGGGCCTGCTGACGAACGGCCAACTCCGGTCGTACTACCCCGACCTCTCGGACGAGCGGGTCCGAACGAGGCTCGTCTTCGTCCACGCGCGGTTCTCGACGAACACGCTCGGCGCGTGGGAACTGGCCCACCCCTACCGGAAGGTCGTCCACAACGGCGAGGTCAACACCCTCCGGGGCAACCTCAACTGGATGGCCGCCCGCGAGTCCGACCTCGACAGCCCCGTGCTGGGCGAGGCCGTCGAGAAACTGACGCCCGTCACCCACGCCGACCAGAGCGACACGGCCGTCGTCGACAACGTCCTCGAACTCCTCGTCGAGGGCGGCCGCCCCCTTCCGCATGCCCTCCGGATGCTGGTCCCCGAGGCGTGGCACGGCGACGACGCCATGGACGACGACCGGCGGGACTGGTACCGCTACCACGCGACCGTCAGCGAACCGTGGGACGGCCCCCTCCTCGTCGCGGCGACCGACGGTGACCGCGTCGGCGCGGTGCTGGACCGTAACGGTCTGCGCCCCTGTCGGTACTACGTCACGACCGACGACCGACTGGTGATGGCCAGCGAGACGGGCGTCCTCGATGCGGACCCCTCGGAAGTGGTCACGAAAGACCGCCTCCAGCCCGGGCAGATGTTCTACGCCGACCCCGACGAGGGTCGCATCGTCCCCGACGAGGAGGTGTTCGACCGCCTCACCGACGAGGACTACGGCGCGTGGGTGTCCCGCGAGCGAGTCGACCTCTCGGACCTCGTGGACGGGAGCGACCCGCCACCGTCGCCGCCAGCGGACGCCGACGTCCGCGCTCGGCAGCGAGCCTTCGGCTACACGCGCGAGCATCTGGACCGCCTCGTCGAACCGATGGCCGAGGCGGGCAGTGACCCCATCGGCGCGATGGGCAACGACACGCCGCTGTCCGTGCTCTCGGAGCGCAACAAGACCCTCTTTACGTACTTCAAACAACTGTTCGCGCAGGTGTCGAACCCGCCGTTGGACTACATCCGCGAGGACGTCGTCACCTCCCTGTACACCCACGTCGGCCGCCAGCGGAACCTGCTCGGCGAGACGCCGGCCCACGCCCGACGCCTGTTCTGCGAGTCGCCGATACTCACCCGCGAGGAACTCGCCGCCGTCGAGAACGTCGACGAGAACGGCATCCGCGCCGCCACGATAGACCTCACCTACGAGAAGGGAGCGACGACCCTCGCACCCGCCGTCGAACGCGTCCGCGAGGCCGCCGACGCGGCCATCGACGACGGGTGCGAGGTGCTCGTCCTCTCGGACCGGGCCGTCGGCCCCGACCGCGTGCCGATTCCGTCGTTGCTCGCCGTCGGCGCGGTCCACCACCACCTCGTCCGCACCGGCCGTCGCACGCACGTCGGGGTGGTCCTCGACTCCGGCCAGCCGTGTGCGGTCCACCACGTCTGCACGCTCGTCGGCTACGGGGCCGACGCGCTCTGTCCGTCCCTCGCCTACGAGAGCATCGACGCGATGGTCGCGGACGGCGTGCTGGAGTGCGACCGTGAGGAGGCGCTGGCGGCCTACCGGCACGCCCTCGACGACGGCCTCCAGAAGGTGATGGCGAAGATGGGCATCTCGACGCTGTCGAGTTACAAGGGCGCGCAGGTGTTCGAGGCCGTCGGCCTGGACTCCGGGTTCGTCGCGGAGTACTTCGCGGGGACGACGGCCCGCACGGAGGGCATCGACGTCGACGACTTGGAGGCCGACGTGCTCGAACGCCACCACCACGCCTTCGAGGCCGACGCCGGCACGACCCTCGACCCCGGCGGCGAACTCTACTGGCGGCGCGACGGCGAGTTCCACCAGTGGAACCCCAACACCATCGGCAAACTCCAGTACGCCGCACAGGCCGGCGACTTCGCGGCCTATCGGGAGTTCGCCGAGATGGTGAACGACCAGCAGGAACGACTCCAGACGCTCCGGGGCCTCCTCGAACTCGACACCGAGAGCCGTGAGTCGGTCCCGCTCGAAGCGGTGGAACCCGTCCACAGCATCGTCGAGCGGTTCTTCACCGCCTCGATGTCGTTCGGGTCGCTCAGCAAGGAGGCCCACGAGACGCTGGCCGTCGCGATGAACCGCATCGGCGGGACCGCCTGCTCCGGCGAGGGCGGCGAACCCGTCGAGCGGTTCGGCACCGAACGCGAGTGCGGGAACAAGCAGGTCGCCTCGGGCCGGTTCGGCGTCACCGCGACGTATCTGGCCAACGCCGACCACCTCGGCATCAAGATGGCGCAGGGGTCGAAACCCGGCGAGGGCGGTCACCTCCCCGGCGAGAAGGTCAACGAGATAATCGCCGAGACGCGCAACACGACCCCCGGCGTCCCGCTCATCTCGCCACCGCCCCACCACGACATCTACTCCATCGAGGACCTCGCGCAACTCGTCCACGACCTGAAGTGTGCGAACGCCGACGCCGACGTCCACGTCAAACTCGTCTCCGAGGCCGGCGTGGGCATCATCGCCGCCGGCGTCGCGAAGGCGAAGGCCGACGCCGTCCTGATAAGCGGCCAGTCGGGCGGCACCGGCGCGTCGCCGAAGACGAGCATCAAGTCCGCCGGGTTGCCGTGGGAACTCGGCATCGCAGAGGCGAACCAAATTCTCCGGGCGAACGACCTGCGCTCGCGCATCCGGGTCCGCGTCGACGGCGGCATGAAGACCGGCCGGGACGTCGTCGTGGCGGCGCTGTTGGGTGCCGAGGAGTACGGCTTCGGGACCGCACCGCTCGTGACCTGTGGCTGTATCATGCTCCGGAAGTGCCACTGCAACACCTGCTCGGTCGGCGTCGCCACGCAGGACCCGGACCTCCGGGAGAAGTTCCCCGGCCGACCCGCGTACGTCGTGAACTACGTGACCTGCATCGCACAGGAGGTCCGGGAGTACATGGCCGAACTGGGCGTCCGGTCGATGGACGACCTCGTCGGCCGGGTGGACCTGCTCTCCCAACGCGAGGTGAGCCACGACCGCGCCGCGTCGGTGGACCTCTCGGCGCTCCTGACCGTCCCCGAGGGCGGCGGCCGCCGACAGACCCGGACACAGGACCACGGACTGGACGAGAAACTCGACCACGAACTCCTCGACCGCGCCAGACCGGCGCTGGAACGCGGCGAGTCCGTCGACGTCTCGCTCCCGATTCGCAACCGGGGCCGGACGGTCGGAGCGATGCTGAGTTCCGAAGTCGCCGACCGCTACGGCGAGGCGGGCCTCCCCGACGACACCGTCACCGTCGAGTTCGAAGGGTCGGCCGGTCAGAGCTTCGGGGCGTTCCTCGCGTCGGGGGTCACGCTCTCGCTGGCCGGCGACGCGAACGACTACGTCGGGAAGGGACTCTCCGGCGGGAAACTCGTCGTGCGGACGCCAGACGAGGCGGCCTACGACGCGACCGACAACGTCGTGATCGGCAACGTCGCGCTGTACGGCGCGACCGACGGCGAGGCCTACGTCAACGGCGTCGCGGGCGAGCGGTTCGCCGTCCGCAACTCCGGCGTGACGGCGGTCGTCGAGGGCGTCGGCGACCACGGCTGTGAGTACATGACCGGCGGCGTCGTCGTCGTGCTGGGCGACACCGGCCGGAACTTCGCCGCGGGGATGTCCGGCGGCGAGGTGTACGTCCTCGACAGGGACGGCCGGTTCCGCGACCGGGTCAACACCGGGATGGTCCACTTCGACCCACTGGACGACCGGGACCGCCGCCTCGTCAGACGGATGGTCGAGAACCACTACCGCTACACCGGCAGTGACCGCGCCCGCGAGGTGCTGGACGACTGGGAGACGGCCGTCGCGCAGTTCGTGAAGGTGATGCCGGACGCCTTCGCCGCCGTGCTGGACGACCGACTCGCCGAGGGGGAGGACCCGCGGGCGTCGCTCCCGCCGGAACCAGCGGCCGCCGCAGAACGGGTGACCACAGATGACTGAGCCACATCCGAACGGCTGGCGCGACCACGACCGAGCGGACATCGAGAAGCGCGACCCGGCGGAGCGGGCCGACGACTTCGACGAAATCTGGCAGGAGACGTGGGACGCCGAGACGCTCCGCGAGCAGGGGAAACGGTGCATGGACTGTGGCGTCCCCACCTGCATGAGCGGGTGCCCCATCGGCAACGTCGTTCCCGAATGGAACGACCTCGTCTACCGCGACGACTGGAAGCGGGCGCTGGACCGTCTCCACGAGACCAACAACTTCCCGGAGTTCACGGGCTACACCTGCCCGGCCCCCTGCGAGAGCGCCTGCGTCCTCGCGTACAACGACGACCCGGTGACCATCAAGAGCATCGAGCGCGCCATCGTCGACGTGGGGTGGGCGGAGGGGTGGATTACGCCCGAACCGCCGGCCGAGCGGACCGAGTACCACGTCGGCGTCGTCGGGAGCGGTCCGGCGGGACTGGCCGCCGCCCAGCAACTCGCCCGCGTGGGCCACCGCGTCACGGTGTACGAGCGAGACGACGCGGTCGGCGGCCTCATGCGCTACGGCATCCCCGACTTCAAGTTCCGGAAGTCCCGCATCGACCGCCGAACCGACCAGCTACGGGCCGAGGGCGTCACCTTCCAGACGAATACCGAAGTCGGGAGCGACGTCGCGGCCGACACCCTCGTCGCGGACCACGACGCCGTCTGCCTCGCCGTCGGCGCACAGCGCCAGCGGGACATCGACCTCCCGGGGCGTGACCTCGACGGCGTCCACTTCGCGATGGAGTACCTCCGCCAGACGAACCGCGAACAGGCGGGCGACGACGCCGAACGGATTCCGGTCGAGGGGCGCGACGTCGTCGTGCTGGGCGGCGGCGACACCGGGGCCGACTGCGTGGCGACGGCCCACCGGCACGGGGCGTCACAGGTCGTCCAGATAGGCATCCGGGAGCGACCGCCCGAGGAACGGCCGCCGAACAACCCGTGGCCCGAGCAACCGAAGACCTACCACGAGACCTACGCACAGGAGGAAGACGGGAGCGAGGCGTTCGGCGTCGACACGCAGGCGTTCGTCGACACCGACGGCGACGGCCACGTCGACTGTCTCGACGCCGAGCGGGTCGAGTGGAGCTACGACGAGGACGGTGCGCGCGCCGAAAAGACCGTCGTCGACCCCTCGCTGGAGATCTCCGCCGACGTCGTGTTCGTCGCTATCGGGTTCACCGGTCCCACGAACAACCCGTTCGAAGACCTCGGGGTCGAACGGGCCGCAGACGGCACCTTCCAGACGGACGAGCGGAAGATGACGGCCGTCGAAGGGGTGTTCGCCGCCGGCGACGCGACCCGTGGGCAGTCCCTCGTCGTCTGGGCCATCGGCGAGGGGCGCGACGCCGCCCGACACGTCGACGCGTACCTCACCGGTGAGACGGACCTCCCGCCGAGTCTGGCGACGGACAACCCGCCGCTGCTCTAGTCCGGGGTGAGCGGTTTCGCCACGCGGACACGTCGCACGTCGCCGTCTCGCTCGACAGTCTCGCCTCGCTCGAACCCGTGTCGTTCGAAGAAGCCGACGGCGGTTCGCGGCGTGGCGGCGCGGAGGCGGTCGCGACCCGCCTCGCACGCCCGCCGTTCGAGCTGCTCCAGAAGCGTACTCCCGCACCCGCTGCCCTCGTGGTCCGGCGCGGTGTAGAGCGCGCCGAGTTCGCCCGTCTCGGTGTTCACCGCGCCGTAGCCGACGGCCGTGACCTCGCTCTCTACGACGAGGACGACCCACGCCGGGTCGGCTACCCACTCGGGCAGGCGGTCGTCCGGCGACGCCACGAGGTCCGCGAACACCGCGCGGTCGTACTCGCCGGTGAACGCGGCTTCGATTGCCTGTCGGCGAATCACGTCGAGTGCGGGGACGTCGGCGGCGGTGGCTTCGCGGACGTTCATGCGTGGTCGGACGGCGTGGCGTCCGTCGTCGGAATATCGGCCGCCTGCGGGTTGACTCTACCGTCCGGTCGCTCGGCCGGCCGTCGACCGCGCACTGGCCCACCGATAGCCGTACACGCCAACCTCGGTGAGAAGCCACCCGACCAGCAACAGACCGGCCAGCGCGGCGTAGAAGAGGTCCCACCCGCTCATCCACACCGGGCGGAGCCACGGCGCGTAGTGGCCCCACAGCGTCCCGAGTTCCTCGCCGACGCCCGACAGCGGCGTCCCGGCGGCCGTCGCGGTGATGAACGTCCCGACGCTCGTCTGCTGGCCGCTCCCGGCGACCAGTCCCGCGCTGCCGGTTATCTCGTAGGTCCCGGTCGCGTTCTGCTCGCGGATGGTCGGGCCGTTCGAGCCGTCTCCGTGAGCTACTCGCTCGGCGTCGTAGGGCCCCCACGTCGCGTAGTACTCCCAGACGATTTCGCCGGTCGGCGTCACCTCGATGACGCGGTGGTTCAGCGTGTCCGTGATGAGCGTGTTGCCGTTCGGGAGGCGGTCGGCGTCGCGCGGCCAGTTGAGCGAGTCCGACCCGACGGACCACGTCCGGGTCCACGTCCCGTTCGTGTAGGCGTACTCGACGACGCGGTTGTTGCCGCTGTCGGCCACGAGAATCGTCGGCGTCCCGTCCTCGCCTTCGAGGTAGTCGGGGTTGTGCTGTTCGCGCATGACGCTGTAGTTGTCGTCTTCGCCGAGTCGCCTATCGATGTCTTTGGTCGTCCGGTTGATGAGAAGCACTTGGTCGAAGTTTCGCGGCGAGACGAGGAACTGGTCGTCGCCGACCGGATCGACGTCGTTGCTGTGGGTCCAGTCGTCGTTCATCCCGCCGTCGGTACTGTTCGGGAAGTGGTTGCGGTAGCGCCAGCGCCACGTGACCGACTCCGTCGTCAGGTTGTAGACGACAATTTCGTCGTTGGACACTTGCTGACTCTCGTTCCACGCCCGCATGTGCGAGACGACCAGCGCGGTGTCGTTGAGTTTGTCCACGTCGTGGGTGTCCTCGTAGGGCAGCAACTGCTCCCACTCGCGCTCGTTCGTCTCGGGGTCCAGTTCGTAGACGAGGGTGTTGCCCGAACGCGGGGAGACGACCAGCAAGTTCCCGTTCGGAAGCGGGTCCACGTCGAAGAACCACGCGTCGGCCCCCTGCCGACTCTGGTAGGTCCAGTTCAACCCGCCGCGTTCGTCCAGCGCCACGAGTCGGGCGGGCTTCTTCGGGTTCGTGTTCCCGCGGAAGGTGTACCCCTGCGTACTGACGACTGTCTGGCCCTCGGCCGCGTCCGTGACCGTCCCACGCTGGAGCGCTTCGCTGTCACTTGGCTCGTAGGTCAGGGCGCTGACGACCGACGGCGTGAGCAACGCCACGACGACCAACAGGACGACGCCACGGATGAGCAGACGTCGCGGGGGGCGACTGGAGAGCACACTCGCCTTCAGAGGGTCCCGGGATTAAACGCTTCGAGACTTTTCGGATCAGTTGGCGTCGGTTCGTCGTCGGGTGTTCACCACCCGCACACGGCCGGTCCGAACTCCGATGCCCTCTTATCGCGCTCACCCGAACGCCGATGCATGGAGCGACGGACTGTCAGGATACTCCGGGCTGTCGCCGCCGCCCTCGTCTTCGCGACGGCGGCGTTTCACCTCCGGTGGGGCCTGCCGCGGAGCATCGTCTACTTTCAGGCCTACGGGCTGTTCCCATCTGGCGGTATCGTCCCGGACCCGCGGCCGTACCTCTTCGTCGTCTTCGCGGTGCTCCTGCTGTCCGGCCCCTATCTCGTGACTCGCCGGGTCGTCAGCCTCCGCAACGCCTACATCGGGGGGACCCTTCTGCTCCTCGGCTCTATCGCCGCGTGGGTGTTCTGGCACGCCACCGGTCACGGGGCCTTCCTCGCCGACGGGGCCCAAGCCGCATCCACGGCTGCGAGCGGTCACAGCCACGGGAGTCAGAGCACTGTGTTCCTCATCCTCGACCACTTCGACACGGAACCGCTGGAGACGGCCATCAAGACCATCGAGTTCCTCGGCGTCGCCATCTTCGTGACGCTGCTGTGGAAGGACCCGGCTATCGTCCCGAACGAGCGCGCAGAACGGGCCGAGGCCGACAGCGCCAGCGAGAGTTAGTCGTCGGTGGTCGTCGACTGCTCGGTGACGGTAATCGTCGCCGACCGCTGGCCGTCGGGCCACGACAACACGAGTTCGTACTCCTCGCCCGTCAACCGGCCTAGCGGTGCGCCGTCGCTTGCGCCCCACGTTATCCGTCCGGTGAAGCTCGCAGTCTCACCGGCCGCCACGTCGCGTTCTAGCAGCGTCGGCCACACCGTCGCCCGCGGGACAGTCGCCCGGAACGTTCCCGGTCCCGTCCCGACGTTGGCGACGGTAACGTCGGCGACCAACGAGTCGCCGGGCGAAACGGTATCGGGGAGCGTGAACTCGCGTACCTCGAAGGACGGGTCGCCAGTCAGTCGTTCACGCTGTGGGTTCGACAGGTCGTGTGACCATGCCTCGCCGTATTCGAGCGTCGCACTGTCTACGGTGTCGCGTACGTCCACGACGAACCCGGTGACAGTCTCGTCGTCGGCGACCCGGTCGGTCGAGTTCGCGATGGTCTCGAAGTCCGCGTAGGTGTCCCGGGGTGGTTTCGGGGCGTATCGCTCGCCGTCGACGACCAGCGAGAACGCCTCCGGGTCGACGCGACTCTCGTCGACGTACCTCGCGAACACCAACTGCGTCCCGTCGGGTGACCCCGAGACCATCCGACTGTCCACCATCGCAGTGTGGACGACGCTGTCGGTCACCCAGACGCCGCCGAGGTCGGGCGTCACGGCCTCGGTCTGTTCTGCGGTCGTCGTGGGTTCGGTCCGTTCCGCGGTAGTCGTGCTGGTCGCTGGCGAGTCGCTTCCGGTTCCGAGACAGCCACCGGCGGCGAGCAAGCCGGTACAGGCCGCGAGGACCGAGCGACGAGAGCGCTGGGAGGGCATACGCGGCGGCTACCGAGGGCGGTGGTAAATATCTTCTACCGGACGTCCGACTTCGCCTCGTCCGCGAAGAACCGCTCGCTGGTGGCGAGCAGTACGCTACTCTTCGCCCAGTTCTTCGCGCAACATCCCGTTGACTTCGCCGGGGTCCGCGCTGCCGCCCCACCTTTTGCGGCGTCGGGTTCGCGCTCCGCTCGCGAACCCCTCCTTGCAAAACGTGGGCGAAAAAGGCGCGAATCGCACGACGATTCGCGTGAAACTGCTCGCTGGTGGCGAGCAGTACGCTACTCTTCGTCCAGTTCCTCGCGCAACATCCCGTTGACTTCGCCGGGGTCCGCACTCCCGCCGGTCTTCTGCATCACCTGACCGACGAGGAAGTTCAGGGCGCCGCCCTCGCCGCTGTGGTAGTCGGCGACGGCGTCGGGGTTCTCCTCGATGGCCGCCTCGACGGCCTGCTGGACCTCGTCGCCGGAGGTCTTGCCCAGTCCTTCCCGCTCGACGACGGTGTCCGGGTCCTCGCCCTCGTCCAGCATGTCCCGGAGGACCGTCTCGCGGGCGTTCTTCGCGGTAATCTCGTCCTCGGCGACGAGTTCCACGAGGCGGGTGACCTCGTCGAAGCGGTCGTCGACGTCTGTAATCTCCATGTCACGGTAGTTCAGTTCACCGAGGAGGTTGTCGGCCACCCACGTCGCGGCGAGGCCGGCGTCGAATCGCTCGGCGACGCTCTCGAAGAAGTCCGCGACCTGCTTCGTGCTCGTGAGTTTCGAGGCGGCCTCCTCGGAGAGGCCGTACTCGGCGACGAAGCGCTCGCGGCGGGCGTCGGGCAGTTCCGGGATGGCGATCTCCGCTTTCCAACTCGACACGCGGAGCGGCGGGATGTCGGCCTCGCGGAAGTAGCGGTAGTCCTTCTCCTCCTCCTTCGAGCGCATGGAGACGGTGTTGCCGTGGGTCTCGTTGAAGTGACGGGTCTCCTGTTCGACGGCGCGACCCGACTGGATGAGTTTCCGCTGCCGGGAGGCCTCGAAGGAGAGGGCCTGTTCGGCGCCCTTGTGGCTGGAGATGTTCTTGACCTCGGTGCGGTTGGCGTCTTCGAGGACAGACTCGTCGATGTGGCCGTCCTCGCGCACCTCGTCGGCGTCGACCATCGAGAGGTTCGCGTCGATGCGCAGACTGCCGTCGCGGGTGGCGTCGAAGACGCCCAGATATTCGAGGACCTCCTCGAGCTTTTCGAGGAAGGCCCGCACCTCACCCGGGTCGCGGAAGTCCGGTTCCGTGACGATCTCCATCAGCGGCGTCCCGGCGCGGTTGTAGTCGATGAGCGTGTAGTCCGCACGCTCGATAGAGCAGGTCCGCGATTCGAGCGGGCCGGTCCCCTCGCGGACGTGCTTGATGGACCCGGGGTCCTCCTCCAGATGGGCGCGTCGGATGTCGACGGCCCGTCGCTCGCTCTCGACGCTGAACTCCAGTTCCCCGTCCTGACAGATGGGGGCGTCGTACTGCGTTATCTGGAAGTTCTTCGGGAGGTCTGGGTAGTAGTAGTTCTTCCGGTGGAAGGTCGTCTCCTCGGGGATGTCGGCGTCGATGGCCTTGCCCACCTTCACGGCGGCTTCGACGGCACCCTCGTTGACGACCGGCAGGGCGCCCGGCAGGCCCAGACAGACCGGACAGGTGTGGGTGTTCGGCTCGTCGGTTGGCTCTGTCGAGCACCCGCAGAATATCTTCGTCTCCGTCTCTAGCTGGACGTGGACCTCCAGCCCGATGACGGCCGCGAGTTCGCGGGACTCGGCGGCTTGCGCAGTCATTACCCGTCGTTCGGTGTCGGCTGGCTAAAGGGTAACGACCCCCGCCGGCGCGGTTCGCCGGACCGCTGCCCCCCGACCGCCACCGCCCGGTCGTTTCAACCGGTAGAAATATTTGTCACAAATGGTTAGTTGTATAACATGAGCGCGACCCAATCTGTGCTGGAGCACCATCTCGAAATGTTCGGCGAAGGCGACGTAGACGGCCTGATGAGCGACTACGCGGACGACGCCGTCTTCATCTCCGCGGACGGGATGCTGGTGGGCCACGACGACATCCGGTCGATGTACGAAGAACTCCTCCCGGAGTTCGACGACCCGTCGGTGTCGTTCTCGCTCGACGAACAGGTCGTCAGGGACGAGTACGCCTACATCGTCTGGCACGCGGAGACGCCCGAGAACGTCTACGAGTACGCCTCTGACACGTTCGTGATTCGTGACGGCGAAATCGTCGCTCAGACGCTCGCCGCCGACGTCTCGCCGAAAGACTGACGAGGCCACTACCCGACGATTCCGCCAGTTTTCGTTCCCTGCTCTCTCACCGGTCTTCAGAGTGCCTTCGCACGTCCCGACACGTCCGAGTCCCGGCTCTGCGACCGGCTTCCACAGAATCGGCCGACCGGACCCCTTCCTCGCGAGGAATCACACAATCAACGACAGACAGATGCGCAATAATAAGTTAGCTATTTTACAATTCCGGCGTAACTCCAGCGTTGCCCACTACGCCGACGCCGACGACGGACGACGATTTTTCGGACGGGCACTGGACAGCGCGACGACCGACCTTTCGAGCGATTCACACCAATGGAACCATACAGACGGGACGTACTCAAGGCGACAGGCGGGACGCTGACGGCCGCTGGCGGTATCGGCGGTGTCCACGCACAGCAAGACGACGGCGGACAGGCGGACGACGGACAGCAGGATGACGGCGGACAGCAAGGCGACGCGGATCTGCTGGCGAACACGTGGATGCACTCTGGCGGGACGACGCCGTTCAGGGGGGCACACGGCCACCGGAACTGGAGTCCGTGGCCCATCGCCCGACGAGCGGAGATGCTCAACGAAGTCGGGTTCAACGCTATCGGCCTCATCGCACCCGACATCCAGCACATCCTCGACTTCGAGTTCGCGGCCGAGAACAGGACGCAGGGCCTCCAACAACTGAACAGCGTACTTCAGCAGAACAACATCGACTTCGTCGAGCTGGAGTTCCTCACCGAGTGGCCCTTAGCGATGAACGACCCGCGCCGACAGGCCGAACAGGAGACGCGGCAGTTACTGCTCGAAGCGGCCGACGTCCTCGGCGCGAACCACATCAAGATAGGGAACATCAACGGCTATCCGGTGGCGATGGAGGACCTCCAGCAGCGGTTCGCACAGGTGAGCGACCAGTTCGCACAGGTCGACGCGGAGGTCGGACTGGAGTTCTTCCCGGTGGACCCCAACGTCCAGACCATCCCGCAGGCGCTCGAAGCCACCTCACAGACCGACAACGGCGGCCTCTATCTGGATCTGTGGCACAACATGAAACTCGGCGTCGACTTCGAGAACATCCGCTCGCTCTCCGGCGGCGACATCGTGGCCGTGGAGTTCAACGACGGCTACGTCGAGACCACGATGTCCTTCCTCGAAGAGACCATCAACCTGCGAAAGCTTCCCGGCGAGGGCGAGTTCCCTATCTCCGACTGGGTGAGCGCCGTCCGCGCCGGCGGATTCGACGGGCCGTGGGGTCTGGAAATCCTCTCCGAGGAGTTCCGGCGCTTCGAGATGGTCGACGCTTATCCGCGGGCGTTCGAGGCCGGCGCACAGTACGTACAGTAACCGCTCTCTCTCTTTTCGCCGCTTCTTCGATGTCGGTGCGGCCTCGACGCGGCGTCTCAGACGTACTGTTCGGCCGCGTCGAGGTGCTCTGCGAGCGTCCCGAGGAACCGGGCGGCGTCCGCCCCGTCGACGACCCGGTGGTCGAAGCTCAGGTCCAGCGGCATCTGTCGCCGGAAGACGACGTCGCCGTCGCCGTTCTGGGTGGCCCGCTCGGTGATGCGCCCGACGCCGAGGATGGCGATTTCGGGCGGGTTGATGATGGGGTCGAACGAGTCGACCCCGAGTGGCCCGAGGTTCGACACCGTGAACGTCCCGCCGCGGAACGTGCTCATCGTGTAGTCGCCGTCTCCGACGCGCTCGGTCAACTCGCGACGCTCGCTCGCGAGTTCGCCCAGCGACTTCGACCCGACGTCGGCGACGACGGGCGTGACGAGGCCGTCGTCGATGGCCACGGCGACGCCGACGTTGTGTTCCTCGTACAGCACGTGCGTCTCGTCCTCGAACGTGGCGTTGAACGCGGGGTGTTCGTCGAGCGTGTCCGAGAGCGCACAGAGGAGCACGTCGACCATCGAGGGGCTGACGCCGTCCTCGGTCGGGTCTGCGGCGGCGACGGCGCTCAACAGCCCCTCCGCGTCGACACTGCGATTGACGGTCACGTGGACGGCCTCCCGATAGCTCTCCTGTAACCGACTGGCGATGGTCTTGCGCATCGGACTCAGCGACCGCTCCTCGCGGACGGTTCGTTCCGCGGCTTCGTCGTCGCTCATGCTGGACTCACCCACGCGAGGGTGTCGCCGCGTGCGAACTCGTCGTCCTCGCCGCAGACGACCTCGACGAGCGTGCCGTCGGCCGGCGCGAGGACGTCGAGACTCACCTTCTCTATCTGGACCTCACACAGGCTCTCGCCTTCGGTGACGCTCGCGCCCTCCCGCGTGAACCAGTTGACGACGACGCCCTCGTCGCTGTCGGCGTCGTCGGGCCACTCTCCGACCGTCACCTCGACCCGGTCTGTGTCCCCGCTCATCGGTCACTGTGTCCGTTCGACCGCCGCTTCGATGTCGGCCACGTCCGGGACGACCTCGTTCTCTAGGGGCCGCGAGTACGGAATCGGCACGTCCGGGATGGCGAGTCGCTCGACGTTGTCGAGCGCGCCGAGGTTCTCCTCGGCGACGCTGGCCACGATCTCGCCCGTGACGCCGAACGAGCGGTAGTCCTCGTCGACGACGACGAGGTTCCCGGTCTTCTCGACGGACTCGACGACGGTGTCGGTGTCGAGTGGGACCAGCGACCGCAGGTCGACCACCTCCGCGCTGACGCCGTCGTCGGCCAGCGACTCGGCCGCCTCCAGCGCCCGGTGGACGTGCAGGCCGAGGGTGACGATGGTCACGTCGTCGCCCTCGCGTTTCACGTCCGCACTCCCGAAGGGGATGGTGTAGTCCTCCTCGGGGACGGGGGTCTTCGGCCCGTCGGGGGCCGGGAGCCACCCGATGCCCATCAGGCGCTTGTGGAACATGTACATCACCGGGTCGTCGTCCCGGATGGCGTTGTGCATCAGCCCCTTCGCGTCGTAGGCCGTCGACGGCACGACGACTTTCAGCCCGGGCACGTGCGCGAAGGTCCCGTACAGCGTCTGGGAGTGCTGGGCGGCGTCGTTGTAGGTGCCGCCGACGGCGGCGGTCAACACGAGCGGAACGCTCACGTTGCCGCCGCTCATGTACGTGTTCTTCGCCATCTGGTTGTATATCTGGTCCATCGCGACGCCGAAGAAGTCGACGAACATCAGTTCGGCGATGGGCCGCATCCCCTCCTGTGCGGCGCCGACGGCGGCACCGAGGTAGGCCGTCTCGCTGATGGGAACGTCCATGATGCGGTCGTAGCCGAACTCGTCTAAGAGGCCCTGCGTGGAGTCGAAGATGCCGCCGTAGTCGGCGACGTCCTCGCCCATGTAGAACACCTCCTCGTTCTCGCGCATCTCGTGGGCGATGGCCTCGACCATCGCCCTGCTCATGGTCAGTTCGCGTTCGATTACCTTCGAGTGTTCTTTCTGTGCCATCAGTCGTCACCCCCCGCGAGGTCGTACTCCGGTTCCGTGTCTGTCACGCCGCTCGGTGGATTGACGAACATATCTTCGTGTGCCGCGCTCGGGTCCGGTTCCGGCTGGTCTTTCGCGAAGTCAATTGCGTCCTCGACGCGTTCGTGGGCGTCGTCCCGCAGTTCCTCGATAGTCTCCTCGTCGACGCCGTGAGACTGCAGGTCGGCCTCCAGTCGGGCGATGCTGTCTCGCTCGGCGGCCGCCTCTTGGTCTTCCTCCGGGCGGTAGCTCTCGGGGTCGCCCATGAAGTGGCCCATCCGCCGGTGGACCTGCACCTCTATGAGCGTCGGCCCGTTCCGGTCGCGGGCGCGGCCGATGGCCTCTTTTGCGGCGTCGTAGATAGCGACGGCGTCGTCGTGGTCGACGCGGACGCCCGGCATGTCGAACCCACCGGCCCGCTGGGCTCCGTTCTCGACGTCCGTGACGCGGTCCTTGGGCATGCTGATGGCCCAGTCGTTGTCCTCGATGACGAAGACGACCGGCAGGTCGTGGACCGCCGCGAAGTTCAGCGACTCCAGGAACGCCCCCTGGTCGATGGCCCCCTCGCCGAGGTAGGCGACGGCGACGCTGTCGGTGTTGCGTTTCTTCGCGGCGAGTCCCGCACCGGCCGCCGGTGGGCACCCCTCCGCGATGATGCCACTACACGCGAAGTTGACGTCGGGGTCGAACAGGTGCATGTGGCCGCCCTTCCCCTTGCCGAGGCCCGTCTCGCGGCCGAATATCTCGGCGGTCATCCGCTCTAGGTCGACGCCCTTCGCGATGGCGACGTGGTGCGGTCTGTGCGTCGCCGTCACCGCGTCGTCGTCCCGAAGGTGTTGACAGACGCCGGCGGCCGCCGCCTCGTGACCGGCGGCGAGGTGTAACTCGCCGGGAATCGGTCCGGCCGAGATGTCGAACGCTGGCTGTTTCCCCTCCAGATACTCCTCCTGCAACCGCTCTTCGTAATGGCGGGCCGTCACCATGTCGACGTACATCTCTTGTAATTCGCTAACTGATACCATGGTAGCCCAACGTGAAGTTTAGACTGAGCTACATATAACGATAGGGGGTTCGACCGGACGGCGTCGCGGACGGGCCGCGCACCGCTCGGGCGACGGACCGATTCGAGCAACTGTCTCCGCGGCCACCTCTCTCGTCGGTCACTATCAGCCGTTCGAACATTGGACTCCGACCGAGGCGACAGTCCCCCGTCGACACCGCTACCGAGGGCCCTACGGCAGCGTTGGGCGTTCGGTCCGACGTATCAGATCCACTGCCAATGTCTGACGTAAGTTTATGACGATAGCGTGGCTGGGATTGTGATATGTGCGGCAACCGCGTCGAGGAACTAGAAGAGCAGGTTCAGGAACTGCAGGCTTCGGTCGAGGGGCTGACCGACGAACTCGTCGAGTGTAAGGTCCGCCTCCGCGAACTGGAGAACACAGTCGACGAGGACAGCGGCTTCGGGGCCGACGCCCACAACGGCAGCGCCCGGAACGAAGCCGTAGCGTCCGAGGAGACCACGACCAACGAGGAGGAGATTCTGACGCCGGAGGCCGACACACCTAACACGGAGGCCACCGACGACACCGACAAGGAGGCCGAGGCCGCGTCCGAGTCGGAGTCCGAGGAGGACTCCGGGTCCGACATCATCGTCGCGTAGGAGACGGCCAACTACCGCATGCATATCAAAGAGCTCGTCCTCGACAACTTCAAGAGCTTCGGGCGGAAGACTCGCATCCCGTTCTACGAAGATTTCACTACCATCAGCGGCCCGAACGGCTCCGGGAAGTCGAACATCATCGACGCCGTCCTCTTTGCGCTCGGACTCGCCCGCACCTCGGGCATCCGCGCCGAGAAACTCACCGACCTCATCTACAACCCCGGCCACGCGGACGAGGACGTCGACGTCTCTGGCGACCGGCAGGCCAGCGTCGAGGTCATCCTCGCCAACGAGGACCGGACCCTCGAACGCGCACAGGTCGTCAACGCCGCCGGCACCGAAGACGTCGGTGACGTCGACGAGATCTCGATCAAGCGCCGGGTGAAAGAGACCGAGGACAACTACTACTCGTACTACTACATCAACGGCCGCTCGGTCAACCTCTCGGACATTCAGGACTTGCTCGCCCAAGCGGGCGTCACGCCCGAAGGGTACAACGTCGTGATGCAGGGCGACGTCACCGAGATAATCAACATGACGCCCGGGTCTCGTCGAGAGATTATCGACGAGATAGCCGGCGTCGCCCAGTTCGACCAGAAGAAGGCCGACGCCTTCGAGGAACTGGACGTCGTCGAAGAGCGCATCGACGAGGCGGAACTGCGAATCGAGGAGAAACAGACCCGTCTCGACCAACTGGAGGACGAACGCGAGACGGCACTGGAGTACCAGTCGCTCCGCGAAGAAAAGGAGGAGTACGAGGGGTACCGCAAGGCCGCAGAACTCGAAGACAAGCGCGAGGAACTCGACGCCGTCGAGGACCGCATCGCCGAGTTGGAGGCCGAACTCGCGGAGCTTCAGGCAGAACTGGACTCGCGACAGGGGAAGGTCGTTCGCCTCGAAGACGAACTCCACGAACTCAATCAGGAGATAGAGCGCAAAGGCGAGGACGAACAACTCGCGATCAAGCGCGACATCGAGGAGATCAAGGGCGACATCTCGCGGCTGGAAGACAAGATAGCGACCGCAGAGGAGGCCGTCGAGGACGCCGAGAACGAGCGCAGACAGGCGTTCGTCCAGATAGACCGCAAGCAGGAAACCATCGACGACCTCGAGTCGGACGTCCGCGAGACGAAAGTCGAGAAGTCGAACGTCAAGGCCGAGATCGCCGAGAAGGAGGCCTCGCTCGCCGACGTCCAGCAGCGCATCGACGACATCGGCGAGGAGTTCGAGGAGATAAAGGACGAACTCGAAGCGAAACGCGACACGCTAGAGCAACTGAAGAGCGAACGGAACGACCTCCAGCGAGAGCAGGACCGCTTGCTGGACGAGGCCCGCCGCCGCTCCAACGAGGAAGACGAGAAGCGGGCCGCCATCGAGGAGGCCGAGGCGGAGATTCCCGACCTCGAAGCCGACATCGAGGACTTAGAGACGGAACTGGAGAAAGCCGAGAAGAACAAGGCCACCATCGGTGAGGTGGTCGACGACCTGCGTGCCGAGAAGCGGGAACTCCAGTCGGACTTAGACGACCTCGAAGACGAGATCAGCGCCAAACAGCAGGAGTACGCTCAACTCGAAGCGAAGGCCGGCGAGGACGGGGACTCCTCGTACGGCCGAGCGGTGACGGCCATCCTGAACGCCGATCGAAGCGGCGTCCACGGCACCGTCGGGCAGTTGGGTGGCGTCGACCCCGAGTACGCGACGGCCTGTGAGACGGCCGCCGGGGGGCGACTCGCCCACGTCGTCGTGGACGACGACGGCGTCGGGCAGTCCTGCATCGAGTACCTCAAGGCGCGCAACGCCGGGCGAGCGACGTTCCTGCCAATCACGCAGATGCAGAACCGCTCGCTCCCGTCGCTGCCCAGCGCCGACGGCGTGGTCGACTTCGCGTACAACCTCGTGGACTTCGACCCCGAGTACGCGGGCATCTTCTCGTACGTGCTGGGCGACACCGTGGTCGTCGACAGCATGGACACCGCCCGCGACCTGATGGGCGAGTACCGCATGGTGACGCTGGACGGCGACCTCGTCGAGAAATCGGGCGCCATGACCGGCGGGTCCTCCTCGGGGACCCGGTATTCGTTCTCCGGCGGCGCCGGGAAACTCGAACGCGTCGCCAAGCGCATCAACGAACTGGAGGACGAACGCGCGGACGTGCGCGACGACTTGCGGGACGTCGAGGACCGACTCGACGACGCCCGCGACCGTGAATCCGACGCGACCGAACAGGTCCGGGACATCGAGACGAGCATCGATCGCAAGGAGACCCAACTCGAAGAGACTCGCGAGCGAATCGAGACGCTCGAATCTGCCCTCGAAGACATCGCTGCCGACCGCGAGTCGGTCGCCGACGAGATGGACGAACTGGAGGCCGACATCGAGGCCAAGAACGAGGCGATCACCGATATCGAGGCCGACATCGAGGAGCTAGAGGCCGAGGTACAGGATTCGGACCTGCCCGACCTCACCGACGAACGCGAGGCCATCGAGGGCGAGATAGACGCGCTGGAGGACCGACTCGACGACTTGGACGCCCAACTCAACGAACTGCAACTCGAAAAGCAGTACGCCGAGGACGCCATCGAGGACCTCCACGACGACATCGAGACCGCCCAGAACCGCAAGGCCGAGAAGGAAGAGCGCATCGCCGACCTGGAAGCACAGGTCGAGGCGAAGCGGGAACTGAAAGCCGAGAAAGAGCAGGAAGTCGCGGACTTAGAGGACGAACTCGCCGACCTGAAAGGCGAGCGCGAGGACCTGCGTGAGGACCTCCAGGACGCGAAGGAGGCCCGCGACGAACAGCAGTCGAAGGTCACCGATGTCGAACGTGACCTAGAGGACGAGACGGAGGAACGCGAACGGCTGGAGTGGGAGATAGACGAACTCGAAGCGCAGGTCGACGACTACGACCCCGAGGACGTCCCCGACCACGACACCGTCGAGGCCGAAATCGACCGGCTCACCGGCGAGATGGAGGCGCTGGAACCGGTCAACATGCGCGCCATCGAGGAGTACGACCGCGTGGCCGACGATCTCGCGGACTTAGAGGACCAGAAGGAGACGTTAGTCGAGGAGGCCGAGGGCATCCGCGACCGCATCGACAGCTACGAGGCCCGCAAGAAGGAGACGTTCATGGAGTCGTTCGACGAGATAAACGAGCAGTTCCAGGACATCTTCGAGCGCCTCTCCAGCGGGACGGGACACCTCCATCTGGAGAACGAGGACGACCCCTTCGAGGGCGGCCTGACGATGAAGGCCCAACCCGGCGACAAGCCCATCCAGCGGCTGGCGGCGATGTCCGGGGGCGAGAAGTCCCTGACGGCGCTGGCGTTCATCTTCGCCATCCAGCGGCACAACCCCGCGCCGTTCTACGCGCTGGACGAGGTGGACGCCTTCCTCGATGCGGCCAACGCCGACCTCGTCGGCGAGATGGTCGACGAACTCGCCGGTGACGCCCAGTTCGTCGTCGTCTCGCACCGCTCGGCCCTGCTGGAACGCTCGGAACGCGCCATCGGCGTGATGATGCAGGGCGACAACGTGAGCGCCGTGACCGGTATCGACCTCTCGGGCGAGGGGCCGGACGACGAAGAGGAGGCGGTGGCGGATGACTAGCGAGGGGCCGACCGAGCAACGCGAGGGAGGGCCCTCGGAAGCGCGAGCGGTGAACGAAGTGACCCGCGAGCGAGGCGGTGGTGAGCGATGACTAGCGAGGGAGGGCCCTCGGGAACGCGAGCGGTGAGACCCGCGAGCGAGCGGGTCGATTCGTCGACGGCGCACCGCTACGGGGGGTCCGGACGATGACCGACGACGACATCCCGCTGGACATCACGGGTCACGAAGACCGCGAGCCGCCACGCGGCTCGAAACAGTCGCGCGGGGAGGGGACCGACCCGCAAGACCGCGAACGCCCCGGCGACTCGGGGTCGTCGCTGTTCGGGGACGACGAGGAAGCCGAGGAACAGGAGGAGCAACCGGCTGACGTCGAGTTACTGAACGAGGCGGGCGATTCGGACGGCGACGCTGACGAGGACGTCGCGGAACCGGTCGAGGTGCTCGTCCAACTGGCCGACGACGGCGAAATCGACCCGTGGGACATCGACGTGGTCGAGGTCACCGACAAGTTCCTCGCCCGTATCGACGAGAGTGACCTGCGAACCGGCGGGCGGGCGCTGTTCTACGCCTCCGTCCTCGTTCGGATGAAAAGCGACGCGATGCTCGGCGAGGACGAGCCGGAGGACCCGCCGGCGGAGCCGTGGGAGCAGGCGATGACCGAGGACGCTCCCATCGAGGAACCGGACCCGTTCTCGGCGCTGGAGTCGGAGATGGACCGGCGACTCGAACGCCGCCGGGCCCGCGGGATGCCCCAGACGCTCGACGAACTCGTCCGGGACCTGCGGGACGCCGAGCGGGACTCGTGGTGGAAGGAGTCCCGCGAGTACGACACCAGCGGGTCGCCCAGCGGGTTCCAGCGCGGGACCCAGGAACTGGACTACCGGAGCGCCGACGACATGCGGATGGACGACGAGCCGTCGGCCGCCGACGTGACCGGCACCGCCCACGCCGAGCAGATAGACGACATCATCGACGACGTGTACGCGGCGGTCCGCGAGCAGTACGACCAGGGCCGCGACGAGGTGCTGTACAAGGAGGTCGAACACGCGGGCGGGTCGCGCGTCGAGACGTTCCTCGGCCTGCTGTTTCTGGCCCACCGTGGACAGGTCGTCCTCCAGCAGGACGACGTGTTCGGCGACCTCTGGATTCGAGACCCCAACGCGGTCAGCGGGTCCGAGGAAGCACTGGCGGACTAACTGGCGCGCCGGCCGTCCGTTCGCATCCGTCCGGCTGGCAAACAGGTTCAAACGGGTCGAGTCCCTACTGTGTACAATGGCACAGCAGTCGTCGCCGACGGAGCTTCCGGACCCCGAGCGACTGGCCGACGCCTTTCGCGTCTACGAGATAGACCCCGACGCGGAGGACGGCGTGCGCTACTACGGCGAGCCACAGACCGAGTCCGAGCAGGTACTCCGTCGGGTGGGTCCGACGTTCCGCAAGCGCGGCTACCGCGTCCGACTCCAGCGCGAGACGGGCGAACACGTCCTCGTGGCGAGCGAGCGGTCGCTGGGGGTCGACGGCGTCCCGTGGCTGAACGTCGTGCTGGCGGTGGCGACGCTGCTCTCGACGCTGTACGCGGGGAGCCGGTGGTACGGGCTCTCTCTCGCCGACGACCCGACCGCCATCGTGCAGGCGTGGCCGTTCGCGGCCGCGGTGCTTGGCATTCTCGCCGTCCACGAGTTCGGCCACTACGCGCTCTCCCGGTACCACGAGGTGCAGGCCAGTCTGCCGTACTTCATCCCGTTGCCGTTCAACGTCATCGGGACGCTCGGCGCCGTCATCCGGATGAACGACAACATGCCGGACAGGGACGCGCTGTTCGACATCGGCGTCGCCGGACCGCTCGCCGGTCTCGCCGCCACAGTCGTGGTCACGGCCGTCGGCGTGACGATGGACCCGATTCGGGTCACCGGCGGCGTCGCAACCCAGATAGAACTCGGCTACCCGCTGTTGATTCGCGGTATCGCGGCGCTCATGGGCGAACAGGTCGTCTACTCGAACCCCGCGGTCATCCCGAACCCCGTCGTCATCGGGGCGTGGGTCGGCGCGTTCGTCACGTTCCTGAACCTGCTCCCGGTCGGGCAACTCGACGGCGCACACGTCACCCGGTCGCTGCTCGGCGAGCGGATGTCGGCCGTCCAGACGGCCGTGCCGGTGGTGCTGTTCGGACTGGCGGGCTACCTGTTCGTCTTCGAGAACGGCGACGCGGCGGCGCTGTGGGGATTTTGGGGCGTGCTGACGCTGGTCTTCGGCCGCGTCGGCTCGGTGACGCCGCTTGACGAGACGGCCGTCGGGCCGAAGCGGCAGGCCATCGGCGTGCTGACGCTCGTCCTCGGCCTGCTGTGTTTCGTCCCGGTCCCGATCGCCATCTCGCTGTGACTGCGCTCAGATGCCGTACGGGTCGTACGTCGGCCGAGAGTCTCCCTCGGGGTCGACGTCGTAGCGGTCGTGCCACTCTGTCAGCACCGCGTCGGCGTCCTCGCCGAACAGGACGACGACGCCGAACGGGCGCGAGTAGCGGTCGGCGTCGGGTGGGTCGGGGTCCAGAAAGAGGGCGTGGGTCGCGGGGCCACCGATAGACGGGAGGACCGAGAGCGTCCCCTCCATCGGGACGAGGCCGGTGAGGACGCTCGGGACGAACGACCCACCGGGGAGCGGGTCGCGGGGTTGGACGTGCAGTTCCGCGACCGGCGTCCCGTCTTCCTCGATGACGATACTGCTCGGGTGGCGCTGTCCCTCGGACCAGAGTTCTTCGGCGAGGGCGGGCATCTCGGCGTCGACGGCGAAGGACATCCGGACGCCACCGACCCGCTCTACGGACTGGATGGACCACGCCTCCTCGGAGTCGTCCGGGTTGCCGGCCAGCGTCGCTTCGACGAGGTCGCCAGTCCGCAGCGAGTCGATGCGTGCCTGCCGCTCGCCGTAGCCCGACTGGTACACCGTGTACAGGCGCGTGGCGTCAGTATCGAAGAAGTTGCTGTGCGGGACGGACTCGACGACCCGATAGACCCGGAACCGACCCGTGCGCTGCTCCATGGGGTCACTATCGGCTGGGTCGGTAAGACTCCGCGGGTTCCGCCGTGACCGGTCGGAGCCACACGGGTGGCGACGTGCCACGGGCCGTCGTAGACGTAGCCCTGACAGCCAGCACAGTCCCGGACCGTCCCCCCGTCGGGGTACCGACCGACGGTGATGTCCTCGACGTAGTAGCGGCCGCCGATGTGGTACGGCGTCGGAAACTCTGTCGTTGGCTCCGGGAGGGGCCGGGCAGGTATGCCTGTTGGGTGGCACCCCCGAGGCCGGGGAAACACGAAATAGGCGGGGGCGTGAACACGGTGATATGAGCGAGTCAGCGGGAGTTCCCGAACCCGACTTCGAGGAACTCCGTGCGGCGGTAGAGCGCCTCCTCGACGAGACGGTCGACCGGGAGGACGCGCTTGCGGTGTCAGTCGAGAATCTGGAGGTGGACGTGCCGATACGCTTCGGCGACGACGCACCGCGCGCGCGGTGGCGGTTCGACGGCGACGTGACCATCACTGTCGACGGCATCCGACAGCCACTCCGGGAGTGGATAGAACTCCACGAGGAGCGGACCGTCGAACGGCCCAGCGACGACTAGAACGACTCGACGTGGGGCAGCAAGTCGAGTTCGAGCGTCCACGCCGAGCGGTCCTGCTCGACCAGATGCCAGTAGGACGCCGCTATCTCGTCGGGGTCGAGGTACTCCTCGGCGTCGCGGTCGGCGGCGGGGGCGTCCGGGCCGAGAATCTGGCCGTCGACGACGACGTGTGCGACGTGGATACCCTCCGGGCCGAGTTCGCGGGCCATCGACTCGGCCATCCCGCGGACGGCGAACTTCGCGGCGCTGAAGCCGATGGCACCCCCGCGGCCGCGGACCGCGGAGGTCGCGCCGGTGAAGATGACCGTCCCGCCGTCGGTGTCGAGCATGTCGGCGACGGCCTCCCGCGAACAGTGGAGGCCGCCCGTCGGCCCCACGTCGAGTGCGTGGGCGAACTCGTCGTCGGAGATGTCTTGCAGGCCCTTCCACGCGCCGCCGCTGGCGTGGTTGACGAGGACGTCGACGGGGCCGAACGCCTCCCGAACGCGCTCGAACCCTTCGGCGACGGCCTCGGGGTCCGTGACGTCCGTCGGGACGGCGATGGCTCGCTCCCCGATGTCGTCGGCGAGGTCGGTGACGTAGTCCTCAGAGCGTGCGAACAGGCCGACGGTACAGCCCTCAGAGACGAACCGACGGGCGAGCGATGCGCCGAGGCCGGGGCCGACTCCAGCGACGACGGCAGTTCGTGGCATACGGTCCCGGACACACTCCGCGTCGAAGAAACTGTTGGGCACGAAACTATTTCGGTCGCCCCGGCCGAACGACCGCGTATGTCTCACGACACCTGTGTGACTGACGACCCGGAGCGTGCGGCCGAACGGTCGGCGACGGTCGGCGGGTTCCTCGGCGCGGTGGTCGGGGCCGGCGGCGGGCCGGTCGGGGCCGGTATCGGCGGTCTCGTCGGTGGGTCGACGGGGTACGCGGTCGGATACACGCTGGCCGAGATGGCACACGAAGACGACTACGAGTCGGTCAGTATCCCGGTCGAGGAAGATTCCGAGAGCCCCTGAAACCGGTTTGGCGCAGACGTGTTGGGGAAAGAGAAAGAACTATGCCGGGCCGGGGCGTATGGTAACACTGAACATGACTCCGACGAAGATACGCGAGCGCCTCGAAGAGTCGGAGGGCCGCGTCGACACCGAGAAACTCGTCTCCGCGCTGGAGTACGTGCGTGACGACGGCCGCCGCCGTCACTGAGACCGATTCCCGTCGCAGAACGGCCCGTTTTAGCCGTCGCTGAGTCGCCAGCCGTCGTCGGTAGCGACGGCCACGTCCCGGCGCACCATCTCGGCCATCACCTCGTCGAACCGGTCGGGCTGGGCTATCTCCATCTCGGTGTGGCTCACGTCGTGGTACTTCCGGAGGAGTCTGCGTACGTCGTCTTCGGTGTGGACCTGCTGGTCGCTCTTTCTCATGACGCCGGCGAGGAGTTCTATCATGTCCTCGACGAAGTTCCACGGGTAGACGACCCACGCCCACTCGTCTAACCGTTCGCCGACGAACGCCGGTTCGTGCTCACTGGTCTGGAGCAACTGGAGCGTCGCCGTCCGCACGCTGTTTGGGTTCCGGTCGCGCACGCACTCGGCGGCCGTCTCGATGGACTGGCCGGTGTCGGCGATGTCGTCGACGACGAGGACGTCCTTGCCCTCGACGGCGCCGTCGGCAAGCGGGTACCGGACTTCGGGTTCGTCGCCCTGCTGGGCGGTGCCGACGTAGTGTTCGACTTTCAGGCTCGCGAGGTCGTCCAGCCCGAGGAAGTCACACAGACAGCGGCCGGCGAACCAGCCGCCACGCGCGAGCGCGACGACTACGTCTGGCTCGAAGTCGGCGGCCTTCACGTCGTCGGCCACGTCGCGGCACAACCCGTAGATGTACTCCCAGTTGGTGATGGTACACGGGAACTCCTCCGGTAGCTCGCCCATACAGGAGGGCGTGGACGGGCGGCCTTAACGGTTTCAGAACGTGTACGCCAGCATCACCTCGTCGACGCGCTTCTCGCCGAGCAGGTAGTGTTTCTTCCGGACCGCCTCGCGCTCCCAGCCGTGCCGTTCGAGGAACGTGATGGCGTTGCCGTTGGTGCGCGCGAGGCTGTTGTACACCTTCCAGTAGCCGTGGGCTTCCGCCCAGTCCAGCGCCCGGTTCAGCAGGCGCTCGCCGATGCCGTAGCCGCGGTAGTCCCTGCGCACGCCGAGCGTCAGTTCGGCGGTCCCCTGCAGTTTCTCCGTCTGTGGCAGGGTGAGGTGTGACCACCCGACGATGTAGTCGTCGACGGTAGCCACGAAGAACAATCGCGACCAGACGGTGTTGTGGCGCGTGACGGTGTTCTCGTACTGTAACTCCTCGACGAGGTTCTCGCCGATGACGTACGTCTGCCGGTCGGTGACGGTCCGGATCGTGTCGACGAGCGACTCGAAGTCCTCCTCGCGGGCCGGCCGGACGACGTACGTGACGTCCGGCGTCTCGTACTCCCTCTCGGCCCCGGCGTCCACCCCGAGTTCCACCGTCCCGTCTTGCCGTTCGACGTACCCCCGGTCTTGGAGGTAGTCGAGACGCTCGTCGAACTCGTCGTCGGGGACGTCGACGGCGTCTCGCACCTCGTCCAGCGCGGGAGCGCCGTGTCGGTCGACGAACTGGTAGATGCGCCTGTCCGACTCGGTTTCGAACGCGAGCGGTTCCAGTACCGTCATACGTGCTACACTTCACGGAGGAACCGCTTAACCGTTAGTCGTTTGTTACCATGTGACGTAGCTGTAATCGCGTCGGGTAGCACGAACTGTTATCCGCGGGGTCCCACAACACGGTGCCATGGAGACGCGACAGGCCTTGCTCGTCGACGCGTTCGCCGCGGAACCGATGGCGGGCAACCCGGCCGGGGTGGTGCCGGACGCGAACGGACTGACCGACGACCAGATGCGGGCTATCGCCGGCGAACTGGGCGCTAGCGAGACGGCGTTCGTCCTCGACAGCGAGGACGCCGACCGCCGACTCCGCTATTTCACGCCCGAACAGGAGGTCGACCTCTGCGGGCACGCGACTATCGCGGCTCACGCCGCCCTCTTCGAACGCGGCGCCGTCGAGGCCGGCCAACACACGATGGCGACCGAACGCGGCGTCCTCGACGTCGAGACGAAGGCGGACGGGACGGTGTGGATGGAGCAAGGCGAGGCCGACATTCGTGAGGTCGACTGCGCGCTCGACGAGGTGGCCGACGCTCTCGGCGTCGACGTGGCGACGTTACAGGACGTCGGCGCGGACCTCCCACTGGCCGTCGGCGACACGGGGTTCCCGTGGCTACTGGTGCCGGTCAACTACTTCCAGCATCTCAGCGGCGCCGACCCGAACCCGTCGGCCATCGAGTCGCTCTGTGAATCGGTCGACGCGATGGGGGTGTACGCCTTCACGTTCGACACTATCGGCGGTCAGTCGACGCTCCACGGACGGGCGTTCGCGCCGCGAGCGGGTATCACCGAGGACCCGGTGACCGGCACCGCCGCCGGGGCCTGCGGGGCGTACATCCGCCGGTACGGTGCTATCGACAGCACCGTCGAACAGGTGGTCGTCGAACAGGGGCACTTTCTCGACCGGCCGGGCACGGTAAAAGTCGACACGGACGGACTCGAAGTGTGGGTCGGTGGGCGGGCCGTAACGACGCTCGACGGGTCACTGACGGTGCCTGTGGTCGACGTGGACGACGAGATTCTCGAAGTGTAGTTCGCTCGGATTCGAGTGAACGACCCCCGGTTGATGCCGGCACCGGAAAGTCCATAACAGTCGTTCATGAACCAGCACATGAGTCAATGCCTACATTGTGGCTCGACGAAATCGGTGCCGACGACCTAGCGCGGGTCGGCGGCAAGGCGGCGTCTCTCGGAGAACTGACCGCGGCGGGACTACCCGTCCCGTCGGCGTTCGTCGTCACCGCCGACACGTACCGGTCGTTCATCGAAGCAACCGGTATCGACGACGAGTTGTTCTCGGTGGTCGACGTCGACAGTGACGACTCGCACGCCCTCGCGGAGGCGGCCGAGCAAGCACAGGAACTCATCCTCGAAACCGACGCGCCGGAATCGGTTCGGGAGGACCTGCTCGCGGCCTACGACGAGATGGGTGACGAGGACGTGGCGGTGCGGTCCTCGGCGACGGCCGAGGACCTCCCCGACGCCTCCTTTGCCGGCCAACAGGACACCTACCTCAACGTCTCCCGGGCGGACCTCCTCCGGCGCGTCAAGGAGTGCTGGGCGTCGCTGTTCACCCAGCGGGCGATCTACTACCGCAACGAGCAGGGGTTCGACCACGACGTGGTGGACATCGCCGTCGTCGTCCAGCAGATGGTCGACGCCGAGAAGTCCGGCGTCATGTTCACGAGTCACCCCTCGACCGGCGCGGACACGGCCATCCTCGAAGCCGCGTGGGGCCTCGGCGAAGCGGTCGTCTCCGGCGCCGTCTCGCCGGACAACTACGTCGTCGACCGCGCGACCGAGGAGATAGAGGAGGTCACCGTCGCCGACAAGAAGGTGATGTGCGTCCGCGGCGAGGACGGCGAGACGGTCGAGCGGTCGGTTCCCGAGGAGAAGCGAAACGAACGCGTCCTCTCGCCCGAGGAGATCCACCGCCTCGTCGAGGTCGGCGACCGCGTCGAGGACCACTACGGCACCCCACAGGACGTGGAGTGGGCCATCTACGAGGGCGAGGTGTACGTCCTCCAGTCCCGGCCGATAACGACCATCGACGAGGGCGTCGACGCCGGAACGTCCGGCGAGAGTTCCGAGAGCACCGGCGTCGCCGACGGCGGGTCGATGCAGAGCCAGTCCGACGACGTGCGGCTATCCGGTATCGGGTCCAGCCCCGGAAAGGTGACCGGCGAGGTCCGCATCGTGACGAAACTGGACAACCTCGATAAGGTCGAGGAGGGCGACATCATCGTCACGGAGATGACCACGCCGGACATGGTGCCCGCGATGAAACGCGCCGCCGGCATCGTCACGGACCAAGGGGGGATGACGAGCCACGCGGCCATCGTCTCCCGCGAACTCGGCGTCCCCGCCGTCGTCGGGGCCGACGACGCCACCGAACGACTCCGAGACGGCCAGATAGTCACCATCGACGGCGACATGGGGACCGTCGAACAGGGGACCGAGATAGACGAGGCCGACGACGAGCAGTCGGAACTGGCCACGCCCGAGGTCGACCAGCAACACTCGCCGGTCAAGCCCATGACCGGTACCGAGGTGAAGGTCAACGTCTCGATTCCGGAGGCCGCGGAGCGGGCCGCCGCGACGGGTGCCGACGGCGTCGGGTTGCTCCGCATCGAGCACATGATCCTCTCGACGGACAAGACGCCGGCCCGCTACGTCGAGGACCACGGCGAACGGGCCTACATCGAGGAGATCGTCGAGGGCGTCCGCAGCGTCGCCGAGGCGTTCTACCCGCGGCCGGTACGCGTACGCACGCTCGATGCCCCCTCCGACGAGTTCCGGCAGTTACAGGGCGGCGAGGACGAACCCAGCGAGCACAACCCGATGCTCGGCTACCGCGGTATCCGGCGCTCGCTGGACCGCCCCGGCGAGTTCAAACTCGAACTCCGGGCGTTCGAGCGCCTCTACGAACTCGGCTACGACAACGTCGAGTTGATGCTGCCACTGGTCACCGACGCCGAGGACGTCCTCCGGGCGAAGTCGCTGATGCGGGAGGTTGGTATCGACCCCGAGAAGCGCGACTGGGGCGTGATGGTCGAGACGCCCGCCAGCGCGCTGTGCATCGAGGACCTGTGTGAGACGGGACTTGACTTCGTCTCGTTCGGGACGAACGACCTCACCCAGTACACGCTCGCCGTCGACCGCAACAACGGCAACGTCGCCGACCGCTTCGACGAACTCCACCCCGCCGTGCTGGACCTGATGGGACAAGTCATCGGTACCTGCCGCGACTACGACGTGGCCACGAGCATCTGCGGGCAGGCCGCCTCGAAACCGGAGATGGTCCAGTTCCTCGTCGACGAGGGCGTCACCTCCATCTCCGCGAACATCGACGCCGTTCGCGACGTCCAGCACGAAGTCAAGCGGGTCGAACAGCGCCTCCTGCTCGAATCGGTTCGCTGACAGCAGCGTCGACGGACACCAGATTTTTGCGGTTCGCGTCATCCGACGGGTATGTCACGGCCATCCACGGCGGAGGCCAAGAGCATCAGCGAGGGCGTCTCTTACATCCCGTTCGGCATCCCGGGGCGCGTGGCGGCTTCGCCGCCACGTTAGACGAGGTCGGTGACACCGACCTCGCGTTCGACGGGCACGTCCGCGGGATTCCGACGGGCAGTACGGTGTTGTTCGCTGGTGCGGTGGCTCACTCGTCCGCGAAGTCCTGGAAGGTGGGGCGGTCGTACTCGCCGGGGAACGCGTCGACGGGGACCGAAATCTGCTCGCCCTCGTCCATCTCTTTGAGCGTCACCTCGTCGTTCGCGAGGTCCTGTTCGCCGACGATGACCACCGTCTCGGCGTTTATCTCGTCGGCGTAGCCCATCTGCGCGCCGAACGAGCGGTCGGCGACGTCCGTCTCGACGACGTGGCCCTTCTCGCGCAGGTCGCGCGTGATCCGGGCGGCCGTCGCCCGCGTCTCGCCCACCTGCAGGACGTAGTAGTCCGTCGACAGCCCTTCCTCGGGCCAGACACCGGCCCGCTGACACAGCAGTTGTAGCGTCGCGTGACCCGGCGCGAACCCGACGGCTGGGGTCGGTTGGCCGCCGAACCCTTCGATGAGGTCGTCGTAGCGGCCGCCGCCGAACACCGACCGGGAGACCTCGCCGGTCGAGTCGAAGCACTCGAAGACGACGCCCGTGTAGTAGTCCAGTCCGCGAGCGGTCGTCAGCGACAGCGTGAGGTGGTCTCTCACCCCGAAGTCCTCGGTCGCGTCGAGGACCGCCCGGAGGTTCTGGGTGGCCTCGGCGACGGCCTCGGAGCCGGTGATGTCGGCCAGCGAGTCCAGTTCGTCCTCGCCGCTCTGGAGCATCTCGTCGAAGGAGTCGGCCTGTCCGTAGCTCAGACCGGCCTCGACGAGCGCATCGAGGTACGCCTCGCGGTCGACTTTCGCGCGCTTGTCGACGGCGCGGATGGCCTCGCGGGTGTCCACCTCGGCGTCGAAGGAGTCGAGCAGGCCGGCGAGGATGTCGCGGTGGGAGACGCGAATCTGGAAGTCCTCGTCCGTGAGGCCGAGGTCGGTGAGCATGTCGACGGCGACGGCCAGCACCTCGGCGTCGGCGGCGGGGTCAGAGGAGCCGAAGATGTCGACGTTGGTCTGGTAGAACTCGCGGAAGCGGCCCTGCTGGACCTGTTCGTAGCGCCAGAACGGCCGTGTCGAGACCCACTTGACCGGTTTCGAGAGGGCCTGTTGCTTCTGGACGAACATCCGGGCGACGGTCGGAGTCAACTCCGGGGTCAGGGCGACGCTGCGGCCGCCCTTGTCCTCGAAGCTGTACAGTTCCTCGACGATCTCCTCGCCGCTCTTGTCCGTGTACATCTGGGTGGGTTCGAGCGCGGGCGTCCCGATCTCCCGGAAGCCGTAGCGCGTTGCCACGTCCTCGATGGTGTCCATGGCCCACCGGCGCGCCTGCATCTCCTCGGGATAGAAGTCGCGAAAACCCTTGACGCGGTCGTACATACACCCGCGTACAGGCAGGGCGCGTTTGAACCTGTCCGTTCCTGACGAGGGGACCGACGGTCTCTGGACGACGTGGCAAGTCGGGGGGTGGTGACCGCAACGAACGTGTTCGGGGACGGCCCCGACGCTCGGGAACGCGGTTTTCCTTATATGTGATTCCTGCCGGGAGGTAGTGGTGTGAGCTACCATGACTTCGCGTAGAACGTTCGTGCGTGGACTTGCGGTGACGGCCGTCGGCGCGTCGCTCGCCGGGTGCTCTTCCGGCGGCGGGTCCAGCGGCGGCGACTCCGACACCACGGAGTCGGCCGGCGACGACGGCGGCAGCGGCGACGGCGGTAGCGGCGACGAGTGGACCCAGACCAGCACCGTGGAGATGACCGACGAACTGGCCTACGAACCCAAGCAGATACAGGTCGAAGCCGGGACGACGATCACCTTCGAGAACGTCGGCAGCATCGGGCACACGGTGACGGCCTACGAGGACAAGATTCCCGACGGGGCCGACTACTTCGCTTCGGGCGAGTTCGACTCCGAGCAGGCGGCGAAAGACGGCTACGGTGAGAGTCAGGGCGGCAACGTCCCTGCGGGCGAGAGCTACGAGGTCACGCTGGAGACGACCGGCACCTACGAGTACTACTGCATCCCCCACGAGATGAACGGGATGGTCGGGTCCATCAAGGTGGTGTGAGCTATGCACGACGACACTGCCGAGGTCCGCGACCCGACGGACGTCGTCGACGAGTACGAGGAGGCCCTCGACAGCGTCCTCTCGGACGTCGACGCGCCCGAACCGGACGATGACGGGGGCGTCTCGCTTGGCCTCCCCGGCCTCTCGCTCAACCGCCGGGACTTCGTGAAGGCTGGCGTGGCGGCCGGCGCGATGGGAGCCGTCGCCGGCTGTTCCAGCCTCAACGGCGGCGGTGGCGGGCAGGCGACCGAGTCCGGCGGTGGCGGGGTCGACCACTCCGTCGCGCCCGGCGAACACGACGAGTACTACGGCTTCTGGTCGGGCGGTCACTCCGGGGAACTCCGGGTCATCGGTATCCCCTCGATGCGGGAACTGACCCGCATCCCGGTGTTCAACACCGACTGTGCGAGCGGCTACGGCTACACCGACGATACGAAGCAACTGCTCGAGGACAGCGGTGGCTACTCGTGGGGTGACAACCACCACCCGAACCTCTCGGAGACCGACGGCGACTACGACGGCGAGTACCTCTACGTCAACGACAAGGCCAACGGGCGCATCGCCCGGGTGAACCTGACGTACTTCGAGACGGACGCCATCACGGACGTCCCGAACATGCAGGCCATCCACGGCTGTACGGTGCTGTCGCCGGACACGAAGTACGTCTTCGGCAACGGGGAGTTCCGCGCGCCGCTCCCGAACGACGGGCGCGACCTCGACGATCCCGATAGCTACACGGCGCTGTTTGCCGCCGTCGACCCCGAGTCGATGGAGACCCAGTGGCAGGTCAAGGTCGACGGCAACCTCGACATCAACGACTCGGGTAAGGAGGGGCGGTGGGTCATCGCCTCCGCGTACAACAGCGAGGAGGCCACCTCCATCCAGGGGATGACCCGCGACGACCGCGACGACGTGAAGGCCTTCGACATCCCCGCCATCGAGCAGGCCGTCGAGAACGGCAACTACGAGGAGGTCAACGGCATCCCCATCGTCGACGGCACGAAGGAGAGCCCGCTCAATCAGGGCGACCGGCCGATAGTGAAGTACATCCCGACGCCGAAGAGCCCCCACTGCGTCGAGGTCGAACCGAACGGCGACTACGCGATGGTCGCCGGGAAGCTCTCGCCGACGGTCACCATCATCGACCTCAACAAACTGCCGGAGGTCGAGGATCCCGCCGACGCGGTCGTCGGCCGACCCCGCGTGGGCCTCGGGCCGCTGCATACGACCTTCGACGGCAACGGCCACGCCTACACGTCGCTGTTCATCGACTCTCAGGCGGTCAAGTGGGACATCGAGGCGGCCGTCGAGGCCGAGGAGGGCTCCGAGGAGCCGATCATCGAGCGACAGGACGTCCACTACAACCCCGGCCACATTCAGGCGCTCGAGGCGATGACGACCGACCCCGACGGGGAGTGGCTCGTGAGCTTGAACAAGCTCTCGAAGGACCGCTTCCTCCCGGTCGGCCCCATCATGCCCGACAACGACCAGCTCATCCACATCGGGCAGGGCGAAAAGGAGATGGAACTGGTCGCCGACCACCCGGCCTACCCCGAACCCCACGACTGCGTCTTCGCTCACAAGGACAAGATAGACGCCAAGAAGGTGTACGACCCCGAGGACTACGAGGAGACGTACATCACCGAGGAGGCCTCCGGCGTCGAACGCACCGGCGAGAACAGCGTCCACGTCAAGATGACGACCAAGCGCTCGGAGTACGGCCTCCCCGACTTCACCGTTCAGGAGGGCGACGAGGTCCGCCTGACGACGACCAACATCGAGGGCATCCAGGACATCATCCACGGCGTCGCCATCCCCGAACACGACATCAACTACGCCGTGGCGCCACAGGACACGCGCGAGGTCACGTTCACCGCTGACGAACCCGGGGTGTACTGGATCTACTGTACGTTCTTCTGTAGCGCCCTGCACCTGGAGATGCGCAGCAGGATGCTCGTCGAACCGGCCGAGGGGTGAGCGACCCCGATCACGGAGGTGACTAGCCATGCAACGACCCACCCTCGACGACTTTCGTGAGGTCCGGCGCGGCCTGCCGGTCGTAGCGGCGGTGCTGTTCGTCGCCGCGCTGGCGTTCCCGATGTGGCGCATCAGCGTCCAGGCGGTCCAGTACCCCAACACGGTGTTGCACGTTCAGCTCTACGCCTACCCGCATCTCACCGGCGACTTCACCGAGATGGCCCGGCTGAACCACTACATCGGGTTCTACTACCCCGACCCGGTGTTCGTCGAGCCGAACTTCCCGGTTCAGGAGCGGGCCATCGACGTGCCGGAGTGGTCGCTGGGGCCGGTCGCCTTCGTGGCCGTCTCGCTGCTGTCGGTGTTCGTCGCCGTCGCCCCCACGACCGAGAAGCTAAAGCGGGGGCTTACCTACCAGTTCGTCGGTACCGTCGCCGTCTTCGGCGTGCTGGTCGCGGACATCCAGTACCGCCTCTGGCAGGCCGGCCACACGCTCGACCCCGACGCGCCCGTGATGGGCGTCAGCGGGTTCACGCCGCCGCTGTGGGGTCGTTACAGCGTCGCCAACATCACCAGCGTCTCCCGGTTCGGGCCGGGCGCGTACATGGCGATGGTCGCCGTTTTCCTGTTGGCCGTGGCGTTGTTCTACCGCGACGAACCGGTGACGGTCCGTGAACTGCCGGGCCGGATCCGTAGACGCGTCGAGCGACTCCTCGACCGGGGGACCGGGGCCGAGGAGCCGACCGGACCGACGACCGACGCCGACACGGGGGACCGCTGACGATGCCACGGGAGCGTCTCGAACGGGCCTTCGCGCTCGCGACGGCCGTACTGGTGGTCCTGTCGGTGCTCACCGTCGCCGCGAGCGGGAGCAAGCAGCCGGCCGGGGACCTCGCGTTCGACCCCGAGGTGCCCGACACCGACGGGTTCACCGCGCCGACGACCGACGGGACGGCGACGGTCGACGGGGAGACCTACGAGAGCCTGCAGGCCGCGGTCGACGCCGCCGACCGGGGCGAGACCGTCCGCCTCGACGGGCGGTTCGACGAGACGGTCGTCGTCGACACGCCGAACGTCACGCTCGCGGGCAGCGGTGCCGGCACGGCGCTGCTAGACGGCCGTGGCGAGGGGACGGTGCTGGCCGTCGAAGCGTCCGGCGTGACCGTGCGGGACCTCTGGGTGCGCAACAGCGGCTACAGCGCCGCCGACAACGACGCCGCCATCTACGTCAACGCAAGCGGGGTGACGGTTCGGGACAGTCGCGTGACGGCGATGACCTTCGGCATCTGGCTCAACGACGCCAGCGACGCTCGCATCCTCGACAACACCGTCGTCGGCCGCGAGGCGGTGACGCCACTCACCGCCCGAGGCAACGGCGTCCAGATATGGAAGTCCGAGGACGTCGTCGTCCGGGGCAACCACATCACGACGGTCCGGGACGGCATCTACTACAACTGGGCGAAAGACGTCGTCGCGGCGAACAACACGATGTGGGACCTCCGCTACGGGGTCCACTACATGTACTCCGACGACTGCGTGCTGCGGAACAACACCGCCTTCGACAACGACGCGGGCTACGCGCTGATGGTCTCGAAGCACCTCGAAATCGTCGGCAACGTCGCGGTCAACAACACCGGTCAGTCCGGCCACGGCATCCTCGTCAAGAGCATCGACGCGACGGAGATACGCGGGAACCACCTCGTCGGCAACGAGAACGGGCTGTTCGTCTACAACTCCGTCAGCAACGAGATAGCGGACAACCTCGTCGTGGGCAACGACGTGGGCGTCCACATCTCCGCCGGCAGCACCGAAGAGACCGTCTACGGCAACAGTTTCGTCAGGAACGACCGGGCCGTCCTGGCGGTGCTGTCCGAGCAGGTGTACTGGAACGAGAGTCAGGGCAACTACTGGTCGGGCGCGACCCCGACCGACGTCGACGACGACGGCGTCAGCGACACCCGGTACCAGCCCGCCGGCGCCGTCCAGCAACTGACCGCGAGACAGCCCGCGACGCGGGTGTTCGCCAGCAGCCCGGCCTTTGACGCCGTCAGGCTGGCCCAGTCGTCGGTCCCGGTCGTCGAGTCGCCCGGGGTCGTCGACGCCCGCCCGCTAACCGAGCCGCCACACGAGAACTGGAGGACGTACTATGAGCGTGATTGACATCGACGACGTATCGAAGGCCTACGGGGAGGTACAGGCCCTCGACGGGCTCTCGCTGTCCGTCGACCGGGGCACCACCCTCGGCGTGTTCGGCACCAACGGTGCCGGCAAGACGACGCTGTTCAAACTGCTGGCCGGGCTGAACCGGCCCGATTCCGGCGAGGTGACGGTCGCCGGCGGCGACCCGACCGAGACGGCCGTCCGCGGGCGGATCCGGTATCTCCCGGAGGACGCCGGCTTTCCACCGAACCTCACCGGCCGGGAGATACTCCGCTTTCACGCGCGGGTCCGGTCGACGCCGGCCGAGCGCCGCGAGCACCACGTCGAACGGGTGCTGGACACCGTGGGGCTAACCGCCGCTGCCGACCGGCGGGTGGGCGGCTACTCCAACGGGATGAACCGCCGGCTCGGACTCGGTACGGCGCTGGTCGGCCGCCCGGAGATACTCGTCCTCGACGAGCCGACCGCCGGGCTGGACCCGGAGGGCATCCGGGCGTTCCACGAGGTCATCGAATCCCTCTCGAACGAGACGGACGTGACCATCGTCTTCGCCTCCCACGCGCTCTCGGAGATAGAGCGCCTCTGTACGGACGCCGCCGTCGTCGTCGACGGCGACGTGGCAGTCGCGGGGCCGGTCGAGTCGCTCCGCTGTGCCGCCGGCGACGCGGTGACCGTCCGGTTGACGCTGTCGACCCCGACGGCCGCCGAGGACGCGGCCAGTCATCTCCGGCGGCAGGACGCGACGGGGTCGGTCACCCGGGCCGGTACGGTCGTCGAGGCCGACTGTCTGCCAGCCGCCGCCTACGACCTCGTCTGCGGATTGGGGCCGGACTACGACGTCGAGCGGTTCGCGGTCCGCGAGCCGGGGCTGGAGGCGGCCTTTCACGAGGCCGTCGACGCGGCGCCGCCGGCGTCGCTCGACGACAGCGGCCAGTCGGACGGTGAGACCGCGTGACCCCCGCCGAGGACGGCCCGGACACGTCGGCGGACGGCGGCGTGGCCACGGCACCGGCCTCGGGGGTCGCTGCCGGGTCCGTTTCGGGGGCCGGACTGGCCGACAGCCCCGTCCTCGCCATCGCGAGTCGCGAGTACCGACTGGCCGTCAGGAGCCGCTGGGCCGCCGGGGTGGCGCTACTCTTTGCCCTGTTCTCCGGGGCGGTGGTCCAGTTCGGGGCGACTGCTGTGGGGCCGGGCCGGTTCGGCGCCGTGGTCGCGACCATCGCCGAACTCGGGGTCTATCTGGTCCCGCTCGCGGCGCTGGCGATGGGGTACGACGCCGTCGTCGGCGCCCACGAGCGGGGGTCGCTCGAACTGCTGTTCGCGCTCCCGGTGTCGAAGGCTCGCGTCGTCGCGGGCGTCTACCTCGGCCGTGCGGGCGTGCTATCCGGTGCGATGCTGCTGGGCTTTCTCCCGGGCGCTCTGCTCACGCTGTGGTACGTCGGCGTCGCCGGCATCGGCACCTACGCGGCCACCGCGCTTGCGGCCGTTCTGACCGCGTGGGCGATGCTCGGGGTCGCCGTGTTGCTGTCGACGGTCGCCACCGAGAAGACCCACGCGCTCGGGGCCGCGCTGGCGGTCTGGCTCTGGGTGGCGCTGTTGCACGACCTCGTCGCGCTCGGTGCCGTCGCCGGGCTGGACCTCGGCGGGCGGGCCGTCGCCGCCGCGGTCCTGCTCAACCCCGTCGACTGCTTCCGCGTGCTGGCGCTGGCACAGGTCGACGTCGTCGCCGGCGGGTTCGGGAGCGTGCTGGCGGCGGCCGGCCTCTCGACGCCGACCGTCGCCGTCGCGCTGGTGGCGTGGGTGGCCGTTCCCGTCGGCGTCGCGGCCCGACTCGTCCGTCGCCGTCGGCTGTAGGGCGACAGGGGAGGCGGGACACGGCCGAGCAAAACGGCTAAATCGCTCGCCCCCATGCCTACCGATAGAATGCTTCAGCGGGCCGAGCCACAGGAGTTCGACCGGGTCCTCTCTTCGATGTGTACCGTCCCACACCCCGCGGCCCGCGACGCGGCCGAGCGCTTTCTCGCGACCAACCCCGGCGACCCCGGCACCTACGAGACGGTCTCCGGACTCGAAACCGAGGCCGTCGACTACCTCGGCGAGGTAACGGGACTCGACGACCCGTCAGGCTACGTCGCCTCCGGCGGGACGGAGGCCAACGTTCAGGCCGTTCGCATCGCCCGCAACCGCGCCGACACCGACGACCCGAACGTCGTTGCCCCCGTCCACGCGCACTTTTCGTTCACCAAAGCCGCGGACGTCCTCGACGTGGAGTTGCGGACGGCACCGGCCGAGGACTACCGCGTGAATCTGGCGGCGATGGCCGAACTGATAGACGAGGACACCGTCTGCGTGGTGGGGGTCGCCGGGTCGACGGAGTACGGCTACGTCGACGCCATCCCCACTATCGCCGAGTTGGCCCACGACGCCGATGCGCTGTGTCACGTCGACGCCGCGTGGGGCGGGTTCTACCTCCCGTTTACCGACCACGACTGGCACTTCGGGCACGCCGACGTGGACACGATGACAATCGACCCACACAAGGTCGGGCAGGCGGCGGTGCCCGCCGGCGGGTTGCTCGCCCGAGACGAGGCACTACTGGACGAGTTGGCCGTCGAGACGCCCTACCTCGAATCGACGAGTCAGTTGACGTTGACGGGGACGCGTTCGGGTGCCGGCGTCGCCTCGGCCGTCGCGGCGATGGAGTCGCTGTGGCCCGTGGGCTACCGCGAGCAGTACGAGCGCTCGATGGAGAACGCTCGCTGGCTCGCCGACCAGTTGCGCGCCCGGGGCCACGACGTCGTCGACGTGGAACTCCCCCTCGTCGCCGCCGACCTCTCGGTGCCGATGACCGACGAACTCCGTGAGCGCGGCTGGCGCGTCTCGAAGACGGGCGCTGGCGAGATGCGGGTCGTCTGTATGCCCCACGTCACCCGGTCGATGCTTCGCTCGTTCGTGGCGGACTTAGACTGGTACTGAGAGTGTCACTCGTCGGGACCGCCTTCTATCGGTGTCGCAATCTCACTACCCATGTCTCCGGAGCGCACATACCAAGCTTTAGGACCCCGTATGGGTAATCGGCGAGTGTGGATTCGGTAGTCCCGCTTCCGATGCTGATTGCGTTAGTCGGCGAGTGTTCGACAAGCTCTGCCCTTTCTCCTCTAGAGGGGGCCGTCTGCACCGCCACCGGCCCGACGGGGCTCGGCATCATCGCCGTCTACTCGTTCCTCATCGCCTTCGTGCTCCCACTGCCGAGCGAGGTGGTCCTCGTCCCGGCCGAGACGCTCCGGCTCGGCTTCTCGACGACGGGGAACCTCGCGGCCATCATCGTCGTCAGCGCGTTCGGCAAGGCCGTCGGGAGCCTCTTTGCCTTCCACATCGGACAGGAGGCCAAGGAGTACGGGCCGCTCGTCCGGTGGATTCAGCGCTCGCGGTTCGACATCATCGCGTGGTCGGAGAAGAACACCATCAAACTCGCACAGCGCTACGGCTACGTCGGCCTCGCGCTGGCACTGTGTGTGCCGTTTTTCCCCGATACGCTCTCTATCTACGCCTTCACCGTGTTAGAGGAGGATTACCTCCGCTTCGGTGCGGCGACGTTCGCCGGCAGCGCCGGCCGCCTGCTCGTCACGCTGGGGCTGGCCGGCGGGACGCTCGCGTTGCTCTGAGTGTCGCGGTTCCGTGTCACGACCCGTCACTCTCCCTTTATCGCCTCCGGGGTCGAATCTCTAGCATGGAGTACAGAACCCCCTCCCCTCAGACCCTCGTCGGGGTACTCGTCGTCCTCGTCGGGGCGGTCCTGCTGGGCCAGACCACCGGCCTCTACCCGTCGGTGAACCTCCTGCGGTTCGTCCCCTCCCTGTTCGTCTTCGTCGGCCTGTACGCGCTGGTGACGAGCGGACTCCGCAACGTTACGGGCCCTCTCGTGGTCGTCCTCCTCGCCGGAGCGTGGCAGGCGGTCGCGCTCGGCTACCTCGTGTGGGGTGACGTTTGGCAGTTCTGGCCGCTCGTGGTCGTCCTCTTCGGCGTGTCTCTCTTGCTCGGTCAGTTCAGAACCCGAGCGCGCGAGACGACGGCGGGGACGGTGACTGGCCTCGCCGTCTTTGGCGGGAGCGAACAGCGGTCGGCCTCGCAGGCGTTCCGGGGCGCGGACCTCACGGCCATCTTCGGGGGCGCCGAACTGGACCTCCGCGACGCCGCGATTCCCGAGGGCGAGACGGCGACAATCAACGCCACGGCCATCTTCGGCGGCGTCGAAGTCGTCGTCCCACGGGAGTGGAACGTCCGGATGGACGTCCTGCCGATTCTCGGGGCCGCCGCCGACGAGCGGACCCGGTCGCCGGAGGAACACGAGGCGGTGGACCTCGTGGTCACCGGCCTCGCGAGTTTCGGTGGCGTCAGCGTGACTAGCTGACTCGGCGGGCCGTTCCGGCGCGCCAAACCAACCCCCTTTTGACCCGCGGGCGGTACACGACAGGTATGAGCCACGACGAGTTCCCGACGGACCAGCCAGCGGTGGTGACCTGTGGGCTGCCGTACGCGAACGGCGACCTGCACGTCGGTCACCTGCGGACCTACGTCGACGGGGACGCGCTCTCGCGCGCCCTGCGACGTCTCGGCCAGCAGACCGCCTTCGTCTGCGGGTCGGACATGCACGGCACGCCCGTCGCCGTCAACGCCGCCGAGGAGGGCGTCGAACCCCGCGAGTTCGCCCTGCAGTATCACGAGACGTACGCCGAGACGTTCCCCCAGTTCAACGTCGAGTTCGACAACTACGGCCACACGGACGACGAGACCAACACCGAACTCACCCAGGAGTTCGTCCGCTCGTGGATAGCCAACGACCACGTCCACGAGAAGGAGATTCAGGTCGCGTGGGACACCGAGGAGGACCAACCGCTCCCCGACCGCTTCGTCGAGGGCACCTGTCCGTACTGCGGCGAACAGGCCCGCGGCGACGAGTGCGACGAGGGGTGTCAGCGCCACCTCGAACCCGGCGAAATCGAGGACCCGGTCAGCACCATCACCGGCAACCCCGCCGAGTACCGCGCCCGCGAACACAAGTTCCTCCGTCTGGCGGACTTCCAGGAGTACTTACAGGGCTTCCTCGACCGTGTCGAGGGCACGGACAACGCGCAGAACCAGCCCCGCGAGTGGATCGAGGGCGAACTGCAGGACCTCTGTATCACGCGGGACATGGACTGGGGCATCGATTATCCTGCCAAAGACGCTGACGACCCCGAGGACCTCGTGCTGTACGTCTGGGTCGACGCCCCCATCGAGTACGTCGCCTCGACGAAGCAGTACTCCGAGCGCGTCGGCAAAGAGGCGTACGACTGGGAGCAGGTCTGGAAGGTCGACGGCGAGGCCCAGCACGGCACCCAGTGGGACGACGAGTGGAGCGAGGACAGCGGGGAGATAATCCACGTCATCGGGCGCGACATCATCCAGCACCACGCCGTCTTCTGGCCCGCCATGCTGCGGGGCGCGGGCTACAACGAGCCACGAACCATCCTCGCCACCGGGTTCGTCGGCATCGACGGCAACGCGCTCTCGACGTCCCGGAACCGCGCGGTGTGGGCCGACGAGTACTTAGACGCCGGCTTCCACCCCGACCTGTTCCGGTACTACATCGCCACCGGCGCGGGCTTAGAGACCGACGTGGACTTCTCGTGGGACCGCTTCCAAGAGCGGGTCAACGGCGAACTCGTCGGCAACGTCGGCAACTTCATCTACCGCTCGCTGCTGTTCGCCGAGCGCAACTACGACGGCACGCCCGACGTCAGCGTCAGCGACGACGTGCGCGACCGTATCGAGGACGCGCTGGACGACTTCGCGGCCACCGTGCGCGACTACGACGTGCGGACGCTCGCCGACGTGGCTATCGACCTCTCGAACTACGGCAACGAGTACATCCAGCGCAACGAACCGTGGAACCTCGTGGACGACGACCCCGACCGCGCACAGCAGGTCATCCGCGACTGCGTGCAGTTGACGAAGGCCGTCGCCGTCGTCATGCAACCGGTCCTGCCGGGCAAGGCCGAACGCCTCTGGGGGCAGTTGGGCGAGGAGGGATCCGTCGCGGACGTCTCGCTCGACACCGCGCTGGAGGCCCCGCCGGCCGAGTTCGACGCTCCCGACGAACTGTTTGAACAGGTCGAGGACGACCACATCGAGGAGTTGAACGACGAACTGCAGGCCCGCATCGAGGAAGCCAGCGAGGACGACGAGAGTGAGGACGCGGACGACGCGGGCGAGGACGACGAGGCTGCGGCCGCCGACCTCGAACCGCTCGTCGAAGAGCGCATCGGCTTCGAGGACTTCGAGGGGGTCGACATGCGCGTCGGCGAGATCGTCAGCGCCGAACCGGTCGACGGTGCGGACAAACTCCTCAAACTCGAGGTCGACATCGGCCACGAGGTTCGACAGGTCGTCGCCGGCCTCGCCAAGCTCCACGACGTCGAGGAGTTACCGGGCACCCGGGTCATCCTGCTCGCCAACATGGAGAAGGCCGAACTGTTCGGCATCGAGTCCAACGGGATGGTACTCGCCGCGGGCGAGGAGGCCGACCTGCTGACCACCCACGAGGACGCGCCGCTCGGCACGCGCGTTCAGTAACGCGCTCTCCGTCCCTTTTTGTAGCTGTCGTCCGTAGACCGTCGCACATGGCTGCTGACGGGTCTGACGACGACCGGGTCGCCGAATCGGACGACGGCTTCGTCGAGGAGTACGAGTTCGCGACGGAGGCCGACGTCATCGACGTCGAGGGCGAGACAGAGGGCTCCGTCGCGGGCGCACTCGCGCCGGACGCCGAGGTAACGCCCGGATCGCCGTCGCTGGAGAACGTCCTGTTCGTCGCACTCGGGGTGTACCTCTCGACGCTCGTCCTCGGACAGATGGTCGTCGGGTCGGCCGTCTACGCGCCGACGACGCTCGCGACGATTACCGCCGTCGTCGCGGTCGGTGCGGCCGTCTGTTACGCGCTCTTCGCTCGGAGCGACCCCGACACTTAATCCTGCGCCCGCCCTACGATAGCGTATGGTAGTTCCCCTGGTCTCGCTCTCTCTCGCCCCCGCCCAGGTCGACCCACTGTTCAGTATGTCGCTCTCGCTGTTGCTGTTTCTCGCCGGGGCCGGACTGGTCGTCGCGGAGGCGCTCGCACCGGGGACGCACTTTTTCGTCCTCGGTATCGCGCTGTTGACTGCCGGTCTCGTCGGCCTGTTCATCCCGGCGAGTCTCGGCATCTTCGCGCCCATCATCCTCGCGGTCGTCGTCCTCGCGACGACGGCGGCGACCCTCTGGGGGTACCGGCAACTGGACTTCGCCGGCGGCGACCGCGGCCAAACCCTGAGTTCGAGTTCGCTGCAGGGCCAATTTGGAACCGTCACCGAACGAGTCACGAAGAGTGCCGGCGAGGTGAAACTGGAGGACGGCGGCTTCAACCCCTACTATCAGGCCCGAAGCGTCGACGGCGTCATCGAAGTCGGCACCGAGGTGATGGTCGTCGACCCCGGCGGCGGGAACGTCATCACCGTCGAGGCGGTGAACGCGACCGACGACGACATCGACAGAGCGCTGGAACGTGACCGGGCGAGCGAGCCGGAGCGAGACACCGAATCCGAGCGGGCGTGACCGTGCGAACAGTCAGTATGTGACAGACGCACCGAAGGCTTTTCTTTCAGCGTCCCGGAGTCTCAACCGTTATGTTCCCCGCGATAGTGCCGCTACAGATTGGTGGGATCATCGGCTTCGTCACGGTGATCTTCCTCCTCTTGGCCATCGCGCTGGTGTACTCCAGCGTCGTCATCATCCGCCCGTATCAGAAAGGTGCTTACACCGTCCTCGGGACGTACCGTGGCATCCTCGATCAGGGGATTCACTTCATCTATCCCTTCGTCTCGGACGTCACCCGATTCGACATGCGGACCCAGACGCTCGACGTGCCGCGACAGGAGGCAATCACCCGTGACAACTCGCCGGTGACCGCCGACGCCGTCGTCTACATCAAGGTGATGGACCCGAAGAAGGCGTTCCTCGAAGTCGACAACTACGAGCGCGCCGTCTCGAATCTCGCCCAGACCACGCTCCGTGCCGTGCTGGGCGACATGGAACTGGACGACACGCTGAACAAACGCCAAGAGATCAACGCCCGCATCCGGAAGGAACTGGACGAACCCACCGACGAGTGGGGTGTCCGGGTCGAGAGCGTGGAGGTCCGCGAGGTCAACCCCTCGAAGGACGTCCAGCAGGCCATGGAGCAACAGACTTCCGCCGAGCGGAAACGCCGTGCTATGATTCTGGAAGCGCAGGGTGAACGCCGCTCCGCCATCGAGACGGCGGAGGGTGACAAGCAGTCCAACATCATCCGCGCGCAAGGTGAGAAACAGAGCCAGATTCTGGAAGCGCAAGGTGACGCTATCTCGACGGTGCTGCGCGCGAAGTCCGCCGAGTCGATGGGCGAACGCGCCGTCATCGACAAGGGGATGGAGACGCTCGGCGAGATGGGCAAATCCGAGTCGACGACGTTCGTGCTTCCGCAGGAACTCACGTCGCTGGTTGGCCGCTACGGCAAGCACCTCTCGGGCTCTGACGTCAAGGCGGACGGCCACGTCCTCGACGCGCTGGACTTCGACGAGGAGACCCGCGAGATGTTGGGACTCGACGACATCGAGGAGATTCTCGGCCAGATAGACGAGGAGGCCGAAGTCGACGTCGAGGCCATGGAGCAGGAAGCCCAGAAGATAAAACACGGCGAGGATTCGGGCCTCGACAGCGCCGACGAGATGATCGAGCAGATGGACGCGGAGATCGACGGCGAGAAGACGGACATCGCCGGTGGCCCCGACGACACCACGGGCGACGACGAATAAGCGTAGCCGAAGACGTTTTGTAGCAGAATCACTTCTGCTCCACTATGACACGGGACGGCGGCGTCGACGAGGACAAGCGTGCGACGCTCCGCCGTTTCGCCGCCCTCGGTGCCGCCAGCCCCTTCGTCCGCTTTACCGACGACGGGAGCGATAGCGACGCGCCGGATGCCATCGCTGGCTACGTCTCCGCCCACCCCGGCACTCACTTCTCGAAACTTCGCGACGACCTGCAACTGGGGACGGGCGAGGCCCAACACCACCTCCACCGCCTCGAAAACGACGGCGTCGTCGCCTCGCAGAAGGACGGCGACTACCGCCGGTACTTCCCGGCGGACCAGTTCACCGAGTTCGAGCAGACGACGCTGGGCTACCTTCGGCGGGCGACGCCCCGCGGGATGCTCGTCACCATGCTCCGGGACCCGACGGTGACCGCCTCCGAACTGGCGTCGGCGCTGGACGTCTCCCGTCCGACCATCAGCAACTACGCTGCCGACCTCGAATCGGCGGGCCTCCTCTCACGCGAGGACGGGTACGCCATCACCGAACCGGAGACGATTCTGACACTGCTCGTTCGGTACGCGGACTCCTTTGGCGGCGACGCGGCCGAACTGGCGAGTGAGGCCGACTCGCTGTTCCGCTACGACCCGTAGCGGTCGCTCGCGAGTCCGAGAACGCGAGGCGAGAAACGGTGGTGCAACCGGCAGGAATCAGGCCTCGACCATCCACGTCGTCGAGGAGGAGTACCCCCACTTCTCGACGTCGATGTCGTAGTCGCCGCTGGCGATCGCCGTCATGTTCGTCCCGACTTCCTTCGCCGAGAGTTCCAGTTCGTCACCGATGAGGCGGGACTTGAAGTACGTCTGTTCGTCGGCGTTCGATTGGAGGTACTCCAGGATACGTCGCTGTTTCTCCGAGAGCGGGGTGTCGGCCGCCTGTGCAGTCGCGCTCATTGCTACACTCGTTCGTTCGGTAGGTGCACCCTTAGTGGGTTTGGTACAGTCGGTTAACGCCTCGCCGTCTTGCGGTTTTTGCGCTAAGGTCCGGCCGACGGTGACGGCTGTAGTGTCGATACCGTCCCGGTTGGTACGTCGGGGAAACACACGCACCGAGCCACGCATCTCAGTCTGTCCGGCAGTTCTTTAATAGTGGGCGGTCAGTATGCCGAACGGAGGTCTATTACATTGGAAATCTCCGACGAACTCCTGTGTCTGTTCAGTGCTGAGGTCAGCGACGACGGCGACCGGTACGTCGTCGAAGTGCCACGCCGCGAAGTCGAGACGGGGGCCGTCGACGCCGGTGGCACGTATCGAGTCGCACTTATCTCCGCGGACGCCGAGAGCGACGAGACTGCCGAGAGTACCGAGACGGAGACGCCGCCGGACCAGCCACAGCCGCCGGTCGAACCGGGCGAGACCCGCTACGTCGAAATCGAGGACATCGGCAAGCAGGGCGACGGCATCGCTCGCGTCGAACGCGGCTACGTCATCATCGTCCCGGGCGCCGACATCGGCGAGCGCGTAAAGATAGAGGTGACCGAGGTCAAATCGAACTTCGCAGTCGGCGAGATTCTCGACGAGGACGTGTAGGTCACGGCTCCCTTCCGCGACCGCCGACCCACAGCGACTGCGTCGTCTCTCTCTCTCTCTTTCGGGTGTCGTGGGGCCTCAGGCGTCCTCGAGCGGCGTCCCGTCGGGCCGTTTCTGCCCTTCCGAGTCGTGGACTACAACGCCGTCCACGTCCGTGGGTTCGTAGTTGTCGCGGACGCCGACGGCTTCTTCGAGTTCTCTGATGGCCCGCTCTTTCAGCGCAGCGGCCAGTTCCTCCGCGTCCGCCCGCGAGATGTCACGCCCCAACCCCTCACACTCGTGCGCTCGAACCATCCCACCTTCGTCGTCGGTGTCACCGGCTTCCCGTTGGCCTTCCAGCGCGACGCTGTCGACGGCCTCGCCCATCGGCTGGCTCGTCCCACCCAGCGCGACGCTAAACGGATAGGTCCGGCAGATGAGCGGTCGGTCCTCGTGGACCGTGCACGCGCCCACGCCGTCGTCGTCCTCGGCGTAGAACGTACAGTCGCCGCAGTCGTCGGTCTGGAGCGCCCACTCGAACGTCTCGCCTTGCGGCCCGTCGGGTGACTCCTCGATGCCGTAGGGCATCGGCCGGGCGATATCCCGGAAGTCGTAGTCCCCCGTCGACTGCAACTGTCGTATCTCGTCGGGGAACACGGTCGCCGTGTGTGGTCCGGGTTCCCCGGCCGTGTCGCTGTCGCCGTCGCCACAGGCCGTCTCGCCGGCCTTACAGCAGGCCCCACAGCGCGTACACTCGAACCCGATAGTCTCGATGGCGTCGGCGAGCGCCGCGACGTCGAGGTCACGGGCGCGTTCGAGTTCGGATTCGAGAGACTCCATGGTTCCCCGTTGGTGTCGACGCCCAAAAAGGCGTCAGTCGGCCGGCCGTGCCCGCTGGCCGTCCCAGCGTACCGTCCCTTCGACGGCCAACTTCTCCAGATGGGCGACGACGGTGGCCCGAGCGAGGTCACGGACGCCGGTCAGGTCCTTCTCGTAGGCGCGGTCGAGCACGTCGCCTACAGTCGTCACACCGGCCTCGACGGCCGCCCGGACGCGACGCTCGCGGTCCAGACGGTGGCGGAGCAGTCGCGCGCAGGCCCGTCGCGGGTCCGCGATGGTGGGTCCGTGCCCGGGGAACAACCGGGCCGGATTCCGGGCGTGGAGGCGGCGGAGCGAGGTCAGATACGCCCGAACGTCCCCTTCGGGCGCGCCGACGACGACGCTCCTCTCGGCGACGGCGACGTCGCCACTGACGACGCCCGGTCGGGTAGCGAACCCGACGTGTTCCGGCGCGTGGCCCGGCAGGTCCACGACGTCGACGCCGTCGCCGGCCGGTATCGTCGTCCCTTCGACGAAGGTTCGGTCCGGAGCGACACCGGTCGCAGCCTCGAACGCCGCTTTGCGCCCGCGACGCGCCCAGACGGTCGCCCCCGTCTCGCGGGCATAGTGGGCGACCCCGCCCACGTGGTCGGGGTGGTGGTGCGTGACCGCGACGTGGCCGACCGAGGCGTCGCTGACGGCGTCGCTCAGTGCATCGGTCCGGCCGGCGGGGTCGACGAGCAGCGCGTCCGGCCCGGCACCGAGGTACGCGGCCGTCTGGCCTGTCGGGGCGCGCGTCGCTACTGGAACGTCGAGCCGTGTCCACGTCATCTGGTAGTGCGTGACCGCGCGCGAGGAAAACTCCGGCGGGTCGGCGGTTACGCGGTGAGGAAGTAGACCTGCTTTCGGGCGTCGGTGAAGCTGTATCGAGAACCGACGAGTTCGGACTCTTCTAGCCGGTTCAGGGCGTATCGGACTGTCCGGTCTGGCAGGAGCGACGACTCCGCGAGTTGGCCCTGCGAGAGCGGTGCGTCGTCTTCGAGTACTTTCGCGACGAGTTTCGCGCTGGGTGGGAGTTCGCGCAGGCGCTCGCGGAACTCGTCTTCGCTGAACGGGGAGGCAGTTACGTCTTCGGTGGTAGTCGTGCTCATACTGAACGCTGGTCCAACTACACTGGTAAAACTTGGCTATATGTATGACCAAACAATACGGATTGTGAAATGTGTATAATGGGGCCTTATACAGACGCGCCGTCCTCCGGTCCGTCCTGTCGATGCAGTGATGGCTGAGCACACAGTTCGGTGCCCGTGACTGCCACCTCGCGGGCGGTGACGGCCACACTGAACTCCGATTCCAGTATCGTTTTATCCCCCCGGCGGCGACGATTGTAGCGTGAAAGGGCAGGAGTGGTACCAGGCCGACACCGTGGCCGAAGAGTACGAGGCCAAACGGTTCTCTCGTGGTGGCCGTCTCATCGACCGCCGAGAGAAACGGGCGGTGCTCGACGCCATCGGTCCCGTCGACGACAAGAAGGTTCTCGAAGTCGCCTGTGGCACCGGCCGATTTACCGTGATGTTGGCCGAACGCGGGGCCGACATCACCGGCCTCGACATCTCCGGGCCGATGCTTCAGCAGGGCCGCCAGAAAGCAAGGGCCGCCGACGTCGCCGACCACGTCGAGTTCATGCGCGGCGACGCCGCCCGCCTTCCGTACCCCGACGACTACTTCGATACGGTGCTGGCGATGCGCTTTTTCCACCTCGCGGATACGCCTGCGGCGTTTCTGGCCGAGATGCGCCGGGTCGCCAAAGAACAGGTGTTTTTCGACACGTTCAACCGCTTCTCGACGCGGTCGCTGTACAACTGGGCGCTCCCGATGGGGTCGCGGCTCTACTCCCGGTGGGAGATAGACCGCTTGCTGGACGGCGCGGGACTGGAACTCACCGAGGAGTCTCACGACTGGGTGCTTCCCTACGGGTTCTACCGCAAGATACCGAACGAACTGGCCGCCTCGTTCCGCTCTATCGACACTGCCATCGGTGGGACGCCACTCGGCGACAAGCTGGCCTCGGTGTCCTACTGGAACACCCACGTCTAATCGCGCTCACGGCTTGCACTCTCAGGGCTGCACGCGGTTCTGACCTGTCGAGTACGACGCAGTTACCCACGAACAGCCGTTCGACACCGTATTTTACGCGAGACGGGCGCTCCGGCCCGCGACTTTTAAGCGCTTCCAGAGCGGTATCGAGACGTATGGAGCTATCGGTGGTGGTCCCGACGCTGAACGGCCGCGAGGAGTTGGCCGGGAGTCTGGACGCACTCGCCGAGGAGGTGCCCGACGCCGAAACCATCGTGGTCAACGGCCCGTCCGCCGACGGGACGACGGGGATGGTCCGTGACAGGGACGACGTCGACGTGTTGGTCGAGGTGGCCGACCGCTCGGTCAACGTCGCGCGGAACGCGGGACTGGACCGGGCGACGGGCGACGCTGTCGCCATCGTGAGTCAGGGACTCTCCGTCGAATCGGGGTGGGCCGAGGCGGTTCGGTCGGGTGTCGACTCGAGCGTGGCGGTCACCGGCCCGACCCACGAGCAACTCGTCGCGGGGATGACGACCGAGTCGAAGGAGACGCGGACCATCGCCGGCCGGGACGTGACGTACTTCAATCCCGGTAACGTCGCGTTCCGCCGGACGGCCATCGACGCGCTCGACGGGTTCGACGAGTACCTGCAGATCGGCGGGTCACGCGACGTGGCCCACAGGTTGGCCGCGCGTGGCTACACCGTCGGCTGGGACGCCGAGATGTGCGTCAGCCGTGAGTTCGAGGCCGACGGCGGCATCCGCGAGACGGACTGGAACTGGAAGTACCGCTCGCTGGCCTACCGCCTGCTGAAGAACTACGGGGTCCGCCCGACGGTCGCACGCCGGATGCTCAGTCACGCCGGCATCGACGCCGCCGAGGCGCTGAAAGACGTCGCTCGCGGCGAGACGCCCCCGTCGAAGTGGCTCGGCACCGGCCGAGACGTACTTCGAGGGCTCGGATTGGGGAGCAAAGACGGACTGGTCGCGCGGTACCGGGACCGGAGCGACGCCAGAAACCCCAACGGACGGTCCATCCGTGCGGACCGAGCGGTCACGGTCTACGACCGGCGGTGATCAGGGCGCGAGTTCCTCGACGACGCGACCCGGGTTGTTCGAGAACACCTTCTTCATCGCGTCCTCGGGCACGTCGAGTGTGAGTATCTCCATCACCGCGACGTTCGGGTGCGCGTTCGGTGCGCCGCTCCCGAACAGGACTCGGTCGGGGTGTTCCATGATGGCTCGTTCGAGCGGGTCCCGGTAGCGGACGACGCTCGTGTCCAGATAGAGGTCGTCGTATCGACTAAGCAGGTCGATGGTTTCGTCCATCAGGTCTCGTCGGAGCGGGTGGGCACCGAAGTGTGACAGGATGACCGGGAAATCGTACTCGAGTAACTCGCTCGCCACGGCGCTCGGTGGGAAGGCTTCGCCCCCGTGGACGAGGACGGGCAGGGAGACGTCGGCCAGTCGCGCGAGTACGTCCTCGTCGGGAAGCCCGTCTTTCGGCGGGTGGAGTTTGAACCCGGCAAAGCGGTCGTCGTAGGCGTACTGTTCGACGTCCTCCGGGGAGGTGTGGTCTTCTCCCCGACTGCTGGTGAGGTTCCGTAGGGTCGAGCCGGGTCCGCTCCCGGCGTCTCTGGCACCGTTCACTCTGGCGAACGCTATCAGTGGTCGCTCGACGGTCATGCGAGCGACGGCGTTGTTCGCTTTCAGATACCCCTCCTCGCGGGCGTCCGGGTGGACGACGCTCCGGACCACCCCCGCCTGGTGCATCTCTCGTTCGAGCTGTTCGGGGTCGCCCAGTCCGGGCCGGGGCCGGCGCTGTTCGTCCGGCTCCACCCGCGTATGGACGTCGACCACCCGGAACCCGTGTTCCAACTCCAGCATCTACCCCACTGTGTGCGGAACCTCGTATTAAATCATCGGGCCGTTCGCGGCCAACAGACGCCGAGAAGACCGGTGTATCGGTGTCTCGTCTGCGGGTCGCGTGCGGTCTCGATGGGGCGCACCTTCAAAAGCTTTATATAGAACCGCTTACGATGATTTAGGTGAGGTTACACAGCTATGTCATCTGGCCAGCGACGCATGGGCGGCCAGCCCCTCTTCATTCTCGACGAGGACGCCCAGCGCACACACGGAAAGGACGCACAGTCGTCGAACATCTCCGCCGGAAAGGCCGTCAGCGAATCGGTACGTACCACGCTCGGCCCCCGCGGCATGGACAAGATGCTCGTCTCCGACAGCGGCGACGTCGTCATCACGAACGACGGCGCCACCATCCTCTCGGAGATGGACATCGAGCACCCGGCCGCACAGATGATCGTCGAAGTCGCCGAGACCCAAGAGGACGAGGTCGGCGACGGCACGACGACGGCGTCCGTACTGGCCGGCGAACTGCTCGCGAAGGCCGAGGACCTGCTCGACGACGACGTCCACCCGACGACCATCGTCGAGGGGTACCACGAGGCCTCCCAGCTGGCGCAGGAAGCCATCGACGAGGAAGTGCTCGACGTCGACCTCGACGACGACACGCTCGTCGAAGTCGCCGAGTCCTCGATGACCGGGAAGGGCACCGGCGACGTCGACGCCCACCGCCTCGCCGAGGTCGTCGTCGAGGCCGTCCGCCACGCCAAGACCGACAACGGCGTCGTCCGCGACAGCATCGAGGTCCACACCCAGACGGGCGCGGCCACGTCCGCGACGGAGCTCGTCGAGGGCGTCATCATCGACGACACCCCTGTCCACGACAACATGCCCACCTCGGTCGAAGACGCGAGCGTCGCCGTCATCGACGCCGAACTCGACGTCCGCGAGAGCAACGTCGACGCCGAGTACAACGTCACCAACGTCGACCAGCTCAACGCCGCGCTCGACGCCGAGGAGGAGGAACTCCGCGGCTACGCGCAGGCCGTCGTCGACTCCGGTGCCGACGTCGTCTTCGTCACGGACGACGTCGCGGACCGCGTCGCCTCCCAGCTCGCGAAGGCCGGCGTCCTCGCCGTCGAGAGCGTCAGCTCCTCGACCGCGAAGGACGTCGTCGAGACGACCGGTGCGAAGCGACTCGGCTCCGTCGACGCACTCGACGAGGACGCACTGGGCCACGCCGACAGCATCAGCGTCCAGAAGCACGGTGACGAGGAAGTCACCTTCATCCAGGGCGGGGCGGCCGCCGAGTCGGTGACCGTCTTCGCCCGCGGTTCGACCGACCACGTCGTCGACGAGATCGAGCGCGCGCTCAACGACGCGCTCGACGTCGTCGTCGCCGCGCTCGACGCCGGTGGCGTCGTCCCCGGCGCCGGCGCCACGGAAATCGCCATCGCGGACCACATCCGTTCGACGGCGGCGTCCATCGAGGGCCGCAAACAGCTCGCCGTCGAAGCGTTCGCCGACGCCGTCGACGTCCTCCCCCGCACGCTCGCGGAGAACACGGGTCTCGACGCCATCGACGCGCTCGTCGACCTCCGCTCGGAACACGAGAGCGAGGGCATCGCCGGCGTCATCAGCGAGGGCCAGACGGGCGTCATCGGCGACCCCGTCGAGTACGGCATCTTAGACCCCGCCGCGGTCAAGCGCGAGGCCATCGACTCCGCGACCGAGGCGTCGACGATGATCGTCCGCATCGACGACGTCATCTCGTCGAGCTAGCGAGGTCGCTCGCGACCTCGATCACGAGCGGCATCGCCGCGAGTTAGACACCCGAGGGTTCTGGCCCGAGGGCCTACGTCGACGAGACTTCGAGTCGACCCGACGGCCGTAACGCGGTCGTTCGTGACGACAGACCGGCCGATTTTTTGCAGGCACGTGTTGCTCGAAGAACTGACCGTCGAGGAAGTCGTGGAACGAGTACTGGGCGTCGAGTCGACGCCCGAAATCGCTGGGACAGCGAATGAAAATGGGACAGACACGAGTCGGAACTCGTGGTGCGGCGACGCCGCCGGTCCGGTCGGACCGACGAACCGTGCCCACGGTAGCCGTCGCCGCGAGGATCGGAACGGGGTACTCCGATGAGTTCAGCGAACACCTCCCATCGCTCGGTCTGGGACCGTCGGCTGGCAGGTGGCGACCCTCTCGTCGCTCGGGCGGCGCCTGTTCGACTGCCACCGTGCCGGCAGGTTCACCATGTGTTTGTTTAGGTGGGCCTAAAACACTAAAACGTATCGGTCGGCCGGCACACCGACACGCGGTCGCTCACTCCTCGACGACGACGGTCCCCTCCATCCCGGCGGCCTCGTGGGGGATGCAGACGTAGCCGTGTTCGCCGACCGTCTCGAAGGTGTGGACGTAGCTCTGGCCGGACTGGACGGCCCCCTCGCCGTTCTCCCAGCCCTCGCGGGCGGCCGACTCGCTCTCGAAGCCGCCGGAGGCCCAGTAGATCGCACCGTCGGGCAGTTCCTCCTCGTAGGCCGTGACGGAGTGGGGCTCCCCGCCGACGTGCGTCCACGCCACTTTGTCGCCGACGCTGACGGTCAGGTTCTCGGGGTCGTAGGCGACGGCCGTCATGTCGACCACGTGGTCGGCGTCCTCGGGGACGCCCTCGACCACGTTCGGGCCGCCGGAGAGCGACGTCTCGGTCTCGGGTTTACCCTCGCTCGTGCCGCCAGCGGCACCGCTGGATGCGGCGTCGCTCGCGCCGACGACGGCGAACTGCGCGGTCCGCGTCGCGGCTGCGAACGCCGCGGGGTTCGCCTCGCCGGCCTCCAGTCCCTCGATGTAGCTGTTCAGCGCGCTCTCGAAGTTCTCGTACGCCGCTGCGTCAGCGCTCTCCAGTGCGTCGTGGACCGCCGCTTCCTCGAACGTGGCGAACACGTCGCTCGCCACGGCCGGTGCGCCGGTGTCGCTCCCGCCGCTGGCGGCGACGATTGTCGAGACGGAGTCCAGCGCGGCCGCGTAGAACGTCTTCGCGGCCGCGTACACGTCGCCGTCGTTCTCCGCGGCGGAGACGACGCCGGCCAGCGCCTCGTCCTCGAAGCGGCCGTACAGCGCCTCGTCGGCGTCTTCGAGGGCTTCGTGGTAGCCGGCGGCGCCCGATTCGAAGAAGGAGAGTGCCTGCCGGCCGAGGTCGGCGGCCCGACTGTCGGCCCCGAGCGCATCGACGGCGGCGGCGTCGAATGCGAGCGCCTGCATGTACGTCGCGCCGGACCCGCTCGCGAGCGCGGGACTGGTGGTCTCCTCGAAGGACAGGAGCGCCGAGCGGACGCCCTCGTGGTGGGTCGCGACGGCGTCGTCGTCCCCTTCCTCGTAGGCGGTCTGGAGGCCGGCGAGATGCTCCTCCTCGAAGGCGTGATAGAGGTCTTCGCTCGCGCCTTCGAGCGTCTCGTGGAGGCCGAGTTCGTCGTTCTCGAACCGGGCGAACAGGGCCTCGGCGACGGCCGCGGCCTGCGCGTTCTCGTCCTGTCGGTACAGTTCGCGCGCGTCCGCGAAGCGGGCCTTGAAGAAGCCCGACTGGAGCACGGGGGCGGACTCGCCGGCGAGCGCCTCGACGCCGGTCACGAGGTTCGAGTCCACCGTCTCGACGGCGCGCTCGATGCCCTCCGAGTCCCCGTTCTCGATGGCCGTAGTGAGGTCGGAGAGCCCCGACTCGAACCCTTCGTAGGCCTCGCCGTCGGCCGCCTCGAAGGCGTCGTGGGCGGCCGCGCCCTCGAAGTGTGCGAAGACGTCTTCGGCCATCGTCGCGGCAGTGTCCGTCTCGCCGCGGCGGGCCAGCCACGCCGCGTCGTACACGCGGGTGCGGTAGGTGTTGAGCGTCGCCGCGTGGGCGTAGTCCGTGCCCGGCCCGCCGGCGGCCGTAAGCGCCGCCGCGTCCCAGCCGCGGGCTTGCATCGCCGCGAGATGCCCGGCGTGGGCGATTCGCTCGTCGGGCGCGAGCGAGTACGCGCCCTGTACCGCGGCGTCGAGCGCAGCGCGGGCCTGCTCCGTGACTCCACCGGCGTCCTCGCTACCTGCGGCCGCACCGATGCCGTCGAGTGCGCCCTCGAAGGCCTCGTAGGCCTCGCTGTCGCTCGATTCGAGTGCCCCGTAGACCAGTCCGTCCTCGAAGGCGATCATCGTCGACTCGGCGATACTGCTGGCCGCCCCGAAGGCGCCGACGCGGGCAGCGAGTTCGGCGTTCGCCGCGCGCGACCCGAGCCACAGGATGTCGAGTGCGCGAGCGCCCCCCTGACCGGCCGTGGCCTGCTGGGCCGTCTGGAGGCTGTCGGCGGCGTCGCTTGCGGCGTCGGTCGCGCCCTCGACGTCGCCCTCGGCGAGCGCCGACTGGACAGCGCCGAGTCGGTCCTCGAAGCCGCCGTAGGCCGATTCGGACGTCGATTCGAGACGTTCGTGCGCGCCGTACTCGCCGTTGGCCCCCTCGAACCGGGCGAACACCGACTGTGCGACGCTGGCGCCGGCACCGGGGAAACCGGCGCGGCCGAGCGCCACGGCGTCGAACAGGCGCGACCGGTAGACGTTCCACTCCGCCGCGACGGCGGTCGTCGGACCGACGGCGGCCTGCTGACCGCCCCCACTCTCCTTGTCGTCCGTCGATCGCTGTTTCGGCGTCGAGTTCGTTCCGGGACACCCGGCGAGCAGACCGCTCGCGGCCACCCCTACAGTCTTCAACAGGTCTCGTCGTTCCGGCATACGACTGATTAGGCCGGCCTAAAACACTTGAACCCGTCGGTTTTTCGGCTAGCCTAAACCATGACAGACCGAACGAGTTCGCCTCACCAGCCGAGTTCGACGCTCTCGCCGACCCCCACACCGAAGCCGTCGTCGCCCCGGCCACGGTTGACCGCGAGTTCGACGTTTCCGTGGCTTCCGACCGTGACGAGACGAGTACCGGCCTCGACGGCGGCGTAGGATCGCCTTACCGGGACGGACGCGCCGTCGACGGTGACGGTCCCGCCGAACTGTGCTTCGAGGACCGCGCCCGGGACGTTCGTGATGGCGTTCCCGAAGTCGTCGACGACCAGCACCTCGCCCGTCGCGCCGCCGTCCGAGACGGCAGGGTCGGGGAACTGCAGGTCCACGTACTCGTTCGTCGGCGTGGTCTCCTCGAGCGTTTCGAGCGCGTCGACACCGGCGTCGTGGACCCGTGCCGCCGCGGGTGCGAACACGTCACGGCCGTGGAACGTCGTGCTCGGCGGGTCGTCGTAGGCCCACGTGAACGCCTCGAACTCCTCGTCGGCCAGTTCGCGGGCCACCGGGAGGAGGACGCCGTTGTCCGGGCCCACGAGCGCGTGCCCGCCCGCGCGGACGACGATAGCGTCCCGGTCCGTACCGACGCCGGGGTCGACGACCACGCAGTGGACGGCCGGCGGGAAGTACGGGAGCGTCTGCGTCAGCCAGAACGCCGCCGTCCGAACGTTCTGCCGGGGAAAGTCGTGTGCGATGTCTTCGATTCGGGCGTCGCTCTCCCGGCAGATGACGCCCTTCATCGCCGCCGGGTAGGGCGATCCGAAGTCGGAACTGAGCGTGATCATCCCTCGTCGCCGATGGCCGGTTCGTCGACGGCCTCGTCCTCGGCCGTATAGCGGTCCAGCGAGTCCGAATCGGAGACGTGCTGGAGCCGTTTGATGCCGTTTATCTCCTCGATGGTGTCGACGACGGGGTCGGGGACGCGGTCCCGCCACGACTCGTCGGCTATCATCCGCTCGCGTATCTCCGAACCCTCCAATCGGTCCCGGTCGAACATGGGCGATTGGCGCACCTCGATGCCGCTTTCCTCGAACAGGCGAACCACCAGCGGGTTGTTCGAGTACGCCACGTCGAAGTCCGGGCACATGCTCTCGACGTGGCTCACCCAGACGGCGTTGCGGTTGATGTCCTCCAACGGGACGACGTAGGTAGTGAGATCGAAGTCTTTCACCGCCTTCGTTATCATCATGATGCGCTCGCCGGCCGTGAACGGGTCGTGGGTCGTGTGTGAGTCGTCGGCGCTGCCGATGCCCAAGACGAGTTCGTCCACCTCGTCGGCGATGCGACCGACCATCGCGTGGTGGCCGTCGTGGTACGGCTGGAAGCGACCGATGTAGAACCCTCGCATACCCGAGTGTGTGGTGGGTGGTTTGATAAACCCGACGACGGTCCACGGGCCACGGGTTCGGAACCGCTTACCCCGACGCCTTCTGGCGGTTATGGGGGTGTGGCAAGGTCGGTCGCGGGGAGAAAGTATATCAGTCGACAGTCCTTCCAACCGAGTGTTAGCAACGTTTGTATGAGCGACAACACCGACACTGACGCGGCTCCCGACCCCGACCGGGAGAGCGAGGACGCCGACGAGGCCACGACGGGCGACGGTCACGAGACGACCGACGAGCAGCCGTCCGAGCCATCGGTCGACGAGCCCACGAACGGGGACGGAGCAACGTCGGATACGACTCTCGGCAGCGACGTCGAGGTGGAGGGAGAATCCGGCCTCCAGGACGACGAGGAGAACCTACTCGGCGGTCTCGATATCGACTCGACCGCGGAGATAGAGGTGCCAGAGCGTCTCGTAGACCAGGTCATCGGGCAGGACCACGCACGCGACGTCATCAAGAAAGCGGCAAAGCAGCGCCGCCACGTGATGATGATCGGCTCGCCCGGGACGGGCAAATCGATGCTCGCGAAGGCGATGAGCCAGTTACTCCCGCGCGAGGAACTGCAGGACGTGCTCGTCTACCACAATCCAGACGACGGCAACGAGCCGAAAGTCCGCACCGTGCCCGGCGGCAAGGGTGAACAGATAGTCGAGGCCCACAAAGAGGAGGCCCGCAAGCGCAACCAGATGCGGACCTTCCTGATGTGGATCATCATCGCCATCGTGATGGGGTACTCGCTGATCATCGTCCAGCAGTTGTTGCTGGGCATCCTCGCGGCCGGGGTCATCTATCTCGCCTTCCGCTACGGTTCCCGCGGCAGCGACGCCATGATTCCGAACCTGCTGGTCAACAACGCCAGCCAGAAGACCGCCCCGTTCGAGGACGCGACCGGCGCCCACGCCGGCGCGCTGCTGGGCGACGTCCGGCACGACCCGTTCCAGTCCGGCGGGATGGAGACGCCGAGCCACGACCGCGTCGAACCCGGCGCCATCCACAAGGCCAACAAGGGCGTGCTGTTCGTCGACGAGATCAACACGCTGGACATCCGCAGCCAGCAGAAGCTGATGACGGCCATCCAGGAGGGCGAGTTCGGCATCACCGGCCAGTCCGAGCGCTCCTCCGGTGCGATGGTCCAGACCGAACCGGTCCCGTGTGACTTCATCATGATCGCCGCGGGGAACCTCGACGCGATGGAGAACATGCACCCCGCGCTGCGCTCCCGTATCAAGGGGTACGGCTACGAGGTGTACATGGACGACACCATCGAGGACGACCCGGAGATGCGCCGGAAGTACACCCGGTTCGTCGCACAGGAAGTCGAGAACGACGGCCGCCTGCCCCACTTCACCGAGGAGGCTGTCCAAGAGATCATCCTCGAAGCCCGCCGCCGCGCGGGCCGGAAGGGCCATCTCACCCTGAAGTTCCGTGACCTCGGTGGCCTCGTCCGCGTCGCCGGCGACATCGCCCGCGCCGAGGACAAGGACTTCACCACGCGCGAGGACGTCTTACAGGCCAAGCGTCGCTCCCGGTCCATCGAGCAACAGCTCGCGGACAACTACATCGAGCGCCGCAAGGACTACGAACTCACCGTCAACGAGGGCGACGTCGTCGGCCGCGTCAACGGCCTCGCGGTCATGGGCGAGGACAGCGGTATCGTCCTCCCCGTGATGGCAGAAGTGACGCCCTCGCAGGGCCCCGGACAGGTCATCGCGACCGGCCAACTGCAGGAGATGGCCGAGGAAGCAGTGCAAAACGTCTCGGCCATCATCAAGAAGTTCAGCGACGAGGACATCTCCGAGAAGGACGTCCACATCCAGTTCGTGCAGGCCGGTGAGGGCGGCGTCGACGGCGACTCCGCCTCCATCACCGTCGCCACCGCGGTCATCTCCGCGCTAGAGGACGTCCCGGTCGAGCAGGACATCGCCATGACGGGGTCTCTCTCCGTACGCGGTGACGTCCTCCCGGTCGGCGGCGTCACGCACAAGATAGAGGCCGCCGCGAAGGCCGGTCTGGAGACGATCATCATCCCCGAGGCCAACACGCAGGACGTGATGATCGAAGAGGAGTACGAGGACATGGTCGAGATCGTTCCGGTCTCGCACATCTCCGAAGTGCTGGAGGTCGCCCTCGCCGGCGAACCCGAGAAGGACTCGCTGGTCGACCGCCTCAAGTCTATCACGGGCAAGGCGCTCGAACACGACGTCGGGCGACAGGGTAGCGGCAGTCCCAGCCCGCAGTAGATGCCCCAGTGGGCCGCCTTCGTCGGCCTGACGGGACTCCTTTTAACCGCGCTGCTCGCGCTCGCACGACTCTCACAGCGCGCGCTCCCCGGTAACGACGGCGCAACCGCCCGCATCGACGGCTTCGGCGGCACCGAGTCGGACGGGCCGCGGGACCCGACGATTCCGCGCTTCGAGACGCCGGAGGTCGCACGCCGACGCGCGCATCTCGAAACGCAACTCTCACCCGACGAGGTCTCGGCCGGCGCGTTGCTTGCCAACGTCGCGCTCACACAGGGGCTGTTCGGCGCGCTCCTCGTGGGCGGGGCGTTCTACTTCCAAATCCCGCTCTCGGCGTTCGGCGTCACGGACGCCGCACTTTCGACGGGGCTGCCGGCGCTCGGCCTCGGCGTCGCCGCCGGCGTCGGGTTCTGGGTCGGCAACGAACTCGCGGCGGTGATAGCCGACGGGTTCGGTATCGCCTTCGACGAGTCGCTCCGGGAACTGCTCGCGCCCGATTCGCTCGGCGGGTGGGTGGTCCTGCTCGGACTGATCTTACCGACGATAGCCGTCGTGGAGGAACTCCTCTTCCGCGCGGCGGCCATCGGCGTCCCCGTCGCCGGTCTGGGCGCGCCCGCGTGGGCCATGGTTCTCGTCTCGTCGGTGGCGTTCGCCCTCGGCCACGGCGCACAGGGACGCGCGGGCATCGTCGTCACGGGCGCCCTCGGCTCGGCGCTGGCGGTGCTGTTCGTCCTCACGGACAGCCTGCTCGCGGTCGTCGTCGCCCACTACCTCGTGAACGCGCTGGAACTGGTCGTCCACGAGGGGCTGGGCGTCGACCGGCTGTCGGTTTCCTGAGTGACCGTCAGGCCCGCCACGGCGCCGACCGCAGCGCCGTAATCGAATCGAGAACGTGGTCGGCGGCGGACTCCTCCGGCCGCGCTCCGTCGGGCACCAACACGCTCGTCACGCCGGCGGCCTCGGCCGCCGCGACGTCGCTTCGCGCCGAGTTTCCGACGTAGACGGTCTCGTCGGGGCCGACTCCGAGGTCGGCCATCGCGACGTCGAGCGGCTCCGGGTCGGGCTTGGCCGGCGTCTCCCACCCCGCCAGCACGACCGTCTCCATCAGCGTTCGGAGGCCCAGTGCGTCTATCTTCGGCGACTGCGTGTCCGGTCCGCCGTTGGTCACGAGTCCCAGACGGTACTCGTCGGCGAGCGAGTCAAGCGCGTCTTCCGCGCCGTTGATGTACGCCACGTCGCTGTAATCCCGGAGCCCCTCGTAGACGTACGCCAGCCGGCGACCCACGGCCCGGTCGCGGCCGTCCGCTTCGGCCAGGCGCTCGAAACACTGCTCTCGCCGGCGGACATCGCTCTCAGTCCCGCCGACAGTGTGGACTGCTGAGACGTACTCGTCCCAGGTGAAGAACGGGTCGAGTCCGCACCACGAGAAGGCCTCGGAGAGAACGGCCCGGCCATGGCGGCGCTGGTCACACAGCGTCTCGTCGAGGTCGAAAAGGACGGTCGTGATACCGGCCATCGGGCGACGCTGCTCGTGGGCCGGACTACAGTACTTCGATTCGCGGCGTCAGCGCCCCTCGACGGCCCGCAACTTCTGCTCGACCGGCGGCGGGGCGGCGCTGGGGCCGTCACGCACGCGGTGGTCGGGAATCAAGAGGGGAACGGGATTCGCCGCCAGCGCCTCCCGAACTTGTGTCAGGTCCTCCTGCTCGCTGGCGCTCAGGCCGGGCGTCATCCGGGCGATCTGCTCGACGGTGGCGTCCTCGCCGTAGGGAATCTCACGTACGGCTTCGAGCACCGTTCGCTGGTCGGTCGGGACCGTCAGGCCGACGGTCACGTCCGCGAAGTCGTCCTCGGCGCCGTTGAGGTAGTCCTCGATGCGGTCCAACAGCGGGTGGTCGTCCTGACTGTCCGCTTCGGGCGTCTTCGGAAACGAGAGCGAGATGACTCGTTCGCCCGCCTCGCCGAACTGGACGAACCGGTCGAGATATGCAGATTCTCGGGCGTAGATACCTGCATCACTCGTCGGAGTCTCCATGGCCGAGTCGAGGGCCGGTCGGGTCTTCAAGATTGGCACCCGGCGACGACGGCAACACTTATGTACACTTCTGTACGTTAATGTTCAGTAATGGAATCCGATGCGGGACTGGCACAGGAAGTCGAGTCGATACTCGCGGCGGCACGCGAGCGAGGCGGTGGGGGCGAGCGAGTCGCTGTCGACGCGCGCTCGCTCACCGACGCTTTCGCGGCGGCCGAGGCGGACGGGCGCGTCCCGATTATCGCGGAGGTCAAGCCGACGAGTCCGACCGCCGACGGCGAGCGAACCGACGACCCGGTCGAACTGGCCGAGCAGATGGTCGCCGGCGGCGCGGCGGCCCTGTCGGTGTTGACCGAACCCGACCACTTCGGCGGGTCCGCGAAGACGTTAGAACGGGTCCGCGAGGCCGTCGACGTTCCCGTCCTCCGGAAGGACTTCGTCCTCTACGAGGAACAACTGGACGTCGTCGAGGCCGACGTCCTCCTGCTCATCGTTCGATTTCTGGACGAGGACGGGACCGACGACCTCGAAGACCTCCTCTCGGCGGCCCGCGAACGGGGCTTTCAGGTACTCGTCGAGGCCCACACCGCTGAGGAGGTCGAACGGGCCGTCGACGCCGGGGCGGACGTCGTCGGCGTGAACAACCGCGACCTGGCGAAGTTGGAAGTCGACCTCGAGACGTTCCCACGGGCGGCGACGGCGGCCCCCGATAGCGTCACCCTCATTGCGGAAAGCGGCATAGGGACACCAGAAGACGTCGCACAGATGCGCGCGGCCGGCGCCGACGCACTGCTCGTCGGGTCGGCCATCATGGACCACGGCGGCGATTCGGACGTGGCCGAGAACACGCGGCGACTGACAGACGCGGAGACACAGACATGAGTACTGACGACGCACACGACCCCAAGTTCGGCGAGTACGGCGGACAGTACGTCCCCGAGGCGCTGATGCCGGCTATCGAGGAGTTAGCCGACGCCTACGGACGATACGTACTGGAGAACGAAGACGGCTTCATGGACGAGTTCCGGGAGCGACTGGCGGACTTCGGCGGTCGGCCGACCCCGCTCCAGTACGCCGAGCAACTCTCGGCCCGCTACGACACGGACGTCTATCTCAAACGGGAGGACCTGCTCCACGGCGGCGCGCACAAACTCAACAACGCGCTCGGGCAGGTCCTGCTGGCGAAGTACATGGGCAAAGAGCGCATCATCGCCGAGACGGGCGCCGGACAGCACGGCACCGCGACGGCGATGGCCGCCGCGCATCTGGACATGCCCTGTGAGATATACATGGGCGAGACGGACATCGCCCGCCAGCGACCCAACGTCTTCCGCATGAAGATCAACGGCGCCGAGGTCAACCCCGTCACGGTCGGGCGCGGAACCCTCAAGGAAGCCATCTCGGAGACGATGCGCGACTGGGCGACCACCGTCGAGAACACGCACTACGTCATCGGCAGCATCGTCGGCCCGCACCCGTTCCCGAAGATGGTCCGGGACTTTCAAGCGGTCATCTCCGAGGAGGCCCGCGAACAGGCCATCGAGGAGACCGGCGGCCTCCCCGATTCGGTCGTCGCCTGTGCCGGCGGCGGGTCGAACACGATGGGCGCGTTCGCCGAGTTCGTCGGCGATTCGTCGGTCGACCTCGTGGCCGTCGAGGCCGGCGGCTCCTCGCTCACCGTCGACGAAGCGAAGGGCGTCGCGCCCAACTCCGCGACGCTCTCGACGGGCGACGAGGGCGTCCTCCACGGCGCGCGGACGAAACTCTTGCAGGACTCGGACGGCCAGATTATGGAGTCCCACTCCGTCTCCGCGGGACTGGACTACGCCGGCGTCGGCCCGGAACTGGCCCACCTCGTCGACGAGGGCCGCGTGACGCCGGCCAACGTCGACGACGAGGCGGCGCTCGAAGCCTTCCACCGCCTCTCGCAGGACGAGGGCGTCATCCCGGCGTTGGAGACAGCGCACGCCTTCGGCTACCTGGAGCGCGTGGCGGGGACCGCCACGGACGGTCGAGCGGCGGAGCCGCGAGACGAGCACCACGACGAACTGGGCGACACCGTCGTCGTCAACGTCTCGGGTCGCGGCGACAAGGACCTCGAAACCGTCATCGAGGAGACGAGCAAGCGTGACCTCTCGATTGCGCCGGACATGTCTATCCTGAACCGCGTCGGTGGAGGTGGGATCTGATGGGGCTGGAACGCGCCTTCGCGGACGAACCCGCCTTCGTCCCGTACCTCGCCGCCGGTGACCCGAACTACGAGGACTCGCTGGCGTACGTCGAAGCGCTCGCCGAGGGCGGCGCCGACGTCATCGAACTCGGCCTGCCGTTCTCGGAACCCATCGCCGAGGGGAAGACGATTCAGGACGCCATCGTCCGCTCGCTGGAGTCGGGGATGACCCCCGACCGCTTCTTCGAGTTCGTCGAAGACCTCGACGTGGACGTGCCGCTGGTCTGTATGACCTACTACAACCTCATCTATCAATATGGCAGCGAGGAGGGTCCCCGTCCCTTCGTCGAGAAGGCCGCCGACGTTGGCATCGAGGGGTTCGTCGTCCCGGACCTGCCCGCCGAGGAGGCCGGCCCGCTCCGTGAGGCCTGTGACGAGTTCGGACTGGACCTCGTGTTCATCGTCGCGCCGACGACGCGGGGCGAACGGCTGGAACGGATGATGGAACAGGTCTCCGGTTACGTCTACGTGCAGGCCCGACTGGGTGTCACCGGCGCGCGCGACGACGTCGACGACGCCACGGAGGACTCGCTTGCCCGCCTCTCCGACTGGGACGTGCCCAAAGCCGTCGGGTTCGGCATCAAGACCGGCGACCACGCCGAGGAAATCGTCGCTTCGGGCGCCGACGGCGTCATCGTCGGGTCCGCGCTCGTCGACATCGTCGCCGAGGGCTACGAGCGCGGCGACCCGACCGGGGAGATAGCCGACGAACTGGAACAGTTGGCCCGCGAACTCAAGCAGGGCGCACTTCGCGGGGCACAGAACCGGCCGCAACCGGAACGCACATAATCGCTCTTGCCACACTCTCGCATATCATGAACGCAGGGACACGCGCACGACTCGAACGCATCGGGACAGACGGGCAGTACGTCGTCGTCCCGATGGACCACGGTATCACCATGGGCGCCGTAACGGGGCTCAAAGACATCGAATCGACCATCGACGCCATCACGCGCGGCGGGGCCGACGCCGTCCTCACCCAGCGTGGCATCGCCGACCGCGTCCACCCGAACAAGAACGACGCGGGCTACATCGTCCACCTCAACGGGTCGACGACTATCGGTCCGGACGAGAACGACAAGCGCCGGACCGGGACCGTCGAGGACGCCATCCGCGCCGGCGCCGACGCCGTCTCCTTCCACATCAACGTCGGGAGCAAGTACGAGCGCGAGCAGATCAGCGCACTCTCGGACCTGACAACCGAGGCGTCGAAGTACGGCTTGCCGGTGCTGGCGATGGCCTACGCCCGCGGCCCGGACATCGACCCCGAGGCCGACGACTACAACCAGTACGTCGGCCACGCCGTCCGCCTCGCGGAGGAACTCGGGTCCGACGTCGTGAAGACGGGCTACACCGGCGACGCCGAGAGCTTCCAGCACGTCGTCGAGTCCACGTCGCTCCCGGTGGTCATCGCCGGCGGCGCGAAGGGCACCGACAAGGAAACGCTCGATATGGTTCGCGGCGCGGTGGACGCCGGGGCCGCCGGCGTCTCGATGGGTCGGTCTATCTTCCAGCACGAGGACCCCGAGAAGATCACGCGGGCCGTCGCCAGCGTCGTCCACGACGACGCGGAGGCCGACGACGCCCTCCGTGAGGCCGGCCTCGCCGTCGAAGCCTAGAACCCGAACAGCGACCGTATCTGGGCGCCGAGCGATCTCTCGTTCGCCGTCGACTCCTCGTCATCGTCGTTCATCACGCTCTCTCTTTCGGGGGCGTCCCCCGTCTGCGCTCGCGCCGAGCGGCCGGCCTCGTCCGACTCGGCAGTCGCCGTCTTCGTCACCTCGTCGGTACTCGTCCCGCCGACGGGGGCTGGCCCGCCTGCGTGGTCGTCGTCGGCCACGCCGCTATCGGTCGTCGCCCCTTCTCTCCCCGGTTCCTCGGTTACCGATGCCCGTGGTCGAGTGCCTTCGTCGGTACTCGTCTCGTCGGCGGGCGTGTGCTGTCGGCGCGGTTCTTCGTCCGGTCCCGCCTCGGCGGGGCCGACGGTCGTCTCCCGACCGTACGCTTCGGGTGCGACCGTCCGCCCGGCGGTGGCGTCGTCGGTCTGCCCGGCGTCTCGGGCCGAGTCTGTCCCGGCGGCGTCGACACTGCTGGCCGTCGAGTCGGGCGACGGTGGACCTTCGACCAGTTGCCCCGCTATCTTCCGGTAGGCGATGGCTGCGCCGCTTTTCGGGGCGTTCGAGATCACGGGGAACCCCTTGTCCTGGGAGTGGGGCACGGCGTCGTCTTCGGGGACGTGGCCGAGCAACTCGACGTCGAGGAAGTCGGCGATCCGGTCGGCGCCGGGTGAGGCGCCCGTCCCCGACTTCGTCAAGACGAGGCCACGGACGTCGGTGTCCACACGGTCTGCCAGCTCCAGCGTGTTCCTGACGTTGCGTATCGAGGCCACACGCGGCGTCGAGACGAGTACCACGTCGTCGGCCACCTGTATCGGTCGCATCGTCTCTTCGCTCAGGCCTGCGGGGGTGTCGAGGAGGACCACGTCGTGGTGCCACCGGAGCGTCTCGACGACCTCGGGCAGTCGGTCGAGGTCCGTTCCGGCGTACCCCGCGAGGTCAGTCCCGCTCGGAACCACTGAGAGGTCGGTGTCTGTCTCGTAGATGGCTGCTTTCGCGTCGGCCTCGCCGGCGAGGACGTCGTGGAGCGTCGTCGCCTCGCTCACGTCGATGTCGATCTCGAGAAAGTCCACGAGGTTCGCCATCGCGAGGTCCAGTTCGACCGTGACTGTCGAGTAGCCGGTCTGGGCCAGTGCCGCCCCGAGGTTGATGCTCGTCGTGGTTTTCCCCACTCCACCCTTTGCCCCAGCGACCGTGTAGACGCGGTTGTCGATCATGCTACCACATAACGAGATAGTGTTGCGTATACAATCTATCAATCAGATGTATAATTCTATCGGTCACATTGTCACGTGCGATATTCGTAGCGGCCGGCCCCTCGGGTAGCGGACGCCGGTCGTGTCGCTTCGAGCGGTCACCGGCGCGTCGCCTGCAGGTTCCGCCACGTTCAAGCCCCACCGTTGCGGACGTGGCGGTATGACACGAAGCGTGTGGCTCAAAGCCGACGACGAAGTCGGTGACTGGGAGACGCGAAAGCGGCGTATCACCGCCGGCCTCGAAGCCGGCGTCGACTGGGTACTGGTAGACGAAGCCGACGTAGAACGGGTGCAGGACCTCGGAGCCGTCAACGTCGCCGCCTTCTCGAACGGCGACGTCCACGTCATGGACGCCGAGGGCGACGACTCCGACGCCGACGCGACTATCGTCGGCAAGGACGGCGAAGGCGACGGGACCGTCGACCTCCCCTCTGATTTCTCTGGATCTGCCGACCTCTCGGCGCTCCGTCAGAACGGTGCCGGTCCCGAGGGCGGATACGTCCGCATCTTCGACGAGGACTACGAGGCCTTCGCCGAAGCGGTAGCCACCGAGGCCGACTACACAATCGTCGTCAGCGAGAACTGGCAGATAATTCCACTCGAGAACCTCATCGCTCGGGTCGGCGAGGAGACGGACCTCATCGCCGGGGTCACCTCCGCCGAGGACGCCCGCACCGCCTACGAGACGCTCGAACGGGGGGCGGACGGCGTGTTACTCGACACCGACGACGTCGACGAGATCCGCAAGACCGTCGAGGTCCGCGACGAGGTGGGTCGCGAACGGCTCGAACTGGAGTACGCCGAGGTCACTGCCATCGAACAGACCGGCTCTGCCGACAGGGTCTGTATCGATACGGGCAACCTGATGGAACACGACGAGGGGATGCTCGTCGGGTCGATGGCGCGCGGTCTCTTCTTCGTCCACGCCGAAACCGCGGAGTCGCCGTACGTCGCCTCGCGGCCGTTTAGAGTCAACGCTGGAGCGGTCCACGCCTACGTCCGCACGCCCGACGGCGGGACGAAGTACCTCTCGGAACTGCAGTCCGGCGACGAGGTCCAGATAGTCGACGCCGAGGGCCACACGCGCGAAGCCATCGTCGGCCGCGCGAAGATAGAGAAGCGCCCGATGTTCCGGATACAGGCCGAAACCGAGGACGGCGACCGCATCGAAACGTTGCTGCAGAACGCAGAGACCATCAAGGTCCACACCCGCGACGGTCGCACCGCCGTCACCGACCTCGAACCGGGCGACGAGATTCTCGTCCACTACGAGGACACGGCGACGCACTTCGGCGAGAAGATAGAAGAGAGCATCATCGAGAAGTAAACGGCCGACCGCTCACCGTCGGCACGGCACCCGTCCTACTGTTCTGCGCCCGCCTGCGGCCGGTCGAGTTCTGTCGTACACCAGTGACAGAAGTCGATGTCCTCGTCCAGTTCCTTCCCGCAGTTTGGGCACTTCGCGCCCGCTACGATTTCCGTGGCCTCGTTCTCCCGGGTGGCCATCAGGTACGCGTCGGCCATCGAGAGCGCCCTGATAGCCAGCAGCGCCACGGCCACTTCGACCGGGAGGGCCTCAGAGACGGCGAGTACGTTGTCGACGGTGAACCCGTCCTGAAGCGGTGCCACCACCTCGTCACCGATGAGCAACGTCGACGTGCTGACGACGAGGCCGAACCAGAGAACCGCACGGAGCCACTCCCGCAGGTAGACGTGTCCCAACCCGGGATAGAGCAGGGCGAGCGTCGCGGCGAGCCACGGCCGCTTTCGCCCAGTATCAGTCATATTCCGAACGTCGGTGGCACACTCCCCTATATCTTCCGAACTACTGAGGTGTCAGCGAGCAGTGTATCGGTTTGTGTTGCCAGCGCGCCGTCGCACCAGCGGGTACCCGCCGCGCCGATACGTGGTGTCTCGTCGCTGGCCGACTGGCTGGCGTGACTCATACTGGTGGCTGTAACAAACTGAAGTAATTCGCCACCTCGGGGTGGCGAATATCTTTACGAACTTACAGCCACCAGTATCAGCGAAGCACGAGGAGATACGTCAGTACCGCCAGCGCAAGCGCCGTCGTGGCGACGCTTCGAAGTGTGAACGACGCGAGGTCGAAGAAGCTCAGCCCCCAGACGACGACGGTACTGAACGCGAGCGAGAGGAGGAGATCCAACACCAGCAGCACACGGATGTCTCCGTCGGATGCCATACCCCTCTGTGGGGGCTGGGGCGGTCTTATTTGTGTGGATTAGTTGTTGACGATCTGTCTAGATAGATGGGTTCATATTCCGCCTGTCCGAAGGATGCGGTGATGCTCCACAACCGCGAGGGCACTCCAGTCGACCCGGTCCCGTTCCTCGTCGTGAGCGGGCTCGGGTTCGCCGTGAGTTTCTCCTTTGGCCCCATCTACGCCATGGAACTGGGGGCCTCGTTCCCGGTAGCCCTCGCCGTCGCGGCCGCGGTGACCGGCCTGACGTCCGCCGTCGCCTACCACCGCTACGTCTGGACAGAGCGGCCGTCCCTCAGGGGAGAGATACCCGCCGAGGCGCGGTTCAGGCGACTCCTCTACGGCGTCGTCGGGGGCTTTCTGGCCGTCGCGGCGCTCGCCTTGCCCCTCGTTGCCCAGTAGCCCGTGGAACTATGGCAGGCGGCGGCGACAGCACTGCCATGCGCGAGGTCGTCCAGACGCGGTTCGTAGACGCGACGCCGGCCGAACTCGAACGCGTGCTCTCGCCGTCGACCGTCCTCGAAGCCGAGGGGACCTTCACAGTCGTGGCGACAGCGGACACCGACGAGGGACAGCGAGTCACGGCCCGCGGCGGTGGGATGGAGGCGGTGTTCGAGTTCGAGGACCGCGCTGACGGACTCCACTACCGACAGGTCGGCGAACAGGGGCCGTTCGAGGCGATGGAGACGACGCTGACGTACGTAGCGCGGGACCACGGCAGCGACGTGACGGTCCGGTCGTCGGTCGGTCTCGGACTGCCCCTCGCCTCGCTGACCGACCGCATCGCCGCCTGGAAGCGGCGCGGCGAACTCGACCGGATGCTGGACGGACTGGCCGACAGCGTCGCCTGACGGCCGGCCGCGCGGCGGTTGTGCGTCGGGGCCACAATCCTACACGAACGTTTATGTCCATCACGTGGGTACGTCGACCCATGAGTATCCTGACGACGGTCAAGGAGGTGCTACGGGCGTCGACGCAGTCGGCGAACCGCGGCGACGTCACCGAGGAGATGTCGCAGGGTGCCTACTGGTGTGACGACTGTAACGAACGGATTCGAGACGTCGACGTCGAGGGAGCGGGGACTCCGAACTGCCCGACCTGCGGAGACGAGATGCGGTTCGAGCGGTCACAGGGGTCGACTGGGTGTGCGTGCTGACCGGCGGAACACGTATCTGGGACGCGCCTGCTACCAATACCCATGAACGTAGATGAACGAATTCGGGCCTACCTCGATACTGTAGAGGAGTGGTTGCACGGCCTCTATCACGGGATGATAGAGCACCCGTCCTTCGAGAAGATAGAGAAGGAAGCCGAGGACACGGCGGACGTGTTCATGTTCGCCTGTTTCGCCGACGCCTTCGGTATCCCGAGTCCCGTCTCCTACTACACGGCCGAACTCCTCCCGTACCTGACCGACGAGTTCGTCCAGTGGGAACGGCGGATGTGGGACCGTCAGTCGTACATCGAACGCAAGGGCCAGCAGTATCACTTCTAACATGAACAAGTTCGTCTTCTTCGGCGGGAAAGGCGGCGTCGGCAAGACGACCGTCTCCAGCGCCTACGGACTGAAGTGCGCTCGCGACGGTCTTCGGACCTTGCTGGTCTCGACGGACCCGGCCCACAGCACTTCGGACGTCTTCGACCAGCAGTTCGACGACGACCCGAAACCCGTCGAGGGCCACGAGGACCTCTTCGCGATGGAACTGGACCCCGACGAGGAGGTCCAGCGCCACATGCGGGAGATAAAGTCGACGATGTCGGATCAGGTGAGTCCGGCCATCGTCAACGAGATCGACCGCCAGATAGAGTTGGCCCACCGGACGCCCGGGGCCTACGAGGCGGCGCTGTTCGACCGGTTCATCGACGTGATGCGAAACAGCGACGAGTACGACAGGGTCGTCTTCGACACCTCGCCGACCGGCGGGACGCTCCGACTGCTCGCACTCCCGGAGTTCCTCGAATCGTGGATAGAGCGACTCACGGCCAAGCGCAAGGAGAGCGTCGACCTCTTCGAGAAGGCCGCTATCGGGGACAAGGAGGCCCGACAGAAACTGAAAGAGGACCCCATCATCCGCCGACTCACGGAACGCAAGGAGATGTTCGAGTTCGCCGGCGAGACGCTACGCGAGGAGTCGGCGTTCTACCTCGTGTTGAACCCGGACGAACTCTCTATCGAGGAGTCCCGCCGTGCCATCGACGACTTGACCGACGCGAACCTGACGGTCGGCGGCCTCGTCGTCAACAAGGTCGCACCGGCACCGGACGACGACGAGACCGGCAAAGGCGCGACGTATCTGCGGGAACGGCACCGGACCGAACAGGACCGACTCGAACGGATCCACTCGGAGTTCGACCAACCGGTCGTCGCCGTCATCGAACAGCGCGTCTCCGAAATCAAGGGCGACCTCCTCGCGGAGGTCACCGAGGAACTCGGCATCGAGACGGCCGCGTCCCCGCCACAGGCATGACCATTCCGGGCGGTCCGACGGGGCCGGCGTAGCCACTGCTCGGTTTCTCTCTGGCGATTCCGACCCCAATTGTCCACAATTATTAAATACTTTTTGCCCACAGATACGGATGAGGGTAGACAACATGGTACAAGTACTGTGGCTCGTCGTCGCGACGCTCCTCACGTTCAGCGTAGGATACCTCGGGTATTCGCGGTATCTCGCACAGTTCGTCGAACTGAGCGACGAAAACACGACACCGGCACACAAGTACGAGGACGGACAGGAGTACGTCCCCTCGAAGAAACCGGTGTTGCTGGGACATCACTACTCCAGCATCGCCGGGGGTGCGCCCATCGTCGGGCCCATCACGGCCGGCGTCGTCTGGGGGTGGGCCCCGGCGCTGCTGTGGATCGCCATCGGCAACCCGCTGATGGGTAGCGTTCACGACTTCGTCTCGCTGTCGGGGAGTCTCCGACACGAGGGGAAGTCCATCGGCTACATCATCGGCGAATACGTCGGCGAACGGGGCAAGAAGATGTTGCTGTGGTTCGCGTTCCTCACGATCATTCTCGTGGTGGCGGTGTTCGCACTCGTCGTCGCCATCGTGTTCAACGCCTATCCGCAGGCCGCGACGGCGAGTTTCGTGTACATCGCGCTGGCGCTGGTGTTCGGGGTCTACCTCTACCAGCTAGACCTCCCGTTCATCCCGGGGACCGCCGTCTTCGTCGCCGCAGTCTTCGGCGGCGTGTGGGTCGGCCTCAACTTCCCCATCGCACTGTTCCCGGCCGCCGAGGGCTCCTCGTACGTGGCTGGAACGACTGTTCTGTTCGGGTCGGGACTGGCGTCGATAGTGCCCGCGGCGGGCACGCTCGGTGCCAACACCGCCGGTTGGATTCCGGTCATCCTGCTGTATGCGGCCATCGCGTCGGTGCTCCCGGTGTGGATGTTGCTCCAACCGCGTGACTTCCTCTCGTCGTTCCTGCTGTATGCGGGGGTCGGCGGGGCGCTGCTGGCGGTCATCGTCGGGACGTTGCTCGGGACGTCCGCGGAACCGCTGGTCATCGAACTCGAAGCGTACTACGGCTTCATGGGGACGGCGGGCCTGCCGCTGTTCCCGCTGCTGTTCGTGACGATCGCGTGTGGGACCATCAGCGGCTTCCACTCGCTGGTCTCTTCGGGGACCACTGCGAAGCAACTGAACAAGGAATCAGACGCCCGCCCCATCGGCTACGGCGGCATGCTCGGTGAGGGGCTCCTCGCGACAGTCGCACTCGGCACCGTCGCCGTCGCCGGCGTCACGGCTGGTGGTGGCATCGGCCGTGCCCTGCCGAACTTCGCGTCGGGCGGCGCCGTCATGCTGACGAGTTTCGGCATTCCACAGCAGGTCGGTGCCGTGTTCATGGCGCTCGTGCTCGTTAGTTTCCTGCTGACCTCGACCGACACGGCGGTCCGACTCGGGCGCTACATGGCCGAGGAAATCGTCGGTACGCCCGACGCCGAGTCGACCGTCGTGCGACAGGCACAGGAGGTCGGCATCAACCGCTACAGTAACGCCGCTATCCAGTGTCTCGTCGCCTACGCGCTGGTCGCCAGCGGGTCGTGGGCGAGCCTCTGGCCCCTGTTCGGCGGCGCGAACCAGTTGCTTGCCGCGCTGGCACTGCTGACCGCGACGGTGTGGCTGGCCAACTGGGACGACGACAAACAGCTCATCAGCACCGGCGTGCCGATGGCGCTGATGACCGTCATCACCGTCTGTGCGCTGTTGTACCTCTCGCTGTACCAGAACCTGTACCTCCAGTTCATCCAGGGCGGCTTCGCCGAGGGTGCGGGTATCTTCGCACGCATCTCGGTGGCCGTCCAAATCGTGCTGGCACTGGTGTTGGTCGGCCTCGCGCTCTCGCTGGTCTGGATCGGCTACAAGAACATCCGGACCGTGCGCGAACGGCCCGGTGCCGCCCCGGCAGACGACTGAAGCCCGCTCCAGCGGCGTCGGCGACGCGCCGACCGCCGTTCGGAGACGACGCCTCGCAGTACTTTTTCAGTGCGTGACGCCAGCGACGACCCGCTTGACTCGCTCGTGGTCGGCCACCGAGCGCGGGGCGACGGCGACGACGGTGACGAACTCGTCGCCGTCGCGCACCGACGCGACCGTGACGACCACCCGGGTCGACTTGCCGTCGTAGGTCGCGACGCCGGTGTCGGTCCGGGCCACCGTCTCGTTGCCGAGCAATCGAACCGTCGCGTTCTCGCCCCGTGTCAGCGACTCGACGGCGTAGGTCGACTGGAGGTAGCCCACGAGGTCGGCCGTCGAGAGCGTGTCCAGCGGGTTCCGAACGGTGGGCTGGTTCTCGACCGGTCGGACGGCCGGCGCCGTGGCGACGAGGAGGAGTGCGGGGCCGCTGTCGGTCCCGCGCCGGTAGGTCGCGATGGGCGTCGTCGCCGTCACCGGTCGCTCGGCGTCGAGTTGCACGTCACCGCTGATGACGGACTGGACCGTCGTGTTGAGCGTCCTGTTGGTCGTCCCGACGTACTCGTACCCGGTGCCGTCGAGGGCATTTGTGTCTACCGCCGCCGGTGACCCAGCGGCGACCACGCGCGACGGGCCGCCGGAACACCCTGCCAGTGCGACGACGGCGACGAGAGCGAGGGCGACGACCGGTCGAGTCATCCCAGCCAGGCCCGAAGCCGACCCAGCAGCCCGCTCGGTCCCGCTTCGAGGTCACGCCAGAGTTCGAAGGCGGCGGTCACGTCAGCCTCCGTACTCCCGACGGCGTCCTCGCGATCGGGGGCGACGACGGCGAGGTTCACTTCGTAGGCACCGTAGTAGCCGTACTTCAGCAGCGTCCGGTCGCGGAACCCGTCGACGTACGACCGCACGTTCTCGGGGACGTCCGGGACGACGAGGACGAACGTGAAGTCCGTCCCCTGATGCTCCTCACTCGGTTCTATCCACTCCTCGGCGAGGTCGTGCCCCAACTCGACGAGTGCGTCGAGGTCGGCTTCCGAGACGCCGTCGGCCCGCCGGACGAACAGGTGTTCGACCGTCTCGTAGTTGGCCCAGTTGATGGACTGGTGGAGGAACTGCTTTTGGCTCTCGACGTACAGGCGGCCGTACATCTCGAAGCGCTCCCCGCCTGCCGCGTAGTCCCGCTGGAGGTCGTAGTTGAACTTCAGGCGGTCGGCGACGCGCTGGAGATACTCGTCGTCCCACGAGGGCAACTCCGCCTCCGCCTCGGCCACCGTCTCGGGCGCGTCCGCCGGCCGGTGAGTGTCGTCAGATTCGCTCATCCGTCTGGGTCGTACGGATGGACGTCGTCGACGGACGGCGCACCGACGACGAACGCCCGGGCTGGTTCAGTGGCGGCGTCCGGATTGTACGCTCGCTGTGGGCTGTCGGGTTCGACGACGAACACCTCGTCGGCCCCCACTTCGAACGTCTCGTCCGGCGTCTCGACGTGGAGGGTGCCCGAGAGTACGTAGAACACCTCTTCCTGGTCGTCGTGGTAGTGATAAGCCAGCGGAATCTGCTCGCCGGGTGCCACTTCGTAGACGTTCGCAGCCATCTGTTCTAGCCCTGCGACGTCGCCTAGGGCCCGCTTGACGCATGGCCGGTCTGGCGTGGCGCTCACGTCGCCGGGCATAATGTGATGATACCCCATACCGCACACTCGTCGGCGATCCACCTAAAACGTCTGCCCGGAGACGACGCGGCCCGCCGTGTCGACGTTCGCACAGAACCCGACGACGACCGGTTGGCGTCACCACTGAACGCAGTGGTCGGCGCTACCCACGCAGACGAGTTCCGAGGCCGAACCGAGGCAGTTGACACACCGACCGCTCGCTGACGGGTCCCCGCGAGCCACGCACAGCGGCAACCTTTATTCGTCTCTCCCGGCAATTATCACGGTATATCATGGGCAAAGAGACAGAGACCTGCGGTCGGTGTAGCATGACCACCGTCGTAGACGTCTCGGACGGCGACGGGTCCAGTGCGTTCGGCAGCGAGCGCATCGAGGTGTCCGACGACGAGGCTCGGGCCGTCTCACCCGCCGCGTGGCTGTCGGGCGTCAAGCGCCGCCTCGACGACGTGGCGACGCGGCTGACCTACGGCCGGTAGCATCCTGCTTTCCAGTCACCGCCGACGCCTTCGACCGGCGAGAGACCAGCGGCCCGGTCCACTGAGCGACACCGCCAGCGTTCGAACGTCGGTCACTTCTTGCTCTGTAACTGCTCGACGAGCGAACGCAGGGTCGCGAGGTCGTACTGCCCGGGGGCCGTCGCTTCGTCCGGGTCGACCGGCGCGTAGCCGATGAGAGAGCCATAGAGCGGCGCGACGGCCCGCGAATGTCGGCCGGCCTCGCCCATACACATCGTCGCCACCCGTTCGTCGGCAGCCGATAGCGCACGGGTCGCGCCGAGCATCGCGAGGACGTCGTCGGGCGAGTGGGCTGTCGACGCCATCTTCCCCACGTCCCCGTACTCACAGGCCCGCGCAAGTCGGTCTTCGATGGCCGCCCGGTCCGGCGTCGCCTCGAAGTCGTGCGTCGAGACGACGACGGACGCGCCGTGGTCGCGGGCGTGGTCGGCCACCCGGCCGGCGTCGTGGTCGCCAGCACCGTCGAGCGCCGCGAGTTCGAGGTCAACCGCCGTCACCGAGTCGTACTCGACGGCGCGTTCCAGCGCGTCGAGTCGGGCGGCGTCGTCGGGCGCTTCGCCGCCCTCCCACCCGACGCGGTTGGTCACGAGGACCGGCAGGTCGCCGTCGTAGGCGTCGAGCTGGCCCAGCGGGTCCTCGGCGAAGTCCATGCGGAGTTCGACGCCGTCGGCGTCTTCGCGGGCCGCCGGTTCCATCGAGAGGTCCGACCCGGCCGCCAGTAGCGTGAACGAGGTGAAGTCCATACCCGGTGTTCGGCGGAGACGGAGTAAAAAGACGACGCCTCCGTGGCGGTCCCGCAGGCGGCTACGGGCGTCCCCAGTGCCCGCTCGCGAACGGCCGCGTCGAGAGCGTCTCGACGTCCGACCGGGTCGGCTTGAGGACGCGCCACGCCGTCGTCGGCCGCAGCAGCGTGCTCGGCGGCGTCTCCATCATGAACACGCGCACCAGCGCCTCGCGCAGGCGCCAGTCCGAGTGGGCCTGCCGCATCAGGCGCGCGATGTATCGGTTGAACAGGTCGGTGCCGCGGGGTTTCGGACCGGTCGTCGCCGGGAACTCGAAGTCCCCGCCGACTGCGATCGACCACGGCACGTCGACGATCGGTTCGACCGCCTCGAAGAACCGCAGTCCGAACCCGGTGTCCTCGGCCGACGCCAGCGTGTGGTGGAGCACGAGCGCCTCGAGGGCCGCGACCGACATCCCCTGCCCGTAGATGGGGTTGAAACTGCACAGCGCGTCGCCGGTGACGACGAGGCCGTCCGGGAACCGGTCGAGGGCCTCGAAGCGGCGGCGTCGGTTAGAGGGGAACGGGTAGTGGGCGACGTCGGCCTCGGTCAGCTCCTGTTCGTCGACTATCTCGGCCAGTTCGGGCACCGGGAGGGTGGCGGCGAACGCACGCAGTTCGGCCGGGTCGGTCGGCGGGTGGTCGCCGTGGACGCCCGCGAACGTCGCCACCCAGTGGCCGTCCTCGACCGGGAAGACGCCGGCCCCGCGGGTGCGTGGCGGGTCCGGCGGCACGAAGAAGGCCCGGTGGTCGCCGATCGGTCGCTCGGCGCTGATGGTGCTGTAGGCGATGTCGATGTGGACCTCGTCGACGGGGGGTGACTCGTAGCCGTTGTCACCGAGCCACGCCGCCGTCTGACTCGTCCTGCCGGTCGCGTCGACCACGAGGTCGGCCGCCACCTCGTCGCGGCCGCCGTCGTCTCGCAGTTCGACGCCGGTGACCGCCGTGCCGTCCCTGTTCGTCAGGTAGTCGACCTGCCGGCACTCGGTCCTGAGCGTGACGCTGTCGACGGCGGCGAGACGTCGACGGACCACCTGTTCGAGCAGCGGGCGGGTCGCGGAGTACATCGGCATGCGCGTCTCTCCGTCCGCGAGGAAGCCGCCCTTCTCGTAGTGTTGAAAGTCGCTCATGGTGTCGACGAGCAGGCCGCCGGCCGACAGGAGTTCCTTGCTGTAGCCCGGGAACAGGTCCTCGAGGGTGGCCCGGCCGGCCTCCTGGAGCGCGTGGACGTGGTCGCCTTGCGGCACGCCGCGGCGAGTAGTCGGTTCGTCCGGGAGCGAATCATGCTCGACGACCGTCACCGACTCGAAGCCGTCCGCCAGCACGCGCCCCGCCAGCAACCCCGCCATGCTCGCACCGACGACTACCGCGTGGTCTCCGACGGTGTCGACCGCGTCGCGGTCGTATCTGGGTACGGTTGTCAGGGTCATCGCAGGTATCCCCACTGTCCTGTTCTCACCTCGGCGTGTTAACAATTAGCGCGATACTCGTCGTGCCGACGACCGGCGTCTTCCACGCCGCCCCCGCTCATCCGGTCACTCGACGGGCGTGTGGGTCACGCGATACCCCTCGTCCGTTCGCTCGACGCCGTCGACGGCGTACAGACGGATGCGACGCTCCTGTTTGGTGTTGACCGCGAAGTCGTAGTGTTCGGCCTCGTAGCCCGGTTCCTTCCCGGCGTCCCGGTACTGTTCGACCCACTCGCGGTGGTCGGCCAGTCGCTCGCGGGCCAACCGTTCCGAACGGTCCGGGAGACGCTCCACTCGTTCGGCGAGCGCTCGCACCAGGTCGGGGTCGCGCTCGACGCCGACGGAGTTGCGGGCGCCGGCCATCGCCGCCAGCGTCGTGGTGCCGGTGCCGAGGAACGGGTCCAGCACGGTGTCGTCGTAGACGGAGAACATCGAGACGAGGCGGTACGGAATCGCGAGCGGGAACGCCCCCGACCGGTCGCGCAGGCCGTCGTCGATGTCCTGTGCTTCGCCGGGCAGTTCCCAGAGGTCCGAGAACCACTCGTTGCGCTCCTCCCAGAAGTACGCGCTCTCGTAACGTCGGTCGGCGCCGGGTTCGAGGCGGCGTCGCTCCCCGTTGCGGAACACGAGGATGTGTTCGTGTTCCAGCGTCGGATAGGCGTTGGGCGGGACCATTCCCGACCCCATGAACTTCGCGCCGCTGTTGGTCGGTTTCCGCCAGAGGATGTCCGGGAGCGCTCGCATGTCACGGTCGGTGAACCGGTCGGTTATCTCCGCGTGGTTGGGGTACGACCGGAACCCGTCGTCCAGCGACCGCGTGGCGTCGCCGACGTTGATACAGGCGATGCCGCCCGGCACGAGGACGCGCTCGATTTCGGCCCACACCGAATCGAGCACGTCGTGCATCAACTCGAAGGCCCTGTCGCCGTCGCCCTCGTCGAGTGCCACCCCGACGTCGGGGTCCAACGCGGCGAAGATGTCGTCCCACATCTCTATCATCGGGTACGGCGGCGAGGTGACGACGAGTTCGACGCTGTCGTCTGCCAGTGGCAACTCTCGGGCGTCGCCCGTGACGACCCGGTGGCTCGTCTCCATAGCGACCTCTGAAGTCGACGGGACTCGTGTCTTGCGGTTATCGGTCGTCGAGCAGGTTCTGAATCTCGGTTATCTTCGCGGTCTGCTGTTCGTTGGCCGCGGCTATCTGTTCGATTTCGTCGGCGACCTCCTCGGCGTTCTCGGCGGTCAGGTCGACCATGCTGGCGACCTCTTCGGTCGAGGCAGCCTGTTCGTCGGTGGCGGAGGCGACTTCCTCGGCGCCGCGGGCGGCCTCCTCGACGGCCTCGTCGATGTCGCGCAGAATCTCGACGGTTCGACTCACCTGCTCGATACCCGCTTCGACCTGTTCGTTGGCGTCGTCGATGCTCTCGACAGTGTCCTCCGTGTCGGCCTTGATGTTCGAGACGAGTTGCTCTATCTCGGTGGCGTTCTCCTGGGACTCCTCGGCCAGGCTCTTGACCTCGTTGGCGACGACGGCGAACCCTTCGCCGGCCTCGCCGGCCCGGGCCGCCTCGATGGAGGCGTTCAGCGCCAGCATATTGGTCTGGTCGGCGATGTCGTTGATGACCTCCACTATCTCGTCTATCTCGTCGATACGGTCGCGCAGTTTCTCGACGTCGTCGGAGACGTTTTCGTTGGCCTCGTCGACAGACTCCATCGCGTCGATGGCGTCGTCGGCCACCTCACGCCCTTCGTCTGCGAGGTCGCGCGCGCGGTCGCTCACTTGCCGGACCTGACTCGCGCTCGATGCGACTTCCTCGACGGTCGCCGAGAGGTTCGATACCTCGCCTGCCACCTCGCGCATGTTCTCGGACTGCTCGTTCGCGAGGTCGCTGATCTCCTGCGAACTGGCGGAGACGCTCTCTGAGGTGCGCAACAACTCGTCGATAGCGGTGCCGAGTTCCCGGTCGCTGGACCCGGCCACACTCTGGGCAACGTTGCCCGAATCTGAAGCCATGTTCCCACCGCGACGGTCCAGCAGATTAAACATATCTCCGTGGTTATCAGCCGTGATTCTCCACCGGCGCCCGTACCGGACGACGCCCGAGACTATCCGACGGTTGACCCGCTCAGGCGACGGGGAGGTCCTGCTCGGCTTCGAGGAGTTCGTGATAGCGGTTACGGATGGTGACCTCGGAGATGTCGGCGACTTCGCTGACGGCGGCCTGCGTCGTCTTCTCGTTGGTCAGCAGTGCGGCAGCGTAGACGGCAGCGGCGGCGAGGCCTACCGGAGACTTCCCGGAGTGGACGCCCTGCTCTTTCGCGTTCTGGAGGAGTTGTCGGGCGCGGTGTTCGGCTTCGTCGGAGAGCTCCAGCGAGGAGGCAAAGCGGGGGACGTAGCTCTCGGGGTCGGCGGGTTTCACTTCGAGGCCGAGTTCGCGGACGACGTAGCGGTAGGTGCGGGCGATTTCGCTCTTCTCGACGCGGGAGACGTCCGTGATTTCGTCGAGCGACCGCGGGACGCCGGCCTGCCGTGCGGCGGCGTACACCGAGGCCGTCGAGACGCCCTCGATGGAGCGGCCGGGGAGCAGGTCCTCGTCGAGCGCGCGGCGGTAGATGACAGAAGCCGTCTCGCGGACGTTCTCGGGCAGACCGAGCGCGGAGGCCATCCGGTCGATTTCGCCCAGCGCCTGCTTGAGGTTGCGCTCTTTGGAGTCACGGGTACGGAACCGCTCGTTCCACTTGCGGAGGCGCTGCATCTTCTGGCGCTGCTTGCCCGACAGGGAGTTGCCGTAGGCGTCCTTATCGCGCCAGTCGATGTTGGTCGACAGGCCCTTGTCGTGCATCATGTTCGTCGTCGGCGCGCCGACGCGGGACTTCTCGTCTTTCTCGCTGGAGTCGAACGCGCGCCACTCCGGCCCGCGGTCTATCTCGTCGGATTCGACGACGAGCCCACAGTCCTCACAGACCGTTTCGCCGTGTTCGTCGTCCATCACGAGAGAGCCGCTACACTCCGGGCAGGCGGTCGATGTCGAACTCGATTCCTCTGTCTGCTCGTCCGTTCGTTGTCGTGTTCGCGTGTGTTCGCTCATTGGTTGCGAAGGCGGGTGCTCACCGGGTGGGACTCGCCGTAGAACCCGGAGGCAATCGGTAATACTGCGTCTGTCCGAAAGAGATTTAAAAATTGTGGTATCGGAACGAGGACGGGCGACTCACGCCACGAAACAGTCGTTTGTGTACGACACCCACGACCATTCAAATAACAACACTCATGAATCATTCAGCAGTTTCCGGAGATATGGACGTCGCCGTCGGGAGCGAGAACCCGGTCAAGCGGACCGCTGTCGAACGAATTCTGCCCGACGCCACCGTAGTGTCGGTCGGCGTCGACTCCGGAGTGGCCGAACAGCCGTGGGGTCGCGAGGAGACGGCCACGGGCGCACGGAACCGAGCGACTGCGGCGCTGTCGGACACCGACGCCGACTTCGGTGTCGGTATCGAGGGCGGCGTCGCCGACCGAACGGAACCCGAGGGCCTGTGGCTCGTCATGTGGGCGGCGGTCACCGACGGCGAGACGACGGCGTTCGGTGACGGGCCGTCCATTCGACTCCCGGCGGCTGTCGCTGGTCGCGTTCGGGACGGCGAAGAACTCGGCCCGGTACTGGACGACAGACTCGGCCGCGAGGCCGTCGCCAAACGGGAGGGCGCCGTCGGCGTCTACACCGACGGGCGGGTCACGCGGACGGACGCGCTGGCCGACGCCGTCGCCGGCGCGTTCGGACTGTTCCTGACCGACCGGTACGATAGCCGCTGATCCAGCCTCGTCGATACAGACGCCGAACTCAGTTCCCACTCGTCCCGCGGTCTACCTCGTCACCGGCGTCCGGGGACGACCCGCCACGGTAAGTATCCAGTCCGATCACGGAGTTCAACGGGCACTTCTGCGTGACCGCAGTGACCGTGAGGACGAGGCCCACGAGCAGTGCGAGTCCCCCGAGAACCAATCCAATCGTCCCCGCTGCCAGTGTCAACACGCCGCCCAGCGCTGCGATGCCGACGAGGAACAGGATCGGTCCAACGACGAACCGTGCGGTGCGGTCGAATCCACCGACGTTCTTTTCCATAGTGGTGTTCACCGTGCGGTAGTACGCCGCCAGTGAGGATAAAGAGGTTGGATAGTTCACATTACCCGCCCGGACACCAGTTCGACCGGGTTTCGGTCCCCAACTCGTCGCCCGAGCGGCCAGTCGTCTTCCGGCCCTCGTCGGTGTCGAACCCCGCGAGGGCGTTTATCGGACGCCAGCGTAGTCCCGCTGTGGGGAGGAAGACGGGCCCCGACAGCGGCGGCGATGATCCCGCAACGATGGCCAATCGCCCGGCGTCGAGACTGACGACGCCCCGGAGTATCGCGGCTCCGACGACCAGCGAGACCGGGCCGAACAGGAGGCGACCGATGCGGTCGTACCCGCCGACGTTTCGTTCCACGGTTTCGGCACCGGTTCGACATACGTTGATACGAAATACGACTCGAACTGTCACGACGCTTCATTGGAGACGTGCGGTCGAACAGCGTCACGGCGGCGCGTCGGCGGTCAGTCGGTCGCCTCGGGTTCGACGTCGGCGGCGGTCCGGGACTCCTCGACGGCTTTGGTCAGCGAGACGTTGAGCCACGCCATCGAGGTGACGCCGCCGACGATGGTGACGGCGTTCTTCACGGCGTGGTCGACGATGGCGACCGAGAGCGCCGTCGCGACGCCGATGCCCGCGGGTGTCAGCGGCACGACGATGACGGTGAACGCGCCTTCGTAGAGGCCGACGCCGCCGGGCGTGAGCGGGAGCACCTTCGCGAGGTTCCCGACGCTGACGGCGAAGAAGCCGACGGCGACCAGCGAGGGAGTCAGCGGGTAGCCGAACGCGGCGAAGACGAGCAGTGCCGTCACCACGTCCAGCGCCCAGATGGCGAGACTCGCGAGGCCGACGCGGGCGAACGAGCGGCCGTCGCCGGCCACCGTCTGTACGTCGCCGACGAACCGCTCGACGACGCCCGCGACGTAGTCGGCGTAGGAGTCGTCGCTCAGGCGGCCGACCGTCCGGCGGACGAGGTTCCGGTCGGAGTGGGCGCTGGCGACGATGGCGACGACGGAGCCGATAGCAGCCACACCGACGAACGCGGCGACGGCGATAGCTGTCTGTCCGCTCGCGGCGGCGTCACCGCCCGCCACGTCGCCGGTGACCGCGCCGACCAGCGTGTCGGCCGACCCCGTCGCCGCGAGTCCCATCAGCACGACGCCGGCCAGTAGCGTGATGGTCAGCAGGTCGAAGACGCGCTCGACGGCCAGCGACGCGAACCCGGAGGGGTACGGGATAGAGCGCCGGGCCTTCACGACGTAGGCGCGAACGGCGTCGCCCGCCCGCGCCGGGAACACGAGGTTCCCGGTCTGGCTGATGAACACCGCGCCCGTGAGGAAGTCCCAGCGCTCGCGAAAGCCCATCGACTGCAGGATGTCTCGATAGCGTGCGCCACGCAGCGGCCACGAGAGCGCGTAGACGACGGCACTGGCTCCGACGAGGGCGGGGTCCGCACCGGCCATCTCGTTCAGGACCGTATGGGGGTTCAGGTACTGGGTCATCAGGAGGAGCGCCACCACGACCAGCGCCGTCCCGGCGCCGAGCGACACGCGGCGGGTGATTCGCGGACGAACCGACAGCTCCCAGCCGGTCCGGAGAATCTGGCTCCCCATCCCGAAGACGTCCCGGACGATGTCGACCTTCGAGTCGCCCTTCGGTTCCCAGTCGACGGCGAACTCCTTGACGCTGAACCCGCGCCGCTGGGCCTTGACGAGCATCTCCGTGTCCCAGAACCAGTGTTCGTCCTGGACGGACGGTGCGAGCGCTTCGAAGGCCTGTCGGTCGAACGCCTTGAAGCCGCACTGGTGGTCCTTGAGGTCCGAGCGCAACACTCCTCGGACCAGCGTGTTGTAGCCGATGCTCGGGATGCCACGTTTCGCCGGGCGGTCCGCCCGGTTCTCGGGCATCCAGCGTGACCCCGTGGCCACGTCGTACTCGCCAGAGCGGACGCTCTCGACGAGTTCTTCGAGGTGGCGCATGTCCGTCGCGAGGTCGGTGTCGAAGTACACCAGCGTCTGGCCATCGGCCCGGTCGAAGGCGTACTCCAGTGCGCCCCCGCGACCGAGGCGTCTGTCGGAGTGGATGTGTCGGACACGGTCGTCTTCGTCGGCGAGTCGGGTCGCTATCTCCGGCGTCCGGTCCGCACAGCCGTCTTCGGCGACGATGACTTCGAACGCATCTTCGGGGAGAAAGGCGGCGAGCGTCTCCAGCGTGACTGAGACGGTCCGCTCGATGGTGTCCTCCTCGTTGTAGGCGGGGAGGACGACGCTCACCTCGACGTCGGTCATTGGTGTCCACTGAGCGAGGGAGCCAAAAGTACCTTCTGTTCGTTCGAACGCACGCTGACCCACCAACACCGTGTTAAGTCCCTAGAGAGGTGCTAATGTGTGTTCGACGGGCTGTCAGTCGGCTCCGCCGTGGGATTGGGCCGTGACGAACGGCGAGAGGTCCTCACCGACCTCCGTCTCGGATTCGTAAGGTCGGCCTACGAGGATGTCCCCGGCACGACTCTGCCCGACGCCCGGGATCGTCGACAGTTCGTCCATCGAGGCGCTGTTGACGTCGAGTGGGTAGGGGACGCCGGTCACCGACCGGTAGCCGTGGTCGGTGATGGCGACGTCAATCGTCTGTCCGAGTTCTCGCTCGCCCGGCAGTCCGACCAGCAACGGGTAGGTGCCGAGTTGCCGGCCGAACGTCTTGCCGTCCTGATGGTACTCCAGATGGACGTCCGGCAGCACCGTCCCCGGCGGCGCGACGCGCTGGAGCATCGGGTTGTCAATCTCCTCGCGGACCTCCCGCTTGTACTGTTTGAACAGTTGTTTGTGGTCTTTCGCTATCTCTGCGCCGGTGTCGGCCATGTCCGTCCCCTCGAAGGCCATCACCTGCCGGATGTTCACGCGGCGGAGCAGCAGGCCCTCGTCGTAGACGCGCTGGAGGAACCGCTTGTTGTGTTCGAACGTCTCCCGCGTTTCGCCTTTCAGGCCGTGGACGAGGTTGATGCCCGGTAGGAGTTTCGGCAGGCGTCGCGCGGCGTCGTCGCCGAAGTTCGGCGCGGAGCCCCTGTCGCCACCGGGACGGAATCCGCCCACTTCGTTGACTATCTTCACTGCCTCGAAGCACTCGTCGGCGGTGACGTTGAGGTTGTTGTCGCTCTGGACGGCGGGGTCGGCCGACTCGAGGCCGAACGCGGCGGTGTCGCCGGGCGTGTTGTGCTCGGCGATGATGCGTATCCCCTCGCGTGCCTTCTCGGGCCACTTGACGATGGTGATGGGGTTCATGTTGTCGAGGTGGAGCGTCTCTAAGTCCGGCGCCACCTCGCGGATGCCGCCGTAGAGGCGACGGAGCGCGTCGGGGTTCGGCGCCTCGCCGTCGCCGCCGTAGGCGAGGATGTCGGCCTGCCGACCGAGACGGAAGTGCTTCACTCCGCGGTCCGAGAGCGCGTCCACCTCGTCGACGACGCTCTCGGGCGGCCGGAAGTCCGGATTGCCGTACATCGGTTCCGTGCAGAACGAACAGCGGTACGGACAGCCCCGAGAGGTCTCCATCTCGCAGATGAGGTACGCCGGGTGGTTGGGGTGCTGTTCGACGACGAACGCGCCCGACCGGGCCCATCGAGTCTCCTCCTCGACGGAGCGGTAGCGGTTCTCGAACCCTTCGAGGCCGGAGTCGACGAGGTCGTAGACGGCCGCCTCGACGTCGGCCATCGCGAGGAAGTCGAAGTCTAAGTCGTCGCGCGCCGTTTCGCTGGCGCCTTCGTTTGCCTCGCCCACGCCAAAGCGGACGGGGCCGCCGATGACGGAGGTACCGTCGGCCGTCCACGCCAGTTTCCGCACCTCGTCCGGTTCGGCGGGGGTCCCGCCGACGTACTTCCCGGGGACGGTCATCCCGCCGACGTACACCATGAGGTCGGCCTCCTCGACGTCGCGCCACAGGTGGCGGTCCTCGCGGAGTTCGTCGATGGTGTGGTAGGTGATCTGCTCGCGGGGGACGCCGGCGTCGACCATCGCACCGGCGGCGTACCGCGGGTACGTCGAGATGTAGGGCGGCACCCCGAAGTGTGCGGGTTCGTCGACGTAGCCGTCGACGATGGTCACGTCGAGCGTCTCGGGGTCTACAGTCATGGGCGCGGATTGACGCTCGACGCCTAAAACGGTGTCTGGTCGGCCACGTCGTGTCGGCGAAAGTTGATATGATTACAGGAATATAACCAGTCACAACAAATATATATTGGATTTGCGTATATATTGGTACGATTATGAAATCCACGTTATCACGCAGAGGCTTCTTGGGGGCGCTCGGTGCGACGGCCGCCATCGGTCTGTCCGGGGGCGCACGCGGCGCACGTAGTGGCTCGATTCACGCGGTACGCGGTGTCAAGAACACGCCACCGCCAGGGAAGTCCGTCGTCGGCATCTACCCGGCGTGGTCCCGCTACGAACGTGACTACATGCCGGGTGCGGTTCCGCTGGACCAGATCACGCATCTCCAGTACGCCTACCTCGCCGTCGAAGAGGACGGGAGCGTGGGCTACGCCGACCGGTTCGCCGACACGCGCAACCTCGCGGCGTTCCAGGCCCGCAAGAAGGACCACCCCGACACGAAGCTGGTCCTCTCCATCGGCGGGTTCTTCGCCTCGCAGTACTACTCGAAGGTGACGGTCGACAGCGCTCGCCGCGCCCGCTTTGCTCGCACCGCCATCGAGATCCTGCGCGAGTACGACTTCGACGGTCTCGACCTCGACTGGCGTTACCCCAGTGGCGAGGACGCCGACCAGTACACCCGCGACGGTGACATCCGCCAGTTCACCCTGCTCGTTCAGGAGGTCCGGCGACAACTCGACGCCGCTGGCGAGGAGGACGGCAAGTCCTACGAACTCAGCCTCTCGGCCGCCATCAACCCGAACTTCGCCGAGGAACTGGTCGTCGCGGAGTTGGCCGACGCCGTCGACCGGGTCAACGTCGTCTGCTACGATTTCGCCGGGCCGTGGGACGAGTACACCGGGTTCGGAGCGCCGCTGTACAACCCGTTCCCGGACAGCGTGCCGGACTTCCAGTACTACACCGCGAACGCGATGGACGCGTGGAAGGCCCGCCCTATCGACCCGGCCAAACTGAACCTGACCTTCGCGACGTTCGGCCGCGGCTACACCGGCGTCGACCCCGCGAACCGCGGGTTCGACCAGCCCTTCGACGGCGTTCCGGACGGCACCTTCCCCGCCGAGGAGCAGGGGACCTACGACTTCTGGGACATCGAGTACAACGTCAACGCCGACAACGACTACGAGTACTACTGGCACGACGACGCGGCCGCGCCGTACCTCTACTCCGAGAACGACCGCGAGTTCGTCAGCTACGACAACATGCGTTCGGTGGCGCTGAAAGCCGAGTACGTCCTCGACAACGACTTCGGCGGCATGACGATGTGGGACTTCCACGGCGACAAGTACGGCGCGTTGCTGTACACCGTCAACGAGGCGCTGGCCCAGTAGTCGAACGCTCGTCGGCCGACGGTTTCGGGCCGCTATCCCTGCCGTTCGAGGTCGGCCACAGCGAGGTCGACGTTCCTGACGTTCGCCTTCCAGATGGCGTCGAAGAGGTCGCCCACGACCGGAACCGCACCGATGCCCACGTCCAGCGCGACGTTCAGGAGCATCCGGGCCAGCGCTCGTCGGGAGACGCCGAGTCTGCCTGCTTCGAGGACGATGTACAGCGAGCAGAGTCCGGTCACGACGTCGCCCGCCACCGGAAGCAGGCCCAACAACGGGTCGAGGCCGACGTGGACGCCGACGCCCGGAACGCGGACGCTCTCGTCGAGCAGGTGTGCGAGCGTCCGAAGCCGACCCAGCGACGACGGTTCGCCGTCCATAGCCCCGACTCGGGCGCTGGGCTGATACGTCGTTCGCCGATATCACTCAGTCGTCGGCCCAGTACGGTGTCGCGTAGGCGACGAGGCCCACCGTCGGGTGCCCGTCGACGTTCTCGCGGATCCCCTCGAACCCCCCGTGTTCGTCGGTCATAGACGGCGTACCGGATCCGCACAGAAATATGGCCCTTGGGCTACACGTAGATGGTGCCTTCCTCGACGGTGCCGACCGGCGTCGGCCGAGCGCCGTCGGCGACCCGGCCGGCGGAGACGGCGGCGGCCAGCGAGTCGAGCGCGTCGTGGTTCCGGTGGTACGTCTCCCGGTGGTCGCCGAGGTCGACGCTACAGGCCGCGACGGCCTCGACGTTGGTCTCACGTCGGGCCCGGGCCCCGTCGGTGGTCTTGTACCCCTCGCGGTAACAGCCAAGCCACCCGAAGGTAGCCGCGGGGTACACCTCACAGACCACCGTCTCGGCGTCGTGGCCCTGCATCGGCGCGACGGCGGTGGCGGGGTCGTCGGCGAGGCGGCCGAGGACGTTCCGGGCGCCGTGGTAGGTCATGCTCCGGACCCGGTTCGTGTACGGACAGAGCGCCGCGCGCCGGGCGTCCGTCTCCCGTCGAATATCGCGTTTCCCGGCGGTCATCTCGGCGGTGTGGCGACACGCTTCCGAGAAGCCGTCGGGACTCGCCGGCCCACTGTCACTACAGACCCACTCGAGGAAACCGCGCCAGTGGCCGCCACACTGGGCGTCGAGCAGGGATTGCGGGAGGCTAAAGGGAAAGTCCAGTCCGACCGTCCCGACGTCGTCGTCCCGGATTCGTTCGACGAGGCCGGCGTGTGCGCTCTCGCGGTCACGCCCCCACTCGGCTGTCGCACGATAGCACGCGTCGATGCACATCCCTGCTGCAGTCTGTGTGGCTTCAGTCACCCACAACGCGTCCCCGGCCGCGCTCGCTCCGCTGAAGTCCACGCCCAGAACACCGGAACCCATGCCTGTCCCCTCTCCACGGGAGATAATCAATGTTCGGACGGGTACAGCGCCGGTTCCGCCTCCGAAAGCGGTTTGAGCCTCACGAACCAACCAACGACCATGCCAGCCACTCTGGAGGTCGTCTGTACCGACGACGACTGCACGCTCGATATGTTCGAGCTGCACTACACCTACGATATGCCCGACGACACCGGCGTCGGGGACTTCACCTGTCCGTACTGTGGCGAGGCCGACACGCTGGAGGCCGTGGAGCTATGATTCGCGGCATCGGGGAGTCTATCGGCAACGCTATCTTCGAGAACATCGGTCGGGCCGCCGGTCGGGTTCAGGAGAACAAGCCGCTGCCGGCGGACTTGCTTGAGTCCGAGGACGCCTATCTGGTCGTCTTCGACGCCCCCGGTGCAACCGCGAGTGACGTGCAGGTCCGGTACGTCGACGACCGCGTCGAGGTCCGCATCGACCGCTTCCGGGACTTCCACGACGGCTTCGAGATGCGCTATCCCGGCCGCGGACTGGCGCTCGACGGGTCGGTGACGCTCCCCGAGGACGCCGTCGTCGACGCCGAGGCCGCGACGGCGACGCTGAAACACGACGGGACCCTGCAGGTCCGCATCCCGAAGTCCGAGACGGTCGACGACGCGGAGACAGCGGCCGACGACGAGATCGAAGAGTAACCGACACCGCGCGCTGTTTTCGCCGTTTTACGACGCATACGTCACCAGTCGGCGGTCGGGTCGCCCAGCGGGTCGAACGACTCGTCGCCGTCGAACCGCGTCGGGTCGACGCGAGGGCCGAGCGGGACGGACAGGGTCGGGTCCGCATCGAGCACCCGTTCGGCGAGGAACTCGCCCAGCGCCGGCGCTCGCATCAGGCCGTGACCCTGCCACCCAGCGGCGACGTAGAGGCCGTCTGCGACGTGCCCGACCAGTGGGTCCCGGTCGGGCGTCGCCGTACAGAGACCGGCCCACGAGCGAGCGACGGCCGGTGAGAGCGTGGTCGCTTCGTCGAACTTCGCCAGCGCCGACTCGACGAACTCGGGGTCGGCGTCGGCGGTCCAGTCGTCCGGGTCGGCGGCGTGGGCGCCGTTCCCGACGATGATTCGCTCGCCCTTCGGGCGCCAGTAGAACTCCTCGGTCGCGTCGTAGAACGACGGGAGGCCGGCGTCGACCGGGGTCGTGACGAGCGCCTGTGCCCGGTAAGTCTTCAGAGCGAGCGAGACGCCCACGTCGGCAACCAGCGGTTTTGCCGCTGACCCGCCGGCGACGACCACGGCGTCGAACCGTTCGCGCCCGTCGCTCGTTTCGACAGTCTTCGGGTCGGCGAGGGTAGCGGGCGTCTCGGTCAGGATGGTCACGCCGGCCGACCGGGCGCGTGCCGCCAGTTCGGTCACGACCGCATCGGGGTCGAGCGTCCCGGCGGCGTTCGCGACGCCGGCGGCGGTGACCGTAGACGTATCGAGATGCGGATACCGTTCTGCGAGCGCTTCGGGCGACAGTTCGGTCACGTCTCGTCCGTGGGCCTGCATCTCGCGGACCTGCTGGCGAATCGCCGTCGCGTCGCCGTCCTCGCGGGCAGCCCAGACGTACGGACACGGGGTCAGTAGGTCCCACTCGCGGTAGCGGTCGAGTGCCCGGGCGGCGACGGCGGCGTCCACCGACCCGGCGAAGGCGTCGTAGCAGATGCCCGCCGCGCGACCCGTCGCGCCGCTACCCAGTTCGTCGCGTTCGTAGAGCGCCACCGCCGCGCCACGGTCGGCGAGGTCACCGGCGACGGTGAGTCCGACACAGCCACCGCCGACGACGGCGACCCGCATCTATCCGAGGAGCGGGCCGAGACCGCGGGCCGGGTACCCGACGACGGTGTCGGCGCCAGCGTCCCGCAACTGGTCGGTCCGGTCGGCTACCGTCTCCGGGCGGCCGACGAGCGCGTAGTCCCCAACGGCCTGTCGGAGCACGTCGCGGGCCCGGCCAGTCGCCGCGCTGTCGGTTCGCGCGTCGTCCGGGAGGGCCTCCCGAACCGGTCGTCGTCGGGCGGCGTAGTCGCCCACGGCGTCCAGTACCGCGTCGTCGTCGCCGGTGAGGACCAGCGGTGCGTACACCGCCACCTCGCCGTCGAACCCGGCGGCCCTGAGCGCCCGGAGGTCTCTGTCGGTCGAGCGCGAGAGCAGTTCGTACTGCGTCCCGCCAACGGCCATCGCGAGGCGTTCGATGCCTTCGGTTCCCACCCATGGGTCCGTGGCGTCGGCCGCAGCCGCCCGGAGCCGCGGTGCGACCGCTCGCTCGGCCTCCGTCGCCGTGAGGTAGGCACCGTGGCCGGCCACGAGGACGCGGTCGACGGCCTCGGGGACGGCATCCAGCGCCGAGTCGTCGCCCAGCGGGTCGTACCCGTCGGCCCGCACCGGCGTCGTCAGTCGGACCTCGGCGTGGTCGGTCAGCGTCGCCAGCGTCTCGCAGTCGGGGACGTGCTCGCGGCCCTCGTAGTCGACGGCGAGGGTCTCGACGTCGAGGTCGACGGCCCGCGCCGGGTCGACTTCGGCCGGCTTGAGCGCTACTGCGTCGATGCCAACGTCGGCCAGCGTCCCGGTCGCGAGTGTCGTCATTCGTCAGTGGATTCGTCTCGGTGAGGAAAGCCCTGTCGTTCTCAGCGAATCTGGTCCCGCACCGACTCGGGGAACTCGTCGTCCGGGCCCGCGTACCGGTCGGGTTCGGGTGGCATCTCCCAGTCAGTCGCCAGTTCGAGCAACTGGACGAGCATCCGCGCCGTGGCCCCCCAGACGGTGTAGCCGTCGACGTAAAAGAAGTGCAGGCGTATCTCGCCGTAGTATGGATGGTCGCGGTGTTCGGACTCGTAGTTGTCGAGGTCGGTGAGTTCGGAGACGGGGAGGACGACCACCTCGGCGACCTCCTCGTCGCTGGGGGTGTACTCCCGGTCGGGGATGCGCGCCACGAACGGGCGCACGGAGTAGTGCGAGACGGTCCGGATGTCGTCGAGACGCCCGACCACGTGAGCGGCCTGCGGGTCGAGACCGATTTCCTCGTTGGCCTCCCGGAGTGCCGTCCGGAGCAGGTCGTCGTCTTCGGGTTCGTACCCCCCGCCGGGGAACGACATCTGCCCGGGGTGGTCTGGCAGGTGATCGGCCCGTTTCGTGAACAGGATGCCCTCCCCTTCGGGGCGAGTAACGACCGGCACGACCACGGCTGCCTCGCGCTCCTCGTCGTCGACGACGACAGCGTCGTGTGCCCTTAGCCGGTCGAAGTCCATACCGAACCGAAGGTGTGTACGTCCTTAACTCGGTCGGGTCCTCCCAGTCAGGCGTCGTCGAGTCGGTCTCGGGCCGCGTCTAGTTCGACCGCCCCCCACGCTTCGAGGTCGTAGCTCGCGTCCAGCAGGGACGCGATGCGGTCCTCGTCACCGGCCTGTACCGCCTGTACGGCGTCCTCGCGGAACTGCGATTCTGCGGCACGAGCCACGGTCTCGTCGGCGAGTGTTCGGTCGGGGACGTCCATGATGTGTGGGAGGTCCCCGGCCCCTTCTGGCAACGACGGGAACGCCGCGGGACCGACGACGAGGAGTTCGTCGGCGGGACGCTCGTCGTGGTCGGCGACCGAAAGCAGGTGGTACGACGTGAGCGCTTCCTCGATGTCCCCGGCGAACGCGTCGGCTTCGACGTCCTCGCCCGCTTTGAACGCGAGTTCAGAACACGCCCGTCCGAGTTCCGTCCGAGTGAGCGCACCGAAGAGGTCGACGACGCCAGCGAGGTCGTCGGCAGTCAGGTCCATATCGGGTGCGCGGCCCCCAGCGGCTTCAGCGTTTCCGGGCTCAGGCGGCGGCCGTCCTCGGCAACCGGCCGCTGAAGTGCAGCGTCAGGAGCGCGAGCAAGAGGACGACCAGTCCGGCGCCCATCCACTCGAAGATGGTCGGGAAGGCGACGCCAGCGTCCAGCAGGAACCCGAAGATGACGCTCCCGGGGGCCTGTATCATCATCATGCCCGCGCCGTAGGCCGCGTACGCGCTGGCGCGGTGGCGGTCCGGGAGCGACCCGAGCAGGTACGTATCGACGGCGGGGAAGCTACTGTGGATGACGTAGCCCGTGACGGCGCTGAAGGCCACCAGCGGCCAGAACCCCCGAACTATCGGAAGGACGAGGATACAGCCAGTGAAGGCTGCGACGATGACGAGGATGTACGGGAGCGTCGGCAACCGGTCGGCCAGCCGTCCGCTGACGTAGAACGCCGGCACGCCCGCACCGAACGTGACCTGCAGGAGCGTCCGTCCAGTCGCCTTCGTGAGGCCGATACTGTCGAGGTACGTGACGTAGAAGTTGAACAGTCCGTTCCACACCATCGTCGTAAAGCCCAGCGTCGCTACCGCGGTGAGGACGATCGGCCACTGTGCCAGTACCGCCCCCAGCACGTCCCTGTCCTCGCTGCCGGCCTCGGGGAACGCCGTCTGGCGGGCGATCAGCGTGAACACGACCGTCATCACCGCCGCGGCGACGGCTATCGCCTGTAGCGTCACGCGCCAGTTCCCGACGACGAGCGCCGCGGAGACGAGCGCCGGTGCGGCGACGGCGGCGAGTTGGCTGGCGACGCCGTGCTGGCCGAGGACGCGGCCCGGCGCGTCGGGGTACAGTTCGCTGATGAGCGTGTTCGCGGCGATGATGTAGACGCCGCTTGCGAGTCCCATCGTGAACGCCCCGACGAGTAACAGCGTCGGGTCCGTGGTCAGCGCGGTAAAGGCCGCCCCCACCGTCAAGACGACGCCGGAGCCGAAGACGGCCTGTGCCCGGCTCACTCGGGTCAACAGGAAGCCGGTCGGGAGCCGCGTCACCGCACTCCCGGCCCAGACGAGCGTCGCCAGTAGCCCCAGCGTCGCACTACTCGCACCCGTCGCGACCCGGATGGGTTCGAGCAACGGCGCGAACACCACGCGCGAGAGGTTGATGAGAAAGACCAACCCGAGCAACGAGCCGAACACTGACCGTCGAGACACACCGGACAGTCGTCGCTCGCCCCGAAGATTGTTCCGAATCGCCACGGTCTTTTTATCCACGGCTGTCAGAGCTAGTCGTATGGACTCGGTCAGGAAGGCCCTGCGTGCGGGTGACGTCGAGAAAGACGGCTACGGTCGACTCTCGTGTACGGCATGTGACGAGCCACTGTCGACGGACAACGACCCGGACCAGGTCGGCAAGGTTCGGGTCTGTCCCGACTGTGGGACAGAGTGGAAAGAACTCGGCTGACACCCAAGCGGCGGGCTGCCGGGCCGGACTCGTCTCGCACTTACTCGAACACTGCGTCGAACGCTTCCGCACCCAGCGGCTCGTACCGCCCGGCGTCGACGTTCTCCTCGGCGTGTTCTGCGGACCCCGTCCCGACGAGCGAACAGGTCACGCCGGGGGCGCTCCGCGCGAAGTTGAGCGCTCGCTGGGCGCGGGTCTCGCCGTCGAGTTTCCCCTCGACGCTCTCGGGCATCTCTTCTGCCAGTCGTCCCTGCATGATAGACGCGCTCGTGAACACGTCGAGACCGGCCTCGTGAGCGAACCACAGCGCCGACTGCGGGCCGTCCGCGCCGTCGTGGGCCGCGACGCTGAACGCGTCGGCCATGAACACGTTGAACGGTAGCTGGATGGCCCGGAAGTGCGTCGCCGTGTTTCCGACCGACTTCGCGGCCGACCGTGCCCGCTCGACGACTTCCGGTAGCGAGAGATAGCTGTCGTGACTCTCGGGGACGCGAAACGCCTCCCACGTCGCCACCCCGTAGTGTTTCAGGTCGCCGGCCGCCGCTCGTTCCTCCAGTCGCTCGAAGGCGGCCTCTAGTTGGTCGTACACTTCTGCGCGGCTGTGCTCGGCCAGTTGCGTCTCGGGGTTGTGGACGTAGTAGAGGTCGACGGTGTCCAGTCCGAGGTTGTCGAGCGACCGGTCCAACTGGTCGTCGAGGAACTCCGGCGCGATGCAGTGCTGGCCGCTGACGAGGGCGTCGGCGTCGACGATGCCCGTGTCGACGTACTCCGACTGGACGTACGCACCCGGGTTCTCGGGTCGCTCCCCGTCGAATGGGACGAACCCGCCCTTCGTCGCGACGACGACGGCCTCGCGGTCGACGTCCGCGTCGGCAAGCGCCCGCCCGACGACGCGTTCGGAGCGCTGGTGGCGATAGTTGATGGCCGTATCGAGGACGTTGACGCCCCCGTCCAGCGCGGTGACGATGGCGTCGTGGTAGGCGTCGTCGCGTTCGTCGGTCGGGTCGCCCAGATACGTACCGACGCCGATGCTGGAGACGACGCCGTCGCCGAACCGGCGGTAGAAGGTGCGCGCGAAGTCGTCGTGGTCGTCCCGGTACGCCCATGTCGCCTCCCGTGTTGCCATACCCACGCTTCGTCCCGACCGGACAAAAGGACCGAGATTCAGCGCTCGCCGGCCATCGCGTCGAACACGTGCTCTCGCAGGTCATCGCGCGTGATACCGTCGCTGGGGCCGATGCCGGCCATGTACTCGACGGGGATCTGCCCACCGCCCATCCGCGCGTGGCCGCCGCCCTCTCCCATCGGAATCGACTCGACGACGGACTCGATGGCTCGGCCGATGTGGACCCGGTCGTCGCGGGACCGACCGGCGATGCGGAGCGTCCCGTCGCTCTCGCCCACGACGACGACGGCCGAGATGCCCTCTAGGGTCTCCAGTTCGTCGGCGGCCTGCGGGATGGCGTCCGTGTTCGACACCTCGCCGACGTCGCTGTACGCGAACGGCGGGTCCACGACGCGCTCGGTGATGGCGCGGGCCTTCACGTCCAGTACCTCGGCGTCGATCTGCGGATTGGCGATGCGGTTGAGCAGGTCGGGGTCGATGCCCTCGTAGAGGTACGCCGCCGCGGCGAAGTCGTCCGAGGAACACCCGTTGGTCAGCGACCGCGTGTCCGATTGGATGCCGTAGATGAGGCCGGTCGCGACGTGACTCGGGAGCGCGTCTTCCGGGACCTCGGCCGTCTCGACGCCGCCGTCTGTCAGCGCCGTGTCGACGTCGTAGAACCCCCAGTCACGCGCCTGAAAGTACTCGGCGAAGATGGTCGCACACGCCCCGGTATGGGTTCTGACGTCGGTGAACTGCCGCCCCGTGCCGCCGCCAGGATGGTGGTCGACGACGGCGACGGGGTCGATATCGCTCGCCCCCGGAAACCCCCGCGCCTCGTTGTGATCGACCAACACGACGTGGTCGGCGGCGATGTCGCCGGCGGTCTCGATGCGCTCGAAGTCGAGGTCGAGCACCGTCTCGAAGGCTCGGTTCTCCGGCCGGCGAATCTCACCCGGATAACAGAGCGTCGTCTCGGTGTCCACCGCCGACGCCAGTTGGGAGACGGCGAGCGCCGAGGACATCGCGTCGGGGTCGGGGTTCGGATGCATCAGCACCGCGACCTCGTCGTACCGGCCGAGCACCGACATGAGTCGGTCGGCCGGCGTCCGCGTGAGATAGCGGTAGACGGCGACGGCGAGGCCCGAGACGACGAGCAGGGCGAGCAGAGCCGCGACGACTATCGTCGGGTTCTCGATGGCGTAGGCGGTGACCCGTTCGGCCTGTGTCGCGAGGTCCCCGGCAGCCACCTGTGACATAGGCGTAGATGCTGCCGGATACGATAAGAAGGTTCCCCCCGCGATTAAGGTGCCGTAAACTCCCGTATAGCGTCCCGATACCCCTCCCGAAACGTCGGATACACGAACTCGTACCCCAGCGACCGAAGCAGGTCGTTCGAACACCGCTTGCTCGTCTGGATGCGTCGCGTCGCCGTCGACGAGAGGTCGGAGTCCGCCAATCGCTCGGCCTTGGTCTGTTTTGGCGGGAACGGGACGTCGCACTGTTCGGCCAGCCAATCAGCGAACGCCCACTTCTCGACTGGTTCGTCGTCGACGACGAGGACGACGTCCTCGCGGTGGTCCTCCTCAAGCAGGAACCGAACGGCCCCCGCCGCGTCGTCGCGGTGGACCATGTTGAGGTAGCCCGCCGTTACCGGGCCCTCTAGATACCGTTCGAGCCGATAACGGTCCGGGCCATAGAGGCCGGCAAAGCGAGCGACGGTGCCGTGGCCGCCGTACTCGACCGGCCGCTCGCGGGCGATGTGCTCGGCTTCGGCCAGCACTCTCGTCTTCTCCGTCTGCGGGTCCAACGTCGTCGTCTCGTCCACCCAGCCGCCGTCGTGGTCGCCGTAGACGCCGGTGCTCGACGTGTAAACCAACCGCTCCGGCGCGTCGCCGCGGTCCCAGAAGTGGTCGATGGCCGTCCGAAGACCGTCGACGTACACCTCGCGGGCCGCCTCGGCTCCGCGGCCGCCGGAACTGGCCGCGAACACGACCCAGTCGACGTCCGGGACGGCCGAGAGCGCGTCGGCGTCGGTAACGTCGGCCTGTACGGCCTCGAATCCCGCGTCTTCGATGGCCGCCACGCCCGGATCGGAGCGACGGACGCCCACGACGTCGTGGTCGGCCCGTAGCTGTCGCCCGAGTTCGAGGCCGACGTAGCCACACCCGAGTATCGCGACGCGTGCGGTCATCGCTGCTGACTCTCGATGTAGCTGTGGAGGACGGCGTACTCGGCCATCGTCATCGGATAGCGCCCCTCTATTTTCTGCTGTATCTCCTTTGGCTCCATCTCGTCGCCGATGCCCGAAGCCAGCGCCTCGACGTCCATCACGGCCGTCGTCATCCCCATCAGGAGGATGTCCTGTGCCTCCGCCTGAATCGCGTCGGCGTCGGGCCGATCCGGGTCCGTCGCGAGGACGGCCGCCGCGTCCGAGAGCGTGAGGTCGGCCGCCTCGCCGGCCGCCACCGCTTCGACCGTCTCTCGGTCGAGGCCGGTCGCCTCGACGACGGCGTCGACGCCGACTGTCTCGACCGTCTCGGCCAGGACCGACTCGTAGGCGGCCAACAGCGACTCGGGTGACTGCGTTCCTGCGTCGGGGAACTCCGCTCTGAGCATGGACACCGGTACGCACGGGGGGTATTAGTCGCTGTCACTCTCCGGACGCCCCGGCGGTGGGCCACCCCGCCGATTCCTCGACGGCGACGCCGTCCTTGTCCCCGACACCGCGCGGCCGTGGCGGGACGACGATTACGACGCCCGTATGCGCTCGAAAGGAGAGCCGCGTACTCTGCCCGAGCAGTTCCGCGTCCCCGTCTTCGTCCACGTCGAGATAGACCCGCTCGCCGTCGCGAGCGTACGTCGTCGTTGCCCCCGGTGTCGTCGGCGGGCCGTGGCTCGCGGTCACCGCAAAGCGGGCGTACTCGCCCTCGACGGTCACCCACCAGATGTTCGTCGTCGCGACCCACTGCCACGGCGGCACAAGCGGGAGACCCGCCGGCAGCGTCTTCGTCCCGAGACGGCGTTTTGCCAGCTGCTCTGCCCGGCGCCGCCCGGCGCTTTCGATTCGCTGGCGCAACTGGTCGCGCGCCACGGTTCGAACCGTCGAGGCCGTCTGGTTGACGACGGGCGTCTTCGGTCGGGCTATCGGTCGAGCGAGGGCGTCGTCGGTGGTGCTCCGCAGTCGCATCCAGAGCCAGTCGCGTTCGACTGCCGAGAGGCCCCGTCGGTCGGCGGCGACTGTGGCGATGCGCCTCGCTGCCGACCCGTCTGCCAGTGCCTGCCCACGCGCGGCGGGCGTGTCCCAGCGCCGAAGCGCAGCCTCGACGATCGTCCGACTCGCCGCGCTGTCGGCGTCGGTCTCCTCGCTGACTGTCCCCGCGAGTTCGGCGGCGACGTGACTGTTTGCCTGTTCGACACGATACCGTAATCGGCGCCGGTGGCTGTCGAGCGTCGCGTTCGACGTTCTGTTGGCCGTCGCGTTCGCCGCGGCCAGCGTCGTCGCCGCCGTCGCGAGACGCGTTCTGTCCCCCGACGCCATTGCACTGTCGGTCACCACGGCGGCCGCGTCGCCGTAGGGGGCGGTGAACACGTTGACGTTCCGGGCGACGAGCGGGTGTTCGCTGCCCTCGATTGCGGGGTGGGACTCCTCCGACACCGAGGCCAGCGTGAGATACTGTGGCCGCGCGTCGACCCGCGTCCGAAGCGGACCGGCCGGGCCGGTCGGCACCGGGCGCGAGCGCGGTATCTGTGTGTCGCGGGCGGTCAGGCTCTTCCGGAGGTCGACGAGCGATCCCCCGGTCCGGTTCCGTAACTGTCTGTCGACGCCTTCCCGGGCCGAACCGCGCCGCTGTGCCCGGACAGCGAGTCGGTCGTCCACCGCGTCGAGGTAGGCGATACGGGCCGCGACGCGGGCCTTCTGTGCGGCGCTGTCGTAGGTGTCGGGCGCGTCGACGAGGGCCGCCCGCCGGTCGGCGAGTTTCCGTCGGAGTTCGCGAGCCGGGTTCGTCTCGAACGTGCCGACGGCCCCGCGCTCGACGGTCACGTTCGTCGCCCGGACGCGCTCTCGCAACCGTCTGAGGTCGCGGTACACCCACGGTCTGAGCGAGTCCGGTCGCTTCCCCGTTACACTCACAGTCGGCGTCCGAAGACGACCCTCCGCGGCGCGTTCCGCGACCGCATCCCGACCGCCAGCACGGCCGACCAGTCCCCGCTCGGCCCGCGGTTCGACGTCGGCCAGATTCGGCCCACCCACCGGGCTTCCCTCGCGGTCGTGGGCCGTCCGGATTCGCTCGTCCGGCGCGCCGGAGTCGCTCTCGTGACGCCCGACGAGTGTGACGGTCACCCGACGGCGCTCGGTCCGACTCGACGCCGTCGACCGCCGCTCGCTTCCGTTCTCCCAGAGGGCCACCCGCGTGTACTCCACCTCCACGGTCCGGCCGAAGCTATCGAGTTCGTGCCACCCGTCCGGCACGCTCGGCCGCGGGTCGACCGCGCCGACCGCGTCGGTGCTGTCGGTCGTCTGTTCGCGGACGAGCGTCCAGTTCTCACCCGGCGAGGGTGGTCGCGGCGGTCGACCGCCGCTCACCCGCCGACTGTCCGTGACCAGTCGCACGTCGACGGTGTACGCTGTGGCCGTCGTCCGCCCGAGCGCTTCGGGTGCTGCGACCGAGTGGAAGGCGTCGTCGGCCGTCTCGTTGACCCCGATACGCATCGTCTCGTTCGCACGCGGATGGTCGCCGGAGGCCCCGCCCGTACTGATGTCCTCGCTCGCGGGGCGATACGCCGTCCGCTTGAGGACTTCCTGTGCGAGGGCGGTGTTGTTGCTGCCCGTGATGACGTCCTCGACGCCGACCATCGCCGTCGCCTCCGTGAGCGACCGTCGGCCGTCCGGGTCGCTGCGCCCGAACGTCGACCGCTGAACGCCCAGTAGCGCGCCGTTGGTCGCGAGACTGACGTGTCTGTTCGCGAGAACGTTCTCTATCGGCACGCCGCCGTACTGGGCGTAGCCACGTGCCCACACGATGGGGTAGAGTCTGGCCGTCAACCGCTGGCTCAGCCCCGGCTTGTCCAACCCGTTGTTCACGCGCCGCTCGTAGGTCTGGACCTGCTCGTGGAGTGTGAGGACTGGCGTCGCGACGACGACGGTCGGCGAGACGGTACGACGGGTGACCACTCGGTCGCCGCGCCGAACCGTCAGCGTCACGTTCTCGACGGTCGCTCTGAGCGCGGTGCCGTTCGGGCCGGCCCGTGCGATGGAGACGCGTTCTATCGCCTCCCGGTACTCCGCGGTCGTCTCGACTGCCGGCACGCTCGCCGTCGCCTCGACGCCTTCGCTCGTCGCCCCGACGCGGCGGAGACGGTCACGGACCTGCAGATAGATCCGCAGGCGGAGGGCGTCCCGGAACGGCCGAGAGTCGTTCAGGGCTCGCCCGACGGAGGTGTTCGCCGGTTCGAGCACCGGATCCGTCGACGCCCGCTGTCCGGCCCTCGACACGGCGTCGCGCATCGCCGTCTGTGTCTCCGCCGTCGCGCGGTCGAGCGTGCGCTCGACGGCCGTATCGCGCGGTGCGGGCGCCGGCCGAAGCGTCGGTGCGAGCGTCAGGCTACTCACCAGCAACAGGACGCCCAGCAGCGCGAACGGCACCCGGCCGCGCGTGTCGTCAATCACGCCGACCACGTCCTGACTGTGACGCGGACGCGCTCGGTGTGTACTGCCCGGGCCGCGGCGGCCGGCGTGTCGAAGCGCTGTCGCATATCGGCCGCCAAATCGCCGGCGAGATGCACCGTCAGTCGAGCGTTCAGGTCCGCCGCCGACTCCGAGTCGAGTGGCAAGCCGTCCGCGTCGGTGAGGCGTGCCATCTGCCGGTATCGCGCCGCCATCAGCCGGTCGCCGGGATAATCCCCGCGGAGGGCCAAGCGGGCTTGTGACGGGGGAAAAAGCCCCTCGACGACAGTCGACGCGACCACGACCGCGACGCCGAGGTAACCGGCCTCGTGCGCCCCCCGTCGCGCTCGGCTGGTCGCGTTCGCCATCGGACTCGCGACGCTGACCGTCGCCGTCCGCACGTCGGCCGAGGGAGGCGGCTGTTCACCGACTCGGGTCGTCGCACGGACCGGCGCGCCGGGGTACGGTTCCCAGCGAACGCGAACCGAGGTCTGCCGACCCGATTCTGACAGTCGCTCCCGCGTCGTGTTCGCGACCGCTCGTTCGAACCCCCTGCCCGCCGTCGACAGTCGCTCGCCGTGTACGGTGACGCCGCTCATCGCCGATTCTGCGAGCAGTTCGGCGATAGTCCCGTGGGCCGTCCGCCGGTGGCGGGCGGTGGCGTTGGCCGTCCACTCGGGCGGCCGACCCGGCGAATCGAGCGCGTACTCGACACTCGCGGTACTCGTCGCGAGCAGTTCGGCCGAGTCGGCGGCTGGGTTCGCCGCCTCCGGCGGGTCCACGGTGACGGCGCCGACGACGGCCGTCGCGGCGGCGCCGACCAGCAACAGGAACACCGTCACGTCGACGACGGTACTGGTGGCACGACCCGTCACCACACGCTCACCCGTAGTGTCCCACGCCGGACCGCTGCCGGGGCGACTCGGACGCTGACCGTCCGTCGGGCCCGTGCCGTGTCCACCGGTGGCGACGGTCCCACGCTCCAGCGCTGTCCGGCACGGACCGTCACGTTTCCCTCGTAGCCAGTCGGAATCACAGCGAGAGCGTCGGCCACCCGGTCGGGCGCGACAACACCGGCGGTACTCAGTCGCTGCTCCACGGAATCGGCGGTCGGCGCCGCGACGTTCCGGTCGCCGGTCGCGGACACCAGCGCGCCGTCGAGGACGCCGGCGTACAGCGCCAGTCCGGTCGAGACGGCGAAGACGGCCACGAGGGCCGCGAGCGGTTCCGTCGCGCCCCTATCCGACGAGCGTGACATCGACTCCTCCCCAGGCGACGTGCCTGACGGTCAGTCTCTCGGGTGCCGGACGCCACCCGGTGTCGGCGGTGCGTGCTCGCTCGGCCGCCCGTCGGAGACCGGTGGGCGACCCGAAGTACCGACTCGGCCGTCCGCCCTCGAGTACGGCGGCGAGGCGCCCGTCGAGCGCGGGGACGAACGGTTCGAGGACCGTCGCGTGAGCGACGCCTCCATCGGAGCGCAGACCGATTTCTCGATCCGACAGGGACCACTCCACAGCGTCCAGTTCGCGGGTGGCGACCGACCCCGCTGGACTGGTCGCGACCTCGTCGACCGTCGCGGCGGTGGCCGTCGCGTCCGGCGGTGCCGACGCGGGCAGCGAGACGACGACGCCGAAGACGGCGACGCTCACGGTACCGAGCGCCACCCAGACGTACAGCGTGTCGACGTGCGTATCGAACATGGATGGCCTGCCCCCGCCTTCCGATTTAAACGCTGGCGTCAGACCAGCAGTCCCGTCGCCACGACGGCCGCGAGGTACGTCGCCGTCGCCGAACAGAGCGCCAGTCCCACCCGGTACCCGACGCGCGCTCGGTCCAGCCCGCGGTGCAGGCCCGTCGAGAGCGCGGTCAACACCGCTGCGAGGACGAGACAGTACCAACCGACCACCGGGCCGAGCGTGGCCGCCGAGACGGCTTCGATGGGGCCGCCGCTCTGCATCGTCCCCGCGAGCGCCACGGTGGCGCCGCCGACGAGCGGTCCGAACAGCGCGGCGGTGTTCGAGAGCGTCCCGGTGACCTGTGCGAGGTCACGGCGCGTCTCCCGTTCGACCGCCGAGAGGTCCGCCAGATGCTCCCCCATCGTCGTGATGGTCTCGCCGGCCGGCGGGCCGATATCGGCGGCAGCGTCCAGTAGCACCGCCGCGCGCCGGAGACGCGGACTCGGGACTGTTCTGAGCGCGCCGTACTCGCCACAGAACGCCGCTTCGATGCCGACGCCGAGCGTCCGCTGGCGGTGGAGCGTCGCGCCGAGACGGTTACAGAACGGCGCCGGCGTCACGTCGACCGCCTCCTCTAGTGCCGCCTCGACCGACTTCCCGCGGTCGACGCGCCGCCCGATAGCCGTCAGCGCGTCTGGCAGCCCGTCCTCGATGTCGGTGACGTGGTCCCGGACCTCGCGAACCGGGCGATAGTGGACCACCAGCGCTGCGCCGGTCCCGGCCCCGAGCGCCGCGATTGGCGGCCCCCATCCGGGTACGACGAGGGCCCCGACAAGCCAGCCGGTGACGGCGGCCACCATGCCAGCGGTGAGGGCCGGGACCGGCGTCGACGGCACGTCGGGGTGACTCCGCGGTACCACTGCCGGCGGGAACGCGATCGGTCGCTGCGCGAGGAGCCACGCACTCGCGACGACGAGGGCCGCCGGGAGGACCATCCCGTAGGCGACGACGAGTAGCGGCGCGGTCACCGGGACGCCCGCGGCGGCCGCTGCTGGCAGGAGAGACACCATCGCAAGCGGGAGCAAGACGCCAAAGGCGTACAGTCCGGTCGCGGGAGCGCGCAGGTCGGCGGCGAACGTCGCCATCTCGTCGCGGGTCCCGTCGAGAATCCGCCGCCGTGCGGTCGCGAGTACGGCCGCCCGCTCGCCGGGCGGTGCGACGGCCGCTCGCTGGACGTGGTGTATCGCCGCTTCCAGTGCGGGAAATTCGTCGCTCCACCGCTCGGCGAACCGCCGGAGGCCGTCTCGTGGTGTGCCGCTCGCCTGTCGCCTGTGTGCGTCGAGTCGGTCGGCCAGGAGGCCGTCGGCGGCCGCCGCCGCGAACGCCGTCGCTCGTTCGGAACTCGGCCACAGTGTCATCCCCAGACTCAGCGTCACGACGAGCGACGGGGCGGCCCCCAGTGCGCGTATCCGCCGGGCCTGTGCGGCCAGCGGGATACCGTAGCGACCGGCCAGCCCCGTCCCGACTGCGACGAGGAGGCACGCGGTGCCACCGACGACGGCGGGCGTCCCGGACTCGACCGTGAGGAGCGTGAGACCGAGGAGCCAACAGGCGACGGCGACGGCGTAGCTCGCGGCGAGTAGCCGCTCCGGGCGATACCCGACACCCAGTACGTGGGTCGCCCTCCGGTAGCGCTCCGGGACGCTGATGGCGTCGGTCAGCCGTTCGGCGAGTTCGCCCGAGTCCAGTCGCTCGGTCATCGCTCGGTCGTCCCGGGTTCCGTCCTCGGCGACTGACTGGCCTGCTCTGTGAAGCTAGCGCTTCGCGTCTCGACCGTGTCGAGCACGCTCGCGTAGGACTCGCCGGCGTGCGACAGGGATTCGAGCAGGTGACTGTTCCCCCGACCGAGCCGACCGGTGGCTGTCGCACGCTCGCCGTCGCGTTCGAACAGCGACGCGAACCCCACGCCCTCGCCGTGGTCTCGCACCTCCTCGACGGCGGCTACGCCACGGCCGGCCTCGGCCGTCGGTGGGGCGAGCGTCACGAGGAGGTCCGTCGCCGCGAACGCGCTCTCCGGGACGCCGAGGTCCGAGACGAGCCGTTCGCGCACGCTCTCCCCGCCCGAGCCGTGTATCGTGCCCAGCACTGCGCTGTCGCCGTCGCCGACCCGCATCGCCTCGTAGAGAACGCTGGCCTCCTCGCCGCGGACCTCGCCGACGACGAGGGCGCCTTCTCCGAGTCGAAGCGCGGTCCGTAATGCCTCTCTCGCGTCGACCGACGGCCCGTCGCCGCTCGCGGTTCGCAACGGCTGGACGTCCCGGCCGTCGGACTGCAGGTCCGTGACGGGGAGTTCCGGCGTGTCCTCGATGACGACGGTTCGGACCGACCGCGGGAGTTCCCAGAGAAGCGAGCCCAGTGTGGTGGTCTTCCCGGCGCCGCGGGGGCCGGCGACGAGACAGGCGGCACCGCGCTCTACCGCGACCGAGAGCAACCCGGCGACTCGCGGTGAGACGGTCCCGTTTGCGACGAGGTCGGCCAGCCGCCAGCGTGTCTCGTCGTGGGCCCGAAAGGCAAAGGCGAGGCCGTCGCTCATCGGTTCCATGACGCCAGCGACCCGGACCTGTCGGTCCGCGACAGTAGTCGTCGCGTCGAGCGTCGGACTCGCCCGCGAGAAGGCCCGTCCGCTCGCACGGCGGAACGTAGACGCGAGCGTTCGTGCGCCCTCAGCGGTTAGTCGAACGTTCGTCCGCATCGTCTCGCCGTCGACGCGGACGCGCAGCCGCGTCTCGCCGACCGGTGCCGTCGCGAACACGTCGGAGACACGGGGGTCGGCAAACAGGTCTTCGAGGACGCCCAGCCCCCGCGTGTGTTTCCGGAGGACGGCCCCGAGTGCGGCCGCTGTGGTGCCGTCGTCGGTAACCGCCGATGCGGCCTGATACGGTGTCGGCTGGTCGTCGAGCGGTGCGGTCGCCAGTCGCTCGACGGCCGACGCGAGGGTGGCCGTCGTCGCCGCGTCGAACTCGTGTTCTCGGGGGCGCACGTGGTAGCAGTCGAGCGAGGACGCCGGCGTGTCGTACCGCCGGACGACCGCGTCGGTCTCGACGGTCCGACGGTCCCGAAGCGTCGCGTCGTCTGGCGGACTCGTGGCGATACGGGCGTCGCTGACTGCCGGACCGACGTACGGTTCGAGCGCGGCGTCGGCGTTCGCTCGCTCGGCGGCCAGCGCGAACCCAGTCGCCGCGGCGACGTCGGCGACCTGCCCCGCACGGCCGGTGGCCTCCGTCGCGGCCGCCAGTGGCTCACGACGCGCGCGGTCGGCCAGTCGCTGGTCGAGCGGTGCGACCCGCGTGGCGAAACGCCCCGCCGCGACGAGCAGCGCGGCCGCGCCGTCGAGGTAGGCTCGCTCTCGCCCGTCGCTTCGCGTGACGACGGCGTCGACGTCTGTCCCTCCCAGCGCGTCGATTACCGTCGCTCGACAGTCCGGCGAGCCGCCCAGTCGCCCGCGCTCGGGACACTCGTCGGCTGCGACCCTGAGCGTCTCGCCGTCGAACGACGGGTGACATCGACAGGCCTCGTCGTCTGTGGCGTCGTCCGTGAACCATCGACGCATCTATCCGTCCCTCCCCGACCTGTCGGCGGTGCCAGCCAGCCGCCGAACCGTCACGACCGTCTGACCGTCTCGAACCCGTAACCCGAACGCGAGACGGTGAACCCCGGATTCGCGGAGCTTGAGTGAGCCGCCGGCGGGGCGTATCGGCACGCCGACGAGGCGTTCGCTGTGGCCGCTCGCGTCGCCGACCCGCCAGCTGGCGACCCCTACGCCCTCGCGACTGTGGAACCGGAGCGAACTGACGCCGGCACTCGTCTGGGTTCGTTCCGGAAGCCGAATCGCTGTGACTCGGCGCGCACCTCGGCCAAGCGTGGCGTCGTCGGTGGCGACCATCGTCTCCAGTCGCTCCGAGAGGGCCGACAGTTGCCGCTCGACGGTGGCGTCGGCGGCGTCGGCCTGTGCCGTCGAGAGTGCGGGCGCCGTCACCGCGAGCAACGCCGCGGTGAGCGCCGCACCGAGGACCACCCGGAGTATCACAGGAGGGCCCGTATCCGTTCGAGGACGCCGCTGTCCGGCGTCGCCGACTGGTCGGTCTCGTCCCCGTTTGCGACGGGAGTCGTCGGGCCCTCGGTCGCCGGATGGGGCCGCTCGCTGTCTCCCTCGTTCGGTGTCGCCTCGGGCGCCTGCCGCCGCCCGCGAGAGAGAGCATCCGTCGCCGTTCGCTGTTGCTCTGTGGCCGGCGACGACGGCTGGCGGTCGTCCAGCGCGTCGTCGAGACGGCGTTCGAGGCGGTCCGTCGCGGCCAGTGCGGTGTCGGCACGCTGTTCGACGTCCTCGTTGACCGACCGGACGTTGCCGACGTATCCCCGGAGTGCCTGCGTGGCCGCTTCGAGGTCCGCAGTGCGTTCGTCCAGTCGGTCGACTCGGTCCTCGACCGCCGTCAGTCGGGCGTCTAGTTCCGCGCGGTCCTCGACCGCCGGCAACCCGTGATCGCCGTCGGTGACTGCACGCTCGACGGCCCGAACCCGCTCTTCGAGTGTCTCCACGTCGGTCATGGCCGGCCGTGGTCTCGGCACCGTACTTGAACTCTCGTGTGGAGCCTCGCGGGACGAACCTTTTTGACCGAAGGCGAAGCCAGACGCCCTGTGACCGAGAGCGATCAGGTGAAGGCGGCGCTCGCAGCGCTCGCCGACGGTGAGGCTCGCGATGCATCTCGCATGACCGACGGGTCTGCGGACCCGGAACTGCCGACAGAGACGTCCCCAGAGCGGTGGGGCCGAGCGGACTATCGGACGGTCATCGAGCGAGCAAGTCGGGCCACCGACGACGTCGACGCGGCGGCCTCGTTCGTCGAGACGGTCGGCGTCGACACGCTCGAACGCGCCGTCGAACGGGCCGAACACGAGGTGAGTGGGCTCGCCGAGGAGGGGCGTACGGCGCTCGCGGCCTTCGAGCGGTTCCGGGCGGCCGCAGACGGTGACAGTCGCGGTGAGTGACACTCCCGACCGCTCCTCACTCACGCGTCGGTGACCACTTTCACCGCGGTCGCGACACCTCTTTAGGAGGCGCTGGCATACGACCTGACAGATGACACGGGTGATACACACCGGCGACACACACATCGGGTACCAGCAGTACCACGTGCCCGAGCGCCGGCAGGACTTCCTCGACGCCTTCCGCCGCGTCGTCCACGACGCCATCGAGGACGACGTGGCGGCCGTCGTCCACGCGGGGGACCTGTTCCACGACCGGCGGCCGACGCTTTCGGACATCATGGGGACGCTCGACGTACTAGAGGACCTCGCCGAGGCCGACATCCCGTTCCTCGCCGTCGTGGGCAACCACGAGGCGAAGCGAGACGCGCAGTGGCTCGACCTCTATGCGTCGCTGGGGCTTGCGACGCGGCTGGACGGCGAGCCGACCGCCGTCGGCGATACGGCCTTCTACGGCCTCGACTTCGTGCCGCGCTCGAAGCGTGACGCGCTGGAATACGACTTCGAACCCCACGACGCCGACCACGCGGCGCTCGTGACCCACGGCCTGTTCCAGCCGTTCGACTACGGCGACTGGGACGCCGCCGAAGTACTCGCCGAATCTTCGGTCGACTTCGACGCCCTGCTACTGGGGGACAACCACAAGCCCGGCAAACGGGAGGTCGAGGGCGCGTGGGTCACCTACTGCGGGTCGACCGAGCGTGCGAGCGCCAGCGAACGCGAGGACCGCGGGTACAACATCGTCACCTTCGACGGCGAGACGCGCATCACCCGGCGCGGCCTCGACACCCGCGAGTTCGTCTTCGTCGACGTGGAACTGGGGCCCGAGGAGGGCGTCGAACGGGTCCGGAGTCGCGTCGGCCAACACGACCTCGACGACGCCGTCGTCATCGTCAGTATCGACGGCGACGGCGACCCCATCGCCCCGGCAAGCGTCGAGGAGTTCGCACTGGACGAGGGCGCACTCGTCGCGCGGGTCACCGATCACCGGGAACTCGCGGCCGACGAACGCGAGACGAGTGTGAGTTTCGCCGACCCCGACGAGGCAGTCACCGAACGCGTCCGGGAACTAGGTCTGAGCGGCGCCGCTCGCGACATCGACGAGACGGTCCGGGCCTCGAAAGTGGCCGACGCCAACGTCGCCGACGCCGTCGAGAGCCGCGTTCGCGAACTGGTAGCGGAGGACCCGGACTCGCTGACGGGCAGTCCCGACGAGGCAGTCGGCGCCGACGACGCGCCCGAAGCGGCGGCGGCCGAACCCGACGGTGGCGAGACGGACGCCGCGGACTCGACGCCCGAATCCGGCAGCGAGGACGCACCGCCGGACGACGATGGTGGCCAATCCAACGTGGAGGAGTTCCTGTGAGGGGGGACTACTGATGCGGTTCCAGCGCGTCCGTCTGGAGAACTTCAAGTGCTACGACGACGCCGCCCTCACGCTGGACCCCGGCGTCACCGTCATCCACGGCCTCAACGGGAGCGGGAAGTCCTCGCTGTTGGAGGCGTGTTTCTTCGCGCTCTATGGCTCGAAGGCCATCGACGAGAACTTAGAGGAGGTGGTCACCATCGGGGCCGACGACTGCACCGTCGAACTGTGGTTCTCCCACGCCGGCGGCGACTACCACCTCACCCGCCGCGTGCGGAACACGGGCGAGCGAGCGACGACGGCGAAGTGCGTGCTGGAGACGCCCGACGACACGTTCGAGGGCGCGCGGGCCGTCCGCCGCCGCGTCACCGAACTCCTGCGGATGGACAGCGAGGCGTTCGTCAACTGCGCCTACGTCCGGCAGGGCGAGGTGAACAAACTCATCAACGCCTCGCCCGGCGACCGGCAGGACATGCTGGACGACCTCCTGCAACTGGGCAAACTGGAGGAGTACCGCGAGCGGGCAAGCGACGCCCGCGTCGGCGTCAAGCGGGTGCGTGACGACAAACAGAGCCGACTCTCGCAACTCGACGAGCAAATCGAGTCCAAGGAGGACCGAAACCTCCACGAGCGGTTGAACGCGCTCGAATCTGACCTCTCGGAGACCCAAGACGAAATCGAGCGCATCGAGGACCAGCGAGAGACGGCCGCGGGGACGCTGGAGCAGGCCCAGTCAGTCCTCGACGAGTACGAGGACCGCCGCGAGACGCTTTCGGAACTGACCGCCGACATCGGGGACTTGGAGGCCGAGATCACCGAGACCGAGACCGAACGCGAGCGCCTCAAACAGCGCATCGCGGACCTGAAGGAGGAACGCGAGTCGCTCGAATCGGACCTCTCGGAGACGCTCGCGTCGACGGAGGTCGACGAAGCCGACCCCGACGCCGTCGAGTCGCGTCTCGGCGAGTTAGAAGACCGGGCGGACGACCTCCGCTCGCGCATCGAGGAACAGCGAGTCGAGGCCCAGAAGCACAGCGGCGAGGCCGACTCGCTCGAATCGCAGGCCGACGACCTCCAGTCCCGCGCCGACGAGAAGCGCGAGGCGGCCGACGACCTCGAAGCCGACCTCGCGAGTGCCCGCGAGACAGTCGCCGACCGGCGCGAGCAACTCGACGATATCGACGACGACATCGCGACGTTGGAGGCGCGGTTCGACGACGCCGACGTGGGCCGTGACGAGGCGGAGAGCCACCGAGACGTCGTCGCCGAGGAACTCGACGAGGCCCGCCAGCGCGTGACGGAACTGGAGACGAAGCTCCAGAGCGAACGCGAGGCGCTGGCCGAGGCCGAGGAACTGCTCGACGCTGGCAAGTGTCCCGAGTGCGGGCAGGACGTCGAAGACTCGCCACACGTCGAGTCCATCGAGGACGACCGAGAGCGCGTGGCAGAACTGGAGTCGACGCTGGCGGACGCCCGCGAGACGGTCGAGACGCTCGAAGCCGACCGCGAACGCGCCGAGTCGCTGGCCGAGGCCGCCGACCGACTGTCGACGCTCGAAGCCAACCGCTCGAACGTGGTGCAACTCATCGAGGAGAAGGAATCGGGTCTCGAAGCCGACGAAGAGCGCGTCGAGGAACTCCGCGAGGCCGCCGCGGAACTCGAAGCCGAGGCCGACGCGAAGCGCGAGGCCGCCGAAGAAGCCGAACGGCAGGCCGCCGAGTGCCGGTCGGTCATCGGCGAGTGCAATCAGGAACACCAGACCGTCAAACAGGCCATCCAGCGACTGGAGCGCGTGTCGGACCTGCTGGACGACGTCGAGGAGTGCGAGACCGAAATCGAACAGCTACGGCAGCAGCGGTCCCAGCAGGCAGAGGTGAACGACCAGCGCCGGGACCGCCTCGCCGAGAAGCGCGAGCGCAAGCAGGAACTGGCGGAGAAGGTCAACGAGTCGCGCGTCGCGGAGGCCCGGAACGAGAAACAGCGCGCCGAGAACTACATCGAGAAGGCCGACGCGAAACTCGACGAGTTGCGCGAGCAGCGAGACGAGTACCAGAGCGCTATCGGTGCCGTCGAGAACGAACTCGACGAACTCGCCTCGCTCCGGGAGCGGCGCGAGGAACTGGCCGACGACCTCTCGAAACTGGCGGGCCTCTACGACGAGGCAGAACAGCTACAGGGGATGTACGGCACGCTCCGGGCCGAACTGCGTCAGCGCAACGTCGAGACGCTCGAACGGATGCTCAACCAGACGTTCTCGCTGATCTACCAGAACGACTCGTACTCCCACATCGAACTCGACGGTGAGTACCAGTTGACGGTGTTCCAGAAGGACGGCGAACCGCTGGAACCCGAGCAGTTGTCGGGCGGTGAGCGCGCGCTGTTCAACCTCAGCCTGCGCTGTGCCATCTACCGACTGCTCGCGGAGGGCATCGAGGGGTCGGCCCCGATGCCCCCGCTCATCCTCGACGAACCCACGGTCTTCCTCGATGCGGGTCACGTCACCCAACTGCTGGACCTCGTCGAGTACATGCGGGACGAAGTCGGCGTCGAGCAGATTCTGGTCGTCAGCCACGACGAGGAACTCGTCGGGGCGGCCGACGACCTCGTGCGGGTCGAGAAGGACGCCACCTCGAACCGCTCGCACGTCGACCGGGTCGAGCGTATCGAGGAGTCGGTCGCGGAACTGGCCTAGCGGTCGGTGAGCGCTTCGACGGCCGCGCTGGCCGTCTCGGTCACGTCGTAGCCTCGCTGGCCCATCATCTCGGTCTCTTCGAGCAGTCCCGCGGCGCGAAACTCCCCGAGCAGGCCGTGCAGGTCGCTCTCACAGAGGTCGTAGCTGTCCAGCAGGTGATGGACCGAGAGGGGGCCGCGGGCGTCGAGTTCCACGAGGAGGCCCAGCGACTGGTCGTCGTGAGCGGCCGAGACGACCGTCCGAACGGCTTCCGGCACCGCGTCTGCGGCGGTCACGAGCGGTGACTCCCCCTCGACGGGTTCGAGGTCCTCGTTGGGGACGTGTCGCTCGGCACCGGTCTCCGGGTCGCGGACGAGGCTCGCGTCGCTGGACTCTTTCAGCAGGATGTAGTGGGTCCCCGACGCGTCGCGAACGGTGCGCATATCGGCGGTAGCCGGCGCGCGTGGTTAGCCGTTGTGGTCGGCGTCGTCCGGGTCGTCGGCCGGTCGGTCTTCGCTCCGAACCTCGTCTTCTCCCGCCTCGTCGTCTGCCGTCCGCTCTCGCTCGAACTTGACGTAGCGTGCGGTCCCGTAGGCAAAGGCGAGGAGGCCGACGAGGAACACCCGAATGCCGAGGTCCACGCGGCCCTCGAAGTAGACGAGCATCGGGCCGACCGAGAGCCCCAGTAACGCGACGTTGAACACGAGGACGAGTTTCCAGAACAGGCCGGCTACCTCGCTGTTTGCGCTCCCGTCGGGAGGACTGGGCGCTTTCGGGACGTCCGGGCCCAGACTCTCTGGGTCGAACTCGTCCGGTTCGAAGGGACTCTTCTCTGAGAGGACGCCGGGGTTACTGTCGGGGTCCGTCTCGTCGGGACCGTCTAGCACGACCCTAGTTGGGACCGCGACCACTAAAAGGACTTCTCAGTCAGGCCGCGTCCTGCAGTTCGAGCGTCGTGTCCGTCTGAATCCACGCCAGCGGCTGCTGGGCGTCGTAAAACACTGTCCCCTCGTCGGTCTCGTAGGTCTCGGTGGTCTGCACTGCGTCGGGGAGTGCGGGTTCCGACCGAATATCGTCCGCCCTGTCCGACTGACCGTCGGGAGATGCGTGGTGCGACATGGGGACGTCGTGCGATGGTATGTCATTGCCTACCATATATCTTCTGTCCGTGTCAAACACCGCCGACCACCGACGTTTTTATGGGGCGTCTCGAAGGGTCGGCAAGCATGAGTGACGAAGGCCAGCGCACCTTCGGGGATTTCGAGGTAGACGGGGGCGGTGACGCTCGGCCGGCCGAGGAGGCAGCGGCCGTCGCCGGCAACGGGGGGAGCGGGACGACTGTCGTCGACATCGACGAACGCCAGTTCCCCGACGTTTCCGAGACTGTCGAGTTCGTGGTCACACAGGTCGACTACACGGTGGAGGGACAGGGCGACGACGAGTACCCCGTCGTCCACGTCTTCGGCCGAACCGACGACGAGGACCCGGTCCACGCACGCGTCTACGAGTTCGAACCGTACTTCTACGTGCCGGCGGACAGCGTCACCGAGGACCGACTGCGACAGTACGACCGTATCGTCGACTGGCGCTACGAGGACGAGAACGGGGACCCCTTCGAGTCGATTCGGGGTGAACGACTCCTGAAGATTATCGGGCAGACGCCCCGGGACGTCGGGCAAATGCGGGACGACTTCGACCACTACGAGGCGGACATCCTCTTCCCGAACCGCCTGCTCATCGACAAGGACATCACCAGCGGGGTCCGGGTGCCGGCCCGCGAACTCGACGACGGGAGCTACAAGGTCCACCACGAGGAGGTCCGGCCGGTCGAAGCCAGCGCCGAACCGCGTGTGAACACCTTCGACATCGAGGTCGACGACCGCCACGGGTTCCCCGAGGACGGCGAGCAGACCATCGTCTGTCTCACCTCCCACGACTCCTACGACGACGAGTACGTCGTCTGGCTGTACGAATCCCCGGACGGCATCGAGGGGCCCGAAGCCCTCGCGGAGTACGACCCCATCCGCGAGGACGCCGACTTCGAGGCCGACGTGCGCGTCTTCGAGGAGGAGGAAGCGATGCTCGACGCCTTCATCTCCTACATCGAAGACACCGACCCGGACGTGTTGACGGGGTGGAACTTCGACGACTTCGACGCCCCCTATCTGCTGGACCGCATCGAAGAACTCCAGCGCTACGACCACGACTACGACCTGAACGTCGACCGCCTCTCGCGGGTCGACGAGGTGTGGCGCAGCGACTGGCAGGGGCCGGACATCAAGGGCCGAGTCGTCTTCGACCTCCTGTACGCCTACAAGCGCACGCAGTTCACGGAACTCGAATCCTACCGTCTGGACGCCGTCGGCGAACAGGAACTCGGCGTCGGGAAAGAGCGGTACACCGGCGACATCGGCGACCTCTGGGAGGACGACCCCGAGCGCTTGCTGGAGTACAACCTCCGGGACGTGGAACTCTGCGTCGAACTCGACAGGGAACAGGACATCATCGACTTCTGGGACGAGGTCCGCACATTCGTCGGGTGTAAACTCGAAGACGCGACGACGCCCGGCGACGCCGTCGACATGTACGTCCTGCACAAACTGTACGGCGAGTTCGCGCTCCCCTCGAAGGGCCAACAGGAGAGCGAGGACTACGAGGGCGGCGCCGTCTTCGACCCCATCACCGGGGTTCGAGAGAACGTCACGGTGCTGGACCTGAAGTCGCTGTACCCGATGTGCATGGTGACGACCAACGCGAGTCCCGAGACGAAGGTCGACCCCGAGACCTACGACGGCGACACCTACCGCGCGCCCAACGGGACCCACTTCCGGAAGGAACCCGACGGCGTCATCCGGGAGATGGTCGACGAACTGCTGACCGAACGCGAGGAGAAGAAGGGCCTGCGAAACAACCACGACCCGGACGACCCCGAGTACGAACGCTACGACCGTCAGCAGGCCGCGGTGAAGGTCATCATGAACTGCTTCACGCCGGACACCGACGTGCTGACCCCCGACGGGATCAGAAACATCCGGGACCTCGAAGTCGGCGACCACGTGTACTCGCTGGATCCCGAGACGCTGGAGATGGAGGTCAAACCGGTCGTCGAAACGCAGGCCTACCCGGAGTACCGCGGCGAACTCGTCGACATCGAGACGAGCAAAATCGACTTCCGCGTGACGCCGAACCACCGGATGCTCGTCCGGAAAAACGAGACGAACGGCATCACCGAAGACGGCTATTCGTTCGTCGAAGCGGGCGACCTCGACGACGCCACGAACTACGAACTCCCACACGACTGGGACGGCCCGGACGGCGAACGGCTAGACGAGGTGGACCTCGTCGACATGCTCGACGGTTCGTTCGAGGTGTGGTGTGACAACGACGACCACGGACACACTCTCGCCGCGGAGGTGGGGTACCGTCCGGATAAGATGCAAAAGCAGGGCGAAGACGGGACCGGCTACGTGTTCGACGCCGAATCGTTCCGGGAGCACCGTGCGTATCTCGACGGGAACTGTTCGGGGTTCTACGTCCACGCCGAGCGCGGTCGCAAGTGGGTGCCGCGGTTTTACGACGGCGACGACTTCCTCGAACTGTTGGCGTGGTACATCACCGAAGGGAGCGTCTACACGTCCGAGGACAAGCAGTTCGGTGACCAGTTCCGGGGCAGTTCGACGGCGGTGAACATCGCACAGGACGCGGTCCCGGACGGCGGGTCCGGTGACGACCGCGCGCGGATCGGCACCCTCCTCGACAGCATGGGGTTCGACGCGTACGTCGACGAGAAAGGGTACCAGTTCACCTCGAAACTGCTGGGTGACCTCCTCGAACGGCTCTGTGGCGGCAACAGCTTCGAGAAGCGGATTCCCGAGTTCGTGTTCGACACGACGCAGGCACAGAAACGGGCCTTCCTCGATACGCTTATCGCCGGCGACGGGGACTGGCAGACCAACAGTTGGCGCTACAGCACCGCGAGTGAGCGGCTCCGGGACGACGTCTTGCGGCTCTGTGCCCATCTCGGACTCACCGCCAGCTACACCGAAGACAGCGGCACGTACCGCATCTACGTCACCGAAGACGGCAAGAACACCCTCCGCATGCACCGCTCGGGCGGTACCAGCACCGCGACCGACGGCGTCTACTGTGTCACCGTCGCGGACAACCACACGCTCATGGCCGGGCGCAACGGCACGTTCCAGTTCGTCGGCCAGTCCCTGTACGGGGTTCTCGGGTGGGACCGCTTCCGTCTCTACGACAAGGAGATGGGCGCCGCCGTCACGGCAACGGGCCGGGAGGTCATCGACTACACCGACGAAGTCGTCGCCGAGGAGGGGTACGAGGTCGTCTACGGCGATACGGACTCGGTGATGCTACAGGTCGGCGACGTCGGCCCGGAGGACGTCGACGGCGCCGTCGAAGTCACCGACGAGATGCGGGCGAAACACCCCGAGATGGACGACGACGAACTCACGACGATCGCGGCGACCATCCAGAAGGGGTTCGAACTCGAAGAGACCATCAACGCCTCCTACGACGACTTCGCGCTCGAACGGCTGAACGCGCAATTCCACCGCTTCGAGATCGAGTTCGAGAAACTGTACCGGCGGTTCTTCCAGGCGGGCAAGAAGAAACGCTACGCCGGCCACATCGTCTGGAAGGAGGGCAAGCACGTCGACGACATCGACATCACCGGCTTCGAGTACCAGCGCTCGGACATCGCGCCCATCACTAAACGCGTCCAGAAGGACGTCATCGACCGCATCGTCCACGGCGAGGACGCCGAGAACATCAAAGACTACGTCGGCGAGGTCATCGAGGACTACCAGGCCGGCAACGTCGACTACGACGACGTGGGCATCCCCGGCGGCATCGGGAAGAAACTGGACAATTACGACACCGACACCGCACAGGTACGGGGCGCGAAGTACGCGAACCTCCTCCTCGGCACGAACTTCAAGAGCGGGTCGAAACCCAAACGTCTCTATCTCGACCGAGTCCACGCGGACTTCTTCGAACGCGTCGAGGACGAACTCGGTCTGGACCCCAAGCGGGACCCCCTGTACGGGGAGTTCCGACGGAACCCAGACGTCATCTGCTTCGAGTACGCCGATCAGATCCCCCCCGAGTTCGAGATAGACTGGGACAAGATGCTCGACAAGACGCTGAAGGGCCCTATCGCCAGAATCTTGGAGGCGCTGGACATCTCGTGGAACGAGGTCAAATCCGGGCAGGAACAGACCGGACTCGGTCAGTACATGTAGTCGCCGGCCCGCGCCTTTTCGAGTCTAAGAAATATTGTTTCTATATACGAAAGTCGAGTACGCTGCAATGCGAAAGCTTGATGGGTGAAACGTACCTCTTTTCGGTTGACCTAAGAGACCACTATGGCAGTACTCGAAATCAACAATCTCCACGCCGAAGTCGCAGAAGAGGACGGTGAGACGATTCTTCGCGGTGTCGACCTCGAAGTCAACGCCGGTGAGATCCACGCGCTGATGGGTCCCAACGGGTCTGGCAAGTCCACGACAGCGAAGATCATCGCCGGGCACCCGGCCTACGAAGTCACCGACGGCGAGGTCCTCATCCACCTCGAGGACGACGAGTTCGGGGCGGACTTCGAGATTCCGGAGGACATGCGCACCTGGAACCTCCTGGACCTCGAACCGAACGAGCGCGCCGCGCTCGGCATCTTCCTCGGCTTCCAGTACCCCGCCGAAATCGAAGGGGTCACTATGGTGAACTTCCTTCGCACGGCGCTCAACGCCAAACTCGAAGAGCGCGAGGAACTCTTCGAAGAGGACGAAGAAGAGGCCGAGGCCGACGGCGAGGACACCAACGAGGACGCCGCCGGCTACGATACCTCCCCGATGGAGGGCAACGTCGAGGAAGGCGAGGTCGGCGTCGCCGAGTTCCAGCAGATCCTCCAGGAGAAGATGGAGCAACTGGACATGGACGAGAAGTTCGCCTCCCGCTATCTCAACGCCGGGTTCTCCGGCGGTGAGAAGAAGCAAAACGAGGTCCTGCAGGCCGCCATCCTCGAACCCTCCATCGCCGTGCTGGACGAGATCGACTCGGGGCTCGACATCGACCGACTACAGGACGTCTCCAACGGCATCAACGCGCTGCGCGACGAGCAGGGTGCCGGTATCCTCCAGATCACCCACTACCAGCGCATCCTCGACTACGTCGAACCCGACCACGTCCACGTGATGCTCGACGGCCAGATCGCCCAGAGCGGCGGCCCGGAACTGGCCGAGAAGCTAGAGGACGAGGGGTACGACTGGGTCCGCGAGGAAGCCTACGAGGCCGCGTAACACCCTTCCCTTCAGAGTCACAACACCTACACAACAATGAGCTCAGATCAAGACCACCTCAAAGAGACCGACACCGAGGCTCGCTTCGAATTCAAGAAGGAGGAGAACTCCGCCTTCGAGACCGAGAAGGGCCTCACCGAGGAGACCGTCCGGGTCATCTCGGAAGACAAGGACGAACCCGAGTGGATGCTTCAGCGCCGTCTGCGCGCACTGGAGCAGTTCCAGCAGATGCCGATGCCCGAGGGCTGGCCGGGCGCGCCCGACCTCTCGGAAGTCGACATCGAGGACATCGTCCCGTACATCCGCCCCGACATCGAGACGCGCGGCGGCGCCGAGTCCTGGGAAGACCTCCCCGAGGAGATCCAGGACACGTTCGACAAACTGGGCATCCCGGAAGCCGAGAAGAACGCCCTCTCGGGCGTCGGCGCCCAGTACGAGTCCGAGATCGTCTACCAGAACATGCAGGAGCGCTGGGAGGAGAAAGGCGTCATCTTCTGTGACATGGACAAGGCTGTCCAGGAGCACGAAGACCTCGTCAAAGAGCACTTCATGACGAAGTGTGTCCCCCCGAGCGACAACAAGTTCGCCGCACTCCACGGTGCCGTCTGGTCCGGCGGGTCGTTCGTCTACATCCCCGAGGACACCACCGTCGAGATGCCGGTACAGGCGTACTTCCGCATGAACTCGGAAGGGATGGGCCAGTTCGAGCACACGCTCATCATCGCCGAGGAGAACTCCGAGGTCCACTACATCGAGGGCTGTTCCGCCCCGAAGTACTCGGCCTTTAACCTCCACTCCGGCGGCGTCGAAGTGTTCGTCGGCGAGAACGCCCACGTCCAGTACTCCACGGTGCAGAACTGGTCGAAGAACACGTACAACCTAAACACCAAGCGCGCTATCTGTGAGGCCGAGGGCACGATGGAGTGGGTCTCCGGCAGCATGGGCTCGAAAGCCACGATGCTGTACCCCTCGACCGTCCTCAAGGGCCCCGGCGCGACGGACAACCACATCACCATCGCCATGGCCGGCGAGGGCCAAGACATCGACACCGGTGCGAAGGTCTACCACAACGCGCCCGATACGAAGTCCACCATCGAGTCTAAGTCCATCGCGAAAGACGGCGGCCGCACGAACTACCGCGGCCTCGTCCACATCGCCGACGGCGCCGAGAACTCCTCGACGTCCGTCGAGTGTGACGCGCTGATGTTCGACAACGACTCCACGTCGGACACGATGCCGTACATGGAGATTCAGGAGTCGAAAGTCGACGTCGCCCACGAGGCGACCGTCGGTAAGATCGGCGACGAGGACGTCTTCTACCTCCAGTCGCGCGGACTGGACGACGACGACGCAAAGCAGATGATCGTCGCCGGGTTCATCGAACCCATCACGGAAGAGCTGCCCATCGAGTACGCGGTCGAACTCAACCGCCTCATCGAACTCGAGATGGAGGGCTCGCTCGGATAACCATGAGCACGCAGGTACACGCCACACTCTCCGAAGACCAGGTCGAACAGATCTCCGAGGACTTAGACGAACCCGAGTGGCTCCTCGAAACCCGGAAAGAGGCGCTCGCGGCGCTTTCCGACCTCGAGATGCCCGATGTCATCCAGACGCCGGGTCGCAAGTGGACCAACCTCGACGCGCTCGACTACGAGACGCTGGTCGACCCCCTCGACTACGCACAGGACAAGGACCGAATCGACGCCGAGGGCGTCGACGTCCTCTCCTGGAGCGACGCGCTCGCCGAACACGGCGACCTCATAGAGGAGCACTTCGGCTCGGTCGTCGACCCCCAGCGGGACTACCTGACGGCGCTGTCGACGGCGCTGTTCTCGGCCGGAACGGTCGTCTACGTCCCCGAGGGCGTCGACGCCGAGGACGTGAAGATTCGGACGACGATGAACAGCCAGTCGCTGTTCAACTACACGCTCGTCGTCGCCGAGGAGTCCGCCTCGGTCACCATCCTCGAACGCCAGACGACCGGCGACGACGTCGAGGGGTCGCGGTACTACTCCGGCGTCGTCGAGGCCGTCGCGGGCGAGAACGCCTACGTCCAGTACGGCACGCTCCAGAACCTCTCGGAAGAGAGCTACAACTACCAGGTCAAGCGCGGCCACGCCGACACCTACGGCACCATCGACTGGATAGAGGGCAACATCGGCTCGCGGCTGACCAAGAGCAACGTCGAGACGCGCCTGCTCGGTGACTCCTCCGAGTCACAGATCGTCGGCGCGTTCTTCGGCCACGACGACCAGCACTTCGACATCGCGGCCCGCGTCTGGCACGAGGCCGAACACACGGTCGCCGACCTCGTCACCCGCGGCGTCTTAGACGACGAGGCTCGCTCGGTGTACGAGGGTGTCCAGGACGTCGGCAAAGAGGCGTGGGACACCAGTTCCTACCAGCGCGAGAACACGCTGATGCTCAGCGACGAGTCCGAAGCCGACGCGTCGCCGAAGCTCATCATCAACAACCACGACACCGAGGCCTCCCACTCCGCGACGGTCGGGCAGGTCGACGCGGAGGACATGTTCTACATGACCTCCCGCGGTGTCAACCCCGAACGAGCGAAGAACATGCTCGTCGAGGGCTTCTTCGTCCCCGTCCTCGAAGAGGTCGCGGTCGACGAACTCCGCGACGACCTCGAGACCCTGATCTACGAGCGGCTTCGGGAGTAGCGAGGTCGCGCAGCGACCTCGGTTTCACGACCGACGGCTCGAAAGACCCCGTTCTTTCGGCGGCGACGCGACTCACAGGAGCGGGGGCTCGCGGGAGCTTCGCTCTGCTGTCGCCGACGGACGGCGCGAACGACGCCACCGCCTTTGCGGTCGGACACGACGCCGTCGAGCGACGGCACACGATTTGCGGGAATACCCGTAGCGGTAAGCGGGCCGATAGCGGGCTATCGGTATGGTCGATTCCGTCGACTGGCAGGCCTACGGCGACGACCCGGCGCGGACCGTCGTCGGCGACGTCAGCGTATCGACGCCGGTCTACAGTCCACAACTTCGGCGGGAGAGCGCCCCGACGACCCGAAACGGTCGCGGACGTACGTGGCCGACGCCGAACGGATGGTGGCACTCCTCCGTGACTGCGGTGTGTCGACCCTCCGCTACCGCGAGGACCCCGACGCGCGGCACCACGAAGCCGCGTGGCGTCGTCGGCTTCCGGACGCTCCGCTTTCTCCTCTGTTGATTCGGGCGGCCGCCCGGCCTACGTCGACCGCGTCTTCGGCCGGCCGAACCGAAGCCAGCAGTAGTCGTAACCGCCGAGTTCGACGGTGAGCGTGTCGCTGTCGAGTGAGTAACCGCCGGGTCCGAGCAGGTGCGTCGCCACGTCGTCCGGCGTATCGAGCGGAACCGTCACGGCGTCTGGACCGACGTTGTGGGCAGTCAGAAGCGTCGTTCCGTCCCAGTCGCTTCGGTGGACGAAGACGGTCGAGTCGTCGGTGTCGACGACCGACTGCTCGCCCCGAGAGAGTTCTGGGCAGGCCTTGCGGGTGGCGATAAGCTCCCGGACACGAGCCAGCAGCGAGTCGGGGTCGGCACGCTGGTCGGCGACGTTGACGACCTCGGGGCCGTATTCGCCCTCGACGAGCGGTCTGACGAACTCCTCGGCGTCGGCGGACGAGAACCCGCCGCTCGGCTCGTCGGTCCATTGGATGGGCGTGCGAACGGCGTCTCGGCCCGGCAGCGACAGTTCGTCGCCCATCCCGATCTCGTCGCCGGCGACGACGATAGGCGTACCCGGCAGCGCGAAACAGAGGCTCGTCGCACAGGCGATGCGGTCGGTGTCGCCCTCCAGAATCGGGGCGAGGCGACGGCGGACGCCGCGACCGTAGATGCGCGTGTCGGGATCGGCACCGATGGCCTCGAAGGCGCGCTGGAACTCCTCGAAGGGGAGCGGCCCGAGGTTCAACTCGTCGAAGTTCCGAAGGAAGTTCGCCCACTGCCCGGCCTCGACGATGTCCGCGTAGGCCGGGAGCCGGTCGAAGGCCTCGGCGAGGTGGTCTGCGTTCTCGTCTACGAGCGCCCAGACGAGGTGTGCGTTGGCGACGAACGACAGCAGGAGGTCGAATTCGTCGCCGTCCCCGAAGTACTGCTTGAGCCGTTTCGGTTCGTCGTCGGCCTCCGCGAGCAAGACGGTGTCTTCGTCGACGGCACTGACCGCGGCCTTCATCCGCTTGAACAGGGCGTGCGGTTCGTCGATAGAGACGGGGTCTGTGCCTTTCGCGCTTATCATCGGCGTCGCGGCGTCGACACGGAAGCCGTCGATGCCCCGCTCGGTCCAGAACTGGAGGACCCGCTCCATCTCCTCCTGTACCGCGGGGTTCGAGACGTTCAGGTCCGGCTGGAAGTGGTAGAACTGGTGGTAGTAGTAGGCGTCGGCGGCCTCGTCGTAGGTCCAGACGTCCTCTTCCTCGCCCGGGAAGATGGTCTCCTCTTCGGGCGCGTCTGCGGGGTCGTCCGTCCAGAGGTAGTAGTCTCGGTACTCCTCGTCGCCCTCACGGGCGCGCTGGAACCACTGGTGTTCGGTCGACGTGTGGTTGAACACGACGTCGGCGAGGACGTACATCCCCCGGTCGTGAGCGTCCGCTACGAACCGCTGGAAGTCGCCCATCGTCCCCAGTCGCTCGTCGATGCCGTAGTAGTCCGCGACGTCGTAGCCGTTGTCCCGCCACGGACTGGGGTAGAACGGCAACAGCCACAGGCAGGTCACCCCGAGGTCTTCGAGATAGTCGAGTCGGTCGCGCAAGCCCACGAAGTCACCGATGCCGTCCCCGTTCCCGTCGGCGAAGGTTTTGACGTCGAGCGAGTAGACGACCGCATCGCGGTACCATTCGGGGTGGTCAGTCATGGCTGGTCTCAGGTGGCATCTGCACTCCCCACGTGACTAAAGCTATCGGCGGTGCGCTGTGACAGGGAACGGCTTAAGTTACGCCCTCCCCGACGTTCGTGCATGATTCCCTCGCCACGTCTGGGGGTGTCGGCATGAGCCTGACACAGCCCGTCGGGTCGGACCACCAGCTCGCCCGGCTCCTCCAGATCGGCATCGTTCTCGAAGAAGTCGTCGAGGCACGGGCGGCGAAACACGCCGAGGAGACCGACGCGTCGCTGGACCCGGCGCTGCGGGACCTCCTGGACCACGCCGCTTCGGAGTCCGCCGACCACCGAAGTCGGCTCGAGACTCTCGTCGACGACCTCGAAGCCGAGACGGTCCCCTTCGAAGAGATACAGATGCTCGTCGAGGCACAGTACGAGGCAGACGAAGACTTCGACGGCGTCCTCTACGACCAACTGTGTAACGAGGAGACCGCCTACAAGTTCTACGACGACCTCATCGCGTCTATCGAAGCCTCCGACACGGCGTTCAGCGTCGACCGGGAGCGGTTGCTGGACGTCCTCCGGACGATTCGCGAGGAGGAGGCCGACGGCGTCGAGGAAGTGACCGATCTCATGGAGGAACGACAATGAACACGCAGGCACAGTACCTGAAGGCCATCTATCTCACGCAGGAACAGGTAGACGGCCCGGCCTCGACCGGCGACATCGCCGAATTGCTCGACGTCAGTCCCGCCAGCGCCAACGAGATGATCGGCAAACTCGAAGAGCGAGGTTTGCTCGACCACGAGAAGTACAAGGGCGTCGACCTCACGGACGAGGGTATCCAGCAGGCACGGGACGCGCTCCAGAACTACTGTATCATCGAACGCTTCCTCGTCGAGGTGCTCGAAGTCGAGGACTTCCGGACCGAGGCCAAACAACTCGAAGGCGTCATCGACGAGACGGTCGCAGAGCGACTCGACACGATCATCGACCGGGAACCGCAGTGTCCGGACTGCTTCAACGCGGAGGACGACGTCTGTGGATTACTGGAGGTCGAGGCCGAGGTTTCGAGCGACTGACTCTCGAAGCGTTCAAGTGGGTTCCGGCGATTCGTTCTGATACAGCCCTCCGCGAACGGCCAGTCGGCGTTCGCGTGAGGTCAGCGAAACGACCGAAGCGACGTCCCGTGGTGGTGAGCAATCTCGGAGAGATTGCGAGGTACACGGGACGAACGACGTGAAGTCCCGTGGTGTAGTGGCCAATCATAAGGGCCTTTGGAGCCCTTGACGGCGGTTCGAATCCGCCCGGGACTACTTTTGCCGCGAGCAATACCGCGAGCGGCAAATACGTCCAGCGGATTCGGGCCCAGAAGGCGAGAGGATTCGAGTCTTCGCGGTTCGAATCCGCCCGGGACTATTCTGCGAGGAACGGACGTGACGAGACGACTCCTTCCGCCGCGCTGGATATCTCGATGCCGTGAGCCGCGACGTCTTCGGCGTCGCGTCCCGGCCACCGACCGCGACGTGGCCGGCGTCGGTCGCCAGTTCGAGACTGGCGAGCGGGACGAACCCCGGTTCGCGCTCTATCGGCGGTTCTCGGTATTCTGGGATTTGCTCACACGACTCCAAAGGAACGGCCGATAGCACGGTGCTACACGTCGGTACGGTCGGGTGGTGACGTGGGAAACGCCGCGGTCGACTCGGTTTGTGCGGTATCGAGTCCTGTGTGGCCGGTCGGGTCGAACACCGTTCCCACGCAGAGAGAACACTCGTACGCTGTTTTATCAGTACCGAACGACATTTCAGATATGGTCGCGGCACTCCACCCACTCTTCGGCAGTGGTATGGGCCTCGTACTCCTCGCGACTGGGTCGGTCGTCCGTGATATCCTCGTCGGGGTCAGCATCGCTGTCGTGTTGTTCGTGCTGTACTACGTGTTGATACTCAGGCCGGCACGGCGGCCCCCGCCTCGCAGGGAAGCGGACGATTCGCCGCCCCGGAACGACACCGGGAACTAGAGGTAGGCGGCGTCCCAGCGGAGTGGCTTCCGGACGTTCCCGCAGGAATCACACTCGATGCGTCCCATCGAGTCCATCGCGTTGGCGAGCGTGTTGCAGTTGCTACAGAAGTAGCCATAGCGCTCGTCGCCGTCTTCGTCGACGTGGACGACGTGGAACGGCGCGATAGAGCCCCGCTCGTGGTTGTCGTGGTCGACGTAGACGGTCCGTCCCTCAGCCGTCTCGACGGGTTCTCGGCCCCACTGTTCGGTCTCGCTGTAGAGGTTCTCGACGTAGGTGCGCCCGTCGATCTCCACCTGTTCGGTGCCGACCTTCTCGAAGCCACGGTCCTCGTAGAAGGTGTTCCCCTCGACGTTGTCCGCCAGTACCCGGCCGAGTAGATGCGGCGCACCGAGGTCCGCTAAGTGGTCGCGGGTCGCCTCGAACAGCGACGACGCGATGCCTTCGCCGCGGTGGGCCGGGTCGACGTGTAGCCAGAGCAGCGTCCCGGTGTTGTCCGCTGCAGTGACGCTCTCGGAGAACCCGACGACCTGTCCCTCTTTCTCGGCGAGCAACAGGAGTCGTTCCTCGTCTTCGAGCGTCTCTTCGAGTCGCCCCTCGTCGTACCACTCTTCGATGGCGCTGTTTATGGCCTGCGGACCGAGCGAGTAGGACGCCTGCAGCGACCGGCGTGCAACGTCCCTGATTGCCGGCCTGTCGGCTGGTTCTGCTGGTCGAAGCTCCATATCTCCTGTCTGGTCGGGAACTGGCATAAACGTACAGCCCATTCGCGATGACCTCGCGTTCCCTACTGGGCCTCGGAACTACGGGGAGGGCGCCGAGAATAAGCTTCTATTTGTGGGTTCCTGTGTCGTGTGTTGGGGCAGTAGTGGGTAATAGGGGGTGATTCCGGTGAACAACTGCCTGATGTGTACCATCGGCCGGCCGCACTGTCCGTGCCGACTAGCTGCTAGGATGTCCTGCAAGCGCACGACGCCTCGACGGGAACTCGTCTCGCCCGCGCTGTCGTCCCGCGCTCGCTCACCCATCGGGACTTCCCCTCGGAAACTCGATATTGTGTCGTCATCCCGTGATTTCTCTGGCGTATCCAGACGAGAGACCGCGTTCGCCCTGTCGTAACGCTAAAGAGTCGAACGTACCTTCTTGTCTGTAAGATGAATATCGGAACCTGTCGCCGGAGGTGGTGGTGTGGGCGTCGAGATTAGGGAGTCACCAGTCTCGGACGAGGAGTTCGAAGCGATGCAGGAGTTCGTCCACGATTACCTCGCCGCCAGCGTCGAGAACGAGGACGAAGGTGGCCGGATGCGGTGGTACCCGTGGCACTCCGCGGAGTACCGCTTCAATCACATCCTCAACGTGGTCGACATCGCGACGGATATCGCCCGGAAAGAGGGCGCGAACGTCGATGTGACTCGTGTGGCGGCCCTCTTTCACGACATCGCGAAACTGGAAGCCGAACAGGACGTCCACGCTGAGGCCGGTGCCCGCATCGCGCGCGAGTACCTCACCGCGCACGGTGACTACCCCGAGTCGTTCGTCGAACAGGTGTGTCGCGCCGTCGAGGACCACTCCTATCAGGGTGACCTCTCGAACCTCTCGCTCGAGACCCGGTGTCTCATCGAGGCGGACATCCTCGACAAAATCGGTGCCAACGGGACGGCACTCATGCTCCTGCGGATGGGCTACGAGTCTCGGACCCACATGGACGCCGCCGAGATGGTCGACCGCGTCATCGAACGCGGCGAAGACGCCAAGGAACGCGTCGAGAGCGACACGGCGGAGTCCATCGTCCACCAGCGACTCAAGCGCACGCGCTGGTTCCAGGAGTGGCTGGAGGCGGAAGTCGCCGAGATGGATACCGAGGATCGACTCGACGACGTCGCGACCGGGATGGGCGACTCGTAGCGCTACAGGAGCGCCCCGCCCACGTCGACGAGGGACGACTGGAGTCGACTGAGCACCGGCTCCGCCACCTGTGCGAGAAAGAGGAGGCCAGACCCCGCGAGAATCGCGGCGCTGACCCACGCGACCACCGGTGCCAGCCGTTCGACGCGCTTGCGGGCGGCGACGATTGCCGCCGGGAACCCCGTTATCCAGAGGACGATACCGCCAAACAGTCCCGCAAGCAACACCGGATGTCCGGTCTGGACGACGAGTAGCCCCGTCGCATCGGCCCCGATAGCGGGGAGATACGACAGGACGTCGAGCGTCCCGGGTTGGAGGAGGCCGACGCCGACGGTGAGCCAGAAGACGACCTGATACGGGTTCGTGAGCGCCAGCACCAGCGCCTTCCGGAAGCCACGACTCTCCCCGGCGTCGCTCGCCTCGGTCTCCACCGACGAGAGCGCGTTCGCGTCCTGTACGGCCCCGTAGGCGAACCACAGCATGAGGAGCCCACCGGCGGCGACCATCGCGTCCCGGAGGCCCGGCGTCTCGGTCACCACGGCCGCGGCACCGACCAGCGAGAGGACGAAAAAGCAGGCGTCGGCGGTCATCGCACCGAGTCCTGCCAGCAGTCCGGCCCGCCAGCCACGCAGCGCGCTCTCCTCGGCGATGACGGCGTTCATCGGCCCCGGCGGTGCCGCGAGCGCGAGGCCGAAGACGACGCCACCGACTGCCGTCGGAAGGAGTGCGAGCGGGCCGGGCGACTGCAACAGTGCCGAGAGCCAGTGATGCATCTACAGTACTGGAGAACAGAGAGAAAATACCGAACCGTCTAGAGCTTGCCGGCCTTCTGCAGCTTCATCAGGTCCTCGGTGTCGAGGGTCTCGCCTTCCTTGAACTTCTGGTAGATCTCCTCGGCCTCTTCGCGAGCGGCCTCCTGCTTCTCCTCGCGCTGGGACCGTTCCTGTTTCTCCTCTTTCTTGTCCAGTTCGCGCAGGCGCTTCTGGACGCGGACGAAGTCCTCGTGGTGCTGGTCGGCGGCTTCCTGCGCCTCGACGAACTCCTCGTGCTTCTCGTCGGCCTCGTCACGGATCTCGTCGGCCTCGCGGTAGGCCTCGATCATCTGGTTGTGATGTTTCTGGGCCTCGTCGGCGAGTTCCGTCACCTTCTGGTGGTGCTTCGAGGCTTCTGACCGGACCTCTTCGGCCTCCTCTTTCAGCCCCTCGAGGTCACCGCTCTGGTCGAGCTTCTCCTTCTTGCTCTGGAGCTTCTCGCGCTTGTCCTCGATCTTCTCGATGAGCTCTTTCTCGTCTTCCGAGGAGAGGACCTCGGTCTGCTGTTTGAACTCGAGGTCTTCGATCTCGTCTTTGAGTTCGTCGACGGACTTGCCCTCGTCGAGTTCGAGGTCGTTCTTGACGTTGTCGACCTTGTCGAACAGCTCGTTGGCCTCGGCGTTGAGCTCGTTGCGCTTGTCCTTGTGCTCTTGGACCTGCTCGTTGAGCTCGTCGCGCTTCTCGCGGTGTTCCTGGGCCTCGTCGACCTTCTCGCGCGTCTTCGCGTTCAGGTCGTCGCGGTCAGAGGCCCGCTCGGAGGCCATCTGGTTCAGCTCGTTCCGTCGGTCACGGAGCTGGCCGGCGAGTTTGATGAGCTCGCCCTTCGATTTGTTTTCGAGATCCTCTTCTGTTACTGTAACGTTCTTTGATTCGTCTATCGAGTCTGCCATTGTTGAAACCTCTATGCCATCACCGCTCTCGCACAGACAGGCGCTCCGCTATTGAGGGGCTGGCACCAATAACAAGGGTTCCCTCTCATGTTGGGCGCGACGCGATACTGCCTGAACGCGTGAGCGTTCTGGTGTCTGCTAGTACCGGGGGATATTGTTTAAATATTCCGGTGCATACGATACCGTGGCGACGCCTCACACACCCGAATACGGAGGAGTGAAGCATTCACACGGTTTCGAAATAGGTTATATACTGCCGCCTATCTCGTACTCGTTCGTCACCACACCGTCGCCGACGGCGACGGCGAGCGTCAGTTCGTCGCCCGCGGCGAGCGTCAGCGACCCGACGGTGACGCGGCCGAACGGACCGACGGTGTGCTCTTCCTGCTCTCGGTCGCCGTTGTGGTCCCACTCGACGGTCACCGTCGCCGTGTCGGGCCGGTCGTGGCAGACGACGACGTCGCTCTCGCCCGGCGTCGGTTCCGAGAGGACGACCTGCGTCGGTTCGTACCCGTCGGTGAGGACGGCGTACGCGGGTTTCGCCGTGCCGTCCTCTTCGAGCACGCCCATCCCGGCGTCCCCGACGTCTCGGAGGCTATCGAGAATCGCCACCTCGCTGGCCTGTCGGCGGAGGTGTTCGGTCACTGTCTGGACGACGCGTGCCTGATAGGTCTGTGAGTCGGTGACGCCGCCGTCGACGCGAGCGTCGTGGGTCGCGCGGTCGAACCCCGTCTCGTCCGCCGGGTCGTCGGTACCCAGCGACCCCGCACCGAAGCCACCGACGACGTCGCCGACGCCGTAGTGGTCACAGAGCCACGAGAGGTCACTGACGGTGCCGTACTGCCAGCCGGGGTACAGCGTGACGGCATCGGGGTCGATACCGGGCGGGCCGATCACGGGGAACGCCGGGACCGCGTCGACGACGTCGGCGACGGTGTCGGCCGGGCCAGCGTCGTAGTCGGCCCGCCACGCCCGAAAGCGAAAGCGCAGGCGGTCGAGGAACCCGGACCCGAGGCCGTCGGCATAGGGGCTGACGGGGTCGTCGTGGACGCCGAGAGCTGTGAGGCTCGGATGATGTCCGTACTCCCGTTCTAGCTCGCGGGCCAACGACTTCCCGCGGTCCACGTCGAACCCGCCGGGGCCTGTCAGTGGGAGGTCCTGCCAGAGGAGGAGGCCGTGTTCGTCACAGGCCTCGGCGACGGCGGGCGGGGTCGCCTGTGCCCGCACCCGAACGAGGTTCGCGTTCGCGTCTGCGGCCCGGGCCACGTCCTCCGGCGTCGGGTCCAACAGCGTCACGCCACGCGCGGGGACGCGCTCCCCGTTCACCCGGAGTTCCTCGTCGTCGTAGCTGACCGTCCGCAGCCCCGTCGTGATCTCGTTCGCGGCGTCGTCGAGTTTCGCCCGGACGACGTAGCGCGGCTGGTCGCCCCGGTCGTGTGGCCACCACAGCGACGGGTCGCGCACGTCGATGGTGTGTTGGACCGTCGTGTGGCCCGACCCGGTTGCGACCCGCGAGCGGTCCATCATCCCGCCGCCGCGGACGTTCCCCTCCGGGCGAATCGAGAACGTGATGCGGTCGTCGATGGCCTCGTTCGCCACGACGTCGGCCGTCACGTCGACGGCCGCCCCCTCGTCGGTCAGCCGCGGTCGCGCCCGTACGGCGCTCACGTACGGGTCAGGGTAGGTCTCGAGCCGTGCACCCCACCAGATGCCAGGGACACACCGCTCGTCCGGGAGGGCCTCGGTGGCGTGGAGGCCACCGAAACGGTCCTCGGGGACCCGGCACTCGACGACGACCCGGTACTCCTCGGCGTCGGGCAGTCGGACCCGAAGCGGTGTGAAGTACGCGTCGTGTGTCGCGACCTGTTCGTCGTTACACCAGACGCGGGTCTGTGCGTACGTCCCCCGGAGGACCAGCACCGCGTGAGCTTCGTCCTCGTTCCGCGGGTCCGAGAACGTCGTCTCGTAGGCCACGGCGTCTGCTCCGGCGAACGCCGTCGGCCGGCCCGGCACGCTCACCGGGTCCCAAGTCTCCGGCGTCGGCATCTCGTCGTCCGGCGCTACCGCCGCGCCGCGCCACTCCAGCGACATACCTTGTGACCCGTCCGCTGGGGGCATATCCTTTATCCCCTCGGTGGCGGCGCTGGTTGCTGACGCCCGTCTGACGGGCCGTCGGCCCACCCCGACGCCGGCTATTACTTTCACTTTCACTCCGGGGACGGATCGGATTAAGGTGGCTTCGGCCGCTCCGATAGGGTATGATTCACGACCTGCGCGATGGCACGGCCCCGACGTGTGACGCCAGTGACTGCGACCGACCGCTGGGGGAGCCGGCGCTGGTGTTCGAGACGGCGTGGGGTCGCCGCGAGGCATACGAGTGTGCCTGTGGCGCGGTGACGGTCACCGTCGCCCGGTCCGAGTCGTCCCGTTGAAATACGCCCGTCGGCTACGGCGGCGTATGCCACTCGAAGCCGTCGTCACCGCACACGGCCACGAACACGTCAGCGGTGAGCACGCGAGTACGCTGGAGGTCACGAGCGACGATTTCCTCACGCCAGCGGGCGACTGCATCCTCGGAATCGAGGCCGACACCGTCCCGGCTGACTTCGACGACGCGTTCGTCGAGGCGTGTCGGGACGCCGACGCGACCATCACCGCGACCATCGAGGTCGACGGCCACACGGCCACCGTCGAGGGGTCGGGCCACCCCGACCTCACCTTCGAGAGCGACCGGAGCCACGTCCTGCGGACGAGCGACTACGTCGACGACCGGACCGTGATGGTCGGCGCCGACGCGGCCGCCGGCGACGTCGACCGTGACGTAGTCGCGGCGCTCGCCGACGGCGCGGCCCTGACGCTGACGCTGACCGTCGACCCGGTCTGACTGCGTTTTCGCGCACCATCGATCCACACACCGACCGTGTTTGGTGAAGGGGTTTTGCCGCTCGGGACCCACCGGACAGACATGGCAGACCCGGAACCGGAGGAGAACATCAGCGGGGGCGAGTCGGGCGGCGGTCGGGCGGCCACGTTCGACCCGTCGACGGCAGCGACGCGGGCCGAAGCCGTCGTCGACCGCCTCGGCGAGATGTACTGGACGAAGACCTACGGCGGCCGGCCGGCCTTCGAGTGTCTGGTGCGCACGATTCTCAGCCAGAACACGTCGGACAAGGCCAGCCAACCCGCACACGACTCGTTGATGGAGCGATATGGGGGGAGCGAGGCGCGAAGCGCCTCCGACAGTCCGGCCGGGGAGGGGACCGACCCGCGAGCGGACGACGGTGACCTCGCGGCGACGCTCGCCGAGGCCGACCAGCAGACGCTGGCCGAGACCATCTCGTCGGCGGGCCTGTACAACCAGAAATCCGAACGGATAATCGCCATCGCCCAGTTGGTCTGCGAGGCGTACGGCGGCGCCGACGACTTCGACGAGTTCGTCCGCGAGGCGGACCCGGACGAGGTTCGGGACCGCCTGCTGGAGATGAACGGCGTCGGGCCGAAGACGGCCGACTGCGTCCTCCTGTTCGCGGGCGGGCGCGGCGGCGTCTTCCCCGTCGACACGCACGTCCACCGCATCGCCCGGCGGATGGGACTGGCACCCGCCGACGCCGACCACGAGACGGTCCGGGAGTACATCGAACGCGACGTCCCCCCAGAGAAGTGCGGCTTCGGTCACACGGCGATGATACAGTTCGGCCGGGAGTACTGCACGGCACGCAAGCCGGCGTGTCTGGACGACCCGGAAGCCTGTCCGCTCGCGGACCAGTGTGCGCAGGTCGGCGTCTATCCGGCGACGGGAGACGTGGTAGACCCCGCCGAAGCGCCGGAGTAACGGACTACTCGGCCGGTGACACGGACACCGCGCCGTCGCGAACCGTCACGCTGTACCCGACGTAGTCGAAGGTCACCGAGAGGTTGCAGTTCGCTCCCCGGTCGTCGGCGAACAACTCGTCCAGCGCCTCGGGGTTGACGCTCTCGTACAGCGACGGCAACGAACAGGGGTCTGTTCCCTCGATGCGGCCCACGAGTTCGGGGACCGCGAGGCTCGCGAGGTCCGTGGTCGCGTCGAACTCCGCACGGGTCTCGTGTGTCTGTGTGTGGGTCGATACGTCCGTGAAGTCACACGCCGTGCCGTCTGCGACGGCGTCGTACCCCGACTGCCCGCGGACAGTCGATGGCGTCCGGTCGGTCATCGAGTCGAAACAGTCCCGACAGCAGTAAAGCAGAGCGGGTTGACTATGTAATCTCTTGATACCGCCCGTGGCGAGTCACGTCTCGAGGACGTGCGATTCGACGAGCGTCCGGTAGCCTCGGCGGAGCCGGTTCGACAGCGCCTGTCGAGAGATGCCGAGTTCGGTCGCCATCTCCTCTAGCGTGGTGGTCCGGGGTTCGCTGAAGTACCCGCGTTCGTGGGCGAGCGTCAGCGCCTCGCGCTGTCTGTCGGTCAGTTCGGGGGCCCCCTCGATGGCCGCCGACCTCGCGTCGGTCAACTCCGACAGCGTCGGGACGATACCGGCGTCTCGACAGGCCCGGTCGAACGCCGTAATCGCGCGCTGTTCGTCGCCACGCACGTCGACGCGCCACCCCGATTCGGTGCCGACCACCGACAGCATCGTCACGTCGCTGTCGACGATTGCTCCCAGGAGTCCCTCGTGGGTCCCCACGCACGTACATCGGAGGAGCGACCGTCCGCAGACGCTGTCGACCAGCGTAACTGTCTCGAACTCCTCGACGGTCGAGAGGAACGCACGAACCGTCTCGCCGTCGACGCCCGCTATCCAGACGTACGGCATCACGGTCGATCCAGTCGGGACGACGCGCTCTATCTCGACGACGGCGTCCGGGTACGACTCGAAGACCGCTCCCAGCAGGAACGTCTCCGGCGGCATCGTGAACTCTGCGACGGTTGCCATCCTCGGCTATCTATCGCCCAACACGAAAAAGAATGGGCTGGGAACTCCTCGGTGGTCGCCGACCTACTCGGCCCGGTGACCCCACCGCTCGCCGCTCTCGGCGTAGCGGGCGTCGACGATGCGGTTGAACTGCTCGTCCGACAGCGAGATGTCCGTCGCGCCGACGTTCTCGTCTAATTGGTCGACGGTGCGGGCGCCGACGATGGGGACGCAGGTGAAGTCTGGCTGTTCGATGTTCCAGCGGAGCGCCACCTGTGCCGGCGTCGCGTCGAGTTCGTCGGCGACGGCACGAATCTCGTCCAAGACGTGCCAGCCGCGTTCCGAGAGGTAGTAGTCGTCGAACCGGTCGTCGAGCGAGCCACGGGCGCCCTCCGGTCCCTCGAAGGCCGTCGGGTCGTCGTCGTCGGTGCGCTCGTACTTCCCGGTGAGGAACCCGCCCGCGAGCGGGGAGTACGGACACACGGCCATGTCCTGATCCGCACAGACGTCGAGGTAGTCTTTCACGTCGTCGCGGTAGCCCGCGTGGAACAGCGGTTGGGTCACCTCGAACCGTTCGAGGCCCGCCACGTCTGACTTCCAGAGGGCCTTCGTCAGTTGCCACGCGGCCATCGTCGACGCGCCGAGGTAGTGGACCTTGCCCTCGCGGACGAGGTCGTTCAGCGTCCGTAGCGTCTCCTCGATGTCGCTGTCCTCGTCCCAGCGGTGGATGTAGTAGAGGTCCAGATAGTCCGTATCGAGCCGGTCGAGGGTCCCCTCTATCTGGGCGCGGATGTGCTTGCGGCCGAGGCCGGAGTCGTTCGGGCCGGGTTCACCCCGACCGTCGAAGGGAAAGTACACCTTCGAGGCCAGCACGACGTCCTCGCGGTCGTAGTCCGCTAGCCAGTCGCCGATGAACTCCTCGCTGGTTCCGTTGGGATTCCCGTAGACGTTCGCGGTGTCGATGAAGTTGATGCCCCGATCCCACGCCGCATCGAGCAGTTCGTGAGCCTCCTCGCGGTCTGTCTCGACGACGCCACCGGTCTCGCGACCGAAGCGCCACGTCCCGAAACAGAGCTGTGAGACCGTCGTGCCTGTCGAACCGAGTCTGGTGTACTCCATAGCCGCTCCAACGGGGCCGACGATAAAAACGCTGGGGCGCCCGGCAACCCGAGCGGGTCACCCGCGTCGCCACGCCACCGCGACGGCGATACCCACGATGAGGAACGCGAGCAGGGAGAGGTTCGGAATCGTCAGCCCGAGGACGCGGTACTGAATCTGTGCGCAACTTATCGCGCCGATGCCACAGGTGGTCTGGGTCACCTGCAACCACGAGTGATAGGCCGCGAGGCCGCCGCCGAGACCGACGAGCGGCAGGGCCGTCCGTGCGACCGCGGGACGCCGCTCGACGGCGGCGACGCCGAGGACGACCACCTGCGGGTACATGAGGATGCGCTGGTACCAGCAGAGCCGACACGGCGTCAGCCCGAGCCCCAACGAGAGATAGAGACTCCCAGCGGTAGCGACCAGCGCGACCAGCGTTCCGAACGCGAGGAGCGACCGAGCGTCGAGCGAGACCCCAGTGCCACCGTTCCGGCTGTTCACGACAGTGAGAGTGCGCGCCGCCGGAAAAAGCGTTACGTGCGGTGGCGGGTGCGGTCAGTGGGACCGGTCGGCGATGGCCTCGCCAGCGCTCCGTCGCTGGCGAACGGGGGAGGGCAGGCAGTGACGAGCGTGGTGTGGGGAGCATACCGCTCGCCGTCGGCGAGCGGTTTCACCGTCAGAGCGTCACACTCTCGAACGACTGTAAAAAGTGGGTTCCCTAGACGAACCGGAACGTCTCTAAGTTCTCCGGGGTGAAGGTACGGACGTTGTAGTCGTGGTACAGCCCCGAGGAGAGGTCCTGCGTGGCGGACTCGTCGCCGTCGACACAGAGCACCTTCTCCGGGCGGGGATGCATCGTCTTCACGAAGTTCTCTAGGCCCTGCCGGTCGGCGTGGCCGGAGAACCCGTCTATCGTCTCGACGCGCATCTCTACCGATAGACTGTCGCCGTCGATGCGTACCTCGTCGGCACCCCGCTGGATGCGCTTGCCCAGCGTCCCCTTGGCCTGATAGTCGACGAAAGCGAGCGTCGAGTCCGGGTCGGGTGCGAGGTGTCCGAGCCACGTCCGGGCGGGGCCGTCGGTGAGCATGCTCGGCGGCGCGAGGACGACGCTGGCCTCCTCGCGTTCGGCGATGGCCGCGCGGTCGTCGCCGTCCTCGACGGGCGTGAACTCGTCGGCGAGGAAGGGGTTGCGGTCGGCGTCGTGGATGCGGTCTTTGACGTCGTCGCGGAGGTAGTCGGGGTAGGTCGTGTGGACCGCCGTGGCCTCCCAGATCATCCCGTCGAGGTAGACGGGCATCTCGGGGACGTCGCCCTCGCGCATCGCCTCTTCTAAGACGACCATCAGTTCCTGTGCGCGGCCGACGGCGTGGACGGGGACGAACACGGTCCCCTCGCGGTCGGCGGCCTCTGAGACGAGTCGCTTGAGCTTTCGCTCGGAGTCGTCCTGGTCGGTCTGGTAGTCGTTGCGGCCGCCGTAGGTCGATTCGAGGACGAGCGTCTCGACGCGGGGGAACTCGTTTACGGCGCCGTCGAACAGGCGGGTGTTGTCGTAGTGGATGTCCCCGGAGAACGCGACGTTGTAGAGGCCGTCGCCGATGTGGAAGTGGACCACAGAGCTACCGAGTACGTGGCCGGCGTTGTGGAGCGTGAGTTTCACGTCCGGCGCGATGTCGGTGACGTCGCCGTACTCGAGCGGGATGCAGTGTTTGACCGCCTCGCGGACCATCTCGGTCTCGTAGGGGCGCTTGCGGCCGGCGGCGTCGGCGCGGCCGATGTAGTCGAGCGTCATCAGGCCGAGCAGGTCCCGCGTGGGTTCCGTACAGTAGATTGGGCCGTCGTAGCCGTGTTCGAACAGGAGGGGAACCAGCGCCGCGTGGTCGAGGTGGGCGTGAGTGAGGACCACGGCGTCCAGCGAGGACGCACCGGATCCGATGGCTTCGGGAACGTCGAGATACGGCTGTTCGGTTCGCTCGCCGGGTTTGTCACCGCAGTCGACGAGAATGCGCGTGTCGGCCGTCGAGATGATGTACGCCGCACGGCCGACCTCCCGGCATCCGCCGAGGGTCGTGACGCGGACCCACTCCTCGCTGGACATGGGGTCGCGGTGAATCTGGCGGCCGACGCGTTCGAGGATGTCCCGCCGGTCGTCGCGTTCCTGCGTGAGGAAGTCCCTGACGTTCGAGACGGTGGGCGACTCGATGGGTGGCGTGCGAACCACGTCCGGCGTCCAGCCGACCGCCTTGGTTATCTCCCGCAGCGTCTCGCCGCGCCGGCCGATGACCCGGCCCGGTTTCTCGGCCTCGATGAGGACTTCCCCGGTGTCGGCGAGGAACTGGAGGCCGCTGACGCCGGCGTCCTCGGGGATGATCTCACGAATCCGCTCCTCTGCGGTCTCCGGTCGCGTCAGCACGTCCGGATCGGGTCGGACGGTGATGCGCTTGCGGAGCTTCGACGCCAGTCGGCGGACGAGGTCACCGTCGGCGGCGAACTCCTTTGGGTCACGCGTGTAGATGACCAGTTCCGGTCCCTCGTAGGTGACGTCGGAGATGGAGATGTGGTTCGGAACCTCTTCGTCGATCGTTGCGCGTACGTCTTCGAGTTGCTTGTCTACCGTGCTCATAGTGTAGAACGGGCGGGCGGCCTGCTGGTGGCGTGTACTCCGTCGCGGGTCGGTCTGGACCGAGTGTCTGGTACGGTCATACAGTTGTCCGTTGTTCGGTGAACGACCTCCAGGCGGAGAACTGCCCGGAAAACCGATTGTACACGTCAGTACCCCGCTCGAATTATTAAAGACTTCGCACTCCGGAGCGGTCGGAGGCCGACGCTGTCTGTGTGGTCAGGCTGATTCGAGGGCGTCGACGGTCCGTTCGGCCGCATCCGGTGCTGCCCGTGCCAGTGCGGTCGCGACGACGTACTCCGAGACTGGGTCGGCCAGTTGCGCGGGGCGGACGTCCCCTTGGGCGCGACTCAGTTCCCAGTCGGCGCTCCAGACCCGGTCGGCGGCGTTCGTGAGCACGGTCCGGACCAGCCCCGGTGTCGGCCCCGTCCCGAGCGTGCTCTGCAGTGCGTCGACGGCGGTCTGCCTGAACCGACGAACGTCGGCGGCGCTCTCGACGCGGAACTGTTCGCCCTCCTCGATTCGCTGTCGGACCCGCTCCAGCGCGCCGAACCCGGCGAGGCGGCCGGTCGCGTCCAGCAGCGCGCTCGCTGGTCCGGCGGCCTCCGAAACCCGAGTGGTCCCGTCGACGGCCTCGTCTCTGACCTCCCACCGTACACGCTCGGGGGCCTCCCAGTCCCCGCTGGTCGGTTCCGGTGGGACAGCCCGGGAGCGGAGGTCGGCCAACAGCGCCTCGGCCGCGCCGCGTAGCCGTGCTTCGACCGTGCCCGCATCGGCCGGGAGCGAGGCCCGGAACTGCGCGTCGAGGTGGCGGGCGTCGTCGAGGTACACGTGGGCGGACTCGGCGGCCTCGCCCCACTCCGCGACGGTCAGTAGCGCCGATCCGTCGTGGTTGACCGAGGGTCCCTCGTCGTCGGTCGCGCGTCGGAGCGCCGTCTCGATGCGGGCGTGGACGAGCGCTGCACGCACCGGGTCGTCGCCGAGGTAGGTGTACTCGGAGTCGAACGACCGCGCCTCGGCGACCGCGTTCCGGTACTCCTCGCGCAGGGGAGCGGCCCGCCGCCCCTCGCTCACGAACCGCCAGCCTTCCGCCGCGTAGCGGGCGTTCTGTCGACTCTCACGGATCGCCCGCAACGCCATCAGCCCCGTCTCGGCCCGCCGGGCGTCGTCGATGTCCTCGGTCGCGTGGTCGGCTGCGTCGAGTACGTGTTCGCGGATGTGCCCGTTGGGTATCTCGTCGGGGCCCAGCGGCGTCGGCAGGCCGGACAGGAGTTCCGTGGTCCGGTCGCGTCCGGCCCCGAGATACGCGTCCTCGATAGGGACCGGGACGGCCGGAAACAGCAGGTGGTGCGGGCGCTCGTCGTCGCCGGTGTCGACGTCCGGTAGCTCGTGACTCCGAATGGTCGGCTCGTCGCCGTCGGCGAAGCGTTCGACGGCACCACAGCCGGCGAGTGCGCTCGCGCCGACGACGGCGAGGAACCCCCGTCGGGTCTGCCCCGCAGCCGGGTCCGTCACTGTGACCCCTCCGTCGTCTCCGTCGACTGCTCGGAGGGTTCAGTCGCCGTTGCGTCGTCGCTACTCGCGGCAGCCATCTCCGAGTCGGCCATCGGGCCGCGGTCACAGCTTCCGGACCCGATCGAGGAGCCGAATCCGTTCACCGAATCCGCGTCGAGGGCGGCCGGAATCCTGACGAGTCGAACCGCGAACACCTTCCGGTCGGCCCGGCAGGCTTCGTCGTAGGGACGGGTGACGCGCGCGTAGTCTGTCTGGACCTCGTCCGGCCGCCACGAGACACTGCAGAGTTCGAGGCGGAAGCACTCGCCGACCTGATGCGTCTCGACGTACACCGTCTCGCTGTCGAACGCGGTGGCGTCGAGGAACGCCCCGACGCGGTCCGCACCGGGGACGTCGGCGACGGCGACGCGGTCGGCGCGTTCGCGGCTGTCGACGAGGGCGTTCGTCCGGAGGTACGAGTGTTCCGACTCGGTGGGTCGCCCGCCGTCCGCCTGGTCGGGGTCTGCGAGCCAGACTGGCGGCCGGTCGGTGTCGGCCCGGATGGCGAGGTTCTCGGGGTCGGACTCGGACCCGGCGAAGTCGCTTTCGCCGGCGGTGGCGGTCGGCGACGTTCGACTCGATTCGCCGGTACCGTCGAGCAACCCACCGCACCCTGCGAGCGCACTCGCGAGGCCTGCGGCTCCGTGGAGGACGCGGCGGCGTGTTGGAGGGACCATCGTCGGCGGAGCGACGAACGCCCACGGAATAAGTCTCGTGTTCCCGATACGCGCTGGCCTCGGCACTGGACCGGCCCGAGTCGTCCGCGCCGCCACACCGAAGGCGTCGGGCCGCGAGGATACCCTCATGCACGTCACACCTGCCGTCGTCGCCGAGGAGTACGAGTGGACCCTCGAACGGGCCGACGTGGTCGTGCCGCTGGTCAACGACACCCGGGACCACCTCGGGGACCTGTTCGGCGTCGACGTCGACGCCATCGACGAGCGAGCGTACCGCGAGGCCGTCGAGGCGGTGTTCGCCGACGGCGACCGGGCGGTCAACGTCGCGGCGCTCGTCCGTCTGCTCCGGGACCTCGACGTCGAGGGCGACTACCCGGGGTTCGTCGTCGACGAACTGCTCGGGCGCGAACTCGCGGGGATGCTCGCGGGCGACCAGCCGCTCCGATTGCTCGCGGAGGCCACGTTCCACGTCGCCGACGTGCGGACCCACGGGGCCGCGGGCGACGCCGCTGGGGCGGACGACCTCGACGCGGCGCTGGCCGCGGGCGTCCAGACGCGATTGCCGGGGTGGCCGTGGCAGGCGGACGAGAGTCCGTTCGGCTTAGAACGAGAAGGACGGCGTCGCTAGGAAGGCCGTCTCGTACCCCTCGTGACGGGAGGTCTGCGAGGGGGCGACGACGTCGACGCCGACCGAGGGGTCCGACTCGGCCGTCTCGACGACGGCGCCGTAGTGGTAGCCGAGGTCGGGGTGGAGCGCCGCGCCAAGCGCGTCGTCGAACACCGTCTCGCCGCCCGTCTCGACGGTTCCATCGAGGGACATCATCGGCAGGGGAACGCGGTTGTACGGCGTGCGGACAGAGACGGCCAGATACGACTCGCCGTCGGCGAGGAAGTCGGCCTCGGAGAGCCACGTCGCGGCGTACACCCCGTCGCTGCCCTTCTTCGTCCCGAGTAGCGTCCCGGGCAGTTCGTCCGCGACCGGCGTCTGGGAGACGGGACGCATCGACATCTCCATCAGGTCGACGGCACCGCGTTCGCCCTGTGTCTCCGAGAACGCCTCGTAGGAGAGTTCGTCGAGCGCCGACTGTGCGAAGTCGAACTCGACGCTCGTCTCGGCGGCGTCGTCGAACCGCCCGGCGAAGGCGCCCAGACGGCGGTCCGAGACGGCGTTGACCCGGACGCGGACGGTGTAGAGACCGTCGCCGTCGAGTTCGTAGTTGTCGCCGTAGTGAAAGCCCATACTCTGGGAGATCATCGGCCACGGCGATTTCTCGTCGACCGTCTCGCCGTCCCGTTCGATGGTGATAGCGACGCCGGCCGAGATGGGCAGGACCATCTCCGTCTCCGGGTCCCACACCGTCGCCATCAGGTGGATGCTGTCGGCGTCGCGGATGTCGACGCGTTCGGTGTCGGTGCCCGTGACGGTCCAGAAGCGGTGGGGAAACGAGTAGCCGAGGCCGACCATGTAGTCGCCCGCTTGTGCCATCCCGGCCATCCCCATCCCTTCGACGTGGGTCGGGCGGTAGGTGGCGTCGGGGCGATTCTCCACGAGTGGCGGCGAGCGTGTCGACTGGCTCTGGAAGGACCCACAGCCAGCGACGAGCGACGCACCGGCGAGACCGGTGCTGGCGAGAAACCGTCGTCGGTTCATACAGTCGGGTAGCCGCCTGCTTTCAAAGACGATTCTGGTACGGTGGGCGAATCAGGCAGGGTCGGCCGGGGGGAGCGCCCGGAGATTCCGCGGCGGCAGGAGGTAGTTCCCCCTGCGCTCGACGGTCATGTACTGGAGGATGCCGTTGTTGGTACGCTGCCCGACCGCGGAGTTCTCGGCCACGTCGGTGCCGTTCATCGCCTCTCTGGTCGCCACGAAGTCCTCGATGGACTGCTGGAGCGAGAGGAAGTGCAGGCCCGCCTCGCCGCCGTCCGTCGAGTCGAAGTCCCGGCGGAGGATGGTGGGGCTGTCGTCCTCGCGAGCGCGCGAGAGCTTCTGTGAGTGGCCGACGACGCCCTCTCGGCGGCCGCTCTCGACGGCGTCCTCGGGACACTCCTCGATGGCGCTGTCGGTGCCGAGGTTCTCGCCGACGCCCTCTACTTTCCCCTCGTCCGCGTGGGCGGGACAGAACATCTTCGAGACCCGTTGCTCGCGGGAGTCCTGTTCGTACCACTGCTGGAGGTGCAGGCGGATGAACGAGAGATGCTGGGTCGCGCCGCCGGCGAAGGGGCCGGCGTCGACGGTCACGCGGTCCTCGGTGGCCTGATTCCCCTTGAACCCGGACTTGAACCCCATGAACAGCGGGGCCTCCTCGGGGACGGGTTCGGAGTCGGGGATGCCGTCGACGTCCTGCTTCTCGGCGGGCAGGCCGGTCCCGACGAACCCGGTCCGGCGGTCGGCCACGGACAACACGCCCTCGAACGTCGTCGACATCTCGTGGTCGTTGACCGTCTTTCGGGTCCCCTTCAGCGCCTCTTCTGCGGCCAGCACCACGCTCTCGTGGTCGCTGGCGAGATGGAGGAGCGCGTCGGGCGTGTCGGGTTCGGGGTCCTCGAAGGGGGCCAGTGCTTTCGGCTCCGGTACGTCTACGCCCGCCGGGTTCGCCTCGAACCGGTCGAAGTAGGTCGGGCCGTAGCCGAGCGTGAACAGGAGGCCGTCGTTGCTCCACTCGTAGGCCTGCTCCAGCGTCGACAGCGCGTCTTCCACCTGCCTCCGGTCGCCGTCGGTCGGCCTCCCGTCACGCTCGTAGTCGAGCAACAGGAGGACGTGGTGGCGCGCCATCCGCGGGTTGCCGGCGTCGTCGGTCGCCAGCGCGTCGTTCCACGCGTGCTGGCGGGCCGGCAGACTGGCGATGTCGTCGGTCCCCTCGGGTACGTCGGGCGTGCCACGGTCGAGACAGGCGGCGAGCGCGGCCGTCCCACCGATGGCGACGGCGCTCTTCGCGAACTCGCGTCGTGAGATACCGCGGTCTGTCATTGCTCCGGCCTAGGGTGGCGACCCATTACTGGATTCTGGTACACCAGCCGAACGCGACGTCTCGCGGGCTCGAACCCGTCGAAGGCCCGCTTCCGTCTGCTTCACTCCGGACTTTCGAGCAGATTGTCGACCAACCGCTCGAACCGGTCGGTGAGCCGCGCCGGGAGACTCGGGTCCAGTTCCCGGACCAATCTGGCCGTCTCCGCAGGGTCGACGAGTTCGAGGGTGACGCGGCCGGCCTCGCGGCGCTTCTCGACGACGTCGTGTTCGACCAGACCGTCGAGGTGGTGTTCGAGCGTACTCCGGGCGATGCCGAGGCGGTCGGCGACGGCGTCGGGCCGGGCGCCGTCCGTCTCGAACAGTGTCGTGACGACGTCCCGGGCCGTCTCGCGGCGGAGCAGGGCGATGACTCGTCGCTCCCAGCCGTCGTACTCCGGCGGATAGTAGTGCGTCCGGCCGTTGACCGTCTCGGCGGTGACGTCGTCGAGTCGCCGCAGATGGTACTGGACCTGCCCCGTCGCGAGGTCCAGCGCTCTGGTCAGTGCCCGGAAGTGGATGCCCGGGTCGCGGTCGATGCGGTCCCGAATCAGCCGCCGCGTCTCGTTACTCATATCCCTCGTTATCCAGTCGTTTCTCGATCCGTCTGGAATAATAGACGGCACCTAAGACCAGCGCGACGAGGAGTGCGTCGGCGGCGTGTTCGAGCGTGTGGTGGCTGTCGGGGCTGACGACGCCGACCATGGATAATCCGGCCAGTAGGGGCCGAGCGACGAGCGCGCTGAGGGCAAGCGCGACGAGCAGGTACGCCCGCGACCCGCGCCGACGGTAGGCGGCCAGTCCGAGGGCACAGAGGGTCGCCGTCGCGACGCCGGAGACGAGGAGGACGGCGCCGAAGCCGACGTGGACGTCGCCCAGATGGAACCCCAGATGACCCGGCCAGTTCATGGTGGCCTCTAGACGGCGAAGCCACCTGACTCCCTCGGTTCTGGCTGACTTTTTTACGCCGTCCGCGAGAGTCGACGGTATGGTCAGTATCGGGTTCGTGTGTGAACCGGACCACCCAACCTTCTGGCCGGTCGCCGAACGACTGGCCGCGCGGGGGTTCGACATCGAGTTCCTCCGGCCGACCGACCCGATCTGCCGGGCCGATGTCGACGGCCTCGAAGCCCTCGTTAACGGCGTGCTACACCCGGAGTCGTTCGGGGCCCTCCGCTATGCGGACCAGCGAGACGTCCCGACGTGGAACGGGTTCCTCTCGACGACGGCTTTCGCCTCCCGCGTCGTTGCACTCGACGCGCTGGACGCGATCGGGTGTCGCGTCCCCGACGTCCACTTTGACGGCCCGAAAACGGGGTTCGAGGCGGCCAGTCCGTTCGCGTGGCGCCGTCGGCCAACGGGGAGACAGCGGCCGTCGTTCTACGTCGAGTCGGTCCGGACCGAACCGGTCGACCACCGCTACTACGCCGTCGACGACGGACGGGAGACGCACGTCCGCGCACTGGCGATACGGACCTCGCTTTCGGGTACGGGCGAACCGGTGTCACAGACCGACGTCGACGTGATGCTGGCCACGCGCGTCCGTGAGCTACTGGAGCGGTTCGGCGCGCGGGCCGTCGGCGTGGACTTCACCCGCGGCGAGGACGGCGAGTTCTACGCGCTCCGGACGACGCCCGTCCCGACGTTCGCCGGAACGGACATGGGGCGGCGAGTCGCCGACTCGGTGGCGTCGCTGACGACCCTCGGCGCGTAGTGACACACCGCCCCGACCCTTCGGGGAGTTTATTAGCGGCGTGGGCCACGATTCCGGTAATGAGCGGCGAGCAGGAACTCGGCATCACGGAGAGCAAAGAGCATTCACCCGGCGAGTGGTACGCCGAGGTCGTCCAGAAGGCCGGCCTCGCGGACTACGCCCCGATGGGCGGGTTCATCGTCACGCGCCCGCGTGGCTATGCCGTCTGGGAACGCATCCAGAGTCACCTCGACGGTTGGTTCAAAGACACCGGCGTCCAGAACGCGTACTTCCCGCTTTTCATCCCCGAGAGCTATCTCGAACGGGAGAAAGACGTCGTCGAAGGGTTCGACCCGGAGGTCGCGTGGGTCACCCACGGCGGCCACGAGGAACTGGAGGAACGGCTGGCAGTCCGACCAACGAGCGAGTCCATCATCGCGCCGTTCATGGCCCAGTGGACCCGCTCGCACCGCGACCTCCCGATGCGCCTGAACCAGTGGTGTTCGGTCGTCCGGTGGGAGGCCACCGAGACCAAGCCGTTCTTCCGCACCAAGGAGTTCCTCTGGCAGGAGGGCCACACGGCCCACGCCGACGAGGAGGGCGCGTGGGACGAGACGATGACCCGGCTGGACCAGTACGAGCGACTCTACGAGGAGGTCATGGCGATGCCGCCACTGAAGGGCCGCAAGCCCGAACACGACAAGTTCCCCGGCGCCCACACCACGACGACTGTCGAGGCGCTGATGCCCGACGGAAAGTCCGTGCAGGCCGCGACCTCCCACTATCTGGGCACCTCCTTCGCCGAAGCGTTCGACATCACCTACGCCGACGAGAGCGAGGAGGAGAAGGTGGCTCACACCACCTCGTGGGGCCTCTCGTGGCGCGCGATGGGCGCGCTCATCATGACTCACTCGGACGACCAAGGACTGGTGCTCCCGCCCGCGCTCGCCCCCACGCAGGTCGTCGTCGTCCCAATCTGGCAGGAAGACACCAAAGACGACGTGCTGGAGTACTCCGCGGACCTCGCCGCCGAACTGGAGGCGGCGGGCATCCGGGTCGAACTCGACGACCGGGACCACCGCAATCCCGGCTTCAAGTACAACGAACACGAACTCAACGGCGTCCCGCTCCGAATCGAAGTCGGCCCCCACGAGGTCGACGACGAGGAGGCGACGCTGGTCCATCGCCCCGACGGCGAGAGCGAGACGGTCGACCGCGAAGACATCGACGATACCGTCGCGGACCACCTCGACACCGTCCACGCCAAACTGTACGCCAGCGCCGAGGAGACGCTGGAGGGCGAGATTCGTAAGGCCGAGTCCCGCGAGAAGATTCTCGGCACCATCGGCCAGCACGGCGGCTACGTCAAGTGTGGCTGGTGTGGTGACGAGGACTGTGAGGACCCTATCAAGGAGGCCATCGCCGCCGAAATCGTGATGGTCCCGCTGGACCGCGACGAGGAACCGGTCCACGACGAGTGTGCCATCTGCGGTGAGGACGCCGAGGAGACGGCGTACTTCGCGAAGAGCTACTGAGTCTGTACTGACCCGACCGGAGCGAGGGGCAGCGTTTTTCATCGACGTTTTTCGAGGAGTGGTGGCGAGTGCAACGAGGCACCCAGCGACGAAAACGGTCGGACGGCGTACGTCTCAACGCGCTGTTGGCCGTACGGTCTTTCGAGCGGGTCCGGCCTTCGACGGCCGATGGCTCGGTGTAACCCGGCCGATATGTCTTCCGATGGACCCCTCGGGATGCGGAGAGAGTGCCCGTCAGGGAGGTCGAGGCCGCGCGCTCCGGCAACGCGTGTGCCGATTACACAACTTTCTTATCAAAGGGATACGACACTCGACACAGCTACCCATGGCGCTGATTCCGACGCTCTACTCTATCGTCGCTAACAATCTCCTCACTGCGAAAATCGCACTCGGCCTACAGATCGGCGGATTCCTGACGCTGATGGCCTTCGTGCTGACCTACTTCGGCGGTGCGGGCGGTATCATTCTCGGTCCGGCCGTCGGCGGACTCGGTGGGATGAGTATGTTACTCGGCGGGAATATCGAGGCGACGGTCGACGAAGAGTACAAGAAACACGTCCTCAACAACTGACTTCGCTGGGTGGGGGCCAACATGGTGGATGTCTCGCGGTCAGCGCTACGGGCGACATGAACAGGCAGTTCGTCGAGTTTCTACTCCTGCTCCCGATCGTCTCACTGCTCGCCATTCGCTGGGCACATCACATCTACTTCAAGTGTACGCAGTACCACGAACTCGCAGATCCCGGCGGGTGGTTTCACAGGGTGTATTATCGGATTACGAAGGACGAGGACATCCAGATAGAGAAATGCGGGGAGTCCTTCTGGATCAAAGTCTGGCACGTCACGAAGTACACGATCATCGCGTCGCTGTTTCTCTCGGTCGCAGTGACCGTCGGCTACCTCGTTCAAGACGTGGAAGTCACCGCCGAAACCATCCTCTCGATATATCTCACTGCGGTCGTGTTGAACCTCGTCATTCGGTTCGCCAGTCTGGCAACGTTCGGACGCCTCCAAGAGGGCGGTCGCAAACGGGTCCAGAGTTTCGGATACGCGTTCACGGTATCGACGTTCCACGCGGGGGTCTTCCTGTTTGCCGTCGCCATCGTCAGTCCGAACCAGTCGGCGGCTATCAACCCCTCGCTCATCACCGGCGTCGAACTCCACCACGCACTGATCGCGGTGTTCGTCCCGGCAGTGCTCGCGATGATTAGCGAGTCCGTCCTCGCACTTGTGAATATCCGGGGACAGCACAAGGACGAGTACGACAAGTGACCCAGCAGTAGTATCGACGCGGCCGTTCAGGAAAGGATGGGGCTCAGGGAGCGTGTGACTTTCTCCGTGCCCCCACAGAGGACTGTTACACGGGCATATATAAATCGGCGTCAGACTCGGGTCATACAAACGGCAGACAGCGACTGGACTCTCCCGAAAGGTAACAGGTTCGGCGACGACTATCGGGGCCGATGCGGCGGTGTCGCTGTATACGCGGCTTACTCTGTCGGTAACAACACCCTTATCCCTGCGTGTGTGTGAAACATGGGCATGGACGACATCTTTGTTGGACGGTTGATGTCCTCACCTGTAACGACCGTCTCTGCCGAGACGCCCGCCGAGACGGCTGCCGAACTGATGCTCGAAGAGGGAATCAGTTCCGTGGTCGTCGTGGACGACGACGACCAACTCGCGGGTATCCTCACCTCGACGGACTTCGTGGCTATCGCCGCGGCCGACGAGTCGACGGGAACGCTCTCTGTCGCTGACTACATGACTACCGACGTGGTGACGACGACGGCCAACGAGTCCATCGAGAGCGTCGCTGACCTCCTGATCGAACACGGCATCCACCACGTCCCCGTCGTCGACGACACCGAAGGCGTCGTCGGGATGCTGACGACGACGGATTTGACTGCGTACCTCTCGGGTATCGAGGACCCGACGCCGGCACGCGCGCCGAGCTAATCGGCCGGCAGACGGCGCAATAATTGCCGGCTCTTCGGCGACGATTCCGAATCGACGACGGTGGGCGTCTTTGTCAATCGCAATACAGCGCCAACTATCGTTACAAATATATATGTCCTAATGTGGGGCTAAAGAACACTAATACCTTCAGGAACATCCTCTTATGGGAGTCCCCGATAGATGCGCGCACACATGGTTGAGCGACACGACAGCGATCAGTCTGCGAGCGGGGCCGGGCTCGCGGACCCGACAGACGCACGGTCGAACTGCGGCGTCGGGGTCGTCATGGACCTCGACGGCGGCAGCGACCACGGGACGGTATCGGACGGGCTCGACTTGCTCGAAAACCTCGAACACCGAGGGACCACCGGTGCCGAGCAAAACACCGGCGACGGCGCGGGCATCATGCTCCAGATTCCACACGAGTTCTTCGCCGAGGAACTGGACGCGGACCTGCCTGCACCGGGCGAGTACGCCGTCGGGACGCTCTTTTTGCCGAAGGACGACGACGAGGCCACCGGGGGTCTGAAAGACCTCGTCGAGACGGAACTCGCCGGTGCAGGGCTGGACGTCCTCGAGTGGCGGACCGTCCCCACCGACAACGGTGACATCGGCGCGACGGCGCTCGAATCCGAACCGGCCGTCGTCCAGTTCGTCGTCACCTCGACGGACGGGAAGACCGGCGAGGAACTCGACAACCAGCTCTACGTCGCCCGCCGCGTGCTGGAGAACACCGTCGAATCCGAACAGCCGCCGGGCCACGAACGCTTCTACGTCGTCTCGCTGGCTACCGACGTCGTCGTCTACAAGGGCCTGCTGAAGGCCGAACAGCTACCGGAGTACTACCCGGACCTCTCCGATGAGCGCTTCGAGTCGACGTTCGCGATGGTCCACGCCCGCTTCTCGACGAACACGCTCGGCGCGTGGCACCTCGCCCACCCGTACCGCCGCATCATCCACAACGGCGAGTTCAACACGATTCAGGGCAACATCAACTGGATGCGCGCTCGCGAGACGGACATCCAGAGCGAGCGCTTCGGCGACGACGTCGAGACCATCAAACCAATCATCGACGACCCGAACCAGTCCGACACCGCGAGCGTCGACAACGCGCTCGAACTGCTCTTGCAGGGCGGCCGTGACCTCCCGCACGCGCTCCGGATGCTCATCCCCGAGGCGTGGCGCGGCGAGATGAACAACGTCTCCGGCGACCGGCGTGACTTCTATGACTACCACGCCTCCCTCGTCGAACCGTGGGACGGACCCGCACTCGTCGCGGCGACGGATGGCGACCGCATCGGTGCGGTCCTCGACCGCAACGGCCTGCGCCCGTGTCGCTACGACATCCTCTCGGACAACACCCTCGTCATGTCCTCCGAGGCCGGCGCGCTCGACCACGACGCCAGCGACATCGAAGAACGCGGCCGGCTCCAGCCCGGACAGTGTTTCCTCGCCGACCCCGAGGAAGGCCGCGTCATCCCCGACGAGGAAGTCTTCGACGACATCGCCGACGAGAAGTACGGCGAGTGGGTCGCACAAGAGCAGGTCGACATCGACGACGTCGCCGACCGCGCTGACAACACGCCGCGCCACGAAGTCGACGGTTTGCGGAGCCATCAGGCGATGTACGGCTACACCTACGACGAGGTCGACCACCTCATCGAACCGATGGCCGAGAAGGGGAAAGACCCCGTCGGCTCGATGGGCGACGACACGCCGCTGTCGGTCCTCTCGCAGTTCAACCGCCCGCTCTTTACCTACTTCAAACAGCTCTTCGCACAGGTCACGAACCCGCCGCTCGACTACATCCGCGAGGAACTGGTCACCTCGCTCGAGTCCCGTCTGGGCTTCCAGCGCAACCTGCTCGACGAGACGCAGGCGCACGCCCGGCAACTCGTCCTCGATTCGCCGATTCTCACCGACGCCGAGACGAAGGCCATCAAGGACATCGACGAGAACGGCATGTCGACGAAGGTCGTCGACATCACCTACGAGAAGGGCACGGACCTCCGCGAGGCCGTCGAAGACGCACGCGCCGAGGCCGACGCCGCGGCCGAGGACCACGACATCATCGTCCTCTCGGACAAAGCGGCCGGCGAGGACCGCGTCCCGATTCCGTCGCTGCTGGCGGTCGGTGGTATCCACCACCACCTCGTCCGCAACGGCCTGCGCAACCACGTCGGCCTCGTCCTCGAATCGGGCGACCCGCGCGCCGTCCACCACTTCGCGACGCTCATCGGCTACGGCGCGGGCGCGGTCAACCCCTACCTCGCCTACGAGACCATCGAGGACCTCGTCGCCGGCCCGGACGGCGCCGACCTCTCGGACGCCATCGACGCCTACATCACGGCCGTCGAGGACGGTCTGCTGAAGACGATGGCGAAGATGGGTATCTCCACGGTGGAGTCCTATCAGGGCGCCCAGATCTTCGAAGCCGTCGGCCTCTCCTCCGATTTCATCGCCGAGTACTTCGAGGGGACCACCTGTCGCACGGAGGGTATCGGCATCGAGGAGATAGAGGAGGACCTGCTCCAGCGTCACGAGGTTGCCTGGAGTGAGGAGGAACCCGAGATGCCCCGGCAGGGCGAGTACGAGTTCCGTTCGAACGGCATCCACCACCAGTGGAACCCCAACACGGTCGGCAAGATTCAGCAGGCGGTGCGGATGGGCGACTACGATACCTACAAGGAGTTCGCCGAACTCGTCAACGACCAGAACGAGCAGCTCCAGACGCTCCGGGGCCTCCTCGAACTCGATTCGGACCGCGAGTCCGTCCCCATCGAGGACGTCGAACCCGTCGAGGACATCGTCACGCGCTTCGAGACGGCGGCGATGTCGCTCGGGTCGCTCTCGCCGGAGATGCACGAGAACAACGCCATCGCGATGAACCGTCTGGGTGCCAACGCCAACACCGGCGAGGGCGGCGAACCGCCCGAGCGGTTCCACACCGAGAAGGAGTGTACGACCAAGCAGGTCGCCTCCGGTCGCTTCGGCGTCACCTCGGAGTACCTCGCTGCGGCCGACGAACTCCAGATCAAGATGGCACAGGGCTCCAAACCCGGTGAAGGCGGCCACCTCCCCGGCAAGAAGGTCAACGAGATGATCGCCCACGTCCGCTACGCGACGCCGGGCGTCGGCCTCATCTCGCCGCCGCCGCTGCACGACATCTACTCCATCGAGGACCTGAAGCAACTCATCCACGACCTGAAGGCTTCGAACCCCGAGGCCGACATCAACGTCAAGCTGGTCGCCGAGGACGGCATCGGCACCATCGCGGCCGGCGTCGCGAAGGCCAACGCCGACGTGGTCCACATCTCGGGACACGACGGCGGTACCGGGGCGTCGCCGAAGACGTCCATCAAGAACGCGGGTCTGCCGTGGGAACTCGGCGTCGCCGAGGCCAACCAGATGCTCCGCGCGACGGGGCTTCGCTCGCGCATCAAGATCACCACCGACGGCGGCATGAAGACGGGCCGCGACGTGGCCGTCGCCGCCCTGCTGGGTGCCGAGGGGTACACCTTCGGGACCGCCTCGATGGTCACCTCTGGCTGTGTGATGGCCCGGCAGTGTCACGAGAACACCTGTCCGGTCGGCATCGCCACGCAGAACGAGAACCTGCGGAGCCGGTTCCCCGGCGAACCACAGCACGTCATCAACTACATGACGTTCGTCGCCCAGGAACTGCGCGAGATAATGGCCGAACTCGGCTTCGAGACGATCGACGAGATGATCGGCCGCGCGGGCGTCCTCGACCAGCGCGACGACGTCACGCAACCGAAGGCGAAGAAACTCGACCTCTCCTCGGTCATCGCCGAACCGGCCGACAACGACGGCCGGTACAAACAGCGCGAACAGGACCACGAGGTCGACGAGCAACTCGACTGGGACCTGCTGGAGGCGGCCGAACCCGCCATCGAGAACGGCGAACCGGTCGCCATCGACACGAGCATCGACAACGTCAACCGCGCGGTCGGTGCGACGCTGTCGAACCGCATCTGCCGGGCACACGGCGGCGACGGCCTGCCCGACGACACTATCCGGGTCGACTTCGACGGCACGGCGGGCCAGTCCTTCGGCGCGTTCCTCGCACAGGGCGTGACGATGGAACTGACCGGCACGGCCAACGACTACGTCGGCAAGGGCCTCTCCGGCGGGAAACTCATCGTCAACACGCCCGAGGCAGCGCCCTACGAGGCCAGCGACAACATCGTCATCGGCAACGTCGCCCTCTACGGCGCGACCCAGGGCGAGGTGTACATCAACGGCATGGCCGGCGAGCGCTTCGGCGTCCGCAACTCCGGCATCAAGGGCGTCGTCGAGGGCGTCGGCGACCACGGCTGTGAGTACATGACCGGTGGCGCCATCGTCGTCCTCGGGGAGACGGGCAAGAACTTCGCGGCCGGGATGTCCGGCGGCGTCGCCTACGTCTACGACCCCGATGGGTCCTTCGCCGAACAGGCCAACACCGGCATGGTCTCCATCCGCGAGACGCTGGAGGCGAAAGACCGCCAGATGATCACTCGCCTCGTCGAGAACCACGCGGCCTACACCGACTCGGACCGCGCGAACGAACTGCTAGCGGACTGGGACGCCGAACTCGACAACTTCACCATGGTGATGCCCGACGCCTACGCGGAGGTCATCTCCGACCGCGAACGCGACGACGTGCGCAACGAACCGCCGGCCGCCGCGACGCCCGCGGCCGAGGCCGGCGAGGCCGACTTCGCGGCCTCCTCTGACGACTGAGGACCGGCGTCGCTTCGCTCGGTTTTCGAGACGTCTCGCTCGCTCTCCGCAGGACAAACAGCAGACGAGAACGGTTCTCCCGGCCGCTGCGAGGACGGCTACGTACCGTCACGCTGCGGACGACGCGCCACGCTCGTCTATCCGGGCCGAGAACGCAGGTCGGCTAACGGCCGCTTCGAAACCCGGCTGTTAGCTCACGACGACCAGATTGTCGACGACGTCGACGCCGGCCCGGTCGAAGACGGCCCGCATATCCTCGCCCAACGCGACGTCGGTGATGAACACGTCGATGTCGTCGACGGTAGCGAACTCACGGAAACTCTGCTGGCCCAGTTTGCTCCCGTCAGCGACGAGGATGACGCGATGGCCGCCGTCGACCAGCAAGGACTTGATGCGGGCCTCGTCCTCGTTCGACACCGAGAGGCTCCCGTCCTGTTGGATGGCGTCGGTTTCGAGAAAGACGATGTCGAAGTTCGTCTTGCGCAGATACGACTCGCCGCTCGGACCGACGAGGGCATCCGATGTCGGTCGGAGCGAGTCACCGACGACTTTCACCTCACCGCAGGCTTTCCGGAGTTCGAACGCGTTCTCCGGGGAGTTCGTCGCGACGAGGAGCGACACCGACTCCGGAAGCTCTCTCGCGACTTCCATCGTCGTCTGGCCGGTGTCGAAAAAGACGGCGTCGCCGTCGCTCAACTCTTCGACCGCCCGTTCGGCGATGGCACGTTTCCCGTTTGGGTTCTCGACGCTGTTCGTCACTCGGGTGTCCGTGACGTCCTCCCGTCCGTTCGTGGCAGGGAGCGCACCGCCGTGGAACCGCTCGATGAGACCGTCCTCGGCCAGCGACGCCAGGTCGCGTCGAATCGTCGCCCCCGAGACACCGAACGTCTCCGTGAGTTCCTCGACTGTGACCCTGTCACTGCTGTTTACTTTTCGAACTATCTCTTTTCGTCGTTCCTCGGGCAACATAGTCACGAGTTATTCCGTATCGAACGCGCCGGTTGTCGGTTCGTAGCTATAGTAGCGACGCGTATAGCCTTGTTTATAATCGACATTCTCGACACCGAGAGGCTCCACCGACGGAATCGGTATATTCGGTCTTGCATACGTCTACGACGGACACCCTCGTCCGCCGCACGCCGTTATATTTACAGTCTGTGTCGTATTCATAAATATGCGTTCCTCATATTACTCGGTGAGGACCCCAAACAGCGTCGCGACGATCGTCCCAAGGCTGCTGACGATAGCGCCGCCGTGGACACCAGTCGCGTAGTCGTACACGGCGATAGCTGCCAGTATCCCGGCGATGCCGAACGCAGCCAGTGTAACGCGTGACAGGCTACGGGTGGTGTCTGGTCGCATCGTCAGGCGGTCAGTTTCTGCTCGGACTTCGACTCGTAGGTCAGGGACTCCCCGGTCTGGGGGTCGAAGTACTGGAGCGAGTCGCGGTCGAATCTGAGGTTGACGCTGTCGCCCATCTGGACCGTCGTGTCCGGGTCGACGGCGGCCTTGATGGTCTGGCCGGTGTCGAGGTCGAGTTCGAGGACCGTCTTCTCGCCCTGCGGTTCGACGACCTGTACGGTGGCGGGGTGGACGTTCGCGGCGATGCCGTCCTGATTGAGCGAGATGTTCTCGGGGCGGATACCCAGCACGACCTGATCGTCCAGATACGCCTCCAGTTCGTCGGCGAACTCGTCGGGGATATCGTGGGTGTCCGTCCCGATGTCGAGTTGTAGCTTCTCTGCGGAGTCGCGTTCGAGCGTCCCCTCGATGAAGTTCATGCTGGGGGACCCGAGGAACCCGGCGACGAACATGTTGCGCGGGTTCGAATAGACGTGCGTGGGCGCGCCCACCTGCTGTATCTGCCCGTCGTCCATGACGGCTATCTGGTCGGCCAGCGTCATCGCTTCCACTTGGTCGTGGGTGACGTACACCGTCGTCGTCGATAGCTCCTCGTGGAGTTTGTTCAGTTCCGCGCGCATCTGCACGCGGAGCTTCGCGTCCAAGTTCGACAGCGGTTCGTCCATCAGGAACACTGCGGGGTCACGGACGATGGCTCGGCCGAGCGCGACGCGCTGTTGTTGGCCGCCGGAGAGCTCCGAGGGCTTGCGTTCGAGCAAGTCCTGTATCTGCAGGAGCTCTGCGGCTTCGGTGACCCGTTCCGTGATGACGTCCTCGGGCGTGTCGTGCTGTTCCAGCCCGAAGCGCATGTTCTCGCGGACGGTCTTGTGGGGGTACAGCGCGTAGTTCTGGAACACCATCGCGATGTCACGTTCGTACGCGCGCCGGTCGTTGACCACTTCGTCGCCGATGCTAATCTCGCCGTCCGTGGCGCGTTCGAGGCCGGCGATGAGGCGCAGCGTCGTCGTCTTCCCACAGCCGGAGGGGCCGACGAAGACGGTGAAGCTCTCGTCGGGGATGTCCAGCGAGATGCCGTCGACTGCGGTGACGTCGTCGAATTCCTTTACGAGGTCGTTGAGTTCTACGTGTGCCATTGTTGGTTACTCCTTGACAGCTCCTTGGGTCAGTCCGCTCACGATGTACTGCTGGAAGAACAGGCCGAACAGGATGCCGGGCAGGGCCGCGATCATCCCGCCTGCGGCGAGGTGTGCCCAGTCGACGAAGTCGTCCGCGACGAACAGCGAGACGGCGATGGGCAGGGTCTGTGCTTGTTCCGAAGACGTGAGAACGAGTGCGAAGACGAACTCGTTCCACGAGAAGATAAAGGCGAGAATCGCCGTCGCGGCGATGCCGGGTTTCGCCATCGGCAGGATGATCTTGACGAACCCTTCCCAGCGCGAACAGCCGTCGATACGGGCCTGTTCGTCCAGCGACTCGGGGACGCCGTCGAAGTAGTTCTTCATTATCCAGACGGCGAACGGGAGGTTGAAGAACGTGTACGTGAGTATCAGCGCGATGCGCGTGTCGTACAGACTCCCGGTCAGGCCGCCGACGAGCGGCGGGTTCGACATGATGCTGAAGAACGGCACGATGAGCGCGATGGGCGGAATCATGCGTGCGCCGACGATGGAGAGCAACAGCGTCTTGTTGCCCACGAAGTCGTACCGGGAGAACGAGTAGCCGGTGACCGTCCCGAGCGTGACACAGATGATGGTGGTGGTGCTCGCGACGATGAGGCTGTTCAGCGTGTACAGTTCGAACGGCCGGTTCTGGAATATCTCGACGTAGTTGCTGACCGTCGGCTGGGTCGGGACGAAGGATATCGGGATGTCCAGCACCGCCGACGTCGGTTTGATGCTCGTGATGAAGATGAAGTAGATGGGGAACCAGATGACGAAGACGTACAGCCCCAGCAGTGCGTACGCGACGAGGCGCTCGCGGACGACGTGGGACCACTCGTTTTCGGTGTCCAGTCCCAGTGCCGCTATCAGTTGGCCGAGAGTGGATTGTTTCGTGCTCATTGTTAGTAGGGTGACTCACCGAAGACTTTGTACAGCAGTGCCACGATCATGAACGTGACCGCGAGCAGGACGACACCGAGTGCTGCACCCTCTCCGGGGCGGTTGAATACCTGTGCGGTGCGGTAGAGCCAGGAGGCCCAGACTTCCGTCGACTTCCCCGGGCCGCCCTGGGTCATGACCCAGACGAGGTCGAGCGCGCGGATGTCGAAGATGATTCGGATGGTCAGGGCAACGAGGATAGACGGCTTCAGGAACGGATACGTGACGTTCACGAAGCGCGATATCTTCCCGGCGCCGTCGACTTCGGCGGCGTCGTACAACTGCTCTGGGACGTTCTGGAGCCCCGCGAGCAGGATGATGATGATAAAGGGCGTGAACACCCAGATGTCCGCGATGACGAGCGCCATCATCGACAGCGTCCCGTCCGAGAAGAACGCGATTTTGCTGGACAGGAGGCCGGATTGGGTGAGTATCCCGTTGATGGCGCCGTACTCCGAATTGAACATCCAGCGCCACATCAGCCCGCTCATCACGTAGGGGAGAATCCACGGGACGATGACGGCGGTCCTGAACCACCCGCGTCCCTTGAGGTCTTTGTCGAGAAGGAGCGCGATGCCCAGTCCCAGCGCGAACGAGATACTCACGCTCAGCCCGACGTAGACGAACGTGTGCCAGGTAATCGAAACGAAGTCCGGTGCGAGGCCGAGGAACGTCCCGCTGCCCCCCTCGGCGAAGATGAGTCGTTTGAAGTTCCGAAGGCCGACGAACTCTTTTTGACTGGTTATCGGATTCGTCCAGAAGACGCTGCTCCAGAGTAACTTCAGGGTCGGGTAGACGATGATGCCGGCTATCCAGAGCATCGTCGGGCCGACCGTCAAGGGGACGAACAGCCGGTCGAGTTTGCGTCGCAGTGATTGTTTTTCTGTCGACATGTGGTAAGGGTCGCTGTGTGATTAGTTGGCGATTCTGTGACGGGTCCCGATCAGAGCAACCCGATGTCCTGATACAGCCGCTCGATGTTGCTCTGTGCCGTCTCGAGAGCCTTCTGTGGGTCCTTGTCGCCCAGAAGCGCGGGCGTGATCTGTTCGGCGAGGTAGTCGTCGACCTGTGGTTGGGCGAGATACGTCTCGCTCTTTGCGTGTTCGAGGTTGAACTTCATGTCCTCGAGCAGCCACGACGGGTACTGGCTCTGGATCTCCTCGGAGTCGTACACCGACGGGATGACCGCGGGGTTGCCCTCCACCTTCATGTTCGTCTTCGACGACTTCGTCGTCGTCATGAACTGAGCGAACTTCTTGGCAGCCCGTTTTTTCTCGGAGAACGCCGAGACGCTGATACCGTTCGTGTCCTGGAACGTCGCACGGGAGTCGGGACCTTTCGGGGGTTTCGCACTGGCGAGACGGTCCTTGCCCCACCCGTCGGCGTCGAGTGCACGTGCGCCCAGCGGCGTCCACGACTCCACGGAGGCTAGCTGGCCGGCGATGAACGTGTCGCCAGCGCCACCCTCGCCCATACTGGAGATGCCATCGGGAATCAGGTCCTGCGTGCGGAGTTTCGTGAAGAAATCCATGACGTCCATCCCCCCGTCGACGAAGACGGGCTCGTTGCTATCGTTGAACAGCTGGCCACCCGCCTGGTAGAGGAATTGCTTGAACGTGAACACGCTCTTGTTCGACCAGGTAAACGCGAAGGGCGACGTGTTCTCGGTCTTCAACTGCTGGCCCTTCGAGACGACTTCGTCCCACGTCTGCGGAGCCTCACTGACGCCCTGCTCCTCGAAGTGCGTCTGGTCGTAGAGGTACGTCCCCCACTTGCCGAACTCGGGGGCCATGTACGTCTTCCCGTCCAGCGTGACGAGGTTCTGGAGGTTCTTCGGGAAGTTCGACATGTGGCTGTCGCCCAGTTCGAGCGGTTCGAGCCAGTCGGAGGCGACGAAGTCCGCCAGCCACCACGTCGGGCCGTTGAAGGCGTCGACCGTCGCGTCCTTGTTCCGCCAGATGGTGGTGAGGCTGGTCTTTAGGTTGTTCCACGGCACCTCGTTGACTTCGACGGAGATGCCCGTCTCGTCCTCGAATCGCTCGATGTTCGCCTCCGTCCCGGGGTCGTACTTGAGGCTCCCGGCGTTGTAGAAGACGATACTGTCGGCCATTGACTCCGTGCCGGTCCCCGTGGTCTCGCCGGACCCGTCGGACCCGCTCTCGCCGTCCGAACTACCGTTCCCGCCACACCCCGCGAGTGCGACCGTGCCGATAGCGCCTGCTCCTTTGATGAACCGTCGTCGAGTTCGCTTGGATTGTCGCTGCATGCAAATGAACACCATTTGGGCATGGTTAATAAATTATGTGGGTTATTATTCACACATAATCACTACGAGGTATTACGTAACGCGTATCAAAAACTCCCCAAGATGCCGTAATTCGGGTCAGAAACGCATATATTGGCAATTTGTGTGACGAGGCACCTCGGCGGCGACTGCTGAGGGGCGTGAGCGATATCGTGCATATCGCGTGAACGGGTGAGCAAAATGTGCACGACTCGTCGCGTCGGTCGCCGACGGCGGTCGCGCTCGGTTCGGGGCAGCGGGACGTCCGACTGTCACCCAACTCGTTTTGACGCCGCCGCTCCATACGCCGGTATGGACGACGTACTCGTCATCGGCGGGACGCGCTTCATCGGTCGCCACACCGTCGCGGAGTTCCGCGACGCCGACTACGACGTGACGATGTTCAACCGGGGGACGCGGGAGAACCCCTTCGCCGACGACGAGTCCGTGACTCACTTCGAGGGCAACCGCCGCGACAGGGCGACGCTCGAAGCGGCCTCCGACGCCGTGGACCCAGACGTGGTCGTCGACTGCGTGGCCTACTTCCCGGCAGACGTCCGGGCCGCGACGGACATCTTCGCCGACGCCGACGCGTACGTCTACGTCTCCAGCGGAGCGGCTTACGGCGAGGAGCGAGTCCCGAAACGCGAGGACGATACGGCGCTCGAACCGTGTTCCGAGGAGCAGGCCACGACCGACAGCGCCGAGACCTACGGGCCGCGGAAAGCCGAGGGCGACAGGGCGGTGTTCGCGGCCGCCGAGGCGGGTGTCCGCGCGATGAGCGTCCGGCCGACCGTCGTCTACGGCCCCCACGATTACACCGAACGGTTCGCCTACTGGGTGGACCGGGTGGACGTAGCGGACCGCATCGCCGTCCCGGGCGACGGTCTGAGCCTCTGGCAGATGGCCTACGTCGAGGACGTCGCGAGTGCGCTCCGTATCGTCGCCGAGAACGGTGCGGCCGGCGAGGCCTACAACGTCGGTGACGAACACGCACCCATGCTGGGGCAGTGGATAGACCTGCTGGCAGAGACCTGTGAGGCGGGCGTCGAGACTGTCGGGGCCACCGCGCGCGACCTGGCGCGCAACGGCCTCGAACCACAGGATTTCCCCATGTACCGGAGTTCGCCACACGTACTGGAGACGGCGAAACTCAGGGCGCTGGGCTGGTCGTCGACCCCGCAGCGACTCGCGCTCCAGCGAACGGTCGCGGAACACCGGGAGAACGAGCGAACCGGCCGTCAGTTCGGCCCGGACCGAGAGACGGAGATCGCGCTACTCGACGACCTCACCGAGTGAGGCGCGACGGAAGCCGAGACGGGACCCGACGAGTCAGATCCCGAGGGCCGGCACCCACGCCGACCCGGGGAAGACGCCGACGATGGACAGCACCGCGATAGTGAACGTCGCGAGCGTGATAGCCGCCGCGGGCGGGTCCCAGTGCGTGTCGCCGTGGGCGTAGAATATCCGTTGCCACACCTCGCCCAGCAGCGCGCCGTAGATGCCAAACACCGCGGCGACGACCACGACCAGTACGCCGCTGGCGGTGGGGTCGCTGGCGACGACGGCGGCGCCGCCCGTCGACGCCGGCAAGGTCATGTGGTGCGTGACGGGGATCTTCTCGACGCCGAGGTTGAGGAACGTCAGCGAGGCCGCGCTGATGCCGAACCCGAGGAAGTAGCTCCCGGTCCGTAACCAGATGTAGCCGCCGAGGATGCCGGTGACGAGTCCGATGAGGGCGACGCCGCTCCACTTGTACTGGTGGGGGAGCCACGGTTCGACGGCGAACCGTTCCTTGCCGGGTTTGTCCGCGTCGCCGCCGACCGCGCCCGCCGCCCGTTTCTCGCCGCGCTCGAACGGCGTCATGTCGAAGAGGCCGTCACCGGCGACGACGCCGATGATGGAGTAGCCCAGCACGACGCGGTGGAGCAGGGCGCTGAGGGTGACGCCCATAGCGATTGGGTCCCACGGGAGCGCCAGCGCCGCGGAGAACTGCGTGATGAGCATCCCCGCGATGCCGAACAGGCCACCGACGACGAGGTGGCTCGGTTCGGTGCCGAGCGCGAAGGTGATCGCTTTCGCGTTGTGGTAGTCGAAGCCGGCACCCATCTCGTTCTCTCTGGCGGCGTAGGCCGCGGCGGCCGCTCCGCCGGCAAAGGAGATGTGGGGGCCAAACACTGGGCCGAACGCGACTAGTCCGGTGACGTTCCCAGCCATCTCGGCCTGTGCGAACCCGGCGGCCTCGCCCGCGATGACCATGAAGCCGGTGAAACAGAACGCCGGGAGCGCCCCGAGTGCCGCACCGAAGGCGCCCCCGGCGAACGCGGCGATAAAGAGGATGACGAGCGTCGAGAACTCGATGCCCAGAACCGGGACCTGTAACAGCGTCCCTAGCATGGGTGGCTCCGCACGTGTTCATTCGGGAACAGCCACGTCGTCACAGGGACGCCTCGCCTCGTCGGACCCGTTGTCGGTACCTGACCGCTCGATTCGACGTGTATCGCTATCATTGCTGAGGTGCGTCGGCGGTGCTGGCGACCCAGACGTCCGCCTCGACTGGAAAGATATCGCTACTTGACAGTATAGTTTGGCACCAGTTACCGCATCTGTGACAGACGACCGGACAGGGAGCGGGTCGACGTGGCCGTGGACAGTGTGTCGGAGTAATCTGGCGTTAGGTCGGCCTGACGGTCGCCTGTTTGCACTCGTAGTCTTCGAGGAAGGCGTCGACCCCGCCGACGCTGATGCGTTCGGACCCGATGTCGACTATCAGCGAGTTCTCGAACCCGAAGTCGCTGTTGGCCGGCGAGACGAGGTTCTGCCGGACGTCGACGACGGTGCCGCTGATCGTCTCGAAGGAGTCGTCGGTACCGACCCGTCGGGCGTACAGGTCGACGGCGACGTCGTTGCCGGCCCGCAACTGCAACGTCACGGCGAAGACGAGAGGGCGGAACATCCGGTACGTCACCGGGAGCGACGGCGGTCTGGCCACGAGTAGTTCCTCGCCGATGGGCCAGTAGTTCCCCAGATAGGACCCGACCAGCACGGAGGCGACGTCGTGTTGCCGGAACGCGATTGCGCGGGTCTCGTCGTGGTCCCAACTCAACAGCGTCGCCGGCGATACGAACCCGCGTCGTTGGTCGGCCGCGAGCAGCGACGGCCCGCCGGCGAGGCCGGACCGGACGACGCTGGCGATGCCGTCGGCGTCCCCCTCCGAGGACGTCTTCAGGGTACCTGTCGGACCGTGGTTCGGGTCGCCGTTCAGCGAGAGGAGGACCAGAACGCCTCGGTCCCGCGCCCGCTTGAGTGCGTCCGCGACGGTCGGGAGCCGCTGGGCCGGTAACTGGAGGACCACCTCCGAGTCGGCCGCGTCGATGTGGCTCACCAGTCGCTTGTCCATCGTCGGCCGAGACTTGACGACTTCGAACGTGTCCTCCTCGCCAGTGTGTTGTTGGTACCGAGCGGTGACGGCCGACTCCAGCGTGTCGAGGTCGCTCTTGAGACGCCCGAACGCGTCGGCGGGGTCGACCGCTCGTATCTCCGTCGGCGTCCGGTGGTCCTCGACGGTGACGAAGCCGTCGGCCGCGAGGTCGTCACAGACGTCGTAGACGTAACTGGTCGAGACCCCGGCGGCCTCTGCGACGGTACTGGCCGTCGCCGATCCGCGCTCTACGACGGCGAGGTACGTCTCCGCTGCCGTCTCCGAGAAGCCGTACTGCTGGAGTTTCCCGCGTATGGTCGCCGCATCTATGTCTGGTTTGTTCGGCATCGTGTGGTCCGTCGTACTGGGTGCCAGCGGGGCACTGCACCGGTAGTCCCGTCCTCTCTCCAGTACTTTAGTCTTTGGTCGACCCGTGTACGACGACGCGAGTTCGCTGTTGGGTGAGCCGCCCCGCTCGTCAGTCGTCGTCGCGGGTCCTGATGCCCTGCATCAGCGCTTTCACGTCCGCCATGTCGGCGTCACCGTCGTTGTCGATGTCGTAGCGTCCGGGGACGGGCTCGGAGTCGGTGATGCTCCGCGTGTTCTGTACCGTCAGCGTCGTCGTCGGGCCGTCCCGACCGACCGTGAGTTCGTAGTCGCCGGCCTCGACGACTTTCGGTTGGACGCCGAGGATATCGCCGGGAACGACTTCCAGCGCGGTGAGGTCGGCCGTCACGTCGACCGTCTTCGTCTCGCCGACGTCGAGCGAGACGCGCTCGTAGCCCAGCAGTCGACGCATCGGCTGGAGGACCGACCCGTACGACTCGGTGTTGAACACCTCGACGACGTGGTCGCCCGCCATCTCACCGGTGTTGGTGACGTCGACGCTGACAGTCACCTCGGACTGGTTCGCCGGATTCCCGACGGTGGTCCGGGACAGCGAGACGGTCCCGTACTCGAAGGTGGTGTAGCTCTGCCCGTGTCCGAACTCGAACAGCGGAGCGTTGTCGGTCCCGCCCGTCGACGTCGGCGGGTAGCGGTTGTACTGTACCGGCGTCGTCCCCACCGGCGTCCCGGCGTTGCCCGGCCAACTGAACGCGAGCTTGCCCGACGGGTTGTAGTTGCCCACGAGGGCGTCGGCGATGGCCGCGCCGCCGTCGCTCCCGGGTTGCCCGGCGAACAGCAGGGCGTCGAGGTGCGCGAACGTCTCGGGGCCACCGCGGGGACTGCCGGCCAGCAGGACGCCTACGACGGGCGTCGAGTCGTCCGTCGTCTCGCAGACGACCCGGACGAGTCGTTGCTGTGACTCGTCGAGGACGAGTTCGTCTCTGTCGCCGAAGCCCTCGTTGTGACTCCCTTCGCCGAGGACGACGACGACGGCGTCGGCGTCGGGTGCGGCCGACCGGACGGCCGACTCCTGCTCGTCGGTGAACTCGAACTCCCCGTTCTCGTCGCTCTGCTGGTTCTCGCCGTCGCCCTGTCCGGCCCACCACGTGGTGTTTTCGTACGTCGTCGGCACGTGGGTGAGACTGCTGACCCGGGAGCGGAGTTCCTCGGTCAGGAGACGCTGTCGCGGGAACGGGCCGCCGGCACTCGGCCCCTGCCACCCGAGCGTCCAGCCACCGTGTTGCATCAGCGCCCGCGTGTTGTTCCCGTCGCCGTCGACGCCGGGGCCGGTCAGCAGGACGTTCTCGTCGCCCGAGAGCGGGAGCGTGTCGTCGTCGTTCTCTAAGAGGACCAGCGACTCCCGTGCCAACTGCTCGGACGTCTCCTGTGCGCCGCCGACGATGCCGTCGATGCGGGACTCGTCGACGGTCGGTTCCGCGAACAGGCCGAGGTCGGCTTTGCGTTCGAGAATCCGCCGTACCGCTTCGTCGATGCGTGCCATCGGTATCTCGCCGTCCTCGACCAGCGAGACGACGGTGTCGATGTACTCGACGGGACCGGGGGCGTTCCCGCCGTTGCCTATCATGTACATGTCGACGCCGGCGTTGATGGCCTCTTTCGTCGCCTGCCGGAAGGTCGGTGCGTAATCGTGGTTCGTCAGCATCCGGTCGAGGTCGTCCCAGTCCGAGACGACCATCCCCTCGAACCCGTAGTTCTCCCGGAGCATCCGCGTCAGTAGCCAGTGGGAGGCGTGGGCCGGTTTGCCGTTGACCGCGCCGCTGTTGACCATCACCGTGCCGGGTTCGGCCTGCAACGCCTCGCGGTACGGCGGGAGGACGTTCGTGCGGAGGTCTCGGAGCGAGGTGGACGCGGGCGCGCGGTCGTTGCCGTTGTTCGGGATGGAGTACGCGCCGAAGTGCTTGACACACGCGGTGAGTCGGTCGTCGTCCTCTAATCCGCGGGTGCGTGCCCGAGACATGTCGCCTGTGAGTTTCGGGTCCTCGCTGATGCCCTCGAAGAATCGACCCCACCGGGGGTCACGCTGGAGGTCCGTCGTCGGCGCGAACGTCCAGTGAGCGCCCATCGACGCCGTGGCGTCGCTGGTGTGACGCTCGGCCCGTTCGACGAGTGTGACGTCGCGCGTCGACCCCATGTTCAGTCGCTGGGGAAAGACGGTCGCACCCGCTAACAGGCCGTTGCCGTGCGTCGCGTCGACGCCGTAGAGGAACGGGACGCCGTGGTCGGCGTTCCGGAGGTTGTACTCCTGCAAGGCGTTGATGCCCGAGACAACCTCGCTTCCGTCGAAACTTGGCGGGGCTGCCCCGCCGGAGAGGACGGACCCGACGCCGAGTTCGCTGAAGTACTCGCCGACGGTGTCGACGCCGAAACTGTCGGGGACGTTCGACTCCCCGGGATCGGGTTCGAAGGAACTGATCGTCACCTGCGTCATCTGTCCCGCCTTCTGTTCGAGCGTCAGGTCGTTCAGAATCGCGTCTACGTCGCCGTCGGTCTGTGCCACAGCGCCGTTGGCGCCGGTGCCTACCGCCGCCGCTGCCGTCGCCGCTCCGGTCGCCTTCATGAACGTCCGCCGGGACGTCTCCGCGCCGGTGTCGTCAGCCGTGTCTGGGTTTCGTGTCATCCCGTCCGCAGCCACCCGCGGACGTTAATAATTGTTTCTGGTAATTACTGGTGAGACGACTGTCAAAGCATTTGTATCTGAAACATGCTCTCGGAATAAACTCCTGCAGTACCGTGTGAGGACAAACAATTTTCCCATCACGGGGAGGAGTTGGGGTATGTTCGAGAAATCTACATGGATACGCCTCCCGCGGAACGTCGTCATCGGGCACGGCGTGCTCGACCAGACGCTCGCCGCCGTGGAGGAACTCCACCTCTCGGGTCGGCCGCTGGTCGTCTCCAGCCCGACGCCACACGCTGTCGCGGGCGAACGGGTCGTCGAGCAGTTCGCGGCGGCGGGGTACGACCCGGCCGAGATCGTCATCGAAGAGGCGAGTTTCGACGCCGTCCAGCGCGTCATCGCCCACGCCGAGGAGGTCGAGGCCGGATTCGCCATCGGCGTCGGCGGCGGGAAGGCCATCGACATCACGAAGATGGCGGCCGACGACCTCGGCCTCGGGTTCGTCTCCGTCCCGACGGCGGCCAGCCACGACGGCATCGTCTCCGGGCGAGGCTCGGTCCCGGAAGGCGATACCCGCCACAGCGTCGCCGCGGAACCGCCGCTTGCGGTGGTCGCCGACACCGAAATCCTCGCCGAGGCCCCGTGGCGCTTGACCACCGCCGGGTGTGCCGACATCATCTCGAACTACACGGCGGTCCGCGACTGGGAACTCGCACATCGACTGAAGAACGTCCCGTACTCGGAGTACGCCGGTGCCCTCTCACAGATGACCGCCGAGATGCTCGTCGACAGCGCGGGTTCCATCAAGAAGGGACTCGAAGAGTCCTCGTGGATCGTCGTCAAAGCGCTCGTCTCCTCCGGCGTCGCGATGTCCATCGCGGACTCCTCTCGCCCGGCTAGCGGCGCCGAACACCTCTTTTCGCACCAACTCGACCGCATCGCGCCCGACGCCGCGCTCCACGGCCATCAGGTCGGCGTCGGCGCCATCATGACCGAGTACCTCCACAGCGGGCCGAAGGGGCGCTGGCGCGACGTCCGGGACGCGCTCGGCGCGCTCGGCGCCCCGACGACGGCCGACGACCTCGGCATCGACCACGAGACGGTCATCGAGGCGTTGACCACGGCCCACGAGATTCGCGACCGGTACACGATTCTGGGCGACGGGATGAGCGAAGAAGCCGCCATCGAGGCCGCGACGGTCACGGGCGTCGTCTAGACGAGTTCGCCGACCGCGTCGGGGTTCGCGTCCCACCGGACCGCCTCGTCGCCCCGCTGGCCTTCTCCTTCGGTCAGTTCTGCAGTGAACACGACGCTCAGTCGATACACCGTCTCGGCCGACTCGTCGTCACCGTTTCGCACGCCGGAGATGGTCGCTCTGACCGCGTCCGTCACGGTACAGTCGACGCCGGCGGCGTCTCGGACGATGCGCTTTGCCGCCGTCTCTAGGTCTTCGTCCGGGCGGGTCTGTCCACGCGGGAGCATCCACTCTCCGTCGCCCTCTCGTAGCATCACGGCGCCGTCCTCGTCGCGGACGATGGCGTGGACGTCGAGTTGGCCGTCGCGGGACCGCTCGACCGCTCGCTCGTAGCTCTCTTCGTCCACCTCGAACGTCGTCTGCGTGACCGCCGGCGAGCCGAACTCCGCGTCGAGCCGGCTCAGTCGCTCTTCGACGCGGGCCCGAGAGCGGTCGGAAACGTCCATGCCGCGTGGCTGGGACGGACCGCGTATAAACCCACTCAATCGCTCTCGGTGCGGATACGCTGGAGAACCGACAGAGAGCGATGGGGCTGTCGACTCCACCCGGCCGCCGTCCGGCGGTCGCTCGCGAGGCCGGTCTAAACGCGCCCGGTCAGACGTGCTCGTCGAGGAACTCGACGACGCGGGTGTACGCCTCGATGCGGTTCTCCCGCTTGCTGATGCCGTGGCCCTCGTCGTCGAATATCAGTTTCTCCACGGGGACGCCGTGGTCGGCCACCTCGTCGGCTATCTGCTCGGCCTCGCCGACGGGCACCCGCGGGTCGTTCGCGCCGTGGAGGACGAACAGCGGTGCGGTGATGCGCTCTACCTTGTTGATGGGCGAGACGGATTCGAGGAACTCGCGGTCCTCGGCCAGCGACCCGTACTCGGCCTCGCGCAGTTCGCGGCGCCACTCGCCGGTGTTCTGTAGGAAGGTGACGAAGTTGGCGATGCCGACGACGTCGACGCCCGCGGCCCACAGGTCGGGGTACTCCGTCAGCGACGCAAGCACCATGAACCCGCCGTAGGACCCGCCCATCGCGACGATGCGGTTCGGGTCGACCGCCGGGTGGTCGTGGAGCCAGTCGACGCCGGCCCGGATGTCCTTCACCGAGTCCAGCCGCTTCTCGACGTCGTCTAAGTGCGTGTAGGCCTTCCCGTAGCCGGTCGACCCGCGGACGTTCGGTTCGAGGACGGCGTACCCCCGCGAGAGGAAGTACTGTGTGAGGCCGGCGAAGGAGGGCCGGCGCTGGCTCTCCGGGCCGCCGTGGATGTCGACGATGACGGGGGTGGTGCCGTCGTTCTCGGCCGCCGGCGGGAGCGAGAACAGCGCCGGAATCTCGCGGCCGTCGAAGCTCTCGAAGCGGACCACCTCGGGTTCGACGAACGTCTCCTGTGGGATGCCCGCCGTCGACGCGTCCGTCCAGCGCTCGCTCTCGCCGCGCTCGGTGTCGACGACGAAGACGTTCGTGTTGACGCTGCGGCCGGTGACGCTGACGGCGAACTCCTCGGCTTCCGGCCCCCACGCGACGCCGCCGGCGAGGCCGCCGGGCAGGTCCGGTGACGGGAACGCCTCGACGTCGGTCGGGCCGTCGAACTCGCCGACCGTAATCTCGTTGTAGCCCTCGACGTTCCGGGAGTACGCGAGGCGGCCGGTGTCCTGGTCGATGGCGACACCGTCGATGTTCCACTGTTCGTCGTCACGAACGATTTCGAGGTCCCCCTCCAGCGAGAGCCGGGCCAGCGAGAGGGTGTCCGACCGCTCGTCTGTCACCAGATACAGTGCGTCGCCCTCGGGGCCCCACGAGACACTCGTGTACCGGACGCTCCCCTCGTGTGGCGTCAGGTGCGTCAGGTCGCCCGACTCGACGTCGAGGACGTACACGTCCTGGTCGAAACTGGAGTGTGCCTCGCTGATGGCGAGGTGCTGGCCGTCCGGCGACCACCCGGAGACGGTGAACCACCCGTCGCCTTCGTACACCAGTTCGGCGTCGTCACCGGTGGCGTCGCGGTCCTGTACGTACACGTCGAAGACGGCCTCGTCGCGGCGGTTCGAGGCGAACGCGAACGCCTCGCCGTCGGGCCGCCAGCCACCCCAGCGGTGTTTGGCGTCGGGCATCGCCGTCAGTTCGGTCACCCGGCCGTCGTCGTCCAGCCGGTACAGTTGGGCGCGCTCGTTGCCCCCCTCGTCCATCCCGAAGACGAGTTCCTCGCGGGTCGGCGAGTAGTCGACGAAGCTCACCGGTTCGTCGTAGAAGGTCCGCTGGTCCGGCCACCCGCCGGGTTCGTCCAGCGTCCAGACCTGTCCGACGCCGGTCGTGTCCATCAGGAAGGCCAGCGTTCCCTCCGGGGAGATGGAGGCCCCGTAGGCGCTGCGGACGTTGAGGTAGCGTTCGAGGTCGTAGTCGTACACGCCTCTCCCGAGGAGTGGTGCGACCAAAACCCTTGCCGGCGAACGGGTGGCTTTTTGAGAACCCCCGTCGAGACGATGGGTATGCGTGTCGCGGTCGTCGCCATGGAGACGAGTCACTACCGGGACACCGAAGGTCGACGCCGAATCGAACGCGTCGCCGGCGAACTGGCCGACGCCGGCCACGAAGTGTCCGTGTTCTGCTCACAGTGGTGGGAGGGCTACGGCAAGCGGTTCGCCCCCGAGGAGGTCACGTACCGCGCCGTCACCGTCTCGCCGACCGTCCCCTCGTTCTGTACGCGTCTGCCCGCACTGCTCGCGAACTACCGCCCCGACGTGATTCACGCGGTGCCCTCGCCGCCGTCGGTGCTGCTCGCTGCCTCGCTGGGCGGGACGCTCTCCCGAGCGCCGCTGGTCGTCGAGTGGTACGGCGACGAGGCCCTGCCCGAGGCCCGCCGGACCGACTGGTCGCTCCGCGCTCCGGACCAGTTCGTCACCCCCTCGGAACTCGTCCAAACCGGTCTCTGGGAGGCCGGCGCACCCGACGACCGGACGACCATCGTCCCCGAGAGCATCGACATGGACCTCGTCCGCGAGGTCGACCCGGCCGAGGAAGTCGACGTGGTGTACGCCCATCCGCTGGACGAGAGCGCGAACATGGAGTCGCTGTTCCTCGCGCTGGCGGAACTCCGCCAGAAGGACTGGTCGGCCACCGTCGTCGGCGACGGACCCCAGCGTGAGGTCTACGAACAGGAGGCTGCCGACCTCCGAATCGACGACCGCGTGGAGTTCGTCGGCGCGTGTGACCGCGAGCGGCGCGTCTCCATTTATAAGGGCGCGCAGGTGTTCGTCCAGACGGCGTTCCGCGAGTACTTCGCGACGGACCTCCTGTGGGCGCTGGCCGCCGGGTGTATCGGCATCGTGGAGTATCAGGCCGGCTCCAGCGCCCACGAACTCGTCGAGCAGCGCGACCGGGCCTTCCGCGTGACGAATCCGCAGGAGATAGCCGACAAGATAGTCGCCTCGGCGGACATGGAACGGCGGACCGTCGACGAGTCGCTGGCGGCTTTCGACCACGACGCGGTGCGCGGCGAGTACGAGTCGCTGTACGAGCGACTGGTCGAGGCCCATGGCCTGTTCTGAGCAGGAACTCAAACCCTCGCAAACAACATCGCAGATAGCGTTGACGTAAGCGTTGTTCGGTATCAGACCGTCTTGTCTGGCCTCTTCGCCATCGGTTTGCCAGCTGAATGTTTGCATCGGAATCCATAGCTTGGGTCGTAGATGCATGCTTCGCCTTGTACCTCGACGATGTATATCGCGTAATGCGGTACCCCGATGCCATCAATTTCTACTGTGGCTTCCAAGTCTGCTACCCCCGCAGTTAAGTCATATTCTACTGTTGAATTGCAGTTGTCGTCTTCCCCGGCACAGGTTTTCTGATCGAATACTATGAAACAAAAGTCCCAATCACGCGTTCCTGCTTCGTGTGTGAATGTCCAACTGAATGGGCCGTGGTAAATCGCCAGACGGTGGGTGATTCCACGGTGTCACGGCGCGCTTGATGTTGTGAACGACACACTTCGGGACGATCTCACGATGTTTGATCACCGGTCTTACGTCGTCTTCGCAGAGTTTTTCGCGTAACTCCATCCAATCGTAGCCTTTGTCCGCAGTGAGGCGGGCGACCTGCCAGCTGAGCTGTGTGTCGTGCGTTTTCTCGGTCGTACAGTGAACGTCCAGAATCGCGTGACTCTCTGTGCCCACGAGAGCGGTCGTTTTGAGCGTTTGGACCCGGTAATTGGTCCGGCGGCAGTAGTGTTTGCTAGCTGTTTCGCGGTGGAAAAACGTCGCGTCGATCGCGGCGTGACCGCTCGGGTCGTGCAGCTGCGCCGAGAGGCGCAGCAGCACTCGCCAGAGTGCGGTCTTGATCCTGTCAAACCACTTCACTAGCGTCAAGTGGTCGGGGAGATCGGCCGAGTCGAGACCGATTTCCCCGAGTATTTGCGGCATCTCGCTTAGCAGGTCGAGGGTTTCTCTGTACAATTTCTCAAATAAACCCGCAGACAGTGCAGCGACAGCACCGCGTACTCGGCGAAGCCACCAACTGCGTTTTTAGCTAACTGGACCGCTTTCCTCGTGAAGTGGGAGATCTTCGACATAGGCATCGTCGATTTCCCGCTTCACTTTCCTCGCTCTGACGGTTGGAGCCGACGACGTCTTCCGGTTCACCAGAGCCCACTTTTTCGATCGATTGGGCGGAGTTCCTTCATTTGGCGACGCTTTGATGAGGCACCTTGCCGGAATTTGATCAGAAAACATTTACAGACGCTCGCTTTTCTTTTGCGATAAGGATGGGTAAAATCACTTCGCCAGCAGAGGAATGGAGACAGCCTTTGCTATTATACGCCACTTTTCCTATTTCTGTAGTGGCATCTGTTGTTGTTGGTAATCTACTACTTCCTCATTTTTTGAGTGTAAATCAATATCAACCATATCTAACAGCTACCCTCATAGTTGTAATCTCACTTTGTTTGCTTGTCGTTGCTTCGGCGATTGATTCTCTAGAAAATTCTTAAAATAAACCAGAATAAATTTGCTTACGAATACCCAATAAAACCGCCGACAGGACCTATGATTATTTTGAAATATGAGCGATGAGAATACTCTGTAGTTAGCGGTGATTGCTGACTCAGACTAGCCCAGATCTGGGATAGGCGGCATAAGTGGGCCTCCAACAGTCATGTTTTCTCCTGCTTCCAAGTGGGCCTTCGGTACATCTACGACCTTAGACAGATCCGACCGATCGGTATCGTAACCGGTACTTGAGAGCGTGCGAATTTCGGGACCGCCGGGCCATCCGCGACTGTTCTTATCATATCCACCGATAGTGAACTCTCGCCCGCCATAGTCAACAAGGTGGCTCAGGAACAGCTTCCCAATGAGATAGCATATTCCTGCAGCGAACCCTCCCGCAATTGGAGTGCCTATTTTGCTAGCGACAGCACCACATAGTACTGCTTCAACCGTCCCGTCACCGAGTTCATCAAGTTCTTTATCGGTCTTGGCGGCGATAACGAAGGAGTAGTGGTCGTCGTAGTGATCAGCTGGACAGTTCCCCGTCTGTTGAATGTCAACATAATGCTTTTCAACCACCTTATCGTGCGCCTGTACCCGGACTCTGCCCCGAACTCCGCCCTGGGCAGTCACTTCACTGGGTCCTACTGATCGGTCAACATCTTGGACCATCACTTCCGAAGTCTCTTTGTCGACTCGGACCAGATATGCACCCTCACTCTCGGTAGCATGCTTCAGCTCGGATTTTCTCGCCTGAATGAGAGAGTATCTGTCGTCTTGAGCGAGTAGATCTATTTTGTCACTGCAGCTATTGCAATCGGATTCCGAATCGGCCGTGCGTCGGCGGCCTCTCTGTCCAAAGGCAGATCCTGAAAGACCAGCAAGGCCCGCGACAGATGCGCCGGATGTTTTCAATATTTTACGGCGACCAATCGAGATTCGGTCTTTTTCGCACATCATTATCCTTCAATTAAGTCATCAATTATAACTCTTTTCAATCAATTCTATTTTAATTTATTAATACAATGGAAATAATCTGGTCGGTATAGATCTGGAAAACCAACAGCATGTCAAGCATTCCTTATACGCTTATATTGTAGTGCCACTGATTCTATGCCGACCCTTCTTCAGATTCCAGCACATCAATTACGCCCGATGCCATTGGGTTCGAGTTCGCCTCCACTTCGACCGCACTCGGCCGTCGTGGGTAGCCTCTCCATCGTAGACGCGTGTATTTTCAACCGACGCCGAGGTAGTACCACTCCCATTCTGAGTAGCCGAGCTAGTCGTCTGTGAGTTCGTACTGGCTGTGACGCGAGTTGATGCATTCTGGACAGCGTTTCTTCGTGACCGATCGGATGCCTTGGTTCGACCGCCTTTTGGAGCGTAACTGGTCGGAGCGCCGCGATCAGCCCGGGTTTTGGTTAGCTGCTGGTGGACCATGTGAACACCATAGGGAGTCCGTCCAGAGCCGACAGCACCCCGCGCAGCAGAGACAGCACAGCCGCCGAGCCCTCCACTGCAGCATAGCTTCCAACCGTCGCTGCGGACCAGGCAGCATCTTCAGCGGCATTGACTGGTTTGGCTGCCTGAGCCCGCGCTTGGTCCGCCAGCTTGACCAGTGGGGGAGCTCCATGGCTCAGCAACCATTTCTGTGATTTTGCAACGGTCCAGAGAGTCACCGTAAATACTACCCAGGAAAGACGATCTGGTAGCACGAATCCAACATCTGCACCTATCCGAAGCAGGAATGCAGGTGGGAGGCCGGCAACTAACAGAGCCAAATACGAGCTAGCTGCTTGTCGAGCCAGTTGTCGAACTGATTGAGTGGCCAGATTGTGACTAACCAGAAGGTAGCTATCAACGATATCATTAGGGTCAGCAGAATGAGGCCGATGTATCTTCCGACAAATATGAAGATAGACTTGAGGAAGACGTACGCCATAACGAGCAGCAAGATTAGGGTGACTCCATCATAGAGATGTTCTCCAGGAACGGCAGCACTAATTGCCCAGGAAGTGACTTCTGACCTCTCGATCCCCTCAGTCACTATCGCGTGGCCAATAGCGTCGAAGAATGTTCCTGAAGCTGATGCGAGCGGGGGCCAAAAGAAGAGGGACAAAAATGCGATTAGCAGCCGTGCAGCGGACCTTTTCCGACGTCCGTGAGATAACGACGAATATCTCAACCCCAGATAGGCGGCAGACAAGAATTGCAGTCCCAGTGCGAGGGGAATCACGAGTTTCCAGTATATATTCGGGATGACCTTAGTCCAAGGTGGGTTAGCGGCCGTCGTGTTAAGATAAGGATGAGGCGGTCGGTGTTTCGAATGCTCTATGTCCGAAATCGACCGCCTCACCGGAGATAGCGACTGGATTGATTTGGATTTTGTGGAGCGTGAGCGGACACCCGAGCAGATCGTTGAAATGGGTATTCAGTTGCATCTGGCTGTCTTATCACCTTCGAATACTAAACAGCATCTTGAGAGGTTGGGTGTCCAACGCAGTCGAACAGCGATTCATAACTGGGTGCAGAAGGCTGATCTACAGCCGACCGGCACGAGATCGTCGAATTACGTTGCGGTCGACGAAACCGTAATTCAGCTCGGGACCGAGCGCTATTGGCTGTACGCCGCCGTCGATCCCACAACCAACGAATTCCTGCACGTCCGCCTGTTTCCAACGACGAATTCGGGACTCACGCTCGTGTTTCTGCGTGAACTCCGCGAGAAACACAACATCGACGATGCGACGTTTCTCATCGACGACGCTGCCCATCTCAAAGACGCACTCTCACGACTCGGCCTCCGATTTCATATCCGTCGCCACGGAAATCGGAACAGCGTCGAACGTATCTTTCGTGAGGTAAAACGACGAACCTCTTCGTTTTCAAATACGTTTAGTCACGTCGAGCCGGCGACAGCAGAATCCTGGCTCGAAGCCTTCGCTGTCTGGTGGAACCGATGCCAAAGTTAACACGACGAAGACCACCCCCAATACAAATATTGAGGAGCCAAAGATTACTGGGGAGCGTGATTCATACATTTTTGCCTGAGAATAAGCGTAGAATGAGATGGCACCTTGTGCGATCAGGAATAGTGGGGCTCCAACAACTGCTATAGCGGGCATATATACTGCTGTGATATGTCAGTATAAAACCTTTTTGAGAAGATTGCTACTCATATCAGTAGTTGAAAACACGCCTATTCTATTCAGTAGTGCTTCCGAGCTCCGGTCGGTATTAGAAGGGGGCTCAGAGCAAGAGGAATACCGTGCTCACACACATAAGGATACAATCAATTAGGCCTTTAGACTCAGATATTAGGCTCCGTTGAAACACTCTGAAACTGATAGAGCCGGTGTGCGAGATACAGAGGGTGGATGCAGCACGGAGAGTGTGTTTGGTTCAGGCCGAACGGGATGAAAAGGCAGTGGAACGTCTGCGCATTAATCGTCCAACCTCGGTTGAGGTGCGCGTCTACACAGAACGACGTTCATTCTCGATGTGATCAACGTAGGTGTCAACCACGTTCTGAATGATGGTTTCGCCGGCTTTAGCGGTTGCTTTAGCCGGATCGCCAAGCACACCGTTTTGGGTGATGGTTTTGAATCCTTCGCTCAGAAGGCGAGCGGTAGAGATCTCCCCTTCAGGGCCGGACTCGATGTTCTCAACCCTTACTAGATCCTCATTCACCGCCAACACCACTGCCGTCTCGGCTGCACCGGCATGAATCACGTCCTGATCGTATTCGATCCCGGCCTTGCTGAGGCCATCATTCAGTAACTGCATATGCTCGTCGAGGTCAGCCAAGGGAATCACAGTGGCTTCGATTTCCCGAGCGACATCAGGTGCGACAGTCTTGACTGGGCCGAAATTCCCGCCGTGCGTCGGGACTAAGACGATATGTTCGAAGCCGTGGTCATCGAGCGACCGGCAGTATGCCCGGATTACATCCATCAGTGTCTCGGGTGGGATAGTGATTGTGCCTGGGAATTCCATGTGATGTCCCGAGCAGCCAGGCCGGATCGTCGGTGCAGCAAGAGCATCCCCCAATTTCTCCGCGATCCGCTGCGAGAGTTCGTCACCGTCCAGTGTGTCCATATTCAACGGAAGGTGGGGACCGTGCTGTTCGATCGACCCGACGGAAACGATCGCCGTCCGTATCTCGTTTTCGAGAGCTGATTCGACTTCTGGCCATACCATCTCCTCAAGGAGTATTGGCCTGCGAGAAGGCATGCAGTTGGTGGTCCTCCCGCATGGATTAAAAATCCTATCAAACGATAGCGTTGACGTAAGCGTTGTTTGGTATCAGACCGTCTTATCTGGCCTCTTCGGCATCGATTTGCCAGCTGAACTGTTTGCATCGGTATCCATAGCTTGGGTCGTAGACGCATGCTTCGCCCTGCACCTCAACGATGTATATCGCGTAATGCGGCGCTCCTAATCCATCAACCTCTACTGTGGCATCCAACTCTGCGACTCCCGCAGTAAAATTGTACTCAACTTCTGTATTGCAGTCGTTGCCTTTCCCAGCACAAGTCGTTTGATCGAATACTGTGAAACAAAAGTCCCAATCACACGTGCCTGCCTCGTGTGTGAAACTCCAACTAAATGTAACTCCTGCAACATCGAATGACCCGCCAAGATCTAAATCATCACCGTCTGCTTGTTGGATGCCCACACCAGTAGCAACTGAATCAACGGTATGGTTTACTTCGTTCTCGGAACCAGTTGTGAACCACTCAGGATGATTCTGATTACCGTTCGACTGTTCTGAAGCGCCATTAGAACCATCCGATGTTTTTCTTCGATTGGTGTTGTTTTTAGCCGATGCCACTCCGGTCAGAATTGTACTGCTGACTCCCGCAGAAGTAACTAATTTAAGTATATTTCTCCGAGTCTGCGAACTATAACTTTCTTTATTGACCTCTTCTCCAGACTCATTAGATCTACTTAGCGACTTCAATTCACCCTTCATAAAGTAAAAATAGTCTAAGTGATTTATAAAATACTTTACCCAGAATTTTATATAAAACCTTCAATATAATGGGTGCATGAATACCACGGGTTTTATTTAGTCCACTAAGGGGGTGTTTGAGAATCGGCATTAATAACGGAGTGCTTAGAGTTGATCAATTCCTCGTGCAACTCTGTCTCCGATGGCAGCACCGACAACTGATGCAAGAACAGCAACAGACAGTCCAAAAACAATAGCAACAGGAACGAACAGTACCGTTAGAACACCGTACTCGAACGATGCCGACCAGCCGTCTTCCAGAATCTCAAACACATGCCATATTGTCGGAAGGCCGCCCAGTAATCCAGTTCGTAAGCCAGCACGGCCGATTGATATCGGGGTGCGGTTGTAATGATACCCTACAATAACTCCTGCAAATAACACTGGTGTGAACGAAATAACGTTCCCAGAGGAGAACAAAGAAACCGCTACCGTAACCGGAACCGAACAGATTCCAAGTATCGTCGCTATCCGCAGCGATTGGCCGGTCTCCGAAATCTTTGGCAACTGAGTAAGCTCCATCTCTTATGAATCCTTCACGAGTGCCAGAGTGTATAAAATATACGATATATTATTTCCCGTAATAATATGCTGGTGTTCGTAGACAGTCTTCTAATCGGAATAGCAAGGTAGCTCACGCGGCTGCCCTGAGGAACGTGATTCCGAGATACTGCGTTACTACCACACGGGGCGCTGTACGAGCAATTGGTCGACGAACACGGCCTGTTCTGATAGTGACTGCTGTAAGTCATTCCGGTATCGACCGCCAGCCAGCGGATGGTCGAACCGGTACATAGTTACAGCAATCACTATGAGCCATCGGCGGGGACGTTATCCGCCATCGTGTCGTAGACGCTTACAATGGACGACGCTCGACTCCTTCGTGCGTTCGTGCTTCCCGAGCTCGCGATGCTGTCGATCCTCCTCCTCTATCTCGGTGCCCGCCTCACCAGCGAGACGGGCCGCGCGGCGTCACTCTCGCGCCCGCTCACGCTCGCCGCGTTCCTGTTCGTCCTCCTCGAACTGCTGATTCCGCTGGCCGTCTGTCTCGACGTCTGCCGACGGCCCGACGACCCCGATATGATCCGGGTCCACGCCGCCGCGATGCCGCTCGTGAACGTCCTCGGCGTGCTGGCGTACCTCGACGACCGTAAGCGGTCCCGGGAGAAGTGACGCCACCGCCCAGACGAAACCCGTTTGCCCCTCTGGCCCGTCCCTGCCTGTAGTGACAGCAGAGGAGCCAGCCGACGAGACGGCCGGTACGACTATCGAACTCGACGCGGTGTACGACGCCATCGACGCCGTCGGTCGGCCACATCTGACTGCGACGGAACTCTCCCGGAAGACCGACTTGACCCCCGACGAGGCCCGCGACGCCCTCGAAGCGCTCGCCGCCGACGGTGACATCCAGCGACAGGACGTCGCCGAGACGGACGCCGTCTGGTACCCGACCGACGTCGCCGAGGTGACCGACCGCGAACGGGTCGTCCTGTTTCCGGACCGCCGGGAAGTCGTCGTCGAGCACCCCGACCAGTTCACGCGGGCACAACTCTCGCAGTTCGCCCGCCTACAGGACTCCAATCGGTCGGGCGGCTACGTCTACGAGATTCGGGAAGCCGACGTCTGGGCGGCCCCCCACGAGTCGCTCGACGGATTGCTGGCGACGATGCGGGACGTTCTCGGGGAGCGCTCACCTCACCTCGAAGAGTGGGTGACGAGCCAGTGGGAACGCGCCCGGAAGTTCCGTCTCTACACGCACGAGGACGGCTACGTCGTCCTCGAAGCCGACAGCGACGACCTGATGGGAAACGTCGCCCGGCAGAAACTCGCCGAGGACACCCTGCGGGCGCCCATCTCGGACTCCGAGGCGTGGGTCAACGAGGACGCCACCGCCGAGGTAAAGCGCACGCTGTACGAGGCGGGCTATCCGGTCCGGGACGACCGGGAACTGGAGGAAGGCGACGCGCTGGAGATGGACCTCCTGCTCCGCCTGCGGGACTATCAGGCTGACTGGGTGGAGCGGTTCACCGAGCAGGGCTCTGGCGTGTTCGTCGGGCCACCGGGGTCTGGCAAGACGGTGGCGGCGATGGGGACGATGGCCGCCATCGGCGGCGAGACGCTGATTCTCGTCCCCTCGCGGGAACTCGCCACGCAGTGGCACGACGAACTCGTCCGACACACGTCGCTCTCCGACGCCGACATCGGTGAGTACCACGGCGGGACGAAGGAGATCCGCCCGGTTACCATCGCCACCTACCGCACCGCCGGGATGGACCGCCACCGGAAACTGTTCGACCAGCGCAAGTGGGGGCTCATCGTCTACGACGAGGTCCACCACGTCCCGAGCCCCATCCACCGCCGGAGCGCCGACCTCCAGACCAAACACCGCCTCGGCCTGACGGCGACGCCGACCCGCGAGAGCGACGACGAGGAGGAGATATTCACGCTCGTCGGCCCGCCCATCGGCACCGACTGGGGCAAACTGTTCGACGAGGGCTACGTCGCCGAACCCGAAGTCGAGATTCGGCTGGTCCCGTGGGGCGGGGACGGGGAGCGCTCGGAGTACGCCGCCACGTCGGGTCACGACCGGCGACAGGCCGCCGCCAGCAACACCGGCAAAGTCGACGAGATACGGTACACGCTCGCCGAACAGCCGGGCGCGAAGGCGCTGGTGTTCGTCGAGTATCTGGACCAAGGCGAGGCCATCAGCGAGGCCATCGACGCGCCCTTCATCAGCGGCGAGACCCCCCACGCCCAGCGGGAGCGACTGTTCGACGAGTTCCGTCGGAGCGAACGTGACACGCTGGTCGTCTCGCGGGTCGGCGACGAGGGAATCGACCTGCCCGACGCCGAACTCGCTGTCGTCGCCTCGGGTCTGGGCGGGTCCCGGCGGCAGGGGGCACAGCGGGCCGGGCGGACGATGCGGCCCGCGGGCGACGCGCGCATGGTCATTCTCGCCACTCGGGGGACGACGGAGGAGGACTTCGTCCGCCGGCAGATGCGCCACCTCGCCTCGAAGGGCATCCGCGTGAACGAGACCGAGGCCGAGGCCGTCGACCCGCCCGTAGCCGAGGACTAGCGTAACAATTGAAACGATTCACACACCGACCGCACCGCGGTCGTGCGATCGGGTGTGCATTGATTTTCAATGGCTACTATAAGGCCCGGCCCCGTACGATGGCGAACGTTCCGCCGAGTTCGTCGGGGACCTCCTCGACAGTTGTTATCTCGAATCCGGCATCTGTGAGTAACTCACGGTTCCGATCGGCGCCGTGGAAACTCCACGCCATCCGCTCGCCGGTGTCCAACCAGTCGTCGTTCTCCCCGGCCCACGCCTCGGCCCCGACCGCGACGAGCAGGTGCCCGCCCGGCCGGAGAACGCGCTCGAACTCGGCGAAGACGGCGGCGTGTTCCTCGCGGGGAACGTGGATGACCGCGTGATAGGAGACGACGGCGTCGAACGTCCCGTCACCGAACGGGAGGTGAGCGAGGTCACCCTGTACGAGTCCGGCGCTCGAGACTCGCTCGCGTGCCGTCCGCAACTGCTCGCGTGAGATATCGAGACCGGGCACGTCGTGTCGCTCAGCGAGGACCTCGGTCGCTGGCGTACCCGCTCCACAGCCTGCATCGAGGACGAGACTCCCATCGCCGAGCGTCGACGCGAGTCGTTCGACGAGGGCACGTTCGCGCCCCGCACCATCACGCTCGGCCGCGTACGTTGCCGCTATCTCGTCGTACCCCTCCCTCACGACGTCCCGCTGGTTCATAGCGTGGCTGGAGGAGCGGCCGATAAGTGCTTTCTGCCTATGTGAGGTCGTGTGAAATCTATCCACGTAGCGCCGCCGGGTCTGAACACCTCAGTCGCTAGAAACTGTAACTATATGTCTGTACGACCAAGCCGGGTCATGGTCCCCGCTATGACCTGCCCCGACTGCGGTGCGCAGGTCGAACGGGCAGACGACCTCGGGGCCGGCCGCCGCGTCCACCGGGTGCGTATCCACGACGACGGGAGGGTAACTGTCGCAGGCGACGAGACGGTCACACTCTGGCACTGTGCGAACTGCGACCTCGTGGTCGGGTTCAGTTAGTGTCGAAGCGCTCGGGGTCACGGACCGCCTCGGCGACGTTGACGGCAGCGGCGTTCTCCGCCACGTCGTGGACCCGGACGACGTCGGCCCCGCGTTCGGCCGCGAGCGTCGTCCCCGCGATGGTCGCCTCCAGACAGTCGCCCGGATCCTCGCCGACGAGGCCGAACAGCGACTTGTGGGAGTGACCGACCAGAATCGGACAGCCCAGCGCCCGGAACTCCGCCAGTCGGTCCAGTAGTTCGAAGCTCTCGACGGCCGATTTCCCGAAGCCGATGCCGGGGTCGACGAGAATCTGCTCGCGGTCCAGTCCGGCCTTCTCGGCCAGCAACACCCGTTCGGTCAACTGGTCGATGCAGTCCTCGACGACGTCGTCGTAGTGGATGTCGCTGTCGGGGTCGACCGGCGTCTCGATGGAGTGCATCACGACGACGGGGACGTCGCGCTCGGCGGCGACCAGTCGCATCTCGGGGTCTTCGAGGCCGGAGACGTCGTTGAGGATGTCCGCACCGGCGTCGAGTGCCGCACGCGCCACCTCGGCCTTCCGCGTGTCGACGGAGACGTGGACGTCCATCTGGGCGAGGGCCTCGACGACCGGGACGACGCGGTCTCTCTCTTCGTCGGCCGGGACGACGTCCGCCCCCGGCCGGGTGGACTCGCCGCCGACGTCGAGGATGTCCGCGCCGTCTGCGATCATCTGCTCGGCGCGGGCGACGGCGTCCTCGACGGCGTTGTACTCCCCGCCGTCGTGAAACGAGTCCGGCGTGATGTTGAGGATGCCCATGACGGCGGTGCCGTCCTCCCACGGATAGCCACGCGCGTCGTCCTGCTGCTGGATGTCCAGCGCCTCGCGAAGTTCGTCGGCGAACGTCGAGAGGCCGTAGGGCTGGCCGTCGAGTTTGTCGGCCAGCCGTCGGTACTGGGCCATCGTCGCCATCGTGACGACGTCGACGCGCTCCTCGTCCTGATCGTTCAGCCCGGAGATGGCACACTCACCGCCCAGCGACAGCAGTTCCTCCTTGAGGTACTGGGCCTGCCGCGGTTGGACGCGAGTTCGGAGGACGCGGTGGACGCCCTTCCCGCGCATCCGCCACGCGCCGGCGTCGGTGACGTGGGCGGCCTTGATAGTCTCGCGGGACTCCGAGACCGAGTCGACGCGTTTGGGAACCATCGCGCGCGCCCAGCGCGTACGGGCCTCCCGGACCGCGTAGAGCGACCCGGTGACGAGGACGGCGTCGCCGTCGTCGGCCGCGTCGAGCGCCACCCCGAGCGCACCGGCCACGTCGTGGCGCGTCTCGACGTCCGCATCGGTTGCGGACCGGAACGCCTCGGCGACGACCGCCGGGCTCTCGGCCCGGTCGACGTTCGGTTCACAGGCGACGGCGTGGTCGGCCGCCGACAGCGCCTCGGCGGCGCCCACGTGGTCCTTATCCACCATCGCACCGACGACGATGTGCAGGTCGTCGTAGTCGAACGAGTCGAGCGTCTCGACGGTGCGTTCGAGGCCACCGGGGTTGTGTGCGCCGTCGAGGACGACCAGTGGGTCCTCGCCCATCACCTCGAAGCGGCCGGGCCAGTGGGCGTTTCGCAGGCCGCGTTCGAGGTCCGCCTGTGTCACGTCGGCGACCTGCCGGACGAGCGTCGCCGCGATACCGGCGTTGTGGGCCTGATGCTCGCCAAGCAGGGGGAGGTGGGTGTCGACGTGCCAGTCCGGGCCGTCGACGGTGACCGCACCTTCGAGGCCGTCGCGACCGCCGTAGGTGACGGTCACGTCGGCATCGTCGCCGCCGCCGACGGTCACCACGTCGCCGGCCTGTTCGCGGACCGCGGCGAGGGCGTCGCCCGTCGCCCCGGTGACCAGCGGCGCGTCGTCGGGCGCGACGTGGGCCTTGTCGCGGGCGATTTCCTCGACGGTATCCCCGAGGATGTGCGTGTGCTCTAGCGTGACCGACGTCACGGCGCTGGCGACGGGGTTGACGACGCTGGTGGCGTCGTATCGCCCGCCGATGCCGACTTCCAGTACCGCGACGTCGACGTCCTGTCGGTCGAACTCCCAGAGGGCGAAGGCGGTCAGCGTCTCGAAGAAGGTCGGTGACTCCCCGTTGGCACCCCGTTCGGTGACGTACGGTTCGACCGCCTCGACGAACTCGACGAGCGCGGCCTCGGGTACCTTCCGTCCGTTGACTCTGATGCGTTCGCGTACGTCGTCGAGATGCGGCGAGGTGTAGAGGCCGACGTCCAGTCCGGCCTCCCGGAGGGCGCGCTCGACCATCCGGGCGGTCGAGCCCTTCCCGTTAGAGCCGGCGATCTGGACACAGCGAAGACCCTCGTGTGGGTCGTCGATATCGGACAACAGGCCCCGCGTGGCGTCGGTGCCGGCCCGTGACGCGAACCGGCGCAACTCGAAGAGGAAGTTCGCGGCCTCGTGGAACTCCATGCCCGGAGTATCGGAGCCGCGCGCTTTAGCCTGTCGGACCGGTGTACGCATCGAGCGAGGCCGCCAACTCGGCCGAGCGCCGTCGCCAACAGGCCCCTACTGCTCGTCTCGCCTGTCGTCCTGTATCCACCGGACGACGGCCCCGCTCACCGCGAGGAAAGCCACGCCGAGCAACGGCGCGACGTCGACGGACCCACCGGGCCGCGGGGTCGGTTCGTCGGCCGTCTCCGCGTCGCCGCTCTCGGACTCGGTCTGCCGGTCGCGCGCGTCCTTCGTGGCCCACTCGACGTTCGAGCGGTCCTCGGTCCGTCCGTTCGGTTCGGCGTCCTCAGGCGTCGGTTCCTCGTCGAGGACGGTACTGGCGACGGACTCGCCGCGTTCGGCCGACGAGTCTTCGGGGGCTGGTGTCTCGTGGACGCCCTCAGTTTCCGGACTCGACTCGACGGCCGCCGTCTCCTCGTCGGACGGCTCTGCCGTCGGTCGGTCGACCCTCGTCGTCGGCGGTGGTGTCTCCCCACCCGCGAGGGACTCGTCGTCGCCACCGTCACGTCGGCGGTACCACCAGATACCGACCGTTGCAATCCCGAGGAGGACCAGCGAGACGCCGACTCCCAGTAGCCCCCACTCACGGAGTGCCGACGGCGCTTCCGCCTCGGTCCCTGTGTCGGCGTCCGGGCCGCACTCTGTCTCCGCCGTGGTGTCCCGACTGCCTGCGGGCGCAGTCCCTGCGACCGCCTCGTCGGCCACCGTCGACGCCTCGGCCTCGGCGACGGCGACGCCGGGAACCGCGTCCAGTACCCGCGCGACGACGCCGGCGTCCACGTCGACACGGAGAATCGTGTAGTCGCCCATACCACGAACGACGGCCGGACGTGATTTAAATCCGCGTGACCGCGGGCCGGAGCCATCCGCCGGCCGGCGACTGAGTCGCTACGTCTCCGTTTCGACCTCTCGGTCGTCGGCGAGGTCACGCTGTTTGGCCGCGTCGACGGCACTCTCGCGCGTGGTCTCGACGGGACCGGACCCTGCCCGTCCGTCCTCGTCCAGTAACGTCTGTAGCTCCGCTTCGAGTTCCGCCTCCGAGAGGTCCCCGTCGACGTAGCGTTCGGTGAGTTCGGCGCGCCGCGCTTCGACGGACGGTTCGAACCGGTCGCCGAGGCCGAGTGCGGCGAGCGGCGGCAGGGCCGACTCGACGCGATGGAAGAAATCGGCCGCGCGCTGGCTTTTGGGCATCGACGCTCGACTGGCGAGTTCCGAGAGGAGCGCGGCGAGACAGACCACGTCGAGGCCGGCGAGGACGAGCGTCCCGAGAATCCACGCGGCGACGATACCCAGAATCGGGCCCCCGGTCACGAGCGTCGACAGCGTCGCGACGAGACCCACGACGGCGACGCCGACGGCGCCCAGCGTCGACAGGACGACGCCGGCAAACAGTAGCCAGTGGCGGTTTTCCGAGACCCAGTTCACAGTCCCACTAGTCACAGACGGGGCATATGGGTTTGGTCATCAGTCCCTGTCGTGTCCGTTGACGGGAACGTATGACCGACCAGAATCGGAGAAGCCGCCAAGCACCCACTCGCGAACCGTGAGCCGGCTTTTCTTTCCGGCCTCGCGGGCCGATGCCAGCCGCCGTTCGGTCGTCTGGAAGTAGTTGACGACAGTGACCAACACGACGCCGCCGATAGAGTTGCCCAGCAGGACGGGGACGACGAACTGCGAGACGCCGACCCAGAGCGCGAGTTCGCCGTTGAAGACGAGATACAGCATCTCCGTCGCGGAGACGACGACGTGATAGAGGTTCCCGAACGGGATAGCGAGAAACGAGACGTACACGAGCGCCAGTCGCGAGATGCTGTCGCGAAGCGAGTAGTCGACCCAGACGACGCCGGCGACTATGAGGCCGGCGAACACCGCTTTCGAGAACAGCGTCCACCAGGGCGTCTCGATGGCCTTCTGTGCGAACCCCTCTGCCGCCGAGGCCGCCGCCGGCGAGAGCACGCCGGTCGAGGAGAGCGCGAGCGCACCGAGCAACCCGCCCGCGAGGTTGGCGAGGAGGACGAGTCCCCAGATGCGCATCAACGACGGCAGACTCGCCAGCCGTTCGAGGGTCAGTGCGACCGGCGGCAACGTGTTCTCGGTGTACAACTGGTAGTCCCCGAGGATGATGAAGACGAACCCGAGCGGGTAAAGCAGCGCGCTCAGAACCGGGTCGCCGTCCGTCGACGCGTACAGCGACGCGTACAGCAGGAACGTGACGGTGATGGCAAACCCCGCGGCAAGTCCGCTGAAGAACAGTTCCCGCGTGGTGGCGGTTATCTCTTCGTCTGCCGCGACGACGATACGCTGGAATATTTCGTCGGCCGAGAACCTGTCGCGGATGGTGTGCCCACCCGCCGGCGCGCCACTCTGTGAGACGTCGACGGCGTCACGGACCGCCGTTTCCCGGTCAGTATCGTCCGACATAGATCCACGGTTTACGACCGCTTTTGAAGCCTCTTTCGGGACGCTCCCGGCCGCGTCCGAACCACCGACGGCACACGCACCCGCCGTCCGTCGTCAGTCGTGTCTGAACGACCGCTGGCCGGTGAACACCATCGCGATGTCGTGTTCGTCGGCCGCCTCGATGACGCTCTCGTCGTTCTTCGACCCGCCGGGCTGGATGACCGCCTCGATGCCGGCCTCGGCGGCGTGTTCGATACCGTCCGGGAACGGGAAGAAGGCGTCCGAGGCCATCACGGCGCCCTCAGCGTCCTTGCCCTCGGCGTGTTCCTCGGCTTTCATCGCCGCGAGTCGGACGGCGTCGACGCGGGACACTTGCCCCATGCCGATGCCGACCGTCTCGGTGCCCTTCGCGAAGAGGATGCCGTTCGACTTCACGTGTTTCAGCGTGTGCCACGCGAACAGCATCGACGCGATCTGCTCGTCGGTCGGCTCCCGCTCGGTGACGACTTCGAGGTCCTCGGCCGTGAGGTGCTGGGTGTCCCGTTCCTGCACGAGGCGGCCGCCGACGAGGGGCTTCTCGGTCAGCGTGTCCGTGACCTCGAAGTTGTCAGTCACTTCGAGGACGCGGAGGTTCTCCTTCTGGCAGAGGACGTCGAGTGCCGCGTCGGTGTAGCCCGGCGCGACGACGACTTCCTTGAACGAGTCGATGATCTGTTCGGCGGTGGCGGCGTCACACTCGCGGTTGAGCGCGACGATGCCGCCGAACGCGCTCATCGGGTCCGTCGAGAGGGCCTTCTCGTAGGCGTCCGAAAGCGTATCGGCCGTCGCACAGCCCGCGGGGTTGGTGTGCTTGATGACGGCCGCCGCTGGCTCCTCGAACTCCTTGATGAGGTTCAGCGCGCCGTCGGCGTCGTTGTAGTTGTTGTACGACAGGCCCTTCGCGCCCTCGTTCAACTGGTCGGCGTGGACGACGCTGGCCTCCGAAACCGTCGTGTCGGCGTACAGCGCGGCGTCCTGATGGGGGTTCTCCCCGTAGCGGAGGTCGGCCGCCCGGTCGTCGGAGACCAACCGGCGTGCGGGGAAGGATCCGCCCTCGTCACCCTCGACGTCGACGGTCCCGCTCTCCCAGTCGATATCGACGCGGCCCTCGGCGAACCACTTGACGACGCGGGGATAGGCCGTGAACTCGCCCTCGTAGAGGACGCGCTCTTTCAGGTCCTCCTCGTCGTCGCCCTCGAAGACCGGGATGGGTTCCTGCGTGACGATGGGGCCGCCGTCGACCGTCTCGTCGACGACGTGGACGGTACAGCCCGTCACCTTCACGCCCGCTTCGACGACCTGCTCGTGGGTGTCCTTCCCGGGGAAGTTCGGCAGGAGCGACGGGTGGACGTTCAGCGTCGTCGGCGCGCCCTCCAGGAACGTCTCACTGAGGATTCGCATGTAGCCGTCCAGCGTCACGAGGTCGAAGTCGTACTCCGAGAGCGCGTCGAGGACGCGCTCTTCGTGGGCCTCGCGGGCCTCGTCGGCCTCGCGTTCGACGACTTCCGTCGGGATACCGCGTTCGGCGGCGGCCTCCAGAACAGGCGCGTCGGCGTCGTTCGTCAGCACGACGGCGAATTCCGCCCCGCCCGGGGCGCGGTCCGCGATGTTCATCAGGTTCCGGCCACGGTTGCTGGCCATACCGGCGAGTTTCATACCTGAGTGGCGGGTGGGGCCGTGCAAAGTAGTTGCGAAACGAACGCTGAGCGTATGAACACGACGGACACGGGCGTCGTTGTCACACGCACCGAGTCGGTGCCGTGTCGATGTTCCTTTGTAGCCGGCCCGTTCAGTCGCGGGTATGTCGAAGCTACGGTGTCAGCGGGCCGGAGCCGTCGCCGCGTTCGGTGGACTCCTGTGGGTCGGCTGGACCGTGGCACTGGGCGTCACCGGTCGCGAGAGGGACTGGATTCTGGTCGCCGTCTCGCTCTCGGCACTGGGCGTCGTCGCCGGCCACTACGCCGTCGAGAGCTTCCACGGTGCCCGGATGAAGCGACCCGGCACCGGCGGAGCGTGGCTGGGGGCGGCCGGCGGCGTCGTCTTCGCCGCCGGCCAACTGCTCCGGGCGCTCACCGGGGTCGGTGAGGTGGTCGTCGGACTGGGCGTCCTCGCGCTCGTCGGCGGATCGCTGCTTACGAGCGTCGGCCTCGTCAGGACCCGCGTCCAGCCGCCGTGGCTCGGCGTCTCGCTCGCCGTCGGGACCGTCGCGTTCCTCGGGTTCGACCTCTCGACGTGGGCGGCGCTCCCGTACGGACTGGCGTGGCTCGCGCTCGGACAGGACCTCTATCGATACGACCCGCCGGACGGCCGATTCGGGGACGCGAACGCGGATTACGGTTGGTTGGGGTAGCGAGGGGTGAGCAAAGCGCCCCCGTCGAAACGAGACGGCGACCAGTGGGTGCCCTAGCGACCGGCGGGAGCGCACTCGCTGTGCCGCCAGACCGTCGACGGCGCCAGTACTACCGCCGAAAGTCTGAGGTGGCTCCCTCGTGACGTGGCGCACGTGCCAGACCAAGACAGCGACCCGGTGGCGGCGGCGCTCTCCGGGTCGATCGACCTCTACGACGTCGCCGAGTGGGAACCGCGGTCCGCCCTCGACGGCTTCTCGGTCAGACTCTACGGGGCGTTGCACGCGTCCCGGCGCTGGCTCCTCATCGCGCTCGCCGTGCTCCTGTTCGTGGCCCAACTCGCGGCGACTGTCTTGCTCGCGATTCGCCGCCCGGAACTGGGCGTGCTGGCCGCGCTGTCGGTCGTCCCTGCGCTGGCCATCGTCGGCTACCTCTGGTACGGCGACCCGACGATGCGCGAACCGCTCGAACCGCTGGCCGTCACGTTCGTCCTCGCCATCCTCTTTGCCAGCATCGCCGCGCTGGTGAACACGCTGTTGCAACCGCTGTTCCAGTTCGTCCCCGTCGTCGGGATGGCGGTGTTCTTCTTCGTCGTCGTCGGCCCCATCGAGGAGACGGTGAAGTGGCTCGCCATTCGCGTCGGCGGGTACGGCACCATCGACGCCGTCGTCGACGGGGTGGTGTACGGCGCCGTCGCCGGCCTCGGCTTCGCGACCATCGAGAACGCGCTGTACATCTCGCAAGGGTACACGCAGGCGGCGTCGGCCCAGAACGGTGACCCAATCGTGGCGGCGCTCCAGACGGCGACCAGCAGAGCGTTCGTCGGCCCCGGCCACGTGCTGTACTCGTCGTTCGCGGGCTACTACCTCGGACTGGCGAAGTTCAACCCCGACGACGCCGGCCCCATCGTCGTCAAGGGCATCGTCGTCGCGGCGCTCATCCACGCCGTCTACAACACCTCGGTGACGTACCTCCCGGCACTCCTGCCGTGGAACACGGTCGTCTTCGTCGGCTTCGTCGTCGCCTTCGACGCTGCCGTCGGCTACCTGCTGTACCGGAAACTCCGGCGGTATCGGGACCACTACGAACGCGCGACGAACGCGTAGGCCGACGACGAGACGACACGCTTTTTCGGGCCTCCCTCGGAGAGTCGAGCATGACCGAGAGAGGGCCACTATCCGCCGTGTCGCCGCTCGACGGGCGGTACGCCCGCTACACCGAACCGCTCGTCCCGTACGCAAGCGAGCGGGCGCTGATGCGCGCTCGCGTCGAAGTCGAAGTCGAGTACCTGCTGGCGCTCGCCGACCTCGATACGACGCCGCTCTCTATCGACACGGACCAGCGGTCGGCCCTGCGAGGGCTGTACGAGTCCTTCGACGACGAGGACGCAGACGTCGTCAAGCAACTGGAGACGGAGGGGTACGGGGAGTACACCGCCACCAACCACGACGTGAAGGCCATCGAGTACTTCATCCGTCTGGGCATGCCAGAGGGCCTCGACGCCGACAACTGGATTCACTTCGGCCTGACCAGCGAGGACGTCAACAACCTCGCGCACCGTCTCCTCGTCAAGCCGGCCGCCGAGGAGGTGCTGGTGCCGGAACTGCGCGAGATTCGGGACACGCTCGTCGAGATGGCCCACGAGTACGGCGACGTGCCGATGCTGGCCCGAACGCACGGCCAGCCAGCGACCCCCACGACGTTCGGCAAGGAGATGGCCGTCTACGCCTCCCGTCTCGGGCAGGCTATCGCGCGGGTCGAACGCGCCGCCGACGACCTCGCCGGGAAACTCGCGGGCGCGTCGGGCACCTACGCCGCCCACCACGCGGCCTACCCCGACGTGGACTGGCCGGCCTTCGCCGAGTCGTTCGTCGGGTCGCTCGGACTGGACCACGAACCGCTGACGACGCAGGTCAACCCGTGTGACGACCTCGAAGTGCTGTTCGACGCCTTGCGTGGCGCGAACAACGTCCTGCTCGACATGGACCTCGACATGTGGCTGTACGTCTCGGACCGCTATCTGGGACAGGAGACGGTCGAGGGCGAGACTGGGTCCTCGACGATGCCCCACAAGGTCAACCCCATCGACTTCGAGAACAGCGAGGGGAACCTCTCGAAGGCCAACTCCGACCTCGTCTTTTTGGGCGATTACGTCACCAACTCCCGCCTCCAGCGTGACCTCTCGGATTCGACGGTCAAGCGCAACATCGGCGCCGCCTTCGCCCACTGTCTCGTCGGCTACGGCAAGTGCCAGAACGGCCTCGCGAAGGTCGTCCCCAACGAGCAGGTGATGCGCGAGGAACTCGACGCCACCCCCGAAATCATCGGCGAGGCCGTCCAGACAATCCTCCGCCGCGAGGGCCACGACGACGCCTACGAACAGGTAAAGAAGGCCACGCGCGGCCGTGAGGTAACTATCGAGGACTTCCGCGAGATGTTCGCGGACCTCGACGTGAGCGAGTCGGTGCGCGCGGAACTGGACGCACTGACGCCGGCGGGCTACACTGGTATCGCGTCGGACTTGGCAGACGACGTGTAGGGTGGCGTCGACCGCGGGACGGTCTCACGCCCGTTCGAGCGGGACGACCGAGACGTCGCCGTCGCTGTCGGCGGTCACCTCGTAGCCGCTGTACTCGAAGGTGACGCTGCCGGGCGCGTTACAGAAGATGGCGTCCAGCGCGTCGCCGTCGATAGCGGGATAGAGCGTCTCCGAGAGGTCCGTCGGGTCGACGCCCTCCGCCGCTGCGACGGCCATCACCACTCTGTTGCTCAACTGGTCGTCTGAACCCATACCGCCCGGTATCGACTGGTCCTTTGAATCTCTGGTGGCCGTAAGTATCCCTTACAGGGACAGTTTGGCGCTCACACGTCGCTCGCGAGAGCGCGTGGACGGGTGCGCTGCGATCGGAGGCGACGAGAGAACGGAACGCTCAGGTGTCGTCCCGCCTATCAGTCGGTAGATGGTTCTCGGTACCGACTCCCGCATCCTGACGCTGGCGTTCGCCCGGATGGCCGACGCGCTGGGCAACTCCTTTCTCATCATCGTCCTCCCGCTGTACATCGCCAGCGGGCAGGTCACGCTCGCGGGCATCGTCGGGACCGACCTGTTCGGGTTCGTCCTCCGTCAGGAGACGCTCATCGGTCTGGTCCTCTCGCTGTTTGGCCTGCTGAACTCCTTCGGCCAACCGATCACCGGTCGGCTCTCGGACCGAACCGGCCGTCGCCGGGCGTTCGTCCTCACGGGACTGGTCCTCTTCGCCGTCGGGAGCGCCGCCTACCCGTTCCTCACCTCGTACTGGTCGGTGCTGGCGGCCCGGGCGTTTCAGGGCGTCGGCGCGGCCTTTACCATCCCCGCGACGATCGCGTTGGTCAACGACTACGCCGAGAGCGACAGCGAACGCGGCGGGAACTTCGGCGTCTTCAACACGTTCCGGTTGATCGGCTTCGGGTTCGGGCCGATAATCGCGGGCGTCGTCATCACCGGTGGCCTCGGTGCCGAGGGCGTCGTCTCCTACGTCCTCGCCGGACTGACGTTCTCCGGGTTCACGGCCGCCTTCGCCGTCGCCGTCCTCGGGGCCGTGGTCAGTTTCGCGCTGGTGGCGCTGCTCATCGAGGACCCACCCGTCGCGGAGGACGCCGCGAGCAAGGACCTCTCTATCGCGGTGCTGGACCCCGACGGGAACGGACTGGACTCGGTGTTCGTCCTCGGCGTCGGCACGTTCATGATGGCGACGACCATCGCGCTGTTCGCGACGCTGGAGGGCCCGATCCGGATGCGACTCGACGAGTCGACGTTCATGTTCAGCGTCCAGTTCGCCGCCGTCGTCATCGCGAACGTCCTCCTGCAGGTGCCCATCGGCCGGGCGAGCGACCGATTCGGTCGCCGTCCGTTCGTCGTCGCCGGATTCGTCGTCCTCGTCCCGTCGGTCTACGCGCAGGGTCTCGTCACCGACCCGTGGCTGATGCTCGGCGCGCGGTTCGTACAGGGTATCGCCGTCGCCCTCGTGTTCGCGCCGTCGCTGGCGCTGGCCGGTGACCTCGCGGGGGCGCGCGGGTCGGGGACGACGCTGTCGGTGCTGACGATGGCCTTCGGCCTCGGCGTCGCCGTCGGCCCCCTCGCCTCGGGCGTCCTGTTCAACCTCGGAAGCTTCAGCACCCCCTTCACCGTCGGCGCGGCGATGGCCCTGTTCGCGCTCGGACTGACCTACTGGCAGGTCGAGGAGACGCTGTCTGTGGGCGAGGACTCCCCGCGACTCTCCCCGCAGGACTGACCGCGAGCGTTAAGCCGGCGACCGTCGTAGCTCCTGACATGTTCGCAGACCGTACGGATGCCGGTGACCGACTCGCCGACGAACTCCGGCGGCAGGACGTCGAGGCGGACATCGTGCTGGCCATCCCCCGTGGCGGCCTCCCCGTCGCGCGTCCCGTCGCGGACGCACTCGACGTCCCGTTAGACATCGTCGTCGCCCGCAAGGTGGGCGCGCCGGGGAACCCGGAACTGGCCGTCGCGGCCGTCGCCGACGACGGGACGACGTGGCGCAACGAGTCGCTCATCGGTTCGCTGGATCTGACGACCGACTACCTGGAGAGTCAGACCGAACACGAACAGCGCGCGGCCAAAGAGAAGTTCGACCGCTACCGCGCCGACCGGCCGCCGCTGGACCTCTCGGGCGAGCGCGTGCTGGTCGTCGACGACGGCCTCGCGACGGGCGCGACGATGCGGGCCTGCGTCGAACGGATCAAAGCGTCGGGAGCCGCGAGCGTCGTCGTCGGGGTGCCGGTGTCCTCGCCGGAGACGGCCGACGCCGTCGAACGCGTCACCGACGGCGTCGTCACGCTGGAGGAACCGCCGAACTTCAGCGCGGTCGGGCAGTTCTACCGCGACTTCTCACAGGTCACGGACGAGGAGGCGATGGCGCTGTTAGAGTAGTCGCTCGACCGTCTCACGCACCGCGCGCGCGGCGGTCCGCACGTCCGAGAGCCTGACGTACTCACGCTTCGAGTGCGCGACGGCGCCCACCTCGTCGGTGAGGACGCCCGGCCCGAACACGACCGTCGGGGCCTGCTGAGCGAAGTAGGAGGCCTCCGTCGCCGCCTCGAACGGCCTGACCGTTCCGCCGCTGGCCTCTTGCAAGGTCCGGACCAGTTCCGCGTCGGGGTCCGTCGCGAACGCCTCCGGGAACGGCGTGTCGGGTCGGATGAGCGCCACGTCGAGGCTCATCGCGTCGGGAAGCCACCCACGGAGGTGTTCTTCCAGGGTCGCACAGAACGCGTCGCTCGTCTCCGGCGGGACGCTCCGCCGGTCGAACGTGATGGTACACTCGGCGGGCACCTGATTGGTCGCCTCGCCACCCTCGACCATCGACGGCGTCAGGATGGGGCGACCCAGCGTCTCGTGGTCGTCCGGTCCTCGCGGTTCCCCGTCGTCACCGCTCGGGCCCTCCGAGGCGCTGCGCGCCTCGCGCTCGTCGTAACTCTCCAGCGCCTGCAGAATCGGCGCAGCGGCACGAATAGCGTTCAGCCCGCTCCCCGGGTCGGCGGCGTGGGCGCTCTCGCCGTGGATAGTGACGGTGCCCTCGAACTGACCCTTCGCCGCCGTACACACGTCCAGTCCCGTCGGTTCGCCCACTATGTAGCCGTCGGCGTCGATAGTCTCGGCGAGGTGTGCGCCGCCGGTCTGTGTGGTCTCCTCGTCGATGGAGACGGCGAGCGTCACCGCGCCGTCGTCGGGGTCGACGGTGAGGAAGGCGTCCAGCAACGCCGCGAGCGGTCCCTTCGCGTCGCACGACCCGCGGCCACAGACCACGTCGCCCTCGCCCGCGTCCTCGCTCCCGTCGACTGCCTCGTCACCGGGCCGCTCCGTCCGTCGCTCGTAGGGAACGTGTGGCGGCACGGTGTCGATGTGGGTGTTGAAGACCAGATGCGTGTCGGCGCTCGCGGCGGCCTCGTGGTCGGCCGCGCCGCGCGTGGCGACGACGTTGCCGAGGTCGTCCACGCTCGCGGCCACGTCGGCCGCGTCGAGGGTGTCGAGCAGGACCGTCCGCATCTCGTCGACCGACTCGGTGGAGTCCGTCTCGACGGCCCGCCGGTGGAACTCCGCGAGGTCGAACGTCGCGCTCATCGCTCCAGACTCGTCACGTCGTCGAGCGTCTCTCGCTCCCGGACGATACGCGTCTCGCCGCCCTCCATGGCGACTTCCGCAGGTCGGGGTTGGGAGTGGAACTGGTTGGCCAGTTCGTAGCCGTACGCGCCGGCGTTGCCGATGGCCAGGAGGTCCTCACGCTCCGGGCGAGCGATTGGTCGGTCGGTACAGAACACGTCGGCGCTCGTACAGCACGGCCCGCCGACGGAGACGGGGTCGGCCTCGCGGTCCGGCGCGGTCACGTTCCGAATCGGGTGGTAGGACCCGAACATCGCCGGGCGGATGAGCGTCGCCAGCGAGGCGTCGACGCCGACGACGGTTGCTGCGGGCGTCTCCTTGACGGTGTTGACCTCGGTGAGGATGCATTCCGCGTCGGCGACGACGTAGCGGCCCGGTTCGAGTTTGATCTGGGCGTCCAGTTCCCCCACGGCGTCGCGGACCTTCTCACCGACGACCTGCATGTCGAGTGGCTCCTCGTCCTCGCGGTACGGGACGCCGAACCCGCCGCCGAAGTCGACGAACTCCAGCGGCGTGACTTCGGTCTCGATTCGCTGGCCCATGTCTGCGACCTTCCCGATGGCCCGACAGTGGTCGTCCAGGTCGTCGTGGAGGACGCCGCTCCCCGCGTGGGCGTGGATGCCGACGAGGTCGAACCGCTCGGCCACGTCTTCGGCCACCTCGGGTACCTGCTCGTACGGGATGCCGAACTTCGCGTCCTTCCCGGTCGCGACCTTCTCGTGGTGGCCCGTGCCGATACCGGGGTTGACGCGGATGGCGACGCGGCCGTCGTAGCCGCGTGCTTCGAGGCGGTCGAACGTGTCCCGGGCGCCGCCGGTGATGGTCAGGCCGGGGTGGTCTTCAGCGAGGGCGACGGCGTAGTCGAGGTCGCGGTCCGGCGGGTTGACCGCGGTGTACTGCAACGTATCCGGGTCCGCACCGGCGTCGATTGCACGCTGGAGTTCCCCCCACGCGGCGCACTCGATGTCGGCGCCGGTCTCCAGCAGTTTCGAGAGGACGGCGCGGCCGGTGTGGGCCTTCGCCGCGTACATCACGTGGGCGTCGGGGAACGCCGACGCGAACCGCTCGTAGTTCTCGGCGACGCGGTCCACGTCGAGCACGTACAGCGGCGTCCCGTGTTCGGCCGCGAGTCGACCGAGTCGGTCGTGGTCCCAGTCCGCGAGGCGGCGGACGGGCGGCGAGTCGTGACTCATTGGCCGTACAACGGCGACGGCGGCTAACAAGGGTTCCGCTTCGATAGCACCTCAGGGCATGCTCTCTGCGGTCTCGACACCCGCCCGCAGTCGGCCCCGAACGGTGGCGTAGGTCGCCCCGAGGAGGACGCCGTAGACGACGTGGGCGACGCCCACCGAGACGACGACGAGGAACGTCCCGAGCAACCCCGGAAGCGGCACCAGTGGCTCCGGGAACGACTGGACGCCCAGCGCTTGCATCGAGACGGGCAACAACACCCCCGTCGAGAGCAGCCCGATGGCGGCCGCGTAGACGACGCCGGCCGCGACGTACTCGGCCAGTTCAGTCGTCTGCTCGTCGACCAACGGATGCGAGACGAGGAGGCTGAACACCACGCCAGCGAGGACGCTGTTCAGCAGGTGGACGGCCCAGCCACCGACCACCGTCGGCCACCCGTAGAGCGCGCCCACGAACGGCATGAGGTTCGCACCGGCGTGGAAGACGATTCCCATTCCGACGCCGCCGACGAGTCCGCCAGCGGCGCCCGCACCCCACTCGTACCGGAGCGAGTGTGCGAGACGTGCGGTGCCGAGTCGCTCGCTCATACCGACCACTATGCGAGTTGGTAACAAATATACAACAGATAGTGTACGCCGGCGTCCGTGTGAGTAACGCGCGCTTACGCTCCGACACTCGATGGAGAGCGTGGTCTGTCTGCTCGCTACTACTCACGACTCCCTTCGGTCGCCGCTCGCAACCCGAGGGGGCGCTCTCCCCTGCTTAGTCTCTGAGCGCGTCCTCTCGCTCCGTCGCCTCCAGCGTCTCCTCCTCGACGTCGGTGGCGACGACGGCGGGCTTGTACGCGCCGCCGGGAATGAGGTCGTTCTCGCCGACCGAGGAGTCGACGAAGCGCTGGAACGCACGCCGCTCGGGCGGCAGTTCGCCGTAGATGACCTCGTCCTCGACGAGGTCGTAGACGGGGATGCGCGGGGTCAGGAGCGTGTTCTCGCCGACGACGCTCCCTTCGCCCACGACGAATCCGCTGGTCACGCGACAGCCGGCACCGAGCGAGACATCGTCCTCGACGATGACCGGCGCGCTCTCGACCGGTTCGAGGACACCGCCGATGAGCGTGTTCGCGCCGAGTTTGACGTTCTCGCCGATCTGGGCACAGGAGCCGACGGTGTCACAGGAGTCGATGAGGGTGCCGTCGCCGACGTGTGCGCCGATATTGACGAAGGAGGGCGACATCATGATGCAGTCCTCGCCGAGGTACGCGCCCCGGCGGATGGTCGTCCCGTCGGGCGTGTTCCGGGTGCCGCGCTCGCCGAGGTCACCGGTGTCTCGGAGGGGAAGGACGTCGTGGTACTTGACCCCGCCGTACTCTCGGCTGTGGGTCTTCCGGAACGCGAAGTTGAGCAGGATGCCCTGCTTGACCCACTCGTTTGCCTGCCACTCGCCGTCGACCTTCTCGGCGGCGCGGACGTCGCCGTTCTCCAGCGCGGTGAGGAACGCATCGAGCGTGTCCAGTTGCGGCGGTTCGACGTCCTCTACGGTGGCTCCCTGTTCGTACGCTGTCCAGAGGTCCCCGATGTTCTGTTCGAGGTCTTGTCCGAGCATCTTGGCCGTCGGTACCGCCTCCGGACGTATAGCGACCGGGGATTTCGACCGGTCACGGCGACGACACCTGCTGGGGAAACCGGCGTTCGAAAACCGCCGGTATCTCAGTCCGACCCTTCGCCCGGAACGTACCCGCAGTCCGGACAGAGTCCGACGCTGGTCGCTATCTCGAACTCGCCGGAACAGTGGGGACACTTCGACGCTGGCAGTCGACCGCTGTGTTGCGTAGCCATACCTGTCGCTCCGGCGCCGCTTCGTATAAGGCTATGCGTTATATTGACCGAACTGTATTAGGGTGTCGAAGGAGCCTATGAGGCGTCGACGACCTCGCCGAACTCGTACTGTCCGGGGTCGCGGCCGACGAGCCACGTCGCCGCGTCCAGCGCGCCCGCCGCAAAGACGCCGCGGTCCTCGGCCCGGTGTGAGAGAGACAGCACTTCGTCGTTGCCCGCGAGGATGAGTTCGTGTTCGCCGCGGATGTCGCCCGCTCGACGAGCGAAGACGCCGATTTCGTCCTCGTCACGTGGCGCGTGGCCCTCTCGGCCGTAGACGGGGTCGACGTCCCGCTCTTCCTGAATCGTCGCGAGGATGCTGTTTGCCGTGCCCGACGGCGCGTCGACCTTGCCGTTGTGGTGGCTCTCCATGAGTTCGAGGTCGTAGTCGTCCAGCGCGCGGACGGCCTCGCCGACGAGTCGCTGGAGCACCTGAATCCCCTGCGAGAAGTTGCTCGCCTTCAGGAGCGGCACCTCCGCGCTGACGGCGGCGAGGTGGTCGAGGCCGTCCTCGTCGAACCCGGTAGTGCCGACGACCATCGCGACGCCCGTCTCGGCGCAGGCGTCGGCGACGGTCAGCGCGCCCTCGGGGGCCGCGAAGTCGACGACCACCTCGGCGTCGTACTCCCGGAGCGCGTCGGCCGCCTCGTCGGGGTGGACGACCGGGACGCCGTGGGCCCGTTCGACGTCGCTCGTGGCGAACCCGACGACGACCTCGACGTCGCGGTCGGCGGCCGTCTCGACGACGGCACCGCCCATCCGGCCGGTGAGGCCGTTGACGGCGACCCGCGTCATCGTTCTATCTCCGCGTACTCGTCTTCGAGGTCCTCGTCCTCGAGCACCGCGAGTACGTCACGCAGGTCGTCGAGGTGTTCCTCGGAGAGGCGCGTCAGCGGCGACCGGACGTTGGCGGGCCCATAGCCCCGGATGCGCATCGCCTCCTTGACCGGGATGGGGTTCGTCTCGACGAACAGCGTACGGAACAGCGGCCCCAGTTCGTGGTGGATGGCCCGAGCGCGTTCGTAATCCTCGGCCAGTGCCGCGCCGACCATCGCACAGGTCCGTTCGGGTTCGACGTTCGCGGAGACGGAGATACAGCCGTGACCACCGACAGCGAGGATGGGGAGGGTCATGCCGTCGTCGCCCGACAGCACCGTGAACTCCTCGTCGCGCGTGCGCTCGATGATCTCCGAGATCTGGTTCATATCGCCGCTGGCGGCCTTGAACGCGCGGATGTTCTCGTGGCTCGCCAGTTCGACGGCCGTGTCCGGTTCGATGTTGCGTCCGGTGCGCGAGGGAACGTTGTAGACGATTTGCGGGCAGTCGACCTCGTCGGCGATGGTCGTGTAGTGGTCGATAAGGCCCTGTTGTTCGGGCTTGTTGTAGTACGGCGAGATGAGCAAGAGAGCGTCCGCACCGGCGTCGGCGGCCCGCTGAGAGAGCGAGAGCGCCTCGCGGGTGTTGTTCGACCCGGTGCCGGCGATGACCGGCACGTCGTCGACGGCGTCGATGACGGCCTCGACGACCTCGACGTGTTCGTCGTGGGTCATCGTCGCGGACTCGCCGGTCGACCCGACCGGGACGAGGCCGTCGACGCCGGCCGCTTCGAGTCGCTGGGCGTCTGCTCGGAGTGTCTCGAAGTCGATACTGCGGTCCTCGTCGTCGTTGAACGGCGTACACATCGCGGGGTAGACGCCGTGGAAATCGATTGCTGTCATTGCTGAGTGCTGTGGTGTCGCTCTGGGATATGTGGTCCGGTTGCAGGCGGTGCGGGAGAAATCGACCCGTGACGGGGGTGCCACGCCCGCCGCGAGTCAGTAGTGGTGCGTGCGCTTACGTTTCGAGCGGACGCAGACGCCGCTGACGACCGGTCCGTCCGTGGCGTGAGAGCGGCGTCGCATGCTTGTGTGACAGACCGTGAGGGACTTAGCTGTTGTGTTCTTTCGTGTTCATCCGAAAACCTATCCGAGAGGGGCCGCCAAATCCAGTTATGACCGTATCACACCCGGGTCAGCGCGTCGCCGTCCTCGCCGACGCGCAGAACCTCTATCACACCGCCCGGAGTCTCTACACGCGGAACATCGACTACTCGGCCCTGCTGGAGGAGGCCGTCGACGGCCGGGAACTCACTCGCGCCATCGCCTACGTCATCCGTGCAGACTCCCCCGAGGAGGAGACGTTCTTCGAGGCGCTCGTCGACATCGGCTTCGAGACGCGCATCAAGGAGATAAAGACGTTCCAGGACGGGTCGAAGAAGGCCGACTGGGACGTGGGGATGAGTCTCGACGCCGTCACGCTGGCGAAACACAACGACGCCGTCGTCCTCTGTACCGGCGACGGCGACTTCGCTCGGGTCTGTCGCTACGTCCGTCACGAGGGCTGTCGCATCGAGGCGATGGGCTTCGAGGAGTCCTCTTCGGAGGACCTGAAAGACGCCGTCGACGGGTTCGTCGACCTGAGCGAGGACCCGGACCGGTTCCTGCTGTAGTGGTCACTCACGAGCAGTCGGTCTCGGCGAATATACGCTGTCGGGCTTAGACCGGGCGACCGTCTTCGGAGGTGCCAACGAGGAGCGCACCCGCCGCCAGCCCCAGCGACGCGACGCCGGCGGCGACGGCCGGGATGGCGACGTCTATCGGTCCTGTCCCGAGGATGAGCGCCGTGCTGACAAACAGCAACAGCGCACCCAGTATCACTTTTCGGTTGTCCGTAGCCATTGTACCCCTCGCTTTGCGTTCATCCGGTATAAATTTCCCCAAAACCGACGGACGGGGGTGAGTTAGACAGTCACAAACACCACAGTATTACGGCTTCCTATCTCTGAGGTGTCACGATAGCGGGCCTGCCGCCGGACCGAAAGGGGGTTGGTGCCCCGGCCGTGAACACCGCCAATGAGCGAGAGCGAGTACCGTGGCCTCCGCCGCGGCGCAGACTACCAGTTCGGCCGCGGCGCGGGCCGGGCCCTGTTCCCGTCGGTCGACGCTATCGAGGTAACGCACACGAGTTCCGGCCGGCCGCGACAGGTCATCGCCGAGGACGGCCGTCTGGTCACCTACGGCACCGACGGCCGCTACACGCTGGGACTTGCCGGCGGCCGCCGCCTGCAAGCGCACTTCGAAGCGCCGCGTCATCGCGTCGTCGTCGGCGACGAGAGCGAACCGTTCGTCCGCGAGGGGCGCAACGCCTTCGCGAAGTTCGTCCAGCAGGCCGACCCCGACCTGCGTCCCGGCGACGAGGCGCTGGTCGTCCACGAGGACGGCGACTTGCTCGCGGTGGGCCGCGCGGAACTGCCGGGCCACGGGATGACCGACTTCGAGACGGGGATGGCCGTGAAGGTTCGCCGTGGTGCCGACGGCGACTGAACAAAGCACTTATTCGACCGCTCGGAACTGCGGAATATGCGCCGCCGTCAGGTCCTCACGGCCGCCGCCCTCTCCATCGCATCGCTCGCCGGGTGTACGGGTCCCGGTACGCCAGACGAAACGCCTACCGGCGACTCGACAGAGACCGACACGTCGTCGTCGACAGAGACCGACACGGTGACGCCCGACCCCGACGACCCGATTCTGCTGGTCGTCAGTAACGGACGCGACGTGGAACAGACCGTCAGTGTGACACTCACGCGAGGTGAAACGACCTTACTCGACGAGTCACCGACCGTCGAACCGGGCGGTCGTGCCGAGTTCGACACTGGCATCGCCGACCCCGGTGAGTACGAACTAGCGGTCGACGTCGAGGGCGGCGAGAACAGGACGTTCCCAGTCACTATCGAGGGGTTCGACGTGCGCCACGGGTCGAATCACATCCTCGAACTGATGGCGGACAGGATGGTGTTGCTCGTCGAGGAGTGACTACCGATAGGCGTCCGCGAACACCTGTTCGCGCCGCAGCAGTTCCTCGACGCCGTGGTCCAGCAGACCCTCGCCGAGGCCGGTCGCGCGGTAGTAGGAGTACAGCCCCTCGCTGTCGGGTTCCTTGCGCTTGCGGTTCTCCACGAGGCCGACGTCGACCAGCGTGTCGAGGTGGTGGTGGAGCGTGTTTCCGGGCAGGTCCAGCGCCTCCCGAAGCTCTTTGGCGCTCATCGAGCCGTCGCGTTTCAGCCGATAGAGGATGCGAAAGCGCGTCTCGTTGCCGACGGCGCGTTGCATCGCCATGTACTCCTCGAACGTGAGGACGCCCCCCTCTGGCAGGAGGTCCGCCGGGTCGGCCGGCCCGGTCCCCTCCTCGGGTGTCTTGATGCCCATCTGTCTACCCGTAACTCGTGGCGCGACCGACATAACGGTTGTTGAGTCAGTCGACGCTGAGTAACGCCGTGTTTTATATACTCTCCGGGAGTGGCCCCGATATGCGCACCCGCATCAAGTCCTCGCTCGGCGAGGTGGCCTACGGCGACTTCCTCGTCTACCTGATGGGTCCGTACACAACCTTCGACGTCGAGAAGTTGGTTCCCGACAGCGTCGACCCGGCGGCCGTCTCGCTCCCGGCCGCGAGGGCCGACGACGACGAACTCGACGAGATGATGGCGACGCTCCGCCGCGTGCAGGGTCGTCTCCGAGAGAACCCCGGCGTCAACGCCTTCCTCGCCGTCGACCCGGAGATACCGCTCTCGGAGATGGACGCCGCGAGCCAGAGCATCGCCTTCGCCCGGGCCAGCAACGCGACGCTGTTCGTCGTCCCGGGACTGGGCGACAAACTGGGCGTCGGGATGGAAGTCGGGTCGGTACTCGAAGACATGGACGACACCGACCGCGAACGGGTGCTGTTCGCCCACGAGGACGCCGTCTCCAGCGCGATGATTCGCAGTATCGGCCAGCGCTGGGACGCCAGAGTCGTCAGTTACGCCGACGAGGACGAACTGCTAGTCGCCGTCCGGCAGTTCGTCGCCGACCTGATGAACCGCGAACTGTACGGTGACCTACCCCGGAAGACGACGGACGACGGTGCGTGAGAGCGGACGGCCACACCGAGGCGTGGGCCGTTCGGTAGCTGTCTCATCGGTTGCCGTCCCGGTCGCGCGGCGCGCGACCGGCCTTTTTCGCCCACGTTTTTGGGTGGGGGTTGAGGGCACGACGCGCCCGATGCCCCGTCGAAAAAGGTGGGTCGCTAGCCTTTTTTATCCAGAACGCGCAGTCCGGAGTATGTTTGGAGGCGGCGGCGGGGGCATGAACCCTCGCAAGATGAAGCAGATGATGGAACAGATGGGCATCGACATGGACGACATCGATGCCGAAGAGGTAATCATCCGAACACCGGACGAGGAACTCGTCTTTACCGACGCGGAGGTCCAGTTGATGGAGGCGCAGGGCCAGAAGACGTATCAGGTCGTCGGCGATCCCGAGACCCGCGAACGGGGCGCCGGAAGCGACGACGTGGCCGGCGACAGCGAGACGGCCGAGAGCGGTGACGACGGAACCGCGGTCGACGCCGACGACGTCGAACTCGTCGCGATGCGAACGGGTGTGGACGAGGAGACGGCCCGCGAGGCCCTCGAAGACAACGACGGCGACCTCGCGGACGCCGTCGACCAACTGGAGTAACGTGTCCTACCTGTTCGTCCACGAGGACCGCGAGTACCTGCTGGACCCGGGCGAGCGCTTCGAATCGGACCTCGGCATTCTGGAGGTCCCCGAAGACGTCGAACCCGGCGACGTCGTGGAGACGCATCTGGGAACCGGCTTTACGGTCCGACGCCTCCGCGGCCCGGACCTGTTCAATCACCTCGAACGGACCGGCGCGCCGATGATGCCCCGCGACGTGGGCCTCGTCGTCGGCAAGACCGGCGTCGCCGCGGGCGACCGGGTCCTCGACGCGGGGACCGGGACCGGCATCCTCAGCGCGTACATGGGTCGACTGGGTGCCGACGTCGTGACCTACGAGATAGACCCCGAGTTCGCCGAGGTGGCCCGCGAGAACATGGCGGTGGCCGGCGTCGAGGACGCCGTCGAGGTCCGGACCGGCGACGTGACCGACGACCTCGACGAACTCTCGGGCTTCGACGTGGTGACGCTCGACACCGAGGACGCGCCGACCGTCGTCGAGCGAACGCCGACGTTGCTCGACCGCGGCGGGTCGCTCGCGGTGTACTCCCCGTTCGTCGAGAACACGCGCGAGGTCGTCGTTGCGGCCACCGAGGTGGGCCTCGACAACGTCGAGACCCTCGACACCATCCAGCGCGAGATGGACTTCGACGACCGAGGCTCGCGGCCGTCCACCGGTGGGGTCGGCCACACCGGCTATCTCACCTTCGCCCGTCGGCCCTGACATATCGGGCCTCCCCTCCCTGTCCCGGACTCGTTGGGCCGTGGTTTCAAGCCCCATTGACACGTACGTGTGGGTGTATGAGCGAAGCCGAGACTCCAGACGAGACGACGACGTGGCCCGAACTCGCCATCGGACTGTACGACCGGCTCACCGGCCGTAACGCCGAGATAACCTACGAGTTCGAGGACATGGAAGTCGACGTACCGAGCAAGACCGGCGACGACGCCGACTACGCACACTGGCGTGTCGACGGCACGCTGACTATTACTACCCGCGAGAACGAGTGACGACGACGACCGAGCGGCGGAACCACGACCCAATCGAGACCGTTGCAGAGCTACTGGACGCGATAGAGGGCCGGCCGTCCCTCGGCGTCGAAGCGGACCTCGACGTCGAGGTGGACGGCTACGGGCTGACTGTCGTCGGCTACGACGACGTCGTCGCCGTCGACCTCCCGTCGCTCCCCGCCGCCCTCTCGCTGTGGCGTCGGCTCCCGGCCGATACGATGGACGTGGCGGCCGCGTTGGCCTCCGTTGGACTGACTGTCGAAGTGCAGACCCGTGGCGTCCCGGTCGCACGCATCGGAGCGGCCGCCGACCCGAGTCCCGTGGCTCGGCGTCTCGGACTCGGCCCCGTCGAACTCGTTCCGGAGGGGCCAGTACTGGCCGCCGTCACTCGACGGCGCGGATGAGCGAGAGCAGGTCGTCGCGGTACTCGCGGGGTCGGCGTCGGAGCCGTTCGGGCGGGTCCGACAGGCCGAGTAACTCGCCGATGGCATCGTCGGGATAGGCGCCGGCGGCGATGCGGAACCCGTCACCGTGCCAGACTCCGACCCATCCCGTTATCGACAGCGTCGCGTCGGTCTCGGGGAGCGGCATCGACGCCGTGTACGTCCGGAGCCTCGCCCGGGCACCGCTGTCGGTCCGAATCCGCTCCCGTCGACCGCGCTCGACGTCTTCGAAGCCGCGGTCACGCAGTTCGTCGGCGAACGTCGAGTTGGCCTCCGAACGGACTGTCGGGAGAATCATGGCCGGGCCGATACCCGGTGCCAGCGGGGGACGGAAGGTCAGCGCCGTCGCGAAGAAGAAGCGCCACTGGTGGTCGACGCCGGCGGCGGCCTCGGCCGCCGCACGCGTGCGCACGTCGTCGTACAGTTTCGTCGCGCCGACGACGCTGGCCGTCGGCAGTTTGAACACCGTCTCGACGCTCTCGTCTGTCAGTTCCCACCCCTCTTCGCGCAGGTGGTCTGCGGGAACGTCTGGAAACGAGGCGTCGTCGGACACGCTATCTCAGTGGTCGTCCTCGCGCCACTTGTGTTCACACTCGGTGCAGGTGAAAAACCGGGTCTCGGACTCGTCGGCGGCCCGAATCTGTTTCATCTCGTAGAAGGCCCGTTCGTTGCCACACTCCGGACAGCGGGCACCGGTCGTCGGCCCCATGTCCGCGGCGTCCACTTCCGAGGTGTCGACGATTTCCGACTCTTCTTGACCCTGCGTGGTGACGGCCATCTCCCGTTCGGCGTCGGCGTTGCGCGATTTCTCGTAGCCACAACTCTCACAGAGCCACACGTCGTCCTCTGTCTTCATCATCGAACCGCAGTCGTCGCAAAACTCCATTGTTGTCCTCCGTTAAGCAACGCGGGCGTGTTAAACGCCGGGGTTCGCGTCAGTCGTTGGTGACCCACGCCGGACACGGGTCCATGTCGTCCAACTGCTCGCTGTGGAACGTACAGTACGGCTGGATGTCGTCGCCGTCCATCACGTACTGGAAGTGCCGGCAGTTACCGCAGTAGTTGTCGGGTTCGCCGCGGTGGACGGCCGTCTCGGTGATGGGGTCCTGACCGGTGTGGGGCGTCGTCCCGCCGTCCGTGCTCGGGGCGGATTCTGGGCCGGCACTGGCGATATCCGGGTCGAGTTCGTGCTCCGACGGGCCGACGCTCGTGGACTGCTCGGCGTCGGTCTCGTCTGGTCGTCCGTTTGCGGACTGCCGGCCGGCGCTCTGTGGGCCGGTCGTGGACCCCGTCCCGCTTTGTGTACCCGACCCGGCAGGGGACCGAAGCACCTCGCTCTCGTCGCCGCCGTCACTGACTGTCCCGTGCCCCGCCTCGTGTCGGTTGGTCTGCGTCTCGACGCCGCCGTCCGGGTCCTCGCCGAAGAACCCGATGCCACCGAGGCCCGGAATCGAGCGGGCTTCCTCGACGAGTTTGATAGTCCCCTCCTCGGTAACCGCCATTCGAGCGGTGCCGCCCGGCGACTTCCGGGTGTTGAACGTCGCGAGTGCCACAAAGAGACACCAGAACGTCGTCAGGACGCCGGCGACGTAGACGATGCTGGTTCCGAGTGCCTGAAGCGGCGCGTTCGTCATCCAGTTGTAGGGGTAGATGTGCTGGAACACGGCGACGCCGAGCATGGAGACGCACGCGCCGAGAATCGCCGTCGCTCGAACGCGTCGACTCGCCGGCAGGACGGCGAAGACGCCGAGGACGACCACTGGGAGACCGATGCCTGCGAGGATGCCGGCGGCCTTCCGGGCGGCGTAGTCCCCGAGGCCGACCGTCGACCCCGCGTTCGTCGTCGCCAGCGCGATAGCGGCGACGAGTCCCGCGACCCCGGCGAGGAACAGCCCCGATCCGACGAGCTGCTGGCGACGTGACGCGACGCGGCCGACCTCCCCCTCGTAGACGTCCGTCAGACTGGTCATAGACGCCTCTAGGACGGCGTTCCTCAAAACTACCCGTCAGACGAGCGCATGACGTGCGCGCGAGCGACGCGTGGCGAACGGTGCCGACGGACCGCTCGCATTCCGAAAGCACTAATCGGGCCGGCGGGAACAGTTCGAGTATGAGCGACGACGATAGCGAGGAAGAGGCGCCGGCCGTCGAACTCGGCGAGGGGCCCGACGTCGAGGGGGCGCCGCTGGCCCGCGTCACCGCCCGACTCACGTGGGGCATCGAACACAGCACGGTCGTCGACCGAGAGGGGGACACCACCATCCGGACGCCCGACGGCCCACAGGAACTGGCCGTGGTCATGGAGGACGTCGACGTACCGTACTTCACCGACCGCCACGAGTTCGAGGCCGCGGTCCGTGAGGTCATCGGCACCGGTCCCGTCCCGACCGAGTAACTACGCCGACTCGTCGTCGGCACGCTGGTCTTCTGCGGGCGTCTCGTCCGTGTCTACCGTCGGGTCCGCCGGCGTCCCGACCACATCTTTCCGGTCGTCCCACTGATCGCTCGTCAGATACAGGGCGATACCGAAGACGACGACGACGGGGATCACCATCGCCAGCAGCAGGAGGAAGACGACGACCAGCCCGCCCAGTCCCGGACCCTGCAGTAGCAGGTACATAGCTGGGCGTAGCACGGGCGGGCTAAAACCGCTTTTGAGACGCTATCGCATGCTCTCTAGCGAGCGGACCGTATCCGAGATGAGCCACGCCGTCTCGACGTCGGGCGACTCGATGCTGAGTGCACAGAACGAGTCTCGACCGTCGTCGACGGTGATGTGGTAGGCCTGACTCGTCAACTCCTCGGGCGGGGCGGTGTCTGCGGGCTGAGGGGACACAGTCGAACCTCACGGATTCGGACGGTTAAACCAGTCGATTCCGGCCGCAGCGGGCGTGAGAGGCGGACTCTCTGTCTCTTACTCGACACGCTCTGTCCCGTCGCCGTCGGCCACCTCGGACCGACCACGTCGCTTTCCGAACAGGTACGCGGCGGCGACGAGGCCGAGGGGGACGATCAAAAACGGCACCATCAGCAGGAGGATGATGATCAGTTCGGTAGTACCGGGCATGCCGGGGAACAACAGGAGTGGAGGGGACACACTGGGCAGTACCGTAGCGTCTGCATTAATCGTTGTCACTTCTGGGCGGTCAGAAGTCCGAGAGCTGTGACTGCAGGCCGGCGACGAGTTCGGACTTGCGGCGCAGTGCCCCCATACTGACCGGCAGACGGTCGCTCACGGCCGAGAGCGTCTCGCGGAACGACTGGCCGACGCCGGGTTCGCCGTCGAACGCGTTGCGGACCCCTTCACGGACCTGCCAGACGCCGACGGGCGCCCAGTAGTCGTCGGTGATCTCCCGGAGGACGAGACACTTCGCCTGTCGGCCGCGCTCCTGTAAGTGTTCGAGGACGCCGAGGCGGGCGGCGTAGTACGCGCCGGCCGTCTCCGCTACGTACCCCGTCCGACCCTCGTACCCCTCGTGAGCGCTCGACATGTAGTACCCCGTCCCGGGACGGGGGTTCCAGACGCTCTCGGGTGCTTTCATCTCGACGAGTTCGAACTCCCAGCGGCCCGGTGCCAGCAGGACCCAGTAGCGGTTCCCCATGTACTCGTTGTACCAGACTTCGGGCTTGTCGATAGTGTCGCTGTTGCGCGTGGTCCCCCGGAGGTACTGGCCAACGGTGTCGTCGACTGCGGTGATAGACCACCGTGTCGGCACCAGCGACCGCTCGCTGGCCTGTCCGAGCGCCCCGGCCGAGAGGATAGTGTTGATGTCGTAGACGTCGAAACCGCGGCGGTAGAGGTACGTCATCGCGCCCTCGGCCTGCCAGTCGTCGTCCGAGAGCGTCTTCTCGACGGGCCGGGGGACGTGGGGGTTCTCCGCTAAGTCCGCGCCGGTCGCGTGGGCACGCGGCCCGGTCGGCGTCCCCACGTCGTCGAACTGCACGTCCAGTTCGGGCGTCCCGTCGAGTCCCACCTCGACGTCGACCGGATGGTCGGCGATGGCGACTTCGCGCTGGACGCCGACGAAGCCGTTCCACACGTCGTAGGCGCCGCCGGCGTCGCTCCCGCGGCGACCTCCCGTACTCACGGCGTCGACGGCGGTCGGTCGGGTCGAGTTGAGCATCCCGGTACGGCGCTGGAGGACGTCCTCGATGCCGAGACCGGCGTCGTACCACTCGCTGCTCGTCGCGAACCCTTCGGCGGCGGCGTCCCGGTCGACGGGCGAGAGCAGGCCCGTCGAGACGTTCGGGTAGCCCGACCGGCCGACGAATATCTCGGGGGCCGTCGAACCAAAGAGCGAGTCGCCCTGTACCGTCTCCTGGAACTGCCGCTCGACGTCTTCGAGATGATCGGTGATGGCGTAGGACTTCTCCTCGGCGAGGCGACGCTTCTCGGCGGCCTCGTCACGTTCGAACCCCTCGATGAACTCGTCGAGCTGCATCTATCTGCGCTTTGCCCCTGTCGGGCATGAACCTGTCCCTGCCGAACGTCTGTGAACAAGTATTACGTACCTGGACTGAGTAACAACGGGTGATATAAATCATGGTGAACGCAACGAAGTGGCTCGGTTTGGCTGCAACCGTCGTAAGCGTCGTCGTCATACTCTTGCCGGCTGTCTTCTCGGTTCCACACACACAGGCACTGACGAACCTGCTGGTGGGCGAGGTAGCGGCGCTCGCCGTCGGTCATTCCACGTACCGGGCGGCCTCGGGTAAGCAGGCCGTCCCGCTGGCAGCGGTGACGGGCATCGTCTGTGGATTGTTACTGACGGTGTCGCCGATGTTCCTCTATGCCGTCGACCCGTTCCTGACGGTCATGCTCCTCTTCGGACTCGTCGTCACGGCCGGTGGCGCGGCAGCACTCGTCGACCGCTACGTCGGTGGCGAAGAAGGGCGCCAGACCGGCGCCCAGCGCATCGCGAAGCGCGCTGGCAACTGACCGGTCGCGCTCGACCGGGCAGACCACAACGGTTTTTGCGATTCCCGGGTCCTTCTCGAACGATGCCGGTTATAGAGTGTGACGAGGCTGTCGCCCGAGAGCAGTTAGCCGACGCTGGGGTCACTATCGAGGAGGGAAACACCGGCCACGAGCGCTGGCGCGCGGAGTACGGCGGCGCGACGGCCGTCGCATACGAGGGGAAGGTCGTCGTGCAGGGCGACGACACCGCCAAACTGGAAGCGCTCCTGCGTGGCGAGGACGGCGGGCGCGTCCACGCCTACTTCGACGGCGCGTGCCGCGGGAACCCCGGGCCGGCCTCGGTGGGGTACGTACTCGTCGACGACAGCGGCATCGTCGCCGAGGGCGGCGAGACCATCGGCCGCGCGACGAACAATCAGGCCGAGTACGCCGCCCTGATCAAGGTCCTCGAAGTCGCCGCCGACTACGGCTTCGACGAGATACACGTCCGCGGGGATTCGGAACTCATCGTCAAGCAAGTACGCGGCGAGTGGAATACGAACGACCCGGACCTCCGGGAGAAGCGGGTTCGGGTCCGGGAACTGCTGACCCAGTTCGACCAGTGGGACATCGAGCACGTTCCGCGAGAGATAAACGACCGCGCGGACCAACTAGCCAACGACGCACTCGATGACTGACCTGCCAAGCGAGACGGTCGACGAGGTGGAACGTCTCACCAGACTCGCCCGGGAAGCGGTCGACGAAGACGAAGCGGCGGCGTACCGGGCGGAACGAGCGGCACTTCTCGACGAACGCGGCTACACCTCGCGGATTCGCGAGGAAGATACGGGCGAGATACTCGTCTGTCACCCCGCCGAGTGGGTCGAGGACGGCGTCATCCGCCCGGACCGCGTCGAGGACACTGACCGCGGTGTCGAAGTCAGACTCTCCGGGCCGGAGGCGCCCGACGAGTGGGAGACGGTCGAAGAACAGAACCGTCGTGTCGTCGACGCGGTCCGTGCGGACTACGGCGACGTCCACGGTGCTACCGCCGACGCGCTCGCCGATTTCATGGGCAACCACTACGCGAAGCCGATCGCGGACGCGACGACCGACGAACTGCGAGAGTTCCGCGAGGAGTACTTCCAGCGGAACGTCTGGCCGACCGACGAACAGCGGGCGCTGCTCGAGGAGTCGGTCCGTGTGACGGTCGAAAAAGCGGGTGGTCGGTTACCGGAGCAGTAAGTCGGTTACTCCTGAGCGTCGACGAGGTCGTGGAGCTCGTCGGCGCGGTCTTCGCCGGTGACGAACTTCGAGAACTCCCAGCCGAGCTGGTCGAGGACGGCGTCTTTGCCGTTGTCGGTCAGGGAGTACTGGTTGGTACGCTTGTCGAGTTCGCTCTTCTCTACCAGTTCCATCTCGACGAGGTCGTCGAGGTTGGGGTAGAGACGCCCGTGGTTGACTTCGTCGCTGTAGTACGATTCGAGTTCGCGCTTGATCGCGAGGCCGTATCGTGGCTCTTCTGCGAGAATGACGAGGATGTTTTGCTGGAACGCGGTCAAGTCCTTTGCAACGCCGGGGCTACCCTTGATGGATTGTGCCTCTGACATGGTTAGTTAAATGTCATCAAGCTATTTAACACTTGTTAACTCCGACGTACGAACGATTACTACCGGACGACAGAGACCCATATTTCATATAGCAACAACTATCGAAAATGCGGTATGTCCAGCAGTTGTACGGGCCAAACCCGTCTAGTTCCTGTCGCGTAGGGTGCCCTGAAGCTGTCTCTGCCGTGTTGGATAACTCTGAAAGAGTACTACATAAATACTTTGTGTATTACGAAGAGCGCGTCGTACGCACGATTCGCCCGTTCGACGCCGGGCCGTCTCGCTGCCTCCGCGCCGTCGCTCCGGGACGATTACGAAAGTAACTTTTGCCGGCGTCGCGCAGTCGCGGGTGATGACGAACCTCTGGGAAGACCTCGAAACCGGACCGAACCCGCCCGAAGAGATCTACGCCGTCGTCGAGTGCCTCAAGGGCGAGCGCAACAAGTACGAGTACGACAAGGACATCCCCGGCGTCGTCCTCGACCGCGTGCTCCACTCGAACGTTCACTATCCCTCGGACTACGGGTTCATTCCGCAGTCGTACTACGACGACGAGGACCCCTTCGACGTCCTCGTCCTCGTCGAAGACCAGACGTTCCCCGGCTGTGTCATCGAGGCCCGCCCAGTCGCGCTGATGAAAATGGACGACGACGGCGAACAGGACGACAAGGTCATCGCCGTCCCGAGCGAGGACCCGCGCTACGACCACATCGAGGACCTCGACGACATCCCCCAGCAGCAACTCGACGAGATAGACGAGTTCTTCGCGACCTACAAGAACCTCGAAGCGGGCAAGGAAGTCGAGACGCTCGGATGGGAGGACAAGCAGGCCGCGATGGACGCCATCGAGCACGCCCAAGACCTCTACGACGAGCAGTTCAACTGAACCGCGCTCGACCGCCCTTTTCTTTCGTGTCGTCCGTGTCCTCGTCCACGCCAGCGACAGCCCCGTCGGTCGAGAGCGCACGACGGATACGGGACGTATGCTCTCCGATAATATCGGCAGTCGTTGCCGATTATGTATGAGCATGGGTAATGTTTTGAGGATGGCGGCCGGTGTTACAGATACAATGGCGACCGATCAATCCGAGACGACACTTGCCGACGCCAGTGGTGGAGCGGAGCGAGAGGATCCGACGCCGCCGGGCATCGCCCACCTGACAGTCGTCCCGGAGAACGCAGAGCGGTAATCGACGCGACGGCGACGGCGAGCGTTTTGCCGGTGTCCGTGACACAGCCACGAAAAGAAGCTTCTTGTCCCCGACCGGTCTAACGACGGGCATGGGTCTATTCGACCGTCTGAAAGGTGACGACGCTCCCCGCGTCGCCTTCTTCGGCATCGACGGCGTGCCGTACAGCCTCATCGACGAGCATCCGGACGTGTTCCCGAACCTCACCGACCTCAAGACCGAGGGGAGCGGCGGCCCCATCGACAGCATCGTGCCGCCCGAGTCCAGCGCTTGCTGGCCCGCTCTGACGACCGGGGTCAATCCCGGCCAGACTGGGGTCTACGGCTTTCAGGACCGCGAGGTCGGCTCCTACGACACGTACGTTCCCATGGGTCGGGACGTGCAGGCGACGCGCCTCTGGGACCGGGTCACCGAGGCGGGTCGAGACGCGACGGTGCTGAACGTCCCCGTGACGTTCCCGCCCCAGCGCAACGTCCAGCGCATGGTTTCTGGGTTCCTCTCGCCCGGCGTCGACAAGGCCGCCTACCCCGACGAACTGCGCGACCGACTCGAAGAGACGAACTACCGCATCGACGTCAACGCCAAACTGGGTCACGACGAGGACAAGACGGAGTTCATCGAGGACGCTCACGAGACGCTCGAAAAGCGCTACGAGACGTTCTCACACTACGTCGAGCAGGACGACTGGGACCTCTTTTTCGGCGTGTTCATGACCACCGACCGGGTCAACCACTTCCTGTTCAAACACTACGAGCAGGACGGTGAGTACCAGCAGGAGTTCTTCGACTTCTACGAGAAGGTCGACGAGTATCTGGGCAAACTCCGCGAGCAACTCGCCGACGACGTGACGATGGTCGTCGCCTCGGACCACGGCTTCACCACGCTCGAGTACGAGGTCCACTTCAACGAGTGGCTCGAACAGGAGGGGTGGCTGGAGTTCGAGGACGAGGACCACTCCGAACTGGGTGACATCAGCGAAGACGCCAAAGCCTACTCGCTCATCCCCGGCCGGTTCTACATCAACCTCGACGGGCGCGAACCCGACGGCGGCGTCGACGAGGACGAGTACGAGTCGGTTCGGAACGACCTCAAGGAGAAACTCGAGGCCCTCGAAGGCCCGAACGGCAACAAAGTCGCCGACCGCGTGGTCACCCGCGAGGAGGCGTTCCGCGGCGACCACGACGACATCGCCCCGGACCTCGTCGTCGTCCCGAACCACGGCTTCGACCTCAAGGCCGGGTTCAAGGGCAGCGAGGACGTCTTCGACGTCGGCCCCCGCAACGGGATGCACTCGTTCGACAACGCGACGTTGCTGATCGACGACGCCGACGCCACCGTTCGAGACGCGGACCTCTACGACATCGCGCCGACGATTCTGGAACTGCTGGAACAGGACTACGAACGGACCGAGTTCGACGGCGGCAGTCTACTGTAGACCCACTGTATCGAGCGGTTCGGACGTGAACCGCCGTCTCACCGACGACGAACGAAGCGAGTGGCCGGCCGTTCTCGACGTTTTCGCGACGAGTGGTGGCCGGAATCCGTCCGACGAAGTAACAAGTGGAGTTACAGGAGGCTATCCAGATTCTCGTTGTCGAACTCGTTGGGGTCCACGGTACCGCCCTGTGACTTTGCGGCCTCGTTGGCCTTTCGCATGAAGTCGTCGACGCGGCCCGACCGTTCGACGCCCGAGAGGACGACCAGCGCGGCTATCTTGTCCGACCCGAGCGGGAAATCGCCGCCACGGACCTCCATGCTGCCCGTCTCGTCTTCGACCCAGCGGCGAGCGCGTTCGACGCCTTTCCGGGAGAGTCGTTCCGGGTCGCCGGCGACGACCAGCAGGGCTGACTCCGCCTCGACGGCGTTCGGGAGGCTCATACTCGTCAGGAGGGCGTTGCGGGTGACGCTCGTGATGGTGTTGACGTTCTCGCTTGGGTCCTCGCTGGCCTGTGCACTGGCGTAGCCGATAGAGGATATACCGCCGCCACGGAGCGTGTTGATTATCTCCGAGGAGTCGACGACGCTCTCGCCGACGCCCTCGACGGCCTCGCCGGAGGCGAGCAAGAGGCCGACGCGCTGAGAGATGGCGTCGTTGATTCGCTTGTAGCCGTCGGCGACGCTGTCGCCGCTCCCGCGCCACGCGTCGTTGTCGACGAGGAGCAGCGAGTCGGACTCGCGGGCGGCCGTCTTGAGCGAGCGACCGGCGTTGGCCTGATAGAGGCCGCCTTCGTCCTTGCCGGGGAGGATGCCGAGGACGTACACGGGCATCTCGTAGATGCGCTTCAGTTCGCGCGCCAACATTGGTGCGCCGCCAGAACCAGTCCCGCCGCCGAGACCGGCGACGATGACGACGGCCTCCGCCTCGGTCGTGATGCGGCCGTCGAGGTTCTCTAGTACCTCCGTGGCGTTTTCTTGCATTATCTGTGCGCCCAGTTCGTTGTCGCCACCGACGCCGTGGCCCTTCACCCGGTCCTGTCCGATGAGGGCTGTGTCGATGTCGAGGTTCTGGAGGTCCGGTCTCGCGGTGTTCACCGCGAGCGCGCCGCGAACGGCGTTGAACCCCATCTCGTAGTCGAACTCTGCGAGGGACTGTGTGACCTTCCCACCGGCCTGTCCCACACCAATCAGGACGACTTTCATATCCAACGTCTCTGGCGGGTAACTAATCAACGTTGCCCTGTTTCGAGAGGAGGTGCCGGCAATACCGGGGTTCGACGCGACGCCCGGTGGCGGGCCGCGGGGGCGCTCACTCGATACTGAGCGTGTAGATGCGCTTTCGCGCGTCCGCAAAGGAGAACCGGGAGTCGACGACGCCGACCTCTTCGAGTCGGTTCAGCGCGTATCGGACCGTTCGAGGCGGCAAAAGCGTCTCCTCGGCGAGTTGGCTCTGGGTAAGCGTCTCGTTGTACTCCAGTACCTTCGCGACGAGTTTCGCGCTCGGGGGCAGGTCTCTGATGGCCTCCCACCCGACTGACTCCTCGTCCTCGTCCTCTACGCGTTGGATGTCGGATGCACTCATGTACTCTCCCCTATCGGATACAGGATAATAATATTTCTCCTTCTCTCTCATGCGCACGAGAAATCTTGCGGCAACATTATCGGCGGCTGGCGGCGGTCACGCCCGAAAGTTTACTTCCGAACCCATCCCCATTGGGCGTGTGGACGAAGTCGAGGTCAGCACGGTGGTGTATGCGCCCCCCGAGGAGCTGTACGAGTTCCTGCTCGACTTCCCGGGGTACGCGCGCTACTCGGAGTACATCGACCGGGTTACACAGGACGGTGACGGAACGCCGGGGACCAACTACGACCTCGTGTTCTCGTGGTGGAAGCTCACCTACACCGCGCGTTCGGAGGTGACCGGGGTCGACGAACCCGAGCGTATCGACTGGCGTATCGTCAAGGACATCGACGCCGAGGGGTACTGGTACGTCGAGGAGGTGTCGGCGCCGGACGGCGTCGACGTCGCCTCGCGAGTCGTCCTCCACATCGAGTTCGATCCGGACTCGGCGTCGTCGAACGCCGTCGACCTGCCACGACTCGTCTCGCTGGACTGGGTCATCGAGAAGGTCAAACCGTTGATCCACAAGGAAGCGACGCGAATCGTCGAGCGGGTCGTCGCGGATATCGAAGGGGAGCGCCGCGACGTCGACCTAGCGATTCAGACGGGGCCGGACTCAGTCTGAGTCCGGCCGGCGCCCGGTCGATTACTCGACGCCGGGCGTCTCGTAGTCGCCGCCGTACCGCATGAAAAAGTACGCGAGACCCAGCGTCGCGACCATCACGAAGGAGGTGGCGACCCCGAGCGTCTTCGCGCCGTTCGGGACTTCCGGAGACCCGCCGCCCCCGCCGCCGCCACCACCGCCGCCCGAGGTGGGGTAGTCGGTACCGACGACGACGGCGCCTTTCATACCGAGGCCTTCGTGGGGCACACAGACGTAGTTGAAGATTCCGTCCTCCTCGAAGGTGTATTCGTAGTTGACGCCAGCGGACGAGACGGGCGACCCGGAGTCGAGTGGGCCGTCGCCCTGTGACTTGACGTTGTGGCCACCGCCCTCGCCCGTCCACTCGAACTTCACGGTCGCCCCGTTGTCGACGTGGACTGCGGGTGGGTCGAACGCGTACGCGCCACCGTTGCCTTCCGCGCCGACAGTGACGGTTACCGTATCCTGCCCGGTCGCATCGACCGTCTCGCCGTCGAAGTTCTGGACGTTGCTGAACCAACTGCCGTAGTCCGGCGGACCGCCACCGCCGCCACCGCCGTCGCTCGAGTTGTTTCCGCCGCTTTCCTGTGCAGTAGCGGTCCCCGCGGCAGCGGAGGCCGCGGTGGCCCCTGCGGCGGTCCGCATGAACGCCCGGCGAGACACGTCCGCACTACCGTCTGTCATACTTCGGGTTTGGACGGACCCCGTCGTGAATATGTCGGTTTCCAATCGCCCACCGTGACCGCTTTCCGAACTCCTTTCCGGCGTAGGCACTTGGGTCCCGTACATGTCTCAGCAGGACTCTACCACCGATAGCGTTCCGCGAGCGAGCGGCATGCCGATGCTCGGCCTCGGAACGTGGCAGAACGACGACCCGGACGCGTGTGCGACGAGCGTCCAGACGGCGCTCGAAGCCGGCTATCGCCACGTCGACACCGCACAGGCCTACGGCAACGAGGCCGCCGTCGGCGACGGTCTCGCCGCGGCCGACGTCGACCGGGAGGACGTCTTCCTCGCCACGAAGGTCTGGACGTCGAACCTCTCGCACGACGCCGTCCTCGACAGCGTGGGCGACAGCCTCGACGACCTCGGCGTCGACGCCGTCGACGTCCTGTACGTCCACTGGCCGAGCGGTGACTACGACGCCGAAGGCACGCTGGCGGCGTTCGACGAACTGTACGAGCGGGGCAAGATACGGAACGTCGGCGTCTCGAACTTCGAACCACACCACGTCGAAGAGGCGATGGACGTTCTCGACGCCCCGCTGTTCGCCAATCAGGTGGAGATGCACCCGTTCCTCCCCCAGCGAGAACTCCGGGCCCACGCCGCCGAGTACGACTACGAACTCGTCGCGTACTCGCCGCTGGCCCGCGGCGAGGTGTTCGAGAGCGACGTTCTCACCGACGTCGCGGACGACCACGGCGTCAGCGCCGCACAGGTCAGTCTCGCGTGGCTGCGCGAGAAGGGCGTCACGGCGATCCCGAAGGCCACCGGTCGCGACCACATCGTCGACAACCTGTCGAGCAGTTCCCTCGCCCTCTCGGACGAGGCAGTCGCCCGCATCGACGACGTCGAACGGACCGACCGGCGCATCGATCCGTCGTTCGGACCCGACGCGTGGGACTGACGGGTCGGAAACACACGTCGTCCGTCGTCGCTACGCCGGTCGGTGAACCGACCGGTTCTCTGTCGTTAGGCTGTCAGGACGGGCGTATCGGCCTGAAACCTTTAACGGTGGGAGGGGTAAACTGGCGAGTATGGCTACCGGGAGTGACGGGGTCGTCAGTGGGATACGCGTCGACCTCAGGCGGTTACACGAGACGTGGATGGAGATTGTCTACCCGCGCCAGCGCAACGCGGGCGACACTGTACTGGGCACGTGGACGCCGGACTCGCAGTTCGGCATGCTGCTGTATCGACTGTGGTCTGCCATCGGCGTCCCGGTCATCGGCCTCGTCTACCCCCTCGTGTTGCTCGGCGCGTTCCTCCGGTTCCAGACCCGCCGCATCGACGGGACGGCGACGCGGTTGGGCGTCGTCGGCGTCGTCCTCCTCTCGGTACTCGTCTGGGGCGGGCTCACCGCGCTGGCGCGGTTCGAACTGGACCTCGTCGCCGGTGGCGTCCTCGCCATCGGTCTCGCGGGTGTCGTCGCGACCGTCTCGGCGGCGCTTGCGGTCGGAGCGCGTACGGTGGGCGGGCGCGGGACGACAGTCGCGCTGGCCTACCCGTTCGCGATGACGGCCATCTTCCTCCCGCCGGTGGTCGCAGCGCTGTTCTCGAAGACGCTCGCCGCCGTCGTGCTCCCCGGCAGCACCGCGCTCGCCCAGTGGTTGCTCGATACCCTCCTCGCTCCGGTCGGCCTCGCCGACCTGTTCTCCCGGACGTTCGACCTCGAAGGCGCGGCCTACGTGGTGATGTGGGTCGCCATCTCGTTCCCCGTCGGGTGGGTTCTGGGACTGCTGGTGACGCTCGCGGACTTCGTCCGACCGACGGAATGACCGCGAGGACAACGTTTAGGCGCGCTCCACCCCAACCCTTGACCGGCATGGAATTCGACCTGACAAAGACCGCCGCCGCCTTCGTCTTGCTCTTCGGCGTCCTCGCCGTCGGCACGTTGATGAGTCCGATGACCACCAGTACCGTGATGATGGTGCTGGGTGGACTGCTCGTGTTCGGCGTCGTGACGCTCCTTCTGGGCGTCAAACACGGGGAGTACCGCGCCTCACACTGAGATATCGCTCGGTCGAATCACTCGTTCTTCCGGCACGTCGACGCCTTCCGGAGCGACGGCCACGTCGGCGTCGTCGTCGCCGAGCAACACCGTCGCCCCCGCCTGCATCGGCGCGAGCAGGCCGGCCACGATTGCGCCCGCGGTCGTGACGGGTGCGCGAAGCGCGACTGTCGTCTCGTCTGATAGGTCGTTCTCGGCGACGACTCGCTCGCTCGCCGCCAGCAGGTCGCCGTGGGTGTAGGTTCGTTCGCCGGCCAGCGCCGGGTCGTCGGGCGCGACGTCGCCCGGCGGTTGCAGCGGGTTCTCGCTCCACAGTTCGCGCTCGAACTGGGCGACGGTCGGGTCGTCGCTCGGCCCGCCGTAGGCGAGCGCCTTCGTCCCCGGTCCGAGTTCGTAGCGGTCCAGCCACGCCGCCGGGGCGACCAGCGCAGTCGCGTCCACGGCGCCCGGCGGGTCCACGTCGACGATTGCGCCGTCGAGCATCGCCGCGAGGACGGCCAACAACGGGTCCGGAGCGGTCCCGAGATAACCGGGTTCGTCGCCGTCGACGGGGTTCTTCGGTCCGGCGACGACGGCGACGCGGGTCCCCTTCCGGACGCCGTAGTGGCGCATGAGGTTCCCGCCCTTCCAGGCGTTCGTACAGAAGTCCCGGTAACTGTACGGCGCGGTCCGTTCCGGTGCGGTAAAGAGGGGGCCGTCACGGCCGCGCCCGTCTGCGACGAGGTCGCCGAGTACCTGCATGGGCGTCTGTTAGGCGTGCCCGGACAAAAGCCAGACGGAACCCGCGCCGCGGAATCGATCGCTTCGACGCGACCCGCCGAGGCAGTTACAGGGAGTTCTTCAGTTTCTCGAAGAACCCTTCCTCGACGTCGACCTCCTCGCCGCCGGCCTCCGCGAACTGTTCTAAGGCGTCGCGTTGCTCCTCGTTGAGGCTATCGGGCGTGACGACCTGCACCTGTACGTAGAGGTCGCCGTTCCCGCGCCGGCGGAGGCGGGGCATCCCCTTGCCCTCCAGTCGGAATACCTCGCCGCTCTGGGTCCCGGCGGGGATGTCCATCTCGACGTCGCCGTCCAGCGTCGGTACGCTGACCGTATCGCCGAAGACGGCCTGCGGGAAGGAGATGGCGTACTGATGGGAGAGGTCGTCGCCCTCGCGGTCGAAGTCAGGGTGGTCCCGGACCGACAACTGTATCAGCAAGTCGCCGTTGGGACCGCCGCGTTCGCCGGGCGCGCCCTCACGTTCCATCCGGAGCGTCTGGCCGTCCTCGACGCCGGGCGGAATCTCCACCTCCAGCGACGCGTCGTTCTGGACGGTGCCGCTGCCACGGCAGGTCGAACAGGTCTCGTCGTACAGCGTCCCGTCACCCTCACAGCGGCGACAGGTGGCGGTCTGTTGGACTCGTCCCATCGGTGTCTGCTGGACCCGCGTGGTCTGGCCCTGTCCGTTACACTCCGGGCAGGTCTGGGAGTCGGCGCTCGGCGGATGGCCCTTGCCGTCGCAATCGTCACAGGTCTCCGGACGCGTGATGTTCAACTGCTTCGTGGTCCCCGTGTAGGCCTCCTCTAGATCTATCTCCAGTCGGGTCTGGAGGTCTTGGCCCTGTTGCGGGCGGTTGCCGCCGCCTCGGCGACCGCCGCCACCGAAGAACTGGTCGAAGATGTCCTGCATGTCGAACCCGCCGGCGCCGCCACCGAAGGGGTCGCCGCCCATGCCGCCGCGGCCGGCGCCACCGCCGGCGCCGCCGCGCTTCTCGGCCTGTTCGAAGCGCTCGTGACCCATCTGGTCGTACATCTGGCGCTTCTCGTCGTCCGTGAGGACCTCCTTTGCCTTCTTCGCCTTCTTGAACTTCTCCTCGGCGTTCGGGTCGTCGCTGACGTCGGGGTGGAACTCCCGGGCCTTCTCGCGGTACGCCTCCTGAATCTCGTCCTCGGAGGCGTCCCGCGAGACGCCCAGTATCTCATAGAAGTCCTGGCTCATTCGTTGTGCGATGGATACTGGACTCAGCCACTTCAACGGAACGGGTCTGGTACTGGTCGTCGCGTCGACGGGTGCGGCCGCCGTCGGAGCGTGACCGGGGCGCTTATTTCGGTGCCGCTGGACGGATGCACCAATGAGGGGGACCTCCCGGTCGGGCACGCGCGGTGTCGTGACCGTCGAGCGCGTCGCGGTCTGGCTACTCGCAGCGCTGGCCATCGCGGGGCTGGCGGCGCTCGTTGCGGGCCCCGGCGCCGACCTGCGGACGGCGACTCCCAGCGTCGACGTACAGGGCACCTACGACGCCGAGGCCGGGTCGATTACGGTGTCTCACACTGGCGGCGACCGACTGACCGCCACCAGCACGACCGAACTCGCCGTCGTCGTCACCGACGCCGACCGTAACGCGACGACGACGCTGCTGTGGGCCGACGAGGCGTCCGAGTTCCCCGTCACCACGGGCGACTCCGTCACCGTCGACGACCCCCGAGTCGACAGCGACGGCGACGGGGACTACCTCGACGGTGACGGCTCGGTCGGCTTCTACCTCGAATCGGGCGACACCGTCGCCGTCGTCTGGACGGGACGGCTCGTCGGCGCGCCGAACGAGCGGACGGCGACGCTGGGGACGGTCACCGTCGGGGACGGGACTGCGTAAGCGACTGTGACAACACGCACTCGTCTCAGCGAATCTTTACACTCACCTGTGCCGACTGTTCATACATGGCTACCGAGGACGCCTACCGCGAACTGTTCCCGCTTGCCCACCTCGCCGAGAACTCGCCGCAACTGGCGCAGGTCGGCGGCCGGTCTATCGCCCTCTTCCACCACGAGGGAACCGTCTACGCCGTCGACAACCGCTGTCCTCACATGGGGTTTCCCCTCTCGAAGGGCACCGTCGACGACGGCCTCCTGACCTGTCACTGGCACCACGCTCGCTTCGAGTTGGCCTGTGGGGACACTCTGGACCCGTGGGCCGACGACGTCCAGACGTTCCCCGTCGAGATACGCGACGGCGACGTGTACGTCCATCCGGACCCCGAACCCGACGTGCCGCCCGAAACCCACTGGCGCAACCGACTGGCCGACGCGATGCAGGAGAACATCGACCTCGTCGCGGCGAAGGCCGTCATCAACGTAGACGACCTCGGCGAGGGTTTCACGACGCCGCTCGAAACCGCCGTGGACTTCGGGACGACCTACCGCTCGATGGGCTGGGGCCGCGGCCTGACGACCCTCGGCGCGATGGCGAACCTCTACGACGACGTGGCCCACGACGAGAAGCTACGCGCGATGTACGTCGGCGTCACCGAAGTCGCCGACGACTGCTCGGGCGAACCGCCACGCTTCGACCAGTACGAACTCAGCAATCGGGACCTCTCGAAAGCCCGCCTCAAGTCGTGGTTCCGTGAAACGTGTGAGGTCCGCGACGACGACGGCGCAGAGCGCTGTCTCCGCACCGCGGCCGCCGTCCTACCCCGCGAGGACGTGATCGAGATGTTGCTGGCCGCGGCCACCGACCACCTCTACATGAACGCCGGCCACACGCTCGACTTCGTGAACAAGGCCGTCGAGACGCTGGACCACGTCGGCTGGGCGCACGCCGAGGACGTCCTCGCCTCGACCGTCGACCAGTTCACCGACGCCAGCAGGAGCGAGGAACTGTCCCAGTGGCGCCAGCCAATCGACGTGGCGGCCCTGTGTTTCGACGCGCACGACGCCCTCCCGGACCTCGTGGCCGCAGGCGAGGGCCGGGAGTGGGACCGACCCGACGACTTCGTCGAGACGTTGCTCGCAGACGACCCCGAAACCGTACTCGACGCGCTGCGGAACGCCATCCGCGAGGGCGCGACGGCCGAACAGGTGACTCGGGCCGTCGCGCTGGCGGCGGCCCGTCGCGTCGCCCAGTTCGCGACCAGCAACGAGTTCAGCGACTGGAACACGGTCCACCACACGTTCAGCTACGCCAACGCCGCCCACGCGCTGGCCGCCCGCACCGACGCCATCGACGCGTACAGACCCTGTTTCGACGGCGCGATGTCGGTGTATCTGGACCGCTTCCTCAACACGCCCGCCGCGCCGATACCCGCCCCCGGTGAGTCGGACCGCGACCCCGAGGCGATTCGCGACGCCCTCCTCGCGACGTTCGACGAACAGGGCCGGGTGAACGAGGCCGGCGCGTTGGTCAGCGAGTACTTCGACGCGGGCGGCGACGTCGACGCCCTGAAACAGGCGCTCGGCGAGGGACTGCTCCGCGAGGACGCCGGCTTCCACGAACTCCAGAACGTCGAGGCCGCGTTCCGGCAAGTGGCGTTCGCGGAATCCAACGACGAGCGACGCCTCCCGCTTATCGCCACCGCTCGCTATCTCGCGGCGCACTTCCCGACCCGCCGCGAACGCGAACAGACGTTCACCATCGCCCACCGCCTGTTCCGGGGGGAGTCGATTCACGGGGAGGAGTAGCGCTCGAAGAACGGGGGTGAGGTCGGCGAAGCGGCCGTCACGTTACTCGTGTCTACTTCGAAAAACTTCGCTCCGCTCGCTTTTCGAAACACCGTCAGAGCAAGCTCTGACGAGCCGAAGAGGACGCCGACTTACTCGTCGTCGTCCTCTTCGACGTCCTCGAAGTCGGCGTCGACGTACTCCTCGCCCTGTCCGGCCGCACCGCCCGCGGCACCGCCGGCAGCGCCACCGGGTCCGGCACCGCCCATGCCGCCCGGACCGGCACCCGCAGCGCCACCGGCACCGCCGGCGGCCTGCTGGGCCTGTCCTTCGTACATCTGCTTGCCGATCTCCTGCAGTTCTTCGGAGAGGGCCTCGGTGACCGCCTCGTAGGCCTCGGTGTCGGCGTCCTCGTCTTCGAGGGTCTCCTCGACGTCCGCTATCTTCGCCTCGATGTCGGCGACGAGGTCCTCGTCGATGTCCTCCTCGTTCTCCTCGATGAGCGTCTCGGCGCGGCGCACGGCGGCCTCGGCCTCGTTGCGGGCCTCGATGCGCTTGCGGCGCTCCTCGTCCTCTTCGGCGTGCTGTTCGGCCTCCTCCTGCATCTCCTCTATCTGCTCGTCGGAGAGGCCGGCGCCGCCTTCGATGGTGATGTCTTCCTTGTTACCGGAGCCCTTGTCCTCGGCTTCGACGTTGACGATGCCGTTCTCGTCGATGTTGAACGACACCTCGATCTGCGGCGTCCCGGCCGGGGCCGGCGGGATGCCCGAGAGGGCGAAGGCGCCGAGCAGTTCGTTCTCCTCGGCGATCTCACGCTCGCCCTGGAAGACGCGGATCTGGACCTGCGTCTGGTTGGCTTGGGCCGTGGTGAATATCTTCGATTCCTCCGTGGGAATCGTGGTGTTCTTCTCGATGAGGCGCTCGAACAGGCCGCCCTTGACCTCGACGCCCAGCGAGAGCGGCGTCACGTCCAGCAGGACGATGTCGTCGACGTCGCCGGAGAGGACGCCACCCTGAATCGCGGCGCCCAGCGCGACGGCCTCGTCGGGGTTGACGTTCTTTTTCGGTTCCTGTCCGGTCATCTCCTCGACTTTCTCCTGGACTTGGGGCATCCGGGTCGAGCCACCGACGAGGATGACCTCGTCGATGTCGGACTTGCTGTAGCCGGCGTCCGAGAGCGCCTGCTCCGTCGGGCCGACGGTGCGCTCGATGAGGTCCTCGGTCAGGGACTCGAACTTCGCACGGGTGAGCTTCTGTTCGAGGTCGAGCGGCCCGTCGTCGGTCGTCGCGATGAACGGCAGGTTGATGCGGGTCTCCTTGCGCGAGGAGAGTTCGACCTTGGCTTCCTCGGCGGCCTCGGTGAGGCGCTGGAGGGCCTGTCGGTCCTCGCGCAGGTCGATACCGTGTTCGGCCTCGAACTCGTCGGCCAGATAGTCGATGATGGCGTGGTCCCAGTCGTCGCCCCCGAGGTCGTTGTCCCCGTTGGTCGCGACGACCTCGTAGACGCCGCCGCCGAGATCGAGGATGGAGACGTCGAAGGTCCCGCCACCGAGGTCGTAGACGAGAACCGTCTGATCGGACTCGTCGTCGAGGCCGTAGGCCATCGCGGCCGCGGTCGGTTCGTTGACGATGCGCTCGACCTCGAAGCCGGCGATCTCGCCGGCGTCCTTCGTCGCCTGTCGCTGGCGGTCGTTGAAGTACGCCGGGACGGTGATGACGGCCTTCTCCACCTCGTCGCCGAGGTACTCCTCGGCGTCGTGCTTGATCTTCTGGAGGATCATCGCCGAGACCTGCTCGGGCGTGTACTCCTCGCCGTCGAGTTCGACCGAGTAGTCGTCTTCGCCCATGTGCCGCTTGATGGACTGAATCGTCTCGTCGGGGTTCTTAACGGCCTGATTCTTCGCTGGCTTGCCGACGAGGCGCTCCCCGTCGTCGAACGCGACGACGGAGGGTGTCGTCCGTTCGCCTTCGCCGTTGACGATGATTTCGGGGTCGCCACCTTCCATGACCGCGAACGCACTGTTCGTGGTCCCGAGGTCGATACCCAGAATCTTGTTGCTCGCCATCTTACCCGCTGATAGCGGACTCGGCCGGTTAAAAGTTGCTAGATGGGCTGACTCACGAACCGCGACGAGTGGCCGCCTCCCGGCGGTTTTCGACGCTCACGACGGCGGCGACCGGAGAGTATATGAAGTACCGCAATCCGACCGTTCGGTCGTCGGGAGAGCGCTCACGGCGGGGCCGCCGCGCCGTGTCGAGGGCCGCTCACCGCGTTCGTGCCCTTTGCTACTGCTCCGCGGTTCGTTTCACTCACCGCGTCGCTTCGAGACCCCTCCCTTCGGTCGGCGTCTCGCTACTCCTCGCGGGTCACTGGGTTCCCCGCTCGCCCTTCGAGGGCCGTGCTCCCGTCGGTCGCACGCCCCTCGCTACTCCTCACTGACGGTGACCTGTGCCTCTCGGAGCACCTTCTCGGCCATCTCGTAGCCGGGGCGGTGTACGTCCGCAATCGAGCCAGCCGCTTCGTCGCTCTCGACGCGAGCGAGTACCTGATGCTGGGTCGGGTCGACGTCTTCTCCGGGTTCGGGGTCGATGACCTCGACGTTCTCGGCCGCGAGGACGTCGTCGAGTTGGCGCAGAGTCGACTCGACGCCGCTGCGAATGTCGGTGTCTTCGTCCTGTTGCAGGGCGCGTTCGAGGTTGTCGCGAACGTCTAAGATGCGGGTCACGAGGTCCTCGGTCGCGCGCTGTTTCTCCTCCTCGCGGCGCTTGTCCATCCGTTTCTTGTAGTTCTGGAACTCCGCCTGTTTGCGCTTGAGTTTGTCTTCGAGTTCCTCGGTCTCGGATTCGAGGGCTTCGACCTGACTCTCCAGACTGTCGGCGCGGGTCCGGAGCGCCGCGAGTTCTTGGGCCACGTCTTCGGGGTCCGACTCGGCGACGCGGTCGACCAGTTCCTCGACGGCCGGTTCGTCCGCTCCGGTCACGTCGTCGAGGTCGATGTCGTCGGCGTCGATATCGTCGGGGGCCGCTTCCACCTCGACGTCCTCCGGAACGTCGTCGCTTGGGGGCGTCTCCTCCTCGGCGGCGTCCTGCTCAGTCATACACGATAGGAGTCGTCACACGAATAAAAGGATTCAGAAACGTCACGGACCCAGCGCGAACGCGTCGGCGGCGTACCGGAACTGGGTGCGGTACTGCTCCCATTCGTCGAGTTCCTGCAGGCGGTACTTCGCGAACGGCGGGTTCCGGACGAGTTCGAGTTCGGCGAGTCGCTGCCGGACAGGTTCATAGAGGTCGGCCCACGCCAGCGTTTCGAGTTTCTCTTCCGGTGCGCTGTCGCCCGGCGAGAATGTCACGCCGTCGTCCGTTCGCTCGATGTGTCCGTACTGAAAGCGCGTCCAGACCGTGTACTCACCGAACGGGACTGTCTCGGTCGGCGGCGGCGGGCGGCGGTACTGGGCCTTGAACCGCTGGTGGTCCTCGCCGCCACCCCAGAGCAATCCCCGAGTGAGCACCTTGATACGCCGGTGGGCGTCGATCCCGCAGTTGTAGACGACGCGAACGTTCGAGAACTGACTCGTTCGGAACATCTCTGCGACGGCCTCGCTGTAGTGCCGGTCCTCCTCGTACTGGTAGGGGAGCGGGGTCTGGGCCGCTCGTTCGAGGACGGACCCGACGTCGTCACCCCGTCGGAGGTCCTCGTGTGGTCCGCTACCACGCCACGTCGCCGGGTCAGTCTCGTCGGGGTCGACCCACCGGTCCATATCGACAGTTCGAGACACAGGGTTATAGATGTTGTTTCGGTGAAACGTGGTTCACAGGAGCAGCGAGACGACCATGAGAACGAGGAAGATGACCACGAGTATCTTCGCGATACTCATACTCAGGCCGGCGATACCGCGGAACCCCGCCAGCCCGGCGATCACTGCGAGGACGAGGAAGACGAGCGCGTACTCGAGGAACCCGCCACTGAACTGAAGCGGGACGACGGCCAGAGAGCGGATCATAGTGGTCCTTCGGGCACTGTGACATTAGTTATCAGTCTGGTAAAGGTGGGTAATTGCGTCGTTATTCGGCGCTGCGGTAGTATGCTGACCATAGCTAACCACCGACGGGCGTCCATCGACGTATGGGCGCTCCCGACCGACCGGAGACGCTCCGCGAGACCGGGCGTCGTGTCGTCCTCGCCAGTCGCGAGATGGAGTTCGGACTGACGGCGGCCGCGCTCGCGTACTACGGGTTGGTGGCGCTCGTCCCCGCCAGCGTCCTCACGATGACCGCCGTGACCGCACTCTGGGACGAAACTGTCGCAGACGCGCTCGTCAGCGCCGCAGGCACGGCACTCTCTCCGGTGGGGACTCGGCTGCTCAGGGAGGCCGTCACCGGCGCGGCGGGTCGGTGGCAAGCCTCCTTCGGGAGTGCCGTCGTCCTCCTGTGGGGCGTGTTGCGACTGTTCCGAGGACTGGACGCCGCGTTCGCGAGGGTGTACCGGACAGAGTCGTCGGTCGGCGGTCGGTTTACCAACGGCCTCGTAGCGATGGTCGGCGTCGGCGGGGCCGTCGCCGCTGTCCTCGGCGTTCGCCTCGCCGTTAGCCTCACAGGAACGACGGTGACGGGCCCGGCAGTAGCGCTCGTTCGCGTCCTCGTCGTCGCTGCCCTCCTCTGGCCGCTGTACTACACGCTCCCCGACGTGGACCTCTCGGTGACGGAGGCGCTGCCCGGGACCGTCCTCGCTGCGGGCGGATGGGAACTCCTCCGCCTCGGCTTCGACCTCTACCTCGCTGTCGGACCGCGCACGGTCTCGGAATTGCTCGGTGCGGTCGTCCTGTTCGTGATGTGGCTGTTCTTCGGCAGTTCGCTCGTCCTCGCGGGCGCACTCCTCAACGCCGTCGTCGCCGGCCGTCGGTGACGCCGCGAAACCGTTATCGGCGACCCCGACGAACCGCAGTCCGTGCTGGAGTTGACCTTCGAGTCGGGCACCGTCCGACTCGACGGGGAGGTGCCACCGGGCCTGCCTGGCGTCGAGCGTGACGACCGGTCGAAGAGCGCCCGGGCCCCGGCCTACCGCTACGCGGAACTCCGGGCCGCGGTAGCCAACAGCGGAGTCGACTACGCCGACCGCGTCCTCGACACCGACTCCCTCTCGCTCTCGACGACGTACGACCTGCGCGAGTACCAGCAGGCGGCGCTGTCGGCGTGGCGCGAGGCCGGCGACCGTGGCTGTCTGGAACTCCCGACCGGGAGCGGGAAGACGGTCGTCGGCATCGCCGCGATGGTGGCGCTCGATACCCCGACGCTCGTCGTCGTCCCGACCATCGACCTACTGGAGCAGTGGCAGCGCGAACTCGAACGGGAGTTCGACCGCCCTATCGGCCGTCTGGGCGGCGGCGAACAGCGCGTCGAATCGGTCACCGTCGCCACCTACGACTCGGCGTACCTCCGGGCCGACGAACTGGGCGACCGGTTCGGCCTCGTCGTCTTCGACGAGGTCCACCACCTCGGCGGCGAGGGATACCGCGACATCGCCCGACTGCTCGCCGCACCGGCGCGGATGGGCCTCACGGCGACGTTCGAACGCCCCGACGGCGCCCACGAGGTCGTCGAGGAACTGGTCGGCCCCCTCGTCTACGACCTCTCGGTCGACGAACTGGCGGGCGACCACCTCGCCGACTACGACATCAAACGCGTCGAGGTCGAACTCACCGACGACGAACGGGAACGCTACGAGGCCGAACAGGGCACGTTCACGGACTACCTGAAACGGTCGAACATCCAGTTGCGCTCGGGCAGTGACTATCAGGAACTCGTCAAGCGCTCGGGCACCGACCCCGCGGCCCGGGAGGCCCTGCTTGCGAAGCAACGCGCCCGCGAGGTGATGATGAACGCCCGTCGGAAGGTCGAGCGACTGGCCGACATCCTCGACCGACACCGCGACGACCGCGTCATCGTCTTCACCGCCTACACGGACCTCGTCTACCGTCTCTCCGAACGGTTCCTCCTCCCGGCGATAACCCACGAGACGGGCGCGAGCGAGCGCCGCGAGATTCTGGAGCGGTTCCGCGACGGGACGTACTCTCGCGTGGTGACGGCGAACGTCTTAGACGAGGGCGTGGACGTCCCCGACGCCAACGTCGCCGTCGTCCTCTCGGGGAGCGGGTCCGAGCGGGAGTTCACCCAGCGTCTCGGCCGAGTTCTCCGACCGAAGGTCGACGGCGGACGGGCGCTGCTGTACGAACTCGTCACGGAGGCGACCGCCGAGGAACGGGTCGCGCGTCGGCGCCGTTAGGCCCACTCACACCGCTGCGGAATCGGTAAGCCGAGTCACGGTTGCCTAAGGGCTGCATAAATAACGGCTTCGGGCCGGTCTGTTCGGCTGGATGCAGTCTCTGTTCTCTCTGGCACAGACCGTCCTGTGGAGGCGCGAGCGGTGCGCCTGATACAGATACGGGTCGAAGACGGCGACCTCGACACCGTTCGGGCGGTGCTCGACGACCGCGAGATAAGCTACGTACAGACCGACGAGGAGAGCGCCGGCGGTGAGGCGTCGCTCATCCAGTTCCCGATTCCGCCAGAGGCCGTCGACGAGGTGTTCGAGGAACTCGAATCGGCGGGACTGGACCCCGACCGCTACGCCGTCGTCGCCACCGCGGAGACGGCCCGGCCGGACCAGTCCGTCGCGGCGGAGAGTCACGCGGACCGCATCTCCCACGACGAACTCCGTGGCCGTGCGGTCGGGATGAACCCCGGGGCCGTCACGTACTACGGAATGACCATCCTGAGCGCGGTGGTCGCGACGGCCGGCCTCTTGCTGGACTCGCCTGCTATCGTCGTCGGGTCGATGGTCATCGCGCCGCAGGTCGGGTCGGCGCTCATCGCCGCCGTCGGGACGACGCTCGACGACCGACTGCTGGTGAAAGAGGGGTTTCGCGACCAGCTACTCGGACTGTTGCTTGCGGTGGCGAGCGCGGCTACTTTCGGATTTCTCGTGCGGCACGCCGGGTTCGTCCCCGGTCAGTTGCGCGTGACGACGGTCCAGCAGATAGCGCAGCGCATCTCCCCCGGATTCCTCTCGCTGGCCGTCGGGCTGTGTGCCGGGGCCGCCGGTGCCGTCGGCCTCGCGACAGCGCTGCCGGTCTCGCTCGTCGGCGTCATGATCGCCGCGGCGCTCATCCCCGCGGCGGCCGCCGTCGGCGTCGGCATCGCGTGGGGCCTCCCCGCGGTGGCGCTCGGGGCGGGTATCCTCCTGCTGGTGAACGCCGCGTCTATCAACCTCACTGGTTTTCTCGTCCTCTGGGGCCTCGGATTCCGACCTCGGGACTGGGGACACGGGTGGCCGAATCTCGGGACGGTCCGGCAGTACGCGCCCACCGTGATGGCGCTGCTCGTCCTGCTGGCGACGTTTGCGGGTGCGAGCACCGTGACGGTGCGACAGATGCAGGTCGAGACGTCGGTCAACGATGCCGTCGAGGAGACGCTCGCCGACGAGTCGTACGAGGACCTCCGGTTGTTGTCGGTGCGGACCCGCTTTGGCGGCGTCAGCGTCTACAGGTTCGACCGTGAGGTCACGGTGCAGGTGAGTCGGCCCGACGACACGGCGTATCCCAGACTGGCAACCAGACTGGAGGCGGCGGTCACGGCTGCCATCGCCGAGGAGTCGAGCGTCGAGGTGACGTTCGTCGACCGGCAGACCGCTCGATGACCCGAGACGCGACCGAGTGACACGGGGCGTTTTTGTCCGTCGGTGCCGGAGTGTCCGTCGTGCTGACGAAGGACCTCCTGCGCGTCTCCCGGGCCGGCGGCGGCTACCACCCACAGTTCGCCGACGAGTCGCGGGAGCGACTCGCCGCCCGCGTCCTCGGGGTGTATCAAGGCCACGTCGGCGAGACGCGGGCGGACCTGCAGGCGGCGCTGGCGGACCTCGAAGGCGAGGCCGAGGACTTCAAACTCGTCCGGGGGGTCGCCAAACTCGTCGAACGGGAAGCTACCTTCGAGACGCGGGCGGCGGTCCCGCCGGAACGGGCACGCAAACGGGTGTTCGAGGCGGCAGAAGCCGTCGGCGTCGTCACGGAAGCGGAGCGAGCGGCGGCCATCGACCGGGCGGCGGACCGACTCGGCGTCGACGCCGACGCGACGGAGTCGTCGCTGTACGCCGATTTAGCGGACCGGCAGGTGCTTACCGAGGTGGACGCACGCTGGACGCCGGCCGAACTCGTCACGCAGTACAACCTCTCGCTGGCCCAGACGGCGTTGTTCGACGCCACCGAGGTCCGGGTTCGATCGTCGGATCCGAAAGCGCTCGTCTCCGCAGTGAAACGCCTCCGTCTCATGTACGAGATACGCGCGACGCCGGCGGGCCGTGAAGTGATAATCACCGGCCCGGACGCGCTGTTCTCGAACACGCGCCGGTACGGAACCCGCTTTGCGCGCCTTCTCCGGACCGTGATCAAAGCCGCCGAGTGGGACCTGACCGCGACCATCGACGACCGGGGGACCGAGCGCGAACTCCGCCTCTCGGACGTCGACGTCTCCGCACCCGGCACCGACCCCGTGGCCGAGGTCACGTACGACAGCGGCGTCGAGGCGGACTTCGCCGCTCGATTCTCGGCGCTCGGGCTGGACTGGCGGCTGGTTCGCGAACCCGAACCGCTCGCGGCCGGCGAACACGTCGTCGTCCCCGACTTCGCCTTCGAGTGGGCGCCGGGCGGCGACGCCACCGTCCGCGATACGACCGACCCCGACGCCCCGTTCCGCGTCTTCTTCGAGGTGATGGGCTTTTGGACGCCCGAGTACGTCGCGAAGAAACTCGACCGCCTCGACGCGATGGACGACGTGGAGATGCTGGTGGCCGTCGACGAGTCGCTGGGCGTCGGCGAGGCCATCGAAGCGCGGGACCACCGCGCGATTCCGTACTCGGGGACGGTGCGGGTCAAGGACGTTCGGGACGCCCTCCGGCCCTACGAGTCGGAACTCGTCGCCGAGAGCGCGGCCGACATCCCCGAAGAACTGCGGCCCGACGCCGACGTTGTGTCGCTCGCCGCCCTCGCTGCGGAGTACGGCGTCAGCGAGGACGCCGTCGAGGACAAGTCGTTCCCGGCCCACGAACGCGTCGGGCGCACGCTGATCCGGCCGAGCGTCCTCGACGTACTCGGCGACGAAATCGAGGCGGGGATGTCCCTCTCGGACGCCCAAGCGGTCCTCGACGAGTACGGCGTCGACGACGACAGCGCCGTCCTCGCACGCCTCGGCTACCGCGTGGCGTGGACGGGCCTGAGCGGCGGGACCGTCCGAGAACGGGCGGACGGCTCCGGCGAGAACGGTGCCAGTGAGTAGGGTCGGTCCCGGACGCGGCTAACACCGGCCTACCCTTCGGGGTCGCCGATAGCCGAAGCATAGCTAAGTCGCCCCCTTCTCGATTGGGGACCGCATGACAGCAGTCAAGATCGTCAAGGTGCTGGGCACGTCGACCGAATCGTGGGAGGACGCGGCCCACGAGGCGGTCGCACAGGCCAGCGAGACCATCGAGGACATCCACGGCGTCGAAATCGAGGACTGGACGGCGACCGTCGAGGACGGACAGATAACGGAGTACAAGACGACCGTCGAGGTGGCGTTCCCCGTCCACCACCAGCAGTGATCTATAGTAGCCATCGAAAATCAATGCACACCCGACCGCACGACGGCGGTGCGGTCGGTGTGTGAATCGTTTCAATTGTTACTATCGTCGTCGAGGTCCCGCCGCCGCCCTTTCGGGACCTGCGACCGCAGTTCCCCGTAGACGTACAGGCCGACACCGATGGGTTCGACTCGCCCCGCGAGGTCGTGGGTGACCACGAGGTAGCCCCAGTCACCCTCCCAGTCGAGTTCCTGATCGTGGCCGGCCGCGAAGGCCGTGGCCTCGCCCTCTGAGAGGAGGATGACGTTCTTCGTCGCGTGCTCGCCAAAGCGCTGGACGGCCTCCAGCGTCGGTTTCCAGTGTTCCTGTCGCGTTCGGAGGAACGCCATCCCCAGTCCCTCGACGTCGACGGGCGACGGCGGGTCGCCGCGGTAGCACCATATCTTTCCCGCGCCGCGTTCCCAGAAGGTGTGGTCGGCGAACGTCTCCGGCGGGACGCCGAAGCGCTCCGCCCAGAAGTCCAGCACCTCCTCGCGGGTCGCGCGGCCCTCGTCTTCGCGTTCGTCGGCCGTCTCCGGTAAGCGCGTGAACTGCGTGCTGTCGTTGCTCATCCCGTCACCTCCAGTTTCGCACAGAAGAACCCGCCCGTGTCGTTGTGGTGGGGGTAGATGCGCTTTGCCTTCGTCACGCTCGGGTCGAACTCCTCGTCCTCCCACTCGGTGACGCCGGGGCGATGGGTCAGGTCGAGGTCGTAGTCGACGACTCTGCAGTCTTCCTCGGCCAGCGCGTAGTCCAGCACCGCCTCGTTTTCCTCCGGGGCGAACGTACACGTCGAGTAGACCACGGTACCACCCGGTTTCGTCGCCTGCACGGCGCGCGTGAGGATGCCCTTCTGGACGCCCGAGATGCCCTCGACGTGCGAGAGCGACCAGTCGTCGAAGGCGTCGCGGTTCTTGCGGATGGTCCCCTCACAGGAGCAGGGGACGTCGACGAGCGCTCGGTCGTACTCCTCGCCACCGAAGGGTTTCAGCGAGTGGTTGCGGCCGTCCTCGTGCGTGACGGCGACGTTCGTCGCGCCCAGCCGTTCGGTGTTCGACCGCAGCGCCGAGATGCGCCCGAGGTTGTTGTCCGTCGCCACCACCTCGCCGGTGTCGTCCATCTGGGCCGACAACTGGGTGGTCTTGGTTCCGGGCGCGGCGCAGGCGTCCCACACCCGCTCGCCGGGCCGGGCGTCGAGGACGGTGGCCGGCACCGCCGACACCTCCTCTTGCCCGTGAATCCATCCGTGGAAGTACGGCCAGTTCCGGCCCGGCGAGTCCTCGGGCAGGACGAACAGCAGGTCGTGCCAGTCCACTGGATCGTAGGCGACACCGGCCTCGTCTAAGGCCGTTCGCACGCCCGCGACGGTGGCCTTGATGGTGTTGACCCGGATCGCCGACGGGAGCGGCCGGTCGCAGGCCGCCCGGAACGCCTCCCAGTCGTCGACGATGGGGCGATACCGTTCGATGGGTTCCATTGGCCCGTGGTTCGTCGGGGGTCTGTTTGTGGGTTTCGAAGCTAGGAACGGTGGTTTCTCGGACAGCCGCCGGTGCTGTCGCCGTCTCACACAGCCAGAACCCGCTCGTTCAGTCCCGTCCATGCTGGCTGACAATCCAGCATCGGGTGGGACTGAAAGGGGCGGCGTGCTACGCGAACCCCGACGACGCAAGCACTGCACTGAGCGAAGGAAGCGCACAGCGAGTCGCGGGAGGGTAGCACGCCGGGGCTTTCTGGTTATTGTCGCCGGTCGTACTCGCGAGAAATCCAGCGTAGTAACGCTCTAGTAGCCCTGCCTTTCAAGCCGACGGCGGTCCTCTCTCGGGGTATGGCACACATACAGGTCCATCGGGACGACGTCGAACTCGACGAGCCGACACTCGTCGAGGGGCTCCCCGGGGTGGGGCTGGTCGGCAAGATAGCGGCCGACCATCTGGTCGACGCCTACGACATGGTCCACTACGGGACGGCCCACTGTGATGGCCTTCCGGAGATAGCGGTGTACAGCGAGGGCGACCCGACGGTCAAGGCGCCGGTGCGCATCTACGCCGACGAGGACCGAGACCTGCTGGTCCTCCAGAGCGACGCGCCCGTCTCGCCGTCGGCGGCCGAGGAGTTCGCCACCTGCATCGTCGGCTGGTTCGTCAGCCACGACGTGACGCCGATATTCCTCAGCGGGATGCCCGCGGAGAAAAGCGGTGACGTCCCCGAGGTGTACGGCGTCGCCACCGGTGACGGGGCAGCACTGCTTGAGGACGCCGACGTGAGCGTACCCACCGAGTCCGGGGCGGTCACCGGGCCGACGGGAGCGCTGGTCCACGAGGCCCAGCGCGTCGGCCTGACCGGCGTCGGTCTGGTCGTCGAGGCCGACCCGCAGTTCCCGGACCCCGAAGCCGCAAGAGCGCTCTTGACGACCGCTATCGGCCCGCTCGGATCGTTCGAGGTGGACACGGAGGCGCTCGTCGAACAGGCCGAGGAGATAGGCAAGGCCAAAGAGCGGCTGGCAGAGCAGATGCAACAGGCCGACGAGGAGAGCACGAGCGCTCGACCGCTGGGGATGTATCAGTAATGGTGGATGCCGACGCACTCGAACGCGGCGGCATCGTCCTCGCCGTCGTCGTCGTCGCGGTACTGCTCGGCTGGGTCGTCTTCGTCGTCGTGCCCGACGACTTCGCCGAACTCCTCGGTGTGGTACTGGTGCTGGTGACGGTGGTCGTCGCCGCCCGCATCGGGAGCAACGCGGCCGGGTCGCTCGTCCCGGCCCACAACGTGGCCGAAGTCGCCGTCGAGGGGCCCATCACGCGGGACGGCGGTGGCGGCATCGCGAGTCCGCCGACCGGCGCCAGCGCCGACGACGTGGTCGAGCAGATAGAGCGGGCCGACGAGGACAAGGGCGCCGAGGCGCTCCTCCTGAAACTCAACACGCCCGGTGGCCAGATCGTCCCGAGCGAGGACATCCGTCTCGCCGCGGAGCGCTTCGACGGCCCGACCGTCGCCTACGCCACCGACGTCTGTGCCAGCGGCGGCTACGACATCGCTGCCGGGTGTGACGAGCTGTGGGCGCGGGAGGGATCTATCGTCGGCTCTATCGGCGTCATCGGCTCTCGGGTCAACGCCAAGGACCTCGCCGATCAGGCGGGCCTCTCCTACGAGCAGTTCACCGCCGGCGAGTACAAGGACGCCGGGACGCCGCTGAAGGAGATGACCGACGACGAACGCGAGTACCTGCAAGGCATCGTCGACGACTACTACGACCAGTTCGTCGAGACGGTGGCAGCGGGTCGCGAGATGGACGACGAGACCATCAGAGAGACCGAGGCCCGAATCTTCCTCGGGACCGAGGCCCACGAACGGGGGCTCGTCGACGATATCGGTACCCGAGACGACATCGAGGACCGCCTCGAAACACACCTCGGCGAGACCGTGACGGTCGCCGAGTTCGAACCCGAACGGGGGCTGATGGGGCGACTCCGCGGGGGCGCCCAGCGGGTCGCCTTCGCGTTCGGTGCCGGCCTTGCGAGTACGGTCGGCGGTGACGTCGACGGCCTTTCTTTCCGGCGCTGAGTCGCGCGAGGGTTTTTTACCCTGTGACCCACTCTCGGCTACTGTGACCACGCTGGTGGTGTGTATCGATCGGGACAGCCCGGTAGCGGACGAGTGCCCGGTAGTCGGGAGCGACGCCGTCGAGTCGATGATTACCGAGACCGGTATCGTAGACCCCGAGGACAGCCGAATCAACTGCCTGCTCGAAGGTCTTCGCGTGGCGAACGACCTCGAAGCCGACGGGGACGACACCGTCGTCGCGGTGGTCGGTGGCGGCGGGGATTCGGTCGGGACCGACCGTCGGATAGCCGACCAGACGGAGGACCTCGTCGCCGAGTACGACCCCGAATCGGCCGTCGTCGTCGTGGACAGCGCCGAGGACGAGCGCCTCGTCCCGATTATCGAGAGTCGCGTCCGCGTCGACGCCGTCGACCGCGTCGTCGTCCGACAGGCCCGCGACATCGAGTCGACGTACTACCTCCTCAAGCAGTTCCTCGCCGACGAGGAACTGCGCAAAACGGTGCTGGTCCCCCTCGGTCTGGCGCTGCTCGCGTTCCCGGTCTTGCTCATCGTCGCCGACAGCACCACTATCACCGTCGGCGCCATCGCCGCCGCCCTCGGCGTGTTCCTCATCTACAAAGGGCTGGGTATCGACACCTACCTCTCGCGCCTGCCGGGCCAGATTCGCGAGGCCCTGTACTCCGGGCAGGTGTCGCTCGTCACCTACGTCGTCGCCGCCGGTCTCTCCGTCGTCGGGATATTCGCCGGCGCACTGGAGATATCCTCGGTCGGGTCGACTAGCCCATTCATCCTCGCCAATCGGTTCCTCTTCGAGAGCGTTCCGTGGCTGACGGCGGCGGCGCTCGCTGCTTCGCTGGGTCGGTTACTGGACGAACTCCTCCAGCGAGACGGCGTCCGAAGCGCGTACGTGAACCTCCCGTTCGGTGCGGTCGCCGTCGGTCTCGTCGTCCGCGGCTTCTCGGCGTACTTCCTCGAACGGGCCGGCGTCTTCGGTTCGTTTCACGTCCCCTCTATGAACTTCGACATCGTCGAGATCAACGGCTTCCCGATGGACGCGGGCACTCGCCTCGCCATCTTCATCCTCGCCGGCATCCTCATCAGCCTCGTCGGCGTCCGCGTCGCCGCCTACGTCAGTCAGTCCGACATCGAGCAGGAACTGGCCGAATAGACAGCGATTTAGGCGGTCGAGAGCTACGGACGGCCATGACAGACGGCGCGTGGGTCTCGCTGTTCTCCGGCGGCAAGGACTCCTCGTGGGCGCTGTATCGGGCCCTCGAACGTGGCTATCCCGTCGAACGACTGGTGACGGTCCACCCCGAGGGCGACTCCTACATGTACCACGTCCCGGCGACGCGGCTGGCGTCGCTGGCCGCCGAGAGCATCGGTATCCCGCTCTTGGAGGTCGAACCCGACGACTTCGGAGCCGACGACGTCGCGGACTCGGGCCGGCAGGGCGACGAAGAACTCGAACCGCTGGAAGCCGCCCTGCGCGAACTCGACGCGGACCTGCCGGACGGCGTGGGCGGCATCACCGCCGGGGCCGTCGAGAGCGAGTACCAGACCACCCGCATCGAGGCGATGGCCGAACGTCTCGAAGCGAACGTCTTCGCCCCGCTCTGGCAGGAGAACCCCCGTGACCTCGCCGACGCGATGCTCGACGCCGGGTTCGAGATTCGCATCATCCGCGTCGCCGCCTACGGCTTGGACGAGTCGTGGCTGGGTCGACGCCTCGACGCCGACGCACTCGACGAACTCGAAGCGCTCAACGACGAGTACGGCGTCCACATCCTCGGCGAAGGCGGCGAGTTCGAGACGCTGGTGACCGACGGGCCGCATATGGACCGGCGCATCGAACTGGAGTCCGAGACGGAGTGGGACGGAACGCGGGGGACGCTACAAGTCACCGACGCGTGGCTGGAGTGAGCCGAACCGGCCACGAGTGAGCCGTGCGAACGAGTGGCCGGCCTTTTTAGCGTAGATTTTTCGAGGAGTGGTTCCCGCAGCGCCCTCGGCGCGAGGAAACCCGACGACGAAAAAGGTACGGCAGGGGAGTTCGAGACGCTGGTGACCGACGGGCCGCATATGGACCGGCGCATCGAACTGGAGTCCGAGACGGAGTGGGACGGGACTCGGGGAACGCTACAAGTCACCGACGCGTGGCTGGAGTGAGCCGAACCGGCCACGAGTGAGCCGTGCGAACGAGTGGCCGGCCTTTTTAGCGTAGATTTTTCGAGGAGTGGTTCCCGCAGCGCCCTCGGCGCGAGGAAACCCGACGACGAAAAAGGTACGGCAGGGGNACCCCACATGGACAGGCGCATCGAACTGGAGTCCGAGACGGAGTGGGACGGGACTCGGGGAACGCTACAAGTCACCGACGCGTGGCTGGCCGAGTAGCTGACTCAGGCCGTCGCTGAATCTCGTTCTTGGGCCCACTCCAGCACTGGCCGGAGCCGCTCGGCCAGTTCCGCGCCGTCGTCGGTCAGTTCGTACTCCACCCGTGGCGGAATCTCGTCGTACTGCTCTCTGGTGAGCAGGCCGGCGTCTTCCAGCGAGTCGAGGCGGGCCGACAGCGTCGACGTACTCGCTTCCGGGATGTGGGCTTCGAGCGTCCCGAACCGCACCGTCCCGTGGACGGCGACGACGCAGACGATGTCCATCACGTACTTTCGGCCGAGCAGGTCAAGTACGTCCGAGAGCAGGCAGTAACACCGCGGGTCGTCGGTGGCACAGTCGAATCCTTCCATAGCTTCGTCTCCGTGGACGTACTCTATCACTTTGGACTTCACAGCTTAATAACTTCGCATTGCAAAGCTAGAGTGCAATGGCAGACGACATGATCGACACCGACGACCTCGGACTGGAACTGGACCTCGACGATTTCGCCCTCCCGCCGGACGTGGCGGCGAATCTGGGGACGCTGTTCGGGTCGGCCCCGCCGGAGACGGGTGCCGAGTGGGTCGAGGAGATGCGGGCGGCCAAGCGAGCACTGGACGGTCGGCCACCCACGGCCGACGACCTCTGTACGACCGACGACGGTCGCCACGCGTTCGTCGGGGCCGACCACCGACAGGAGTACGTCTGCGTGCTCGACCCGCTCGTCGTCCCGTTCCTGCGCGACGAACCCGGAACGATCCGGTCGACGACGCCGGAACGCGGCGAGACGGTCGAGATCGGCATCGCGCCGGACGGTATCGCCCGGTCGCACGCAGACGCCGTCGTCTCGCTGGGCGTCTCCGATCACGTCGACCCCGACGCGGACCCGACCCTAGAGCGCATCTATCGACAGGTGTGTGGCTACGTCCACGTCTTCGCCGACGAACAGGAGTACGAGGCGTGGGCCGACGACGTCGACGCCGCGACGACGAGCGTCCCCGTCTCGACGGGCGTCGCGCTCGCTGGCGCACTGGCGACGACGCTGTTCGAGACCGGGGCGTGAAAAGAGTCGGCGGCGCTATCCGCCGTTCGTCAACTGGGTGTGGGCGCCGATGAGCGCGCCGGCCAGATCCAGACTCTCGATGTGCGTGTCCTTGTCGATGATGGAGTTCCGGATGTCGGCGTCGACGATGGTCGCGTTCGGGAACACGACCGTGTTGTCCAGACTGGAGTTGACGACCTCCGCGCCGGAGAGGACGTGGACGTTGTCCCCCAGCGTCGTGTTCTCGATGGTGGCGTCCTCGGCGACGACGTTCTCGCCTTCGAGTTCCCAGCCGACGGCTTCGAGGTAGCTCTCGGGGGTGCCGATGTCGTACCACGCCTCGTCGAAGGTGAACGAGCGGACGGTCCCGTTCCCGACGAGCCACTGGATGAACCAGCCGGGTTCGTCGGGGTTGTTGCCCTCCGAGAGGTACTCCTCGAAGCGGATGGCGTCGGCCGGGAAGGCGTAGCAGGCGATGGAGACGAGCGTGCTCTTCGGATTGTCGGGCTTCTCCTGGAAGTCGACGACTTCGTCGCCCTCCGTCTCGATGAGGCCGTAGGACTTCGCCTTCTCTAGTGACCCGACGTCGTAGGCCGCAAGCGTCGGGTCCCCGTACTGCTCGAAGTGGTCGATGAACGCCGAGATGTCGAAGCTGATGAGATTGTCGCCGGCGACGACAAGCAGGTCCTCGTCCCCGAGTCCTTCGCGGTCGACGAGTTGGGCCAGCGCCCCGACGACGCCGAACTTCTCGTCTTCCTCGTTGGTCTCTTCGACCGTCAGGGAGACGTTCTGATAGGAACTCGCCGCGAGATGGTCCTTGAAGTCGTCGGCGAACCGCTCGTTCGTGCTGACGAAGACGTCCGTGATGCGATCGTCCGACTCTAAGTCAGCGAGGATGCGGTCGATGACTGTAGAGTCGCCCACCGGGAGGAGCATCTTGGGCCGGTGTTTCGTGACCGGCCACAGTCTCGTCGCGTACCCACCGGCGAGGACTATCGCTTTCATACCGGGGGCGACACCGCCGACGGACAAGTTCCTTTTCATCTGACGGCACCGGTCCATTTATCGGCGTCCACGGGAACGTCCAACGTATGACTGGGGACGACGGCACGCAGGACGTGGGTGGCGACAAACCGGCAGCCGACACAGACGAGCAGTTCGGGTCGGACCCGGCCGAGCAGGCCGCCGAGGCCGGCGAGAACGTCATCGACAAGGTAAACCAGATCAACGTCGAGCGGAAACTCGACGACCTCCGGGCGATGTACGGCGACCTGCCGGTGACCGAGGAGACGTACGAACTCTCGGCCGGCGACTACGCGGAGGTGTTCGCCGCGACGAACAGCACGGGCTACGACGGCAACAGCGTCGCCTTCCTCACCCGTGACGGCGAGACGTTTCCGGAGCTGAGCGAGAACATCCCGGAACAGGCCGGTCACGACACGCGGGACCGCGTGCTGATGGTGCTGGGCCGCGGGGCCGACCTGTGGGCGCTCCCGGGCGGTGGCGAGGGACAGCAGTACGAGTCCATGCAGGGAACCACGCTCCGTCGCATGGCCGAGCAGACGGGCGTCCGCGGGACCATCGAGGACGTCGACGAGGTGTTCCACCGAAAGTACTACCCCGACACCGACGCCGACGGCTCGGTCCACACGCTCGACGTCTACTTCCGGGCCGAGTACGCGAGCGGGTCGATAGACGTAGACGAGTCCGAACTCGTCGGCGCGGCGTGGTTCGCCGAGCCACCCGAACACATGACCGAGGGGGCCGAACGCCTCTGGAAGCAGTTCCTCGAAGCGCGCGACCGGGGCGACGAACTCGACGGCGAGCGCGACGACACAGCGGCCGACGACGCGGCCTGACCGACTCGACTGACTGTCTCAGTGCTCGACGAACTCCAGGAGGACGCCGCCAGTCGACGCCGGGTGACAGAACGCGACGTCGTGGCCCCACGCCCCCTCTCGCGGTGTCTCGTCGATGAGGTCGACGCCCGCGCCGCGGGCGGTCTCCAACGCGGCCGCGATGTCCTCGGTCGCGAGGGCAACGTGGTGGAGACCGGGCCCGTTCCGGTCGAGGTAGCGGGGAATCGCTCCCTCGGCGTCCGGGAGTGGTTCGAGGAGTTCGAAGTAGCCGTTGCCGAGGTCCAGAAACGTCACTCGTAGCCCGTCGAACTCCTCCTCGTGGGCGACCGGTGCGTCGAAGACGGTCTCGTACAGCGCCGCCAGCGTATCGGTGTCGTCGGTGGCGACGCCGGCGTGGTCGAACTGCATGTTCGGTCCCTCGTCCGGCCGACGTATAAGTCTCTGTCCCGCTGTCACTCCTCTCGCAACCGTTCGAGCCGTCGCTCGTACTCCTCGTCGCTCAGGTCACCGCGAGCGTACGCTCTCCGGAGTTCCGCGACGGCCGCGTCTCGGCCGCCGTCACCGCCGGTGACCGCCCGATAGACGAGATAGCCCAGGCCGACGATGGCCGCGAGGAAGAGCAGTTGGAACAGGAGACCGACGAGCCACATCCATCCCGATGTGGTCCCACCCCACATCCCGCCACCGCCCCACATCCCGCCGCCCATCATCCCGAACCCCATCATGCCAAATCCCATCGCGAGTGCCGGGAGGACGAGCAGCGCACCGAGGACGAGCAACACGAGGACGACGAGTCGGCTATCTCGTTCGGTCGCGGTCACGGTCGGACACCGCCAGCGTATCGATTCGGAGACATACCTAGAAGGACACGCTCCACGTTCAATGCGGTTCCTGTTACGATGTTGAACAGATCGCCGTGGAAAACCTTCGATTCGAAAGCCGCCTACATCGAGGATCCGGGCTGGTACTCGCCGAAGACGTCCCGAAGCACGTCACAGATTTCGCCGGTCGTGGCGTAGGCTTTCACCGCGTCGACGATGTAGGGCATGAGATTCTCGTCGCCCGCCGCGGCGTCGGCGAGAGCCTGTAGCGCGTCTTCGACCGCCTCGTCGTCTCGCTCCTCGCGGACGGCGGCGACGGTCTCCTGCTGGGCGGCCTCGACGGCCTCGTCGACCTCCTCGATGTCCTGTTGGCCCTCCTCCTCGACCTCGTACTCGTTGACGCCGACGATGATGCGCTCGCCGGCCTCCTGTTCGCGCTGGCGTTCGAAGGCCACGTCCTGAATCTGGCGCTGGACCCACTGGTTCTCGATGGCCCGGCGCATTCCACCGCGTTCGTCCACGTCCTCGATGATGCTGCGGGCTTCCCGTTCTAGCTCGTCGGTCAGCGACTCGACGTAGTAGCTCCCGGCGAGGGGGTCGATGGTGTCGGCCGCGCCGGACTCGTGGGCGAGAATCTGTTGGGTCCGCAGGGCGGTCCGCACGGACTCCTCGGTCGGCAGGCCGATGGCCTCGTCTTTCCCGTTGGTGTGGAGGCTCTGCGTGCCGCCCAGCACCGCCGCGAGCGCCTGATAGGCGACCCGGACGACGTTGTTCTCTATCTGCTGGGCGGTCAGCGTCGACCCGGCGGTCTGTGTGTGGAACTTGAGTTGCTTCGACTTGGGGTTCTCGCTGTCGAAGCGCTCGTCCATGATCTTCGCCCAGAGGCGACGGGCGGCGCGGAACTTCGCCACCTCCTCCAAGATGTTGTTGTAGGACGCGAAGAAGAAGGACAGTTGTGGCGCGAACTCGTCGACGTCCAGTCCGGCCTCGATGGCCGCCTCGACGTACTCGATACCGTCGCCCAGCGTGAACGCGATCTCCTGTGCGGCGGTCGAGCCGGCCTCGCGGATGTGATAGCCCGAGATGGAGATGGTGTTGAAGTTGGGCACCTCCGCCGCACAGAACTCGAAGATGTCGGTGATGAGCCGCATCGACGGCTCGGGCGGGTAGATGAACGTGTTCCGGGCGATGTACTCCTTGAGGACGTCGTTCTGGATGGTTCCCCGTAGCTCCTCGCGGTCGACGCCCTGCTTGTCGCCGACGGCGATGTACATCGCCAGCAGCACCGAGGCAGGCGCGTTGATGGTCATCGAGGTGGACACCTCGTCCAGCGGGATGCCCTCGAACACCGTCTCCATGTCCGAAAGCGAGTCGATGGCGACGCCGGTCTTCCCCACCTCGCCGGCCGCCATCGCGGCGTCGGAGTCGTACCCCATCTGGGTCGGCAGGTCGAACGCCATCGAGAGGCCGGTCTGGCCCTCGTCTAGTAGGTAGTTGAACCGCTCGTTGGTCTCCTCGGCGGTCCCCATCCCGGCGTACTGCCGCATCGTCCAGAGACGACCTCGGTAGCCCGTCGAGTAGACGCCGCGGGTGTACGGCTCCCGGCCCGGGAAGCCCAGATCCGCCTCGTAATCGAGGTCGGCGACGTCTGCGGGCGTGTACAGGCGGTCTACCTCGTGCCCCTCGGTGTCCGTCGTGAACGTCTCCTTGCGCTCGCCGAACCGGTCGACGGTCGGCTGGACGGCTTCGGCTTCCCACTCGGCTTTCGCCTCGCGGATCTCGTCCAGCTCGTCGGGGTCGAACATGGGGGTATCGTCGACCGGGCCCGGCTTAAGCGTTCGCGAATCCTTCCTGATTGTTCACGAGTTTCCCGTGTCCCGGGATTTATCTCGCTGCTCCCCGCACTCGGAAGCATGGCGATCGAACCCGGAGACGAGGTCTCCATCGAGTACGTCGGCCGCTTCGAGGACGGGAGCGTCTTCGATACCTCGCGGCTCGACGTCGCGCAGGCGGAGGGCCTGCTGGACGCACAGGACGCCGACCCACGGGACTACGCACCGCTGGCCTTCACCGTCGGTGCCGGCGACATCATCGAGGGACTCGACGAGGCCCTCGTCGGCATGGAAGAAGGCGAAGAAGCGACGATTACGGTTCCGACCGAGAAGGCCTACGGCGAGGCCGACGACGCGAAGGTCCGGGAATACGACCCGGAGACCTTCGAGGCGATGGTCGGTAAGGCTCCGGAAGTTGGCCTCCACGTCGAGGCGGAGAACGGCCTCCACGGGGACGTGACGGCGGTGCGAGACGACGCCGTCGCCGTGGACTTCAACCACGAACTCGCCGGCAGGACGCTGGTATTCGACGTCGAAGTCGTCGACGTCAGGTAGCTCAGCGCCCCGTATCGTACTTGTACGTCGCCTCGTCGGGGTCGATACCGAAGTCCTCGGCGGAGTCCTCCGGTTCGGACTCGACCGGTTCGTGGACCGAGGCGTTCTTGAACTGCTCACGCAACCGCTCGGGCATCCGGAACCGCTCTCTCTGGAGGCGCAGCGGCACGGCATCCGGCTGGATGTTCTCCCGTTTCGTCTCCAGTCGCTCCCGTAAGCGGTCGGGCAACTGCTCGGGTTCGATGCGTTCGAAACCGAACTGGGCGAGGTAGCTGTCGGCGCTCGTCAGCGAGTACACCACGTCGAACCCCTCGTCGCTGGCGTACTCGACCAGTCGCTCGATGATGTGTGCACCGACGCCCTGATTGCGCCATTCCGGCAGGACGCCGATGCTCGTCAACTCACAGACGGGGTCTCCGTCCTCGGGCTTGTGGATGCGGATGCGGCCGAACCCGGCCTTCTGGTGGTCGTGCTCGTCGATAGCGAGCACGTAGTCGCGGGAGCGGAAGGCTGTGTCGTCCAGCCCCATCTCTTCGATGCGGTCCAGCAACCAGACTTCTTCGCGGTTTTTCGCGTCCCGGACGTACATACGTAGCGGTTCGCCGTCCGCGGTAAAAAGGGTTTGCAGCGTCTGCGTTCCGGGAGGCCGTGTCCGTCCGGGACACCGCCACGCAACTACTTAGTGCGTTGTCACCGAATCACACGCTATGGCTCCGGAGTCACTCGAAGAACTGGACCGCGTCGTCCACGAGCCGTCACGCGAGTTCGTCGAATCCACCAACGTCTGGCAGTTCATGCAGACGTACGATATCGACGACTACGACGCACTCATAGAGCGGACGTCCACGGACGTCGAGGGCGTCGACGAATCCGGCGTCGACTGGTTCTGGGACGAACTGGTCGACTATCTGGGCATCGAGTTCTTCGAGGACTACGACGCGGTACGCGACGATTCCGACGGGCCGCAGTTCACCGACTGGTACCCCGGCGGCGAACTGAACGCCGCCCACAACGTCGTCGACCGGCACGCCGCCCGCGACAACGGCGCTCGGAATCACGTCGCGCTCATCTGGGAGGGGGAACCGGGCGACGTCCGCCAGATCACGTACCACGACCTCCACCAGCAGAGCAACCGCGTGGCGAACTACCTCGACTCGGTGGGCGTCGAGACGGGCGACACCGTCGGTCTCTACATGCCGATGGTTCCCGAGGTGGCGAGCATCCTCTACGGGTGTCTGAAGGTCGGCGCCATCGCGGTCCCCATCTTTTCGGGGTTCGGCGTCGACGCGACGGCGACGCGCATCGCCGACGCGGAGTGTTCGGTGCTGTTCACCGGCGACGGCTTCTACCGCCGCGGGTCGAAAGTACTCCTCAAAGACACGGCCGACGAGGCCATCAGTGAAGCCGCGGACCTGACCGAGAGCGGCGACTCGCCCGTCGAACACGTCGTCGTCTACGACCGCATCGGCACCGCAGACGACCCCGTCGACCGGATGACGTGGACCCGGCGCGACGAGTGGTGGGACGAGGCTATCGAGACGGCGGCCGACGGCTACGAGACGAAGTCGCTCCCGAGCGACGCGGCGTCGATGTTGCTGTACTCCTCGGGGACGACGGGCGAACCGAAGGGCATCGTCCACACGCACGCGGGAGCGCTCCTGCAGGCGGCGAAGGAGATCTACTTCGGCTTCGACCACAAGCCCGGCGACCGCTTCTTCTGGGTCAGCGACATCGGGTGGATGATGGGGCCGTGGACGCTGCTTGGCAACCACGCGCTGGGCGGTACCGTCTTCATGTACGAGGGCGCGCCGGACCATCCCGACCCCGACCGGTTCTGGGCGATGATAGACCGCCACGACCTCACCGTCTTCGGCGTCTCGCCGACGGCGATTCGCGCGCTCCGCAAGCAGGGTGACGAGTGGCTGGCGGGCCACGACCTCTCCTCGCTTCGACTGCTGGGGTCGACGGGCGAACCGTGGGACCCCGAAAGCTGGCAGTGGTTCTACGACGAGGTGGGCGGCGGCGAGTGCCCCATCATCAACATCTCCGGCGGCACCGAGATAATGGGCTGTTTCCTGATGCCGATGCCCATCCAGCCACTCAAGCCCTGTACGCTGGGCGGGCCGGGGCTGGGGATGGACGTCGACATCGTCGACGAGAGCGGTGAGTCTATCGCCGACACGCACGAACGCGGGTTCCTCGTCGCCAGAGACTCCTGTCCCTCGATGACGAAGTCGCTCTGGAGCGGCGACGAGCGGTATCTCGAGGAGTACTGGTCGACGTGGGACGACCGCTGGGACCACGGCGACTGGGCCCAGAAAGACGAGGACGGCCTCTGGTTCCTCCACGGCCGGGCCGACGACGCGCTGAACGTCGCGGGCCGGAAGGTCGGTCCAGCGGAAGTCGAAGGGGCGGCGATGGAACATCCGGCGGTGAATCAGGCCGCCGCCGTCGGCGCGCCCGACGACACCACCGGGACGGCCGTCGTCCTCTACGTCGTCCTCGAACCGGGCCACGACCCCACCGACTCGCTCCGCGAAGCCATCCAGTCGACGGTGGGCGACGAACTCGGCAAGCCGTTCCGCCCGCGGGAGGTGCTGTTCGTCGACGCCTTCCCGAAGACCCAGAGCGGGAAGATACTCAGGCGAGCTATCGGCGCCGTCTATCGGGACGAGGAGTTGGGGGACATGTCCAGCATCGAGAACCCGGAGGCGCTGGACGCCGTCGCCGACGCCCGCTGACTCGTCTCAGTCGGCCGGTCGGTCCGCCGTCGGCACGTCGAGCGCGAGCAGTCGTGGCACCGACACTATCGCGAGGCCCAGTTCCGCGCCGCCGGCGACGAGGAAGGCGGCGAGATAGCCGAACTCGCCGGCGACGAACCCGCCGACGAGGATGCCGGCGAGGAAGCCGACGCTCCCGAAGGCGTTGAACCCGGCCATCGCCGTCCCGCGGCCGCTCTCGCCGGCGAGGTCCGTCACGAGCGCCATCGTCGCCGGCGCCATCAGCGCCCCGATGACGCCGACGACCACCATGCCGATGCCGGCCGTCAGGACGCTGGGAGCGAGGCCGACGGCGACGACGGCGAGGCCATAGAGCGACGACCCGGCGACGATGGGGACGGTCCGCCCGATGCTGTCCGAGAGGACACCGAAAGGATACTGGAGCAGCGCGAACGGCGCGAAGAAGAGTGCGAGCATCAGCCCCGTCTCGCCGGGGGTCAGCGCGAACACCTCCCGGAAGTACAGCGTCCCGACGAGGGCGAAGAAGCCGGCGGTAAGGCGGTCGATGAAGCCGAAGGCGTAGGGGATTCCCAGTGCCGGCGTCTCGCGGAGGCGGGCAGTCACGGCGGCGAGTCGGCCGTCGGTGTTCGAGGGCGCGCGGTCGGTCACCGTCGCGGCGAGGCCGGCGACGGCGAACAGCAGACCGCCCGCGACGTACAGCGGGAGCGTGGGCGAGAGGCCGTACAGTTGCCCGCCCAGCGGCGCGCCGAGGGCCGTCCCGGTGCCGATGGCGATGCCCGCCGCACCCATGTTCTTGCCGTGTCCGCCTGCGAGGTCCATCAGCATCGTCATCGCCAGCGAGAACGCGGCGATGGTCATCGCGCCCTGCAGCGCCCGTAGTACGATGATGCCTTCGAAGGATATGTGAATCTGCGTCGGGAGCCACGCCAGCGCGACGTAGAACACTGCGCCGCCCAGGGCACCGACCACGATGAACGGTACCCGCCGCCCGGTGGCGTCGCTCACCACGCCCCAGACGCCGGCGAAGGCGACGAAGGCGGCGAACTCGGCAGCCAAGAACCACATGCTGGCATCGAGGTCCGTCGTGGCCCCCAGCGCTCGCACGAGGGTGTCGACGCCGGGATACAACAACACCTGTGCGAGCAGGACGGCGAAGACCACCCCGGCGAGGGCCACCCGCTCTCGGTGTACGCTCACACCGGCCGGTAGGACTGACGGACGAAAATACGTGTCGAACAAGCGACTCCTCACTCGCTCGGCGGCAGGAGACCGCGAACCGCCACACCCGACACTCCGGCGACCAGCGGCGTCACGATGGTCGACCCCATCCCGAGCGCGCCGCTTGAGGCCGCCGAGAGCGCCGAAAACCGGCCGAGGACCCCTTGGGCCAGTGAGGAACGTGGCTCGCACGCCACCCGAGAGCACGGTGCTGTGACTGCGGTCCATACGCCACGGGTGCCCCGTGCAACTGTACCCGCTCGGTCGGGTCGCCCGGCCGCAGGTTCAAGTGTGTCTGGCCCGCCCTCTCAGCCGATGCCGACCGATATCACGACGCGGGTCGTCCGGACGATACGGGACGTGACCGGAGACGACGACTGGTGTTCGCGAGCTCAGGTCGACTCGCTCATGGGGGCGACCGCCATCGACAAACGGGAGGTCGACCGGGCACTGAAGCGTGCCGTCGCCGAGGGGCGACTGGAGCGAGACGGAGACCAGTACCGGCCGACGGACGAGGCGTAGCTACCGCTCGCCGAGCGCCGTCCGAATCGCACGCACCTCGGAGCGGACGGCCTGCCACTGCTCGATCGACCCGGGCACGTCGTCGGCGTCGTCGCCGCGAACACGCGAAGCCTGCTCGGCGATGCGTTGCTGGACCGACCCGGGGTCGTTCATTGCGCGAAGCGTGAGTTCGGCGCCCTCGCTCCCGGCCGTGTCCACGGTGACGGTGCCGTGGCCAAAGACGGTGCCGAGGACGCCCTGTTCGTAGGCCGTGTTCTGGACTTTCCGGAGCGACAGTTCCGTCACCGTCACGGAGAGGACGCCAGTGCGGTGGTACAGCGCTCGCTCGGTCAGCAGATAGTGGGTGGTCCGCCGCCAGAGCCAGACGGCAGCCGTCGGGACGGCGAGCGCGACCACCGCCAGCGGCACCGTCACGGCGAGCGAGACTGCGAGGGAGACGCCGACAGCCGAGAGCGCCGCCCAGACGACGGCGGCGACGACGACGGCGCTGAGAAGTCCCATCGCGACCCCCTGCAGGACGACGCGGCGCCGTGGCTGACCCTGCCAGACTACGGTCTCTCCGTCCGCCAGCGACACCCAGTCGACGGCGTTCATGGGTGCCGGTCGTCCGCGCTGGCGTCTCCGCCCCGGCCCGTCCCGGCGTCGAGCGACTGGCGTATCGCGCGCAACTCGACCAGAATCTCGTCGAGTACGTCGGCCTTCGACTCGCCGTCGGCCGCGTCCGCCGTCTCGCCTTGGGCCCGCTTGACTCGGCGAGAGAGCTGTTTCTGCACCGCTTGTGGGTCCTCGACGCCCCGCAGCGTCATCTCGACACCGGACCCGCCGGCGGTGCTTATCATCACGTCGCCGTAACCGAAGTACCGGCCGATAGCGCCCACGGAGAAGGAGGTGTTTTGTACCTTCTCGAACTCGATCTCCGTGACGGCACGGCTGAAGATGCCCGTCTTCTTGTAGACGCCGTTCGTCGTGATGAGGTAGTCGGTGTTCTGCTGGCGCAGGTACGCCGAAGCGATGACTACGATCCCCAGACCAAAGAGGAGTATCATCGGGACACCGAAGAGGTACGCGCCGTAGAGCGATTCGCTGGAGGGCTGGCCCGACCAGACGACCTCTTCGTCGTCGTCCAGCGTAAGCCAATCGTAGTCGACACTCATGCGTCCGGGTCCACGCACCTGCCTGAAAAGTCTATCCGATAGTCTCGGGGTCCGAAGCAGGCGACGACGCTCGCCTCCCGACGATAGCCCGCGGCTACTGTCGAACCGGGTTCCGTCGCTGTCGAATGGGCCTTCTGCTGGGACGGGTCCTCATACTGGTGGCTGTAAGTTCGTAAAGATATTCGCCACCCCGGGGTGGCGAATTACTGCAGTTTGTTACAGCCACCAGTATCACTCGGCACTGTGTGGCGGGACGAACCCGCAGTTGTCACAGCCCGTGTGTTTCGTCGTTACGTAGCTCATCTCCTCGCCACACTGCGGGCATTTGTACTGACTTGCGGCCATCACCGACCACTACAATTCGACAGCATCTAAATCTTTATACGACGATTGTCGTTACCCGTGAGACACGCCGCACGTCGCGCCACCGAGGACGAAAGTCGCGTCCCGGCGGGGTGACGACCGGCACGCCGCCCGTCTGACACCGGCCCCGTCGTCGCAGTCTCGTCGCTCGCCGCGGGACACCAAGCGCAGTCATCGGCGCGTGTCGGTGGTGGCGACCGCCGTCGACGTGGTGTTACCGACGACGGCGACGCACATCGACTGTCGTCGAAGTGTAATTGAAACGAAGCGTGTCCCCCGCGCGCTGGCTACCGCAGTCGCTGGCGGAGTCCGGTGCGCTGAAAAGGTGAGAGACGGGTGACCAGGGTGTATTCGAGTGGCCGACCTTACATGTAGCCGAGGTCGCGCAGGCGCTCCATCAGGTCCTCTTTGTCCTGGGCGCGGCCGGCGCGTTCGGTCGTGTTCTCCATGTCCTGCAGCCAGGCGGGCTCCTCGGCGGACTTATCCGTCGAGACCTCGCTACCGAGCGAGCGGAACCCGGCGAAGTACTTCGGCGACACCGGGACGTCCTCTTTCTCGATGCCCTCGGGCAGGTCGTCCTGCCCCTGCGGGACGTAGCCCTCTTCGGGGTAGCCCTCGACGGTGTCCGGCACGACGAAGTTCCAGAAGGCCTCCCAGACGTCGGCCTCGGCGAACTGGAGGATGGACTGGATACGGTCGTGGGGCGGGTAGATGTCGGGGTCGTGTCGCGGCGAGAAGAACGTCTCGTCGGCACGGGACTCCTGTTCGTCCCAGCGGATACCCGAGAGGATGCCGTCGACGTCGTGCTCCTCGATGGTGTCGTTGAGCGCGACCGTCTTCAGCAGGTGGTTGCCGACGTAGGTGTCGAGCAGGAACGGGAACGTGTCCTCCTCGTACTCGAGGATGTTGCGGATGTGGTGCTGGTTGTGGTCCGAGAGCGCGTCGACAGGGATGTCGTCGCCCGGTTCGAGGCCGTTCTCGTCGACGTACTCGCCGACGTCCTCGTTACGTGCCCAGATGACGTCGAGATCCCACTCGTCGGCCCAGTACTCGACGAACTCGATGAGTTCGTCGAAGTGCTGGTAGTGGTCGATGAAGACGACGGGCGGGACTTCGAGGTCGAATCGCTCGGCGACTTCCTTGACGAAGTACAGCGTGAGCGTCGAGTCCTTCCCGCCGGTCCACATGACGACCGGGTTCTCGTACTCTTCGAGGCCGGTCTTCGTGACCTCGATTGCCTTCTCGATCTTGTGGTTGATCGTCGGGTACTCCTCGGGCGATTCACCCTCGCCGTCGGTGTAATCGACGTCGAGGTAGTCGGGGAACTCGGCTGTCTCGGACATCGTGTAATGAGATATAATTAGGCGTTGTAAGTACTTTTTGGATAGTCGTGCAGGACGTGGACGGTTACCATGACTCCTCGCTCCCGAGACGCCTCCACCTTTTTTCACGCTTCCGCGCGTGCATTCACTCACGAATGTCGTCTCGCTACACGAGGATGTGGGCCGTCTGCCGGCGGTGGCTCGCACTCTACGTCCCCGTCGCCGCCCTGTTGCTCGGCGTGAGTACCGCTGTCGGGTTCCTCCTCGGCAGTGCGGTGCCGATAGAGTCGCTGCCGACCGCGCCAGAGGGCGGGTCGAACCCGTTTTTCCCCGACGAACTGACCACCTACTCCATCGCTCTCAACAACCTACTCGCGATGTTTATCATGCTGCTCGGTGCGGTGTCGCTTGGCAGCGTTACCGTGGTCGGTCTGGTTCTGAACGGTCTCATCATCGGCGCTGTCGTCGGCATCGCCCTCCAGCAGGTCGAACCCATCGTCGTCGCCGCACTCATCCTCCCGCACGGCGTCATCGAGATACCGGCGCTCCTCATCGTCGCGGCCGTCAGTCTCCGGTTCGCTCGGCTCACTGTCCGGTATTTCCGGGGCCTCGAAGACGAACTGGTGACGGAACGAGACGTGCGCGAAGCCGGGTGGCTGGTCGCCGTCGCGGTGGTCATGATTCTGGTCGCTGCGTACGTCGAGGCGACGATAACGCTCGAAATCGCCGAGCAAGTGGCTGGTCGGGACCTCGTGAGCGTCTGAGAACGGCCGGAGAATTAGCTGATGAACTCGTTGTCGCGCCAGTTGACCCCGTCTTCCTCGTCCTCGTCGGTCGGGTCTTCCACGACGTTGATGGAAGCGGGATGCTCTTCGCCGTCGACGATGCGGATGGCTTCTAGTTCCTCGTCTACCGCGGCGATGGCGGTCAACGTCCCCTTTTCGGCGACTTTCGCGACCTCACAGAGGACTTCGAACATCGCGTACTGGAGCGCAGTGTTCTGCAGGACCGTCTCGCGGTCGCCCTTGAAACAGGCGTACTCGACGAGTTCCGACTCTATCTCTTCTTCTTCCTCTTCGAGTGTGCCCCACTGTGGGCCGCCACCGGTCGAACCGGTGCTGGCGGCGCCGGGCGGCCCCATCTCGTCCGGGTCCTCCTCGTAGACCCGGTTCTCTGTCACGCTGGCTTTGAGCTGGGCCGTCGGTGTGTACTTGCTCATGGTGTCGTCTTTCGCGACGGCACTCACGATGAGCGTGTTGTTCCGACGGGTGATCTCTACGTCAGCGATTTCAGGTGGAAGATTGGGATCCTCGAAGAAGTCGTAGGCGTCTTCCAGTGGCAGTTCGAGCGTCGAATGAAGTCTGTATACGCGGCTGGTCATGGTTGGGAGCGTGTGTCAATCGTCGACGGCCGTCCGCTGACGCTGGTGTCACCTGTATGTAGGACCCACGTGCTTATATGACCTGCCCTTCATTCTGGGTGTGGCAGACGTATGTGTGCGTGTGAATGCCGCTCGTGGGCCTTGGTAGCACATTAGAACGGTCGGGGCGACGAACGGCCAGCACTCAGTCGTCGGCCGCTGCGGTGTCGCCGGTCGCGTCGGCCTCGATGCTGGGCGGATACTTTCCCCGGTCCAGTCGGAGGTCGGAGGCCGGTCGTGCCATGCAGGTCAGGGCGTAGTTCCCCCGTTCCTGCTCAGTGAGGCCACGCGCGGCCGGTTGTGTCACCTCGCCCTCGACGATTTTGGCAGAACACGCGAGACACATCCCGACGCGACAGGAGTACTCCTGTGCGATCCCCTCCTCGATACAGCGTGAGAGGATGGTCTCCTTCTCGGAGACGGTAATCTCCTCGCCCGTCCCCACGAACTCCACGGTGTACTCGGTCATACTCCGGCTTTTCGGGCGTCCGCCAAAACTCTTTATCCCCACCACCACGGCGACAGTCGGAACGATTTTCTCTCTCCGGTTAGGACGAGGGTGCATGACCACTCATCAGTACGACGTAGCCGTCGTCGGGGCGGGGACGTCGGGCTGTTATGCCGCCGCGACAGTCGCTGACGCGGGCTACGACGTCGTCGTCGTCGAACGGAAGGACGCCGAGGAAGCGGGCCACATCGCCTGCGGGGACGCGCTGAAAGGAGCGAGTGACTTCCCCGAGGCCATCCCGAAGTCCCAACTCGAATCCGCCTTCACGAACACGGGCGTCGACCACGGCCGGTTCGAGATTCCACAGGAGGACACGGTGCTGGAGATTCCGGTCCCCGGCGAGCTAGCCGTCATCGACCGCTGGGAGTACGGTCGCTGTCTCATCGGGGGGGCCAACGAGGCGGGCGCCGAGTTCCACTACGACACCGTCGTCCAGGACGTCCTGCAGGACGACACCGGCGAGGTCACCGGTTTCGAAGCCATCCGGAAGGGCGACCCGGTCACCTACGAGGCTGACATCGTCATCGACGGAGCGGGGGCGCTTTCGCTCCTACAGGACAAGGCGGACTTCGAGGACGCCACGTTCGATACGAACGTCCGCTACTCGCAGTTCTGCTCGGCCTATCGCGAGGTGGTCGAAGTCGAGGACCCGGTCGTGTGGGACGACGCACTGGTGTTCAAACCGACCGACCGTGCGGCGGGTTACCTCTGGTACTTCCCGCGTACGGACACCGAGATAAACGTCGGTCTCGGCTTCCAGATGAACGAGGAACCGATGGAACTCGTCGACGACCTGAAGGCCGACCTCGAGAACCGAGCGGAGTTCGAGGGCGCGAAAGTCAAGGACAAACTCGGGGCCGCGCTCCCGACCCGCAGGCCCTACGACTCGGCGGTCGCACCGGGCTACATGGCCGTCGGCGACGCCGCCGCGCACGTCAATCCCACGACCGGCGGCGGCATCGCCGGGGCGGCCTACGCCGGGCAGTACGCCGCAGAGCAGGCCATCGAGGCTATCGAGGACGACCGCACCGACGACGAGTCGGTTCTCTGGGAGTACAACGTCAACGTGATGGACCACTTCGGAGCGCGGTACGCCGCACTCGACGTGTACAACATCTTCGTGACGGCACAGGAGGTCGACGATCTGATGGGGCTACTGGCGTCCCTGCCCGCGACCAACCTCGCCGAGGCGCTGTACTCCGGGTCGACGAACGTCGGCCTCGGCCTGAAACTGAAGACGGCTATCGAGAGCTTCGGCCACTGGGGGCTGATCTACGACCTCTACCGGACGAAGAGCCTCGCAGACCGCCTGCTGTCTCACTACGAGGACTACCCCGACGACCCCAGCGGGTTCGCGGCGTGGAAACGCGAACGCGACGCCATCATGGACGACATCTACGAGACCACCGGCGCAGAGCCGAAGTACTGAGTCCGTTCTCTTCGCCTCGCTTTCCGACGCACAGAGCAGGTCACCAACAGTGGCCGACAGCACCCGCGAGGACCTCCACACCGATGGCCAGTGACCGCTCGTCCACGTCGAAGGTCGGCGTGTGGTGGCCGCCGGGGTGGTCGGTGCCGATGCCGACGTAACTGGCGAGACCCCCGCGCTCCTGCACGCGGTTCATGAGGTACGTGGCGTCCTCGCTCCCGCCGAGGTCGTCACGCTGGAGAATCGAGTCGACACCCGCGACGCCGGCGGCCACGTCGGCCACGACGTCGGCCAGTTCGTCGTCGCTCTCGGCGCTGGGCGCCTCCGCAGTGGTCGTGATACGCGACTCGCAGTCGTGCATCGCGGCGGCGTTTTCGACGACGGTGTCGGCCCTGTCACTCATGTACTCTTTCAGGTGCGTGGTCTCACCCCTGACTTCGCCCTCGATGCGAGCGCTCTCGGGGACGATGTTCGTCGCGGTGCCGCCCTCGACGACACCGGTGTTGACTCGCGTCGCGCCGTCGCTGTGCCGACGGATAGCGTGCATGTTCTGGACCGCCGTCGCGAGGGCCTGCACCGCATCTCGGCCCGACCCCGGACTCGCGCCCGCGTGAGCGGACTCCCCGGTAAACGTCACCTCGAACTGCCGGACGGCGAGGAACCCCGAGACGCCCGCGACGACTTCGCCGGTCGGGTGGTCGAGGCCGACGTGGACGGCCAACAGTCGGTCCACGTCGTCCAGTACCCCGCTCTCGGCGACGGCTCTCCCGCCGCCGATGACTTCCTCCGCCGGTTGGAAGAGGACGTGGAACGTCCCCTCGAACTCGCTCTCGGCGACGGCTTCGAGGACGCCGACGCCGAAGGCGGCGTGGGCGTCGTGCCCGCAGGCGTGCATGTACCCCTCGTTACCCGAGCGGAAGCCACCGTCTGCCGGGACGTGAGTGGTCGCGTCGGACTCGGTGATGGGGAGGCCGTCGATGTCGACGCGCAAGGCAACGGTCGGCCCGTCGCCGCGTTCGAGCGTCGCCAGCGCGCCGGTGAACCCGCCCGCCGTCCGTTCGAGGACGTCCTCGCGGGCGCCCGCCTCGCGGGCGCGTTCGTGCCACTCGGCGATTTCGTCCTCGTCGGGAACCGCCATCCGGGCGTCGGCGTCGAGGATCTCCGGTCCGAGGCGCAGATCGTCGACGCCGATGCGTTCGAGTTCGTCGACGATGCGACTGGTTGTGTAGAACTCACGCCACGCGGGTTCGGGGCGTCGGTGGAGGTCACGCCGCAGCGTGACCAGACGGTCGAATCTACGGTCGTCCATGGGGACCAAAGGCCCCGGAGGGACTTATAAGGCATACAGGAGAAAACCCGCGACTTTAGCCGTGGGATGAATCCGTAAGCTCCGTGCAACAACCCACAAACGATAGCAGGCTGACTCTCAACCAATAAGTATCCACAAGTCTACATATGAAATATGGAAGTGCGGCGCACCGTCCCCGTTGCGCTCGACGTGGACAGCGACGACGCCGCACTCCTCGAAGACACCGTAGACACGTTCCTCTGGTCGGCACAATACGTCGTAGACCACGCTTTCAACGGCGAATACGTCACCACCAGCAAAACCACGCTGGACGACGAAACCTACGACGACGTGCGAGACGCCACGGACGACTTCAACGGTGGACTCGTCCAAGCCGCCCGGAACAAAGCCGCTGAAGCCTGCAAAAGCGTCGTCGCCCGCTGGAAGAACGGGAAGAAAGCCTCGAAACCCACATTCACTAGCCCACACGTCGTCTACGACAAACGCACAGCGACGTTCCACGAAGATTACGTATCCCTCGCCACCACTGACGGTCGTATCGAAGCCGACTACATCCTCCCTGACGAGGACAGTGACACACCGCACTCCGAATATCTATTCTCCGACCAGTACGAAACTACGGGTGCGGAACTGCACTATCGTGACGGTGATTGGATGCTTCACATCCACTGCAAGATGGAAGTGGAGCCTGAAACGTCGGCACAGGCAGCCACCGAGAACGGAACGGTTCTCGGGGTCGACCTCGGCGTGAACAACCTCGCTGTCACCAGTACAGGCACGTTCTGGACAGGCAACGAGTTCAACCACTGGCGACGAGGGTACGAAAAACGCCGTGGGTCGCTTCAACACTGTGGGACGCGGTGGGCGCACCAAAACATCCAGTCCGTCGGTCGAAAAGAAGAGGGTCGATTCAAGTTGACGCTCCACCGCATCAGCAACGAACTCGTCGCGGAGGCCCGCGAGAAGGGGTGTTCGGTCATCGCGTTCGAGGACTTGACTGACATCCGCGAGCGCACTGGCGCGTCGTGGGGGCACAAGTGGGCATTCAACCGTCTCTACGAGTACGTCGAGTACAAAGCCGAAGAACACGGCATCACCGTGGAGCAGGTTGACCCCGAGAACACGTCGCGGCGGTGCTCGCACTGTGGCTTCACCCATCCAGACAACCGTGACGGTGAAGAATTCGAGTGTCTGAAGTGTGGATACGAGAATCACGCGGACTACAACGCCGCGAAGAACATCGGGTTACGGTATCTCCGTCGCAACCAAACTGGAGGCGACGGAGGCGCACTGTTGGGCGTGCGCTTGAACAGCGGGACGCTGAACGTGAACGGAGGCTATTCTCCTGCCTCAGCTGAGGCCAGAACGGGAGTCCACGCTGAATCCCACCGCTTTAGCGGTGGGTAGCTCAAGACCCGCTCCCGAGTTGGGTGCGTTGCTCCACGCCGACGTCGACGTGGACCCCGTCGGGAAACACCTCTTCGGTCACCGACCGGGCGAACGTCTCGTACCCGACGATCTCGATAGTCCGGGTGTAGACGGTGTGGTTCCACGGGTCAAAGCGGCCGCCGTCGGGCCCCAGCGTCTTCGACTGTGGGACCCGGAGTTCGTCCGGTGACTTCGGGTGTGGCCCCTTCAGTTCGACGCCTTTCCGTTCGGCGCGTTCCTTGATGTCCGCCACGACGTCGTCGAGACGGTGGCGGTCCCCACTCGTGAGCGTTAGGGTCGTGACGAAGGGCATCTCTGGCCTGACTCTCACCGGCGAGGTGTAAAAGGCCCTCCGTTTCACGCGCCGGGTCTTCGGCGGAAGCGTAGCCCAAATTACACTACTGGGCGGCGGCTAAACCGTTTTCTCCCGGGCGCTCCGAGCTGAAAACTGGCGTTTCGGCTTCGCAGCCGGTGGCGGTCTCGCCTCCGATATTCTCTTAAGTACTGACGATGTAAATTCGTGCAATGATAGAGGCCACGAGCGCGGGAGCCATCCTCTTTCGCGATACGCGTGGCCGGCGGGAGTACCTCCTGCTCAAGAGCCGCCCCGGTGATTGGGAATTCCCCAAGGGCGGCGTCGAGGGCGACGAGGAACTCCAGCAGACCGCCATACGCGAAGTGAAAGAGGAGGCCGGAATCGGCGATTTCCGGCTCTTGGACGGTTTCCGCAAAGATTACGACTACGTGTTCGAGGCGAACGGCAACACCATCCACAAGACGGTCCACCTGTTCGTCGCACGGTCGTTCGAAGCATCGGCAGAGCTATCGACCGAACATCGGGACCTGCAGTGGCGCGACTACGAGCAGGCCGTAAACACCGTCACGCAGGACGGCCCACGCGAGATACTTGAAGACGCACACGACTTCCTCGACGAGAAGTTCGAGGACGAAGAGAACGAAGAGTAAAACGTCGACGGCGGCGCGTTAAGCCGGTAGCGCTACCGGGGCGGTCGTGAGCAGGAGTGTCGCCTGTGTGCTGCTTCCCACACCCAGCACGAAGCTTCCGAGGACCGCCGCGATGATGATGAGTAGTGGAATCACCAGCAGGAGCGAGAGCGCAATTTTCGCCCCTGTCTCGCCGCCGAGTTCGACGGCGGCGATACCGATGATACCGACGAGGATGACGGCCCACGCTTCCCACGCGCCCTGTTCACTCGCGGTGCCGTTGTTCGTCTTGATGTAGAAGTAAATCGGAATCAGGAGTCCGATGGGGAACGTCAAGATCCCGACGATGAAGGCTGCGACCCACTGTATCGTCGTGTACTGGTCGAACGTACCGCCCTGACTCATCGTTGCTCACCGTCCGGACACACAACCGTGTTGGACTCGTGCGGTGCCGCAGAAGTACGGTGATCGATCACTGCGTCGTTAGTTTGGCTGCTCATAGCAGAACAACTAGCCGTTTTTCAGCTTAGTATAAAAATGTGGGAGTGGGAACCGAACACCGCCCACCACTACCGGGTCGACAGAGAACCCCAACGAAGAGCGCCTGTTTTGGGCACGGGTCACCAACGCCCGGCCGCCCACACAGACCGCCGTATTCGGCGGGTAGCTACTACGCCTTCCTGCGATGGGTTATCGTGGCCGTGGTTTTATATACCATGTTGGAATACCGTCGAATGGACTATGATATTTGGATTCGACGAGTCTGAATTCAAGAAATCGACGGTAGCAATTTTCGTCGTCTTGCTCGTCGTTGGGTTCGTACCGATCATCGGCCTCGTTCGCATCGTCCCGCTGTTCAAGGAGATTCTCCTCGGGGCCGCCGTCGTTGCGGTATTCACCAACATCGAGGACACCAAAACGGCGATCAAGTTCGCACTCGTGACCGGCATGATCGCCGCCGTCGCGTTCAACGTCATCTACATTCCGGGGTCGTTCGTCCTCGGTGGCATCCTCGGTGCGAGCAGCGGGACCGGCGATGCTGCCGGCGGGATGGCGATGCTTGCGGGCCTCGGTGCCCTCTCGAACCTCATCGGCCTCATCTTCATGTCGCCGATCGGGTACACTATCGGTGGGGCACTCGGCGGCGTCTTGAACCAGTGAGGTGACAGATTGGGGTGTGTCCGGTGGCACGCGCCGCGCCGTTCTTGCACCCGTTCGACTGCATCTTTTAGTCCCGCGCGTCCAACGTGCGGTGTGCCTGAAGTCGCCTCCGAGTTCGCCTTCGAACTGTGTGTCTGTCAGTGGGCCGAACGCGAGTGGACACCACGGCGAGCGGACTCGGCCGTCGTCGTCGCCCGCCAACTCGGGACGAAGTACCGCCGCTGGGACACGGTGGTCCTCGAATGCGACCCCGATGGCCTCCGCAGGCGGGCGGCGTTCGGCCCCGACGCCTTCGACTCGGACCTCCTGTACGTCCTCGAACACGCGCCAGCGGAGTGGACGTTCTACCGCGACGCCCTACCCGACCCCGGCTATCCGTGGCGGTACGTCCGCGACGCGATCCACACGGCCGCCGACCGCGACGCTATCGAGACGCGCAAGCGGGGCAACCGCATCGAGGTTCGCCGCCGGTACGCGTACCCCGACTGGGTGCGCCGGGTCGTCGCCATCGAGAACAAACCGGACCTGACTGCGAGCGCGGCCCGTGACCTCGCGGGACAGATAGAGCGTGACGTGGCGCTGGGACTGGCCGACGAGGTGTGGGTCGCGACGGCCGAGACGGGCGAGCGCGTCGAACCGATACTGCTCGCGGACCTCCCCGCCGCAGCCGGCGTGCTGACCGTCGACCCGACGACGGGGACCGCAGAGACGGTGTGGGAGCCACGGTCCCTCGACACGGACGCACCGGGCACCAGAATCATCGAGCGGCCGACCGACGACGCCAGCGCCGCCCGTTTCGAGTACGCCGACCCCCAGTGGAAAGCAGAGAAGCGAGGAGCGATAGCCGAGCGAGCCTACGAGCGGGGCTGGCGGGCCTACGCGTCGACGATGCGGCCGGACTGTCGGCACTTCGAACTGCGGGCCGACGAGACGGGTCTCGTGCCGTCCTGTGCGGCGAAAGCCCGCGTTCCGACCCAGAGCGAGTGCCGTGGCTCGTGTCCCGAGTACGAACCGGAACCGCCCGCGTGGCGAGCGAAGGGGTGGCCCATCGACGGCGGCCCCGGGAAGGGTATCAAGCGATTGTTGGACCGCCGTCGTCGCCGGACGCGGCCCGGCTTACCGGAGGAGTAGCTACGCGTCGGTGACCTCGACGTCGACGTCGTCGCGGTCGATAGCCAATCGGAAGGTGGGTACCGTCTTCTGGACCGTCTCGACGAGGCCCTTGTCTGTGAGTCCGCGGAGCGCCGAGCGAACGTCGTCCACCTCGGGGTCCTCGCCGGCCTCGCGGAGCGCGTGCAGTACCGAGACGACGCTCTGGCTCTCCTCGTCGGGGCCGGCGATGACGTCGACGATGGCCTGCTGTAACGGCGTGACCCGCATCGTCTGGACGCGGTCGGAGCCTTCGCCGTCTATCAACTCCGTCGCCTCCGGCGTCGCACAGATGAGGCTGTCCTCGTTACGGTAGTAGTACTCTTTCAGTTCGGATTCGAGGTACTGGTGGACCTCGCTGCCGCTGTCCATGCCCCACAGGTCCTGTAGTTCGCCGTTTTTCGTCGGCTGGTTGGCGACGATGTCGGCGAGTCGCTCGCGGGCCGCCTCCGAGAGGGTCATTGCCCGAGTGTAGCGCCACGGTGGTTACAAGCGTTCTGGAGTCGCGCGGCCACGGCCGGCGAGGGATATTTGCACACTCGGCCCCTTAGGGCCGTAGATGGTGCGTTCCCGTTTCCTCGTCGCCGTACTGGTCGTCCTCGTCGTCGGACCACTGGCGACTGTCGGGCCGGCCGCCGGCGCCGACGCCCGCCTGACCCTCACCGACACGACGGTCACGCCGGCGACGCCGACCGCTGGAGCACCGATTACTGCCGAGACGACCGTTCGGCTCTCCGGCGGTAGCAACACGTCGCTCGCACTGGACAGCGTTCGCGTCGTCCGCTCGCCGGACATCGGCGAGGACGTGACACTCGGGAACGCGACGGCCCTCGGGCGCCTCTCGCCCGGCGAGACGCTCACCGTCCCGGTGACGTTCACCGTGAACCGGCCCCGGTCGTACGACCTGCGACTCGTGGCCGTCGGGTCGGACGAAGACGGCGACACGGTGCGTGCGACCCGGCCGCTGACCGTCGGCGTCGAACGCGGCCAGCCACAGGTCGAACTCCGGACCGACGGCCTCGTCGCCCGCGCCGACACGCCCGTGACCGCCGTCGTCTCGAACCCGACGACGGCACCGCTCCGCGGCATCGAACTCCGGGTGACCGACCCGGCGACGGGCGAGCGGACCCGCCGAACGGTCCCGACGTTGGCCGCCGGGGCATCACAGACGGTGAACCTCTCGGTCAGGGCCCCCGAACCGGGCGAGCGTCCCCTCGAAGTGACGACGACGTTCGTCACGCCCAACGGCGTCGAGAGTTCCTCGACGTTCTCGAAGACAGTGGCCGTCGCGCCGCTGTCCACCGACGTCGGGGTCCGCGCACAGCGTGCACAGGGGGACGACACACAGCAAGTCCCCGGTGGCCTGACCGGCATCCTCGGCGGTGGCGGCGGTGGCGGGGCGCTCCAGCCACAGTCTGGCGACGACGCGACGAGCGAGTCGCGGGCCGACGTGACCGTGACGAACTTCGGGAACGCGGCCGTCGAGAACGTCGTCCTCACCGGCGAGACGCCCGACGGTACCGTCCTCTCTTCGGTCGGCAGGTTCGCGCTCACCGACGAACTCGCGCCGGGCGAGTCGACGACGGTGACGGTCGACCTCACGGGCGTGCGCACCACCGACGGGGTGCGGTTCGTCGCCCACTACGACGCGCCGACCGGGCGGACCGAGAGCGCCGTCGGCTACGACTACGCCGCAAAGCGCGGCGCGGCGGCCGTCACCGGCCTCGACGTCTCCGTCGATGACGACGGCCGCGTCCGCGTCGACGGCAACCTCGCCAACGTCGGAGACGGCGAGGTCACGAGCGCCGTCGTCGCCGTCCAGCCCACTCGGTACGTCGAACCGGCGTACCCACAGCGCAACTACTTCGTCGGCAGTGTCGCCAGTAGCGAGTTCGCGCCGTTCGAACTCACCGCGCAGGCCGACACCGAGAACGCCACGTCGGTGACCGTCAGGGTCGACTACACCGTCGACGGCGAGCGAGTCAGCGACACCACCGAGGTACCGCTCCCGGCCGAGGACGGCACGAACAGGGGCAGCGATCAGCAGTCGCTCGGTATCGCGCTGGCGGTGACTGTCGGACTGGTCGTCACCGTCGCCGTGACGCTGTTCGCCCGCCGCGCCCGTGACCGATGAGGACAGTCCAGACCAGTCCGGTCGAACTCGCGCCGCCGCTCCGCCTCGTCGACGTGAGCAAGCGCTACGACAGCGGCGCCGGCGGCGAGGTGGTCGCACTCTCACACGTCGACTTCGCCGTCGCGTACGGGGAGATGGTGGCGGTCATCGGGCCCAGTGGCAGCGGCAAGAGTACGATGCTCAACATCCTCGGCCTGCTGGACGAACCCACGAGCGGCCGCGTCGAACTCCGTGGGCAACCCACCGTCGGGTTGACCGAGAAACAGCGCACCGACGCCCGACGGGAGTCGCTGGGCTTCGTCTTTCAGGACTTTCACCTCCTGCCGACGCTGACGGCGCTGGAGAACGTCAGGCTCCCGACGGCGTTCCTCCCCGGCGACGCCACCGACCGGGCGCGGGACTTACTCGAACGGGTGGGCCTCGGCGACCGACTGGACCACACGCCCGACGAGTTGTCCGGCGGCCAGAAACAGCGCGTCGCCATCGCGCGGGCCCTCGTCAACGAACCGGACGTGTTGCTTGCCGACGAACCGACGGGGAACCTGGACCGCGAGACGGGAACGAGCATCTTAGAGGAGATTCGCCGCATCACCGACGAGGAAGACGTTGGCGTCGTCGCCGTCACGCACGACGACCTCGTGACCGACTACGCCGACCGGACCGTCGAACTCGTCGACGGGGTGATTCAGGATGGCTGAGAACGGGCGTCGGTTCCCGGCGCTGTCGCTGGCGACGCGGAACCTCTCACGACAGCGGCTCCGAGCGGGGTTGGCGGCGCTCGGTATCGTCATCGGCGTGTTCGCCGTCGTCACGCTCGGGCTACTTGGCAACGCCCTGAGCGTCGCCGCAACTGAGGAACTGGGGGGCCTCGGCGATCAGGTCATCGTCAGCCCGGCGGAGGGAAGCGACGCGGAGTCACTGGACGCCCGCGACCTCGCGGCCGTCCAGCGGGCCGCCGACGGCCGGGGGACCGTCGTCCCGCTGAAGACGACGGGCGGGACGGTGCGAGCGAGCGGCGGTCGAACCGTCGCGCAGGTGTACGGCACCGACAGCCCGCAGGCGCTGTTCGGGAACGGGAGCGGTATCGTCCCGGCGTTCCACCGGCAGGGCGCTATCGTCGGTGCCGACGTCGCCGAGGACCTCTCGCTGCGGCCGGGCAGCACCATCACCGTCGAAGGGAACGAGTACCGCGTCGTCAGCGTCCTGCCGGAGGTCCAGAGCATCTCGCCGCTCCAGCCCGATTCGGCCGTCGTCCTCCCGCCGGACGAGTTCGCCACGTCGGGGTACTCGCAGGTGGTCGTCCGGGCGGACTCGGCCGCCGACGCCCGCGCGGTCGCCGACGAGGTGGACCGGCGCTTGAACGCCAGACAGGAGCGTGTCAGCGTCTTCTCGCTGACGAGCGTGCTGGACCGCATCGCGGAGTTCTTCGACCTGCTGAACGGCTTCCTGCTGGCCGTCGCGGGCGTTTCGCTCGTCGTCGCGGGCGTCAGCATCTTCAACGTGATGCTGATGACCGTCTCCGAGCGCCGGGGCGAGATAGGCGTCCTCCGGGCCGTGGGCATCCACCGCAAGCAGGTGTTGCGGACCCTGCTCGTCGAGGCGACGCTGCTGGGCGTCGTCGGCGGGGCCGTCGGTGCGGTACTGGGCGTCGTGGCCGTCGTCGTCACGGCCACGCAGACGGAACTGCCGCTGTGGGCCGTCCTCCTGCCCGGGAACGCTCTCGTCCCCCTCGGCGCATTCGCCTTCGGCGTCCTCGTCGCCCTCGTCGGCGGCCTCTACCCCGCCTACCGCGCCGCGTGGGAACCGCCGGTCGAGGCGCTCCGCGGCTGACCGGGGCGCTTTTGTCGAACGGCTGTCCACTTCGGCCCGTGCAGCCGTCCGCCACTCGGTCACCGACCCCCTCACATCAGTTGGTTACCAACCGCGACGTCGCGCCCGACGACGCGTGGGTCCGCGCGGAGAACGCCACGCTCGGAGCCTGTCTCGACGCGGGCCTCGACGTCGAACTCGCGCTCGACCTCGCCCTGCTCCGCGTCCACGCGCCCGCGGTGGCGGACGCCCTCGGCGGACTGGCGTCCGTCGACGAACCGGTGTTCCAGACGGGTTGTCCAGTCGTCAGGGCGACGCCGGACGACCGGACCCGGATGCTGAACGCGCTCGGTATCGGGCGCGGCGAGCGTCCCTCGCTCTGGCGGGTCCGGGGTATCGACCGCATCGCGGCCGTCGACGGCGACGCGTGGCGGTACTATTCGGTTCCGAACAAGGAGGCGGTCCGGGTCCTCGACGACCCCAGCCCCGACCTGAAGGCCGCGATTCGGTCGACTATCGCCGACGTGCCCTGTACCGGGTTGTTCCCGTACGGGACGCTGGCTACGTGGACCGTCGCCGACATCCGCGTCGAACTCACCGCCGAGGAACTGTGGCTCGTCCGGGCCGACGGAGAGACCCAGTGGTACCCCCACGACACGTTGCAGGGCGTCGTCGTCGACCCGGCGGCCTGCGAACTCGTCCTCACGTGGCCGAGGCGGCGTGACGGCGCGTCCTCGTCGCTCGGTCGGGTTGTCGGCCGACTCCTCGACCGTCGGAAGGAGTCGCCGCCCCGATTCCTCCACCCACCCGACGACGCCGTACTGGAGGCGGCGGCGACGGCCTACGAACTCGTCGCCGACCGTCTCTGTCAGGACTTCGAGGTCCGCCGACAGGCGGGTGTCGCGGCCCGCGTGCGCGGGTGACGCCCCGACGCGTGGCTTGCGCTCGAATTGATCCGGAATTATGTGCGTGGCCGCACGAGTGACGGTCGTGCTGGTCCCCGAGCCCTCACCGGAAGCGGCGAGCCACGCCATCCTCTGGAACGGTGCCGCCGCTTGCGTGCCCGCGGCCGCGTGGGTCCGTGCCGAACACGCCGTATTGGCCACCTGTCTCGACCGCGGCCACACCGTCCACGTCGCCGTCGACGAGGCGGTGCTTGACGAACACGTCCCGGAGACGCTGGCGGCGCTGCGGTCGCTGGAGACCGGGTCCGACGTCCTCGACACCGACCTGACCGCGTTCCGTGCCACGTCCGACGACGCCGAGACGCTGTCTCGTGCCCTCTCCGTCGGAGACCTGTCGAAGCGGCCCGAAGACAGTCCTCGACCGACAGAGAGTGGGTGGCGAACGGCGGGCGTCACCGAACTCGCCGCAGTCGACGGCGACGACTGGCGGTACTACTCGGTGCCACGGCAACAGACCACACGGGCCGTCGCGGACCCGCCAGCGTCGTTCCGGACGGCGCTCGAAGCGGTCCTCGATGCCATTCCCGCCGCGGGGCTGGCGCCGTCGCCGCCGATTCGAGTCCCCGCCGTCGACGAGGCGCGAGCGTTGCTCACCGGCACCGGCCTCAGAAGCACGCACCCCGAACGCGACACGATGTTCTTCCCGTACTGGAAACTGGAGGCCGCCGTGGCGGACTCGGCGACTGGGTGCGTCCATCTGGAGTGGGAGACGCCGCGGTCGGCGGCATCGTCGTCGCTCGGGCGGGTGGTCTGGGCCGCAGTCGAGCGGATTCGAGAGACGCCGCCCGAACGGCTGGACCCGTCGCCGGCCGACTACGAACGCGTGACCGCCCTGCTCGAAACCGTCGGCGAGTCGCTGCGCTACGACGTCGAGTTCCGACGGTTATAGCTCCGCGAGGGTGTCGGCGACGTCGTCCCAGTGACTCCCTCGCCAGAAGTGCTGCCCGCAGTTCCGACACCGCCAGACGCCCTCCTCGGCGGGGTCCGGGGCGTAGTCCGGCGTCGGTTCGGTTCGGTCGACGCGTTCGACCGGGGCGTTGCAGGTGCCACAGTGGACCGGTTCGTCCGAGAGGTCGAGGTCGAACCCGGCCCCCGACAGCTCTCGGAGCTGGTCCTCGACGTCGCGTCGCGTGAGCAACAGCGCGTCGTCCATCTGCCGGGCCAGCCCTTCGTCTCGCGTGACCAGCCGACGGCCCTCGGTCCGGGCGAGCGCGAGGACGTCCTCGTCGGCCTCCGCCCCGCGGTCCAGCGCGTAGGCGGCGTCGTACCCGCACATCCGGAGATAGGACGACAGCTTGCCCAGCATCGCATCGAGCAAGAGCGGGTCCCGTCGGTCGGCGTCACTCATCGAGGAACTCCCGGACGCCCGCTGAATCCCGCGTGTTCAGGACGTCTCCGGCCTCGGCCCACCCGCGACGGGCCGTGTGGACGCCGTAGCGTATCTGTTCGAAGTTCCCGGGGCTGTGGGCGTCGGTGTCGATGACGATGGTCGCGCCGGCCTCGATGGCCTGCTTGACGGCGCTCCCGCTGAGGTCCAGACGGGCAGGACTGGCGTTTATCTCCAGTGCGGTCCCGTTGTCGGCGGCCACCTCAGCCAGTCGCTCGACGTCGACGTCCAGCCCTGCGCGTCGGTTCAGGTATCGCCCGGTCGGGTGCCCGATGACGTTCACTTCCGGGTGTTCGGCGGCCGCGACCAGTCGGTCGGTGCCGTCGCCGTCTAACGCCGCGTGTGGCGAGGCGACTACGACGTCTAGCTCGGCCAGCAGGTCGTCGGCAACCGAGATACTGCCGTCCTCGGCGATGTTGGCTTCGACACCGGTGAACACGTCGATGTCGGCGTCCGCTGCGACGGCCTCCACCTCGGCCAGTTGCTCGCGCAACTCCTCGTCCGAGACGCCGACGCCGCCGACCATCCCCGGCCCCGTCGCGTGGTCCGAGATAGCGATGTAGTCGTGACCGAACGCGGCGGCGCCCTCGACCATCTCCGCGACGGTGTTGCGGCCGTCGGACCACTCCGTGTGGGTGTGCAGGTCGCCGCGAACGTCGGCCTCGACGAGCAAGTCCGGCAGTTCGCGGTTCGCCGCGGCTTCGACCTCCCCGCGGTTCTCGCGCATCTCCGGCGGCATCCAGTCCATGTCCAGCGCCTCGTAGACGCCTTCCTCCGTCTCGCCGGCGATGCGCTCCCCTGCACGTTGGTCGTCGTCCTCCACGTCAGAGACGTCGAAGACCCCGTACTCGTTGACCTTCAGGTCCCGTTCGATGGCGCGGTTGCGGACCGCGACGTTGTGGTCCTTGCTGCCCGTGAAGTACTGGAGCGCTGCGCCGAACTCCTCGGGGACGACCACGCGCAGGTCGACCCGGACCCCGCCGGCCATCACGCTGGCTTTCGTCTCGCCGGCCTCGATGACGCGGTCCACGTCGGGCCAGTCGGTGAACGCCTCGACGACGGCCTCGTCCGCCGCGCTCCCGACCAGTACGTCCACGTCACCGATTGTCGGCTTCCAGCGGCGAAGCGACCCACAGAGCGCACACTTCTCGACGTGCTCGACGTCGCGCATGAACGACTCGACGCGCTCGCCGTAGGGTCGGGCCTCGCCCAGCAGGGTCCGCTCGTGGGCCGTCCGCGCGAAGTCGATGTTGTCGAGGATGTTCTGCTCGGTCTTCGCGCCAAAGCCCTTCACGTCCTGAATCTCGCCCGCCTCGGCGGCCGCTTCGAGTTCCTCCAGCGTCGTGATCCCGAGTTCCTCGTATAGCGTGCCGACCGTCTTCGGGCCGACGCCCTCGACGGCGGTCAGCGCCGCCATGTCGACCGGGAGTTCCGCGCGGAGTTCCGCTAGCTCCTCGATTTCGCCCGTCTCGAAGTACTCGACGACCTTCGAGGAGATGGCGTCGCCGACCCCCTCTATCTCGCCGACGGCGTCTTTTCCCTCCGCTGTGAGGTCCTCGATGGCCGCCGGGTGCTCCCGGATGTTCTCGGCGGCGCGCCGGTAGGCACGCGGTTTGTACTCGACGCCTGTCGCCTCCAGCAGGTCGGCGAACTCCTCCAGTCGTGTCGCGATTTCGTCGTTCCGACTCATGTTATCTCCCTCGACCGGCACGGCCCGTGCCGGAATCTGCGTCCTCGTGGCCCAGCGCCTTCCGCAGGAACTTCATCCAGCGCTTGGTGTCGGCGGTCTCCTGGGCCTTCGCCTCCGCTTCGAGGTCCGCTGGACCGAGTTGTTCGAGTGCGTTCAGCGCGCGGTCGATGCCGATGATAGCCTCGGCGAGTTCCTCACCGCGCTCGTAGCTTATCTCTCCGTCCTCTATCAGGTCCTTGCGCTCGATACGCTCGCGTCGGAGGTTCTTCTTCGCCCGGTCGACCCGCTCGCGCTCGCCGCGCGGTATCGTGTCCCGGCGCTTTATCTCGAAGACGAACGACTGCAGGTCTATCGCTTCCCCCTGGACGGTGATCTCGTCGGGGATCGCCATACCGACGGTTGCACCATCCCGTTCGATGCGCTCTAACAGCTGTTTGCGCTCGAACTCTTGCACTACCATTCCTTTCGACCCACGGGGTCTTACCCGCTTCGTTCGGGGCAGTGACCGCGTCGGTATCTTTTTCGTTCTCTCTATTCCTATATCAGTACGTAACGAACGTCGACAGTTCGGTGGCTCACAGTAAGATGTCCCTAACGTTCGAGACGACAGCGGACAAGCCCGGGGTCGAAATAATCGACCCGGTCGAGCGTCAGCGCTACCGACTGTACACCTCCTCGCCCGTCTCGCCGACGCCGGTTTCGACCGACGGATTCCGTTTCCCAGTCGGGTCGGCGGTCAGCATTCACACGAGCAGCATCGTCCTCCCGACCGTCGTTCCGGTTTACGTCCGTGACACGGCGGGCCAGATGGTCGCAGAGGTCAAGCAGTTCGAAGCCGAGACGGTTCCTGACGGCGCGTACAGCGTCGACCTCTGTACGCGCATCAAGACCTATCTCCGGGCCGACACCGGCTTCGATGTCAGCGTCGACATGGAACAGACACGCATCGACTTCGGCGACCCGACCGAGGTACGGGTCGGTGCCCGCTCGCGCCACGAACGGCCCGCGGCGACGGTCACGACCACCGGGGACCCCGTGGACATGATGGCTGCAGTCGAGACGTTCGGGTCGGCGCTGAAGACGACCGACCCCGAGCGCTCGTATCCCACGCTTCGGGGCCACCCGCCGGCGCTCGAACTCGGCGACAGCCTCGACGTGCCGTCGTCTATCGAGCGTCCCGACACGGGCGTCCACCTCGAACTCCCACCGGACCTCGGGTCTGTCTACGTCGCCGCCCCCCTCGCGTACTACCTCGGCGCGTCGGTCGACCCCGGGCCGGCGCCGCGCCTGTGGACCGACGACGGCTTCGAGTACTCGCTGTCGGGTCCGAGGGGCTACGAACACGAGGTCGAACGGACGCTGAAGCGACTGTTCTTCCTCGACTGCCTGACCCGGACCGAGGGGCTCTACCAGATAGACCTCCACGAGCGCCGCGCCGTGGAACCGTACCTCGACCTCGACTTCGCGGCGCTTTATGACCGACCGCTGACTGCCCAACTCGCCGCTTACCTCGACGTGCCCTACGAAATCATCGAGGACCACGTCCCCGAGTGGCGGTTAACGACGCACGTCGACCCCGCCGCGACCACCGCCCCGCAGTTGCCGTTCGTCGTCGACGACCTCGCCATCGTCCGGACCCATCAGACGACCCAGCGGACGGGCACCAGTACACCCGCCGGCGTCGACCAGACGCTCACCCGATCGACCGATTTCACGCGGTCTGCGAGCGCCGACGCCGAGGCGGACCACGGCCGGTTGGACTACGTCGAACCGCAGTCCGACGACACGCTCGAACAGGCGTGGATCGGCGACGGCGTCCCTATTGGCGCGACGAAACTCGTCCCCGAGGCGTTCCAGAACAGACTGGACCGCGAGACGACCGAGGGCGACATCACCATCAGGGTGGTCCAGAACGACGCCCGGATGGCCGAGGAACGCCAGGTTGCCGACGAAGTGTACGGCAACCGCTCGGACCTGCCGTTCGAGATAACCGTCCACGAGAACCTGACGACCGACGAACTCGCGACGGTCCTCACGACCGACGCCGACTTCTTCCACTACATCGGCCACATCGAGCGCGAGGGGTTCACCTGCGAGGACGGCACGCTCGACGCCGCGACACTGGACGACGTCGGCGTCGACACCTTCCTCCTCAACGCCTGCAACTCCTACCATCAGGGCCTGACGCTCGTCGAAAAGGGCGCTATCGGCGGCATCGTCACGCTCAACGAGGTGCTCAACGACGGCGCCGTCCGTATCGGCGAGTCCGTCGCCCGCTTACTCAACAGCGGATTCCCGCTCAGGGCCGCGCTCACAATCGCCCGCGAAGAGAGTATCCTCGGCGGTCAGTACATCGTCGTCGGCGACGGCGGGATCACGGTGACGCAATGTGCAGGTGGGTCACCTAACTTGCTCTCAATCGACGAATCCGGCGGCAAATTTGACGTCTCCATAACGAGCTATGCGACCGATCAAAAAGGAATGGGTACGATATTCACACCATTTATATCTAATACCGATAACTACTTTCTCGCATCCGGAAAAATAGGGCCCTTCACTCTGGCACGGGAAGAAACGTCAAAATTCCTTAAGCTAGAGGAGGTGCCTGTTAAGAAGGACGGGATGCTGTATTGGAGTTCCTCGTTAAAATTAGACTAGCGGACAGAACGGTATCTAGCTCTTTTCTCACACCAGACCCCTGAAGAGTACTTTGCTCTCAAAAGCTACTCATCCTGCACACGCTGTTTGGAAGGTGAACTTAGTTACACTCTTGAATGAGATTCAAGGGCCAGCGATACTTGCATTGTTTCCCGCCATCGCTCCTCCGGCCTGCGTGAGCAGGAGGAGAATCGTAAACAGTGCGCCAGCCATGCGTGGGTGTTCTGCGAGGAACTCTCGCATCGTGGTATCGGACATGATACAGCAAAACAATCAGCGCAGTTTATATTAAAAATTTCTGAAGTGTTCAGACATATATAAACTTATATTAAGTCGAAATCATGGGCAGAATCGCTGTATCCTACGGTTAGGGCCGTCAGGGGCGATATTCTATCCTACCGGTCGGGATCTGACGGTCACTCCCGTCCCGGCTGGCGGTCGTAGTGTCTTGCTAGCTATCGACTATTGGTAATAGGTCACTACCAGCACTATCAGTATTGTTTTGTGACCGGCCACTAGATAGTCGTGTAGAGCTACGCACAGATGGCAAACTACGAGCATACGAACGCCACCCGCTTGCAGTCGCCGATTTCAACCCACTGCGGGGCCGGACTGGCTCGCAATCGAGGTTTCGAGAGCGACGGGCTGTGGCGTACTGAGAGCGAAAACGGGCTGTCGACGGGTGGCGCATGACGACTGACGGGACCGCAGGCGGCACGATCGAACTGTCGCGCGACGTCCTTCGCGGGAGCCATCGCGCTTCGAACCGGAACGCCCCGCTCATCCGAACGGAGTCGTCTGACTCCGCCGAGGAGATGCAGTCAGAGGTGCCGATTCCGCTGGCGAAGGTCGAGACGGACCAGCAGATTCGCGTTCTGCACGTCGACGACAACCCGCAGATAGGCGACCTGATAGAGACGTTCCTCGAACGGGTAAACGACGAGTTCTGCGTTGTCAGCGAGACGAGCGCCGTGGCCGCGCTCGACCGCCTGCGCGAGGAGAGCGTCGACTGCGTCGTCAGCGACTACCAGATGCCCAACACCGACGGGCTGGAACTCCTCGAAATCGTCCGTGAGCAGTATCCCGACCTTCCGTTTATCCTCTTTACCGGGCACGGCAGCGAGGAGATAGCGAGTGAGGCGATTCAGGCCGGTGTCACCGACTACATGCAGAAGGGGACCGGAACGGACCAGTACGAAGTCCTCGCAAACCGCGTCGAGAACGCCGTCGAGAAACGTCGGACCGAACAGCAGTTCTGGAACGCGCTGTCGTGGTATCAGCGCCTCGTCGAACAGGAGATCGCCGGCGTTTGCATCGTTCAGAACCACGAGTTCGTCTACGTGAACCGGAAACTGGCCAAGACGTTCGGCTACACGCAGAGCGAACTCGTCGGTGCGTCGCCCGCGCGTATCACTGCCGCCGACGACAGTTCCTTCTTCGAGGACGTCCAGTCCGAGAACTACGGGGTTCAGGCGCTCGAGTCGACGTTCACCGGTATCTGCGCCGACGGCGAACGGGTGACCGTCGAAGTCTCTGGTGGCGCTATCGACTACGACGACGCGCCGGCGTGGATCGGCATCCTCCGGGCGACAGACGACTACCCGGAGAGCGAGGACTAGGGCCTCGGACGCTCGCTTTTGTCGCGGTCTCGCACAAGCACAACCCCTTTGGACGGCCCACCCGAAGAGCCGACAATGTCGGAGTGTGACGTCTGTGGTAAGCAAGAAAACATGCCCTACCAGTGCGGGCACTGCGGGGGGACCTTCTGTGCCGAACACCGGTTGCCCGAGTCCCACAACTGTGCGGGACTGGACAACTGGAACGACCCGCAAGGCGTGTTCGACAGCGGGTTCGACGACAGCGTCGACAGCGGCGGGTCGTCGCAGTCGGGCGGACTGACGGGCCGACTCGGGTTCGACACCGGTCCCGGTGGACCGATGGCGTACTTCCGCGGGAACATGACCTACGTGTTCCTCGCGGTGATGGCCATCACCTTCCTCCTCGAGATCGTCGTCCTCCGGGTACTCGGGAGCCAGCAACTGTTTCAGACGCTGTTCGTCCTCCATCCGAATAACCCGGAGTACGTCTGGACGTGGGTCACCTCCGTCTTCGCACACTCTCCGCGCGGGTTCTACCACATCCTCGGGAACGGCATCATCATCTACTTCTTCGGCCGCATCGTCGAACAGCAGTTGGGGTCGAAGCGGTTCACGGTGTTCTTCCTCGTCTCGGGGATGCTCGCGGGCCTCGGCCAGATTGCCCTACAGGCCGTGCAGGGGACCGGCGCCTACGGCGTCCTCGGTGCGAGCGGGGCCGCACTGGCTATTCTGGCGTTCCTCACGGTCCTCAACCCCGGACTCCGCGTGTACCTCTACTTCCTAATTCCGGTGCCAATCTGGGCCATCACCGGGTTCTACGTCCTGTTCAGCATCCTCGGGTCGCTGTCACCCGGGTCCGTGGGCCTCCTCGGGGGCAACATCGCCCACACCGCCCACCTCATCGGCCTCGCCATCGGCCTCTGGTACGGTCGGAAGTTCAAGAGCCAGATGCGCGTGCCCAGCCAACTCCAGTTCGGGCGGGGCGGTGGTGGCCCCGGCGGCCCGGGTGGACCGGGTGGACGCGGCCCCTTCTGAGATGGACGTCGTTCGCCCCGAGTTCGTCCCCGACCCGTCGCTGTCGACGGCCGAGATGGAGACGCTCCAGCGGGACATCGCCCGAGCGGCCGTCTTCGAAGACGACCACGCTGTCGACCCCGAATCGGTCGCCATCGACGGGCCGGTCGGACAGTCGACCCTCGGCGAGGCCGGCGACGGGTCTGTGGACGAACCGGATACCGACCGACCACTCGTCGCGGGCGTCGACCAGGCGTTCGTCGGTGACCGGGCCGTCTCGGCCGTCGTCGTCCTGCGCGGCCGCGAGGTCGTAGAGCGGGTGTACGCCGTCGAATCGACGGAGATTCCGTACGTTCCCGGACTGCTCTCCTTCCGCGAGGGCGGGGCCATCCTCTCGGCGTTCGCCGAACTCGACCACGAACCCGATATCGTGTTCGTCGACGGGAGTGGCCGCATCCACTACCGCGAGGCGGGCCTCGCGACGCACGTCGGCGTCACCCTCGACGTGCCGACGGTCGGCGTCGCGAAGAACCTCCTCTGTGGAACCCCCCGCGAGTCGCTGGACCGCAAACTCCCCGAAGGCGCGCGAGTCCCGATCGACGCCGACGACGAAGTGGAGACGGCCGAAAACGGGGTCTGCATCGGGTACGCCGTCCAGACGCGGCAGTACGAGTCAGAGACGCAGTACGTCAACCCGCTTCTGGTCAGTCCCGGCCACCGCGTCAGCGCCGAGACGGCCGCGGACCTCGTGTTGGCGACGGCCGCTGGCTACAAGCTCCCCGAGCCGACCCGATTGGCGGATGACTACGCCGACGAGGTCAAGACCGACGTGTGAGACGGCCGACCGCGACCGGGTGAGCTTAATTGTCCGGGGCGTGTCGGGCCCGCCATGGCCAAGACGGTGCTGATTACGGGTGCGGCCGGCGGCGTCGGTCGCGCGACCGCCGAGGCGTTTCTGGACGACGACTGGCGCGTGTGGGCGACGGCCGCCGACGAGGCCGACCTGACCGCCCTCGCCGAGGACGGCTGTGAGACGGCCGAACTCGACGTGACGAACGCGCGCGAGTGTGAACGCGTCGTCGAGGACGTGGTCGACGAGACGGGACGCATCGACTGTCTGGTGAACGCCGCGGGAACGGCCCAGTTCGGCGCTGTCGAGGACGTCTCGACGGCCGACCTAGAGGCCCAATTCGACCGCAACCTGCTCGGCACCCACCGGATGGTCCGAGAGGTCTTGCCACACATGCGCGCCCGGGAGAACGGGACCGTCGTCACCGTCTCCAGCGTTGCGGGCCGCCTCTCCCTCCCGGGACAGGGTGGCTACGCGGCCTCCCAGTTCGCCGTCGAGGGTCTGAGCGACGCGCTCCGCGTCGAGGCGGCGGAGTTCGACGTGGACGTGGTCGTCGTCGAACCCGGTCCCGTTCAGACCGCGGGCGAGGACGAAGCAGAACGGGGACCGAACGCCGAACAGACCGGGGCGTACGACTGGCTCTATCAGGCACGGGAAGACTCGCGACTCGCCGGCGTCAGGGACGCCGTCTCGGTGACGCCGGGCGCCGTCGCGCTGACCGTCCGCGACGCCGCCAACGCCAGCGACCCCGCCCCTCGCTACCCCGTCGGCGAGGGTGCGAAACTCCTCCTGCTCGCACGGCACGCCCCCGCTCGGTGGCGCGACGCCGCGCTCTCGGTCGTCCGAAAGCTACTCGACTGACTCAGTCGAGACAGGCCGCCACGACGGCGAGCAGTCGCTCGCCGTGGACCTCCTCTGCGAACAGCGGGACCCGGCGGACCTCGTGGCCCCGGAACAGGTCCTGTGCGCGACGGAGAGCGTCCTGTTGGACCTGCCAGCGGCGGGCACAGAACTCGCAGTCGTCGTGGTTCGGCCCGGCGATGTCCACTTCCTGACCGAGCACCTCGCTGGGGTCCTGCATCACGCGGTTGACGACGACGGTGCCGACGGGGATGTCGAACTCCCGCAACTGCCCGAGCAGGCGTTCGGACTCGACGACGGAGAGTTCCTCGGGAACCATCACGATACGGAAGTCAGTCTTCGTCGGGTCGCGCAGAATCGCCCGCAGGTGCTCGATGCGGTCGCTGAGTTCGCGCAGGTCCTCGATTCCCTCCTCGGGGTCGACCTCCTCGTCGCCGCCGAACATCCCGGTGAGGTTGCCCATCATCCCCGAGAAGCGCTCGCGCAACTGGAGAATCTTCCCGACCATCGAGTCCATCGTCTCGGGCAGTTCCAGCAGTCGGAGCGTGTGGCCGGTCGGTGCGGTGTCCACGACGACGCGGTCGAACCGGTCGTCGTCGATGTAATCGAGCAGGAGACGCATCGCGGCGGCCTCGTCGGCCCCGGGCATCGACCCGCCGAGGAGGCCGTCCTCGCCGCCGACGGGACCGCCGTCGCTGGCGCCGCCACCGCCGCCGAGCGGACCGTCGTCCCCGCCGAGCATCCCGCCGAGACCGCCCAGCGCGTCGTCTTCCATGCCGAGGGGGCCCTCGCCGACGGCTTCCTCGGGGTCGATTTCGGCGGCAAACAGCGGGACGTCGTCTCGGATTCGCGTCGGGGTCGCGGGAATCTGCGTCTCCAGCGTGTCCGACAGCGAGTGGGCGGGGTCCGTCGAGACGACGAGCGTCGCCGTCCCGTCGCGGGCGGAGGCCAGTGCGGTGGCGGCGGCACACGTCGTCTTGCCGACGCCGCCTTTGCCGCCGTATAGCACGTAGTCAGGTGCGTCGACACCGGTCGGCGCGTCGATGTCGTCGACTGCCTCGACGTCGAGGTTGTTCATACCCGGGGCTACGTCTCTGGCCTTGAGTACTTCCCGAAAACGACGCGATGGGTCCGGTGTGCCGTCGGCGTCGGGTGCGTCGTCCGACGGGGGACCACTCACGGGGACCGGTCGGCGCTACTGGCGGGAGGACCGTGCTTCGCGCACTTCGGCACCGTCGCGCAGTTTGTCTTCGCAATTCGGGCAGACCCTGGGCCCGTGTGCTTCGGAGGCTTCTGGTGTGAAGACCCGCACGTACTGCTCGGTTACGAACTCACCGCAGTTTTGACACTCGGGCATCTCTTGTAACACTCGAATGATTCTGTATAGGCTTTTTGTTGCCAACCAAAAGCTCCGGTTAATAACTCCTTCCAGGCGAACTACCCGGCATTAATCGCGGTTTCGCCAGAACGAATCGAGTTGGTCGGCGAGGAACGCCGGTGTCATGCGGGTGAACTCTGTGCGTTCGCCTTCCGGCAAAAAGGGATAGACGGAGTGGCGCGCGTCCGGCGTGTACCGCCGTCCGACGAACGCACGAACGCCGACCTCCTCGCTCCCGCGGATGACGCGACCGATGGCTTGGCGCGCGCGGCGGACGGCCGGGACGGTCAGCGCGTACTCGAAGGCGTTCTCGTCGCCGAAGGCGTCGCCGTAGGCCCGCTGGACCGCTCGGACCCGAGGTGAGCCGATGTTGACAAGCGGCACGCCGACGACGGCACAGGTCGACAGCTTCTCGCCGTCGTAGTCGACGCCTTCGGTCAGCGTCCCCCGGGTCGACGTGACCAGCACCTTCCCGTCACCGCCGAAGAACGCCTGTTTGCGGCGTTCGGTCGCCTCGTTGCTGGACGACTCGTCGACGACGACGGGTTTCTCGACGGCCTCCTGTAGATACGCCCCCGCCCAGCGCGCCTCCCGGTAGTTCGGCATCGCCACCATGACGTTGCCCGGCGAGCGAGCGATGGCCCGGAGCGCCTGTGCGTACTCGTCGCGGGTCGGGTTCCAGTTCTCGCCGAGCGGTTTCATCGCCTCGGGGTCGCCTCGATTGCGAGCGGTGAACGGCCGCGCGTCCACGAGGTACGACGCGCGGTTCGCTTGCGGGAACGGGAGGTCGTACGTCGTCGTCCGGACCGGGCGCGTCAGGTCGTCCGCGTCGTCGCCGTCGTCCGTCTCGGCCAACGCGTCCAGTCCAGAGACGCGCGTGAACACGCCGAGCGGTTCGAGCGTCGCACTCATCAGCACACCCCCGCCCAACTCGTCGAAGGCGTCCCGCAGCGCCATCGCCGGCATGCAGTTGTAGCAGAGCAGGCCCGCCGTGTAGACGACCTCGTAGTCGGCGTCGGTGCTCCGGGACTCCTTCGGCGAGTGTTCGAGTTCTATCTCCCGCAAAAACGTCGAGTGATCCCGCTCCCACCACTGTCCGGCGATGACGCCGACGGCGGCACACACCGGTTGGCGGGCCAGTCCGAGTTGGTCGATGGCGTCCTCGACGGCCGCCCCGATTTTCGACAGCGAGCGCCAGAGCTGTCCGTCGTACCCCTTCTTTTCGGCCCACTCGGTGAGTTCGTCCTGTTCGACGGTGTCGGGGTCCCGGAGCGGTATCTCTCGGTCGTGCTCGGGCAGTGTCTCGGGGTTCGCCCGCCATCCCTCGTGTTCCGCGTCGAGGAACGACGCCACGCGGTCGTCCAGCCACCGACCGAGGTCGTCGTAGAACTTCCGGGCGTGGTCGACCGCTTCGAGCGGTACCTCGCGGGCCGAGAGGATTTCCCGGACTTGTTGCTTGTGGTCGGCGCTCTGCTGGGCGCGCTGGACCAGCAGGTTACAGTCGTTGCGCGCCTGCGTGATGGTCTGCCTGCCCAGTCTATCGGAGAGCAGGTCCCGAACCCGCTCTTCGAGGCGGTGGGCCTCGTCGACGACGACGAACGTCTGGTCGTCGAGAATCGACGACAGCAGCGGTCGAGCGGTCGGGTCGAAGAGGTGATTGTAGTTGCCAACGACCACGTCGGCTTGCTCCAGCATCACGCCCATCACGCGATGCGGGCAGGTGCCCCGTTCGACCGCCGCCGGGAGGTAGTCCTCCAGCGTCACGACGTTGTTCGGTCCGGCCGAGAAGTCCACCGGAGACCCCTTGTTCCGTGCGTACCAGTCTGCCTCGAACGGGCAGTAGAGCGGCGGGTCGTCGCTCTCGGCCATCGATTCGGGTGCTGTGGGTTGCTCGGGGCGGTACGGTGAGGCCGCGCCCGCCGTCGAGAGCGTGTCCTCGCCGATTCGGGTCTGAGCGGTGGCGTCGGGTCTGGCGGCCGCGGCGAGGTTCTGGCCCTTGCGCGGGTCCCACCACTGGTCCTCGTCGTCGACGTCGGTCTGGATGGCCGTCTCGGCGACGGCGGCCCCGTCCGAGCGGCCGTCGTCCTCGACGAGTCTGGCCGTCGCCTCGCGCAGGTCCTCACAGCGGTCGTGGGTGCCCACGTCGTCGGGGAACTGGCCCTCCCGTCCGTACGGACAGAGGTCCGTCTTCCCGACCAGCGCGATGCCGTCGAACGGGTCCTCGACGCCGGCGTTCAGCGTGCGCAGGTCGTCGACGAACTGCTGTAACTGCTGTTTGACTGGCGTGACGACGACGACTCGCTCGTAGCGGTCGGTGTCCCGAACGAGGTGGGCCGCGGCGGTCAGCGCCGCCATCGTCTTGCCGGTGCCACAGGGTCCCTCCATCGCCAGAAAGCCACGCGATTTCCCGGCCTCGATGGCGCGCTCGACGGCGTCGGCTTGGTTCTCGTACGGTGCCTCGAAGCCGAAGTACTGCCGCCATGACTCGTCGCCTGACGAGGCCGTGTCCCGCATCGGCACAGGATTAGGCGGCCCGGTATTTGAACCGCCGGGTTCGCCGGTACCGGAGCGACATCACGCCTCGACCGCGGGCGACGCAGTGACCGCAGACAGGTCGAAAAACGGGCCGAGGACGACGCCGGACTACTCCGGTTGTCCGCCGTCCTCGATAGTGGTCGCCGCACCCGTCACAGAATCGGGCCGCCCTGTCGAGTTCGCACCGCTCACGTCGAATTTTGCCAGCAGCGACTGGAGGCGCTCGGCCTGCTCACTGAGCGATTCGACGTTGCCGCTGACCTCCGACATCGAGGCGGCCTGTTCCTCTGCGGCCGCGGACGCGGTCTCGGTCTCGTCGGCGGTCGTCCGACTGATATCGGCCACCTCTTCGACCATCGACACCGCTTCTTCCGTGCTCGCGGCCTGCTCGTCGGTCGTATTGCTTATCTCCTGGATGCCGCTGTCCGTCTTTTGGGCGTTCTCGGCGACGTCGGTGAACGCGTCGGCGACCTCCTCGACCGCCTCGGCGCTTTCTTCCATGTACCGCTCGGCCGCTCGGGCCTCTTCGACGGTCGTCTCCGTCTGGGACTGTGTCTCTTCGATGAGCTGTTCGATTTCCGTCGCGGACGTCTGCGTCTCTTCGGCTAACTGTTTGACTTCGTTGGCGACGACAGCGAAGCCGTCACCGCTCGTCGACTCGCCGCCGGAACCGGCCCGCGCGGCTTCGATGTTCGCGTTCAGCGCGAGCATGTTCGTCTGTTCGGCGATATCGCCGATGAGTTCGACGATGTCACCGATCTCGGCCATCTGTTCGTCGAGCCGTTCGACGTTCTCGAGCGTCGTATCGATGGCCGCCTGCACGTCCCGTGCGTCGTCGAGCGCTCGCGCTGCGGTCTGTTCACCGGTGTCGGCGATTTCGGTCGTCTCACTGGCCGCCTCGGAGACTGTCTCGGCCGACGCGGCGACTTCTTCGACCGTCGCTGATAGCTCCGTCATCTCGGCGGAGACGGTTTCGAGCATCTCGTATTGGTCGCTCGCCCCGCTGGCAATCTTCTGAATCGACCGACTCACCTCCTCACTCGCCTGCTTTCCCTCTTCCGTGCCGACGTTCGCCTCGTCGCTGGTGGCCGTGACTTCCGCTGCGAACGTCTGTATCTCTCGCATCGCCGATTCCGTCTCGGCCATCATCTCGTTGAACGACTCGGCGATTTGGGCCATGGCCTCGCTCTCGCTCTGGGCGTCCAGCCGGACGCTGAGGTCACCGTCGGCCGCCCGTGTCATGGCCGCACTGTAGGCGTCGGCTTTCGCTTCGAGGGCCTCGTTGGTTTGCTCGACGGCTCGCTGTTTGGCCTCGGCCTCGGCTTTCAGTTCCTCGGCTTCGGCCCTGGCCTCCTCTATTTCCGCCTGTTTGGCTTCGAGATCGGCTATCTCTTGACTCCTCTCCTGTGCTTGCTGGAGTCGCTCGTTTGCCTCTTCACGCGACCGCTCGGTCGAGTACCAGTGAGACATCAACGCGATGGCGAGCGCGAGGACGAACACCCCATGGATGAGGCCCCAGACCCACGGGTTGTTGATGGCGGCGGTATGGTTGTAGACGCGACTCGGATTGATCATCCCGAAGACGCCGTGTGTGAGCACGACGTATCCGATTCCGAGGGCGAACGGCACCCAGTCCTCGTAGACGGCGACGACGGCCATCCCGACGAAGAAGTGAAAGTGCGCCTCGATGTACCCGCCGGAGAAGTGAACGAGGACGACGGACGTCGAGAGGAGTCCTGTTGTGGCAAGCGCGGTCCGTAGCCGACGTGGGAGTCGCGAGACGGTCGAGACGGCAACGATAGCGACGATGAGACCGAGTTCGAGTAGGGCGGTAGACAGCGGAACCGACGGAATCGTCGCACCCGTGACGAGCGTCTCCGTCCCCTCGAACAGCCCGAGGAGCAGGAGAAACGGGACGTGTGCCAGCACGAGGCCGACGATTTTCCGGTGCCGACTCCGCCACGTCTCCGTGGGAATCGAGTCACCGCTCGGGGTGTACTTGACAAAATCCCGAAGCATCTGCATCCACCGATTCACACCGGGGACGCTGTCTTCGGATCTCGAAGTAGCGCCTGTCATACCTCTAGACTCGTTACAATTCGACAAAAGCGAATGGGGCGTGTTATCAATAATTGTAATCACACTACTAACCGGTCATCGTATACGGCGTCTCGCTGCGCTCGACTCGCCGGCCACGAAGAGCAGAACCACGATCATCATCGCCAGAAGCACCGCCGTGCCGTAGACGGGGACGCCCCGACGCTTCACGACGAACGGCGTTAGTCGTCGCTTTCCGCGCGCTGGCGGTCGCCCGTAGACTCCTCGTCCCCGAGCAGTTCCTCCCGGTGTTCGTCCAGCAGGGGAGCGCGACCACGGGGCCGAGGATTCGTCTCGGTCATCTTGATGGGGCTACCGGCGACAGTCATCTCGTCGTCGGCACCCGGTTGGGTGACGTCGGCGAGCATCTCCCGGGCGTGGACGTGCGGATCCTCGAATATCTCGCTGGTGTCTTGTACCGGGGCCACCGGGACGCGGCCGTCGAGGAGTTCCACGAGGTCGTCGGTCGTCTGCTGGCGGGTCCACTCGGCGATCTCGGCGCGCAACTGCTCGCGGTTACGGAGGCGGTCGGGCGTCGCCGGGTACGCCGCCGCGAGGTCGGGCCGGTCCATCGCCTCACAGAGCGTCTGCCAGTGGCGGTCGTTGAACGCCGCGACGACGACGTGGCCGTCGGCGGCCTCGAAGGCGTCGTAGGGGAACAGCGTCGGGTGGGAGTTCCCCTGTCGAGTCGGCGGTTCGCCGTCACAGGAGTACTGATAGACGGTCCGCTCGGCCAGCGACACCATCGCGTCGTACATCGCCGTGTCGACGTACTGCCCCTCGCCGGTCCGCTCCCGGTGATGGACGGCGGCGAGGATGCCGACGGCGTTCAGCGCCGCGGTGAAGATGTCGCCGACGCCCGGCCCCACCTTCGTCGGCGGGCCGTCCTCGGGGCCGGTTATCTCCATGACGCCGCCGAGCGCCTGCGCGATGAGGTCGAACGACGGCTGCCCTTGCCGATGTGTCTCGCCCGTACGCGGGTCGCCGAAGCCCCGAATCGAGGAGTAGATTAGCTGGGGATTGCGCTCGCGTAGAGTCTCGTAGCCGAGGTCGAACTTCTCCATCGTCCCGGCCTTGAAGTTCTCGACGACCACGTCGGCGTGGTCGACCAGCGAGAGGAACGCCTCGCGGTCCTCGTCGGTCCGCAGGTCCAGTTCCAGCGAGCGCTTGCCGCGGTTGACACTCTGGAAGTAGCCGCCGTAGGCCTCCGCCTCGGGGTCGTCGACGAACGGCGGGTTCGAGCGAATCATGTCCCCGCCGGGTCGCTCGACCTTTACCACGTCCGCGCCCATGTCCGCGAGCAGCATCGTGCAGTACGGTCCGGACAGGACCTGCGTCAGGTCGATCACCCGCAGGTCGGCAAGCGCACCCATGGCGAATCCGACAGCCGGCGACGTGATAAATCTTGGTGATAAATCATTATATATTCTCTAGGGACGTATTATCATGAAAGACCATTAAGTTTATACCGCCGCCGCGACCAGAGTGTCGTACATGCCCCGGACCGTCATTCTCGGCGTGATTGGATCCGACGCCCACGTCGTCGGTATCACGATTCTCGAGCAGGCGCTCTCGGCCGCTGGCTTCGAGGTCGTCAACCTCGGCGTCCAGACCTCACAGGCCGAGTTCGCCGACGCTGCGAAAGCTCACGGCGCCGAGGCTGTACTGGTCTCCTCGCTGTACGGGCACGCCCGGCAGGACTGTGAGGGGTTCCACGACCTATTGGACTCCGAAGGGCTCGACGTCCTGACGTACGTCGGCGGCAACCTCGCCGTCGGGCAGGACGACTTCGAGTCCACGCGCGAGACGTTCCGCGAGATGGGCTTCGACCGGGTCTTCGACGCGGAGACCGACCCCGAAGACGCCATCGCGGACCTCCGCAGGGACCTCAACCTCACGACCACCGAGGGCGAGCAGGTCAGGGTCGATAGCTGACCATGCTCACGGACACGAAGCTCGACGCCGACGAGCTACAGCACATCGCGAACGACTTGCGGGACAACTGGCACACAGGCCGACAGGTCGACTTCGAGGAGGCTATCGTCTTCCACGAGTCCCTTCCCGCGAGCAAGCAGTTCGCGCCCGTCCTCGAATCCGCAGACAGACCACTGCTACAGCCCCGTGCCGGCGTTCCCCTGCTCGAAGACCAGATAGACCTCCTCCGTTACCTCCAAGAAGAGGGTGGTGCCGACCTGTTACCCACCACTATCGACTCGTACACGCGCGACAACCAGTACGAGAAGGCGGAGGAAGGCCTCGCAGCCTCTCGAAACGGTGACACGGACGAACTCAACGGCTTCCCCGCGGTGAACCACGGCGTCGAGGACTGTCGCCGACTCATCCGCGCACTGGACGCCCCGATCGAGGTGCGCCACGGCACGCCGGACGCCCGCCTGCTGGCGATGGTCACCCTCGCCGGTGGGTTCCAGTCCTTCGAGGGAGGCCCCATCTCCTACAACATCCCCTACACGAAACGGCACGACTTGGCGACGACAATCGAACACTGGCAGTTCGTCGACCGGCTCTGTGGTGCCTACACCGAGCGCGGCGTCACCATCAACCGCGAACCGTTCGGCCCGCTGACCGGGACCCTCGTCCCGCCGTGTATCGCCATCGCGGTGATGCTCGTGGAGGGCCAACTCGCCGCGACACAGGGTGTCCGCTCGATTACGCTGGGCTACGGACAGGTCGGCAACGTCGTACAGGACGTCGCCGCGCTCCGAGCCTTGCGGAAACTCGGCGAGGAGTTCCTGCCAGACTCGGTGACCGTCACCACCGTCTTCCACGAGTGGATGGGCGGGTTCCCGCCGGACGAGGCCCGCGCCAACGGCGTCATCAGCCTCGGCGGCGCGACGGCCGCCGTCGCCAAACCGGACAAGGTCATCACGAAGTCCCCACAGGAGTTCCAGGGCGTCCCGACGAAGGAGGCCAACGCCTCCGGCTTGCGCACTACTAGACAGCTCATCGATATGATGATAGAGCAAGACATCGACCTCAACGGTATCGCCGAGGAACGAGAACTCATCGAGCGTGCGACCCGCCACCTGATGGACGCCATCTACGAGGCCGGCGACGGCGACGTCGCACAGGGGGTCATCGAGGCGTTCGACTCCGGCGCGATGGACGTCCCGTTCGCGCCGAGCGACGCCGCCGCCGGTGCGGTCCTCCCGGCCCGTGACGACGACGGCCGGGTGCGCATCTTCGAGTTCGCGGACCTCGCTCTCCCCGACGACATCAAGGAGACCCACAAGGCCAGACTGGGCGAACGCGCCCGCACGGAGGGCCGTGACCAGTCGTTCCGGATGGTCGCCGACGACGTCGACGCCATCAGCGACGGGAAACTCATCGGGCGACCGAGCGGCAAACAGGGAGGTGCCAGCGATGCGGATTGAGGAAATCCGTGCGGTGCCGGGCCTCTCCGGGTTCTTCTTCGACGACCAGCGCGCTATCAAAGACGGCGCAACCCAGCGGGGCTTTGCCTACGACGGCCAACCGAAGACCGACGGGTTCGAGCGAGTGCGCGAGGCCGGCGAGTGTCTCATCGTGGAACTCGAACTCGCCGACGGCTCCGTCGTCACGGGCGATTGTGCCGCCGTCCAGTACTCCGGCGCGGGCGGTCGGGACCCGCTCTTTCGGGCCAGCGAATACCGCCCGGTCGTCGAGGGGAGCGTCGCCGACACGCTCCGGGGCCGGGACGCGACCCTGTTCCGGGAGAACGCGGAGGCGCTGGAGGCTATCGACCCAGCGCGCTCGGGCGGCGACCGCCTCCACACGGCGGTCCGCTACGGCGTCTCGCAGGCGCTCCTGAACGCCGCCGCTCGCGCCCGGGGGCAGACACCGACGGCCGTCCTCGCGGCGGCCTACGACACCGACCCGGCGACGACGCCCGTCCCGGTGTTCGGCCAGTCGGGCGACGAACGGCGGACCAACGCCGAGAAGATGCTCATCAAGGGCGTCCCCGTCCTCCCCCACGGCCTGTTCAACAGCGTCGAGAAGGTGGGTGAGGACGGCGAGGGCCTGCGCGAGTATCTCGCGTGGCTCTCCGACAGAGCGGCCGAACTCGGCCCCGAGAACTACGCGCCGCGGTTCCACGTCGACGTCTACGGCATCCTCGGGAAGGTGTTCGGCCCGCCGTACGACCGCACCGAGGTCACCGACTACTTCGAGACGCTCCGGGAGGCCGCCGCGCCGTACCCCCTCCAGGTCGAGGGACCGATGGACGCCGGCGGCCGTACCGCGCAAATCGAGCAGATGGCCGAGTTGCGCGACGGGTTAGCCGACGCGGGTGTCGACGTCGACGTCGTTGCCGACGAGTGGTGCAACACCTTCGAGGACGTGCGGGCGTTCGTCGACGCGGGCGCGGCCGACGTGGTGCAGGTGAAGACGCCGGACCTCGGCGGCGTCCAGCGCTCCGCAGAGGCCGTGCTGTACTGCGACGGCACGGACACCCGCGCGTACCTCGGCGGGACCTGCAACGAGACAGTCACCTCGGCGCGGGCCTGCGCCCACGTCGCACTCGCCACCGATGCCGCACAGGTCCTCGCCAAGCCCGGCATGGGCTTCGACGAGGGGTTCATGGTCGTCACCAACGAGATGCGACGGGCGCTCGCTCGGGCGGACGCAGCGCCCACCGGGAGCGAGTCCGCCGGAGGGCCGAGCGGCGGTAGCCGCGAGGCGTGGCGGCCGACGGGAGGGGCAGGCCGATGACTGACTGGAGCGACCCCGACGCCATCGACTGTTCGGACGGGGCGACGTTCGACGCCCTGTTGGACCGGGCCGACACCCGCGAGAAGGGCCACTACTTCGAGTTCTTCGCGGAGGGCGACGAACTCACCCACGACCCCGGACTCCGCCTCTCCCAACACGGTAGCGAGCAGTGGATGGGCCAGACGCTGAACCACGACCCGGCGTACTGGCGCTCCGACACGGCCCGCGAACGCGGGTTCGAGGACGTGCCCGTCCACCCTGACTACCTGCTGGCCTGCGTGATGGGTATCACCGTCGAGGACCTCTCGGAGAAGGGCGGCTACTTCCTCGGGCGCACCGACGTCGAGTTCCACCGGTCCGCACGGCCGGGCACCGAACTCGCCGTCACCTCTCGCGTCGTCGACACGCGGACCTCCTCGTCCCGGCCGGCCTACGGCATCGTGACGTGGGCGACGGAAGGCCGCGACCGCGAGACGGGCGAGACGCTCGTCTCCTACCAGCGGACGAACATGATTCCGCGCCGGGAGCCGGCGGCGACGGACGGCGGCGGGGAGGCCACTGGCCGTCCCGACGACCCGGATGGCGGGCCGGACCTGCCCGAGACACTACTCGCGCCCGAGGGCGGTCGTTTCGAGGACTTCCGTGACGCCCTCGACGACGCCGAGGCGGAGAGCGCCGCCGTCGCCTACCGTCACGAGCGCGGCCGGACGATGGACGACCAGTTGGTCGCGGGCCTGCCGCTGGCGACGCTCAACACCGCCCGTCAGCACCACAACCGCGACGAGATGGCCGACTCGCCCTCGGGCGACATCGTCGCCTACGGCGACGTGACGCGCTCTATCGCACTCGCACACGCTCGCTCGGACGAGGCCACCTACCGCGAACGCCGCTTCGCGGACGAGCGGTTCCACTCGTTCGTCACGCTCGGCGATACGATATACGGCTTCACCCGCGTCCTCGACTGTGACGGCGACGCCGGCCCCGAGGCGGTCGGTGCGGTCACGTTCGAACACGTCGCGTTCAATCAGGACAACACCCCGGTCTACAGCGGCCGGCGAACCGCACTCGTTCAGCGATACCAATGACAGACACACGACTCTGCCGCACGTTCCAGACCGCACCCGCTGCCGTCCCGCGTGACGACAGCGCGAAGTTCCTCGAATCCGGCCTCACCAGCGAGGGGTTCAACACGCCGGACTGGCTGGTGCCTGACATCGAGGACGGCACCGCACCGTCGATGAAGGAGGAGGCCGTCGACAACATCGTCGAGCGCGTCCCCGACCACGCCCCCGACTTCGCCGGGAAGATTCTCCCGCGCGTCGAGTGGGCCTACGACGGCGCGCAGTTCCGCGAGCGCGGGACCGAGCAGGTCCGCCGCCTCGCCAGCGAGGTGGGCGAGCATCTCGACGGCGTCGTCTTCCCGAAGGTCGGCCGCCTCGACGACGTGCGCGAGGCCGCCGGGGTGCTGGCCGACGCCGAACGCGAGGCGGGTCTGGGGGACGAGACGCTGGAGATGGCCATCATTCTGGAGACGGCGGCCGCCCGCTCGGACCTCCGGGAGATCTGCCAGTTCGCCACCGACTCCCGACTCTCGGGCATCGTCTTCGGCCCCGTCGACTACACGGCGGAACTGGGCGGCCGGGCGATGCACGGCGAGCGACCGCGCTGGGACGGGCTACTCGAAGCGATGTCCAACGAGACGAGCGCCGCGGGCATCGTCTCCATCGGCGGCCCGTTCGACCAGTTGTTCCACGAACGCGCCGGCGTCACCTACTACAACGCCGAGGGGTACGCCGACCAGGTCGAACACGAGGCGACCATCGGCATCGACGGGTCGTGGTCGCTCCACCCCAAACAGACCGCGCAGGCCAACCGCATCCACATGCCCAGTACCGAGGAACTGGACCGGGACCTCTCGAAGATAGAGGCGTTCAACGACGCCAAACGCGAGGGCACCGGTGCCGTCGTCGTCGACGGGCAGATGGTCGACGAAGCGACGTACAAGAACTTCGCCAACACGGTCCTGACGGTGCGAGCCATCGACGAGGCCCACCCGGACCAGACCGGCGAGTACTACGACGACAGTCTGTTGGAGCGCGCACTCGACGTGGACCTCGTCTTCAACTGACCGGCGGCGGACCAATCTTCAAGCCCGTCCAGCCCCTTTAGCCGTCGATGAACGCCATCGAGGTGGACGGACTGACGCGACGGTACGGCGACCTCGTGGCCGTCGACGACGTCTCTTTCTCGGTCGCCGAGGGCGAGATTCTCGGCTTGCTCGGCCCCAACGGGGCCGGGAAGTCCACGCTCGTCAACACGCTCTGTACGCTGCTCAGACCGAGCGAGGGGACCGCTCGCGTCGCCGGCCACGACGTGGTCGCCGACCCCGGCGGCGTCCGGTCGAGCATCGGCGTCGTGTTTCAGGAACCCGCTCTGGACGAGGAACTGACCGGGCGGGAGAACCTCCGCTTTCACGCCCGTCTGTACGGCATTCGCAAGCAGCGTCGCCGGGAGCGGACGGCGACGGTGCTGGACCTCGTGGACCTCGCCGACGACGCCGACAAGCCCGTCGGCGAGTACTCCGGCGGGATGGCGAGACGGCTGGAACTCGCCCGCGGCCTCCTCCACGAACCGGCGGTCCTCTTTCTGGACGAACCGACCGTGGGACTGGACGCGGGGACGCGCAAGACCGTCCGGGAGTACGTCGCTCGCCTGAACCGCGAGGCCGGCGTCACCGTCGTGCTGACGACCCACTACATGGAGGAGGCCGACGCCCTATGCGACCGGGTCGCTATCGTCGACGACGGCAGCGTCGTCGCACTCGACGCGCCCGACGCGTTGAAAGACGGACTGGGCGGTGACGTGATACGGCTCGGGACCGACGGCCCGGCGGCCGTCGAGCGGGCGGTCGGCGACGCGCCGTGGGTCCGGTCGGTGACCCGGACTGGTGACGGCCTCGACGTGGGCGTCGACGACGGCGAGCGTCGGGTCGCGGCGCTCGTCACCGCCGCCAGCGAGGTGGCCGGCGTCTCGACCGTCTCCGTCGACCGCCCGACGCTCGAACGCGTGTTCCTCTCGCTGACGGGCCGCACCGTCGAAGCGGCCGACGAGACGGGCCCTGGTGTCGCCGTGGCGGCAGAGACGGAGGCCGACGATGACTGACGGATCCGGCCGACTCGGCCGGGAGGCCGTCGCCGTCTACGGGCTCTGGAAGCGCGACCTCGTGCGGTTCTGGCGGGCCAAGAGCCGCGTCGTCGGCCTCTTGTTGGGCCCCTTCTTCATCCTCGTGTTCTTCGGCTTCGGGTTCAGCGACGCCCGCTTCGGGTCGATTCCGTCGTCGCTGTCGTATCTGGAGTACCTCGTGCCGGGCATCCTCGGCTTTACGATGCTGTTCTCGGCGTCGTTCACCGGGCTGGCGGTGCTCTCGGACCGGGAAGTCGGCTTCCTGAAGGAGATTCTGGTCGCGCCGGTGAGTCGTACCGCCGTCGTCGTCGGCCGCATCGCCGGCGGTGCGACGACCACGATGCTGCAAGCACTGCTCATCCTCGTGCTGGCGGTGCCGCTCGGGTTCCGACCGGTGTCGCTCGTCGGCGTCGGCGTCGCCGTCGTCTTCCTCGTCCTCGTCGCCGCGACGTTCATCGGCCTCGGACTGGCGATGGCCTCGCAGTTCAAGGACACGCAGGGGTACAACCTCATCGTCAACTTCGCGCTCTTTCCGCTGGCCTTCCTCTCGGGGGCGTTCTACCCCCTCTCGAACCTGCCCGCGCCCCTCCAAGTCGTCGGCTACCTCAATCCGCTCACTTACGGTGTCGACGGCCTCCGAGGGGCGCTGGTGGGCTACTCCGAGCGAGCGCTCGTCGTCGACTTCGGCGCGATGGTGATCGCCGCCGTCCTGACGGTGGCACTCGGCGCGGCGCTGTTCCGGCGGGTCGAGGCCGTCTGACCTACTCGAAGAACGCCGCCAGTCGCTCGGCCGCCTCCTCGATGCGTGGCGTTACCAGTGCGAACCGTATCCAGTCCGACCGCGACTCGCCGAAGGCCTCGCCGGGCATCCCGGCGACGCCGGCGTCGTCGATAAGTTCGTAGACGTTCGCGAAACTGCCGGCGAACTCCGGGAAGCGAGCCATCACGTAGAACCCGCCCTCGGGTCGATTGTACTCCGCACCGGCGGCGTCCAGTGCCCCACAGAACGTATCGATGCGTCGTTCGAGCCGTCGGCGGCACTTCGCGTAGTACTCCGGCGAGGTGGTCCGTAAGGCTCGCTCGACGGCGTACTGGGCGGGGCGACTCCCGCTGACGTTGGTCAGCATGTGTCGTGTGCCGGCGCGGTCGACGAGATCACCGGCCGGGCCGTCGGGCGACGGGAAGACGGCGTAGCCGACCCGGAACCCGGTGATAGCCATCGACTTCGAGAAGGAGTTGGTCGCGACGACGTTCGGCGAGTCCTGTTCCAGTGCCGACGTGAACCGGCCGGCGTAGTCGAAGTGGTCGTACACCTCGTCGCTGACGAGGAGGGCGTCGTACTCCTCGGCGATTGCGACGAACTCGGCCATGGCGTCGGCGCCGTACACCGCGCCGGTCGGGTTGTTCGGCGAGTTGACGACGACGACGCTCGTCTCCTCGCTGGCGGCGGCTCTGACCGCATCGGGGTCGAGGTGGCCGTCCTCGTCGACGGAGACGATCGTCGTCTCGGCATCGAGGAAGCTCGCACGGCCGGCGTAGTAGGGATAGACGGGGTCGGTCAGCAGAATCTCGTCGCCGGGGAAGTGGTCCATGCCGCCGGTCATCGCGAGGTGGTTGGCCTCGCCCGCGCCGTTGGTGACGACGACCCGCGATACGTCGACCCCGCGTCTGGCGGCTATCTCCTCACGAAGGGACTTGAGGCCGCGACTGGGGGCGTACTGGAACGCGTCGGCGTCGGCCTCGGCGTAGTCTCGCAGACCGTCCCGGACCCCCTCGGGCGGGTCCCAGTCGGGGTTGCCCGAGACCATGTCGACCACGTCTCGGTCGGCCCGGGCCGCGTACTGCATCACCCGGAAAAACTGTGGCGTCTCGTAGTCCATACCGTCGCTCGACGCTCCGCGGCCGTCTTTCTTTCCGTTACTGCCTGACGTAGAGGGTCAGCACGCCGAGCGCGAGGAGCAACAACCCCCACAGGAGGTCCGACCCGGGCAGGAACCCGAGGACGAGCGTCACGATACCGGAGGAGACGAGCGACCAACCGAGCGTGGTCTGGTAGGCCATACGACGTGTTGGTGACAGAGACAGAAAGGTTCGGGGCCGACGACTGAACGCTTATTCCCGGCCGCGTACAACGACCGGCTATGACCGACGACGAGACACCTATCGAGGAGCGCGTCGGCGACGTACTCCGGGACCGAGAGGAGACAGTCGCCGTCGCCGAGTCCTGCACCGGCGGCCTCGTCGGGTCGCTGTTGACCGACGTTCCGGGCTCTAGCGACTACTTCGACCGCTCCATCGTCTCGTACTCCTATCGCGCGAAACAGGAACTGCTGGCCGTCTCTCGCGAGGCACTCGACGCCCACGGTGCTGTCTCCGAACCCGTCGCCCGCGAGATGGCCCAAGCGGTCAGAGACACCGCGGGGGCCGACTGGGGCGTCGCGACGACGGGCGTCGCCGGTCCCACCGGTGGCTCTCCGGAGACGCCGGTCGGCACCGTCTACATCGCCGTCGCGCACGCCGCGCCGTGGGAGACGAACGACTCCGACTGTACAGTCGCTCACTACGAGTTCGACGGGTCACGAACCGAGGTCAAACACCGTATCGCCAGACAGGCGCTCACGGACCTGTTAGCCGCCACACAGGAGGAGTAGCAAAACCTATCGGACGGCCGGCCATCGGACCGCGTAGATGAATAAACGCGGGCACGTTCTGAACGCGGTCCTGCTGAGCATCGGGCTGGGGTACGTCCTCGACCCCTCCGGGGACGTCTCGACGTTCGCGACCATCGCGGAGGTGTTCCTCCCGGTGGTGCTGGGAGCGCTGTTTCCCGACGTCGACACGGCTTTCGGCAAACACCGGAAGACGCTGCACAACCTCCCGGTCCTGCTACTCTTTCTCGCACACCCAATCTACCACGGCGGAAACCTCCAGTGGGTGTGGCTCGGCGTGCTGACCCACTACGTCCTCGACTATCTGGGGTCGCGGCGGGGTATCGCCCTGTTCTACCCGCTCTCGGACACGGAGTACGGCTTCCCGTCCGGCGTCACGACGTCTAGCGACCGGGCCGAGATAGTCACGGTGGCCATCACCGTCTTCGAGCTCGCGGCTATCGCGGTACTGGTCCACGTCCTGCCGCAGTACCTCCCGCCGGAAGTGACACGGGCGCTCGCCGAGAGCACGGCGCTCGTCGCCTAGTACACCTTGATGTCGTCGAACTTCCCGTCGTAGGCGACGTGGTCCGGGTGGGTCGGTGCCGTCCCCTGCAACATCACCCGGTCGAACTTCTCCCAACTGTTCTCGTACCCTAAGTGTGCGAACTCCAGCCCGCGGCGGAGCGTGTGGCGCAGACCGTCGCGGTGGACGATTCGGCGTGGGACCTCGTCTCGCAGGGCCCGTGCCAATCCGTCGGCCGTCTGCAAGGCCTCGTCGAACGCCGTCCACGCCTCGCCGATGCTCCCGTGGAGGTGCGCGTACGAGGAGGCGAACGTCGGCAGGTCCGTCTCGCGGGCGAACCGCCGCGCACGCCGGTTGTGGTGTGGGAGGTGTTTCGGGTTGTACACTTCCACGGCGTCGATGACACTGGCGTACGTCCGCAGTTCCTCGATGCCGAGGCTCACGCTCAGGAACCCGGGATGCGGGACCAAGACGGCGGCGTCCTGTCGCTCTAGCTCGGCCATCGTCCCGTCGAGGGTCAGAAAGTCCGGGACCTGCTCGTCGAGGCCGACGGCGAGGACGTGCCGGCGACGCTGCCACGTCCCCGTAAACAGCTCTCGACCCGGGATGACGGTCAACTCGTCGTCGGAGAACCGTTCGGCTTTCGCACGGATGTCCGGCAACCGCGTGAAGTGTGGGGCGTACACGAGGGCGTCGAGTCCCCGTGCCTTCGCTCGCTGGACGACACGCTCGTCCAGAATCTTGACGTGTAGGTCGACGTGGAACCCCTCACTCGTCACGGCTTTCGCTATCCCGGTGTCACAATTAGAGGTTTCCATTTACCGGAGTCGCCCGTCGTCGTGGCGAACGCTTTTGGTGTCGCACGGCCTGCCTCTCAGCAATGCCACGCTGGGAGTGCGCTATCGAGGGCGACGACAGCCAGTTCGACCGCGTCGAAGACCTCATCGTCCACCAATCGACCGAACACGACCGCGTCTCGTGTAAGGTGTGTGGGACCGTCGTCCCCGACGGCTACTTCGCCATCAAGCACGCCTTCGACGAACACTCACGCGCGGAGTACGTCCGCGCCTACGACGCCTCTGCCGCGGAGGTCCGCCGCCGTGAGAACATCAAGGAATCCGTCGAGGCCACGGCCGACATGAGCGAGGTCATCGACCGACTCGAAGGCTAACGACCGATTTGTATTCTGTCGGGTTTCCTCGGCCGCCTTCGACGGTCTGTTTGGAGCCCTTCTCGCAAAAACGCTGGAACAACCGCCGCTGACTCGCGTCGCTCGTCGACAGTGACCCGGCGGCGTCGCCGCCGGACGTTCGCTTACCGCTCCTCGGAGTCGAGGACGCGAATCTGGTCACCACGCACGGTGACCGGAATCGGGACCGTCGCCTCGTACAGTTCGACAGTGACCTGGTCCTTGCCCTCGTCGATACGCTGGACCTGGGCCTTCTCGCCTTTGAACGGCCCGGCGATGAGTTCGACGATGTCCCCTTCGGCGATACCCTCGACGTCGGGTTTCGGCGAGAGGAAGTGTTCGACCTCCGCGATGGAGGACTCGCCTTGCACGACGCCGTTGGCGTGTGGAATCTCGTCTAAGATACGGTCGAAGACGGCGTGGTCGTCGGCCTCGACCATCACGTAACTCGTCAGCGAGTCCGGGGCCAGCGCCGCGTGGATGTCCGGTTCCTCGCGGTTGATGATCATGTCCGCGACGGTGCGTTCCTGGCTCGCCGTCGTCTTGACTGCGTAGATACCCATCTGTTTACACCGGTTTGCTGCCGGGGACGAAGGTCATTATGGCGAAGATGATGAAGCCGACGAGGCCGACGAGCATGATGCCGGCACCGGCAATCTTTGCGATCTGCGAGAACTCCTCCCAGGACGGCGTACTCGCCAGTTTGAGTACGCGAACGTAGGAGGTGAGGTCGTACGGGACGTCCATACCGAGGCGTACCCACTGGTGGCTTTTCTATATTGTGGTGCGCGACGGCCTGCGGGTGTCAGTCGTCCGCAACCGCCGACCGACCGTGCGAACGCCTCGACGACGGCTGTCGGGCCGTGTCGTCCCGACCGAGCGTGTCGGCAGTCTCGGTCATCCGCTCGGCGATGGCGGACTGCTGAGCGCTCAGCCGTTGCGTGGAGGCCTGCAACCGCTCGACGGCATCTCCGAGACCAGTGGTGTTGGTGCTGAGTCGCTCCATCGAGTCGCCGAGCGCCGATAGCGCGTCGCCGACGTCGGTACCGTCGTCTGTGCCGGTTTCGGTCATACACAGTACTACACGGTCGTCGAACCTCGCTTGGATACCTAACGAGTTAGGAACCGACGGTCGACCGAGTCAGCGGCTCGTCGACTGTCCGTCGGACAGACGACTGACTGTCTCGTTTATCTCTTCGACCTGTCTGGTCTGCTCGCGCGTGTTGGCCGCGGCGTCCTGCATCTCGGTCGAGACTTCCTCCGCCCGGCGCACGACTTCGTCCAGCATGCTCGCTATCTCCTCGGTGCTCGCGGCCTGGTCGTCGGTGGCCTCCGAGACCTGTTCGATGCCGCTCGCCGTCTCCTCGATAGCGGCGACGATGTCGGTCAGCGCCTCGGTCGAGTTCTCGACCTGTTCGATACCACGCTTGACCTGTTCGTTCGTCTCTTCGAGGTTCTCGACGGTGTCCTGCGTGTCGGCCTTGATTCGCCCGACCATCGCCTCGATCTCGGACGCTCGCTCTTGGGACTCCTCGGCGAGGCCCTTGACCTCGTCGGCGACGACGGCGAACCCCTCGCCGGCCTCACCGGCGCGTGCGGCCTCGATGGAGGCGTTCAGCGCCAGCATGTTCGTCTCGTCGGCGATGTCGTCGATGACGGCGACGATTTCGTCTATCTCGTCGACCCGGTCACGGAGTGCGGACACGTCGTCGGCGACCCGGTCTGTGGATTCGCCGACGTCCTGCATGACCCGTTCCGTCTCCTCTGCGGTCTTCTGGACCTCCGTAGCGGCGTCGTCTGCGTTCCGCGCCGTCGAGGCGACCTCGTCGCTCGTCGAGGCTATCTCCTCTATGGTGGCCGAGAGCGATTCGACCTCCTGACTGACGGTCGCGAGCGTCTCGGACTGCTCCGTCGACAGTTCGGAGACCCGCTGGCTGCTGTCCGCGACCGACTCGACGGAGTCGTGGAGGCTGTCGGTCCGTCCGGCGACGTCGGTGACGATGTCGTCCAGTCGCTGGGCCATCTGGTTGAGCGAGTCGACGACGTCGAGCAGTTCGTCGTCGACGTAGTCGGTCTCGGTGACGGACGCGCGGGCCTGCAGGTTTCCGGCTTCGATGTCGGCCATCGTCCCCTGCAGTTCCGCGACCATCCCCCGGAGTTGGTCCTGCCGGCGTGCGTCCTCGGTCCGGTCCTGTATCATCTCGACGACGCCGGTGAGCGTGCCGTCCTCGTCGTACATCGGGGCCGCGCTGAACCGGATGTGGCGGTCCTCCCCGCGGGCGTCCTTCATCACGCTCTGGTCGGCGTAGAGCGTGTAGTCGACGTCTTCGACCCGCGGGACGCCGTACTCCTCGTCGGCGGATTCGGGTGCTTCGATGACCTTCTCCGCGAGGGTCATCGACCGGCGTCCGTCGTGGTAGAACGCCGGCCCGACGACGCCGTGTTCCTCGGCGAGTTCGACAGCCTCGGCCTGTGATTCACCGGTCAGCGCCGCGATAGAGCTGTTCCAGTGCGTGATGTCGCCGTCGCCGTCGAGGACGAAAATCGGGGTATCGACGTGGTCCAGAATGAGCCGGTAGTCCAGTGGGCCGCCGGCTGTCCCGCCACCGGTGACTCGTGTCTCGTCTGTGCCGACTTCCGCGTCCGATTGTTCGTGAGATGCCGACCGACCTGTTCCCATATATTTGAACAAACCCAGATGTACTCGTATAATACTTATCTTTAATTACCGACAAGACGCCGAGTAGGTCGTTCGATAGCGGACCGACTACGGCGAAAACAGCGCCGCCCGTGACGGGTCCACTCAGTCGACGTAGTCGATGTCGTCGCCGAGTTGCTGGGCGGCCTTCTCCTGTTCGGCCTCGCTCTGGCCGTAGATCTGCGGGGACTCGACGCCGGTGACGACGATCATCGTCTCCATCTTGCCCTCGAAGTCGTTGTTGATGGAGGCGCCCCAGATGATGCGGGCGTCGGGGTCGATGCGGTCGTAGATCTCCTCGACGACGCCTTCGGCTTCCTCGATACTCATGTCGGGGCCGCCGACGACGTTGACGAGCGCAGAGTTCGCACCGTCGAATTCGACGTCCAGAAGCGGCGAGCGAAGCGCCGAACGGATGGAGTCCTGGGCCTTGTTCTCGGAGTCGGACTCGCCGAGACCGATCATCGCGACGCCGCCGTTCTCCATGATGGTGCGAACGTCGGCGAAGTCGACGTTGACGAGGCCGGGCTTGGTGATGAGTTCGGTCATGCCCTTGACCGAGCGCATCAGGACGCGGTCACAGATCTTGAACGCGTCTTGCAGGGGCATCGACGGCGCGTAGTCGAGCAGTCGGTCGTTCGGGACGACGATGACTGTATCCGAGACCGCACGCAGGCGTTCGAGGCCCGCGTCGGCGTTGGCCCGCCGGCGCTCGCCTTCCGCAGTGAAGGGGATAGTGACGATAGAGATAGTGAGGGCACCGGCCTCCTGTGCGGCCTGTGCGATGACGGGGGCGGACCCGGTCCCGGTCCCGCCGCCGAGACCGGCGGTGACGAACACCATGTCAGAACCGTCGATAGACTGCTGGATGTCCTCGATGTCTTCCTGTGCGGCCTCCTCGCCGATCTTCGGGACCGAGCCGGCACCGCGACCACCGGTGCGCTTGCGGCCGATGAGAATCTTCGTGTCGGCTTTCACCTCGTCGGCGAGGTGCTGGGCGTCGGTGTTCGCGGCGACGAGTTTCGCCCCGTGGATTCCCTCTTCCATCATCCGGGTGACGGTGTTGCCGCCGGCACCGCCACACCCCACCACTGTGATCTTCGTTTCGAGGTCCTTGACGACGCTCGCGAGTTCGTCGTCGGTCATCGTTCCCGAAGTCGACATCTCTTCTCTGCTCGGCGTCGTCTCGGTCGCCGTCTCGCCGTCGGAGGCCACGTCCTGTTCCTCCTCGGCCTCGTCGATGGCGTCGTCGATAATCGAGTCCATATTTAAATCCCCGTTACAGACGAACACTCATTAGTTTTCCCCCTGCGTCTGACACTCGTCTGACGATTTGGTCGCCGCCTTCGGGCGTTTTGCGGGCCGTTTTCTACAACGTAAATCGGCGTATACGTTCACGTTGGAACCGTTCGGGGCCGATCTCTTCACCATCGACTTCCACCGGCTTGCCCGCAGAGAGTTTTCCGAACTTCGGCCCTTCCGGAACGCCCGCGGTGCGTGCGAGGTCGGGATCGAACCGTTCCTCCCGAGCGACTAGCTGCTCGCCGTCGCGTTCGACACTGTCGTAGCGCTGGCGGAGGACGTCGGCAAGCACCGTGACGACGTCGTCGTGCGAGCGGTCGGCGGGCAACACGACGGGGCCGGTGACGACGGTCCCGTTCTGTTCGGTGTCGAACGCGAGCGCGTGACCGTCGAGCCACGATCGGACCGCCGCCTCGTCGATTCCGGTGGCCTCCGAGAGCAGGTCTCCGGGGAGTTCGACCACGGTCCACTCGCCGGCGTACTCCGTCGCCGGGTCGCCAAAGCGGAGGCCGCCACCGACGGGTGTCACCGCCGCTTCGAGCGCCTCGACGAGGTCGAGCGGGACGCCGCTGGTCTCCCGGACGAACGTCTCGTCGACGACACGGTAACCCAGCGCCGTCAGCGTCTCGACGAGGGCCGGCCGGTCGTCTTCCAGCAGCGCGTAGTCGGCGACACTGGCGTCGAAAGCCCTGTCGAGAACTGCGGCACGCTCAGTCTCGTCGTCGGCCCACGCCTCGAGTGCGTCCAGCGACCAGTCCGCCGCGACGTGGCCGACCGACCAGTCCGTCTCGCGGATCACGCGCTCGAACCGGGGCGCGTAGTGGCCGCCGCCGAAGCCAACGAGGTGTCGACGGGTGCCGTTCTCCCTCGGAGCGTCTGCTGGGACGCCGCGGATGTCGAGGATAGCCTGTGCCACGGCGCGGGCGGCGTCTGGGTCTCGCCACTGCGGTTCGGCGCTCCCGACTTCGACGAACATCGACGGCACGCCCACCTCGGTCGGGCCGTGATGTGTACACTCCATGCCCACCTCGTACTCCTCGGGGGCGTGGTCGGTCAGCGCGTGGACGACGGCGCGGTGTGTGCTGGGACACGCGCGGGCGAAGTGGCCGCCCTCGCCGCCGAACTCCGCCGCGCCGAAGTTCCCCGCGTGGTGGGCGGTCAGCAACTCGTCCGTCTCGCCGGCGTGCCGGGAGGCGAACACGAGACAGTCCGGGTCGTCGAAGGCGTCTGCGACGCCGTCGAGTTCGAGGTGGAGCGCGTCGAACTCGCGGAGTTCGGCCCCGTCCGTCCGGTAGACGGTCCCGCCGCCCTCGCCGTCCGCCCGGTCCTCGTCGGTCGTCTCGGTCCACGGCGCGAGTTCGAGGAGGTGCTCGCCGATGTGCGTCGACGCTTCGTCGGCCCGGGAGACGACGATAGCGAGCATCAGTCGGCTTTGTCCATGTGGACCGGGTCGTTGCCCAGCGCGGTCCGGAAGGCGTCACCGGCCAGTCCGAGGAGGTGTTTCAACGACTGCCACCGCAGGGCGAACAGGACGACGCCGGCGACGATGTACAGCGCCGTGTATCCCAGCAGGAGGTCGTGGCTCGTTATCGGCAGGACCAGGTAGTCCTGGATGAGCGCGAACTCGACGAGCACCTGACTGATGAACAGGGCGAACAGCACGACGGCCTCGCGGATGGATATCTCGAAGTTACAGAGGAGTGCCAGCGCGAAGAACGACTGACCGGCGGTAATCCATATCTCCGCGGCCTGTCGAGCGTCGAACGGGAGGACGCCGTACCGGCCCAGCGCGATGGAGTAGATGACCGCGATGGTCCCGATGAGCAGCGTCCACTGGTTGAGTTTCGAGGAGATGAGCGCGTTGAACCCCGCCGTCGACCGGGCCTTGTTGACGAGGACGGCGACGACGATGAGTTCCGGCGACTCGCTCGCCAGCGGCGCGATCCACTGGATCATGAAAAAGGAGGGGACGCCGATCTGGAGGCCGATCTCCTCTAGCCCGTGGGCGAACGGCTCGACGGCGGTGAATATCATCGCCCCGGAGTAGCCAAAGAGCACGAGGACGACCAGCGGCCGCCACGGCAGCGACCACTTCTGGAAGTACTTCGGAACGCCGACGGTGTGGTCGTGTGCCTCGATGTCGGACTTGAGGACGAGGCCGATGTAGGCCACGTACAGTCCCACGAGGAACAGCGTGTCCAGCGCACCGATGCCGCCGCCCAGCGGTACGGCGAACGCCCACGCGGTGGCGACCAGCAGGAACGCGATCTCCGTCGCGATGTCCGTGTCGAGCTGGACCACGTCGGCCAGGAAGCCGTCTCGCTTCTCGACGGCAGGGTCCTGCGTCGACGTGGACCGGAGGATGGTGAAGACGGCGATGCCCGCCCACCCGATACCGATGAGGATGCGGTTGGCGCCGGTCATGTTCGCGATCGCGAGGTTGGCGTCGTGACAGGCCCGCGCGAGGGGCGTCTCGCCGGCCTCGATGGCGGCCGCCGAGAGTCTGGCACACGCCTCCGTCGTCGCCCCGCCGGCCCCCGCGTTCCACGCGAACAGCGCGTCGACGGCGTACTCCGGCGCGACGGCCAGAACCGCGAGGACGGCGATGGCGAACGCACGGGGGACGTCCTTCTCTGCCGTCTCCGCACCCCACGCCAGCAGGAAGGAGGCACCGAGCACGGCCAGTCCACTCACAGCGACGGTCGCGACGGTGCCGAGGCCGACGCCGAGGAGGCCGGCACTGACCCATCCGGCGGTCAGTGACACCGCGAGGGCGACCTGTACCAGGGGGTGACGTAGACGACTCACTAAGTGAGGACAGCACAGGTCAGCGTGAAAAACTTGCGAAAGCCCGGACGACCACCGAACTCCTGGCGGGGCGGGAGCGTGGCGTTCATATCCGAGGCGCGCGCTGGCGGGTGTATGGACGTCTACGGTCTCATCGGCAATCCGGTCGGGCACTCGCTGTCGCCGCCGATGCACGAGGCGGGGTACGAGGCACTCGGACTGGACGCGAAGTACGTCACCTTCGAACCGCCGGCGGACGAGGGCGCCGCCGCCGTCGAGGCAGCCGACAAACTCGGCGTCGCCGGACTGAACGTCACGATTCCGTTCAAACAAGACGTACTCGACGCCGTCGACCCGGACCCGTTGGCAGCACGTATCGGTGCAGTCAACACCGTCGACTTCTCCGGCGAGACGCCGCGGGGGTACAACACGGACGCCGTCGGTGCGGTCCGGGCGCTCGACCACCACGGGGTCGAGCTATCGGGAACGGCCGTCGTCGTCGGTGCCGGCGGGGCCGGTCGCGCCGTCGCCTTCGGCCTCGCAGACGAGGGGATGTCGGTCCGCATCGCCAACCGCACGGCGTCGAAGGCCCACGCGCTGGCGGACGAGGTTCCGAACGCCACCGGCCACGGACTCGGTGACTTCGATGCGCTGCTCGCCGACGCCGACGTCCTCGTCAACTGCACCAGCGTCGGGATGGACGAGGACGAGACGCCGGTGCCGAAGTCGGCACTCACGCCCGACCTCGCGGTTCTCGATGCAGTGTACTCGCCCATCGAGACGCGTCTGTTGCGGGAGGCGGCCGCCGTCGGTGCGACGACTGTCGACGGCGCGTGGATGTTACTGTATCAAGGTGTCGAGGCGTTCGAACTGTGGACCGGCGAAGACGCCCCGGTCGACCCCATGAACGAGGCGTTACGAAGCGGCCTGTAACCGATAGCGTACCAGCAAGAGATTAGTGCCGGGGGGCAGTATGACCGGATATGGGTCTCCTTCAGAAACTGAAATCTGCACTCGGACTCGACGAGGCAGAATCTACGTCTGCGGCGGGGTCGTCTAGTGACGTAGACGTCACTGTCGAGCGCGAACCATCTACTGAGAGCGAAGACGCGGTCAAAGGGACCGAGACGGCGACGACCGAGCGCGAATCAGATGTCGGGGCGGCCGAATCCGACGAGACGGCAGCGGACGTCGACGCGACAGTTCCCGAAGCCGAACCGGACGCGACGGACGACGCCGATGAAGAGCCAGAACCCGCGGTGCCCGAAGGGAGCGACGACCCGGTCACCGAGATCAAGGGCATCGGCCCGGCGTACGCGAAACGCCTCTCGGGGCTCGACATCGAGACGGTCGGCGAACTCGCCGCGGCCGACGCCGCCGAGATCGCGGCCGAGACGGACCTCTCAGAGAGCCGAGTCGAGGGCTGGATCGAACGGGCCCGGGCGTACTGACTGCCCGAACCGCAAGCGAATTACTCTCGCACCTGTTCTCTCTGCGTAATGCCAACGGTCGAGACCGACCGGGACACCTTCGAGCGCCTCACAGCGGACGCGCCGGAGACGGCCCGGATACCCGTCGCGGTCCGGATCACCGTCGACGACCCGTTCGAGGCCTATCGCCGGGCGCGCGATTCGGTCGGTGGCGTCTATCTGTCGACCACCGGAGGGCAGTCGGGGTGGGGCTACTTCGCGACCGCACCGGCCGAGTTCACCGAGGTGGCTCCCGACGAGGGCGACACACTCGGAACGCTCGCCGGACTGCTCGACGAGGAGACGCTGGTCCGGGGCGACTGCGACGTCCCCTACCCCTGTGGTGCCATCGGTTGGCTCTCCTACGACGTCGTCCGCGAACTGGAGACGCTGTCGGACAGCGCCGTCGCCGACCGGGCGCTCCCACAGCTGCAGCTGGCGACCTACGACCGCGTCGCGGCGTGGACGGAGCCCCGCGGGGACGGCCCGGTGACGCTCACCGTGACCGCCTGTCCCCGACTCGACGACCACGACAGTGCCGGACTGGCCTACGAGTTCGGCAAGCAACACGCACTGGACCTCGCCCGCGAGGCCGTCGAGGGCGACCCGTCCGTCGGGGACCCGCCCGTGGAGACGGACACCGCCCGGTTCGAGAGCGACTGCACCCGCGAAGCGTTCGCCGAGCGAGTCCGGACGGTCAAACAGTACATCCGTGACGGCGACACCTTTCAGGCGAACGTCTCCCAGCGACTGAGCGCCCCGGCGGCGGTCCACCCCGTCGAGGCGTTCGACGCACTCCGGGCGGTCAATCCGGCTCCCTACTCCGCCCTCGTGGAGTTCCCGGGCGTGGACCTCGTCAGTGCCAGTCCGGAACTACTGCTCCACCGCGACGGCGACCACCTCGTGACCGAACCTATCGCTGGCACCCGTCCCCGCGGCGATACTCCCGAGGCCGATGACCGACTCGAAGCCGACCTGCTGGACGACGAGAAGGAACGGGCCGAACACGCGATGCTGGTCGACTTAGAGCGAAACGACCTCGGGAAGGTGAGTCGCTTTGGCACTGTCGAGGTGACCGACTACCGCCGCGTCGACCGCTACTCCGAAGTGATGCATCTGGTCTCGGCGGTGACCGGCGAGATGCGCGAGCGAGCGACCCTCGAAGACGCCATCGCGGCGGTGTTCCCCGGCGGGACCATCACCGGCGCGCCCAAGCCCCGGACGATGGAGATAATCGACGAGGTCGAAGCGACCCGGCGCGGCCCGTACACCGGCTCTATCGGCATCTTCGGCTTCGACGGCCGGGCGACGCTGAACATCGTCATCCGCACGCTGGTGCGGTACGCCGAGGAGTACCACCTCCGGGTCGGGGCCGGCATCGTCCACGATTCGGACCCCGACAGCGAGTACGACGAGACGCTCGACAAGGGTCGGGCGCTCGTCACGGCCGTCGACGAAGCGCTCGGTCGGCGGGCGCACCTCTCCGTGGAGGGGTCGCGATGAGCGACCCCCTCGGGAGCGAGGGCCGGCGGCGTGGCCGGGGCACACCGCCGAGCGACGACCTCGCGCCGACCGTCCTCGTCGTCGACAACTACGACTCCTTTGCGTACAACCTCGTCCAGTACGTCGGCGAGGTGGTCTGCCGACTCGGCGGTGACGAGGACGACGTGGTCGTCCGGCGCAACGACGCCGTCACCGTCGAGGAGATACACGACCGCTCCCCGGACGGTATCGTCGTCTCACCCGGTCCGGGGACGCCCGACGAGGCCGGCGTCTCGATGCCGACGTTCGCCGAACTCCGCTATCCGACGCTCGGCGTCTGTCTGGGCCATCAGGCGCTATGTGCGGCCAACGGGTCGACCGTGGGCCACGCCGACGACGTCGTCCACGGCAAGTCCTCGCTCGTGACCCACGACGGCGAGGGGGTCTTCGAGGGCGTTCCCGACCCCGTGAAGGTGGGCCGGTACCACTCGCTGGCGGTGCGGCGAGACGACTTGCCCGACGTGCTAGAAGAGACGGCATACACCGAAGACGAGGCGAAAATCGTCATGGGCGTGCGGCACCGCGACCACCCCCACGTCGGCGTCCAGTTCCACCCCGAGAGCATCCTCACCGACCACGGGAAACAGATGGTCGAGAACTTCTGTCAACTATGTACTATCACGTAGACGGCGAGGTCGTTCCGGCCGAGGCGGCCACGGTATCGGTGCTCGACCGCGGGTTTATGTACGGCGACGCGGCGTTCGAGACGGTACGGGCCTACGGCGGCGACCCGTTCGCGTGGGACGCCCACCGTGACCGGCTCCAGCACACCGCCGAAACGCTCGGGTTTGCCGACGCCGTCCCCGGCGACCTGCGTGAGCGTGTCGACGAGACGCTGGACGCGAACGACCTCACCGAGGCGTACGTCAAAGTCTCGGTAACTCGTGGGGTCCAACCCGGCAAACTGACGCCGGATCCCGAGGTGGACCCCACGGTGATCGTCGTCGTCAACGAACTCCCCCGTGGCGGCCGCGACGGGGAGCGAGTGTGGGACGGCCCGGCCGACGTCCAGACGGTGCGGACCCGACGGGCCCCTAGCGAGGCGATTCCGGCGGACGTGAAGACACACAACTACCTCAACGGCATCCTCGGCAGACTCGAACTCCGGCGGGCCGCCGTCGACAGCGATGTCACAGACGAATGCCTGATGCGGACCGTCGACGGACACGTCGCGGAGGGGGCGACGAGCAACCTCTTTTTCGTGACGGAGAACGGTCTCCGGACGCCGAGTGAGGATCTGGACCTCCTTCCGGGAGTGACCCGCGACGTCGTGATGGAACTGGCTCGCGAGGAGGAGTTCCCGGTGGAGACGGGCCACTACTCGCTCGACGCCGTCCGGAACGCGGACGAGGCGTTTCTCACGAACTCGACGTGGGAGATCCGCCCGATCGCGGCCGTCGACGGCATGGAGGTCGGGTCGGGTCCGATGACGAAACTGCTCCAGCGGCTCTACGACGAACGCGTCGAGACCGAACACTACTGAAAACGAAACCGTGGCCGGCGGCCCGCTCCGCCGGCCGGCGAGAGCGTATCGGCGCGTTACGGCGCGTAGCAGACCCACCCCTGTGGCGGAATCGAAATCTGGACCCAGCCGTCACCGTTGGTGGTGACGTCGCCGGAGCTGCCGGTGTAGTCGTGTAGCGGCTGGCTAGTCCAGGTGGTGTACACCCATTTGCTCTGCCACGAACCGGTGCGGTTGAGGCCGACGAGCAGGTTGTTGTCCCGCTCGTAGATGTAGAGGTTCTGGTCGACGTGGCGCGTGTAGGTCGCACCGCCGGCGAGGTTGTTCTTTATCCACAGCAGGTTCTGGATGTCGCCGTCGTCGACGGCGATGCGGTTGCTGTAGACCCGCGGATACCCCTCGTAGGTGAGGATGTACGCGTAGGCCAGTTTCTCGTACTGGGGCGGACTGCTGTCGTGGTTGGAGACGAAGGTCAGCGACTGGAACGGCGACTGGTTCACCAGTCCGGCGCCGTCGAGGGCGCGCATATCACCGTTCTGGTGGAACACGTCCTCCTTCATCGTGTAGTACAGCGGGTAGTCCGTGACAGACATTCCGGTGTCGGCGTACCCCTGACAGTAGCCCACGCCGCCTTGTAGGACTTCGCCGACCTTGTAGAGGCCCAGGTCGTCTGCCCACTGGTTGGCGTAGTCGCTGAAGAACCACTCGGGGACGTGTTTCGCGGCGTCCCACCGAATGCCGTCGACGCCGAGGGCCGCGTACTTCTCGACGTAGTCCTTTAGCTGACCGCGGACGTACGACGACTCCTGTTTGAGGTCTTTCAACCCGACGAGCCAGCCGTTCTCGACGGACTCTGGGTCGCTGTAGTCTATCGACGACTCGGGGTGGAAGTCCTGCTCGCTGAAGTACGGCAGGTCCGCAAAGGAGATGCCCGGCGCACCGCGGAAGTCGTCGTTGGCGGCCATGTGGTTGATGATCGCGTCGGCGATGACGTCGAGTCCCTGTGCGTGGGCCTCGGCCACCATATCCTCGTACTCGGCTTCGGTGCCGAACACGCTGTTGAAGTTCTTGAAGTCGACCGGTTGATATCCCAGCGGCGGGTCGGTGACCCCCTGCTGGTGACTCCGGTCCAGACGGCTGTACTGTGCCGGCGGGACCTGAATCGCGTCGTAGCCCTGGTCTGCGATGGTCGAGAGGTTGCTCTTGACCTGGTTCCAGTCGGTGTGGTAGTACTGATACACCGCACTGGAACCGACCGCCTCGGCACCGCCAGTCGTTAGTGAAGCACCCGTCGCTGCCGCGCCGAGTGCGCCCATTCCTCTGAGTACGTCACGGCGGGAGACGTTCACGTCTCCCCTTGTGAAGTGTCGTGTCATCTGCGTGGTTTCCCTTGGCCGAATGTGGTTCGGACTGCCAAACCACAACTTATGATGAAATCCTACATAACATTAAAGATAAGGATGTCATCTAATAGTAATATATTTGCAGACAAACGTAATAAACTCACAACTAAAATGACTGTTGAATCGTGTTAGATGGCCTGTGAGGAACGTTTTCGACGCACCATTCGAGTCACCGATGGTCGACTGTTGACAACCCAAGAGAAATCTGGCTGCTGTCGGGTTCGCTCCCCGCCCTCTCAGACAACGTCTTCTCGCTCGACGCCGTCGACGTCCAGAATCAGATCGGTGCCGTTGGCCCCAGCGGGCGTCTGGAACCCGGTCGGCGCGTCGCCGTCGAGGACACGGTCGTCCGCCGCGTTCGCGACGAGCGACCCGGTGTAGCCGTAGGACCCGTAGATGACGAACTCGCCCATGCCCGCGGTGTTCGGCGGAGGCGCGGATAAAGGGTAGCGGCGTAGTCGGGTTTCCGACCGGGGAATTGAAACCGACGACTCACCTACCCTGACCCAGCATGGACGAGGACAGTCGAATCGCGGCAGTCAGCGACGTCCCCGAGGACGGCAGTTTCCTCTTTACCGTCCGGGACGGGTTCGACACCGAAGAGGCGATTCTGGTGCGACTCGCCGACGGCGTCGTCGCCTTCGAGAACTACTGCCCTCACTGGACGGACGTTCGTCTGGACAAGGGCAGCGGTGCAACGATGCGGGACGCGGAGCTGGTCTGTGAGAAACACGGCGCGACGTTCGAATCGGACACCGGGACCTGCACGTTCGGGCCGTGTGAGGGGGCCGTCCTCGAAGAGATAGCCGTCGCCGTCGACGACGGCGCGGTGTACCTGACCGACGACCGATACGAGTTCGAACAGCAGGGGCCGTCGGGGGACCACGACCGGTCTTCGCGCGGGCGCATCGGCTTTTCGGGCCAGTAAGCCGGCCCTTCGCCACCCGGCGGCGATCCGCCTATCCGATCCGATAGGCAGGTTCGGCGACGCTCTCGGACTTACACTCCGGGCACCGACTCGGTCGGTTCGTCAGGTCGTCGAAGTCCGTGAAGCCACAGCGCTCGCACTCCGGCGGCGCGACGAGCAGTTGCTCGTCTGTCGCGTCGAGTGACTTCGCGATGTGTTCGACGTGCGTGAGCGCGGTGCTGGTCTGTATCTCGAACGTGTTCGCGATCGTCCCTGCGGCCATCGCCTCGTCGCGCAATCGGTCGGCGATGCGCTGGCGCGTCGTGCGACTTGCCTCGCGCATGGAATACCTTAGCAGGCGTCGACAATAGGTCTTGTTCCCCGACCCCGTCTCCCGCCGATATTTATTAGCTTCCCAACACAATACGTGGGCATGGCCGAGACGACGCCGGTGGAGATGGACGCCGACGAGCGAGACGCGCTCCTCGGCTTCGGCGGAACCGGTGTCCTCGCCTTCGGTGAGTCCGGCGACGCCCCACCACACGCGATTCCGGTCTCTTACGGCTACGACCCCGGCGAGACGACGTTCTACTTCCGCCTCGCGAGCGGTGACGACAGCACGAAGGGACGACTGGAGGGGCGGGCCGTCACGTTCGTCACCTACGACGGTGGCGACGGCGAGTTCAGAAGCGTGGTCGCCACTGGCCGACTGGAACCGGTCCGCATCGAGGACGTGGCCGACCGGTCGCTGGCGGGCCTCCAGAACGTCGACATTCCGGCCGTCGACGTCTTCGACCAACCGCTGTCGGAGGTGTCGTTCGAACTCCGCCGCCTCGTACCGGAGGAACTGACGACCCGACGGACGCGTGGGGCGTGACCACACCGACGCCACCGACACGAAGTTTACAATCCGTGCGAGAGTGTGTTCGAGTATGACGCGCCCCCTGATGGACGCCGTCCGACGACGGCAGTTCCGAACCGCGCTGTTCGTGGCCGCGGCCGTCGTCGTGGTTCTCACCGCGGCGGGATGGCTCGGGTACGGCAACTTCGCGACCACGCTCCCCGGCCTCGCCCTGCTCGTGGTCGCGGGGTATCTGGGCTTCCGAGCTAGCCGCTCGCTGTCGTAGCACCGACTGCGTCGCGTTCGCACTCCGACCCGCGAGACCGACCGAGAGCGGCGTGATTCCGGCGCTGAAAAGGGAGGTCAGCCGAAGTTCTCGACCTTCGCGTCGTCGGTGTCGACGCCGGCGGCCTCCAGTGCGGCCGTCGCGTCGTCGAGGAAGTCTGCGAACCCGTAGATGAACACCTGTCCGCCGTCGCCGACGGCGTCGGCGACGGCGTCGGTCAGGTCCGCATCGCCGTCCAGTACGTGGACGACGGCACCGGCCGCTTCGAGCGCCTCCAACCGGTCCTCGTGGATGGGCGTTGCGTCCTGATAGACGATGGCCGCCGCGTTGCCCTCGTCCAGCGCGCGCTCTGCGATGCCGACGGCGGGACCGATACCGGGGCCACCCGCCAGTAGCACCGCTCGCTCCTCGCCCTCGTAGTAGTCGGAGCCGAACGGGCCGGCGATGCGGACCGAATCTCCGGCTTCGAGGTCCGCGAGCAACGGCGCGACGGCCCCCTCGGGGTCGATACCGACGGTAATCTCGAACTCGTCCTCGACGTCGGGCGATGAGATGGTGTAGAAGCGCGACTCGTCCTCGCCGTCGACGGAGAGCGTCAGTTTGACGAACTGGCCCGGTTGTGCGTCGAAGGCCGACGGCGTCTCGATGTCGATGGCGACGGCGTCTGGGCCCACCGACCTGACTGCAGTGACGGGGAGTGAACGTTCGTCCATATCACCGACGAAGTCGGGGCCCGATAAGGGGATTTCGGTTGATTCTGCCGGATGTATCGAACATTATTTCAAAACCGAGTAGGCACGCGCGCGGGCACACACAGAAGCCTTTTCACCCCCGGTTTGCTACCCATGCGGTAGTATGCCAGACGACCTCAACTGGGCCATCGGCGGGGAGGCCGGCGATGGAATCGACTCGACCGGGAAGATATTCGCACAGGCGCTCTCCCGGGCCGGTCGACACGTCTTCACGTCGAAGGACTTCGCCTCACGGATTCGCGGCGGGTACACCGCGTACAAGGTTCGGACCTCGGTGGACCGCGTCGAGAGCGTCGTCGACCGCCTCGACATCCTCATCGCGCTGACCGAGCGCACCATCCACGAGAACGAGGACGAACTGCACGACGACTCCGTCATCATCTACGACGGCGAGCGAACGACGATGCAGGACGTCGAGGTGCCCGGCGACGCCACGGCGCTGGAAGTCCCGCTCAAGCGCCTCGCGGAGGACGCGGGTGGGGCCATCATGCTCAACGTCGTCGCGCTGGGCGCGGCCTGTGAAGTGACGAACTTCCCCATCGAGAACCTAGACGAGAGCCTCCAGAAGCGCTTCGGCGACAAGGGCGAGGCCATCGTCGAGAACAACAAGAAAGCCGCCCGGATGGGCCAAGAGTACGTCCAAGAGGAGTTCGACCACGAGTTCGGCTACGACCTCGAAACGACCGACGAGGACTACGTCCTGCTGAACGGGGACGAGGCCATCGGCATGGGCGCTATCGCCGCTGGCTGTCGGTTCTACGCTGGCTATCCCATCACACCGGCCACAGACGTGATGGAGTACCTCACCGGCCGTATCGACCAGTTCGGCGGCAAGGTCGTCCAGGCCGAAGACGAACTCTCGGCTATCAACATGACGCTGGGTGCGGCCCGCGCCGGGGCACGAGCCATGACCGCTACCTCCGGGCCGGGCATCGACCTGATGACCGAGACGTTCGGTCTCGTCGCGACCAGCGAGACGCCGATGGTCATCTGTGACGTGATGCGCTCGGGTCCCTCGACGGGGATGCCGACCAAACAGGAACAGGGCGACCTCAACATGACGCTGTACGGCGGCCACGGCGAGATTCCACGGTTCGTCATCGCACCGACGAGCATCTCCGAGTGCTTCTGGAAGACCGTCGAGGCGTTCAACCTCGCCGAGAAGTACCAGACTCCCGTCTTCCTCGTCTCGGACCTCGCGATGGCGGTCACCGAGCAGACGTTCCCGCCGGAGGCCTTCGACATGGACGAGGTCGAAGTCGAACGCGGCAAGGTCGTCGACGAGGACGACATCGACGCGTGGCTCGACGAGAAAGGGCGGTTTCAGGCGCACTTCCCGGCCGCCGACGGCGTCTCGCCGCGAGCGTTCCCCGGCACCACCGACGGCGCACACATGACGACCGGCCTCGAACACGACGAACTGGGCCGGCGGACCGAGGACACCGAGGTTCGCGTCGAACAGGTCGACAAGCGCGAACGGAAGGTCCAGACCGCTCGCGAGGAGGAGGACTTCGACTACCGCGAGTACGGGGACCCAGACGCCGACACGCTGGTCATCTCGTGGGGGTCCAACGAGGGCGCGATGCGCGAGGGACTGGAGTTCTTAGCGGAAGACGGCTACGACATCCGTTTCATCTCGGTGCCGTACATCTTCCCGCGCCCGGACCTCACAGCGGAGGTCGAAGCGGCCGACGACGTCATCGTCGTCGAATGTAACGCCACCGGCCAGTTCGCGGACGTCGTCGAACACGACGTCTTAGAGCGCGTCGACCGCATCAACAAGTACACCGGCGTCCGATTCAAGGCGGACGAACTGGCAGACGAGATCAAACAGACGCTCGCTGGTGACGCGGGCACGACAACGGAGGTCGAAGCAGAATGAGCTCAGACGTTCGATTCACAGACTTCAAGTCCGACAAGCAACCGACGTGGTGTCCCGGCTGTGGGGACTTCGGGACGATGAACGGCATGATGAAGGCGCTGGCCGAGACGGGCAACGACCCGGACAACACGTTCGTGGTCGCCGGCATCGGCTGTTCCGGGAAAATCGGGACGTACATGCACAGCTACGCGCTGCACGGCGTCCACGGCCGCGCCCTGCCGGTGGGCATCGGCGTGAAGATGGCCAATCCCGACCTCGAAGTGATGGTCGCCGGCGGCGACGGCGACGGCTACTCCATCGGTGCCGGCCACTTCATTCACGCGGTGCGCCGGAACGTCGACATGAGCTACGTCGTGATGGACAACCGCATCTACGGGCTGACGAAGGGGCAGGCCTCGCCGACCTCGCGCGAGGACTTCGAGACGGGTACCACCCCCGACGGGCCCCAACAGCCCCCGGTCAATCCGAAGGCACTGGCGCTGGCCTCGGGCGCGACGTTCATCGCCCAGTCCTTTAGCTCGAACTCCCAGCGTCACGCCGAAATCGTCCAGCAGGCCATCGAACACGACGGCTTCGGCTTCGTCAACGTCTATAGCCCCTGCGTGACGTTCAACGACGTCGACACCTACGACTACTTCCGCGATACGATCGTGGACCTAGACGAGACGGACCACGACTCGAACAACCGCGACCAGGCCAAGGACAAGATTCTGGAGAGCGACAAGGAGTACATGGGCGTGCTCTACCAGGACGAGGACTCGGTGCCCTTCGAGAAGCGTGAGGGCGTCGAGGGCTCGATGGCCGAGATTCCCGACGGCGCCCCCGAGGGCGCGATGGACCTGGTGCGAGAGTTCTACTAGTCGGGGGTGTCCACCCCGTCGTGGTCCGGTCGGTCGGGGCCGGCACGGCCCTCGAACCACAGGCCCGGGCGACGCGCCCCGGCGTCGCCCCCGGCCAGCAGTCTGGCAGTCGACAGCGCCACCGCAGTTGCGACTCCGACCGCCAGCGTCGGCAGCGGGTGACTGACCGCGACGAGCGCGGCCGCGAGCACCACCGTGAGGCCGACGCTCCCGCGGAGGGTCGGGCGGGCGTGCAGCGACTGTCGGTCACCGGCGTCGAATGGACGGCGCATACGTGACAGTGGGCGCCCGCCCAGAAAAGTATAATCTGACAGATATTTCTGTAAACTCGCTTGCCGAAGCTACTTTCTGTAACTCCCGCGGAGGTTTCACCGCGCTGTGACTGCGATTTACCGCCCCGTAGTTCGCAATCGGTGACACGTCCGACGACAGCGAGCCGCTGGCGCCCGACGAGGCGTTCGCCGTCCTCGGGAACGAGACGCGCCTGGAGAGCCTGCCGACGCTCGGCTCACCTTCGACCACGGGGGCGAGACGCTGACCCTGCGGGTGGACGAGGAACTTTGGATCGTCGAGGCCCGGCTCTGGTCCCGGGAGGACGGGTGACACACCCAACAGCGTTGGGACCGAAGCCATACCCGGGCGTGCCCTACGTCCGGTATGCACGTCTTCTGGCACCAGCGCGACCTCCGCATCCCGGACAACCGGGGGCTGGCGGTCGCCGCCGGCGACGACACCGTCCTCCCGGTCTACGTCGTCGACTCGGACGTTCTGAACAAGGTCGGGACGCGCCAGCGCGCCTTCTTCATGCGCGGCGTCCGTGACCTGAAACGGCAGTACCGCGAACGCGGAAGTGACCTCGTCGTTCGCTCCGGGTCGGCCGCCGACGTCCTCGTCGACGTCGTAGACGAGTTCGGCGCCGACCGCGTCTACTACAACGAACACTACCGACCGGCGCGTCGTAACCGCCAGCGCCGGGTGGACGACGCGCTCCCGACGGCGTCGGTGACCGACCTCGTCCTCGTGGACCCTGCCGATCTCGACGCCCGCTACGAGAACCACAGCCGCTTCTACGACGACTGGCAGGCCCACGACAAACGCCAGCCGGTCGAGGTGGCCGACGACGCCCTCGCCGACGTGGGCGACGAGAAGCCGGTCCCCAGCCCCGAGGCCGACATCGACCTCCCCGACGCGGGGTACGAGGCCGCCCGCGAGCGCTGGGAGCGCTTTCTCGCCGACGGTATCGACACCTACGCCGACACTCGCGACGACATGCGGGCGGCCGTCGAGCGCCCGGTCGGGGCCGTCTCGCGGATGTCGCCGTACCTCGCCGCCGGGATGATAGGCATCCGCGAACTGTGGCGCGACGCCAGCGAGCGCCACGCGGCGGCCACCGGCGACGCCCGGCGCAACGTCCAGAAGTACCGCTACGAACTCTCGTGGCGCGAGCAGAGCTCCCACCTGCTGTACTACACTCCGACGCTGCTGACGGAGAACTACAAGCAGTTCCCCAACGCCATCGAGTGGGAGAACGACCCCGACCACGTCGCGGCGTGGAAACGCGGCGAGACGGGGTATCCGCTCGTCGACGCCGGGATGCGCCAGCTCGAACGCGAGGGGTACGTCCACAACCGCCCCCGACAGAACGTCGCCTCCTTTCTCACGAAACACCTGCTGGTCGACTGGCGGGTGGGTGCCCGCCACTTCGCCGACCGGCTTCTCGACCACGACCCGGCCTCGAACGCCGCCGGGTGGCAGTGGACCGCCTCCACCGGCACGGACTCCGTCGACGTGCGCATCTTCGACCCCGTCGCCCAGATGCACAAGTACGACGACGGCGCCGACTACGTCACCGAGTACGTCCCGGAACTGCGCGGGGTCCCGGCCTCGAAACTCGTCGACTGGCCGACCCTGTCCGACGCCGAACGCGAGACGCTGGCGCCCGACTACCCACACCCCATCGTGGACCGAAACGCCGCCTACGAGCGCGTCCAGCGGGTGTTCGAGCGGGCGCTCGGTAAGCGGTAGTCCGGTCGGGCGTCAGTGATGCCCGGGCAACACGCTCGGATCCCCCGAGCGGTAGATGTACTCGACGGCGATGCCGGTCAGCGGCGAGTCGGCGTCGGTGGCGTAGGCTTTCGCGAGGTCGAGATACTGCTCGGTGACGTCGACGACGCGGTTGTACGCCGCCCGGTCGTCCGGCGCGAGGACGTACTCGGCGGTCACCGGCGTCAACTGCCCCTCGGCGCGGTCGTCGGCGTAGTCGTCCACGTCGTCGAGCCACACCTGCGCGCCGATGATCGCCAGCACGATGGCCTTCGCGAAGTCGTCGTCGACGTCGATGCCGGCCAGCCGGTAGAGGTCCAGCATGCCGTCGTAGATGACGCCGACGCGGGCGTACTGGGTCTTGCTGTAGGGGAGGTCCTTCTCGGCGTCGGTGAGCGTCGCCGGTTCCTCCTCGTAGTCGGCGAACTTGTACTCCTCGCGGATGGCCTCGCGTGCGTCCTCGTCGCCGTCTTCGGCCGCTTCCAGCAGTGCCCGGAAGTGCTCGTCCCGGTCCTGATGGGCCTCGGAGTAGTCGACGGCCCACTGGTAGGCGTCGGCGACGATGGACGGCATCTCGTCTAAGAGCCCGTCGAGGTGGGACTGGAGTGCCGCCTGTGCCGTCTCGGCGACCCGTCGGGGGTCGACGTCCGCGTCCGTCTCGAAGTCCTCGAACTCGTCGTCGTTGATGGCATCACGCATGTCGCCGTCGACGAGCGCCTCGATAGAGAGCCGGGTCATCTGCTCGGCCCGGACGACCATCTCGCGGGGCGAGAGGTCCGGCGTGTCGCCGCTCAGCGCCGCGCTCTCGACGGGCGGAACGCCGGTCGCTATCTCCTCGGTGACGGGGTCGCCGTCGGCTTCCCGTCTTGCCTCGCGGTAGACGTAGCCAAGCGTCAACTGTGCGGGCAGGATGAGTTTGGTGTCGTACGTAAAGGACACCGGCTGACCGAACTCCGCTTCGAGCGCGGTCTCGACGCGGTCGTAGACGTCGGCCATCATCCGCTCGGTTCGGTCGTCGATTTCGGACTTGAGTGCGAGGCTAGCGTAGTCGAACACGCCCGAGTCGGCGTAGTACCCCAGCACCGACCGGACGGCGGTCGGTAACCTCGGCCTATCGGCGAGTACGCCAGCACCTGTCTTGAGAACCATGTATCGTCTCCCGCGTCTGGCAACTGGTGTGGTTGGTGGCTCCTTTACCCTTTCGAGAGGCAGCGCTTGCTTCGGGTCGGCAGTGGATAAAGCAAGACTGATTACGCACACGAGTAACCCACAATCATGCGCGACCGCTTTGACGTGGTGATAGCCGGGGCCGGGCCCGCTGGCGGGCAGTGTGCCCGCGACCTGGCCGAGCGGAACTACGACGTGCTGGTACTCGAGACCGAGCAGGAATCGGAGTTCCCGCGTCAGAGCAACAAGTCCACCGCCGGAACCTTCCCCTCCGCGATGACCTCTTTTGCCATCCCGGACGAGGTGGTCATGCAGTACACGGACGAGGTGGTCCTCGAGTCCCCGAACGACCACTACGTCCGCACCCAGACCGGGGCCGTCCTGGAGTTCGCCGACTTCAAACGCTTCCTCGTGCGCGACAGCCGCGAGAAGGGGGCGACGTATCGCTTCGACTCGCGGGTGTCGGCCCCCATCATGGAGGACGGCGAAGTCGTCGGCGTCCGCTACGACGGCGACGAGGAGGTCTACGCCGACATCGTCATCGACGCGACCGGACCGGCGGCGCCGCTTGCGAAGAAACTCGGCGTCTGTGACCTCAAGCGCGACCATCAGGCCATCGGCATCGAGTACGAGTTCGAGAACGTGGACCTGAACCACGACGGCTACGCCGACCTGCGGGACGCGATGATGCTCCGACTGGACCACGACCTCGCGCCCGGCGGCTACTCGTGGATCTTTCACACCGGCGAGGACACCGCCAAGGTCGGCCTCTGTTACATCCAGAACGCGTCTCACCACGAGTACGCCAAAGACGGGATGGGTATCGACGACTATCTCGACTACTGGCTCGATACGGACCCGCGATTCGAGGACGCCGAGAAGATCGAGGGCACGCAGGCCCACCGCGGGTCCGCCCACATCCAGCCGCCGAAGTCGCTCAGCACGGACAACTTCATGGCTATCGGTGACACCGTCCCGACTATCGACCCGCTGTGGGGCGAAGGCATCCACAAGGGCATGAAGTCCGCCCGGGCCGCCGCTGCGACCGTCGACGCGGCGCTGACACCCGAGACGCCGGACACCTCCGCCGAGTCGCTGTCGGTCTACGACCAACTGTGGCACAGTCAGGTCGCCCCGAAGCACTCCTCGCGCCTGATGATGACCGAACTGCTGTATCTCGCGCCGAACGAGCGATACGACCAGTTGATGGCCGACCTCCGGCGGACCGACGACGATACGCTCACGCAGATAAACAACGGCGACCGTCGGGCCATCGCGAAGCTCACGCACCTCTCTGACGTCCCGCTGTTGGCCAGATACGCCCGCCGGCGCCTGACGAACTGATGGCAGGCGAACCCGGTGCGGCAACTTTTTCTCCGGCCGGTCGAACCCTCTGACAATGAGCGACAGCGCGCTCGGTGTCGTCGGAGACGAGGCCGTCGCCGACCGCCTCCGCGACGTCGGCGTCTCCGTCGTGACGGGGTCGCCGGCGGACCCGCCGAGTACCGACCGGGTCGTCGCCGTCGGCCAGACGGCCGTGAGTGGGGTCGGGACGAGCGGCCACGACCCGCTGTTGCTCCCCGTCGCCGCCGGGCGCGGCGTCAGATCGGTGACGCGGGACGCCGTTCTCGCGGCTGTCCGATCCATGGACGACGCCCACGTAGAGCGACATCCCGTCGTGTCGGTCACGACCGCCGGCGACACGGTCGGGAAGGCGGTGTGGGACGTGACTGCCGTCACCGCAGACGCCGCCCGGATCTCCGAGTACGCAGTAGCGACGCCGACGGATTCAGTCGGCCAGTTCCGCGCTGACGGCGTCACTATCGCGACGCCCGCCGGGTCGCCGGAGTACGCCCGCCGGGTCGGCGGTCCGGTGCTGGGGCCGGAGGGAGCGGTCGGCGTCACTGCGCCAATCGCGCCATTCGCGACGAACCCCGACCACTGGGTACTCCCGCTGGACGACCTCACCGTCTCTGTCGAACGCGACGAGGCGACCGTTGCGCTGTACGTCGACGGTGTCGACGAGGGCACCGTCGCCTGCGGACAGACGATCTCCATCTCGCGGACCGGGACGATGCGGGTCGCCGTCGTCACCGAGAGCCGGTCCCGCTTCGCCTGATTCCTGCTGAGATTGGAAAGACACTAATGGCCCTCGGACAGAGGATTGCGTATGCAGCCATCCGTCACCCTCTTCGGGCCACTGGACACCATCATGGGGACCACCGGTCCCGGTGGCGTGCTCCTCGTCGAGTACGTCCTCCTCGCGCTGGTGGTCGCCAACTTCGGGACGCGTATGCTGGCACACAGACGCTACACCGCTCAGTACGACGACGGTGGGGCCGAGGCCATCAGTCGGCATCCGGTCCACGTCGTGAGCAACGTTCTGTTGGTCGTCACGTCGTTCTACTACCTGACTCTCGCTCACCACGGCGGGATGGTCCTGTCGGTGCTCGTCCTCGGCATGGTCATTACCGACTTCTTCGAGTTCGAGTCCCGCAAGGTCGAAGCGCGCCGTGACCTCACCCTCGAACGACCGAAGGGCGCACTGGTCGCCGCGATGGTGGTCTTCCTCTATGCCGGTTACCAGAGCCTCTTCTGGGTCATCAAGGGCCCCTGGTCCGCCATCGTCTGACGGGCCGACGGCGTTCTCCGCGCTCTCCTCGCTCGCCAGCGGTCGCTCTACGTATCGACGGTACCGACGCTTCCGGACGACTCGCCACAGCAGCCGACTGTAGCCGCCGCTACTCGACGTGTCGACAACGGGGAGAAGTATCGCCTCAGGCCGACCGCTCGCTGAAGTAGTTGCGGGCCTCCTCGAACAGCGGGATGAGGACCCAGAAGGTGAGACAGCCGAGGACGGCGAACCAGAAGAACACGTCCATCATGGCGATGGCCATGTTGTCGAACACCGTCCGCGTCTCCGCCGGGGGCAGTTCGCCGATGAGTTGTGCGCCCTCAAAACTCGGTGTTCGGTACCAGCCCGCGATGGTCATCCAACCGAGTCCGCCGACCATCAGCGCGGCGAACCCTTTGATGAACTCGTCAGCCATTATCGGACAGTTCGTCAGCGTCGTCTTTAGACTTTCCCATCTCTTCGGTGCGAAAGCGCGTCGAGAAGGCATAGACCACGGTGCCCAAGAGGATGAGGCCGATGCCGGCGATAGCCACCGGGACGTCTATCTCCGAGGCCGGTGCCGACGCTCGGTTGGTCGCGACGTCGACCAGGATGAACCCACCGACGACGCTGAAAACCGCGATGAGCGTCGAGAACACCGTGACGGTCTTGTAGACGCGAAGCGGGACCACGACCTCTCGGGACCGCCCGGCGTCCTCCGTGGCCTCGGCCTCTGTCGTCGGCACGCCCGACTGGTCCTCGGTCATCACGATAGCTAGGGACGCGAGGTACTTTACTGCGGCGAGACGGGGCAAGTCGGTCGGCGATGGAGACGGCGACCGCTCTCGAAGCGCAGTCACGTCGGGACGAAGGCGGGAGAAAACGGCGACGAGTTACTTCGGCGGTCGGAGCCGGTAGTACCGGCGGTTGAGGTCGAACATGTAGCCCTCGCGCATCGTCTTCAGCACCGCGTAGGTGATGGTGGCGCTGACGATGGGGACGAGGAACGTCAGGTCGAACAGCAGGTGCGAGTCCATCGGGATGAGGTTCTTGATGGACAGCGCGGCGATGGTCAGACTGAAGATGACGCCGGACATCCCGACGGCGGCCCAGAAGGGCTGCTCGACCGGTCGTCGCGCCGACCCCTTGTTGATGAAGGGCACGATGGCGACGAAGCCGACGACGACCACGTTGGCCAGTACGCCGTACGTTCGGTCGGCCATCAGCTTCTGTCCGCCCAGTATCGAGAGGTCGGGGTTCAGCGGCCCGAGTTTGAGCAGGCCAAAGGACCAGTAGAGGTACCAGTCCGGCAGGATGATGGCCGGCGTCACGGCGGAGTTCGCCGGGTTCGGCATCTCTGGCGGGAGCGTCGCCGCGAGAAACAGGATCATCCCGACGAAGAAGCTCGTCAGAGCGAGGTTCCGAATCATCTCGTGGGGCCACGCCGGGAACGCGAGGACGTCGCGTTCGACGTAGTCGGACTGCTGGCGCAGGTCCTGATCCTCACGACGGGACCGCTCGAAGTACTCGTAGGTAAGTCGCGAGAGGCCCTGTGACCGCTGTTTGCGCTCGGACCACGTCGGCGTCTCGTCGTCAGGCGCGACGATACCGCCGCCCGAGCCGTCTGTGCGAACCTCGTCGTCTGTGTCGTTGGTGCTCATTGTATCAGTGTGGTTCCGCGATGCCCTGCATCCAGACGATGCCGATGTGGACGGCGATCAGTGCCGTCGTGATGAACGGGAGGAAGAACACGTGCAGGATGTACATCCGCTGTAGCGTGGCCTGCGAGAGGGTGAACCCCCCGAACATCAGCTGTGCGACCCACTCGCCGATGAGCGGGATGGACAGTGACATCTCGACGCCGATCTGGCCGGCCCAGAACGATAGCTGGCTCCACGGGAGCAGGTAGCCCGTGTACCCGAACACCAGCGTCAGCGAGATGAGGATGATGCCGATGAGCCAGTTGAGCTCACGGGGCTCCTTGTACGCGCCCGTGAAGTAGACGCGCAGCATGTGGAGGAACACCGCCGCGACCATGACCTGTGCGGCCCAGCGGTGGACCGAGCGCAGGAAGTACCCGAGGTTCAACTGGCCCATGATGAGCATCACCGAGTCATACGCGACGGTCGGCGACCCGTCGGCGGCCGCTGCGGCCGGGGCGTAGTAGAACCCGAGCAACGCGCCGGAGATGGCAGCCACAATGTACGCGATGGTGGAGAACGACCCGAGCGCGTACAGTGGGTACCAGTACCAGAACTTGTTGTCGAGGTTGTACTGCTCAGTGTGGCTCTTTGGCATCTGCATGTTGACCTTGTAGTACAGGTCCTCGAGAATCTCGAGGTAGTCAACGACGCGCAGGCGCTTATCGAGCCAGATGAGCGTGGTCAGGTATATCGATTCGAGTGGCGACAGCTCGCGCGATTCCATCCAGCCTTTGTGGTCGTGTTCGTCTTTGCGTTCTAAGCTCATGGGTTAGCCCTCCTGTGGCGGGCGTGGGAGCGCCACGAACTGTTTCTGGACCGGGCTGAACGGGTTGTACACCGACTGGTGGCACTGGCAGTAGATTCGGTCCTCGGCGCCGAAGTTCACGCTCCCTTCCTGTGTCTTGAAGCCGGGGACACAGCAGAAGTGCGTACACTTGTTGAGCCAGGCGATGAACCCGTCCTGTGTGGCCTCCGAGATGAAGCTCTGGACGCTGCTCGGGAGGTCACCGTACTTGCCCTCGCCGTTTGCCATCTTCTCGACTTCGACGGACCGGATCAGCTGTACCGGGACGCCGCCGCCCTCGCCGTCGCGCCAGTTGGCGCTCGCCGGTTTCCCGAGGCCGGACTTCCCGATGCCGTTGCCCCACTCCTGATAGTCCTCGAACATGTCGACGGTGAGCGGCGCGCCCTGTTCGATTTCGCCCTGCCAGGTGAACGACCCGGGACTGTTGAGGAAGGTGTTGTTTCGCTCGGCCTGCGGGTAGATACCCGAAGAACTCTGGATACCACAGTACTGGAACCAAGCCGAGGAGTAGTCGATGCCGCTACCGCCGAAGTCCCGAGCGATGGCGACGCCGGCTTCGGAGTCGAACTCGGGCCAGATGCCCTTCAGTTCGCCGCCGTCTATCTGGATGGGGATGATGGGCATCCCGCGCGGTGCCGGCCCGTCGGTGTTCTCCACACCGACGAACGTCGTCGTCCCGCCACCTTCGCCGGCGGCGTCCGTCGTCGCGTCGACGGCGGCGGCCCCACCGACACCGACGCTGGTGAGGGCCGCGCTGCCGACGACGCCCTTCACGAAACGACGCCGACCCGTCTCGGCTGGATACTTGTCTTCGTCTAGTGGCATATTACTTCTTGTAGTAGGGGTAGACTGCGCGTTTGATTGTCTCGACTAGCTGCTCTTCGTCTGCGAGCGTCTCGCCCTCGACGTCTTCCTGTCGGATGTAGAGGTCTTCCCACTTGCGACGGCGCTTCTTGACGATCATCACGTCCGGGAGGAACTCCTTGCGGTACAGAAGCATGATGAACGCCAGGTCCAGGAAGATTGCGGTCAGGACGCCACCGAGGAACATGTTGGCCTCGATGAGGCGAACGGTCAGCGACGTCCCGATACCGGACGCCCAGCCAATGAGCATCCCGTAGGTGAACAGCCCGACGAGTACGATCTGGATGACCGTCAGGAGGACGATGCCGACCGCCGCTGCGGTACTCTCGCGTGGCGGTTCGTACCGATGGATGTCGCCGTAGGTGGAGCCTTCGGATGCCATCAGTTGTTCCCTCCGCTGGTGTGTGGCGATTCACCGTACTTCAACTGGAAGAAGGTGAATATGAGCGGGATGATGACCGCCAGCCCGGCGCCGAAGCCGACGTAGTGGGGCTGAATCGGCACCCCTGCCTCGTGGGGGTTGACCTCCTTGGGTCCGCCGCCACCGATGGTCTGTGTGGGGTAGTCCTCCCCGACGACGATAGCGCCCTTCATCTGCAGCCCTTCGTGGGGGGCGCAGTAGTACGGGTAGATACCGTCGTTCTCGAACGTGTGTTCGTAGTTGACGCCGGCGGACGCGACTGTCGATCCGGAATCCAGCGGGCCGTCACCGTCGGACTTGACGTTGTGGCCGCCGCCCTCGCCGGTCCACTCGAACTGGACGGTCGCGCCGTTGTCGACGTGAATCGCGGGCGGGCCGAACCCGTAGGCCCCGCCGTTCGCGTTGACACCGACCTCGACGGTGGCAGTGTCCTGTCCAGTCGCGTCGACAGTGCTCGTGGGGCCGGAGAAGTTCCCGACCTGATCGAGATAGCCGCCGTAGTCCGGTGCTGTCTGGCCGCCGTCACCGCCGCCCTCTTCCTGGGCAGCGGCTGTGCCGGCGGCACCGAGGGTGGCCGCAGCGCCTGCGGCACCCCCTGCAGTCCGGACGAACTCCCGCCTGTTCATGTACGTCCCGAAGTCAGGACTGTGTTTGTATAAACCCACCGGATACCGCCCGCAGGCACCGTCACGCCGCGGCTTCGTCCGTCTCGTCGTTCTCCGAGTTCTCCCCTCCGTTCTTGGGGGCTAGCTCGGGAACGAAGTCGGGTCGCTCCCCGTCTTCGAGGCCGACCGCTCTGAGTCGGTCGCGGTACTCCTCGGCCCGAAACTTATCGGAGAGCCGAGCGTTCGCGACGGTGAAAAAGAGGACCAACGCGATGCCGACGAACGCCAGGCCGGCGACGAACAGAGCGACGATGTTTGCCCCCGGGCCGCCGACGACGCCCGCGATGGCGAGGACGCCACCGGCGAGGAGGCCGAGGCCGGCAAGCAGCTGGGCGCCGGCGATGACCTGCAACATCCGGTTGCCGAGTTCGCCGCCGCCCTCCGGGACGGCTTCGGGTTCGGGGAGCGGGTTGTCGGGGACCGACTCGGGCACGTCGTAGGAGTCCATCGAGCAGAGCGCGACGGTCGGCTTGACGTCCCGCAACACCGTCCCCTCGCCCTCGACGCTTCCGTCCGGATAGACGATGGCGTACCCTTCGTCGGAGTACGCGAGCACTCGCGGCGGGGTCTGGTGGCGCTCGATGCGCGCGAACACGTCGCGGGTCGAGACGCGGTTCCGGAGGTCCCGGGTCACTCGGTCGAGTAGTTCGTCGCCGGTTATCCACGAGTCCTCGTCGAAGGCGACGTCCCACTCCTCGGCGGTCATCTCGGCCATGTCGGCCGGGCCGAAGTCGTCGAAGTCGTACTTCTCCTCGACCTGTTTGCGGAGCGCCTCGGTGTCCACCTCGTCCATCTCCGCACGCTCGCTCGCCGCCCGAGCGGGCCGTGACCGGTCGGCGTCGCTGTCCGCGTCAGCGTCCGCCTCGGGCGACGTCGAGTCGGAGTCTGCCATTGGCGAGGATAGGGTTTCCTCCGACTTACGCCTTCTGACCTTCCGTATCCGGCACGTTTTAGCGCGCCCTGTCCTAACCCGGGATATGGTGTCGGACGGCGTCGTAGCTTCAGTCGCGCTCGTGTCGGTGACGCTGAGTTTCCCCTGTTTCGTCTACGGCGCGTACTACATCATCGAGACGGAACCGGTCACGTGGGACGTCCTGTTGCACCACCTGAAGTTCGTCGTCACCGGACTCGTCCTGACGACGGTACCGATGCTGGTCTGGATGGCGCCACGGTTGCCCGAGCAACTGGGGGGACTGTCGGCGGTCCACGCCTACCTCGGCCTGCAGGCGTACGCGCTCCTCCTATTCGGCGGGACCGGTATCGTCCGCATCTTCCGGGCCAAACGGGAACACGACCTGTACAACGACTACGACGAGGACCTGTTGCTGGACGAAATCGGCGGCGACCAGATGAGCCACTGGCGCTCACGCCTCCGGATCGGCGTGTTCGGGTACGTCATCTTCTGGATGCTGGCGTACGTCGTCGGCGTCTCCCGGTACGTCCTGCGTTACGTCGTGTGAGATGGAGCGCTCGCCACCTCTTTTTGACGCCGCCGACCGCCGACACCGCGACGCTGTCGCAGGTCCTCGCTGGCACGGTGGCACTGTACACGCTCGTCAAAGATGTCGTCTCCATCGCTGGCGACCCGTAGTGTTTCTGTACGAATCGTTCCCACAGCCCCAGATTCGCCGGCCGGACTCGTAGAAACGACGGTAGGTTGACAACAACGTCAGCCGAACTGTTAGGTGACGGCCCATGTACGACCGAATCCTCTTTCCGACGGACGGGAGCCCGGGTGCTAAAGCGGCGATGAACCAGACTATCGACCTCGCGTCGCTGTGCGGGGCGACGGTCCACGTGCTCTACGTGGCCGACAGCGAGAACGAAGTCTCGCACATGGTGATGCGCGACGACGACACCGGCTTCTCCGGGATGGTCAAACCCGACGAGATCGAGCGCGAGTCGGGGATGACCGAGACGGGAAGCGGCAGGATGGACGAGCTAGAGGCGGCAGGGACGAAACTCGTCGCTGCGGCGGCCGACGTGTTCGCGGACCACGACGTCGAGACGGTCACGTCGGTCCGTCGCGGAAACCCGTATCGGGCTATCATCGACTACGCCGAGGACGCCGACGTCGATCTCGTCGTGATGCCGACCCACGGCCGACGCGGTATCGACCGGTTCCTGCTGGGGAGCGTCACCGAGAAAGTCGTCCGGAGCGCCGACGTCCCGGTCCTGACTGTCCGTCTGCAAGAGGGGTCGGAAGACTCCTAATCCCCGGCCCAGAGAGCGCTAGTTCCACGCCTCGCCAGAGGCGAGGTCGACGTCGCTGTCGCCCTTCTCCGAGGGGCAGATGTCGGCCAGCACGCACTCACCACACTCGGCAGACCGAGCGCCACACACCGCTCGCCCGTGGTCGATGAGCAGGTGGGTGAACTGCTGCCACTCCGACTCGGGCACCACGTCGAGTAAGTCCTGCTCGATGGCTTCGGGCCGCTCTTTTTCGGTCAATCCGAGACGGCGCGAAAGCCGCTGGACGTGCGTGTCGACCACGATGCCCTCGACGACGTCGTGGCCGTGTTGCAAGACGACGTTGGCCGTCTTGCGGCCGACGCCCGGCAGGTCGGTCAGCGCCGACATCTCGTCGGGTACCTCGCCGTCGTGTTCGGCGACGATTTTCTCACCGATGCCCTTGAGGTAGCCACCCTTGTTGTTGTGGAACGTGATGCCGTAGATGTCGTCGGCCAGTTCGTCCTCGCTTGCCGCGGCGTAGTCCTCCGGGGTCCGGTACTTCTCGAAGAGGTCTTTCGTGACCTCGTTCACTCGCTCGTCGGTACACTGTGCCGAGAGGACGACGGCGACGAGCAGTTCCAACCGGTTCGAGTAGTTCAGCGAGATGGTCGAGTCAGGGTACTCCCCGTGGAGTCGCTCGACGACTGCCTCGGCCTGTGCCTCGCGACTCGCCAGCGGTGTTCCCATGGTACCACGACGGGACGGCCCACTCTTTGGGCTATCGTTCGCGGCAGGCCGGTGTGGGGCTCCGTGTCACCGCAGCGAAACGTTGTTGCCCGATACCACCGATGTGGGGCGTATGCCCGGCCCAGCCTTCCTCCACGGCGAGGACGTGACGCTGCACGTCGTCGAAGACGCCGACGTCGACTTCCTCTGTGCGACTATCAACGACCCAGCGGTCCGCGCGGGACTCGCCTTCGCCCGCCCGAAGACCGCACAGGCAGAGCGCGAGTGGGTCGACTCCGTCGCCGACCCCGACGCCGACGACGTGCACCTCCTGATCTGTGCCGACGGCGACCCGGTCGGTACCGTGGGTCTGGACGGCGTCGACGAACGGGCCGGCATCGGCGAACTCGGGTACTACGTCGCTGCCGACGCGTGGGGAAACGGCTACGCCACCGACGCGGCACGGACCCTCGTCGACTACGCTTTCGCCGAACTGCGTCTGCACCGGATACAGGCGAAAGCCTTCGCCGGTAACGCGGCCTCGAAGCGGGTCCTCGAAAAGGTCGGGTTCGAGCGAGAGGGCGTGCTTCGGGACCACTGGTACCGCGATGGCACCCACGAGGACGTCCACGTCTACGGCCTCCTCGAACCGGAGTGGCGGGACTAGAGCGACGCGACGGCGTCCTGCACCGGACCGATGTCCGGCGGCGCGTCCGACGGCCGCTCCGGGTCGTCGGCCCACGCGAACCGGACTCGACAGGTCGCGTCGACGAGGAACGCCGATTGTCGCGTGCTGCCGTCGGGTCGCTGGACGCCGAACTGGGCGTCGACGCCCGAGTGGTCCACCAGCAACGGGAACGGGAGGTCGAGGTCCGCGGCGAACGCCCGATGGTCGTCCAGCGTGCCGGGCGCGACGCCGAAGACGGCGATAGCGTCGGTCAGCGCCCCCCAGTCGGTGTCACGGAGGGCTTCGAGATAGGTGGTACAGGCCGGCGCGAAGTCCTCGGTGTAGAACGCGACGACCACGGGGACCTGCTCGCTCGCGGCGGAGAGACGGTACGAACCGACCCCGGCACCGGCAGTGCCGTCGAGGTCGAAGTCCGGTGCCGGGTCACCTGCGTCGAGCATACCGGCCGGACGCACGGCGGCGAAAAAAGCCTACGGGCGGGTGGCGCTCGGTCCGCCGACAGCGGTCGCTCGTCGGCGTCACGATAACGGAGGACAATCAGGGTCGGTAGTCGGGCCGCACGGTTCTCAGTCGGCCATCGTCTCGGCGCCTTTCGCCGTGTCGGCCTCCTCGACCGGGGTCGCTAGCTTGTAGGCCGCGTACAGGCCCAGCACGACCAGTCCGGCGAGGACGAGGCCAGTCCGAAGCGTGGGATCGACCATCGGCGTCGCCACGATTTCGCCCGCGTCGTTCGTCACTGGGGCCGCCCCGTAGGGCGGGCCGGCGAGTATCTCCACGATGCCCAATCCGACGATGCCCAGCAGCATCAGTCCGCCGCTCAGTGCCATTGCCGCCTTGTCGATTATGTCAGTCATGGTTTTGTCACCTCGTTAGCCGAGTATGTACCGGAGTTTGGGGTGGCGCTCTACGAACGCCAGTTTCTCGACGATGGCGTCGAGGCCGTAGTACCGGCCGGCGCCGACGACCATCATCGTGGCGAACAGCAGCAGGCCCATCAGGTCGCCGTTGACGAGGCCGTGCCCGAAGCCCGCGTTGCCGACCCAGAACAGGACCATGAAGATGACCCCGCCGAAGGCCGCCAGTCGGGTCAGGGCGCCGACCATCAGGGCCAGCCCGATGAGCGTCTCGAACAGCGGGACGCCCGGCGCGATGAGCCACGCGAGGTTGTTGCCCATCCAGACCGGGATGGGGCCCAGCGCGGTGCCGGTCATCTGCTGCATGTAGGCCGGCCCGTAGCTGAAGGCCAGACCGTCCTCGATGAGTTTGGTCACGCCGGCGTGGAAGAACCACCATCCGGTGACCACTCGCAGGAACGCCAGCCAGTACGCCGTCAACGGCCCGTCCAGTGCGAGTTCGAACTCGTCGGCCAGGGGGTTGGTTGCTTGATAGGACATCGTTACCTCACATATAGACGTCCGCATGCTATACTGATATAATCAGAAGTGCGTTCCCACCGACTGAAAACGGTTCTGAGCGGCTGAGAATGGTGAATTGCGGATGGTCGGTGACACGGCCCCGTTCGGTTACGGGTTTTTATGTCGAACGTGGGTGGGACCGCTCGACACCCCACCGTGAGGTTCAACACACCGACTCGACTACCCTCCATCGAGATGGTACTGGAGTTGGAGGGTGCGTACACGACGGCGCGTGTGATGGTCGAGGACGAGTCGCTGGTCGAGGCCGGCTGTCGCGACCAGATCCAGCGTCTCGTCGATCACCCGGCGTTCACCGAACCGGTTCGCGTGATGCCCGACACCCACTGGGGTGCCGGTGCGCCCATCGGCTTTACGATGCCGCTGGGTGACCGCATCGTCCCCAACATCGTCGGCGTCGACGTGGGGTGTGGGATGGCGGCGACGAACATCGGCCCGGACCTACCGCTGTCTGACGCCGAGCGAGAGCGCCGCGTCCGCGAGGGTGTCCCGATGGGACGAGACGTCCACGACTACGACGACGCCCCGCACCTCGTCGACGAATTCCCGTTCGAGCGAGCCAACCGCGTGTTCGAGCAGTTCGACGACGCCTTCGCCGAGCGGTTCGGCGAGCGCGTCGATCCCATCGAGTTCGACTTCGACGGCTACGACGGCGAGTACTTCGAGTCGCTGTGTGACCGCGTCCTCGCGGATCAGCGACAGGGGATGGGGCACGTCATCCAGAGCGCCGGGACGCTGGGCGGCGGGAATCACTTCGTGGAGTTCGCACGCGCACGCGAGAGCGGTGACTACTGGGTGGTCGTCCACAGTGGCTCGCGCTATCTGGGGAAGTCCGTCGCCGAGTACTGGCAGTCGAAAGCCACGGACCGCCGCGCCATCGGCGCTATCCGCGAGCGGATTCCCGACCAGTACGCCGAGTTCCTGAAGTTCGACCCCCAGACGGTGAGCGACCCGGACCTCTACGAGTGGGTCACGGGCGGGAAGGGCGAGTCCCACATCCGAAAGGACCGACTCCGACGGGAACTCGACGGAAGCGACATCGAAGACGCCTTCGACGCACTGGGGTCGCTCGGCCCGCACGTGGGTGGGGACGACGAGGGCCGCGACAGTGACCTCGATTGGTTGGAGGGGCGGGAGGCCCACGGCTACTACGTCGACATGCTGTTCGCCCAGCAGTACGCCCGCTGGAACCGCGAGTTGATGAGCGACGCCATCTGTGAGTCGCTGGGCGTCGACCCGGTCGACCGGTTCCAGAGCATTCACAACTACGTCGACTTCCGCGACCTGACCATCCGGAAGGGTGCGACCCCGGCCCGCGAGGGCCAGCGACTCGTCGTCCCGTTCAACATGGCCGAGGGGTCCGTCCTCGCCCGGGGGAAGGGCAACGACGCGTACCACCAGACGGCCCCGCACGGCGCGGGGCGGGTGATGAGTCGGAGCGAGGCCCACGACGTGGTCGATATGGACGACTTCGCCGACGCGATGGCCGACGTCTACTCCGAGTCCGTCGTCGAGAGCGTCCGCGACGAGGCACCGATGGCTTACAAGGACGCCCGGCGGATCGTCGACGCCCTCGAACCGACCGCGGCGGTCGTGGAGTGGTTAGACGCCGTCCACAATCTGAAAGCAACGTCCTGACAGTCCTGTTAGCCAGCCGAAAACTACTATGCTGTCTCGACTCGTGCACTCGTATATGACCATCCTCGTGGCCGTCGCCAACGACGCGGTGTCCGAGGAGGTCCTCGACACCGCCGTCAAACTCGGTGAGGCGTTCGATGCGGAACTGTACGTCGTCCACCTGCTGGACGACCACCTCGCCGACGCGGAGGCCAAACGAGTCCGCGATATGCTCAGAGACCGTCTCGCAGACGAGACAGTGGTCGCGACGGTGGCGCTGGAACACGTCGGCCGGTCGAACGCTCGTGAGGGGACCCGTATCGGACAGGAACTGCTGGAAGTCGCGGCAGACGTCGACATCACCCACATCGTCATGGGCCACGAACCGAAGGGGCTCAGGGGGCGACTCGCGTCCGGCGACGCCGCCTTCTCGGTCGTCGACGCGGCGTCGGTGCCGGTCACTATCGTCCCGAATACGGGCGCGTGACTCACGCACCCGCCGACGAGATACGGGACCTACTCTGACGTCGCTCGTCGCTCTCGCATCGACTCTGAGAGTTTATCGAGACCGAGTGTCGCCAGAAAGAACGCGACGCCGAGATACAGGAGCGTCTGCGGTTCTGCGGCGAACCGACTGAGGAGGCTGTTCCCGTACCCGATGAGTGTCGTGAGAAAGCCCAGTAGCGACGTCGTCCAGCCGAGTCCGGTGACCCCCGCGAGTTGGTCGAGGGTGTCCGCGTTCGGCAGTGGCAGGTTCGGCAGGTCCATGCTGTGGTAGGTTACGCCTTCCGTCATAGGCGTTCCTCTTGTGGGAACTTACCGGAAACCGGCAGCAGGCAAGCCGATAGTATCCGACCGCAACTGGGGCCCACTAGAGGCCCAACTCGCGACCGAGGACCAGTCGCTGAATCTCGCTGGTCCCTTCGCCGATCTCCATCAGTTTGGCGTCGCGGTAGAACCGCTGTGGTGCGAAGTCGGTGGTGTAGCCGTACCCGCCCAGCACTTGCACGGCGTCCTCGGCGACTTCCCGACAGATTTCGCTCGCGTCGAGTTTCGCGACCGACGAGATGCGCGTCGTGTCCTCGCCCTCGTCGTACATCGTCGCGGCCTTCTGGGTCAGCAGTCGCGCGCGCTCTATCTTGCGGTCCATCTCGACTATCTTGTCCCGCACGGCGTCGAACTTCGAGATGGGCTGGCCGAACTGCTCGCGTTCGGTGGCGTAGGACTTCGCGGCCTCGAACGCGCCCTGTGCCAGCCCCACCGAGAGCGCGGCGATGGAGATGCGGCCCCCGTTGAGCGTCTCGAGCGTCTGGTCCCAGCCGTCGCCTGCCTCGCCGAGCAGACGGTCCGCGGGAAGCCGGCAGTCGTCGAACAGCAGTTCGCAGGTGGGCGAGGCGTTCAGCCCCATCTTCTCCCACTCCGTCGTGACCTCCCAGCCGTCGTCCTCGGGGCCGACGACGAACGTCGAGATGCCGTCGTAGCCGGCGCCGGGGTCCGTGACGGCCTTCACGAGGACGGACCCGGCGACAGAGGCGTTGGTGATGAACTGTTTGGTCCCGTTTAGCACCCACTCGTCGCCGTCTCTCTCGGCCGTCGTGTCCATGTCGCTGGCGTCGCTGCCGCTCCCGGGTTCGGTCAGCGCCCACGAACCGAGGTGGTCGCCGGTCGCCAGCGGTTCGAGCCAGCGCTCCTTCTGGGCGTCGGTGCCGAACAGTTCGATGGGCTTCGACCCCAGCGAGACGTGGGCGGCGTAGGAGAGGCCGATAGAGCCGGAGACTCGGCCCAGTTCCTCACAGACCAGCGCGTACATCAACTGATCGCCGCCGAGTCCGCCCCACTCCTCGGAGATGGGGACGCCCATCACGTCTAACTGGGCGAGTTCGTCGAACACCTCGGCGGGGAATCGGTGTTCGTCCTCGATGTCCTGTGCGATGGGCGCTATCTCCTCGTCACAGAACTCCCGGACCGAGTCTCGAATCATCCGATGTTCCGCTGGGAGGGTGAAGTCCATGCCACCGGGTACGTATCCTGCCATCAAATACCATGGGGGGCACAAACCCTATCTGCCCGCCCCGCTTCCGTCCTGACGATGGCGTTTCGACGACTCCTCCGGGGTACGGTCCCGTGGGACCAACTGGAGGGCGTCGCCCGTGCGGTGCTGGAGCGGTACGACGAACCGTCGGGTCGCGTGGTGTTTCTGGACGCCGACAACTGGCTCTCGACGCCCTTCGTCGTCTCCGACCGCTGGTTCGTGAAGGTCATCACCGAGCAGAACTCGCTGGTCCACGCGCTCCTGACGACCGGCCGGAACCTCGGTGCGTTCTCCTCTGGCACCGAGGGCTTCTTCGAGCACTTCGGGACGCCGGCCCAGATGGCCGACCACGAACTCGACGCGACCGAGCGGATGCGCGAACTGGGTGTGAACGCCCCCGAACCCATCGAAGCCTTCGAGTACGAGGGGATGGGCGTCCTCGTCTTCGAGTACCTGCGGGACTTCCAGACGCTCGACGAGTCGTCGACCGAGACTATCGACCGCCACGCGGAGACGGTGTTCGACTACCTCCACCGGATGCACGAGGCCGGCCTCGCTCACGGCGACTTCCGGTGTGAGAACGTCCTCGTCGCCGACGGCGCGGTGTACTTCATCGACGCGACCAGCGTCCGCGAGGACGCTATCGACGACGCGAGAGCGTACGACCTCGCCTGCGCGCTGGGTGCGCTGGAACCGCTGATCGGCGCTCGCCGGGTCGTCCACGCGGCGGCACAATACTACTCGGCCGACGAACTGCTCGGCGCCGAGGAGTTCCTCGACTTCGTGAACCTCCGCCCGGACCACGACTTCGACGCGGCCGCCATCCGCGGCGCCGTCGAACAGCGGGCTAACTGACCTGCTTTTGGGACCGGGCCGTGACGCCGATGCCCGCGAGTATGACGACACCGCCGACGAGCGTCCACGGACCGGGTATCTCGGCGAGCACTAACAGCGCCAGCAGCGCGCTTCCGACGGGTTCGCCCAGCAGCGAGACGCTCACGAGACTCGACTCGACGTGACCTAGCGCCCAGTTCAACACGGTGTGACCGAACAGACCCGGCCCGACGGCCATCAGGAAGAACAGGAGCCACTCACGGGGCGGGTACGCAAAGACCGGGTGGCCGCTGCCGACGACGAAGACGAGCAAGCAGACGGCGGCGACGGCGTAGACGACAGTGACGTACGGGAGCAAGGGGAACCGCTGGCGGAGCGACCGCCCTGCGAGCACGTAGGCGGCGGCCATCACCCCGCCGACGAGTGCCAGCGCGTTCCCGTACAGCGGGTTCGCGCCGACGCCACCGCCGCCGAGCAGTTCGCCGAGCGACATCACGACGATGCCGGCGACGGCCAGCAGGATACCGGCCGTCGTCCCCCGCGTGACGCGTTCGTCGAGCAGCGCCCACGCCCCGAGTGCCACGAACAGCGGTTGTGACTGGACGAGCGTCACGGAGGCGGCCACGCTCGTCCACGCGAGGCTCTCGAACCACGTCGCGAAGTGGACCGCGAGCGCCACGCCAGTCGCCGCGGCGGCGACCACGTCACGCGGCGCAAGCCGTCCGAACGCGCCGGGGTCGTGTACCACCGCCAGCGGCGCGACTATGAGCGTCGTGATGACGACCCGGTGGAGCGCCGCGACGCTGGCGGGGGCGTCGCTCGCTCGGACCAGAATCGCGCTGGTACTGACCGCGAGGACGGCGACGACGAGGGCGATTCGGGGGTCTATCTCCGGGTCGCTCACTCGGCGTCGTCCGGGGTGTCGAAGTCGTGGAAGTGCTCGCCCTCCTCCTTCGAGAGGATGTCCAGTGCGGCGGCGCCGCCGTCTCCCGCCGAGATGATGGCCTGCCACTCCTGGTCGCGGACCATCGCGCCAGTGGCGTAGGCGCCGTCGACGCTCGTCTCCATCGAGACGGTCACGTCTACCACGTCGCCGTCGAACGTACAGCCCAGTTCTTCCGCCAGCGACCGGTCGGTGCCCGTCGCGAGGACGAGATACGCCGCCTCTGTCTCGCCGTCCTCGGTGGTGGCGACGAATCCGCCGTCGGACTGCTCGACGCCCGTCACCTCGCCGTCGCGTCGGTCGACGCCGAACCCTTCGACCTGTTCGCGGGCGTCTTCGAGGAACGCCTCGCCGTCCTTCGACTCGATACCGAGGTAGTTGAACAGGTGCGCACTGTGAAGCCACGTCTCGTCGGTGTCGTAGACCACCGTGTCGAGACCGTTCTTGGCAGTGAACAGTGCGGCGCTCAGGCCGGCGGGGCCGCCGCCGACGACCAGTACGTCCGTCATGTGTGTCAGTGAGTCACAGCGGTGGATAAATGTACGCCCGCCGGTGGTCGGTACGCGACCGTGCCGGAGCGACGCTACAAACGCCGCTTGACCCATCTGAAGGCTTATTCCCCGATTCGTCCAGCATACAGACATGAACCGACGACGATACCTCGCCGGCATCGGCGGCGGGCTCGCGGCGCTGGTCGGTGCCACGGCAGTCGCGGACGCGACCAGAGCGGACATCGCCGCGGACGGGGCCCTCCACCGGCCTAGCGGCGCCCCGGTCGAGACGACGAAGACTGTCGACGCCGACGCAGTCACGTACCTCCCCGACCGTGACGCCGTTCGCGAGGACGGCGGGACCGAACCCTTCGGTGAATGGGTCCGCTGGACGGCGTTCGAACACGCCGCCGAGAGAGTCGTTCCGACCGTCGAGGACCGACTCGACGAACCTGACGCCGGTCTCGGTCGGGGGATACGCAGCCTCGTGTTCGGACTCGTCGTCACCGTCGACTACGGTACCACGCGGAATCGTGACGGTGAGGTCGTGAGCGAACCGACCGTTCCACTCGACCGGGTGCTGTCGGTCGCCCCCCGAACGGTGACCGTGACCGTCGAACTCGACGGCCGGTCGGCGGTTCGTGGGGTCCCGGTCGCCGTCGAGGAGACGGCGACGCAGTATCTGGACGGTTAGGCTTCGAGCAACGCCCGAGTCTCCCGGTGTCGGTACCGGAACATCGGTTCCATCCCGAGAAAGCCCAGCGGCCCCGCGACGCGTCCGAGCGGTCCGCCGGGGAGTTCGTACTCCACCCGGTCGTGGACGATGGTCGCGTCGTCGCCGTCGGCCCGGAACCGGTGGGTGTGCTCCCACTCGGGGAACGGTCCCTCGGTCATCACGTCGCGGAACATCGCTTCGTCCTCGCCCTCGTCGCGGGCGACGATTTCGGAGACCCAGCGCTGGCGCGGCGCGACGCCGAACGGCTTGACCGAGGAGACGACGACCGACCCCGGTTCCAGTACCTCGGGGTCTGGTTCCCCGTCCGGCCCGCGCGTCTCCTCGACCCTGAGGTGCATCCAGTCCGGAGTGAGGGCCACGAGGCCGTCGGCCGTCGAGTGAAACTCCCAGACTTCCGACAGCGGCGCCGACACGCGGACCTCTCGCTCGAAGACGGGCATACCGGGGCTTGGGGCGACACGGGGAAAACTGCGGCGGTGCCAGACACTGCGTCGAGAGGCGGCCGATCAGGGCCAGATGCCGCCTTCCTCGGCCGCGTCGACGACCCGCTCGATGGCGACGACGTACATCGCCGTTCGGAAGTTCGGCGCGTCGGTGCGCTCGTAGGTATCGACGAGGTCGCGAAACGCCGTCGTGATGATCCGCTCCAGTTCGTCGTTGACGCGACTCTCGTCCCAGTAGAACCGCTGGCGGTTCTGGACCCACTCGAAGTACGACACCGTCACGCCGCCAGCGTTGGCGAGGATGTCGGGGAAGACGACCACGTCACGCTCCGAGAGGACGTCGTCGGCCCGGGGCGTCAGCGGGCCGTTGGCTGCTTCGACGATTATGTCGGCCTGTACGTCGGTGGCGACCGTCTCGTCGATTGCGTTCTCCAGTGCCGCCGGAATCAGCAGGTCGACGTCCATCGTCAGGAGGGCTTCGTTGCTCAGTTCCTCGGTCGCCCCCTCGAACCCGGCGAGGGACCCGGTTTCGGTCTTGTGGGCTTTCGCTGCGCGGGCGTCGAACCCGTCGGGATTGTAGACGGCCCCAGAGGAGTCAGAGACGGCGACGACGTTCGCACCCAGATCGTCGATGAGTTTCGCGGCGACGGACCCGGCGTTGCCGTACCCTTGCACGGCGACGGTGGCGTTTTCGACGTCCTTGCCGAGGTACTCGAACGCCTCGCGGGTCGTCAGCATCACCGAGCGACCCGTGGCCTCGACCCGGCCAGCGCTCCCGCCGGACTCGGGCGCCTTCCCGGTGATGACGCCGGGTTCGGTCGTGTTCTCTAACGTCTCGTAGGTGTCCTTTATCCAGTTCATCTCCCGCTGGCCGGTGTTGACGTCGGGCGCGGGGATGTCCTTGTTCTCGCCGATGATGGGCCGGAGTTCCTTCGCGAACGACCGCGTGATGCGTTCGACTTCGCTGTCGGAGTACTCGCGCGGATCGAACTTGATGCCGCCTTTCCCGCCGCCGTAGGGGATGTTGACGGCGGCGCACTTGTACACCATCCACCCGGAGAGGGCTTTCACTTCGTCGCGGGACACCTGCGGGTGATACCGAATCCCGCCTTTGTACGGGCCGCGGTCGCCGTTGAACTGCGAGCGGAAGGCCCTGAACACCTCGACCGAACCGTCGTCCATCTCGACGGAGAGGCTCGTTTCGAGGACGCGTTCGGGGTGTTTCAGGCGTTCGAGAACGTCCGTGGAGTACTCGAGGTAGGCGGCGGCGTCGTCGATCTGCTCTTGTAAGCTCTCGAACGGGTTCACCTCGTCAGACATACGTACTCCGTCGAAGAGTGGCGACAAAAGGGTGCCGCCGGCCATGGTCGGCGCCCGCCTTCGTGGGAACCAGACTACTGTGACCGGTCGACGCCCGCTCGTTCGAGGACGCGCTCGGCCTGTCGAATCTGCGGGGCGTCTATCATCTCGCCGTCGACGACGAAGACGCCCCCGTCGGCTTCGTCGCGGGCGCGTAGAATCCGCTCGGCCCACGCGACCCTGTCGTCGTCGGGCGTGAACACGTCGTTGACGACCGTCGCCTGCGCGGGATGGATGGCGAGTTTGCCGTCGTACCCCAACTGGAGCGCCCGGCGGGCGTCCCGACGGAGGCCCGCGTCGTCGGTGAAGTTGGGAAAGTGCGTGTCGATGGGCGTCACGTCGGCCGCCCGTGCCGCGAGGACGACGTGTTGACGGGCGTGGGAGACTTCGCTACGGTCCTCGCTCCCCGTCGCACCGATGTCCCCGGCGAGGTCCTCGGCCCCGAACACCAGCGCGTCCGTCGCCTCGACGGCCGCGATAGCCTCGGCGTGGAGGATCCCCGCCGCGGATTCGACGAGGGCGAGTATCGGGCAGTCGACGTCGGCCTCCTCGAGGAGGTCGGCCAGCAACTCGACGTCCTCGGCGTTCCGAGTCTTCGGGAGCATCACGCTGTCCGGTGCTGGCCCGGCGAGGACGACGGCGAGGTCGTCGGCCGCCCCCGAGCCGACGGGGTTGACCCGGACACAGACCTCACAGTCGGCCGGCAGTACCTCGGCGAGTGCGTCGCGGACGGTCTCGCGGGCGGCGGGTTTGGCGTCGGGGACGACGGCGTCTTCGAGGTCGAAGACGACCACGTCGGCGTCGCTACGCGGTGCCTTCCGTAGCTTCTCTGGCTCGTCGCCGGGGGAGAACAGGACGCTTCTGCGGGGCATACGCTCTCGTTTGGCGCCCCGGTCCGTAAGTGTCGGCGCTGGTGGTGCCCGGCGCGACACTCTCACTTCGGTCGCCGCTCCGACCACCCGGAGATCGTCCCGGTGTAGGCGGCCTGAAACACCACCAGTACCGCGACCCCGAACACGATTCCGGTTCCAAGCGCCGTGAGGACCGACGCCGGGACGGTGATGGTCCGTACAGTCACCCAGACGCCGACGGCGAAGAGGGCGATACCGGCGGCCACGGCGCGGCGCCCGAGTCTGGGCGCTCGCTGGCGAAGTCGCCGTCCGACCGACGACTGCGCCACCGGCCCGGCGACGGCGACGGTCACGGCGAAGGCTCCCCCGAGGGCCACCCACGAGACAGCATCGCTCTCGTAGATAGTGAGGGCCGTCGACACGGACGCGAGGGCGGTCACGATGACTTGGTCCCACGTCGGCGGAGCCTCGGGGAGCCATCCAGCGACAATCGAGCGGAGGGACACCTTCGAAAATTCCGGTCCAGTGACTAAGAAAGTAGGCCATCGTTCACCGCCCCACAGCCTAAGGGACCGGCGGGCGTCGGCCACCACATGGGCGGCCTGTACTACGAGGAGTTCACCGAAGGCGAGACCATCGACCACGCGAAGCGACGGACGATAAGCGAGAGCGACAACCAGCGCTTCTGTGACCTGACGATGAACCAGCAACCGCTCCACTTAGACGCCGAGTTCGCCGCCGAGACGCAGTTCGGCGAGCGCCTCGTCAACGGCCTCTACACGATGTCGCTGGCCGTGGGCCTGACGATTCCCGACACGACGGACGGCACCATCGTCGCGAACCTCTCGTACGACGACGTGGAGCATCCCTCGCCGGTGTTCCACGGCGACACGCTCCGCGCCGAGACGACGGTGACCGAGAAGCGACTGACCAGCGACGAGGAACGTGGCGTCGTCACCATGCGGGTCGACGTGTACAAGCAGGACGACACGCTGGTGTGTTCCTTCGAGCGAACGGCCCTCGTCCAGCGCGCCGAGGACTGACGATGACCGTGCCCGACCGCCGGCGACTCGCCACGTTCGGCCTCACGCTCGCAGGTCTGGCGGCGGCCCTCGTCGCCGTCTCGCTGAGCACCGGCGTCCGGATGGTCGCGTTGGCACCGGCGTACATGTTCACGCCGATGGTCGCCGGCCTCGTCGCCACGCTCACGTCGGGCCTCGCGCCGGGGGCCGTCGGACTGCGCGTCGGTCGCCGCCGGTGGCTAGCCGTCGCGGCGCTGCTGGCGCTGCCCCTCGTCGGACTGACGCTGGCGCTCTCGGTAGCCGTCCCGGGCATCGCCTTCGATCCGAGCGCCGACGCGCTTCCCGGTATCGCACTCCCGGGCGGCGTCGCGGGCGTCCTCGTTACCTTCGGTCTCGTCCTCGCGCTGGGCACCACCGTCAACGCCGTGTTCGCCTTCGGCGAGGAGTTCGGCTGGCGGGGCTATCTCCTGTGGGAACTCGCGCCGCTGGGGTTCTGGAAGGCGTCGGGCGTCATCGGCGCGCTCTGGGGGCTCTGGCACGCCCCTATCATCCTCGACGGGTACAACTTCCCCTCGTTTCCGGTCCTCGGCGTCGGCATGATGGTCGTGGCCTGCGTGGCGTTCTCGCCGCTGTACACCTACGTCGTTCTCCGTGCCGAATCCGTGCTGGCCGCGGCGCTGTTCCACGGCGTGTTCAACGGCTCCGCCGGACTCGTGGTCGTCTACGCCGTCACAGAACGACCCGTGTTGAACGAACTCGTCGCCAGTCCGGTCGGCCTCGCGGGTGCGCTGGCGTTCGGGTTGGCGACGGCGGTGGTCGGGGTCCGCGGGACGCCCGACTTGACTCGGGGAGCTCTCGGGAGCGAGTGAGTCGGTCCGAGCGGTTTTCTCTCCGGCGCTCCTCGAATCGAGTATGGCCGCCGCACGCGCTTCCGCACTCGTAGAGAGGCTGGATCCGGACGCCGTCGCCCGCGTCGGTCTCGGCGCGATGTTGGTACTCGCTGGCGTCCACAAACTCCTCGCGCCGGACGTATGGGCGGCGTACGTGGTGGACTGGCTGGCTCCGTTGCTCCTCGTCACTCCGGTTCAGTTCATGCTGCTCAACGGCGTCCTCGAAATCGGGTTCGGCGCGGTGTTGGTCGCCGACCGCTACACGTCGGCCGCGGCGGCGGTGGCGGCCGTCTCGCTGGCCGCGACGGCCGCGTACCTCGCCGTCGTCGGCGTCACGGAGGGCGGCCTGTTCGTCGACGTGATGATACGCGACGTGGGCCTGACGGCGCTCGCGTCGGCGGTGCTGGTGCGGTCACTGGCACCGTCTTCGTGAGGCGGCGATACGAGTGCCGACGGGAGGTATATATGGTAGAACAGCCAACAAGACACATGACACTCAGTGCCAGAAACTCCCTCCGAGGAACCGTGACGGCCGTCGAGATGGACGGCGTGATGGCCGAAGTCGTGGTCGAACTCGACGACGGCCAGACGGTGACGTCGACGATCACTCGCGACTCCGCGGAGCGACTCAATCTCGTTCCGGGCGACGAGATCAGCGCCGTCGTGAAGGCCAGTGACGTGATGATCGACGCCGAGTGAGGCATCAGAGGACGGTTCCGTGTTTCTTCTCGGGGCGGTCTTTTTCGACGGTTTCGTACATCTCGAAACGAGCGGCCAGCTCCGCCCGTAGGTCGCTTGGCGGAACGATTTCGTCGATGACGACTTCGCTCGCCATCCGGTGGGCGTCGATGTCCTCGCGGTACTCTTCGCGGAGTTCCCGTTCGCGTTCGGCTCGTTTCTCCGGGTCGTCGATGGCGTCGAGTTTGTTCGCGTAGACGGCGTTGATAGCCGCTTCGGGACCCATAATCGCGATTTCACCGCTCGGGAGCGCGAGCGTCGCCTCCGGGTCGTAGGCCGGCCCGGACATGGCGTAGATGCCCGCGCCGTAGGCCTTTCGGACGACGACACACTGCTTCGGGACGGTGGCCGAAGACGTTGCGTAGATCATCTTCTTGCCGGCCTCCAGAATCCCCTCTTTCTCGACGCCCGACCCGGCCATGAACCCCGGCGTATCGCAGAGATAGAGGAGCGGGACGTTGTAGGCGTCACACTTCCAGACGAACTCGGCGGCTTTGCGGGCCGAGTCCGGGAAGATAGCGCCCGCACGCTGGGCCGGTTGGTTGGCGACGATACCGACCGAGCGGCCGTCGATGCGGGCGAACCCGGTCAGAACCTCCCTGCCGTACTCGGGCTGGAGTTCGAAGAAGGAGTCCCCGTCGACCACTCGCTCGATGACCCGATGCATGTCGTACCCCTTGTTTGGCTCCGTCGGGACGACGCCGTCCAGTCCCCCGGGGGACTTCGCCGGCGCGACGGTCTCCGCACTCGGCGGTTTCTGCTCGGCGTTGTCCGGCAGATAGGTGACGAGGTCCGCGACCAGTTCGCGGGCGTGTTCCTCGTCGTCGGCCACGAGGTCGGCGCTGCCAGAGTGTCGGGCGTGGACGTCGGGGCCCCCCAGCGTTTCGAGGTCGATGTCCTCGCCGGTGACCATCTCGACCATCCGCGGGGAAGCGATAGCCAGTGCGCTCATCCCGCGGACCATCACGGTGAAATCCGAGAACACCGGGGTGTAGGCCGCACCGGCGATACAGGGGCCGTACAGCACGCATATCTGCGGGACGGCGCCGGAGAGGATGGAGTGGTTGTAGTAGAACTTCCCGATGCCCTCGCGGTTGGCGAAAAAGCCCCGTTGCTGGTCGATGCGACCGCCCGAGGAGTCGACGAGGTAGAGCGCGGGCCGCCCGGTCTTGAGGGCGCGTTGCTGGAGGCGGAGGAACTTCTCGACGCCGCGCTCGGCCACCGAGCCCGCTTTGACAGTGAAGTCGTTGGCGGCGACGTGGACCCTGCGGCCGTCCAGCGTCGCCGCGCCGGTGAGCATCCCGTCGGCGGGGAGGCGAGTACCGTCGTCGTACTCCTCGACTTCTGGGCTGTCGGCGTGCCACGCGTCGAAGTTGGCGAACCGGCCGTCTTCGAAGTCCAGTCCGTCCTCGCCGAACCAGAGTTCGAGTCGGTCGCGGACGAACAGTTTGCCCTGTTCGGCGAGGCGCTCGCGGTACTTCTCCGGGCCGCCGCGCTCGATATCCGCTATCTCCTCGCGGAGTCGCTCCTCGCGCTCGGTGGGGCTGGCCTCGTCGGCGTCGCCGCTGTCGTCGGTCCCCGCGTCGTCCGTGTCGGCTTCGGCGACCGATTCGACGAACGTGGGGTCGTCGCTGTCGCCGACGTACACTTCGACTCGCTCCCCGACGTGTTCGGCGACGGCGGCGGCGATGGCCGACGCCTCGTCGCGGCTCGCGTCTGCGGCGATACGAACCTTCATACCGTGTCCCACGGCCCCAGGGGTCACAGTCCTTGCCCCGCTCGCGGCTCGATTATCATCGCTCGTAATGTCGCCGGTCGATTGATAACCGGTCGTAGGCAACTGGCTGGCAATGAGCGTCGCCAGCGTCGGGGTGAAGCGAGGCCGTCGTGCTGCCGGGTGGATTCGTCGCGGTCTCCTCGCGGCGATACTCCTCGGCGCCCTCACCGTCGTCGCAAGTGGGGCCGTCGCGGCCGCCGACACCACGCCGCCGGAGTGGGGGAACGCGACGAAGGGGAACGCGACGACGATCCACGTGACCGTCTACGACAACGGCACGCTGGACCCCGAGAGCATTCAGGCCGAAGACTTCGCCCTGACTGCCGGGTCCGTCGCGAACGTCTCCGTCACGTCACTCGACGTCGACGGGAAGAACCGCACCGGAGCCCGCGTGTCCCTGTTTCTCGACGACCGAGTCGACACCAACAACGTCTCTATCGGCATCCGGAGCGGCGCCGCTATCAAGGACAGTGCGCGTAACGAACTCGACGAAGGGACTGTCACCGTCTCGGGGATGGACTCCACGACGCCGCGGTATCGTTCGTTCGAGTTGCAGCGCGTGAACGAATCGACCGTCGAGATCCGGGCGGAGACGAACGAACGACTCTCCGCCCTCCGCGTCAGCATCGGCGGACCGACGACGGACGAACTGAACCGTTCGAACTTCACCGAATCCGTCGGCGACACGGCGGTGTACACGGCTCGCTATACGTTCCCGGAGGAGGGGCAGTACGCGGTCCTCTGGATGTCGGCCACCGACCGCTACAACAACAGCGTCAGGTTCAGCCGGTTGAAGAAGTTCCGCTACGACGGGTCCGCACCGAACGTCACGCTCGAAGGCCCCGAGAACGCCACCGTCGGCGACCCGGTGAACTTCTCTGCGGCCAACGCCACGGACGACCAGCGAATCGAGCGCTACCGCTGGCGCGTCGACGGCGGCACCATCATCCCGGGCGAGTCGATTCGCGTCGCGTTCGCGACGCCGGGCACCCACGAGATAGCCGTCGAAGTGACGGACCCGTTCGGCAACACTGCCGTCGCCACGAAGACAGTGACCGTCGCCACGGCCAACGGCAGTTCCGGCACTGTCAATCTCACACGGATCAACGCGACCCACGCGACGGCGACGGTCGACGGGACGGGGTTCGCACAGACGCTCGGGCCGTCCGACGACAGACCGCTCGTGTCCGGCGCCAACGCCTCGTTGCTGCGAGTGACGGCCTCGTTGCCCGACAACGGGACCGTTCCGGTCGCACTCGCGGCGCGAAATCGGACGCCGCCCTCGCTCGCGACGGCGACGGGCGACGCTGGACTCGCGGTGTTCGAGATAGACCACGGCGGCGTGCCGGCCGAGGGCGTGACGCTCCGGTTCGCCGTCGACCGGGCGGCGCTGGATCGTTCCGGCGTCGCCCCCGAGGCGGTCACGCTGTACCGTGACGACGGTGGCTGGGCGGCGCTGGAAACGACCGTCGTCGAGCGCGGCGAGTCGCGCGTCGTCTACCGGGCGACGGCACCGGGGCTCTCGCGGTTCGCTGTGGGTCTCGACAGATCACGGACCGCCGCCGTGACGGCCGAGACGCCGACCGAGCGGGAAACCGCGACGCCGACCGAACAGGTCACCACGACGCCGACCGAGCGGACGGACCGAGCGGGGACACCGAACATCCGGGTCACGAACGCCACCGCCGACGCCGCCGACCTCTCGGTCGGTGACCGGGTCGTCGTCACGGTGAATCTCACGAATCGCGGGACCGCGACAGGCGATTACCTCGTCACCCTCTTTCTGAACGATTCGACGCTCGCCACCCGCGAAGTGACGGTGCCGGCGGGCGAGGTGCGCACGACGGAGTTCGCCAGAGAACTGCCCGAGGGCGGTCCACTCGAAGTCGGAAGCCGGCGAGTCGCCACCGTCAGTAGCGGTGGTGGCGGGATCGCACTGCCGGGCGTCCCGACGCTCCCGTCCGTGCCGAACCCGCTGGCGCTGTGGCCCAGCGGTATCGTCGGGACGATACTGAGCGCCCTCGTGGGACTGGTCGTCGTGGTCTACGGTATTCTAAAAGCGCTGGCGATATACCTCGGTTACTGACCGGTCTCGGATTCGAGGCGGTCGATGAGCGACGCGTTACCGAGGTGAAGCGGCGTGCGCTCGTGGAGTTCGTCGGGGTTCAGGTCGAGGAGCGACTGTTCGCCGTTCGAGGACCTGCCACCGGCGGCCTCGACGATGTAGGCCATCGGTTGGCCCTCGAACTGGAGACGTAGTTTCCCTTCGGGTCGGGACTGCAGGGCGGGATACGCGAAGATGCCGCCGTACGTGAGCACCTGATTGATGTCGGCTATCATCGCGCCGCCGTAGCGGAGTTTGAGTTCGCGGCGAATCTCCTCGGCGAACGTCCGGAAGTCGTCCGTCCACGAGTCGACGCCGCCGCCGAACCCGAACACGGTCGGGTCCTCGGGGACGGTCACGTCGTCGTCGACCACGCGTCGGTCGTCGCCGAGGACGTACTCTTTCACGCGGCCGTCGCGGGCGACGACCATCGACGTGACGGGCCCGTAGATGACGAACCCGGCGGCCAGCAGATTCCGGCCCGTCGTGGGCGGGCGCTCGCTGTACACGCCGAAGATGGTACCCATGCCGCTGTTGGGTTCCAGATTCGAGGACCCGTCGAGGGGGTCCATCGCGACGTGCAGGCGTCCGTCGCTGGTCGCGACTTCCTCGCGTTCCTCGCTGGCGTAGGTGGCCACGCCGTCGATGCCGAGGATGCGCTCCTCGAACAGTTCGTCCGCCCGGAGGTCGGCCGCCAGTTGCTCGTCGCCGCTGGGGTTGACCGTGCCGCTGTGTTCGCGTTCCGTCGCGATGGCTGTTCGAACGTCGCTCGCCGCGTCCGCGATTGTGTCGATGACCTGTGCGACCGTCCGATCGGCCTGGGTGGCCGGGGCGTCGAGTGATTTGCTCATCTATGGTGGGGCTGGGTGGCGCGCCGGTCAGTTCGGGAGTGGGGCCGTCCGGCGAGTGATTCCCAGTGTGTCGTCACTCCCTGCTTCTTCCCCACACCATAAGTATCTTGTTGCTGACATTTACTACGGAGCGAGTCAATTATTCGGTAGCGCCGCCCTCGTTGGGTTTGAGCATGGTGGTTAGTCACACATTTATTGAATGGTAAGGGTAGTTACTATTCGTCTAAGGTCGGCAGACTTACACGAACACGGGTCGAACCGACGGGTATGCAACTCGACGACATCGACCGCGTCGGCGTCGTGGGTGCCGGCACGATGGGCAACGGCATCGCGCAGGTCGCCGCCGCTTCGGGCTACGACGTCGTGATGCGCGACGTCGAACAGCAGTTCGTCTCCGCGGGGTTCGACGACATCGACGAGAGCCTCGGTCGTCTCGTCGCCCGGGACGAACTGACCCGGTCGGAAGCCGACCGCGCCCGGGACCGCATCGAAGGGACGACGGACCTCGCCGACCTGTCCGACTGTGACCTCGTGGTCGAAGCGGTCACGGAGGATATGGACGTCAAGCAGTCCGTCTTCGAGGACCTTGCGGACACCTGTCGGACCGAGACGGTACTCGCGACGAACACCAGTACGCTCTCTATAACCACCATCGCCAGCGTCGTCGACCGGGCCGAGCGAGTGCTTGGCCTCCACTTCATGAACCCCGTCCCGGTGATGAAAGGCGTCGAAGTCGTCGTCGGCGAGAAGACGGGCGCGGACACGCTCACACTGGGACACGCGTTCGCGAAGGACCTCGGTAAGGAGACGTGGGAGGCCGACGACAAACCCGGCTTCGTCGTCAACCGCGTCCTCATGCCGTGGATAAACGAGGGTATCCGCGCCTACGACGAGGGCGTCGCCGGGATGGCCGACATCGACCGCGGACTGACCCTCGGGACGAACGTCCCGATGGGGCCGCTGGAACTGGCCGACCACATCGGCCTCGACGTCGTCCTCGACGCGAGCGAAACGCTCCACGAGGAACTCGGGGACCGGTACAAACCGGCGTACCTCCTCAAGCGGAAGGTCGCCGCCGGTGACCTCGGGAAGAAGACCGGCGCGGGGTTCTACGAGTACGACTGACCCGCCGTGGCGGCCGGAATACGATAGCGGACAACCGACTGGGCGTTGCCGAACAGTAAAGTCACGGCCCTCGATACCTTGACACATGGAGTTCAGTCCCACAGCGGAGCAGCGCCAGATACAGGAGATGGTCGCGGAGTTCGTCGACGAGGAGGTGGTTCCGCGCGCGGCCGAGATAGACGAGACGGACGAGTTCCCGTGGGACCTCGTCGACCAGATGGCCGAGTTGGGGCTGATGGGGATGCCCATCCCCGAGGCGTACGGCGGCGCCGGCCTCGACTACCACAGTTATGCGATGGCACTGGAGGAGATCTCCCGCGGGAGCGGGGGCCTCGGCACCATCGTCGCCGCCCACATCTCGCTGGCCTGCAACATGGTCTACGAGTTCGGCGACGAGGCCCAGAAGGAGACGTACCTCACCCCGATGGCCGAGGGCGAGGAGGTCGGCGCGTTCGCGCTCTCGGAACCCGGCGCCGGGAGCGACGTGCCCGCGATGACGACCACGGCCGAACCCGACGGCGACGGCTACGTCGTCGACGGCGGGAAACTGTGGATATCGAACGGCTCCGTCGCAGATACGGTCGTCCTGTTCGCGAAGACCGACCCAGAGGCGGGCAACAAGGGCATCTCCTCGTTCGTCGTCCGCCCCGAGGAGGACGACGGGTTCGTCGTGGAGGGCACGGAGCACAAACTCGGTGACAAGGGCTGTCCGACGGCGGAACTGCGGTTCGACGACATGTACCTCCCCGAGGAACGCCGCCTCGGCGACGAGGGCCGCGGGTTCGTCCACGCGCTGAAGACGCTCAACGGCGGGCGCATCACCATCGCCGCCCGGGGCGTCGGCATCGCACAGGCCGCGCTGGACGAAGCCCTGCAGTACGCACAGGACCGCGAGCAGTTCGACCGCCCCATCTCCGATTTTCAGGCCATCCAGCACAAACTCGCGGACATGGACACGAAGACGTCGGCCGCCCGACTGCTGATGCATCAGGCCGCCGACCTGAAGATGCGCGGCGAGAACTACGTCAAGGAGGCCGCACAGGCCAAACTGTACGCCTCCGAAGTCTCCCGCGAGGTGGCCAACGAGGGCATCCAGATCCACGGCGGCTACGGCTACACGAAGGACTTCCCCGTCGAGCGGTTCTACCGCGACGCCAAACTCAACGAGATATACGAGGGGACCAGCGAAGTCCTCCGCAACACCATCGCCGACGAGTTGCTGGACTGATACTGGTGGCTGTAAGTTCGTAACGATATTCGCCACCCCGGGGTGGCGAATCACTTCAGTTTGTTACAGCCACCAGTATGAGTTACTGTTCGCCGTCCGCGTCTCCGAGATTCTCGCCCATCCACGCGTAGTGCTCGCGCAGGCGACGCTCGCCGCCCTCGGTGAGCGAGTACTTGTCGGCGATGCCGTCGGTGCGGTGTTGGACGAACCCGGCGTCCGCCATCGCCTCCAGCGCCCCGTAGAAGCTCTTCGGTTCGATGCGCGCGTCGTACCGCCGTTCGAGGCGCGTCTTGAGCCGTTGGCCCGTCAGTTCGCCGTCCTCGGCCCCGGCGAGGATGACGCACATGTCCCGCCGCCGCCCGCTCTGGAACCACTTCGCCATGGCCGGACGCACGTCGGGCACCCCTTCGGGTGTTTCGACTTCGCGCCGGTCACGGCGGTCACCGACCGGTCCGGACGGCGCCACAGCGATACCGCCCCAACCGCTCACGCTCGACCGTCTCTGGACCGTCGAGGTCCGTCCGCTCCGTCGCCACCCACAGGCTCACCGCCGTCATCCCGTCGTCGTGGGTCCGGTTCCACCGCTCACAGAGGAACGTCGCCAGCGAGCGGCGGAGTCTGGGTTCGGTACGGGCGTCGTCGAGGAACTTCCGCCAGCGCTCGTTCGGGTACCGCGACGCGGCCTCGGTCGGGCGCGAGCGGTCGTAGGGCTCCCCGGTGAGTGCGTCGACGCGCTCGCCGCTGGTCAGGTTCGCGGGGGCTTCGTACCACCACGTCGCCAGCGGCGGCGACGGCGCGAACATGTCCCACGAGCGGTCCGTCAGTCGGTCCGGCGTGCCCGCCGGCGCGGCGACGACGCCGAGTCCGACGGCGTTCGTCACCAGAATCACGGCCAGACAGCAGGCCGCGAGCGCGCGGGCGATGCGAGAGAGCGCTGGAACGCGGTCGGCCAGCGGCGTCCGTCCCGAACCGACTGCCGAGAGCGACGCCAGCGGCCGGAGGCGGTCCGCGGCGCGGTCCCAGACGACGCTCGGGAACAGCGCGAGCAACCCCGTCGCCGAGACCAGCGGGAACACGCCGATAGAGAGCGTCAGCACCATCCCGAGGTGGGCGCCGACGAACGCGCCGACCAGCGCCGCCCGACGCCACCCGGTCAGGACGACGAGCAAGGGCGAGGTCAGCAACATCCCGACCCAGAGCCAGTCGACGAGCGTCAGGAGCGGTGCCCACCCGGCGACGACGTCACCGAGCAGGACGGTGAAGTGGTCCAGTTGGAAGACGTAGCGGACCGCGTCGCCCCGAAGCCACACGTCGGCTCTGAGTTTGACGACGGCGTTTGTGGCGTAGACGACGACAATCTGTGCCAGCAACCCGACCGTGGCGGGACCGACGACGCTGTGGTCGTCGGCCGCCCCCTCGGTGGCGTCGGCGGCCCAGCGGCTTCCGAGAGGAAGGAACAGGCCCCAGAACAGCAGTCGGCGCAAGAGTACGTCCCCGCTGTTGAGCACGAACGGGTTCCGGACCTGTATCGAGACGAGGAGGACGAGCGAGACGAACGTCGCGAGTCGGGTCCGATAGCCGACGAGCAGCGATAGCGCAGCGACGGCGGCGGCGAGACACAGGAGTCCCTGTACCCACGCGGCCCCCGAGAGCGCGTGTAACGAGATGACGTCCCACCCGGGGTAGAGCGTGCCCAACACCGACCGAGGGAGGACGCCGGCGTCGGTGTAGAAGGCGACGAGGTCCGGCAAGCGGCGTGTGAGGTCGACGAGGACCACGAACGCAAGCGAGATACGAAACGCGGCGAGAGCCCGGCGGTCGATGGCAAACCGACGAGCGAGCGCCTCGCGGACTGTCGGCGTCACGATGTCCGGAATCAGCGCAGTCGCGGACATAAGTCTTCCACCTGCCGTACACCGACAGATTTCATTGGGTGTGGTCCGAACGTCGAACCGATGGCAGACACCGAGGACCCGACGGAAGCGACGGCCGACGATATCACCGCCCGCTATCGAGAGACCGAGACGGAGCGACTGCTCACGTTCGAGGCGGACGGCCGCACGGCCGCCATCGCCCAGAACGTCGAGGGGTACGCGATGCTGAAGGTCAGGCCCAGCGCCGACGGCGACGAACTCGAACGCTACTACGGGTTCGATATGGCCTTGGACCACGCCGCCGAGTTGCTCGGGACCTCGCCGAACGCGCTGCCGGTCCCCGAGGCGGCCGCCGACATGGGGATGTAGTCGACCGATACGAGGTGCCCTTCTGCGAGATGTGCCCTGTGAGTGTCCCGCCAGTACCCGGTCGCATCAGGGCCGTGTACCTCCCGACTCCGTCGTAGGCTGGCGGTTTTCGCTCGGTAGCACTGACTATTCAGGTACGTTCGTCTACGTGTCGGCCATAGCCATATACTGCAGTCATATAAACGATTCTTACCTCCGATGGCCAGCGGACACGTGCATGGTCGATCTAACTCGACGGACACTGATTTCTAGTACGGTCGCTGCGGCACTGGGGGCAAGTGTCGCCGGGGTCGCGAGTGGTGAAGAAGTCGCCGAGACGAACACTCCCGGCGCACCCAGCGTGAAGGGGTCACTGAAGCGGTTCTCCTCGACGGCGTTCGGTGCCGAGGTCACCGGCCCGTTCGTCTTCGAGGACGGGTCGCTGCTGTACAGCCTCCAGCACCCATCGGAGGACAACCAACCGCCGTTCGACACGGCCGGAGTCGGATACTTCAGCGGGTTCCAGTTCGAACTCGACGGGGACAACGACGACTTCGACGAACTGTCGACGCCACAGTCCGATACGGAACAGCGGCAGATTCGCGCCGCCGACGGCGAGTACACGCTGTTCGGTCAGGGCCGCGACGAGATAAACGGCGGCACAGAGCGTCTCGGGGTCACACAGACGCCCGACGGCACCGACATCTCGTGGGACAACTTCGACGGCAGTCAGTACGGGGCGGCCGGCACGAACCCCGACTGCAACCAGTTCGTCCCGTCGAACGACGACGGGACCGAGGGGTACCTGTTCACCAACTGGGAGAACAGTCCCGGCAACGTCTCGCGGATTCCGCTCAGCAAGACCGAGGACGGCGAGTGGGAGGCCGATCTGGAGAACGCCATCAACCTCGCAAACACCGACCCGTTCCGGGAACTCGGCGGGACCCGAATCAACTGCTACGGCGACCGGAGCCCGTGGAACACGATGATCTCCTCCGAGGAGAACTACGCTCACGTACGCGTCTCCCTGACCACGACGGTCGGCGACGTCGTCGAGGCCGGCACCGGCAAGGGCCTGCTCGGCGCGTGTCAGTTCTGGAACCGCCCGAACCCGGCCGGCATCCAGAGCGCCGTCGACGAGTACTACGGCGACGAGTCGTGGTACGTACAGGGCTCCTGGGCGATGAAAGGCGTCGAGTTCCTCGCGTACTATCTGGGCGCCGAGCAGGTGGATCAGGGCGTGTACGGCAGCACGATGGACCCCATCGGTGACACCTACCCGAACCCGTACCGCTACGGGTACCACGTCGACATTCGAGAGCCGACGGCCGAGACCCCACAGCCGATCAAGTACTACGTGATGGGGCGGGCCGCGTGGGAGTCGCCGAACATTCAGGCCGACGAGCAGACCGTCTACGGCTGTTCCGACGGCGACAGCAAGGGCATCTACAAGTTCGTCGCCGACGAGCCGATTCCGAGCTACGACGACCCGATGGACGTCGAGGGGACGCTCTATGCCCCGAAGATTACGAACGACGCTGCCAACGCCGCCGAGGCGGGCACCCGCAACTCGCCGGCCGACACGCCGCTCGAAATCGAGTGGCTGGAACTCGGTCACGCGAGCAATCGCGAGATCGAGTCGTGGATCGCCGAGTACGACGACATCACGCAGGTCGACTACCTCGAAACGCACGCAGAGACCGACTGGGAGTCTGACCTCGACGCAGCCATCGAAGAGGCCGACCGTGCGGTCGTCGAGAACGGCAACCAGAACTACGTCACCAACGAGGAGATCGTCGAGTGGGCCGAGCAGTACGAGTCGAAAGGACCCGACAAGGTGGACGAGGACCTCCGGAAGATTCCGTTCCTCGAAACCCGTGCCGCCGCGAAGGAAATCGGGGCTTCCATCGAGTTCAACAAGGCCGAGGGCGTCGACAGCATCGACGGCGCCGGTCCCGGCGACTTCGTCTACTTCGGCATCTCGTCGTTCAACGACGACCTCGCGAACGAGCAGGGCGACATCCAGCTCGACCGCGTCGACGGCGGTGTCGTCTACCGCGCCGAACTCGAACCGGACTACAACGTCTCGACGCTCGAACCGGTCATCGTCGGTCCGGACTTCACCGACGCGCCCGCGGACGCCGACGGCGCCCTCCGCAACATCGACAACCTCTACGTGATGGACGACGGCCGAGTGCTGTGCTGTGAGGACGGGTTCGGCGGCCCGGCGCGCTCGTACCCCAACGACTGCCTGTACGTCTACGAACCGAACCTCGTCGTGGACGTGGCGTCCGTCGAGACGGCCATCAAGTCGACGGCCGAGGCGGCCGTGACGGCGTCCTCGCTCCCCGACGGTTTCACCGCCGCCGAGATGACCGTCTCCGTCGAGGACGCTCGGGTGGCCGACATCACCGGCGTCTCGGTGCCAGAGGGCCTCGACGCCGCCGAGGCGACCGTCAGCGGCGACGGTACCACGGCGACCATCAGCGTACGCGACCCGGTCGGTACCGTACAGGCCGGTGCGATGGACGTCACGCTGGCGACGCTCGAACTCACCGGCCAGAGCAAGGGACAGACGGAACTGTCGGTCACCGTCGATTCCCTCGCGGACGAGGGCGGTAACGCGCTCGACGTCGAAGGGCGAACCGGGCAGGTCACCTCGATACCGCCGGGAGAGTCCGACGACAAGCCCGGGAAGGGCCCCGGCGTCTGTCGGCCGGAGCAGAACTAACACGCGACCTCTCGGGCTCGATTAGCCCACCCTCTCCACTCAATGTCCCAGACTCACGATCCGGCGACGACCGACACGGCGTCTCTCTACCGCGAGTACGTCCTCGACGTGCGAATCGTCGAGTACGAGACCGCGGCCGGCGAGACTCGGTATCGGTTCGACGCGCCAGAGCACTGCGGTATCGAGTTCGAAGACGAGGAGACGGCGGCGCTGTACGCCGACGTCTACTTCGACGTCAACGGCTTCGAGGAGGCCGGAACCGGCGAGCGCGGCGTCCCGCCGGCGATCATTCAGGCCGGTCGCGACACGCTGGTCGCGTACTTCCTCACCCAATCCGACGTCGACGTCCACTGGGTGGCGTCCTTCTACGGTGAGAAACCGGAGAAGGTCCAGCGCTACGCCAACCGCGTCAGGAAGCGGGCCGAGACGATTCGGAGCGGCATCCGAGAGCGCGGGCTGGACTGACCGCGGTCCACCGCGTTTCGCCCGAACCACTATAGCACGCGAGGCCGACGACGTCGGTATGTCGACGACACTCGACCACTTCGACCACCCCGCGTGGCTGACCGCCGCCGGAACGCTCGCGGGCTACGGCCTCGTCTTGCTGTTCCTGTTTCTCCTGCTGTTTGTCGCGCCGTATCTGGTCTTCCCCGCGTAGTCCGCTGGGTACCCCAGTCTTCGTTTTCCCCGTGGGGCGGGGGCAAGAGTCAAACCGCACGCCGTGGTAGCAGGTGGCATGAGTGTCGAGCAGGAGCAGGGCGAGCGTACCATCCGGTGTCTGGTCGCGAAAGTCGGCCTCGACGGCCACGACCGAGGGGCCCACGTCATCGCACGAGCACTCCGCGACGCCGGGTTCGAAGTCATCTACTCCGGTCTGCACCGGTCCCCCGACGAAGTCGTGCAGGCCGCGGTCCAGGAGGACGTAGACGTCGTCGGCATCTCCATCCTCTCGGGGGCACACAAGACGCTGGTCCCGAAGATTCTCGACGGCCTCAAAGAGTACGACGCCTTCGACGACCGTCTCGTCCTCGTCGGCGGCATCGTCCCCGACGACGACAAGGCCGACCTCCGCGGGCTGGGCGTCGACGAGATATTCGGACCCGGCGCGTCGATGGAGGAGATGATCTCGTACATCCGCGAACACGCACCCGATCGATGAGCGACCTCGTCGCGGACCTGCTAGCGGGCAAACACAGCGCACTGGCGCGAGTCATCACGAAGATAGAGAACCGCTCGCCGGGCTACCGGGAAACCGTCTCGGAGTTACACCAGCACACCGGCCACGCCGACGTCGTCGGCGTCACGGGCAGTCCCGGCGCCGGCAAGTCCACGCTGGTCGACAAGGTGGCCGCCGAGTACCGCGACCGCGGCCTCACGGTCGGCGTCATCGCCATCGACCCGTCCTCGCCGTACTCCGGCGGGGCAGTGCTGGGCGACCGCATCCGCATGGCCTCGAACGCCGGTGACATGGACGTGTTCTTCCGGTCGATGTCGGCCCGCGGGTCGCTCGGCGGGCTATCGACGGCGACGACGGACGCCGTCACCGCGCTAGACGCCTTCGGGAAGGACGTGATAATCGTCGAGACGGTCGGCGCCGGCCAGAACGAGGTCGACATCGTCCGGACCGCCGACACGGTGGCCGTCCTCGTCCCGCCGGGGAGCGGCGACGACGTCCAGATGCTGAAGGCAGGCATCCTCGAAATCGGCGACGTGTTCGTCGTCAACAAGGCCGACTTAGACGGCGCCGACCGCACGGTCCAGCAGTTACGAGAGATGTTACAGGGCCGGGGCGGTGGGGCGGGCCACCACGGTGCGATGGCGGCCACGGACGAGAGCGCGATAGGGCCTGACACCGAGGGCGACGCGGCCGACGAGCGGTGGGACCCGCCCATCGTCGAGACGGTGGCGAACCGGAGCGAGGGCGTCGAGGCGTTCATCTCGGTGCTGGAGGACCACGCGGACTACCTCGACCGGACCGGCAAGCGAGAGCAACAGGCCCGTGACCGGTTCGCCGCGGAGATACGGACGCTGTTGCGCGAGGACGCAAACGAACTGGTGTCCGGCGAACTCGACCGCCACGGCGGCATCGAGTCGGCCGTCGACGCCGTCATGGCTCGCGAGACGGACCCCTACACCGTCGTCGACGAGGTTCTCGCGCCGCTCCGTGAGTGTCTCGACGCCGAGAACGCCCCGTGAGGGGCGAAGGGAAACCACGCGGATGACGACGCCCCGTCAGCGCGCGGCAGACGGGGATTGTTCCGGGGTTCCCTTATAACATCCCATCCACCGTCCGGGCCGTTTCGACCCCTCCCCACCACGTATAAACAGGGTCCGGCCCGTATACCGGGGTATGAAGCTCCGAAAGGCACTGGGTGTCGCCGTCGGTGCGGTCGGGACGACGGCACTCCTCAATCGCGTCCTCCAGTCGCGTGCCGACGAGTTCGAACCGCTGTTGCCGGGCGACCAGCGGACCTACCGCTGGCGTGGCTTCGACGTCGCCTACACGGAGGCCGGGGATCCGGACGACCCCGATCTGGTCCTCCTGCACGGCATCAACGCGGCGGCTTCCAGCCACGAGTTCCACGCTATCTTCGAGCGGTTGTCCGAGGAGTACCACGTCCTCGCGCCGGACCTGCCGGGGTACGGCCACTCGGATCGGCCGCCGCTGCTGTACTCGGCGTCGCTCCTGACCACGTTCGTCCGTGACTTCCTCGAAGCCGAGACCGACGACGCCACCGTCGTCGCCTCCTCGCTTTCGGGCTCGTATGCCGCTATCGCCGCCCGCGACGTCGACGTGGCCGAACTCGTCCTCGTCTGCCCGACGGACTCCTCGATGGGCAACCGGAACGTCTGGGTCCGGTCGCTGCTCCGGTCGCCGGTCATCGGACAGGCGCTGTTCAACCTCGTCGTCTCGAAGGCCTCCATCCGCCACTTCCACGACGACCACGGCTACTACGACATGGCCAACCTCACCGACGAAGTCGTCGACTACGAGTGGCAGAGCGGCCACCAGCAGGGCGCGCGGTTCGCCCCGGCGTCGTTCCTCTCCGGCTTTTTGGACCCGGAGGAGGACCTCGGCGACGTGCTGGCGGACCTCGACGTCCCGATAACGCTGGTCTGGGGCGAGGACGCCGACATTTCACCGCTCGACGACGGGCGCGATCTGGCCGAACGGGCCGACGCGACGCTGGTCGTCTTCGGCGACTCGCTGTTGCTCCCGCACGTCGAACACCCCGCCGAGTTCGTCGACGTGGTCCGGGGTCGGACGGCGGAGATTCGCATCGAGAACGAGGGTTAACGCGGCCGGAAGACGACGGCCCGGTCGCCGGTCGTCTCCCGTTCGCCGACTTCGATGCCGACGACCGCTCCCATCTCGACGTCTTCGGGGTCGACCCCGCGGACCAGTCCCGTCACCGACACCGGACCGAAGTCGGCGATAGCGGTGACGTAGGGGGCGTCGTCCTCGAACTGCGGCGTGGCGACGGTGATGGTCGTGTGGGTCACGATGTCGCCGCTGTCGGGCAGCGGTTCGTCGCGCAGTTCTCTGGACCCACACTCGGGACAGACGCGACGGGGTGGCAGCCAGCCGTGGCCGTTCGCACACTCGACGTAGTACCCGCCGTCCGCTTCGATGGCGTCTAGCCACTCGTCGTACTGGCCGTCGGGGGCGGGTTCGGTCACGCTTTCACCTCCAGTACGTGGACCGTGGTAGACGCGACGGTGCCGCCGGCGTTGTGTGCGACGCCGACGGTGCCGTCGGGGACGGCGTCCGCCCGCGGGTGCGTCCCGTCTAAGACCCACGCGACGGTCGCCAACTGGGCGACGCCGGTCGCACCGACCGGGTGGCCCTTCGCCTTCAAACCGCCCGAGAGGTTCACCGGCATCTCGCCGTGGCGGTCCGTCTCGCCGTTCGTCGCCGCGTGGATACCCTCGCCGCGTTCGTAGAGGCCCAGCGACTCGATGGCCAGCACCTCGGCGATGGTGAAGCAGTCGTGGACCTCGGCGACGTCGACGTCCTCTGGGCCGATGCCAGCGTCCCCGTACGCCTCCTCGGCGGCCTTGTCAGCGGCGGGCGTCTGTGCGAGGTGTGGCCGGTCCTGTAACGCGAGGTTGTCGCCGCCCTGTCCGGTGCCGGTGATGGCGACGGGGGCATCGATGTCGTGGTCGGCGGCGTACTCGGCCGTGGTCAACACGGCCGCTGCGGCCCCGTCCGTGATGGGGCAGGAGTCGTACAGACCGAGCGGACTGGCGATGGTCGGTGCCTCGATGGCGTCCTCGACGGTGATCTCCTTCTGTATCTGGGCGTGCTCGTTGACCAGCGCGTGCTCGTGGTTCTTCACGGCGATGTGGGCCAAATCTTCCCGAGAGCCGCCGTACTGGTCGAAGTACGACCGCGCCATCAGCGCGTACGCCCCGGGGAAGGTCATCCCCGCGCGGACCTCGTAGAGGTCGTCGGCGGCGATGGCGAGGGCGTCGGTCGCCGCGGCGGTGCCGATGTTGGTCATCCGCTCGGCGCCGCCGACGACGACCACCTCGGCCTCGCCGTTGCGGAGGTCCCTGACGGCGGACCGGACCGCGGCACCGGCGGACGCACAGGCGGCCTCGAACCGGGTCGCCGGCGCGTCGACGCCGATAGCCTCGGCCATCAGCGGCCCCTGATGGCCCTGATGCTCGGCGAGTTCGCCCATGAAGTTGCCGTAGTAGAGCGCATCGACGTCGTCCGGGGCGACGCCGGCGGCGTCGAGCGCTTCCAGGCCCGCCTCGGCGAACAGGTCGCGACCCGTGCGTTCGGGGTGTTTCCCGAATTTCGTGACACCGGCCCCTGCGACTCGTGGGTCTGACATTACCACACAGTGGGCCCCGCATTCTTAAATGCCTGCCGACTGTGTGGGGTTTTGCCACGATTTCGCCCGCCCGAGAACGCAAGACTGCGACACTTATGTCAGATTTCAGTTTGGTTCCCACGAGAGATATATGACCTTCGTGGGTATCGCACTATGGCGTGCGGGTCAGTCGACGATCTCGGCGATTCGCTGTGGCTCTCCGGAGAGCGACGGGTCGGGTTCGACGATCTGGAGCACTTCGTGGTCGGTGACGTCGGGGTAGGACTTATCGATGGCGTCCTCGATGAGTTCTTTCTCCAACCGGAACTCGGTGCCGTCGTAGACGACGTCGACGCCTTGCTCGTCGAACGAGAGAACAGTCATGACGGTAGATACGGCCGTTCAGAATAAAAGTGTAGTCTCTCGCGGGGTGCTCGCCAATCAATCACACACGACCGTCAGACGACAGTCAGACGCGCGTCGTGCGCGCCCTCAGGCTTTAAGACCGTCGAAAACGCGTTAGGTGGTGTGCCAATCGGCTCTGACCCGCTCTCCGAACTCGCGATTCCCGACGGGACCACCGTCGAGGAACACGACCTCGTCACCGACGGCGACGTCATCATCGGTGGGCAGAGTACGGTCGAGTTCGGCGTCCGCGGCCGGTCGGTCATCGCCGACGAGCGAGTCCGTTTCGGCGGCCACATCGAGGCCGAGGGCGACTGCCGCCTCGACATGTGGTGTGACGTCGAGGACAACGTCCTCGTCGGCGAGGACGCCTACATCGGCGAACGCGTCCACATCGGCGGCGAGTTGCGCGTCGCCGGCGACTTAGACATCGGCGACGACGTCGACATCGAGAACGGGTTCGAGGCCAACGGCTGGATAGTCATCCGCAACCCGATGCCGACCATCGTCTTCCTGTTCGTCTACCTCTCGCAACTCCTGCGCATCGGCGAGGACGAGGCCGCACAGAGCCTCGTCGACGAGATGCTCGGCGACGACGCGGACGACCACGACCCGATACTCGTCCCGCGTGGCGCGAGCGTCTCCGACGACGCGTGGCGCGTCTCCACACCGGCGACCATCGGCGACGACTGCCGCCTCCACGGCAACATCCGCGCCGAATCCATGGAAGTGGGCCGCGACAACGTCGTCTTCGGCAGTCTCCGCGCCCGGGAGGACGTGGTGGTCGGGAAGGGAACCGAAATCAAAGGCGACGTGACGACCCGCAACGGCGACGTCCGGGTCGGTCCCGGCACGAAGGTCTGGGGCGACATCTCCGCGAAGACCGTCGAACTCCACGAGAACGCCACCGTCGACGGGAAGATTCGCGCCCGCGACGGGACGCGGATGCACACCGACGAAGTGCTCGACCGGCCCGACGAGTCCGCCGCCGCGATGGCCGAGATGGCCGAGGAACTCGAACGTGACGGCGCGGACGAGGACGGCGAGACGGCGGACGCGGCGGACGCGGTGGACGCGGCCGACGGAGACGAGTCAGCGCCCTCGGAGCAGATGGAGACAGACGATGACGACGAGAAGGCGGTCGACGGAGCGGACGCCGACGACCACGAGGACGCGGCCGAGGCCACCGACTGAACGGAGACGCCTTTTGGACGGTCGACCGACTCACTCCGGAGTGGCGCCGCCGCGGAGAAGCGAGCGCCCGGCCCCGACGAGGACGGCGGCCGTCAGCACCGCGCCGACCACGACGACCCAGACGCCCGAGAAGAAGACCCCGCCGGAGGAGAGGTTCAGGTCCGCGACGGCGTAGACGCCGGCGAGGAGGGTCAGTGCGGCGAGAACGACGATAGCGGCGTCGCCGACGCCGAAGGGACCGGCCCGGAAGCGCCGGCCACGGTTCACGAGCACCGCGACCGCAAGCGCGGTCGGTGACAGTGCGACCGTCGGGAGCGTCAACGGACCGACGTAGAGCCACGTGGGATACGCGGCGACCGGAATGACGAACTCGGCGACGTAGACGAGGGCGGTGACGACCGCGAGGGCGGGAACCAGTCCGCGTAGCGGGCGGCGCGGCCCGGAGCGGTGGACGTCCGTGCGCATACTTACCGTGCTCTCGCCGGGGGCATAACGGTCGGGGAGGGTACGACTCACCTTTGACCGACGGAACCGAAACCCCCTTTCCGCCTTCTCTGGTAGGGGGTAGCATGCTCTCTATCGCACTCGCTGGCAAACCCAACGCCGGGAAGTCTACCTTCTACAAAGCGGCGACGATGGCCGACGTGGACGTCGGGAACTACCCGTTCACGACCATCGACGCCAACCGCGGCGTGAGCCACGTCCGGACCGAGTGTCCCTGTCTCGACCGCGAGGAGCGCTGTGGCGACGACGACTGCCGGGACGGCAAACGCTACGTCCCGGTCGAACTCATCGACGTCGCCGGCCTCGTCCCCGGCGCCCACGAGGGCCGGGGCCTCGGCAACCAGTTCCTCGACGAACTCACGAACGCCGACGTCATTCTGAACGTCGTCGACGCCTCCGGCGGCACGAACGAGGAGGGCGAACCCGTCGAAGTGGGCGAACACGACCCGGTCGAGGACGTCGACTTCGTCGAGACGGAGATGGACCTCTGGCTGGCCAGCATCGTCGACCGCAACTGGGAGTCCGTCGAGCGCCAGTCGCGCTCGCCCGACTTCGACCTCGACGAGGCCCTCCTGGACTTGCTCGCCGGCGTCGGCGCGAGCGAACTCGACGTGGCCCGCACGCTGCGTGAACTCGACTATCCCGAGGACCCCATCGCGTGGACCGACGACCACCGGGAGGCGCTGGCCAGAGAGATACGCCAGCGGACGAAACCCATCGTGGTCGTCGCCAACAAGGCCGACGTCGCGCCCGAGGACAACGTCGAACGCCTGCGGAAGGCCGCAGAGCTAGTCGTTCCGGCGACGGCCGACGGCGAACTCGCACTCAGGAAGGCCGCGGAGGCGGGCGTCGTCGACTACGACCCCGGGGATTCGGACTTCGAGATTCTGGGCGACGTGAGCGACCAGCAGCGACAGGGGTTAAACCGTATCCGCGAGGTCATGGCCGAGTACGGCGGCACCGGCGTCCAGCAGGCGATGGACGCCGCCGTCTACGACCTGCTCGATCACATCACGGCCTACCCGGTCCAGAACGACACGAAGTGGACCGACGGACAGGGGAACGTCCTCCCCGACGCACACCTGCTCCCCCGCGGGTCGACGCCGAAGGACCTCGCTTACGCCGTCCACTCGGACATCGGCGACGGCTACACCCACGCCGTCGACGCCAGGGAGAACCGCCGCATCAGCGACGAGACGGAACTCGAAGAAGGGGCGGTCGTCAAGATAATCAGCGAGAACTAAGCGAGCGGCCGGAACCACACCGCGGCCACGAGCACTGCCAGAAAGAGGTACGACCCCCGAATCAGCAGTTTCGTCGCCAGTTCCGACTCCGCGCGGTGGGCGACGGCGGCGACCACCCCGAACGCGGCGGCCGCACCGGCCGCACTCGGTGGGACCCCGGGCAGCGTGAACGCGAGGGCGACGACGCCGAGCATCGCCGCCACGAGCAGGGTGCGGGCCAGTTGCCGCGCTCGCTGCGGTCCTACCACCACGGCGACGGTCCGCTTCTCGATGGAGCGGTCGTAGTCGTAGTCCTGCTCGTCGTCGATTATCTTGATGCCGGTGAGCAACACGAGAAAGACAGCTGCGAGCCCCAGCACCCGCGGACTGAGCGCCGAGGCCTGCGCGTAGTAGCCCCCGAGCAGCGCCAGCGCGATACCGGTCGGATACCCCATCGTCGCCCCCACGGGGTTGAGGTCCAGTTGCGGTGCGTGCGTGTAGCCGATGACCCACGTCGGGAGCGTCAGGAGGGCCGTGCCCGGACCGACGACCAGCCACAGGCCGACCGTGCAGGTCAGAAAGCCGAGTCCGGCAGCGACGAGTGCGCCGCGACACCCGCCGACCGTAAGCGGGTGGTCGTCGTCCTCGCCGCGGACGTGGAAGTCGACGTAGCCGTCCTTGACGTGAGCGGTGTAGACGGCGAAGAACATCGCCGCGGCGTGGAGCGCGGCGACGGCGATGGTGACTTCGCCCGCGAGTAACGCGCCGAACAGCGACGTCGCCAGCGGCGGGAGCATGAACACCGGGTGAATCTGCGAGGCGAGGGCTCTGCCCGCCGCGACGGGTCCGGACTCGTGTCGGGCGACTGCCATACCGCGATACAGGGACCGGCGTGTCAAAAAGTCTCGTGCGCTCCCGTCGCGAGGTGCGTTACTGCCAGTTGTCGCGGTCCAGCACGAACGAGGCGATGTGGGAGGCGAGTTCTCGACCCGCGTCTTCGCTTGCGGTGTGGAGTTCACCGGAGACCGGCCCGGCCTCGCCGCCGACGCCCTCCGCCTCGGAGATGGGGTCGGTACCCGTGGGATACGGACGACGGGAGCGAACCCGGTCGCGCAACCGCTGGAGCGTGGCCGGCGATAGTTGCTGGTCGAGGTGCTGGAGGTCGTAGCGGACGATGTAGCCACGCGTCGCCTCTCGGACGGCGACGACGGGGTGCCCGCGGTTCGCACAGCGTTCCCAGAGTGCCTGTTGCTCGTCGCGCGTCGCGTAGACGGGGACGTTCGACGGTGCGAGGTGGTCCATCGGAAAACTGTACGTGTCCGACCCGTATCGACCCTTCGGCTACTGCGATAGACGACGGCTACCGTAACGTCGTGTAACTCAGGCCGGCGATGGCGACGAACTGGAGCGCTCGCAACACGAGGACGGCCTGCTGGACGTGGGGGTCGCCGGCGTAGAAGCTCTGCATCGAGAAGAAAAAGTACAGGGCGACGGCGTTCTCGACGAGCATCGCGAGGGCAAAGGCCACCAGCCCCGCGACCAGTCCGGTCCGGAAGGTAGCGTAGTTGCGCACCCAGACGCCGAGCAGGGGTATCAGCAGGAGGACGTTGATACCCGCGAGCACCGCCGCGGCGGTGATGAGCGTCCCCATCGCCATCAGTCTCTCGCCCCCGGGTGCCGTCCGTCTGTGCTGTCGCTCATCTGTCCATCTGCTCCACGATGTCCTCGAAGGTGTCCCGGTACTGGTCGAACCGGTCCGTGAGGAAGTACAGTTTGGCGTAGTCCTCGTCGCCGGACTCGACGACGTCGTGCTCTTCGAGTTGCTCCATGTGGTGGCGTATCGTCTTATAGCCCACGTCGAGTTCGTCGGCGAGTTCGTTGGCGTTCATCGGTCGCTCCGTGAGGGCGTCGATGATGCGCGCCCTGTTGGCACCGCCGCGCGTCGCCGTCAGCAGGTACCAGAGCGCTTTCTCCATCCCTCTCGTGTCCTGACTGTTCGTGCCTGTCTCAAAGGTCTGTCTCTCGGCGGCCCGCCCGTCGACGCCCCGCCGGTCGCTGTCGTGTGCGTGGACCACGGCAAGTTCGGGCGGAGGGACGCTAGCCACGGCCAAAACCGTTCTTACAACTCTCTTCCGAGACTGTCCCAAATTCGGACTACTCGCGAATCGCGGCCGTCGCCTCCGCCATGATGTCGATGGCCTCTTTCAGCGTCTCCATGTCCGTCGCATAGGAGATGCGGGCGTAGCCGTCACCGTTCTCGCCGAAAGCGTCGCCCGGAACGACGACGACGCCGCGGTCGATGACTTCCTCGACCCAGCCCTCGGGTACCTTCGGCATCGCGTAGAACGCGCCCTTCGGCGTGGGACACTCCAGCCCCATCTCTTCGAACCCCTCTAGCAGGACGTCGCGGCGGGCCTCGAAAGCCTCGCGCATCTCGACCACGGGGTCCTGTGGGCCGGTGAGTGCCGCTTCGGCGGCGTACTGGGCCGGCGCGGAGGCACAGGCCTGTGCGTACTGGTGGACCCGGAGCATCCGCTCGATGCGCTCGTTCGACCCGGTGACCCAGCCGAGGCGCCACCCGGTCATCGAGTAGGCCTTCGAGCAGGCGTTGACGACGACGACGTTGCCCGTCTCGTCGAACTCCGCCGGGGAGCGGTGTTCACCCTCGAACACCTGGTGTTCGTACACCTCGTCGGAGATGCAGAGCACGTCGTGCTCGCTCGCGATGCGGGCGAACTCGCGCATGTCCTCGGGCGACTGGACGGCGCCGGTCGGGTTGGCCGGCGAGTTGACGACGAACGCCGCGGTGTCCTCGGTGATGGCGTCCTCGACCGTCGCGGGGTCCATCGTCAGGTCCTCGCGCAGACCCACCGGTTTGGGCGTCCCACCCGCGAGGTGGGTCAGCGCGTCGTAGGAGACGAACCCGGGGTCGGGGAAGACGACTTCGTCGCCCGCGTCGACGTGGGCCTCCAAGGCGATGTGCAGGGCCTCGCTCCCGCCGGAAGTGGCGATGACGTCCTCCGGGTCGACGGCTAAGTCGTTGTCCCGGTCGTGTTTCTCGGCGATGGCCTCGCGGAGTTCGAGTGTCCCCTTGTTCGACGTGTAGGCGTCGACCTTGCCCGAGCGGATGGCGTCGACGGCGGCCTCGCGAGCGTGGTCCGGCGTCGGGAAGTCCGGTTGCCCGAGGCCGAGGTTGATGGCGTCCTCGCCGGCGGCCTCGAACACCTCGCGGATTCCGGAGATGGATACCTGTTCGACGCGGCTGGAGAATTCGGTCATGTTCGTTCCCTTCGGCCGGTGGCCGATAATTCTTCCCGATTCGCCGAGCCGCTGTCCCGATCATCAGCAGACCGTCACGTCGTCGCCGCTTACGCGGTGCGCATCCGTGGGCGTGACCCGATAGACGGCCTCCGACGCCGTGTCGGCGAACACTCGGTCGTCGCCGGTACCGACGGTGTAGGCGTACGGGAGCGTCACGCGGACGTAGACGCCGTCGGAACTGACTCGCGTGATGCGGGCGTCCCGTGACGGTCCCGCCCCCTCGTTGGTCCCCCAGTCGGAGAGGCAGTCGGCGGATTCGAGGTGTCCCTCGACGTACGCCGTCTCGGCCGCCAGCGCACGTCGCTCGGCTACCGTCGCCGAGACGACGCCTGCGGCGAGGACGAGTCCCACCAGCGCGAGTCCGTAGAGGAGCGTCCGTCGGGTCGATGGCATCCGTGTCCGAGCGATAGTCTGGTCGGGGTGAAGTCTTTGGGGAGGCTTCGACGGCGGTTTGAGCGATTCGCCGGTCGCCGGGCGGTCCTACCGAACCAACGACATCGCGATAGCGCCCCCGCCGCCGACTTCCTCGCGTCGCCGCCGGGCGATGCTACCGAACCAACGACATCGCGATAGCGCCCCCGCCGCCGACTTCCTCGCGTCGCCGCCGGGCGGTCCTACCGAACCAACGACATCGCGATAGCGCCCCCGCCGCCGACGCTCATCCCAACCACGCCTCTGTCGTGGTCCTCCCGTTCCATCGCGTAGGCGAGCGTCGTCGTGAGGATGCCGCCGCTGGCGCCGATGGGGTGGCCCAGCGCCACCGCGCCGCCCAGCGGATTGTGCGTCTCCGGGGGTATCCCGAGTTCGTCGGCGACGTACACCATCTGGGCGGCGAACGCCTCGTTGAGTTCGAAGTGGTCCACGTCGTCGACCGAGAGGTCGTTCCGGTCGAGCAGCTTCGAGACGGCGTCACAGACCGCCAGCGAGAACTCCCCGGGGTCGCGGTAGGCGACGGCGTAGTCCTCGACGTGGGCCATCGGGCCGAGGCCGGCGTCGTCGACCGTCTCGGCGTCGGCCAAGAGGACCGCTCCCGCGCCGTCCGAGAGTTTCGAGGCGTTGCCCGCAGTGATGGTCCCATCCTCGCCGAACGCTGGGGGCAGTCTGTCGAGGTCGTCCATCGTCGTCTCTGGCCGCGGCCCCTCGTCCTCAGTGACGAGGTGGTCCCCGACTTCGACCGGGACCATCTCCTTCTCGAAGTGGCCCTCGGCGATAGCCTCGCCGGCGCGGTGGTTGCTCCGCCGGGCGTACTCGTCCTGTCGCTCGCGGGTGACGTCGAAGCGCTCGGCGATGCGGTCGGTGAGCGTCCCCATGTGCGCGTCGTAGTTCGCGTCCCACAGGGCGTCGTGAATCATCGCGTCGACCAGCGTGGTGTCGCCGTATCGGCGGCCGCCGCGCATCTCGCGGACGAGATAGGGCGCGTTCGACATCGACTCCATCCCGCCGGCGAGACAGGCCGACGCCCGGCCGGCGTCGATGCGGTCGACGGCGTTCGCGATGGCTCGGAGTCCGGACCCGGAGGCCTCGTTTGTCGTCGTCGCCGGGCACCGATCGGGTAGCGGCGAGTCGACGACGACCTGTCTGGCCGGCACCTGCCCGACGCCGGCCTGTACGGCGTTGCCCAGACACACCCAGTCGACGAGGCCGTCGTCGACGCCGGTACGGTCAAGGACGCCCTCGACGGCCGCTCGTCCGAGGTCCGTCGCCGACTTCTCGGAGAGGGCGCCGAGGAGACTGCCGTGTGCTGTGCGCGCGCCGTCGACCACGACCACGTCGGTCATACTCCGACATGATGCCGAGACTACAATACTGTTGGCCCCGGTGGCGAACCCACCGGCCGGTCACTCGCCGTCGTCACTGGTCGCGTCGCGTAGCGACTCTATCGCCGTCTCCAGACGGCGGAGGATGGCGTCGGCGTCGGTGTACCCCTTGTCGTACTCCTCGTAGGCCGCGTCGGCCTCGCCGAGGAACGTCTGGACCGCGTCCGTCACGTCGTCGGAACTGTCGTCGTCGTTGCTCATACCGGACCAGACGACTCTCGGCGGGAAAAGGGTTCACTGTGTGACGTCGTAGCCGACGCTCGCGTCCCGCAGGGCGTCGGTGACACGCCCGACCGTGTCCTGTGTCGCGACGACGACGGCGTCCATCCCGCGAGAGGCGGCGTCGGCGGCCACCTCGCCCGCCGCGAAGTACGTCGTCGGTTCGACGCCGGCCTCGCGGAGGGCGGCGACGGCCTCGACGCCCGCCGCCGTGACGATAGACACGTTCTCGCAGGCCGAGGCGATGTCGGCCGTGTCCGTGGCGGCACCCGACCGGACCGGCGGGACCTGCAACACGCTGACGTGGCCGGGTTCGAGGTCGATGACGCCCTCGAATCCGGTGACGCCGACGACCGACCCGGCCTCGGCGCTCGTCGTCGTCACGCCCGTCGCCCCGCCGTCGTCACCGGGCGCGGCGTGGAGCAGGCCTTCTGAGAGCGATAGCGAGACGGTCTGGCCTTCCGCCAAGTCGGCCTCGGCTATCGCGGCGTCCTCCTGAACGCTCCCGAGGACGTCGTCGGTGACGTGGTCGACGAACCGCCGCATGTCGGTGGCCGACTGGAACACCCAGTCGACGCCCTCCTTCGTGACCCGATAGCGCGAGCGCCCCTCCTTCTCGACGAGGCCCTCGTCGACGAGGTCGCGGATGTACTCGCTGACCGCCTGACTCGTCACTCCGACGGCCTCAGCTATCTCGCCTTGACTGACCGCGGGTTGGCGCTCCGCTATCTCCACGAGGATGCGAAAGCGCGTCGCGGCCCGTTTGTTCTCGAGGACGTCGACCATAGTGGTCCGTAGATGGCACGGCTAAAAATACCTCTGTCCTGCGGACGCCAGCGATATGTGCGCGTAGCCCCGATGCCGACCCAATGGACGGACGATACGACGACCGAGCGCTGGTCGTCGACGACACACTCGTCGTCGCCGACCTCCACGTGGGCCGAGGCACCGGGGGGAATCTGGAGTTTCCGGTCGGGTCTGGAACCGACGTCGTCGAGCGATTCCGCTCGCTGGTCGAGCGACACGACCCCGAGACGGCCGTCGTCGCCGGGGACTTGCTCCACTCCTTCCGGACGGTCCCACGAACCGTCGAGGACACCGTGGCGGGCCTGAAGGCCGCGTGCCGCGACGGTGGTGCTCGCCTCGTCGTCACGCCGGGGAACCACGACACGATGTTGGACTCGGTGTGGGACGGGCCGGTTGAGCGAGAGTACCGAATCGGCGACACCGTCGTCCTGCACGGCCACGAGGCCCCCGAGAGCGACGCCGACCGCTACGTCGTCGGCCACGACCACCCGACCATCGTCATCGAGGGTCAGCGCCGCCCGTGCTATCTGGTCGGGACGGGGCAGTACGAGGGCAGCGACGTGGTGATGCTCCCCTCGTTCAACCGCCTCAACGCTGGCGTCGTCGTCAACGAGCTGTCGGCCGCCGATTTCCAGTCGCCGCTTCTCACCGACGTCGACCGACTGGAACCGATCGTCTGGGACGAGAGCGCCCGCCAGACCCGGTCGTTCCCGCCGCTGGGGGAGTTCCGACGGATGCTGTGACGAGGCGTCGGCCGGCGGGAGACGCCCTCGAACGGCGCGGTGACGCGCGGAATCGGAGCGTATAACGGTAGGTATTTGGGCTACCGCGGTGGACGCACGGATATGGTTCAGACTGGTGCCGCGCTCGCGCTTATCGCGATAACGCTGCTCTGCTTGCTGTTGCTGTACTTCGCGACGATAAAGTACGTCTCGGCGGTCCTCCTCGAAGACGAGGGGGGTCACGAGGGAAACACGAGTAGCGGCGGACCCGCAGCGTAGGCCCGCCGCGACGGTTCTGACAGACCGCGTTAGAACAGTAGCTCCGCCGCGATTTTCCCGCTCTCCAACGCGCCCTGTATCGAGGACCAGCGGGTGTAGTCGCCGGCCAGCACGACGTCCCCGTCGGGGGCGTCCGGGGCGGGCAGGTCCGCCCGAAACCCCGGTGGCTGGGCGAACTGCGCGAGGGGGACGTGGTCGGTCCGGCGGTGTTCGAGCGCGTCGAATCCAGCCGCGGGGTACCACGACGCCAGCGTTTCTCGAACGTCCGCCGCCAGCGCCGCGTCGTCGCCGTCCGGGACGCCGAGGAACGTCGCGCTGTATAGTTCCATCCCCTCGGGGGCGTACTCGGGGGCGACGGCCGACATCGGCGCGACAGTATTCGGGCGGTCGTCGGCCGCGTTGAGGACGATGCGCTTGCCCATGTCGGGGGCCTTACTCGTCGGGAGCGAGAAGTACTGGGTGACACAGCCGAGCGTGTCCGTCGGGATGGCGTCGACCCGGGTCAACTCCGTGGCCGTCGCCGGGTCCGTCGCGACGACGGCCCCGTCCGCCGTCACCGTCTCGCCGCCCACCTCGACGGCCACTTCGTCGTCGGTGCCCTCGACGGCTTGCACCTCGCGGCTCGTCTCGATGGTCGCCCCCGCCGAGACGGCGCGGTCGGCCAGCTGCTCGGGCATGGCCTGCATCCCCGCCGCGGGGACGACTATCTCGCCCTCGCTGAGCATCTTGTAGGTGTACTCGAAGACGGCGCTGTCGGTGCCCAGCGAGCGGTCGAGCGTGATGCCGCCGTAGAACGGCGCCGCGAATCGCTCGACGAAGCGCTTCGAGAACCCCTTCTCGGCGAGGTACTCGGCGATGGTCTGCCCGCCACCGGGGCCGTCGAGGATGGTCTCGGGGTCCCGCTCCGCCAGTTCCCGCTGGAGCCTAAAGAGTCGGAGTTTGTCGGCCGTCCGGACGTCCGTGTTGAACAGCGTCTGCGGCGCGGCCGTCGGGTTCCGAAGCGGGTCCGACAGCACCGACCGGTGGTTCGGCCGGGCGATGGTCGCGCCCGGGGTGAAGGGTCGCGGCGAGAGTGCTTCGACGTCGAGTTCGCGCCGGACCGCGGGATAGGCGGAGAACAGCACCTGGAACCCCCGGTCGAACGTGTAGCCGTCCTCGCGGGCGGTCCGGACCCGCCCACCCACGCCGTCGCTCGCTTCGAACACCGTCACGTCCAGTCCCGACTCGGCGAGGTGACGGGCCGCGACCAGTCCCGCGAGGCCCCCGCCGACGACGACCACGTCTGTCATGGGCCGTCGTTCGGACTCGTGGCTCATGAGGATGCTGGAGTGGACCGGACGACACTTGTAGATGCCGTCCGCACGGCCGGGTATGCAGACGACAGCGGCGTTCCGTGGCCTCTCCTGTACCGCGTGTGACGAGTCGGCCGACCCCGACGAAGCGCGCTGTCCCGACTGCGGCGGCGTCCTCGCCCCGGAGTACGACGCCGACGAGGTGGCGAGTGCCGACGACGCCCGACCGTTCCCGACGGACGCGGCCGTCAGCATCGACGAGGGGGCGACGCCGCTCGTCGCGGTGCCGACGCTGGCCGCCGAACTCGGCGTCGCCAGCGCCGCGGTCAAGGACGAGGGTCGCAACCCGACCGGGTCGCTCGCCGACCGGAAACTCGCGCTGGCCGTCTCCGCGGCCGTCCAGCAGGGGGCCGAGCGAGTCGCCACCCCTTCGCCGGGGAACGGCGCACAGGCCGCCGCGGCGTACGCCGCCCGCGCCGCCGTCGACTCGAAGGGGTTCGTCCCGTCGCGCTGTCCGTTCCTCAACAAGGCGATGGTGAACGTCCACGGCGGCGACATGTACGTCGTCGAGGGCCGGTACCCCGACGCAGTCGCAGCATTCGAGGACAGCGACGAGACGTTCACGTCCGTCGCGCCCGGCCACCCCTTCCGCGTCGCCGGCGGGATGGCACTGGCGCTGGAACTCCTCGCGGACCGCGCGTGGACCGCGCCCGACGCCGTCGTCCATCCGACCGGCCACGGCGAGACGGTCGTCGGCCTCGAACGCGGTTTCGCGCTCGCCGCGGCGGCCGGTCTCGTCGACGCGGTCCCCCGACTCTACGCGGCCCAGCCGGAGTCGTCGGCGCCCATCGCCGACGCGGTGCGCGACGGTGTCGCCGACCCGACGCCGGTCGACCATCCGGACACCATCGTCGGACCACTGGAGATCCCCGACCCGGCCGCCGGGGCCGCCGCCGTCGAGGCCCTGCAGGCGACCGACGGCGGGGCGGTCGCAGTACCCGACGAGGACGTGTTGCAGGGTGCCGTCGACGGGTGCGAGATGGGCCCCGAGGTGGGGGCGACCGGCGGGACGGCCGTCGCCGGCGTCCGAGTGCTCGCCGACCGCGACGCCTTCGCGCCGGACGAGGACGTGGTCCTCGTCAACCCGGTCGCCGGGAGCAAGGAGGCCGACCTCTTGCGCTCACACCTGATGAGTCAGGGTCTCTGAACCGTCGGTAGGGATTTGGTGGGGCCAGCCGACCGTTCGGTATGGCCCCGTCCTCGCTCCCTACCGACGACTCCGCTCTCGACCGCTACTTCTGGGCGCGCCACGCCAACCCCAAGAGCGGGTGGTCCCGCGTCCCGACGCTACCGCTCTTGATTGCCTGTCTCTACCGGCGGGACTGGCGCGGCCTCGCGCTGACGCTCGCGTTCGTCGCCGTCAACCCCTTCCTGTTCGCGCCGCCCGAGGACGACAGCGCGTGGATGACGAAGGGGGTGTACGGGGAGCGACTCTGGACGAAGGGGGACCACGACGCGACTAGCTACCCGACCGTCCTGAACTATCTCACCGGCGTGGCGGCGCTGTACGCGCTCTACGCGGCCGTCCGTCGTCGCCCCGCGGAGACGGCGCTCGCGACGGCGCTGTCGATGGCGCTCAAACTCTGGTTCGTCGCCGAGATGGTCCACCTGTACGAGGCCGAACGAGACGCCAGCGCCGGTGGGTGACTGCCCCGGAGCGCCCGAACGGTTTTGTGAACCGCGGGGGAACTGACGTGACACTGAATTGAATAAACATGTCCCGTCGCACCCTCCTGCCGTTGCTGATTGTCTGCCTCGTACTCACCGCTGGCTGTTCGTTCTTCGGCCCGAACCCGGACAGCTATTCGAGCAGCTACGACCTCAGCGTCGGCGTCGATGCCGACGAGACGCTCCGGAACGTCACCATCCGCGTGCCGTTGCCACAGGTCGACGGCAACGCCACGTTCGAGGCGACCGATGTCGCACCGAACGGGACGTTCGATGCGCGCGTCGTCGAAACCGAGTACGGTCCCATGCTGGAACTCACCACCGACGAGTTCACCGTCGAGACGCGGTACTACCGCTACGTCGAAGCGGACGGCGTCGGCCGGCAAGAGGAGATATCCGAGGCCGAGTACGACCCGGAGAACCCGAACCACGCGAAGCGGACGCGCCGCACCGCCTCGACGTCGGCGCTTCGGGACGCCACCTACCCCATCGAGACGCGAACGCCCGTCGGCACTTCACCGACGTTCTACGGCGACGGGGTCACCCGGTCGCTCACCGACTGTTCGCTCCCTTACCGCGACGAGACGGCCTGTTTCACCTACGACGCGCCGGTGTTTCTCTCCTACGACGCGCCAGCGACCGCTCGCGTCGACGCGAGCGTCATGGTCGTGGGCTCCAACGAGTGGTTCTCCGGTGGCTGGACGGGCAACAGCTACGCCGACCGCGTCCACGCAAACGCCACCGGGCCACAGGACAGGTGGGTCTCCGCGTCGGGCCACACCGAGACGGGTCGGGGGAACTACCCGTCCCCGGAGCGCTGACTACGAGGCGTGCTGTTTCGCCATCGTGTAGGCCTCGCGGACTCGCTTGAACTCCTCCTCGTCGCCGCCGTGGTCCGGGTGGACCTCCTTCACGCGGTCGCGGTAGGCCGACTTCACCTCCGAGAGCGTCGCCGTCTGCCGGAGTCCGAGTTCGGCGAACGCCTGCAGCGTGGGGTCGGCCGACTGCTCGGGGTCCGGACCGAGCGACACCTCCGGCGTCTCGAAGGGGAGGCGCGCCCCCAGATGGACGCCCGGCATCTCGTGTTCGACGAGGACCGGCCGCGTCGGCGACCGATCGATGCGGTAGTACGCCCGGGCGTCGAACGTGATGGCCACGTCTCGCTTCGGGAGGTAGAAGGCGACGTGCTGGCCCTCGACGAAGTGGTTCTCGGCGAACTGCTCGTCGATGGCCTGCAGGTACTCCCGTAACTCCGCGCGCCGGCGCTCCTCGCCGCCGTCGCGGACCTGCCGTGCCTGCTGGTCGGCGGGGAAGAGTCTGTCTGCGACGACGAACAACCCGGCGACCAGTACGCTCCCGCCGGCACCGAGTAGTACGCCGAGGACCAACCACTCCGGTACCGTACTCGGATCTGCCTGCACGCGACTCCGTTGGCGCCGCCGAAATAAGAAATTCTCGCTGTTACCCGATGTACCGCAGATCCTCGTCGGCCGGCGACGGCGCGTTCTGTTGTTCCATCTCCTGAATCTTCCGGACGACTTCTTCCATCTCGTCGGCACGCTCCTCTAGGGACTCGTAGTCCACGTCGAAGCCGACGACGTCCTGTAAGATTTCGAGGACGGCCTGTGCGCTCTTGGGGTCGACCAGATAGCCGGACGTCTCGCCCATGAGACAGGCCGCCGTGATGTCACGTCGGCCACCGAGGCCCAGCAACAGACCGGAGACGCCGACGATGCCGCCGGCGGGTTCGTCCTCGCGGAAGACGACGCCCGAGTCTTCGAGCGTGTCGGCGAACTCGTCGGTGGTCGTCGCACCCAGCACGTCGTACTCCTCGATGAGTTCGCCGGTGGGGACGCCGCCCAGCGCGAACACTTCACCGACGCCGAAGTCCTCGCCGACGTCGAGGAACGCGTCGGTCAGGCCGTAGTGACCCTCGCTGTCCTGTGCCTGATGGTCGCCCGAGAGGACGAGCATGTCCCGTCCCTCCTCGGGCGTGACGGCGTGGAACTCGGCACACGCCAACTGAGCCGTCCGGTCGTCGATGCTGACCTGCGGCGGGAAGTGCGTCGAGTAGACGCGCCGGACGAGTTCGCTCTCCAGTTCCTCCAGCAGGTGCTCGGCGGCGAGTTTTCCGACGTGCCCGACACCGGGGAGTCCCTCGACGAGGACGGGGTCCTCCAGGTCCGGGTCGGCGAGTACTTCGATGTCGAATTCGTCCATACCGCCTACGTGCGGTTGCGGCGCTTAAGTGAACGTCGATACTCGCCGTGGGGGTCCGTCGGGTCGAACGGCGCCGGAGCGCTGTTGACGGCGTCGGCACCACACTCGGGACAGGAATCGGAGAGGGTGTACACCGGGCCGTCGTGTTCGGCGTCCCACGCCGAACATACCCGGATGTCAGACTTCATCGCTACTCGTCGTCTTCGGTCCGCTCGCGGTGGTACTCGCCGGTCCCACCGTGCTCTTCGACGACGGCCTTCGCGCGGGCGGCGCTCTCTTCGAGTTCGCCCTCGGCCGTCTTGTAGTCGGGCGCCTGCACCTGAATGCGGTACTCGGGCGACCCGACGTAGGTGACTTCGAGTTGAATCTCTTCGGGTACCTCGCCGTTCCCTTCGGCCGCTTTCAGCGCCTCCTTGATGACGTCGACGCCGTCGTGGGTCGGGCACTCGAGGTCGACGTAGCCCGTGACGTTGACGTAGGGCACCGAGACGTTGTTCCGGGCCGTCTGGACGATGGCTTCGACTTCGTCCTCGTCGAGGTCGGTCTCGTCGAGGGCGTCGGCGCCGTGGATGGCGGCGGCCTCGAACCCGTCGTACAGCGAGCCGAATTCGGCCAACAGCGCGTTCGCGATAGCGCCGTAGGTCTCGTCGTCCAGGTCCTCGCCGAAGGCCAGTTCCATCCAGTTGTCGGCCTTCTGCTCGTTTTTCCACTCCTGAATCTTCTCTTTGCGCTGGTGGTCGTTGACGTCCTTGATCGAGAGGTCTATCTGCTGGGACTCCTCGTCGACGTCTAACACCTTGGCGACGACCGTCTGACCCTCGTTGACGTGGTCGCGGACGTTCTTGATCCATCCGCTGGCGACCTCGGAGATGTGACAGAGGCCACGCTTGCCCTCGTACTCTTCGAGGTCGACGAACACGCCGAAGTCCTCGATCTCGTCGACCTTGCCGACGACGAGTTCGCTCGGTTCGGGCCAGCCGCTGTATTTCATCCTATCGGGCCTCGACGACGTCGGTCACTTCGCCTTCGATGGCGGCTTTCCCACCGGTGGGACGGGCGAGGGTGTGGCCACAGACGGCACACGAGACCTCGCTCGACGCCTTCTCGAAGAGGGTCTGTTCGTTCTCGCAGTCCGGACAGGCGACGGTGACGAAGCTTCCAGCCATGATTACTCCTGGAACTCCAGTCGGCCGGCGCGCCATCCCTCGCGGAGGTGGGCCTTGCCACACTCGCCACAGCGGTACTTGAGGTCCGTCTTCTTGGTGGGCTTGTCCCCACCCGGGACCTTCGAGAACTTCCCGTCGTTCCCGATACCGGAGTTGCGCTTGCGCTGGCGGTCGATCCACTTCATTCCGGTCTCGCGGCCGGAACGGACCTTCTCGACCTCGTGTTCGTTGTGCTCGTTACAGTGCGGACAGTACGTATTGAAGCGTCGCGGCATCTCCATAGATATCGACCTTACGGAGCGATTTGGTGTGGCCGCTTAAAACCCGTTTGGTTCGGAGTCGCGTCGCCGTCCCCGCATCGTGTGGTGACCGTTCTCTCGCTCGCCTTCGAAGTCACTAAGTACGCCGTTTTCGAAGCCACTGGTATGAAGAAGCTCATCATCCACGGGGATCCCGGCCTCCGGAAGGGCGGCCGCATCGAGTACGACGGCGACGAGTACGAGGTGTTCGCCGTCGCTCGACAGGGTGACTGGCACGGGCCGGACCGGCCGCAGCTCTGGTGTACTATCGGGCAGGAAGACGAAGAAGAGACGTTCAAACGACAGGACTACATCCCGAACCACCTCGACACCGACGACGTCGAGGCCGAAGCCGTGACCGTCCTCCGCGAACGCGGGGCATCGAACGCCGAAGCCTAGACTCGGACGGCCGATTCTCAGAGCTGTTTCTGGTGGACGCGGTAGACCACCACGCCGTCGGTCCGTTTTACCGCCGTCACGCCCGAGACGTGGTCGACCGTTATCTCGCCGTAGCGGGCGCGCTCTGCCGGCCCGACGTAGACGTACCGAACGTCGTACTGCCGGAGGAGCGCTATCTGGTCGCTGGCGCTCCCGGTGTATATCGTCCGGACGTCCTCGACGCGCGTCTGATACACCGTGTCGTTGCGGTACTGGGCCTCGTGGTACCAGCCAGCGACCGTCGGCAGGCCGGTCAGACTCGCCGGGGCGCTGGAGCCTTTCCCCTCGTCGGGGTTCCACCGGTAGCCGGCGGGCGCGGCGGTGACGATGGTCGGTCGCCCCTCGACGGTCCGGTCCAGCCACCGGATGGCCTCGGCCTCTCGCGGATGCTCGCGGTCGAGGTAGGCGGTTCCGTTCAGCGTCGGCTCACCGGCCGCGTCGACGTGGTTCGAGAGCGCGAACGCGCCGTACACCGACGTCGAGAGGACGAGCAGGGCGACGAACGCGCGAACGCCGGTCGTCGTCGCCGCTCGGCGCGTCTCCCCGTCGGGCCGCCAGCGGGTGAGGAGCCACGCCAATACGGGGCCGACGGCGGCCGCCCAGAGCACCCACACCTGCATGTACGTCTTGAACACGGTGTTCATCCGGCCGATGTTCTCCTTCACGAAGACGAACTCCACGAGCAAGACGAGGCCGGCACCGGCCAGAATCAGGACGACTTCGAAGTCGACGGTGCGGTCGCCGCCGTCGGTGAGCGCGGGCACCGACTCCAGCGACCGACTCAGCGACGGCGACCGGGCGAATAGCCACGCGCCGGCGACGAGCGGGACGAGTAGCCCGACCGCGGCGAGGTCGACCGTCGCGCCGAGGAAGACGACGCCCACCGTCGCCGCGCCGACTGCCCGCGCCCGGTCCGTGCCGAGCGCCCGCCCGGCCTGCGCGTAGAGGTAGAGTCCGAACGGGAGGAGGAAGATGCCGTGGACCGAGAGCAGTTCCAAGAGCGACGAGCGGTCCGGGAGGACGGCTACCTCGCGGCCGCTCGCCGCGCCCAGCCAGAACGGGAGCGACCACAGCAAGCCGACGAGGACGATGGCGACGGCGACGGCAAGTGCGACGCCGACGCGCACCGCCTCGTGTGTCAGGCCGGTCGTCCGGAGTCGCTGGCTGACGCCGTTTGGCAACAGCGTCGTCGGGTCCGACGGGGCGAGGACGACGGTCAGCATCGCGAGGCCGGCGACCGAGGGGAACGACCACGTGTTCGTCACGGCCATCAGGCCAGCGAGGGCCGGGAGCGCGCCGAACAGGAGTGCCAGTCGGCGGCGCCACTCGACGGCCGGCGTCTGGTAGTAGCTGAAACACAGCGCGGCCGCCAACAGCAGGAAGCCCGTGCTCATCATGTGGGCGTGCATGTCGCCGTTGAGCCACGCGAACAGTGGGAACTCGTCGATGACGAAGGCCGCGCTGGGCTCGTAGGTCACGAAGTCACCGGCGTCGTCGGTGATGACGCGGCTGGCGTCCCAGTAACTGAAACGGTCGGGGCTCGTCGCCAGTCCCTCCACTTCGTATCCGGCGGCACCGGCCACCCACTGCCCGGCGCCGTCCGGCAGAAGCCAGATGAGGAGGCGCATCGGCGTCGAGAGGTTGCTGGCGATACCAACGAAAAAGGCGGCGAGTCCCGCGGCCACCCGTCTCGGGACGCCTCTGTCGGCGGCGATGGCGCCCGCAAGCCCGTAGGTGGCTGTCACCAGCGTCGCGTAGAACCCCGCGAGCGCGAGGTTGTAGGCGTACTGGCCGGCCGTCCCGGTGAGACGCGTGAGGATGGCCGCAAGCAGGTGGCCGCCGTAGTAGTACGCGACCGGTTCGCCGGCGAACCACATGTCTTCGGGCGGGAGCGTGTCGGCCCGCAGCAGCGATTTCAGCAGGCCGTAGTCGAGGAACTTCTCGCCGCCGATGGGGACGATGGCCGGGTCGAGGGCTCTGACGGCGATCAAAACGCAAAACGCGAGGGTGAACACGCCGGCCACCTCCGCGTACGCGCGCCCGTCGACGGTGACGCCCCGGACGGCGGCGACCACCGCGGCGGCGACGAGGACGAGAAGGCCGAGGTAGATGCCGGCGGTCAGCGAGAGGCGGCCGACGAAGTAGGTGACGAGCCACAGTGTCGAAAGCGCCACCGGGATACCGAAGGCGACGCCGCGATTCGCGAATCGCGGGAACAGGGCGGCGGCGACCGTCGCGCCGACGTAACAGAGCAACAGGTAGAGCGCAAGCCAGAGGACGACGAGGCCGTACTCCATCACCCGAGAGAGTGCGACGCGGGCCTATACGTCTTTTGCACCGCCCGCCCCTGTTTTGTACCGTGTCGTGCGTCTTCGAACTGTTTTTACTCACCCACGGAGGAAGCTAGCACGATGTCGCGTTCCGTCGGTATCGTCGTCCCGGCGTACCGCCCAGACGTCGCCCAGTTGCGGACGTACGTCACCGCTATCGACGAGTATCTCGACCCGGAGACCATCGTGGTCGAACTCGACGCCCCGAAGCGTGACGTGCCCGAGCGACTGGCCGACCTGCCGGCGCGCATCGAGACGGTGCCGTACCGCCGGGGGAAGGGCGCCGCTATCACCGCCGGGTTCGAGACGCTCTCGACGGACGTGCTCGTGTTCGCCGACGCGGACGGGTCCACGCCCGTCGACTCGCTCGCCGAAGTGGTGTCGCCGGTCGTCGACGGAGGCGCCGACCTCGCGGTCGGGTCCCGCCGGCACCCCGACGCCGCGGTCGCCAGCCACCAGACGTTCGCCCGGCGGTTCCTCGGCGACGCGTTCGCGTGGCTGGCCGGCCGACTGCTCGACGTCTCGCTGTACGATTATCAATGCGGCGCGAAGGCCATCGACGCCGACGCTTGGGGGCAGGTCCGGAGTCACATCTACGAACCCGGGTTCGCGTGGGACGTCGAACTGGTGGCCATGGCGGGGGCGCTCGACCTCCGCGTCGTCGAGGTGCCGATAGCGTGGGAGGACAGACCGGGGTCGACCGTCTCGCCGGTCAGGGACTCTGTTGCCCTCTTCCGGGCGCTGCTGGCCGCTCGTCACCGGGCGAAACAGCTCAGCGACGACCGCTTTCACACCGCTATCGCCGCACGTCGGGAGGACCCGACGGCGCTCGTCGAACGTGACCGATGAGCGGACCGAGTGACCGTCTCCGGCACTTCCTGCCCGACCGCTTCGAGTCGCTCGTCTCCGGCGTCCGCTTCGGACAGTTCCTCTCCGTCGGCGTCGTCGGTGCGATCAGCGACAACACCGTACTGGCCATCCTCGGCCTCGTCTTCGACGTGCCCGACCTCTGGGCGAAGGCGGCCGGTATCGAGACGGCGATTCTGGTGATGTTTCTCGTCAACGAACACTGGACGTTCTCGACGATGGGTGCCACCGGCCGTGGCCCGTTCCTGAAGCGACTGGTGAAGTCCCACATCGTCCGGTCAGGTGGGGTTACGATCCAGCTACTCGTCTACTGGGTCCTGACACAGTACCTCGCCATCGAACTCGTCGTCTTCGAAACGGACCTCTGGTTCATCGCTGCGAGTCCAATCGCCATCGCCATCGCGATGGTCGTCAACTACGTCTTCGAGAGTCTGTTCACGTGGCAGGTCCACCGCGACGGGGCCACGTAGCGCGTCACTAATTCACGGACGGCACTCGAATCACAACCCTTAATGAGGGGGCTCGGGTATGAACAGGTAGCGGGATGGGATAGCCAGGAGATTCCGGCGGGCTCATAACCCGCAGATCGGTAGTTCAAATCTACCTCCCGCTACTTCTCAGCGAACTACGCCCCGAAGCGTCGTCCACGTGACGAGACGTTAGTGCGTGTGTACGGCACATAGAGTTCGAACGAGACGAGCGATGGCGAGGGTGTTCTCGCAGTTCGAACTCTCTCTGCTATATTCTATCGCACACAAGTCCGTGAGCCACGAACCGTTCGCGTAGATTCGAACTATGCCACGGGCAACCGAACCGGTACCCGCGTGACGGACTGCAAAACCGCGGGACTACCCGTCGCCGTACTCGTCGACGATGACGACTTCGCCGTCCTCCACGCGGACGTTGATGAGCGTCTTCGCGCTGTAGCCGGCCTCGTCGAGTCGGTTCTCGCCGTCGGCTTTCTTGATGACACAGACGATGTCGCGGATGTCGGCGCCGATGTCTTCGAGCGCACCGGTCAGGGCCGCGAGCGTACCGCCCGTCGAGAGGACGTCGTCGAGCACCAGCACGCGGTCGCCCTCGTAGACGTCGTTGACGTACATCTCGTTCTCGGAGTAGCCCGTAACCTGAGAGAGCGCGACTTCGCCGTCGAGCCCGTACTGGCGCTTGCGGACGACGACGAGGGGGATGTCGGTCATCAGGGAGACGGCCGTCGAGAGGTGGATTCCCATCGCCGCGGGCGTGACGATCTTGTCGACGTTCTCCAGTTCCGCTTTCCGGATGATCTTGATGACGATTTCGCGGAGGAGTTCCGGGCGCAGCATCGGGACGCCGTCACTGATGGGGTGGACGAAGTAGTGATAGCCGTCCTTTTCGATGATCGGCGCGTCGAGGAGCGACTTCTTTAGCAGGTCCATGCTGGCGGTACTGCGAGGCCGTACAAAAATTCGTCGTCAACGACTTAGACGAGTCGAAGCAGTTCACCGAGGGCACGAACCATCGGGAGCGCGTGTGTATCGCCGAGCGCGTAGTACTCCACCGCGGCCAGGATGCTGAACAGCGCTGCCGAACTCGTGGCGAGTCCGAGCAGCACGGCTCCGATACGCCCACTCCATCGCTCGGTGCGACCCGTGAGTGCCCACGCCGAGAGTGCGAGTGCCGTCGACAGCGAGAGGAGGGCGTGCAACTGGAACGCCGCTCCGATACCGTTCACGCCGACGGCGACGGCGACGACGACCAACTGCCCGCCGAGCAGTATCCCGGCTGCCAGCGTCCAGCAGAACGCCCGCCAGTGGGCGTCCAGTACACGCCGGACCGTCGGCAACCGGACGAGGAGATAGACGCCCAGCGGGAACAGGGGGAACAGGTACCTGACGGTCACCTGTGCGTGAATCGGGAGTCGACTCGTGTACAAGAGCGCGACGCAAACGGCGGTGAGCGTAACGTAGACGTCGGTCACGCGAGCCGCCGACAGCGTTCGCCCGGTCAGCGACTTGGGTCGGGACCACGTCTGAAGCACGGGGACGACGGCGGCTACGCCCGCCAACAGCGGCGCGGACTCCAGCAACGAGAGGTTGACTGCTTCGCCGTCGGACTGATTGAGACTCGTCGTGAACGTCCCGGAGCGAACGAACGTCCGCGATACGTCTATGGGGTCGGTGACGAGCGCTCTGGCCCCGACCAACAACTCTCGGAACAGGACGACGAGGGGAGTGGCACCTGCCTCCAGTAGCCCGACGACGGGCGGAGAGAGTACTGCACCGCCGCGTCCGGACCCGCCACTGGTGGCGATACTCCCTACGGTTCTCGCTCCGCTTTCGCCTGCCGCCGCAATCAGTCGCGGCGGGCGAAGTGGCGACCCGGTGACGAGTGTGTTCGTCACGATAAGCGGGACGAGCGACAGCGCGAACGCCGTTGCGAGCACCACCAGCGTCCGCGGGCGATTGTCCGCCGCAGTCGGTACGTCGATGACCGCGAGGACGACGCCAAAGAGGAGGGCTTCCGGCGCGTGAACCCACGCGTAGAGGCCCACGAGAGCGTACGAGAGTGATCGAAACGCCAGTGGGCGGGACACAAGCACGCCGTCGGCGGCTGTTCGACTCCGATAGAGTGCGTACGCGACACCGAGGACGACAGTCGCGGTGACGACGTGGCGCTTCGGGATCGCCGCCCAGAACGCGAGCGGGGTCCCGAACACGAACAGGACCGCCGCCAGTGAGCCAGTTCGAACGGTGTGTAGCCGCGCGACCAGTCGATACAGCAGCACGGGTGCGAACGCAGCGACGGCCATGTGGAACAACTGGAGGGCGTGGAGGTGGGGAGCGGGGTCCATCGGCCGGGCGATGGCGACGTTCGACACGAACAGACAGAGGACCGCCACGGCGCCGCCAGCCGTGACCTCGCGGCGCTCTGTGAGACGGCCCACCTGCACGATGAGTGCCAACAGCACCAGCGACCAGAGCGCCACGAGCGCGATGCGGAGGTCGGCGACGGCGTCGAGTGCTTCGAGACCCCAGAGGAACGGCAGCGAGAGCACGAGTACCCCGTAGTTGCGTGCGATCACGGACCCGCCGTACTCCTCGGCCCCCGGCGTGTTCAGCCCCGGTCCGTACACAGCCTCGGTCAGGAAGACGTTCCCGTTCGAGAGACTGTACAGCCCGTTCGCGAGCGTGTAGGTGTCGGTGATGAAGACGGTGGTCCGCCAGAACAGGGCGAACAGACAGAGGCTCGCGAGGAAGAGACACAGGCCGATTCGGTCCCCGAACAGGACCGACCGGAGCGTCACCCACGCCGACGACCGCACGTCGGCGTGGAAGCGCCGGTTCTGTACCGTGTCTGCGCTCATCCGACCACCTCGACGGTGACGGCCCGTTCGGCTACGACCCGACGGCTACGGGAGTCCTCGACGACGACGCCGACCGTACCGTGGTACGTCTCGTTCGTGAGTTCGTTCTCGTCGAAACTGTCGGACTGTATCGTCGCCTCGTAGCGCTCCCCGACCGACTCGCTGAGGAAGTGGACGGTCGACCGGGTGTAGCCGAGTTCGTCGATGGCCAACCGGTACACCATCGTCGGTGACCCCGAAAGCGTCGAGAAGCGAACCGTCGCTGGCGGGACGGTGAGATAGTACCCGTCCTGTCCGAACGAGGCGCGCTCTATGGTCACCCGGTCGGGAAACTGCACCTCCGCGACTGTCACGTTCCCCGTTCCGTACGCGACGTCTCGTTCCTGTGTCAGCGAGACGCCGGGGACCAGCGGTCCCGAGACGAGCGCAGTAACGACGACGACGCTCGCCACCCCCAACACGACGGCGCGCGCGTAATCCATCGTTACGTAGCTCTGAAGAAGTGTAGATAAAAGCATCGCGGCGTGGCCGTCGCTACCGGGCTGAAAAAATACGAGAAAGGGAAGCGAGTTAGTTACGCCTGCGGGCCGCTGTCTTCCGCGAGCGTTGCGGACTGGTCTCCTTCTGGTGGTTCATAGACCACACGAACCTCGTAATCGTTGTTCAGGGCCGACGTGATACTGCTACCTGCCGAGACTTCGGTCGTCCCTTCTGCATCATTCCAATTTTGCGTTTCGTTACCATCTTGTAAATAGACTCTGGGGCCCCCAGTATTGGCGCTTATCCATCCGCTTCCTCTGAGGTATAGACTGTTGCCTTGGATGGTATCTCCACCGTCATGTGTGACGGTTAGGACACCGCCAGTACCACTGTAGGTGTTTGCATCACCGTCGTAGTCGAAGGCGAAACTCGCCTGTGGTGTCGTCTGCTGTGCCTGGTCGCCGAGTCCGAGGACGAACGACGCGATGACCGCCGCGAGGATGACCGTGATAGCCACCATCAGGATGACCCCGATGACGGGCGAGACAGCGTCGTCGTCGTTGATCAGTTGTTTCAGATCCATGTGTATGTATCCGCGCACACCGCAGTGTGTCGTTTCCCGAGCGATAATCCGTTCTTAACCCCACCACGTGAGGGAGTATCGCTCGTGAAGGTGTGCTGTCTCATCCCCATGGGGTGGGTGTACTTATACCCACACCACGTTTTAGACCTTCAAGGACGGCCTGAAACCCCTCAAGACCCACCTGTAAACCACAAAACCGGGCTCGACAGCGGCGTAGATAAAACCGTCCGAGCGACCGCCGATTATTGCTCGTGAATACTGGCCGTCGTCACATGTCCTCGTCGTCGACGAACTCGGTCAGCGTCATCTCGCGACCCAGCACGGTGTGATACAGCGCGGAGCCAGTCAGGACGACGGCCATCACCGTCGCCCACACGAGCGGCGGCAACAGCGTGAAGGGGTAGACGCCGACCCACAGGATCACGACGACGGCGAGACTGATCGCACCGAACGAGAGGTAGTACTCTCGCCACGGGAACTCGCTGCCGGGGACGATTTCGAGATACACCGTCAGTTCGTTCGTCTGTGGCGTCGTCGCGATGATGCCGCTGTCCGCGTCGTACTCGACGATGCCCGTCTCGTCCATGCGCGGCAGATGGGTCTGCTGGAGCGTCGTGTAGACGCGCTTGCGCTGTGCGCTGGAGACGTCGACCGACTCGCACTCGTACTCCCGCGATGCGACGTGCGAGGCGAGGTCGCCCAGCGTTACGGGCCCGCCGTTCTCCCGGAGGTACTGCAGGACGTACCGTCGGCGCTCGTTCTGGAGCACGTCGAAAATCTCGCCCTTCGAGAGCGCGTCCGTCGAGTCGTCGGCCGGGCGGGCCTGTGCCTGCTGGCTCATGAACGGGTCACGCCCCTCCGCCCGGCCTGAATCATGTGTCGTAGTGATGCGAGTCGATAGTAATAATCGGTGCGGTCCGCTAGCCGTGCGCGCTCCGTCCCGAAAGAAAGACGGCTACGTGTTTAAGCGTCCGGACCGCTCCATTTAGCGAGCGTCGCGGAGTTGCTGCCCTCGGCGCTGGTGAATACGACTCGGAATTTCGCGCCAGCGAATTCTTCGGAGCCGTCACCACTACCTGTCTCTTCTGCAGCGGTAACCGTTGACCCAGCAGTCACGTCGGAGTTAGTATTGCCGCCGTTAGTGAATTGATCCCACGTAGCGCTAGTTCCAGTGCTCGACCCGTCTGGAGTGAAACTCGTACCGGCTGTCGAAACTTTGAGATTGCCTGCCGTAATTGTATCTCCACCATCGTGCGTGATCGTCAATTCGCCAGTATTCGTCCCATCATCTGCTGTGTAGTCGAAGCTGAAACTCGCCTGCGGCGCGGTGTTGCTGACCTGGTCACCCAGACCGAGCACGAACGTTGCAATGACCGCTGCGAGGATGACTGTGATGGCGACCATCAGGATGACGCCGATGACCGGCGAGACGGCGCCGTCGTCGTCGAAGAATCGTTTGATGTCCATGGTTAATCTTGTGTCCGACACGTTCGAGACGAACAGGGAACGACGAGGCGCTGCTCGTCCCGAAGTGTCCTTAGCCGGTAAACAGCGCGTATGCATATAAATGGACGGCACCAATTATCCACTGTGAAAATACCCGTAGCTATCAGGGCAACAGCAGCAACGCAACTGTGACGAAGACCGCAAGTACGAGGATACTGAATCCGATACCGGCCCGAAGCGGGTAGGCTGGGTCGTCCTCGTCGACACCGACGACCCGGCCGTAGAGCGCGTTCGGGTCGGTGACTGCGGCGGTGAGTACGCGAGTCGCGCCGACGACGGCCCGGTCGACCGCGGCGTACAGTTCCGTGACGCCGACGACCAACGCACGCGTGCCGTAGAACACCGCGGGATTGTACAGCGAGTCGACGTCGGGTACACGGCCGAGTTTCGAGAGGGGTTTCTTCGTCACCGCGAAGCCGAGCAGTCCGAGGACGGCGAGGGCAACCCCTTCGACGACGTGGGGGATAGTGTAGGTCTCGTAGACGTGCGAGACCACGTCGCCGTCGGTCACGTCGAAGGGCAGGAGGCTGAACAGCGCGTGGTCGAAGACGCCGTAGAAGACACACAGCGCCGCGACGGTCAGCATGGCGACGCTCTGCAGGCGGTTGGCGTCGGGGACGCTGCCCTCGTACTCGCCGTGGAAGAAGGCGTAGTAGCCGAACTTGATGAACGACATGAACGTGCCGACGCCGCCGAGCAGGAGCAGCCACTCGAGCGTGTAGAACTCGCCGATGGGCAGCGGCCCCTTCGAGAAGTGGTAGTGGCTCGCCGAGATGACGATGCCCTTGCTGACGAAGCCGTTGAAGTACGGGAACCCGGCGATAGAGAGCGCTGCGACGGAGAAGGCTCCCGCGGTGATCGGCATCTCCCGCCAGAGGCCGCCGAGTTTCTTCAGGCTCTGCTCGCCGGTGCGGTAGATGACGACGCCGGCGGTCATGAACAGCAGGCCCTTATAGAGGATGTGGTTGAACACGTGGGCGAACGCGCCCGCCTGTCCGAGCGCACCGCCGATGCCGACGCCGGCGATCATGTACCCGACCTGTGACTGGATGTGATAGGACAGCAGGCGGCGCATGTCGTTCTGGAACAGCGCGAACATCGCGCCGAAGACGGCCATGCCGCCGCCCATGTACGCGATGGCGACGTTCCCCTCTGGGAAGGCACGATACATCCCGTAGACGCCGGTCTTGGTCGTGAACACGCAGAGGAAGACGCTCGCGGCGACGTGGGGCCGCGGGTAGGTGTCGGGGAGCCACGCGTGCAGGCCGATGAAGCCGACGTTGACGCCGATGCCGATTGCCGCGAGCGCCGCGGGAAGGCCCGCCGTGATGCCGGCCGTCTCGGGGCCGTTCGGGACCGACGCGAACAGGAACGTCCCCTTCGCCACGTACGTCTGGAGAATCGCGGCCATCAGGAGCGTCCCGCCGATGCCGTGGAGCAGCGCGTAGCGAAAGCCCGCTCTGACGGCCTTCCCGCCGTAGTGCCACACCAGCAGCGTGCTGGTGACGGCCATCAGTTCCCAGAAGAACAGCATCGAGAGCCAGTCACCGGCGAAGACGGCCCCGAAGCTGGTCGCGACGTACGAGAGGGCGAAGCCGGTCTGCGTGGTGTCGGCGTCGCTGGCGTAGGAGTACAGCACCGCGACGGCGGCGATGAGGCCGAAGATGAGCCCCATCAGCCGCGAGAAGTCGTCAACGTTGAACAGGACTGCTTCGAACCCGAGGAACGTCGTCTGGAAGTGCGCGCCGGTCGGCACGAACCAGACCCAGCCCACCGCGAGCGTGGGCACGAGCGCTCCGAGGGCGTGCCCGCTCCGGCGCGGCAACAGCGCGACGAGTATCGCCACGGGGAGCAGGACGGCGACCGGCGGGACGAGCGTCAGGAACTCGGCCATCAGAGCACCACCCCCGGCAGATTCCCGACGACAGTCTCGACGATTCGCAGGAACACGACGCCCCGTGGGACGACCCCGAGCAACAGCGAGAGCGTCGCCGCCGTCAGAATGGGGCCGAGCATGAACCACGTGCTCTCGGCGCCGCGCCAGTTGCGTTGGTCCCAGCCACTGGCCGGCGGCCCGCCGTGGTGTTCGACGTTCTCACGGTGTTTCCCGAGGTGGTCGACGTGTTGGGGTTCTGGGACCTCGTCGTCTCCGGCCGCCGCTTCCTCGGTCGCCGGGTCGACGGTCTCGGCGTCACCGCCGTCCGCTCGAACCGAGCGACCGCCGAGGACGGCTTCGACGAGCGGTTTCTCGTCGTGGCTCTCGGGCGACTCGAAGTAGGCCTGATAGACGATAGGCCAGAAGTACGCGATGTTGAGCACGCCCGAGACGAGCAGCGCGGCGGCGAAGACGAGGTCCCCGCCCTCCAGTGCGCCGATGACGAGGTACCACTTGCTGACGAACCCGGCGACCAGTGGAATGCCGGCCATGCCGGCGGCCGCGACGCCGAAGGCGGCCATCGTCAGCGGCATCCGTCTGCCGATGCCGGCCATGTCACTGATGTCGTCGGTGTGGGTCTCGACGTGGATCGCGCCCGCACAGAAGAACAGCGTGAGCTTCATGAACGCGTGGGCGGGGATGTGGAGCAACCCGCCGACGAGCGCTTGCCCTTCGAGCAGAGCGAGTCCCAGCACGATGTACGAGAGCTGGCTAATCGTCGAGTACGCCAGCCGCCGCTTGAGGTTGTCCTGTCGGAGCGCGATGACGCTCGCGGTCAGGAGCGTGAACGCCGCGAGTGCGGCGAGCGGCAGGCCGACGCCGAGTTGCTCCATCGTCCCCGTTCCGTACACGTCGAGGACCACGCGAGCGATGCCGAACACGCCGCTCTTGACGACGGCGACGGCGTGGAGCAGGCCCGAGACGGGCGTCGGCGCGACCATCGCGTCCGGGAGCCACGAGTGGACGGGCATCAGCGCCGCCTTCACGCCGAACCCGGCGGCCAGCAGCGCGAACGCCGCACGGGCCAGCGTCGGGTCGGCCGTCGCAAGCGCCTCGATGCCGCCGGGCGTGAACGCCGTCGTCCCCGTCAGGAAGAACACGAGCACCGTGCCACCGAGGACGGCGACGCCGCCGCCGAAGGTGTACGCGAGGTACTTCCGGCCGGCCGCGCGGGCCTCGTCGGTCTCGTCGTGGGTGACCAGCGGGTACGTCGACACCGTCAGCAGTTCGTAGAAGACGAACAGCGTCAGGAGGTTCGCCGAGAAGGCGACGCCCACCGCGGACGCCAGACTCGCGGCGAACGAGGCGAAGTACCGGGTCTGGGCGTGTTCGTCGAGCCCGCGCATGTAGCCGATGGAGTAGAAACTGGTGACGATCCACAGCAGACTCGCCAGCGCGGCAAAGAGGATGCCCAGCGGGTCCGCGCGCAGGGCCAGTTGGATGCCGGTGGCGAACTGACCGAAGGAGAAGACGTACACCGTCCCCGAGAGCACGCCCGGAACCATGCTCGCAACGATGGCGAACTTCGCCGCGGCGACGGTGAGCGTGACGCCTTCGCGGACGTTCGGTCGCCCCTTCAGCGAGAGGATGATCGGGATGGCAACGGCCGACACGAGTACTGCGAGCAGCGGTCGGATGGATGCGACGTCTGTCATTGGTTCAGAAGTGGGGGGAGCGTCTGTTCGAGCAACTGTTCGAGCGCGGGGACGGCGGCGGTGAGCGCCACCGCGAGGACGGCCGCGAGGACGACGACGGCGATCATCCCCGTCGAGACGCTCGCGCCGCCGTCTGGCCGATAGCCAGACGAGGATCGGGAACCGTCGGTCCCCTCACCGCCGTCGGCGACGGCGGCGTCCTCGCGGATGGTCGGTTCGGCGAAGTAGAGCCGTTCGACCAGTCGGGCGAAGTACGCCAGCGTCAGCAGCGTACTCGCAAGCAGGACGGCGACGACGGGCCAGAGGCCGGCTTCCACGGCACCGACGACGATGTACCACTTCCCGAGGAACCCGACGGCCGGCGGGACGCCGACCATCGCCAGTGCGAGGACGGCGAAGGCACCGGCGGCGACGGGCGTCCGTGCGGCCATGCCGGCGTACCCGCCGATCGTGGTCGCACCCGTTTCACGCTCTATAATACCGCTGGCGGCGAACAGGCCACCCTTCATGACGGCGTGGCCCAGCAGGTGGACCGTCGCGCCGACGACGGCGATGGGCGTCGCGATGGTGAACCCGGCGATTACGAGGCCGAACTGCGAGACAGAGGAGTACGCGAGCATCCGCTGGACGTTGGTCTGTGAGACGGCGAGCGCGCTTCCGGCGACGATACTCACCGAGGCAAGCGCCAGCAGTGCCCAGCGGGCACCGGGCACCGCTTCGAGGAAGTCGACGGTGAACACCGAGAACAGCAGGCGAGCGAGCGCGTACGCCGACACCGTCGAGACGAGCGCGGAGATGAACGCGCTGACGCTGTCGGGCGCGTTCGCGTAGGCGTCCGGTTGCCACGTGTGTAGGGGAAACAGCGCCACCTTCACCGTGAGGCCGCCGACCATCAGGCCGAACGCCGTCAGGACGAGCGTCGAGTCGTAGCCGCCGGTCGCCGTCGCCAGTTTGTCCGCGAGGTCGGCCATGTTCAGCGTCCCGGTGGCCGCCAGCGCGTAGCCGACGCCCAGCAGGTACAGCGACGCGCCCACCGTTCCGATGATGAGATACTTCAGCGCGGCGACGGCCGAACTCGCCTCGCGGCCGCTGGCGACGAGGCCATAGGCCGCCAGCCCGGTGATTTCGAGGAAGACGTAGAGGTTGAACACGTCGCCGGTGACGGTCATCCCCGTGAGGCCAGTGACCAACAGGAGGAACTGGCTGTAGAAGGCGTTCGAGTGCGGGCCGGCGTGGCGTGCGTAGGCGAGGACGCCCAGCGCGACGGCACTTATCAGGACGACGACTGACGCAGAGAGGCCGTCGACGACCAACTCGATGCCGTACGGTGCGGCGAACCCGCCGACGGCGTAGGAGACGCTCCCCTCGGTCCAGACGGTCCAGCCGAGCAGTCCGGCCAGCGCCGCGTGGACGAGGACCGTCACCGTCGCGACGAGCCATCCGGCGCGGTCGGTAAACAGGCTAGCTACCAGCGGGACGGTCCCGCCGACGATGGGCAACACGACCAGTAGGACGGGGAGATGCTCAATCATAGTAGAGTTGCTCCAGTGTCTCTTCGTCCAGCGTCCCGTACTCCGAGTAGATGCGAACGATGAGCGCGAGCGCTACCGCCGTCAGACTCACGCCGACGACGATGGCCGTCAGGATGAGGACGTGCGGCAGCGGACTGACGTAGGGGCCGCCGCCGTCGGTGATGACCGGCGGGTTCCCGCCGGTGCGGTAGGCCAGCGTGATGAAGAACAGGAAGATGCCCGTCTGGAAGACGTTCATCCCGATGACCTTCTTCACGAGGTTCGCCGACTCCACCAGCATGTACAGACCGATGCCTAACAGCAGGACGACGGCGTAGTAGTTGTAGTGCGTCGTCAGCAGGTCCAGTTGTAACGGCGTCATGCTTCACCCTCCTCGTCGACGACGTGTCCGAACCCGGCCGCGAGCAGGAAGAACAGGCCGATGGCGACGCTGGCGACGATGCCGCCGATGCCCAGTTCGACCAGTTCGATACCGTACTTGCTCGCGTGCGAGAGGAACACCTCGTACTCGGTGTACTGGAGGAACTGCCCGCCCAGTACGATGGTGCCGAGGCCGATACTGGCGAAGGTGAGGACGCCCCCGGCCGCGAGTGCGACGACGACGCGCACGTCCAGCCACTGTCGCGTGGATTCGATACCGTAGGCGAACGCGAGCATCATCACGACGGACCCGGCGATGACGCCGCCCTGAAACCCGCCGCCCGGGGAGTCCGCGCCGTGGAACATGATGAACAGCGCGAACGTGAGGACGAACGGCGCGACGACGCGTACCGTCGTCATGATGATGGTGCTCTCGACGTAGAGGCCGGGTTGGTCGTCGACGCTCATGCGAACACCTCCCGGCGCAGCACCGACAGCGCGGCGACGCCGGCCGCGAACACGACGACGGCCTCGCCGAGCGTGTCGAACCCGCGGTAGGCCGCCAGCACGGCGGTGACGGCGTTTTTCACGTCGGTCTGTTTGTAGGCGTTGTCGAGATAGTACTGGGTGACCTCGCCGCCGACGACGGGCGCCGTCGGGTCGCCGATGGCCGGCAGCGCGGGCACTGTTGCCCCCATCACGAGGACGAACCCACCGACGAGTACCAGCGTCCGGGGGTTTATGGATTCGAGCAGACGGTCTGCGTTCGGCGTGACGGTGTTTGCAAGTGCCACGAGCAACAGGATGGTCATGATGCCGGCCCCGACTGCGGCCTCGGTCAGGCCCACGTCGGGCGCCTGTAGGATGAGCCAGAGGATGGAGACCCCGAGGCTGTAGGCGGCAAAGGACATCACCGACGCCAGCGTATCACGGAGCAGGGCAGCCCCGAGCGCACACCCCAGGACGAACAGGAGCAGTGCGCCTTCGAGGAGGGTCAGGGTCATGTCTCTCCCTCCTCGTCGTCGAGCGTCCACGGTTCGATACCCTGGTCCTGGGCCGCCCGGGCGATCGCGTGGGCGGCCGTCGGGTTCGTGAGGAACATGAATACGAGGAGGAAGACGGCCTTCGCCGTCGAGATGCCCGACTGGAGGGCCAGCGCGGCGGCGCCGACGGTGAGGACGGCACCCAGCGTGTCGCTTTTCGACGCCGCGTGTGCGCGAGTGTAGACGTCCGGCAACCGGAAGATGCCCATCGCTGCGACCCCGCCGAAGAACGCGCCGAGGAGCGCGAGGGCGACGATGCCCCACTCGACCGGCGTCATAGCACACCCCCGTGCTCGACGTTGAACTTCGAGAACGCTATCGAGAGCAGGAAGTTCAGCAGGGCGTACACCAGGGCCACGTCTAAGAACACCGACTGGTCGAACGCCGCCGCGACCAGTGCGATGGCGATGACGGTGTTGGTCCCCATGACGTTGACCGCGATGACTCGGTCGTGGATGGTCGGGCCGACGAAGACGCGGTACAGCGCCACGAGGGCGAAGACGACGAACGCGGCCGCGATGGCCAGCAGGGCCGTCGAAAGCTCAACCATCCTGTCCCTCCCCGCCGTCCCCGCGTTCGCGGGGCGACGCGATGGCGGCGGCTTCGCGGCCGTAGAAGACGAACCTGACCGCCCGCTCTAAGCTGCCTCCGAACAGGTCCTCGCGGGACCCGGCGGTCAGCGAGTGGATGTCGAACGCGCGGTCGGAGACGCTCACCGTCAGTGTCCCCGGCGTGAGCGTGATGCTGTTTGCCAGCGTCGTCACCGGGGCGTCACCCCATACCGCCGCCCGCAGTTCGACGATCTCCGGGTCGATGGGCAGGCTCGGGTGGAGCACGACGTAGGCGATCTGGAGGTTCGCGACGGCGATCTCCTTGAGCAGGTACGGGACGAACAGCAGCATCCGAGCGAGTTGCTTCCCGACGCGGACGACGGACGGCTGTTGGCTAAAGGCGACGGGTGCCAACAGCACCGCCGCGAGCGTCGCGGTGAGGAAGCCGGTGAGGAAATCGAGCGGCTTCCACGCGCTCAGCAACATATAGAACAGGTACGACGCGCCGAAGACGGTGACGTACTTCGGGAGCGAGGCGGCCCGCGTGAGGACCGTCGTCTCGGTCCGTCGCTCGACGGGTGCCTCCGCTACGTCGACGTCGCCACGTGTCAGTTCGAGTTGCAGCGGTCGCAACATCGGCGTCGCGCCACCGGGGCTGTACTCCGGGTCGAGGACGATCCGGTCGACTCCAACGTCGGCGGCGTATTCGAGGATCGCGTCCGCGTAGTCGCCGGGACTGAAGAGATAGCGGTCGGCACCCAGCACCGCCGTCTCGACGCTGATACCCGCCGGCGGGTCCTCGCCGAGGTCCTCTTCGACCCACAGCTCGACTCGCTCGAGCAGTTCGGAGGCTTCGGCGAGTTCTTCGGGGGCGTCCGGGTCGACCGATCGGGTGCTGGCGATATCGACGAAGTGGAGTTCGACCGGGCCGTCGGTGACCGCCGTCTTGGCTTCGTCGACGACGTAGGCGACGGTATTACGAAGCGTCACGGAGTCGTCGACCGGCACCAGTAGACGGTGGGCGTCAGATGCAGTCACGGTAATTTGTGAGAATCCTACCTCTTGGTGATTGACGCGCGCTACAGTCGTTACCGAAAGCGAGCAACGGGATACGCAAAACTATTTCGCAATCATTCGGTTGTCGATGGGCGTTCACCCAGTTCGTCGGCGAGTTCTCGAGCCACCCGCACGCCGAGGCCCTGCTTGTCGCCGACGTACTCGCTCGTCTCGTCGGCCCGGACGAGGAGTGTGCGGGTGTCCGTCTCGCCCATCACGCTCGCGTCGTTGGCGACGACGAAAGCGAGGCCGACCCTATCGAGCAGTTCGCGGGCCCGGCCGACCAGCGTCTCGTCGTCACCGGCCGACTCCACCTTGAAGCCGACGATAGGGAGGTCGGGGTTGTCCTCGCGGACGGTGTCGATGAGTTTCGGCGTCCGTTCGAGCGTCAGCGTCAGGTCGTCCTGTCCGCTCTGTATCTTCTCGTCTGCGGCCTCGACCGTGTAATCGGAGATGGCCGCGGCGGAGACGAGTGCGTCGGCCGTCGGAGCCACGTTCGAGACGGCGGCCGTCATCTCTGTGGCCGACTCCACTCGCTCGACGGTGGCGTAGGGCACGTCCGGCCCGTCCTGTACGAGCGTCACGTCCGCGCCGTAGACGTAACAGGCCCGCGCGACCGCCCGTCCGGTGCGCCCCGACGCGCGGTTCGACAGCGTCCGCACCGGATCGACCGACTCGGTGGTCGCCCCGGCGGTGACGACGACGTGCCGGCCGTCGAGCGGCCGGTCCCCGGTGGCACGGGCAACGCCGGTGACGATAGCCTCCTCCGTCGCTATCTTCGCTTTGCCCTCCTCGATGCGCGGGTCGACGAACTCCACGCCCCACGATTCGACGCGCTCGATGGCGTCTAAGACACCAGGGTGGTCGTACATCGGTTCGTGCATCGCCGGTGCGACGACCACCGGGAGGCCCGCTCCCAGCGCCGTCGTCGCACACGTCGTCACCGGCGTGTCGTCGATTGCCGCCGCGACTTTCCCGACGGTGTTAGCCGTCGCGGGCGCGAGGAGGAGCACGTCTCCCCACCCGTCGACGCCACACAGGTCGACGTGTTCGACCCGGCCGGTCAGTTCCGTCACCACGTCGTTCTCGGTGGCGAACTCGACGGCCCACGGGTGGACGATGCCCGTCGCGGCGCCGGTCATCACCGCCCGAACCGACGCCCCCTGTCGGCGCAACTCGTGGGCCAGTTCCACCGTCTTGACCGCGGCGATGGAGCCCGAAACCCCGAGTACGACGTTGACTCCCTGCAACATGACTCACCCTTCGCCGTCACGGCCTAAAAGGTACGGTCCTCACTCCGCCGTCGGGCGACCCTCACGGGCCATGCTGGCGGCGGCGAACGCGAGGACCGCGACGACGACCAGTCCGAGCGCGACGGCCGACCTGAGTGCAGCGGTCGGGTCGGCGGCGGGCGCGAGCATCGGCACGAGCAGGTAGCGTGCGGCGAGCGCCACGGCGACCCCACCGGTCAGTACGAGTGCGCTTCCGGTGACGTGGACGAACTGGCTGTCCGTCGAGTCGGCGGCCCGCCCGAGGTGGCCACCGATGCTTTTCGCGTGTGCGCCGACGTCCCAGACGAGTATCGCCCCGGCGACACCGAGGACGACCAGCGGCGTGGCAAGCCCCAGTTCGGCGGCGGCGAGCGTCGTCACGAACAGGAGCGCGCTGCCAGTCGCGAATCCGGCCGTCGACGCCGGCACCAGTCCGTAGGCCGACAGCAACGACGGCGTCTGGAGGACGATGCCGACGAGCAACAGCAGTGAGACGGTCCCGCCGAGGACGATGCCCGCCGGGCCGACCAGTGACGCCACACCCGTGGTGTCCGCCGACAGGAACGTGACACCGAACACCGACGCGACGGTGGTACCGACAAGCGCCACGGCGACGGTCAGCAAGCCGCCGGCCTGCAACGCTAGCGTCCGAGCGGGGTCGTCGCCGAGCCAGTCGACCACCCATACCTGTAGGGCGTCGGCGAGGAGGACACAGCACAGCGCCACGCCGACCAGTCCCACGAGGACGTGCAGCGGCCAACTGAGCGCCAGTTCCAGCAGCGGCCCCACGACGGGGACGCTGTCGAGGAACAGGGCAAACAGCGACCGGCCCACGGGACTCAACGCGACGAGGACTTCGAGAGCGAGGACGGCTACGACCGCTCTCGGGAGTCGTCTGGGCGAGACGGCCACGTCGTCTAGCGTATCGAGCGGTCCGTCGGTGCCCGTGTCGGGCAGCCACCCGGAGAGCACCGGGACGACGCGTGTCAGCAGGCCGAGGACGCCGAGGACCGCTAGCTGGAGCGTGACGAACGCGCCCAGCGGGGTGGCGACCGAGACCGCGAGCAGTGTCCCGAAGAACGCTACCAGGACTCCGAACTCGGCGTTCAGGTTCAACAGGACGGCGAGGACGATACCGATCAGGAGCGCGTTCCCGCTCTCGCGCAATGCCGTCCCGAGCGGCTCGTTTTCGACCAGTCCGGTCGTGGCGTCGATAGCGACGACGGCGACGGCGACGGCCAGACCGACGTACACGGGTAGCGCGTAACTCCCGCGGCCGAGGAACAGCGTTGCACCGAGACAGAGCGACCCCGCGAGGAGCGCGACGCTCCCGGCCGCGATTCGCGCGTTCGTCTCTTGGTCCAGCGCCCATGCGCCGCCGGCGAGTGCCAGCCCCCCGAGGACGCTCGTCGCGACCGGCACCGGGGTACCGATGCCGAGGCCGATAGCGAGTGCGACGACCACCGCGAGCGTCCCCGTCAGCGCCGCCGTGGATTCGACCGGGCGAGTGTCGAGACCGTTCATGCCGACCACCGCTCCGTGGCCCGCACGAGCGTCTTCGCGAGCGGATCGGTCAGCGTCCAGTCGGCCACGCGGACCGTCCCGCGGAGGTCGTCGATGCGCTCGCTCCGGTCGAACCCGGCGAGGGCGCCACCGGGCGTCTCCGACGCCGTCACGTCGGGACTGACGACGGTCACGTCGTGGCCGTACGCCGCGAGGCGCTTGGCCGCGCCGGCCGCTCGGTCGTCAAGCAACGGGCTACAGAAGACGACCTGTGCCTCGTCGGGGAAGCGACGGTCGAGCATCCCCACGGGGTCGCCACCGTCCGCGACCGGGTCGGCGCTCGCCACGTCGGCGAACGACTGGAAGCGGTGGCGCCCGCTCGCCTCCTCGAGGAACTCGGACGCTACCGCATCGTCACCGCTCTCTGCCGCGAGGAACTCACACAGGCGCCGGTACTGGCTCCTGTCACCGGACGGGCGGAGATACGCGCAGTCGTCGAAGGTGGCGGCGCCGACGCGGTCGTTCTCGGCCAGCAGCGTCCGCGCCAGTTGCTCGGCGGCGTACGTACAGAACTGGACCGCGTTGGGGTCCCGTGGCCGCGGCGCGACCGGGTGTCGCGTGTCGAGTAGCAGGACGACGGTCGCCGCCGCAGTCTCCTGATACTCGACCGTGGCCAGTTCGCTCGTCCGGGCAAAGCGGTTCCAGTCGATGCGTCGCATCGGGTCCGCCGACTGGTACTCTCGGATGCCGTAGAACGAGACGCCGTCGCCGCCCGCTTGTGTCCGGGTTCGTCCCGTCCGCTGGAGCATCTGTGCCGAGAGCGGGATCGACTCCACGTCGGCGCTGCAGTCGATGGTCGTCTCGACGGTCACGGACTCGCGGCACTCCTCGGTCCCTGCGAGGTCGTGGCAGACGACGGTCGTCTCGCCGAAGGGGTGCTCGCCGCGTCGCGCCCTGACGGTGTAGCTAAAGGAGTCGCTGTCGTCGGCGTCGAGCGTCGTCCCGAACCGGGGCGCCCCCTCGACGACCCGGAGGCGTTCGGGAACGCCGTCGACGATACGCACGTCGGGGAGGTACGACCGGCCGTGGTTGTGGACCGTCACGGTCACCGTCACCTCGTCGCCCGGGAGCGGCGTGGCCGGTTCGAGCGTCCGCTCGACCGTCAGTTCGGGTTCCGGCCGCCGGGTCGCGCTCTCGTAGGCGGCGTACACCAGCCCTACCGTCGACGCGACGAAGATGGCCGCGTTCCCCGTGACGAGTCCGACGGCGCCGGTCACCAGCGCCACCGAGAGGCCGACCGCTCGGCGCGCGCGCCGTCGCTCGGTCACGCGGGCTCACCTCCCCGCAGGCGCCGGATCTCGTTCAGCGTCGCCTCGACCTTGCGGTCGAACCCCTCCCCGCTGGCCCAGTCGCGCAACTGCAGGCCGAGCGGCGGGTCGGGAACCTCGTCGCCGCCGACGAACGACGCGGCGCGGGGGTCCTCGGTCCACGTCCCCTGCTCGGTGGCGGCCCGTGCGTCGATCGGGTTCGCGTCGGTTCGACGGACCAACGTTCGCTCGACCGTCTCGCGGAGTTGTCGTCGCACGTCGGCGGCGTAACTCGCTTCGAGGCCGTTGTAGGGGTCGACACGGCCGTCGATCCGGTCCAGCGCCTCGTCGATGTCGGTGCCGACGACGGGCTGTGTGGGTCCCTGCATGGACTCGGGGTCGGCCGTCGGGAGTTCGACCGGGTCTCCCCGGTCGCGCTCCTCGGCGTGGTCACGGCTGACGACGCCGGAGAGGCCAACCAGCGCGACGACGATGGCGGCCGCTGGGATAGCGGCACGGAGCGTCGCAGTCGTCCCAACGCTGACCAGCGATTCGGCCAGACCTGGCATCGTCGCGACGGCGACGGCGGCGACTAGCGATACGAGCCCGACGGCGGTGAACACGCGCCACCAGCGACCCGGGTCGTCGCGCTCGACCGTGCCGTCGACTCTCGCGTGTGCCGACCGCGTCGCCGTGATGGCCTCGTCCGGGTCCGCTGTGGTGGCCCTGACCGAGGCCGGCGCGTCGTCGGTGGTCTGTTCCGTCGGTGTGTCGGTGGTCACGGTTTCGCTCACGAGTCGTCACCTCCGCCGAAGATGTCTTCGAGGGCGTCGCGAGCGGCTTCGGTTCGTCCGGCCGACGGCGACTCGCCGCCGTACGTGATGGCCCGGAACAACTCGGTCAGTCGCCAGACCGGCCCTTCCGGCAGGCCGACGTCGGTCGCCCTGCGTGCGTACTCGCCGGGAGTCGTCGCAGTCGGGTTGTCGACGGGGACGGCGTCGGTCAACCGCTCCCAGGCCTCGCGTATCGAGGGCGGACCGGGGTCGTCGTCCGCGTCGGTGCCCGCTGGGACCGACGAGGCGGTCCGGGCGTCCTCCGTCGTCGGGTCGTCCGGTTCCATGAACTCGGGTCGTTCGATCCCACCCCGGAGCGACGCGAACAGGCCACCGCCGGTCAGACCAGCGAGCGACCGCATCGGCACACCGGCGATAGCGACGAGCGCGGTCGGGAGAGCGGTGAGCGACCGTCCGGCCATCCGGGCGAATGGGACGAGACCGGCCGCGAGGCCGCTCCCGACGCCGCTGACGACCGTTCCGACGCCCGCTGTGACTCGAGCGAGGCCAGCCCCGCCTGTGAGCAGGACGGCTGTCGTGACCTGCGGAATCCGCTGGATGACGCCCGCAAAGGGCAGCGAGACGCGGCCGATCCACGGGAGCGTGATGTCGACGCCGCCGTAGCCGTCGCTGGCCCGGACGAGTACCACGCCGACGTAGCCGACGGCAGTGAGACCGAGCAAGGCGACCAACGTCGGGAGGAACGATAGGTCCGGCAGGCCGCCGGAGCCACCGCCTCGGTCAGGTGGTGCGGGCGTCGGCGTTGGCGTCTGCGTTGCCGTCGGTGTTGGCGTCGGCGTTGCCGTCGGCGTGTCGGGCGCCGGGGTCGGTGCCGGTTCTGTCCCGTCGACGGGGGCCTGTTGCTGAAGTTCCACGTCCAGCGCGGCGGGGAACAGCGCCGTCGCGTAGATGACGGCACCGGCACAGAGGAGGGCCAGAGCGGCGCGGATGAGGCTGGAAGGCACTACCCTTGATTTCTTGCCAACCAGTCTAAAGTATTGTCCTTGTTCAGGCTACGTCTTGACCCACCAGAAGGATTTTGACGTGTTGACAGTAAGGTATCAGTACGCCCCATGCGGAGACTCACCCGCCGTATCCTCCTGACCCTCTCGCTGTTGCTCGCCGTCGACGTCGCCGTCGTCGCGACAGTCGCGTACCTCCTGACGCCGTGGCTCTCGCCGGTCCGTGACGCCGTCGCGGCGGCACTCCCGGTCGGTTCCGGCGTCGCGTGGTGGGTCGCGGTCGTCTCGCCCGCCCTCGTCGCGTTCGTCTGGGCGCAGTTACGGTACACGCGCGCGCAGACGCTCGCCGAGGCGGACGCACGCGAGGTTTCACGCGAGGAGTACCCCGACCTCCACGACCGGGTCCAGCGACTCTGTCAGCAGGCAGATATGACGATGCCGACGCTCGCCGTGGCAGAGCGCGACGTGCCGAACAGTTTCGCCGTCGGGACGCTGGGCAGTGCGACCGTCGTCGTCAGCGCGGGGTTGCTCGCGACCCTCGACGGCGACGAACTCGACGCCGTTCTCGCCCACGAGTTGATGCACGTCTCGAACCGCGACGCGACGGTGATGACGCTGGCGAACTTCCTGCCGGCGCTCACCAACGGCGAGTACGGCCCGCTCGACGACCTGCTCCCGGGTACTCGCGGGAGTCGGCTTCTCGTCGCGGCGGTCGGACTCGCCGTCGCCTACGTCCTCAGCGCCCGCTTCCTCGACGCCCCCTTCGGGTCGGTCTCCTTTACCGTCGGCTTCCTCGTGGTGTTCGGCCTGACAGTCGTCCTCGGAGGGGTCTTGCTGGGCGTGTTCACCGCGCCCGTGGTCGTGCTGGCGCGGTCGCTCTCGCGTGCGCGAGAGTTCGCCGCCGACCGGAGCGCCGCGAAACTCACCGGGAACCCCTCGGCACTCGTCGGCGCCCTCCAGACGCTCGACGCCGACGCGACGCCGACCCCGGAGACCGACAAGCGACGGGCCTACGACGGCGTCCGAGGGCTCTGTTTCCTCCCGTACGGGTTCGAGGACTCGGGCGAGGACGAGTTCCACGTCGAGACACGTTCGCACCCGCCGACCGCCGACCGCATCGAGCGCCTCGGCGAGGTAGCCGGGGACCTCTGAGTTACTCCTCGTCGGCGACGCTGGGGTGCATCGTCGGTTCGCCCGGCATCGGTTCCTCGAAGTACCGCTGCATCATCTCCAGTGACTCCTGCTCGCGGCGCTTGCGCTCTTCCTCGTCGATCTCTTCACAGCCCGGTGGCACCTCGCGGTCCCGTCCGGTGAAGTACCCTTCCGGCGCCGTCCAGTCGTGATAGAAGTCGACGTCGCTGTCCTCGATGAGCGTCAGGCCGACCTGCGCACCGTGGCCCGCGGCGACGATGGTCTGGTGGTGCTGTTCGGCCAGTCGGCCCGCCGCGTAGAGACCGTCGACGGCGGTTCGCCCGCAGTCGTCGACGCCGACGAACTCCTTGGTCCCGCGGTCGACGAGGTCGACGTCGAGGCCGTCCAGATACGTCGCGTCGGCCCACGAGGCCGCGACGACGTAGTCGGATTCGAACGCCTCGCCGTTCTCGACGGTCGTCTCGAACCCGTCGTCGGTCGCCGTGACTCGCTGGACGCGTCCGTCCACGAACCACGCCCCCGCTCGGCGGGTCTGTGCGCGGATGAGTTCGAGCAGGAGACGCGGGTTGACACCGGCCGGGAAACCGGGGTAGTTCTCCAGATGGGCGTTGCGGTTCAGGATGGATTCTCCGGTCGAGACGATTCGGGTCGAGAGACCAGCGCGTGCGGTGTATATCGCCGCCGAGAGGCCGGCGACGCCGCCACCGACCACGACGACCGATTCTGGTTCGTCGGACATACGCGGCGGTTGCTTGCCCCCCGACAGAAACCTACCGGTTCGGTGTGAATCCGCTCGAATGTCGGGAACGGTGTTCTAGAGCCCTCTAATGGCCGTATCGAATGCTGGCACTACCCGAAGCCTCATAATGATTCACCCACTAGAGGTGGCGTAATGACCGACACCGTCGACGAGGTCGACCTGCCCTACGACGAGGACGCCTCACAGCAGAAGAAGATCGAGGCGCTGCAGGAGCGACTCGAGGTGCTCGAAGCACAGAACGAGGAGATGCGCGACAAACTGCTGGACGCCAACGCCGAGAACAACAAGTACCAGCAGAAGCTCGAACGGCTGACCCACGAGAACAAGAAACTCAAGCAGTCGCCACTGTTTGTCGCCACCGTGCAGGAACTCAGCGACGACGGCGTCATCATCAAACAGCACGGCAACAATCAGGAGGCGCTCACCGAGGTCACCGACGAGATGCGCGAGGGCCTCGAACCCGACGACCGCGTCGCCGTCAACAACTCTCTTTCTATCGTCAAGCAACTCGACAACGAGACGGACGTGCGTGCCCGCGTGATGCAGGTCGACCAGTCGCCGGACGTCACGTTCGCCGACATCGGTGGCATCGAAGAACAGATGGAAGAGGTCCGCGAGACGGTCGAGATGCCGCTCATCAGTCCCGAGATGTTCGAGGACGTCGGCATCGACCCGCCGAGCGGCGTCCTGCTCCACGGTCCGCCCGGGACGGGCAAGACGATGCTCGCGAAGGCCGTCGCCAACGAGACCGACGCCACCTTCATCAAGATGGCCGGGTCCGAACTCGTCCACAAGTTCATCGGCGAGGGCGCGAAACTCGTCCGCGACCTCTTCGAACTCGCCCGGCAGGAGGAACCGGCGGTCGTCTTCATCGACGAGATAGACGCCATCGCCGCCAAGCGGACCGAATCGAAGACGAGCGGCGACGCCGAGGTCCAGCGGACGATGATGCAACTGCTCTCGGAGATGGACGGCTTCGACGACCGGGGTGAAATCCGCATCATCGCCGCCACCAACCGCTTCGACATGCTCGACCGCGCCATCCTCCGGCCCGGCCGGTTCGACCGCCTCATCGAGGTGCCAAAGCCCGACTTCGAGGGCCGCAAGCAGATATTCAAGATTCACACGCGCGGCATGAACGTCGCCGACGACGTCGACTTCGAGGGTCTCGCCGAAGACGTCGAGGAGGCTTCCGGGGCCGACGTGAAGGCCATCTGTACCGAGGCCGGGATGTTCGCCATCCGCGACGACCGCACCGAGGTCACGATGGACGACTTCCTCGACGCCTGGGAGAAGATCCAGCAAGAAGAGACCGAAGACGAAGACGTCTCCCGGACCTTCGCCTGACTGTGGCGGCCCGGTAGACGCGGTCCGCGTCGGGTTCCAGAACACAGAAACCGCTCGCTTTCTCACGTGGTAGTATGGCCGTCGCAGATAGACTCCAGTCGCGTGCCCGTGCATCTCCGAGACGCGTCACCGCCACCGTCTCCGTCGTCGGCTACGCCCTCGTGTTGGGGACGTTCGGCGGATTCCTCCCGTTCCCGTCGATCAGCAACCAGACCGTCATCCTCCTCTCCGACGCTATCGCCGTCATCAACGCGGCCGCACTGAGTGCTATCGTCGCCGGCGTCTACTTCATCAAGACCGACCAGATCCGTAAGCACCGTGGGGCGATGCTGACGGCGTTCGCACTCATCCTCGCCTTCCTCACGCTGTATCTGCTCAAGGTCGGTGGCGGCTTCGAGAAGGAGATACAGGCCGAGGGCCTCGTCTGGGGGGCCTACATCGTGATGCTGGCCGTCCACATCCTGCTGTCGGCGGTGTCGGTTCCCGTCGTCGTCCACGCCGTCGTGTTGGGGCTCTCTCACTCCGTCGCGGAACTCCGCGAGACGGCCCACGCACGCGTCGGTCGCATCGCCGTCGCCGCGTGGGGTCTGAGCCTCTTCCTCGGACTGGTCACGTACGTGATGTTGAACCACGTCTACGGCTGGGTGCCTCGCTGAGCCGCGGTACCTCTGTTCTTTCCGCGCTCCGTCGCCGCCGACAGCCGTGTCGCCACTTCCGAACCCAGCGTCGAAAGCAGACCGTCGGTGACGGCCTGACCGATTAGTTCTCGCGGCGGGCGGCGAGGAGTGCCGCTGCCACTACGGCCAGCAGTGCGATAGCCGCCGTGAAGCCGGGTCCACTTCCGGACGTGGCTTCTTCGTCACCGCCGTCGTCCGATTCCTCGCTCTGGTCTGTAGAATCAGGCGTGTCAGTCGACGCTGTGCCGGTCGATTCCGGCGTGTCCGTGACCGCCTCGGTGGCCGTCGAACCCTCGGTGGTCGCGGTCTCCGTCGTCTCCGAACCGTCGCCGTCGTCGGGTTCGGCCGGCGTGGCGGTCGCATCCGTCCCCTCGGGCGTCGGCGTTTCGGTGGTCGTCGGGTCGTCGCCGGAGTCACTGCCACCGCCACCACCGCCACTGCTCGATCCAGAAGCGACAGTGATCGTCGTGGACTGGGACCCGACCGACACCGTCGGATACCCGACGGTGACGAATTTGTGGTCGAAGGTCACCGTCTTGCTCGACCCTTTCGCGATACTGACGCGCTCGGTGTCGACGACCTGTCCGTCGACGGTCAGTCGTGCGGTGTAGGTCCCGTCTGCCGTCCCGGCGTTCGAGACGTCCGCTTCGACGGTTCCGATATCACCCTCGGTGACGCCACCGGGAGCGCTGATGCCCGTGACCGAGAAGGCCGCGTTGGCGTCGAGGAACTGCACGACTGCGCCGTCGTCGGTACCGACGTACAGCGCGTCGTCGGCCACGGTCGGTGCGGTCGCCATCGCCGACGAGGCCGCCGTCGCACGCGCCTTCGTACTGCCGTCACTGGCGTCGAGCAGGGACACGTCACCGGTGTCGGTACCCACGAAGACGGTCCCGTTGGCAGTCGTCACCGACGCGCCGAAGGTGTTTTTGGTATCGACAGTCGCGGTCCACTGCTGACTCCCGGAGCTATCGATATCGTGTGCGGCGACGGTGCCGTCGGTCGTCCCCACGACGGCCATCCCTTTGTGGATGGCGGGGCTGGCGAAGCTGCTGCCGTACGAACTGGTGTCGGCCCACTGCTGGTTGCCGTCCGTGTCGTAGGCCGCGACCGTCCCGTCACTCGCGGTGACGACGATTCGCTGGCCGTCCTCGGTGACGGCCGGCGAGTTCAGCGCCCCGCTCGCGACGTCGTTCGTACTCTGGGCGCTCAGGTCGCCCGCAGAGAGCATGTGCAGGGTGCCGCTGCGGTCACCGACGTAGACGCGGTCGCCGTACACCGCCGGCGTCATCGCGCCGGCGGGACTGCCCATGTCGTAGGCGGCACTGACCTGCGTGCCGTCGTTCGATAGCTTGTAGACGTGACCGTCCTCGCTCGCGACGTAGAGGCTCCCGCCGTCCCCGACAGTGACGGAACCGGCAAACGAGCCGAAGTCGGCGCCGTTGCTGTCGGTACTACGTTGCCACGTGATGGCACCGGTGGCCGCGTCCAGTGCATAGACGCTGCCGCCGTCCGTCGCGACGTAGACGCTGCCGCCGTCGTAGGCGGGCGAGCCGAACACCGGCCCGTCGACGCTGGTCTCCCACGACAGCGAGCCGTCGCCCTCGGCGTAGGCCTTCACGGCCGAGCCGTCACCGACGTAGACCGTATCGCCGCTGACGGTCGGTCCGGAAGCGACGTCGGTTCCCTGATTGCCTGCACGCCACCCGCTCGTGACGCTGGCGTAGTCGGGCGCGTCGGAGGCGTTCCCGGTGTTTTGCTGGTCGAACTGGAAGGTCTGCCAGTTGCCGGCCGCGTTGCCGACCGCGCTCGCCGACCCGACTGGCGCGAGCACGCCCGCGGGAATCGCAAACACCGCGAGCACTGCGACCGAGAGCGCGAGGAGCTTGCGCTCGGGCGCGTCGCTCATTGGTCCGCCACCTCCGAGGCGATATCGCGGAGGTCGCTGTAGTCGGGTACCAGTCCTCCCGTGCCCGGCACCGCGCTGTTCGACTCGTAGGCGTCACGCACCGTCTCGAAGTGGGTGCTGGAGACTGGGGCATCGTCGGCCCCGGCGACCGCTTCTCGGATGCTGTTCGCGACAGCGTCCCCGTCGACGAACGGGATGTCGTAGCCGTCGAAGTCGTCGTCGCCGGTGATGTCGCTTGCCGTCGGGTCGAGGACGTCGGCCTGCGAGGCGCCGTCGGGCAGGATGACGTCGATGACGTTGTTGTGGTTCCCGTTGGAGCCACCACCGAACGCGTAGCTGCCACTACTCGCCTGCACCTGACGGATACCGGCCGTTCCGAAGCCGTTGTAACTGAACATCATCGGGACGATATCTGCCCCGCGGATGCCGGACGGGATAGTCGACTTCGGAACCGTAATCTCGATTGCGGAGAACAGGTCGACCGCTCTCGTACTCACCCCGCTGTCCGCGTCGGCGACGACGTTCCAACTCCCGTCCTCGACGACCGGAATCTTCGCGGTGCTGTTCGGGACGTCGGTACTCGAAGCGAACCCGTGTGCGACGATACGACGGTGGTAGGCCTCCTCGAAGACGTTCTCGGCACTGCCACCGGCGTGGACGCCCTCTCGACTGTAGGTGTTCGAGTTGGCTGCACCCGTATCGCGGACGTATATCTGGATGTGCTGGAGCCCGTAGCCGTAGTCACCACCGAACGGGTCCCGAAGCTTCGGGAGATGGACGTGGAACCGGTAGTTCGACCCGTCGTCGTAGACGACCACCCGTTCCATATCGTAGTCTTCGGGGGTTATGTCGTCCGTCGAGGGGTAGCTGAACGCGTTCGCCCCGTCGGCGGACGTGGCCGGCCCGTACGGGTCGCCGGTGTCGTCGGCCAGCGTGGCGATACGTTCGGTGTCCGTTCCGAGTTCCGCTCGGTACACCTGTGTGAACGGCAGGGTCGCGCGCGTGTCGTCGTCGTAGTAGAGCAGTTCGTCCTGCGTCTCGTCGGACCGCGGCGGGACGAGTACGTCCATGACGCGTGGCGCGTTGTCGGCGGCACCGGCTTTCGCGCCGACGATGGGGTCACTGATCCCGACGTCGTCGACGCTGTTTACGACGGGACGGAAGCCGCCGAACCGCTCGGACCCGACGACCGGAAGGACCTCCATGTCCGCGACGTTGATGTCGTCGAACGCCGCCTTCTCTACGGGCAGGATGACCGTGTTGCTGTCGCGGTTGACGAACGGATCGATGCTGACCGTTCCACTGCCGGTGGTCAGGTCGTTCCCATCACTGTCGATGGCGCTCGAAGCGAACCCGCTCACTGCGACGCGGTAGTGCCACGCCGACGCGAAGTTCGCCTGCAGGCCGATGTCCCCGTTCTCGGTCAGGCTTCCGTCAGACCGGGTCGAGTCCCGGACCCACAGCACGAAGTAGTGCGGCGAGAAATCGCCGCCGAACACGTCGTAGAGGTTCGCGACGTCGTACTGGAAGTAGTACTTCGACTCGTCCTCGTAGATGGTGAACTTCTCGAGGTCGAACGCGCCGTCACGGAACGTCGACCCTTTCTGGCTCTCGGGGAACCCGTAGCCGGCACCGAGTCCGTCGTCGCCGGGGTCTGTGTACTCGGCGACGAGGTCGCCCGGCTGGACGGTGATACTCTGTTGGGCTAGTTGGGTGCCCGTCAATCGGTCGACCAGCGTGACCGTGTAGGAGCCCGCCTGCGTGATGTTGTAGCCAAGGGTGAACGTCTCCCCGGTCGTCGCCGAGGGTGCGAGCCGGATGTTCTCGATTGCGTCCGTCTCGCCACCGAGCTGGACGTCGATCGGCGTCCCTCCCACGAAGTCGTTGTTCCCGTCGTGTGACGCCGTGACTTCGATGAACGACTTGCCCAGTCCCGGCTGGGTCGTAGTGAAGTTGACGCTGTCTATCGTCTGTGTCGGTTGGGCGTACGCCGAGAGGGTCGACGCCTCGTTCGACGTCGCCGGTGTCAAGCGGAGTGCGACCCCACCACTGCGCCCCATCGTCGCCAGTACCGTGTCGCCGGTGGTGACGATGGACTCGGTGTGGCGAATCGCTGTCGGGTTCGTATCGACGTCCGTCCCGGCTGCGTCGGTGTACATCTCCATCTTCCACCCGTTCGTCTTCGACGCGAGGAAGTCAAGCGGCGCCTCCACCGCGCGCCCGCTACCGTCGGTCATCGCGCCGACGTACCATTCCTCGCCCTTGCGGCGGGCAGTGACGATGTAGTCGCCGATGGACGAGTCGACGACGACGGTCTCGTCCCAGCCACCGGCGGGCACGTCCTCGATGTACTCGAAGTCCGGTTCGGACTCGACGTTCTCGTTTGCGACCTGACTGTCGGTCAGGTCGGTGTAGGTCGCCGGGAACGGCGCGCTGGCGCCCTTCGCTGTGATGCCGACCGTGTTCACGTTGATGCCGCCGACGTCGCCCGTGAACGTGTCGCCGGAGTCGTCGTAGTCGACGACGATAGCGACGGTGTTGTCGCCCTGAGCGAGTTCGACGTCGACCGAGTGAATCTGCCAGTCGTCCCAGTAGTCGGTGAACGACGGCGAGACGGTCTGTGTCGAGCCGTTGACGTCGAGCGTGAATTGCGGGTTGCCGTTGTCGATGACTCGCTGGGCGTTCTCCGTGTCGTCGCTGGCATAGCGCAGGTGGAGCGTATAGGTGCCCGCGCTCGGGACGTTCTTCACCGTGAACGACACCTTCGACCCCGACGCCTCGCGGTTGGGGTCGACCGGGACGTAATGGGTCCCGAAGGCGTTGCGCCAGTCGTCCGCGGTGATCATTCCATCGAGCGTGCCCGACGGAGCCTGGACGTACTCGCCGACCTCGAACTCGTCGCTGATGTACGCCTCGACCCGGTCTGCGGCCATCTGGATGCCCGCGTTGTACGTGGGGTACATCGCGAGTTGCTTCGCGCGGGTCGTCTGCACCTGATCACCGGTCGAGTCGTTGAACGTGATGTCGAAGATGCCGGGCTGGTAACTCGTCGGGCCGGCAAGCATCCGGGTGAACGGGAGCGTGACGTGGTGTTCCCGGCCGACGTTCGAGCCGAGCGCACCGAAGCCGTCGTACTCCTGTGCTTCGACGACTTCGCGGGCGGCGACGTTCGGATACGTGCGTCGTTCACCCGTGGGCTTGATGCCCTCGTGAATCTCCAGCATCTGGCGTTCGCCGGCAGCCTCCTCGATGACGGTCCGATGGTGGTTGACCGCCAGTTGACAGTGCTGGTTGTGGCTCGGCGTCGACTGGTTGTCCCCGAACAGGCCGGGGTCCGAGACGTAGCCGTTCTTGATAGAGTGGATGCCGGCGTCGTCGTACTGCGAGAAGATGCCGTCGCTCAGTATCTCCGTCTCGTAGTTCGGGATGTTCCCCGACGTCTCGTTGTGGATGGTGAACTCCACGGGGTTCGAGAGGGACGACCCGTAGTTGGTCACCGTCGACACGTCGAAATCAGGGTACGAATCGGCCACGCCCATCTCCAGTGACGCGCCGGTGTCGCTGGCGTCGGACCCGTAGGAGTCCCACCCCTTGTTCCAGCCTTCGGCCAGCACGCTGTCGATGCTGTTCTGGCTGGCAAAGCGCATGTATCGTTTCATCCGCTCGGTGCGCGCCCCGTGGATGTACGCGGCCGGGTCGTTGCCGTTGTTCGATATCTCGCTGTCGGTCTTGTACTCCCACTTGGCGTTGCCGGCGATCATCGTCCACCAGATGCCGATGTACTTCTTCGGGGTCAGCCAACTCGTGTCGACGCCGCCGTTGCCGTCGCTCGGCAACGCGGAGTCGTCGCGGTCCTCGTTCAACAGCGGGATGAGCGAGGATTCCACGAGGTCTCCGGGACTCGTGGCGAACTGGATGGTCCGCCACGGCGTCGTGTTCGGTGCCTGCAGGGACGCCTTCGTGTTGTCCGGAAGCGGCGCGAGTTGCGTCGTGAAGTCCGTCCCACCGCTGTCGGACTGTGCGACGATAGAGGCCGTCGAGTAGTCGTCTAAGTTGGCCTCGTGGACGCTCATGTACGCGTTCTCGCCCGCCTTGATGGTCAGCGGGGTGTGTGCGCCGGTTCGAATCTCGTTGTCGTTGGGCCGGATGGTCCGCGTCCCGGCGTCGATTTCGCTGAGTTTCGATTCCGTGTACTCCTGCTCGAAGCGCGGATTGACGAACTCGTTTTTGATCCACCACGCCGTGTAGTCCCCCGCGAAGTTGAACTGCGTGTTCTCCGAACTGACGACGAGGGCGCCGCTGTTAGCCGCGAAGTCGTCGTCGAAGACGAACCGGAACCCGATGCCGTCGTCGAAGACCCGAAACTCGAGGTTCCCCGACCGCCCCGGACTGTTCGTCTCTTCCAGTCCGAGACGGAGGTAGTTGTAGTCCTGCGAGACGGAAGCGTACTGGTCCCACTCCGGTGTCCAGCTCTCCGTCTCGGTGCCGCTCTCGCTCCCCGTGACGGTGATGGTCGTACCAGTGCTGCCGTCTGAACCGGCGCCGAACGTCGGCTGATTCTGGAAGTCGAAGCCGAGGGTCGACGAGTCGACGTACGTCGCACCGTTGAACGCGACGCTGTACGTCGGCGTCCCCCCCGACACGTCGACAGTCACCCCGATGCTGCCATCAGGTGACGAAACCGATTGTGTGTCACTGTCGTCCCCACCAGTGACCTGTGCGGCTACGTCCTCGGGCACGTCTTGCGTGTACGCCGCTGCTGCCAGAAGCGACGCCACGCCGCCGAGGAACTCTCGACGACCGAGAGCGTTTAGTGTTTGTTGAGATTGTCTACTAACCATTTCCACCTCAGTAAGACGAGTTGTGCAACATAAATCCAACGGTTATGTTCGATTATGACAGTCTAGGACCGGCACAGAAATAAAATATCGATGACAAAAATCCGAAACCGTCGGAGGTGAGCGGTCGCTTTCGCAATTGAGTCGTAGCAACGTCGGCGGAGACGCGTCTGCCGCCCTACTTCGACTCAATCACGTGCGAGCGATAGCACAAGAGAGGGTGTCAGAAGGCAGTCGGGACGCGGGCGACTCCGACGGGGGTGAGTACCGCAATGCCGATCAGCCTCTGGCGGCCGCCGAGGTCGGTCGGGTACGTCGCGAGTTGCTCCGCGCGGTATCACACACCGGGGTGGTGTTCAGTCGGTCCGCGGGAGGAGTCGCGCACCGACGAGGAACCCGACGACGGCACACGCCGTCAGGACGGCGAGCGGGACCAGCGAGTCGCCGACCCCGGTCGTCACCGCCCGTACGCCGCGCGAGAAGTACGTCAGCGGCGAGAGCCACGTCGGAAGCCACGCTGGCAGGAGCGACGGCGGCACGAACGTCTCCGAGAGGAAGAGTAGGGGGAGCGCGATGCCGTTGCTCGCAGAGATGACGCCGTCCTGTGAGTCGGCCAGACTCCCGAGCATCGCGCCCACGCCACAGAACAGCGCCACGCCGAGGACGACGAACGGGACCAACAGCGGCGAGAACGCTATCTCCGCCCCGGTGAGGACGACCATCAGGCCCAACAGGACGATGCCAGCGAGGCCGATGATGACGACGTTGACGAGCGTCTGGGCGAGGAGCCACTCGGGCCGGGTCAACGGCGTCGTCGCCAGTTTCTCGAAGCGGTTCCCGTCGCGGTGTCGTGCGACTTCGCTTCCGACCCGGGAGAGCGGCGTGAACAGGACGACGACGGCGAGGTAGCCCGGCGCGTAGTAGGCCGGCGGTTCGGTGAACAGACCGCCACCGCCGGGTCGAGTCTGGACGAGGACGCCGAAGATGACGACGATGATGAGCGGGAAGAAAAACGTGAAGAAGACGGCGGTCCGCCGACGCAGGAACGCCAGCGCCGCCGCGCGAGACTCCGCGCGAAGTCGTCCCAGTCTGCTCATCGGGCACCCCCCGCCGTCGCCTCGTCACCGCGCGGTTCGCCGCCACGGCCGACGCCCGTGCCGGTCAGTTCGAGGTAGACGGCTTCGAGGTCCGGCTCTGTCCACGTCAGACTGTCGTAGCCGACGCCCGCCGCGTCGAGTTCGTCGACGACGCTCCCGATGGACTCGGGGCGTACGCCGTAGACGACGAGCGTTCCGTTTCGGAGCGCGGTCCGAGCGGGGTAGTCGATGGCGTCCGGCACCCCTTCGTCGAAGGTGCCGTCGACGAGCAGCTGGCTGTCACCGCCGTGGTCGGCTATCAGCGTCTCCGGGTCGTCGAGCGCGACGAGTCGCCCCTCCGAGAGCAGGCCGACCCGGTCCGCGAGTCGCCGCGCCTCCTCCATGTAGTGTGTCGTCACGACGATCGTGACGCCGCGGTCGGCCAACCCCTCCAGCAGGTCCCAGAGTGACTGCCGACCGGCGGGGTCGATGCCAGTCGTCGGTTCGTCCAGAAACAGCAGGTCCGGGTCGTTGATGAGCGCCGTCGCCACGCAGGTCCGGCGCTGTTGCCCACCAGAGAGGTTCTCGTAGGTGGTGTCTGCGGTGTCGGCGAGTCCAACGTCCGCGAGCACGGCGTCTACGTCCCGGGTCTCGTCGTACAGCCCCGCGTAGTAGGCGACGAGTTCGCGAGCAGTGAGACGCTCGTGCGGTGAAAACGACTGTGGCAGCAGGCCGATACGGTCCCGCTCGACGGCGGTCGGCGGCGTCCCGAACAACTCGACGCGGCCCTCGGCGTCGGTCGTCCCTGTCAGGGCCCGAACGAGTGTCGTCTTTCCGGCCCCGTTCGGCCCGACGAGCGCCAGCACTTCTCCCGCCGTCGCGGAGAGCGACACGCCGTCGAGCGCGACGGTGTCGCCGTACGCCCGGCGGACGTCCTCGGCGACCAGTACCTCGTCCATACCCCACCGTCGGGTACCGCCGCCGAAAGCCGTTCCGCTCTGTCTGCGGTTACAGTCGGTCCCGCACGCGACGGACGATGTCGTCGACGTCGTAGTCGTGCTCGTCCTTGTCGTACACTGTCTCGCCCTCGACGTCGACGCGGAACACGCCGTGGTCGCCCATCACGAGACTCATCCGGTCCAGTTCACCCTCGACGCCGTTCAAGATGGCTCGCTCTACGTCTAACGCACGCTCGCGGAACCCACACGGGACGCAGTATTCGATGCTGACTTCGCTCATACCCGGGCTTCGAGGGCCGGGCACAAAACGGCTTCAGTTCCGGAGGCGGCCGACCAGCGTCACGTCGAACCGGTGGGCGGCGTACAGCAGCCCCACCGACACGAGGTAGACCAGCGTGGACGTGCCGTAGGACTGGGCCATCGCCGCCTGATACAGCGCACCCCCGACGCCGAGGGCACCGCCGACGACCGAAGCCACGATCGGGAGAACACAGCTCACACAGGAGAACAGACCGAGGATGCCGCCGGCCAGACCCCCGCTCGCGTCCAGCACGGTTACGTACAGTAGGTACGCCAGCGAGAGGTAGCCCGCGACTTTCCAGGGCAGGACCACCGCCGCGAGCGTCGTGCCGCTGTACACCAGACCCGGCGAGAACCCGGGCGGGGCCGCGAGAATCCACCTGAGGCCGGTCCCTTGCCCCCCGGTCCCGAACACGCCGCCCACGTACGCCAGTACGAGCCAGTAGCCGACCGCGACGGCGAAAGCCGCCCCCTTGCGCCGCGCCGACGCCGTCGGCGGGCGAACCGTCGCGAACACGAGCGCGGCCGCGTTCAACCAGACGAACGGGAACGCCAGCGTGACCGGGTCCGTGGTCGGTGCGTCAGCGAGGCTCACGTAGGCAAGCACCAGCAAGACCTCGGTGTTGAGAACGGCACCCCACCGGACGAGCGTCTCCTGATCGGGCAAACCGTCGGCGAGGGTCGCGGTGGTCGTGCTCATAGGACGAGGGCGTCGACGACGATGGCGAGCAGTAACATCCCGAGGTAGGCGTTCGAGGCGTGGAACGCGCGGAACGCGGCGGCCTCGGTCTGTTTGCGGTGAAGTTCCACCACGGCCCAGAGGAAGACGGCGCCCAGTGCCGCCGAGGTAAGCGCGTACAGCCATCCGAGCGACGTCAGCGACGCCAGCACGCCGGAGGCGACGAGCGTCGCCCCGAGGTAGTAGACGATGTGTTTGCGCGTCTCCGTCTCCCCGCGGACGACGGGCATCATCGGGAACCCGCCGGCCTCGTAGTCGTCCTTGTACGCGAGCGCGAGGTTGTAGAAGTGCGCCGGCGTCCACAGGAAGATGACGCCGGCCAGCGCCAGTCCCGGGAGGCCGATGGTCCCGTCGACGGCGGCCCAGCCGATGAGCGCGGGGAGCGCCCCCGCGGCCCCGCCGAGGACCGTGTTCTGGACGGTGTTGGGCTTCAACACGAGCGTGTAGACGACGCTGTAGAACAGAATCGCCGACAGGCCGAGGGCGGCGGCGAGGACGTTGACCTGCCAGAATAGGGCCAGCGCCGCGAGCGCCAATCCAACGCCGAAGGTGAGCGCGTTCCGAACCGGAATCTGGTGGGTCGCGATGGGGCGGTCCGAGGTGCGGTCCATCCGCTTGTCGATGTCCCGTTCGAGGACGTGGTTGAACGTTCCCGAGGCACCGATTGCGAGGACGCCGCCGCCGAGGGTCAAGACGACGGTACGAACGGTGAGTCCCGAACCGGACGTCAGTGCCGGGTCCGCCGCAAGTGCCATCCCCGCTCCGGCGACGAGACACAGGAGCCACATCAGGCGTGGTTTCATCAACCGGAAGTAAGCGCCGACGGTGGCGACGACTCGGTCGCGCCCCGACAGTGTCGGGGTCGGTGTGGGTTCGCCCCCGTCGCCGGGCATCGGGTCGGGTTCGGGGTTCGCGACACGTTCGTCGTCGTCGCTGCCCGTCTCCGCTTCCAGATGCCACGCGAGCGCGAGGACGAACGACGTGAAGATGGCCATCCCCGTCGCGAGGTGGGCACTGGGGAGTTGTCCCGCAGCGCCGGTCGTCGCGACGAAGGCACCGAGGGCGACTTGCACCGGATACAGTGCGAGGCCGGTCACGAGCGCCGCCTTGACGCGGCGTCGGGTCGCCGTCCGGAGGCCGACGCCGACGGTCACGAGCGTGAGGACGCCGACTGCGGCGGCGGTCAGTCGGTGTCCGCGAGCTATCAGCAGGTCGGGGTTTTCGAGCGTGACTGGGCCCTGACACAGCGGCCACGTCGTGCATGCTGTCACTGCGTCGGTGATCGCGGCCGTCGCACCGGCGATGACCAGCAGATAGACGCCGACGGCCGTGGCGGCCAGCAGTCCCGAGAACGCCCTGCGCTCTGCCATTGGTGTAGCCTTCGGCGGCGGACACTTAGACTCCTCGCTTTTCCAGCCGCCTCCGCAGACGCACACCCTTTATTTGGCGGTGTAGCGGTCCGTTTCCGAGGGGGAGACGACTGCACAGAGAGTCACCGACAGAGACCGGGTGAGGGCAAGACAGCAGTTATTTATCCCCGAAATCCTAAGCCGCGCACATGACCCGGAGACGCGCCGGTCTGGTCGCTCTGTTCGGCGCTGCGTTACTCGCGCTCGCCGCCGAACCGGTCGCAGCACAGCCGTCCGCCTCGACGACGGTACGACAGATTTGGGATCTGAACCTGAGCCTGCTCTACGTCGCTATCCCGATTACCGTACTGGTCGAGGGGATTCTCATCTACACCGTCTGGCGGTTCCGCAATCAGGACGAACCGCTCCCGACGATGGAGAACCGCCGCCTCGAAATCACGTGGACCATCGCGACGGCAATCATCCTCCTGTTCGTGGGCGTCGCCTCGTATCAGGTGATGGCGAGCCCCTACGTCACCGCCGAAGCGGGTGATCAGGCGGCCCTCCAGCAGGAGAACCCCGAACGCATCGAAGTGCAGGCGTACCGCTACGGATGGTCGTTCTACTACAACGGTTCGAGCTTCAGTAACACCGCCGAAGCGACGTCGACCGGGACGCTCCGATTGCCGGCGGATCGGGAAGTCGTGTTGCGGGTGACGTCACGCGACTGGCTCCACGCCTTCCACGTCCCGAGCCTCGGCCTGAAAGCCGACGCGTTCCCCGGCCAGTACAACCGCCTGCGGACGGTGCCGGACGAGCCCGGAACCTATCAGCTCTACTGTGCGGAGTACTGTGGCTCCGGCCACTCGAAGATGCTGGGTACCGTGCAGGTGATGCCACAGGACGAGTACGACCAGTGGATCGCCGACCAGCAGTCGAGCGGTAACGGCAGCCAGCAGAACCAGACCAGTAACTGATTCTCGCGGTTCGTATCCGTTCGCCGCAACTGTTAGGCGGCAGCACGGACTGTGTCTGCCATGGAGTACTTCGAGGACCTCACGGTCGGTGACACACGGGAGTTTGGCGCCTACGAGGTCACGCGCGAGGAGATAACCTCCTTCGCCGGCCGGTACGACCCACAGCCGTTTCACACGGACGAAGACGCCGCAGAGGAGTCCATGTTCGGCGGTCTCGTTGCCAGCGGGTGGCACACCGCGGCGATGACGATGCGACTGCTCGTCGAGCATCAGCTATCGGGGTCGGGCGCGATGGGGGCGCTCGGCGTCGACTCGCTCCGGTGGCCGACGCCGGTCTACCCGGGCGATACGCTCTCGGTCAGGACCGAAGTCGCCGAAAGGGACGTGTGGGACGAGGACCGGGGGCGCGTCGCCATCGAGGTGACCACGACCACGCAGGCCGACCAGACGGTTCTCTCGATGATCGGACAGGTTCTCTGGCGCCGTCGCTAGTCACCCGTGACCGACTGCGGCGTTCCGCTCCCAGCGGCCAGTAGTTGCTGGCCATCGTCGGTAATCCGGTAGACCGGTTCGTGTGAAACGCGCTCTACGAGGTCTCGCTCTGCGAGTGCTACGAACCGAGGTCGCGGCGCTTCGACCGAGAGCGGACAGCGGGCAGCGGCGACGGTCGGGGAGTTCGGCCCGACCTCGGCGAGTGCCCACAGGAGTGCCCGGTCGACCGGGGCCGAAGAGTCTCCAGTTGGTTGTTGCATGGTAACGTCTAACACGACAGTTTGGTGCCCAGAACTTAAACGTGTCGCCGAGTCCGAGCGCCGACGCCCTACCCGCAGATGTTTGCAGTCGCGTAGACGTCACCCTGCTCGGTGACGTTGATGCCGACGCCCATCCGTTCGGCGTTCTCGTAGCTCAGCCGTTCGCGGTACGGTCGGGTCTCGAACCAGTTCTCGACGATGGCTTTCGCGACTTCGCGGTTGCCGGCGTTGAACTGCTCTCGGTTGTCTTCGGTGTAGGTTCGACCGGCGACGGTCTTTCCGATCGCTTCGAAGTCGTTGCCGTCTGGCCGGCGGGTGAACTGCTTCCCGGCCGCCTGGAACGTACAGGTGGTATAGAGGTCGTTTTTCCGGTATCGGTCGGCGCTATCGACGCCGTCTATCTCGTGGACGGTCGCTCCCTCGCCGGCCATCGCCACACTGTGGCCTCGGGCCATCGACGCGATTTGGCGTGCGGTTCGCCCCTCTGCAGACATCGGGTCGAGCCGTCGCTCCTGTCGCTCTTCGTTGACGAACTTGACCACCAACTCCTCGATTTTGGTCTCGTTGTAGTATCGCGCCGGCACGTACGCTTCGCGCTCGGTCGGCTGTGGCGTCGACGTCTCCACTGGTGTCGCCGTCGCCGTCGCGGTCTCGGTCGTCGGCGTCTCAGTGGTCGGCGTCGAAGTACTGGCACTACCGTCGCCGTCGTCGGCCGCGCCGTCGGCGGCTGTCTCAGTTTGTGCTCCGCCTTCGTCCTGCGGGGCGGCGGCCGACCCGCCGAGTTGCATCCCGACCACGATGCCGACGCTGAGTGCAGCGACGAGCACCACGATCGAAACCCCCAACACCGATTTATTAACCATGGTTCCCACTCATATCCCAGTTGGTAATGTAAGTTTCCCCCTACTGCGTCCTCGGACCCTCCGTCGGAAAGGCACATAAGCCCGCGGGGGCCACTCCCGGTATGGTCGAGAACGTCATCTGGCCCGCAGCGTTCGACGCGGACCGCTCACGCAGCGAAGGGCGCCGAGTCCCCCGTGACCTCGCCATCACGGAGCCGACAGTCGACGAGATAGCAAAGGCCGTCCAGCAGGTCGGCTACGACGCGGTCATAGAGCGTGACAAAGCCTATCCACGCGAGTACGAGGCGCGTGGCCGCGTGATCGTGAAAGACGCCGACGACGCGACCAAGACGGACCTCCTCGGGGCAGTGGCCGCGTACATGCAGGCCCTTCGCGAATGAAACGCGTCGGGTCCGTCGTCAGGACTGCACAGGGGTTGGCTATCGTCCGCTCACCCGACGACAGCCACCCCTCGCTCGGGACGGCACTCGTAGACGAGGAACTCCAGACGGTCGGTGACGTAGTCGACGTGTTCGGCCCCGTCGACCGACCGTACATGGCCGTCTCGCCCGACGACGGCGTTCACCTTCCCACCCTCGTCGGCGCGGCGCTGTACGCGCGGTGACCGTCTGCGGGGGCAAGCGTCTCCGTAACGCTCAAACCCGGTCCTGTCGGAGAGTGTCGCATGGATAGGCGCTGGCGTGTCGTCGCTGGATGTGGACTCATCGGACTCATCTTCCTGTTCGTTCAGTTGGGGGCGCTGGCACTGGTCGAGCCGTTCAAATCCGCCGGCTATCAGGCCGTCGAGGACCCCTCAGACCCGACGAACAGCGTCCTCTACATCGGTGCCATTCTCGTGGCGACCGCCGTGATGCTGCTGGCGTTTCGCTACGAGGCCGACCAGTTGATCCGCGCGCTGATCGTCTTTTCGGGGGCTTGGCTCTCGCTGTACGTCTTTCGCGTGTTGGTTCCGCCAGTCCTCGTCGTCGAGGGCGTCAACGTCCTCGCGGTCGGACTTGCGGCCCTGCTGGGGCTCGGCTTGCTCGTCCACCCGGAATGGTACGTCATCGACGCCGCGGGCGCGGTGATGGGCGCGGCGGGCGCCGGGTTGTTCGGCATCAGTTTCGGAGTCCTCCCGGCGCTCGTCTTGCTCTCCGTACTTGCCGTCTACGACGCCATCAGCGTCTACGGCACCGAACATATGTTGACGCTGGCGTCCGGAGTGATGGACCTCAAGGTGCCCGTCGTCCTCGTCATCCCGCTCTCGCTGTCGTACTCGTTCCTCGATGCGACGACGCCGGACCCGACGGGCGACGATGACGATGCGGCCACCGGCGGCGACGCAGGCGACGACGAAGACGGCGCGGCCGACGGGGACGCCGGGCCGCTCGACCGTGACGCGCTGTTCATCGGCCTCGGCGACGCCGTCATCCCGACGGTACTCGTAGCGAGTGCCGCCTTCTTCGCACCGGCGACGGTCGATATGGTACTCGGCATCCCACTCCCGGCCGTGACCGCAATGGTCGGCACCTTCGTCGGCCTCGTGATCCTCCTCTGGATGGTCCTGAAAGGCCGAGCGCACGCCGGTCTACCGCTGCTCAACGGCGGTACTATCGCCGGCTACATCCTCGGGTCGCTCGCCGCAGGTATCACGCTCGTCGAGGCACTGGGCATCGCACCGTACCTCGCTTAGTCCATCGCGCTACTCGCGGGCGCGAAGGGGATCTCCTCACCGACACCGGCCTCGCGGGCGCGGTCGTACAGCATCTTGCCGGCGGCCACCGTCTCGATGGCCGTCCCGCCCGAGTCGAAGACGGTGATGTCTTCCGGGGACGCTCTGCCCGGCGCGTCGCCGACGAGTACCTCGCCTAGCTCGGCGTGGACGTCGTCCTCGTCGACCGCTCCCGCCTCCATCGCGTGGATGAACGACCCGGCGTCTTGGGTCACGCGGGCCCGAAGGTCGGGCACGTAAGTCGCACGCTCGATGGTCGTCGTGTCGAGTTCGTGCTTTGCGGGGTGGTACTGTCCCATCGCCGTGACGTGTGTCCCCGGTTCGAGGACGTCGCCGTCGAAGACCGGGTCGCTGGCGTTCGTCGCCGTCACGACGACGTCGGCGCCCTCGACAGCGGCGGCAGAGGAGGCGACGGCCGCCACCGTCGCATCGAGGGCCTCGTTCATCTCGGCGGCGAACGCCTCTCGGTGTTCCTGTGTCGGCGAGAACACTTCGACGCGCTCTAGGTCCCGAACGCTCGCGGCCGCTCGGACCTGCCCTCGTGCCTGTGTACCGCTCCCGATGACCGCGAGGTCGGTAGCGTCGGCTCGTGCGAGAGCGTCGAGACCGACGGCGCCCGCCGCCCCGGTCTTCAGGGGGTTCATGCTCGCGCCGTCGAGCAGTGCCAGCGGCTCGCCCGAGTCGGCATCGAAGATGGGGAGTGCGAAGTGGGCGTCACGACCCTCGAATCCGGCGGCGTAAGTGTAGCCTCCCATCGCTCCCGTCTCGGGAAGGATTGCCAGATAGCCCGTGAGCATCCCGGCGGGGGCGTCGTTGAAAAGCGTCGTCCGGGGTTTCGCTGGGGCGCCGTGGCCCCGTTCTCTGTAGCCCGCCCGGACGGGGTCGACGTACTCGTCCGGATCGGCGAGGTCAGCTATCTCGTCGCTCGTGAGGAACAGCGCTGTCGCGTCGGTCGACATACGTCCGTCTTCGGCCGACCGGTCCTTAACCTCGGTGGCGACACGCGGAGACAGCAGTAGAACTCTGTGACGGGTGCGTACTCTCAGTCCGCCGTCTGGACGGCGTCTGACTGTGCCCGAGAGTCGACCGGAACCGGATCGACGGGAGCGCGGACGAACATCGCGTGGCCGATGAGGCCCACAGCCACGACTGATGCCATCGGAATCGCCGTCGTCAGGGCGAAGCCAGCGACCGAGAGGACACCGGTGATTCCAGCCATTGCGAGCGGGATGAGTCCGAGAACAACGTCGTAGTAACCCGTCATAAGTGTGAATTATACTTCGTGCTATGGGCACATAAGTGTTTCCCGTAATCCTTGCATAGTATTCTATGTAGGCATCTGGTACTTTGTACAGAGCGTTTCTGAAGCATCCCTATAACTTATGGCGATATAGGTGGCCGGAATATCCGGTTAGAAGATGTGTACCGTTGGTTTCTGTTCATGCGAGCAGTACTGAGGGAAAGCCACACGATAGCTGTCCGACGGCTGATGGGACTGGACTGTCGGAGGGTCGACGGGACGAGAGGTGTGTCAGTAGGACGGGCTTCGCTTCGGTCACCGGACGAATCCGAGGCGTTCGAACGCCTCGTCGGATTAACGGAGTATATGCAACTCTACTTGCGGTTTTCAGTCTTTGAGAACGCCGTTTGGTAGTGATTAATGGCCGAGCGGCTGGTTTTTCGGAGTGATAACTGGGGGATAGTGCTTATTAACAACGGTGAAATACCGCATTATCACGGCAGTGAGGCGGGCGGCGCCGACTGCCATCAGGACAATGAGCACGAACGCCACGGACAACACGAGTGATGCCGGGACGGACGAATCGGCACGGCGATACGCCGAGCTGAACATCGGTGACGAGGAGTTCGTCATCTACGACCGAGAGAACCATCAGGCGTGGATTCAGTCCACGCTGTCACTCGACGTAGGCCAGCTTAGATAATCGTGGCGCCACGCTCGGCCGCTGGCCGGTGGCCCACTGACGAGGGGACACCAGCACCGACACGCTTGATTTAATACCGTATTTTCACGACGAGAGGAGGACCGTCGCACTCGCTCGCCAGAGACACAGGAGCGCCCCGCCGATACCGACGGAGACGACAGCGAACGTGAGTGCGGCGTCACCGTGGAAGTACGCCGTCGCGCGCAAGGCTTGTGCGACGACGACGGCGAGGACCCAGCTCACGATGGTGACGCTCAGCGACCGCTTGAGGTCTCCCGTGGCGTCACTGGCGTACATCCCCGCGACCCCGGCCACGAGGACCCACCCGATGAGAAACGGTGCCAGCGTCCCGGCAACGCGGCCGACGGCGACGAACGGGTTGTACCCGTGGGTGTACTCGCCGACGGCGACGAACAGGAGTATCGCGGCGACGTCGCCGACTGCGAGTGCCGCCGACGTGGCCGACAGTTCGATGCGACTCCGACCGACCGTCGAGACGCTCATAGCACCGATTCGGCCCGGAATCACTTTTCTCTCTCGTTTTCCCTGACGCCGGCGACGGTGTAGCCGAAGCCGCGCTCTACGACTGTCGGATGCAGTCCTGCCGTCGCCACCCGCCGCGTCAGTTCGTCCGGCGTGAAAAAGACCGAACCGAACCCGACGAGATGCTCTGCCGCGACGAGTCCCCGGCCGCGGAGCGTCGCGGGATTGAACTCCCGAACGACGAGGACGCCGCCGGGACGGAGGACCCGCGCGGCCTCCGAAATGACGGCGTCGACCTGCGCCATGTGATGGAGCGCGTCGACTATCAGCACCGCATCGACGCTCTCGGCCGCGAGCGGGAGACGGCCGGCGTCACCCGCGATGGCGGCGAGGCCGTGACTGCGTGCTCGCCGGAGCATCCCGGGGGCGGCGTCGACGACGATTCGCTCCGGCAGGTCGAGTCGTCTGATGGCCCGCCCGGGGCCGCCACCCACGTCGACGACTCGGTCGACCTCTCGGGTCGCCATCGCGAGACCGCGTCGTAGCTTGCTCGCCCGCGCCGGCGGCATCACGAGGTCGTACACCGGCGCGAACCGGTCGAACGCCCCGACGTCACCGTGCATACGTTCGCTTTCTCCGAGCGACCACAAAGTAGCTCTGGCGTCCGCAGGGTACAACTCGCTGGACGACGCCAGTAGTCGTATGGAGTTCGCCCTGCTCGGATGGCCCGATGACAGCCATCGACTCCGCCTCGACTACGAACGGTTCGCCTACGCCGGGAAGTTCGTGATGACTTCCACGGGGAAGGCCGTCGTCGGCGACGACGGCGTCGTGGCGGCGGCGGCGTTCGACGCGGACCACACCGACGCCGACACCCTGTGTGTCCGCTATATCACCGTGCGACAGGACCGACAGGGCGAGCGGTTCGGCGCCGAACTCCTCCGATTCGTCCGCGGCCGGGCGGTACAGCGAGGGTACGACCGGGTGACTATCGGCGTCAACAACCCGTTCTCGTATCAGGCGGCGTACCGTGCGGGGTTTTGCTTCAGCGGCGAAGAACGCGGTCTCGGGGAACTGGCACTCGAATGGCCCGGTGACCGTGACCCTGTCCAGTATCGGGCCGGACTCGACCTGTTTCGCGACCGTGACCTCTCCGAGGCGGAAATGTCGTTCCTCGCCGAGAAGCGCGACGCCGACCCGCCCGCCGTGGTTCCCGCGCCCGCTTAGACCGGGTTGGACTCGAACAGGCGCGCCTCACAGTCCCCACAGGAGACCGCTGCCACCTCGTGTTCGCTACAGCACGACTGTACCGTCTCGGTGCCGAACGTCGGCGTGCCGCCACAGCGCGGACAGGTATCGACGAACAGTCGAAGACCGTTTAGCACCTGTCCGCGCTGCGCGACCGAGAGGGTGTCCCAGTCGTCGGCCCGCTCCTGTAGTACCGCCGCTGCGGCGACGTCGGCTTCGAACGCCGGGCGTGACTCCCACGTCCCGACGTGGCGCTCGTCGACGTACGCGCGGAACGCGTCGCCGTACTCCTCGAACTCGACCGACGACGCTTTGACGCCCAGTCGTTCGAGCAACGTCGCGCGGTCCGGGTCGAGGTTGTCGACCGCGTCCTGCCACGCCTCGCTGTACCACTCGGTGAGACACAGGTCGTCACCGCAGGGTTCGACGGCGCCTACCTCCAGTAGCACACTCTCGACGTCGATCTCCGAGACTGGGCCGGGACTGTGTGCCTGCTCCGTCGGGTGCTTCCCGAACAGTCGCAGGACTCGCGTCGGGAGATATCGCTTCGTGAGCGTCGGCGTGCCGGGGACGAGATAGCCGCGCAGATAGATGGCCGCCGCCGCCGGCAGCGCGACGGCCAGTGCGACCGGGACGGCGAGTGCCGTCGCCCCGACCTCGACGGCGACACCGGCCGCCAGTATCGAGAGGACCGCGGCGACGAGGCTGTTGACGACCGTACACGGGAGACAGCGGTTCGCACCGGTGTACTCCGGTCGACGGAGCGTGTCGACGACTGTCATATCTGTTGGATGTGACAGCCACCCGTTTGTATCTTGCTCGTCCCGGGAGATTCAAATCGCTGTCCGACCAACGCCCGGCAATGGGAAACGCAGACCTTCGCTCGCTGGCGGTCATCGAAGACGTGTCGTTCGAGGACTTAGACGGGGGCATCGTCGCCGTCGACGCCCACAACTGGCTCTATCGCTATCTGACGACGACGGTCAAGTTCACGAGCGACGCGAAGTACACGACGGCCGACGGCACGGAGGTGGCGAACCTCATCGGCGTCGTCCAGGGGTTGCCGAAGTTCTTCGAACACGACCTGACGCCCGTGTTCGTCTTCGACGGGGCCGTCACCGACCTCAAGGACGACGAGGTAGCGAAGCGTCGCGAACAGCGTGAGCGCTACGAGGACCAACTCGAAGATGCCCGCGAGGCCGGCGACGCGACCCGCGTCGCGAAACTGGAGTCTCGAACCCAGCGGCTCACCGACACCATCGTCGAGACGACGCGGGAACTGCTCGGTCTGCTCGACGTGCCCGTCGTCGACGCCCCGGCCGAGGGCGAGGGGCAAGCGGCCTACATGGCCCGGCAGGGCGGCGTCGACTACGTGGGAACCGAGGACTACGACGCGCTGCTCTTCGGGGCGCCGTACACCCTGCGCCAACTCACCTCCAGCGGCGACCCGGAACTGATGGACTTCGAGGCGACGCTGGCGAAACACGACCTCACGTGGGAACAACTCGTCGACGCCGCCATCCTCATGGGGACCGACTTCAACGAGGGCATCTCGGGTATCGGCCCCAAGACGGCGGTCACGGAGATTCACGAACACGGCGACCTCTACGGCGTGCTAGAGGCTCGTGGAGACCACATCGACCACGCCGACAGAATTCGGTCCCTGTTCCTCGACCCCGCCGTCACCGACGAGTACGAGATTCCGACCGACGTCGACCCCGACCTCGACGCCGCACGGCGGTTCGTCACCGAGGAGTGGGAAGTCGACGCCGACGAAGTCGCTCGCGGGTTCGAGCGCATCGAGGAATCGGTCGTCCAGACGGGATTGGACCGCTGGACCTGAGGCCGAACAGCGAAAAACCCGGCGTGTTCAGACGACTGGTTCGACTTTCTCGACGGAATCGAGTTTGCGGTTCCGAACCGCCTCGCCGGTCTTCGTATCGAAGACGTGGATCGCTTCTTCCGGGAACCGGACGGTGACGTGCTGGCCCCAGTCGATGTCTCGCATCCCGTCGACGGTGGCGATGAAGGTCGCGCTGTCGCTCGTATCGAACATCATGTGGACCGTGTTCTCGCTCCCGCGTGGTTCGACGACGTCGACGACGCCCTCGTAGTCGTGGCGCCCGGACTGACTGTCGATGACCTCGATGTCTTCCGGGCGGATACCCAGCGTCAGGTCAGTCTTGTCGCCCAGTTCACGCGCCGTCTCCTCGGAGAGGTCGTACTCGAAGTCGTCGGCGACGAGCGTCGAACCCTGCCGCTCGACGTCGAAGAAGTTCATCGACGGTTCGCCGATGAACCCGGCGACGAACATGTTGTTCGGTTCGTGATAGCACTCCAGCGGCGTCGCGGCCTGCTGGAGGATGCCGTCGTTGAGGATCGCGATGCGGTCGGACATGGTCATCGCCTCGGTCTGGTCGTGCGTGACGTAGACCGTGGTTACGCCCAGTCGCTCCTGCAGGTGCTGGAGTTCGGTCCGCATCTCCGCACGCAGTTTGGCGTCCAGATTTGCCAGCGGTTCGTCCATCAGGAACACTTCCGGGTCCCGCACGATAGCCCGGCCCAGCGCGACGCGCTGTTGCTGGCCGCCCGAGAGTTCACCGGGCTTCCGGTCGATGAGGTCGTCGATACCGAGCAGGTCGGTCGCTTCGGTGACCTGCTGGTCTATCGCTTCTTCGGACATGTCGGTCGATTGCTCCAGTCCGAACGCCATGTTCTCCCGCACGGTCATGTGCGGATAGAGGGCGTATGACTGGAACACCATCGCCACGTCACGCTGTGCGGGCGGTTGGTCGTTGATGACCTCGCCGCCGAGTCGAATCTCGCCGGAACTGATGTCTTCGAGTCCGGCGATCATCCGGAGCGTCGTGGACTTACCACAGCCCGAGGGGCCGACGACACAGAGGAACTCGCCGTCCTCGATGTCGACCGAGACCTCGTCGACGGCGACGATTTCGCCCTCGTCGTCGTCGTGGAAGATTTTCGTTACGTCGTCGAGTGTGAGTTGTGCCATTGTGTAGTCCTCCGTCGTCTATTCGGCGACACCTTTCGCGAACTGTTCTCCGAAGAAGATGTACACGAGCAACGTCGGTAGCGCGGCCACGATGGCACCGGCCATCGTCGTGTTGAACGACTGAACGACACCGCCAGTCAGGGCGGCCAGTCGCTGGGTCGCCACCTGTGACGCTGGCTCGTTGACGAGCACCAGTGCGAACAGCAGGTCGTTGTACACCTGCGTGAACTGGTAGATGAGCGTCACGGCGAACATCGGGAGCGACAGCGGGAGGATGATGTTCTTGTAGATGCTAAACGCCGTGGCGCCGTCGAGGCGTGCGGCCTCTATCATCTCGTCGGAGATGCCCTTGTAGTACGAGCGAAACAGCAGCGTACACATCGGCGTCCCGTAGGCCGCGTGGGTGATAGATAGCTGCAGCAGTTGTACGTGACCGCTTCGGGTCGGGTACGTCCAGTTACCGCCGGTGATAAAGCCAAACGCGGTGTTGACGAAGCCGTTCATCAGGTCGGGCAGAATCTGGTACCAGAACTGCGCGAGCGGGACCAGCACGGCCTGATACGGGATGAAGATACCCGCGAGCACGATGCTGAACACAGCGACCTGTCCCCGCCAACTGATAGTCGTCAGCCCGTAGGCTGCCAGACTCCCGGCCATCGCCGAGAAGATGGTCGCCGGGATGGCCATCAGCATCGAGTTGACGAGCCCCGGCCGGAGCGTGTTCCACGCGGTCATCAGGGCACCGAGCGTGAAGCCGTCGGGGCTTGGCGGTGCGAACGGCACCGTCTCGACGAACTCGGTTTGCGTCTTGAACATCGTCATGACGGCCGTCTCCATCGGGAAGAGATAGAAGACGATGCCGAACAGTAAGACGACGTACAGCCCGATACGGCTGTTCTCCATGTCCCGCAGGGACTCGATGGGGTTGCGTGTAGACGTACTCATAGTTCACCTCGCTTGTATTCGCTGTAGAGATACGGCCCGATGACGAGTAGCGCGAGCAGGAACAGCACGATGGCGATGGCCGACCCGTACGCCCACCGGAGGCTGTCGAACGCCACGCGGTACATCATCGTCGCCAGGATGTCCATGTTCGCACCCGGCTGCGAGCCGCGGAGCGAGTAGATGAAGTCGAACGCTTTCAGCGCGAACACCATCAGCACCACAGACGCCGAGACGGCGGAGGCTCGCAGTTGTGGGATGATGACGCGCATGTACATTCGCACCGTCGACGCGCCGTCGACGCGGGCGGCCTCGTAGTGTTCGTCGGGAATCGCGCGCAGTCCGGCGAGGAACACGACCATCGCATAGCCGCTGAACTGCCAGATGAGCGCGAAGATGATCGCCGCCAGCGCCGTCGTGTGCCACGACAGCCACTGGATGACGTCGGCGTTCACCACCGCCGGCTTCAACAGCGTGATGACGAGACCTTCCAGATTGAAGAGGCGGAGCAACTGGTTGAACACGCCGCTTTTCGCGTTGTACACCCACGACCACATCGTCGCCGTCACGACGAACGAGAGGCTCATCGGGAGCAGGTAGATGGTCCGGAAGGTGTTCTCGAACCGGATGCCTTGGTCGATGAGGATGGCGACGAGCAGCCCGAGTGCCAGACAGAGGATGGTGAACACCACCAGCAACACGAGGGTGTTCTGTGTCGCCTGCCAAAACGCGCCATCGCTCGCCATCCGGGCGTACATGCTGAAGTCCAGTTGGCTGTAACTCGGCTCTCCGAGCCCCTGGAAGTCCGTTAGCGAGAGGACGGCGTTCCAGGCGATAGCGCCGTAGACGAAGAACACCGCCAGCAGCACAGGGGGAAGCCAGAACGGCGCGGATTCGATGAGTTCCCACTGCACTGGCAGGGAGTCCCGGAGGGTGTCACGCCGCCGTTCGCCCACCGCCGCTTGGGTCCCACCATCAGTCGCAAGTGTTTGCCCGTCCGATTCGTCTCTCGATACCACCGACCGGAGTGAATCTCCGGCAGTTCTGAGTCTATTGAGTATCTCGCGCATAGTTGTGTCAGTCGTACGCGGACGTGAGTTCGTCGTACACCACTTCGGCGGTGCGGGCGCCCTGCGTACACTTCGAGCGGGACGCCACTGTCACGGGTCCGCCGCTGCCTGCTGTCGTGTCGTTCACCCACCAGTGAACGCGTCTGCCCGCCGTCGAAACCGCTGGTGTACCACTGTCGCCCGTCGTCGTTCCGCCGTATCGGTCGCCGGCCACGCGGCCGTCACGACCGACGACGGGACACGCACCGGACGACGCTCTCGAACCGACTGGACGAGAACGTGACAGGTGTGTGACGGGGTCGTCAATCATGGGTGTCACCGTGGAGTCGAACTCATCCTAAGTGGATACACGCAACACTTAATGCTTCCGAATATTCATGCATGATCTCCGCCCCTTCAAACGCCCGAATTCAGCAGTTTCAGGGAATTATTGTGAAAAATGGTGAATGTATCTTCACGCCGCATGGCCCGTTGTAGCATGGTGTGATATATCGGAATTATGGGGCCGAAAGAGCCGGTTTTCAGGAAATACCTACTTGGGTATTATTTACTCGATACCGAGTATAACTCTCGATCGGTCCCCGTTCATCTGCGGGCGTTCGATCACCCCTATTTCGACTGGAAAACGGCCAACGCGTGTTGAACTAATACCTCAAAATTTTCACGGGCGCGACGTGAATCGGTGGACCGTGCCAGTGCGTACCGGTGGGTTTTACGAGAGGGCGTTCGACCCACCGTACGTATGAGCGACGAGTTCAGGACCGAACGGGACAGTCTCGGTGAGATGGAGGTTCCGGCCGACGCGTACTGGGGCGCACAGACCCAACGTGCGATACAGAACTTCCCAATCAGCGACGTCACCTTCGGGCGCCGCTTCATCCGCGCGCTCGGTATCGTCAAGAAGGCCGCCGCACAGGCGAACCGCGACCTCGGGACGGTTCCCGAAGACAAGGCCGAGTGCATCATCGAGGCCGCAGACGAGGTCATCGCTGGCGACCACGACGCCCAGTTCCCGGTCGACGTGTTCCAGACGGGGTCGGGAACCTCCTCGAACATGAACGCCAACGAGGTCATCTCGAACCGCGCCACGGAACTCTACGGCGGCGAAATCGGCACCCGCGAGATTCACCCGAACGACCACGTCAACTTCGGGCAGTCGTCGAACGACGTCATCCCGACGGCGATGCACGTCGCCTCGCTGGAGGCCGTCGAAAAGGACGTCGTGCCCGCGCTGAAGACGCTCCGTGACGCCCTCGCAGCGAAGGAAGACGAGTTCGAGAACGTCGTCAAGACGGGCCGCACACACCTGCAGGACGCAACGCCTATCATGCTCGGACAGGAGTTCTCGGGCTACCGCACGCAAGTCGAGAAGGGAATCTCGCGCGTACAGGACGTTCAGGGGCGACTCTCGGAACTCGCTCTCGGTGGGACGGCCGTCGGCACCGGTCTCAACACCCATCCCGAGTTCCCCGCGAAAGCAGCCGAGTACATCAGCGAGGAGTCCGGCGTCGATTTCCGCGAGGCCGACAATCACTTCGAGGCACAGGCCGCCCACGACGCGATGTCCGAGGCTCACGGCGCGCTTCGCACCGTCGCCGGATCGCTGAACAAGATCGCGAACGACCTCCGACTACTCGCGTCGGGGCCGCGAAACGGACTCGGCGAAATCGACCAACCGGAGAACCAGCCCGGCTCCTCTATCATGCCCGGGAAGATCAACCCGGTCGTCGCCGAAGCCGTCAACCAGGTCCACAAGCAGGTCGTCGGCAACGACGCCGCCGTCTCTGCCGGCGCCGCCGAGGGCCAGATAGACCTCAACCTCTACAAGCCAGTGCTGGCCTCGAACTTCCTCCAGTCGGCCCGCCTCATCGCCAACGGCAGCGAGGTGTTCGCCGAGAAGTTCGTCGCCAAACTCGAAGCCGACGAGGACCACTGCGCAGAGCGCGTCGAGCAGAGCATGGCGCTCGCGACGGCGCTCAACCCCGCCATCGGTTACGACAAGGCCAGCAAGGTGGCGAAGACGGCCCTCGCCGAGGGCAAGACTATCCGCGAAGTCGTCCTCGAAGAGGGCTACCTCGACGAAGACGAGGTAGACGAGGTGCTTGACCCGGCGAAGATGACCGAGCGAGGGATTCTGGGCGACGAGTAGCGACGTCTCGAACGAAGTGCTCTTCGAACCGGTTTCGACGCGGAACGATGACCGGCGTCCCGTGAGCAGTACCGGGACGTGTGTCTCTCCGGCGTCTCTGTCGGTACCGGAAAGATAGTACCCGTGCCGGCCGGAAGCCGACACGATGCCCTCCAGACGACAGTTCATCGCGTCGATAGGCACCGCCGCCGCGGCCGGGTTTTCGGGATGTTCGTTCGATTCCGGGGACGGCGACGCGGCGAACGCCGCGGGCGACGAGACGGACTGGCCGACCGCCGGACACGACAGACAACACACGAGATACGTTCCAGCGGGGTCCGGGCCCCGGACGGGCGTCACCGAGCGCTGGCGCGTGGACGCGGGCATGGTCTCTGCAGAACCGGTCGTCAGCGGTGACACCGTCTTCGCAACGGTCGGTAGCGACGTTCGCGCATTCGATGTCGAGAGTGGCCAAGAGCGCTGGTCGCTCGACCCGGGCAATCGGGGGGCGACGTACTGGGCCGCACCGGCAGTGTACGACGGCACTGCCTACATCGCCGGTGACGATCTCGTTCGAGCGGTCGACGTCGCGTCGGGCGAGGTACAGTGGTCCCGGGAGTACGACCATCTGACTGCCGCTCCGACCGTCGGGTACGAGGGGAGCGGCTTGTTCGTCGCTGCTGGGGAGCTCATCGCCCGACTGGACCGCGAGACGGGCGAGACCGAGTGGCAGCGCCGCGTGTTCGGGCAGGTCCGTCAACCGGTCGCGGTGAACCCACCGTTCGTCATCGCCGCGACGGAGGGCGGTGACGTCTACGCCCTCGGGACGAGCGAGGGAGATGGGTACTGGCGAACCGCGTTACCCGACAGCGTCGACTGCACGCCGACGATGGTCGGGAGGACTATCTACGTCGGTTGTTTCGACGGCAAGGTGTACGCGCTCGGACAGCGCGGGCAGCGACGGTGGTCGACCGCGATCGGCGGGTTCGCGAAGGGCGGCATCGGCGTCGCTAATGGTACCGTCTACGCCGACGGCGGGCGCGAACTCCACGCCGTCGCGGCCGACAGCGGCGAGAAACAGTGGCGAGTCGGTGTCGGAACCATCGGAGACCATCCGCCGGTCATCGTCGGGGACACGGTGTACGTCGGCGGTGACCGTCTACGAGCGCTCGAAGCGGGTGGCGGTATCGGCGTCGGACGTTTCCGCGTCGAAGCGGCGCGGTTCACTGCCGACCTTGGCGGTGACGTCGGGCCACTCTCGTTCGCCAACGGGGCGCTGTACGCTCACGTCAGCGACGACAGTCACGACGGGCACTCCTTCGTGCGACTAGACGCTGAGTGATGGGCCCGCCGTCCCGCGTGAGACTGTGACCGACCTGTCTCAGCCGTGTCTATCCCCGACCCACGACGGCGACTGGACGCCGGTCTGGTCGACGCGCCGGTACCAGAAACTGTAGCTGATCGTCGCTGTCTCCGTGCGGTAGCGAACGTCGAGCCGGTGGACCAGTCCCTCGCTGTCGACGACGAGAGAGACGGTGTACGACTGGACGTCCCGTCCAGCGGGAGATGTGCCGTTCGACCCGGTCACGCGGAAATACTCCGCCCCGTTCCAGCGAACACGTCGCGTTTGGCTCTCGCTGACGGTGACGTACCGCTCGATGTAGAACGCGGCTTCGGCGGCGAACTGGTCCTGTGTGAACTGAAGCGTGCCCGACGTCTCGGTGACGGTCCCGTCGTCCCGGCGTTCGTACCAGCGCTCGCCGTCGGCGAACTCGGTCTGCTCGTACTGCCCGAGGGTCTCGTTGGCCCGGTACCGCTGTCGGTGCAGTCGGTGGAGATATCGCCGAGGGCCGGCGACTCGCGTCGCCTCGTTCCGGAGGAGCGTGACCGTGCCGTTCGACGTCTCGGTCGTCTCTTCGTACCGTTCGTAGAACGTGTACGACCTGTTCCAGAGGGCCATCCGGTGGCCGGCAGCGAGCGTCTGGACGCGTTCGATACCGGCCTCGCCGATACCCGGCGGCGGGTCGGAACGCGCCTGCCTGTCCGTCGCTGACTCGGGCACCGGCGCCGGCGTGACGCTCTCCGACGGGTTCCCACCGAGACTGCCGATACCGCTACATCCCGCACTCAGGACGAGCAGACCGGCGAGTAGTAGCGGATGCCGACGCACACGTGGTGCAAGGCTGCGTCGGACAAAAGCACGAGGGCCGGAAGGGTGCGTTTTTTGCCCCCCGGTTCCGGACACTCGTCTATGACTGCTGCCGACTTCGACTACGAGGACCTTGGCCTCGTGGCCGGGCTGGAGATTCACCAGCAACTGGACACGGCCACGAAACTGTTCTGTGACTGCCCGACGGAACTGCGCGAACCGGAGGCGTCCGAGCGGTCGTTCACTCGCTATCTCCACCCGACGAAGAGCGAACTCGGCGAGATAGACGACGCCGCCCTCGAAGAGAGCATGGTCGACCGAGAGTTCGAGTACCTCGCGTACGACACGACCTGTCTCGTAGAGGAGGACGACGAACCGCCCCACCGGGTCGACCGCGAGGCCATGGAGACGGCCATGGAGATCGGCCAGCTCATGGACATGCACGTCGTCGACCAGGTCAACGTGATGCGGAAGATCGTCGTCGACGGGTCGAACACCACCGGGTTCCAGCGCTCGATGCTGGTCGCCAACGACGGCGAAATCGAGACGAGCGACGGCCCGGTCGGCATCGAGGATATGCTGCTGGAAGAGGAGTCCTGCCAGCGCGTCGAGGAGACCGAGGAGGGCGTCCGCTTCTCGCTCGACCGTCTCGGAATCCCGCTCGTCGAAATCGGCACCAAGCCGGACATCAGTTCCCCTGAACAGGCCCGCGAGGCCGCGGAGCGAATCGGGATGTTGCTTCGCTCGACGGGGAAGGTAAAACGCGGTCTCGGCACCATCCGGCAGGACGTCAACGTCTCCATCGCCGAGGGGGCCCGCATCGAACTCAAGGGCGTCCAGAGCCTCGACGACATCGACGACCTCGTCCGAAACGAGGTCCGGCGACAGGTCGAACTCGTCGACATCGCCGAGGAACTCACCGAGCGAGACGCGGCCGTCGGCGACCCGACGGACGTGACAGAGACGTTCGAGGACACCGACTCCGGCGTCATCGCTGGCGCACTCGACAGCGGGGGGCGCGTGCAGGCGGTCCTCCTGGAAGGGTTCGACGGCCTCGTCGGCCGTGAGATTCAGCCCGACCGACGGCTGGGGACGGAGTTCTCCGACCACGCCAAGCGACACGGCGCGGGCGGCATCTTCCACACGGACGAACTGCCCGCCTACGGCGTCACCGAAGCGGAGGTCGAAGCGCTCCGCGAGGCGGTCGGTGCCGGTCCGGAGGACGCCGTGGCGCTCGTGGCCGACGACCCCGAGACGGCCGAACTCGCCATCGACGCCGTCGTCGAGCGAGCGGAGACGGCACTAGAGGGCGTCCCCGAGGAGACGCGCGACGCGCTCGAAGACGGCACCTCCCGCTACCTCCGTCCGCTCCCCGGTGCGGCGCGGATGTACCCCGAGACGGACGTGCCGCCGGTCGAGCCAGACGTGACCGAAATCGAGACGCCGGAACTGCTCACGGAGAAGGTCGCTCGCTACGAGAGCGAGTTCGGACTGGACTCGGGACTGGCCGAGCAAGTCGCCTACGGCCAGCGCTGGCCGCTGTTCGAGGCTGTCGTCGCCGACGGGGTCGACTCGACGCTCGCCGCGGGGACCCTCGAATCCACGCTGACCGAACTGCGCCGTGACGACGTGCCGGTCGAGAACCTCACAGACGACCACCTTCGTGCGACGCTCGTTCTGGTCGACAGCGGCGAGGTGCCTCGCGAGGGTATCGAGGACCTGTTGACGGCGCTCGCAGCGGACCCGTCGCTCACCGCCGAGGAAGCCATCGAACAGGAAGACCTCGGCGGCGTCGACGAGGACGAGGTCCGTTCGGCCGTCGCAGAGGTCGTCGAACGCCACGAGGAACAGGTCGCCGAGGAAGGGATGGGTGCGTTCTCGGCGCTCATGGGCGAGTGCATGGGCGCGCTCCGCGGGAAGGCCGACGGCGACACGGTCAGTGACGTGTTGCGCGAGGAGATACAGAAACGCGCCTGACGTGCTTCCCCGTTGATATCTGGGCCGGTACACTTCTATTCCTCCCGGTCGTACGGGCCGTATGTACGCTCTCGGGGACGACCTCCCCGTCGAGGGTCTCGAACCCGGGTCGACCCTGCTCGTCGTGGGGCCGCCGATGACGGGCAAGCGCTCCCTCGTAATCCGACTCCTCGCCGACGGATTCGACCACGGTGAGGCGGTCGCCGTCCTCTCTACGGACACCAGCGCCGCGGACGTCCGGGCGTCGCTCTCAGACGCCGCCGGTCGACCGGCCAATACGCTCCCCGTCGGCGTCGTCGACTGCGTGAGCGACTCGCACGGCGCGAGCGGGCTCGCGTCGCTCGACGGCCGCGTCGGGTCGCCCGCCGACCTGACCGGCATCGGCATGGAACTGACGCAGGTGCTGGAGGCCCTGTACACGGAGTACTCGACCCGCATCCGGTTCGGACTCTTCTCGCTGACGACGATGTCGCTCTACGCATCGCCCGAGCAGGTCGTCCGGTTCCTCCACGTCGTCACGAACCGCATCAGCGAGGCCGACGGCGTCGGGTTCGTCGTCGCCCACTCGGACACGATGGGCCCCGAACACCTCCAGCGGCTCCGCTCGTTCGTCGACGGCGTCGTCGAGGTCAGGGAGGCCGACGGCGGGACCGAACTCCGGGTGCTCGGTGTCGAGTCGCAACCCACGCCGTGGACGCCGTTCGACCGAACGGACGGATCGCCCGACCCGTCCGACCGCTCGCAACGGGTCGACTCCACCGACCGACCGCTCCCCGATTCGCTCCGGTCGGTGCTGGACTCGGTCCGGGCGGACTCGCCGACGCTGACGGTCTGTAACTACGAGGGGCCGCCGGACGCCCTCGAAGCCGTCGAGCGGTACTTCGACAGGCACGGCATCACCGTCCGGGAAGCGTCCCTCGACGTGGCCCAGCCCCGCTCCGTGGCGCTCCTGCACCACGGCGACGACGTACTGGGCAGCGAGTCCGTGACGGCGTTGGCCGCGGCCATCGACATCCAGACCGACGGGGACGACGCGTTCTCGGACCGGCGGACGAGTGAGCTGTTGCGCAACCTCGACCGATCGGTGTTCGGCGCCGCCGCGGCGGACAAGAACCTCCTCGTCGACGTGAGTCACACCATCGAACTGCTGGCAAACAGAGTCGGCCGCGGCCGTCTCCACGCCGGATTCCAGTACCTCTCCCGGCTGACCGGTGACCCAGAGAGCGCCCGCATCTACGAGCGTCTGGCCGACAGCGGACTCGACGTCCACGTCTACGGCGTGGACGACACTGACGCGTCGCTCCCCGGCGTGACCGTCCACAGTGGCGAGGCGAGCGAACTATCGGAGTCGTGGTTCGTCGTCTTCGACGGCGACGGCGACCCGAGCCAACGGGCCGCGCTGCTCGCCGTCGAGCGAGACGGCGGCGGGCAATACGAGGGAGTCTGGACGTACGACAGTGACTTCGTCCGGCGTACCGACGCCTACCTCACGGAGACGTACGGCGACTCCTCGGCGGGACGGGAGCGCCAACCGGCGATCGACTGACTCACGTCTCGTCTTCGGGGTCGGACTCGGCGGCGGCCCGGTCGATACGCTGTCTGGCCCGGCGGAACAGACCTCGGAGTGTCCGCGTCTCCCGTCCCGTCGGATGGGCCCGCCCCAGTAAGCGGCGGAACATCCGCTGGGTCTTCGCCTGCTTCTCGGCCGGGTGACCGATGGCGTCGAGGAACGTCTCGAACTCGCCGTGGAGGCCCTCGACGGCCCGCTCGTCGGCCCGAGCGTGTAGCTCCTCGGGGTGCTGGTCGCGTTCGACCGTCACCGACCGGAGTTCGTACAGCACGATAGTGGCGGCCTGTCCGAGGTTCAACACGGGGTAGTCGGCAGCGGCCGGAATCGAACAGAGTTCGTCCAGCCGAGCGAGTTCGTCGTTCGTCAGGCCCACCCGCTCGCGGCCGAAGACGAGGCAGGTGTCGCTGTCGACGCCGGCGAGCGAGTCGGCGAGTTCCGACGGCGTCTTCGCGGGGTAGCGGACGTGGTTGGAGGCGTCCTCGTTCGTCGTCGCGGTGCAGGCCACGGTGTGGTAGTTCTCCACGAGGTAGTCGAACGTGACCTCGCGAGCCTCCGGGAGGATGTCTTTCCGGGCCTGTCCGGCAAAGCCGTACGCTTCGCCGTCCGGGTCCAGTTCCGGCGGGTCCACGAGCAGTAACTCCGAGAGGCCGAAGTTCTTCATCGAGCGAGCGATGGTGCCGACGTTGCCCGGCGTCTCGGCGTCGACGACGGCGACGGCGATCATACGTCGAGGTCGCTGAGGTCCGTCTCGATCGCTTCGAGGTCCTCGTCGTCGAGTTCGTCGATTTCTTCCTGCAGTCCCGGGACGGCCTCCGACGCGTCCGGGGCCTCGGGGAGGGCGGTGGGGTCCTCCTCGACGTGGTCGAGGCCCTCGTAGTCGTCGGGGGCCCGGTTCCCGTCGTCGAACCACTCGTAGAACGCGTCGCGGAGTTCGAGTTCGCCGGCGTAGGCGTCGCCGCCGGCCTCCCGGAACCAGTAGAGGAAGTCGGGTTCGTGGACCGAACAGAGGACGACCGACCCGCGGGGTTCGCCGTAGATGACTTCGGCGACGTTGCACGCCTCGACGTTCTCCTCGCCGTGGACGAGCCAGCAGGCGTCACACGGGTCGACGACCCGGTCGGCCAGCACGAGGATGCGCTGGCGCACCTCGGGTTCTAGCGTCTTCAGCGGTCGCACTTTGCCCTCGTCGTTCAGTACGTCCTCGTCGAACCGCCACCCGCGGAGTCCGATGTTGACCTTGGCCATACGCCGCCGTAGTCGGCAGCGAGACTAAAAGAGCGCGGTGTGACTCTTATCCGAGGACGTAACGGAGCCACTGGTTGTTGTCGATGAGCGACATGTCTTCGAGGTAGCTGTCCAACCCGAGGATGCGGCCGGCACCGAACGCGCCGAGGCCGAACAGCAGGACGGCGTAGACGATGTGGTCGTCGACGACCCAGCCGTGGGCTACCGGCAGGCCCGCAAGCAGGCCACCCTGTAGCGACGCGAGCCAGTAGAACAGCATCATCACGGCGCCCCAGAACGCGGCGAACCGGACGAACGCCCCGAGGAGCAACGCTAACCCGGCCAGCGTCAGGCCCAGCATGTTCAACCAGTCGATGGCGGGGTTCCCGGCCATCGCAACGAACATCCCGGTGAAGGGGTTCCCCTCGGGGATGGCGTTGGCGAGGAAGCCCGCCGCGGTCCAGTTGTTCTCCGGGTTGCCGTCGAGGTAGGTGACGAGTTTCGTCACCCCACCCTGAAACAGCGTCCAGCCCATCACGATGCGGAGGAGGAACAGCGAGTAGCCGACCCACGTCTCCGAGTAGTCGAAGGTGACGTCCCGGCCGAGTATCTCCGATTGCAGTGTCTGTCTCGTACTCATGTCTAATAGTATACTTTAATATAGGATATATCTATGGGTGAATTCCCGAAGAATGGGAATCGAAAATACGAATTCTCCGGTACATAGTACCTCTACCGACCGAACACGTCGAACCACACCGTTGTCTCGCAGGGGATCAGTCTGGACCGGCGGCGAACTGTCGCTCGACCCAGTGCCGGCTGTCGAGGGCCGCGACGCTCTCCTGTAACCGTTCGAGTCGGTCCCGGCGCTCGTCGTCGTCGAGTTCGAGCGCTCGTTCGAGCGCGTCGGCGATGCCGGCGATGTCGTGGGGGTTGACCGTGAGCGCGCCGTCGAGTTGGGTCGCCGCCCCGGCGAGTTCGCTCAGGACGAGTGCGCCGTCGCCGTCGACGCAGGCGGTGGGGTACTCGTGTGCGACGAGGTTCATACCGTCTCGGTGTGGCGTCACGAGCGCCACGTCGGCCACCCGGTAGAGGCCGTCGAGCGTCTCCGTGCTGAGTTTCCGCTCCGTGTACGCTATCGGTTGCCAGTCGTCGGTGGCGTAGACGTCGTTGACACGCTGTATCTCCGACACGACGTCCTGTCGGTACCGTCGGTACGTGGCGATACCCTCCCGGGTCCGACTGGCCTTCTGGACGTAGGTGAACGTCCCCCTGAGGTCCGGGCGCCGTTCCCAGAGGTGGTCGAGTGCGGCGATGCGCTCCGGAATCCCCTTCGAGTAGTCGAGGCGTTCGACTCCCAGTACGACCGGAATCGACGGGTCCGGGACCGTCTCACCGAGGACGCGCCGCCTGACCGCCGCGGTGTCCGCTGCTTTGGCCCGCTTCCTGACGCCGTCGACGTCGATACCGAGCGGATTCGCGACGACGTGGGTGGACGCGCCGTCGTAGTGGACCACGCCCGAATCCTCGTCGACTGTCGCCTCTGGCAGCGTCGCCTCCACACAACGGCGGAAGCGCGAGGCGAACACCGCCGTGTGGAAGCCGACGACGTCACACGCCAGCAACCCATCGAGGAGTCGGTCGGCGTGCGGGCAGTGTTCGAACACCGACGGCGCCGGCCACGGGATGTGCCAGAAGTGATGGAGCGTCGCGTCTGGTCGCGCCTCGCGTACCGTTCGGGGGGCGAGAGCGAGGTGGTAGTCCTGAAACCAGACGAGTTCGTCGGCGTCTGTCACGGTCCTGACGGCGTCGGCAAAGCGGTCGTTGACCGCGCAGTACTGCTCCCAGAAGGCGGGATCGCCCCACATCCGGCCGGTGTCCTCGTGACAGAGCGGCCAGAGGACCTGATTCGAGTAGCCGTGGTAGTATCCGTCGATGGCCTCCTCCGACAGCGGGACGCGTTTCAGGCGGTACGACTCCTCGCCGGGTGGCACGGGAACGATACCGTCATCCGCGACGGCCATGTCCGCCTCGCCGCTGGCCCAGGCCACCCACGTCCCGCCGCGGGCCCGCATCAGCGGATCGAGTGCGCTCGTGACGCCGCCGGTCGCTTCCGTGACGGTCACGTCGTCGTCCTCGACGGGGCCGTCGACGGGGCCAGCCACCCACTCGTGGCTGTAGGGCTGACGGTTCGAGACGACTACCAGCGAGTCCGGGAGCGTATCGGCACTCGACTCATCCATCTTCCGCTTTGGTAGACGGGTCTCCGCCTTTAGACTGTCGCGGACTGGTAATAACCCGGGACGCTCGTGTGTGACAGGTGGGAGTAAGAGAAAGCTTATACCGGAGGCGTCAGAAGACCCGAGTGAAAGCCGAAAGGGCACCCGGGTAGGGGTACACGGACGTGCCATTTCGGCTCAATCCGGTTTATCTGGCACCGAACTGATAGCGACAGCTATGGATTTCGACACCTGGGAACCCGTCTACACCGCCATCCTCACGGACTTTGGCTACGGTCGTGCCGGCGACGAACGGGCCCGCGACAGACTCGGCGCGTTGCTCTCCGACAGCGAGACCTACCGACCGGCGAATCTCGCCCTCGGGTCGAAGGCGGTAGCTATCGCCGGGGCCGGCCCGTCGCTGGAGCGCGGGGCCGACCGGGCCGCCGACGCCGACGTGGTGCTTGCCGCCTCGACGGCCGCCGACCGACTACGAGCGGTGGGTGTCGCCGTCGACTGCATGGTGACTGACCTCGATAAGAACCCCGAGACCGCACGCGAGTTCACGGAATCTGAGACCCCCGTCCTCGTCCACGCACACGGCGACAACGTCCCTGCGGTCGAGGACCACGTCCCGACGTACGACCCTGCCTTCGTCGTCCCGACGACACAGGCTGCACCCACCGACACCGTCCACAACTTCGGTGGATTCACCGACGGGGACCGGGCGGCCTTCTTCGCCGACCACTTCGGTGCCGACTCGCTCCGGTTCGTCGGGTGGGACTTCGACGACCCGGACGTGAACCCGGAGAAACGACGGAAACTCCAGTGGGCGGAACGCCTCCTCCACTGGCTCGAACTCCGACGTGGCGAACGGTTCGGCGTCCTCGACGGCCGCCGAGACTCGATTACACCGGTCGTCAGTCCGCGGTGACGGCAGACTCAGGGCGCTAGCACGTCGATAGTGGCCTCGATGTCGTCTCGCTCGGCCGCTCGCGGGAACGAGACGTTGAGTGCGTCGACGCCGGACAGCGACTCGAACCGTCCGATCTGCTCCCGACACTCCTCGGGGGTCCCGGCGACGGCGATCGCGTCCAGCAGGTCGTCGCCGATGGCGTCGGTGGCGGCCGCCTGTTCGCCGGAGGCCCACTTCTCGGCCACCTCGTACGCCGTGTCCTCGTACCCCTGTCTCGCCAGCGCGTCCCGGTAGTAGGTTCCCATGCCGCCGATGTAGAACGCGACGTGTTGACGGGTCAAGTCCCGGGCCCGCTCCCGGTCGTCGAGCGCACAGCAGGGCAGTGAGAGCGTCACACGCTGGTCCTCGCGGTTTCTGTCTCCGAGGGCCGTCCCGCCCTCGAAGTCCTCCAGTCGGTCTCTCAACCCCGCTCTGGTCATCAGGAGGGCGTGCCACCCGTCGGCGAACCGGCCGGCGAGTTCGACGGACTTCGGGCCGAGGCCGCCGGCGTCGACTGGGGGGACGGGGTCCGGCGGGTCACAGCGCAGGCGAAACCCGGACAACTGGAAGATGTCGCCGTCGTAATTCACTGTCTCGCCGTCGAGAACCTGCTTGACGACCTCGATGGTCTCCCGTGTCCGGCGGAGCGGTCGCTCGAAGTCGACGCCGTGCCACCCCTCGATGACGATGGGGCCGGACGGTCCGACGCCCATCCGAAGGCGGCCCTCGGACACTTCCTGTAAGGTGACGGCCGTCTGCCCGATGAGCGTCGGCGACCGGAAGTAGACGTTCATCACCGACGTGCCGATGCCCACGCCGTCGGTGTGTTCGGCGATACTCGTCAGTGTCGTGACGGCATCCCGGCCCCACGTCTCCGGGAGCCAGACGCGTTCGTAGCCGGCGTCTTCGGCGAGTTGGCTCATCCCGACGAGCGCGTCGACGGAGGGCTGTGCGGCGACTGGCAGGTAGATGTCTCTGACTGTCATCGGTCGGGTGTCTCCTCTGTTGGCGGCACGCCGCGCGGGGTCGGCGTCTGGCCGGTGACGAGCGAGGCGGCGACGGGCCGTCCGATGCCCCTCGACGCGCCGGTGACCACCGCTGGCCCGCCGACGCCGAACCTGTCCGGCATAGCCCGGACTGCGAGCGGGCGTGGCATAAACCCACAGGCGCGTCGGGGTCGCGGTGTGCAAACGGAGTTCAATGGGCCGGCCGTTCTTTTCCGTCCAGCCCACCAATGGGGTGCTATGACGTTCGACCCCGGCCGCGTCACGACACTAACGTTCGACTCGTACAGCACCATCGTCGACGTCGAGGCCGCGGAAAAGGCACTCAGTGAGCGAGTTCCGGACCCGCAGCCAGTCTCGCGGCTCTGGCGCTCGCGGTCGCTCGCCTACACGTTCATCGCCAACGCCGTCGACGCCTACAAGCCGTTCTACGAGGTGAACCGCGATGCGTTGCAGTACGCGCTGGACGCCCACGGCGTCGACATCTCGACCGAGGACCGCGACGAGATTCTGGCCGTCTACCACGAACTCGACGTGTTCGACGACGTGCGTGAGGGAATGAACCGCCTGTACGACGCCGGCTACGACCTCTACGTGGTCTCGAACGGCAATCCGGAGATGCTGGACTCGATGGTCGACCACGCCGGCATCGGCGGCCTCGTCGAGGACACGGTCAGTGCCGACGAGATTGGGACGTTCAAACCCGACGCCGAACTGTACCGCCACGCCGCCGCGCGCACGGGAACGCCCATCGACGAGATCGCCCACGTCACCGCGGGCTACTTCGACGTCTACGGCGCGATGCACGCCGGGATGCAGGGCGTGTGGGTGAACCGGGACGACGGCCCGTGGGACGCTTTCGCCGGCGACCCCGACCTGACCATCGGGTCGTTCCACGACCTCGTGGACGAACTGGCCTAACGACTCAGACCCGGCGCGAGAGCGATTCGCGGAGCGTTCCGGCCAGTTCGCGGTGGCCGTCCTCGGCCAGACTGTCGGCGACGACTTTCACGGCGGCCGCCGACCCGCCGAGGTACAGGGCACCGCTCGACTTCTCGACCAGCACCACGTCGACCACCTCGGCGACGGCCCGGACGCTCGCGGCCTCGTCTTCGGCGAGGTCACCGAGCAGGAACGTCAGCGTCGCGCCGTCGCCCGTCTCGCCGGCCAGCGTCTCGCCGAGCGACTGGTTGCGTTCTACCTCCCGCACTGTCACGTCGGTCAGTTCGGCGACGGTCGGTCCCGGGTCGGTCTCGGCCCGGACCGTCCGCTCGTCGCCCAGTGCGTCCGCGACCTTCACGACGTCGTGTGTCTCTTTCGTGTCGTGTGTCCGGATGATGTGGGACCCACGTTCGGCCTCCATCGTCGCCGCGGCGAGGCTGACGGCCAGTTGGTCCGCCGTCTCCGGTCGCCCGGCGAGGTCACCGAGGAAGTCCTCGCGGTTGGTCGCGGTGAGCATCGGCCGGCCGAACGCGCGAAACTCCCGCAGGCGGCGGAACAGCTCCCAGTTGTCCGCGAACTCCTTGCCGTCGTACCACCCGCCGAAGGCCGGGTCGATGATGGTCTGGTCCGTGAAGCCGTCGCGCTGGAGGGCCTCGAACAGTTCGTCCATCGTCTTCAACGCGCCCGGGGCAGCGAGGTCTGGCGGACTCGCCATCTTTACGACCGGCATGTCGTGGGCCTCGACGACCGACTTCATCTCCGGGTCCGCAAAGCCACAGACGTCGTTGATGAGGTCGAATCCGTAGCCGATGGCTGCCTCGGCGACCTCGGCGTATCGCGTCTCCAGCGAGAGGGGCACGTCGGCGTCCAGTTCGTCGACGAGGGGCGCGACCTCCTCCAGTCGGTCGAGTTCCTTCTCGACGGGTTTAGACTCGTACTTCGGATTCGCCGACTGGAGGCCGACGTCGACGATGTCGGCCCCGGCGGGGACGAGCGTGTTCTCGATGGCCTCGGCGGCCTCGGCCGGGTCGAGATAGACGCTCGGCTTGTATCCCGAGTTCGAACTCATGTTCAACACGCTCATGACTCGCGTCGGGTGACCGTCCCCCACCGGGAGGCCGTCGATGTCGACCGTGCGCATGGCCGGGACTGAGGACTGCGTGTACATAGACCCTCCACTTCCGTCGGGGCACGATACGTATTTTTGCGGGCAGTCCTAACGACACACAACCCGCTCTCGTCACGATGGCCCAGCGAAACGTCGTCGTCCTGTGTCTCGATACGGTCCGTGCCGATAGCTTCTGCGTCCACGCCGACAGGATACGTGACCGGGCCGCCCTCGTCCACGGTGGCTGTCGGGCGCCCAGCGCGTGGAGCGTGCCGAGTCACGCCAGTCTGTTCACCGGCGAGTTACCCCACCAGCACGGCGTCCACACGCACGCTCGACACTACGACGGCGTCGGGCCGAGTGAGACGTTCCTCGGCGACCTCCCGGACGCGTACCACACCGCCTGTATCAGCGCGAACCGGTGGGTGAGCGATGCGTTCGGCATCGGCCGGTTCTTCGACGAGACGGTGTTCGTTCCCGGGGGGTGCGTGGTCCCCGACGCACGGAACCCCGCGTGGGACGCCGACGGAACGCTGACTGCGGTCCGTGCCGCGGTCACCGGTGACCGACCGCTCGGCGCACTGGCCAACGTCGCCGCCGAGCGGGTCCGTTCGGCGATGCTCGACCATCCCCGACTGCAGGGGTTGCCCGTCCCCGCCCCCACTGACAACGGCGGCACCGCCGTCCTCGAACGCGCGCGCAGAGCGGTCGTCGACCGCGACGATCCCGTGGTCTGTTTCGCGAACCTCATGGACGCCCACGCCCCCTACTGGCACTGGCGGGGGATGGCTGACTACGGGGTCTCCAGACGGTGGTCGGACCGACGGCTGGATACGTGGGCCGTCAACACGGCTGCGGACATGGGGCCGTACGCCGACGACGTCGACTCCCTCAGAGCCATCTACGACGCACGGGTCCGCTATCTCGACCGCATCGTGGCCGACTTCGTCGATTCGGTCGTCGCGGAGACGGACCGAGAGACCACCGTCGTGGTCACGAGCGACCACGGTCACAACCTCGCGTATCCGGCCGACAGGGGTCTCCTCGACCACACTAGCAGCCTCACCGAGGGGCTGTTGCACGTCCCGTTCGCCGTGGTGAATCCACCGACCGACGGTGCCGTGCCGTCGCTGAACGCTGGCCGTCACCTCCCGCTTCGTCGTCTCGGCGCGTTCGTCTCCGGCCTCACCGTCGACGAACTCCGCGACGTGACGGCCGACCGGGTCGCCGCTGAAGTCCTCGGACGCACGCCGACGTGGGACGACCCGCCCGATGACCCCCGGTGGGACCGCGCGGTGCGGTGCGTCTACGAGGACGACACGAAGACCGTGTGGGACGTGACCGGCGAGACGCGACGGTACACCCTCGACGCCGACCGACCGAGTTGGCAGTCGAGGGTCGGACGGCGAGACGGCCTCCCGGCCGCCGACACCGACCCGCCCTTCGAGACCGCAATCGAGTCCGCCAAGCGAGGCGCGGTCGACGGGACTGCAGCGGCGACCGTCGACGACGACACTGCCCGGCACCTCGAACAACTGGGCTATCGGTGAGTCACACCTCGGCTCTGGACGGGCGGTCGACGCGACGAGGCGACTGACAGTTTTATTTAGCCCTCCCGCTTAGCCGCTCAGTGTGTCGACGCCGGAACGAGACATCGAGGCGGTTCTCGACGAGTCCGGTCCCGACTACGACGGGTTCTCGTTCGAGACTCCGGGTGGTGGCCACCAGAGCGACGTCTATCTGGTGACGCTCTCGCACGCCGGCGAGGAGTACGAGGTGGTGGTGAAGTTCAAACCGCCGGGCGACGTGCCGTTCGACGTCGAACCGAAACTCCACGAGTACGTCGCCAACCGGACTGACGTGCCGGTTCCACGAATCCTCGTGTTCAAGCGCGACCCGACCGTCGACGTCCCACCGTACTTCGTCACCGAACGCGTCCACGGCGAGAACCTCGCCGAGGAGTTCGCGGGGCTCTCGACCGACCACCGCTCCCGAATCCTTCGACAGGCGGGTACGATTCTCGGAGATATGCACTCCGAAATCGGGTTCGAGGCCTTCGGCCGCCTCGACTTGCACGACGGTCGGCTCATCGTCCGCGACTGGATGGGGAGCTGGCGCGAGTACTTCGAACAGCTCACCCGGACCCACCTCTCGCGGCTGGCCGATACTCGGTTCGCCGACGTCGCCGACCGTGCGACGACGCGCATCGAGCCAGCGCTAGACGTCGTCCCCGAGGACGGCGTCCCGAGACTCGTCCACGACGACTTCCGGCCGGCGAACCTCATGTTCGACGCCGAGGCCGAGGCCCCTATCACGGCCGTCCTCGACTGGCAGGACGTACTGGCGGCCTTACCGGAATACAACCTCGCACAGACGGAGTTTCTCTTCGTCGACTCCTCGTTTCGCGATCCGGAGATACGCGAGACGCTCCGCTCGGCGTTCCACGAGGGCTATCGCTCACAGCGGCCGATGACGTTCGAGGAGGGGTACGAGAACCGACGTCCCCTCTATCAGCTCTCGACGCTGTTGTGGCGGATGGCCGGGTTCGACGCCGCCTTCGCCGAGGAGTCGGGGCTCGCACAGGCCCGCGCCGAGGCACAGTACCGCCAGCAGTTCGAACGTCTCATCGAGACGATTCCGTCCTGACTCGCCCCGCTTTTCGACTCGTAGGGCGGTCCCGGCGACCGTCGACCTACACAGGCCGTGTGGGACGGTGCGGCCGACGGAGATATTCCGGACACGCCAAAGCAGCGTTCAGCAGTGAGTTGGGAACAAATTTCAGTAGTTTTAATCCGTAGCTATACGCAGGCCGACCCATGACGGTTGCCCTCCCCTCGCGAGTCGGCCCTCTGTGCATCGATTATCGAACGAACGTTCGGCCGACCCGGAGGCGACGATGCGACGTCTGACGCTCCTCGCGGTCGCGATACTCGTCGCCGTCGTACCGGTGACCGTCGCCGGTGCCGGCGTCAACGCGTCGGTCACCGGCGTCGACGTCACGCCGTCCGGGCCCGCTCCCGGCGAGACGGTCACGTTCACACCGACGGTACGGAACCTCCAGAGCAGCAGCGACTCGCTCGATATCCGGGCCATCGCGCTCCGCCGCGCCGGTGGCGGGGGCATCACCGAATATACGCGAGTGCGCAACGTCGGGACCATCACACCGGGATCCGAAATTCAGGTGCCGCTCACACACACGTTCGAGACGGCGGGGACCCGCGATATGCGCGTGTTCGTCTACGCGTACAATCCCAACGCTAGCGAAACTGTCCAGCTCCGGTATCCGGTCTCGGTCTCCGTTCGGGAGCGGCATCCGCAACTCGATATCAAGGCCAACGATTCCGTCGCTGGCGTCCCCTCGTCGGGTACCGTCACCGTCGCGAACGGCCTCGATACCAACGTCTCCAACGCCGAGATAACGGTCTCCGGCGACGGCGTCACGATGCTCGAAGAGCGGACCGTGGTGGCTACGCTCGGTCCGGGCGACACCGTGACAGCGCCGTTCCGGTTCCGTCCGGAGAGCGAGGGCCCGCACGAACTCGAAGCGACGCTCTCGTACACCATCGCCGGTGACACCGAACGGACAGTGACCCGGAGCAAGACGATTCGCAGCGAGGGCCTCCGCGAGGGCGTCGTCCTCGATGCGACCGGCGTCGGCAGCGGCGGCGACCGTGCCCTCGCCGTCGACGTCATCAATCGGGGCAACGCGCCCATCGAGGACGTCGTCGTCACGGCCGCGTCCGACAACGCGACGTTCCGTCAGGCCATCGTACGGGAGGTCGAACCCGGGTCGTCCGAACGCGTCCGTCTGAACGCCACTCTCTCGGAACCGCGCGCCAACGTCACCGTCGAGACTCGGTACGAGGTCGGCACGGCCGAGCGACGTGCGACGACGACCACCGAACTCCGGTCGGCCCCGGGCACTATCGGCTTGACTGGCCTGTCGGTCTCCCGCGAGGGCGGGGTCGTCCAGATTACGGGCAGTGCGAGCAACCTCGGGATGACCGAGGCCAACAGCGTCGTTCTCAGCGTCGTCCCCACCGACAGCGTGGAACCGGCGGCGCCGAACAAAGACTACTTCGTCGGGACGGTTCCGGCGAGCGATTTCGTCTCGTTCGACCTGACTGCGCGGACCGACGGGAACGTCACGTCGGTCCCGGTCGAGGTGTCGTATCTCGTCGACGGTGACCGCAAGCGCCAGACAGTGCAGGTGAACGCCGGCAGCGCCGACACCAGTCAGAACAGGACACCGACGGACCAGCGGTCCAGCAGTGGTCTCTTGCCGGTCGCCGCTGTCGGGGCCGTCGCCCTCCTCATCGTCGGGGGTATCCTCGTCCGGCGGTATCAGCGCGGGGACGACGACGAGGACCTATGACCGTCATCGACGCGTACGACCTCGTCAAGCGGTATCGAACCGGCGGCGAGACGCTGGAAGCGCTCGGCGGTGTCGACTTCTCGCTGTCTGCCGGCGAGTTCGTCTCGATCATGGGACCGAGCGGCAGCGGGAAGACCACGCTCCTGAACATCCTCGGGTTGCTCGCGACGCCGACGGAGGGCCGTCTCACGCTGAACGGCCGCGACGTGACTGACCTCGGCGACCGGAAGCGTACGCGCCTCCGCAAACGGACAATCGGATTCGTCTTCCAGCACTTCTATCTCCTCCCGACGCTCTCTGCCGTCGAGAACGTCGAGGTCCCTCGCCTGTTCGACCGTGATCCCGGCCGAACCGCCCGCGCTGAGGACCTGTTGACGCGCGTGGGACTCGGTGACCGTCTGGACCACCGACCCGACGAACTCTCTGGCGGGCAGAAACAGCGCGTCGCCATCGCTCGCTCGCTCATCAACGACCCGACTATCGTCCTCGCCGACGAACCCACCGGGAGCCTAGACCGTGAGACGGGTCGGCAGATTCTCGACGAGTTCCGCCGCATCGCCGACGAACAGGACGTCGCCATCGTCGCCGTGACACACGACGAACTGGTCAACGAGTACGTCGACCGGACCGTCAACCTCGTCGACGGCACCGTCGGCAAGGAGGTGCTGAATGCTTGACCCCCTGTACCGCCGGTTCCCGTCGGTACTCATGGCTCGACGGAACCTCACACGGACGAAGATGCGCTCGCTGCTCGCGTCGCTTGGCATCGTCATCGGCGTCATCGCCATCGCTTCTCTGGGGATGTTCGGCGTCGCACTGCAGTACTCGTTTACACAGAATCTCGGTGACCTCGGGAATCAGGTGACCGTCTCGCCGAACCGGGACGCCGGCGTCACCTCGCTCTCGGAACGCGACATCCGGGAGATTCAGCGCGTCGCCGGGCCGGGCGTGACAGTCTCTCCGGTCAAGCAGGGTATCGAACCGGTCGCGTACGACCGCAAGCAGAACACGTCGGAGTTCATCTACGGGTTAGAGCGTCCCAGCGAGGTATACAACGCATCTGAGGGGCGTGTCCCAGAACCGTTCCGCTCGGGCGCCCTCGTCGGGACGACCATCGCAGAAGAACACGACTTACACCCGGGGAGTACCATCGCCGTCAACGGGACGACCGTCAGGGTCCGTGCCGTACTCGAATCGGGCGACGCCTTCTCCCGGTTGAACCCCGACAGCCGCCTCATCCTCCCTCCCTCGTACTTCCACGAGCGCGGGTACGCACAGGTGTACGTTACCGCTCGGACCGGCACGCAGGCCAACGAGACGGCCAGCGCCATCAGGGGCGCTCTCAACGACCGAGAGCAACGAGTCACGGTGAACGAACTCGGATCGCTCGTCGACACCATCGAACAGCAGTTCCAGATAATCAATACGGTGCTGGTCGGCATCGCCTCTATCTCGCTGCTCGTCGCCGGCATCTCCATCCTCAACGTGATGCTCATGTCGACCGTCGAACGCCGCGAGGAGATCGGCGTCCTGCGAGCCGTCGGCTACCAGAAGCGCGACGTCCTCAAAGTGATGCTGACCGAGGCCACGCTGCTGGGCATCGTCGGCGGGTTGGTCGGCGTCGTCCTCAGCCTCGGGGCCGGCCTCGCTATCAACCACTACACCGTCGGCGACGCGATGGCGGTGTTCCGCCTCGCGAACGCGTGGTACCTGCTCGCCGCCTTCGGCTTCGCCGTGGTGACGAGCATCGTCAGCGGTCTCTATCCGGCGTGGAAAGCAGCGAGCGAAGAACCGGTCGAAGCGCTACGGGGTTAGGGCGTCGTCTCGACGCCGGGTTCGAGCCACGGTTCGGTCCGGCCCACCGTCACCGAATCGAACTGGACGAGCCAGTCCCCGTCGCCACGCTCGAACGCTTCCAGTGCGTCACCCACGGTGTAGGTCATGTCGTCGTCGGTGCAGGGGAAGACGGCCTCCAACTGCTTGTCGTCGTAGATGGCCAGCGAGACGACGGGGAACACGACCACGTCGTCGACCCGGTCCAGTCCGACGTAACTTCGAGTCCGCCGCTCGAACGCCGGTTCGAGCGACGAACCGTTCCGCTCTGACCAGTCGCGGAACTCCTCGTAGGTCGCGAGCGCGCCGGACCGCTTGTCCTCGGCCATCGTCCGGATGCGCTGCCACTCACCAGCGACCATCGAGTCCGTGAAGACGCCGTTGGCTTCGAGTCGCTTGACCCGGTTGAGCACCTGCTGCTGGGCATCGAACGTGCCGTAAGTGTCTCCGCGAAGATACAGTTCCGCCCGAAGGTGTGTGTCGTCTGTCATGGCCCTCTCGTTCGAACCATCTCCTGACGACAACTAAACTCTTTCCCAGATTTCCATATACGAATAACTATATATTCTCACGAAGGAACTACGTCCAATAGGGTCTGAAAGTGCCGTAAAATGCACTTTCCGGAGTATATATCGTGACACATTGTGACAACAAGTAACAACGATATTTCTGCAGTGGTCGATGGCTGTTTCGTCCGGCGTCGAAAAATCGCGGGGTGTACTACCGCGCGGTATTCATCGGTGGTTCGATCGACGAGCGAGACGGACGAAATCCGCCCGCCGTGGTAGCGACTGGCCGGTAGCCGCGTTCGACAGTGACGGTTCGAGAAGAGACCGCTCGTGACGGTACTCGATCGCGGATCACTGCGTTCCCCGCTCGCTATTCGATGGGAACCCCTCCGATCGGTTCCGCGTTAGTCGTCCGCGCTTGCTTCCGCACCGCTCGCGACGACGTCGATCTCGCCGGCGTCGAGTTCCTGTTCGACTTCTCGGGCCGCCTGCACCATGTTCTCCATCTTGCCACGCGCAATCTCGCGAGGCAGGAGTTTCACGCCACAGTCCGGCGAGACGGTGAGTTGCTCCGGCGGGACGACTTCGAGCCCCTTCTTGATGTTGTCCTTGATGCTTTCGACGGACTCGACCTCCGCGGTGTGTGCGTCGAGGACGCCCATCGCGAAGTCCTTCGTGAACTCGTGTTCCTTGAACACGTCGAGTTGCTCGTAGTTCCCGTTGGCGAGTTCGAGGTCGTACTCGTGGACGGGGTAGTCCAGAATCTCGGGATAGATACGAGAGTAGTCGCCGTAACAGACGTGCAGGCCGAGTCGCACGTCGTCCGGAATCTCGTCGACGATGCGTTCGAGACACTCGCCGACGATGGCGTGGTCGTCCGGCGTCGTCGCCAGCGCCGGTTCGTCGATCTGGATGTAGCGCGCGCCGGCCTCGACCAGCGCCTCTATCTCCTCGTTGACGAGGTCGGCCAGTTCGTAGGCCAGTTGCTCCTCGCTGTCGTAGACCTCGTTGAACGACCAGTTCGCGAGCGTGTAGGGGCCGGTAATCGGGACCTTCACGGGTCGCTCGGCGACCTCGTCGGTGAACTCGAACTCCTCGACGAGCCACTGCTCGCCGTACTCGACTTCGTCGGCGACGGAGGGCTTATCGAAGTAGTTGTGGCCCCACACCTTCACGCGGCCGTTGAACTCGTAGCCGTCGATGCGGTGAGCGAAGTACTCGACCATCTCGTTGCGTCGCATCTCGCCGTCACAGATGACGTCGAGACCACAGCGTTCGTGCTCGTGCGTGATGAGTCGCGAGGCGTCGTCTTTCGACTCCTCCCACTCGTCCTCGCCGAAGTCGGCGTCCTCGTCCTCGAACATCTCGCGGGCGCGGTCGTGCCACTTCGGCTTGGGGTAGGAGCCGACGACTGTCGTCAGCAGGAAGTGGTCGTTCGGGTGATCCTCCGGTCGGAACTGCTCTCGTGGGCCAGTCATGCTTCCACCTCTTCTAAGTCAGCGGCGTTCGCAAGCGATTCCAGTTTGTCCGCGAACTTGTTGACGGGGAGATAGAACAGTTCGGTGTTCGCGGTGGCATAGACGGTGTCATAGACGGTGTTGGTCTGCTGTTCGAACCAGTCGATGCGGTCACGGATGGTCTCGGGGGACTCCACCAGCGTGTTCTGGCCGTCGACGACGCCGAGGGCGACGTCGTCTTTCGTCCCGTACTCCTGAACGTTGTAGACGTTGCTGTCGTGGTCGGAGACGAGGTCGAAGCCGATGGCGTCGACGTCGGCGTCCATCAGGTGGGCGTAGGTCTTCTCCTCGATGGGACCCCAATAGGTGTGGGTGACCACGTCGGCGTCGGTGGCGTTCGCGACGGCGTCGATAGCTTCGCTCGCGCGTTCGTCCGTCCCGTCATCGGGGTCGTTCTCGACGAGCGACGGCTCTAGCAGGAACAGCGTCTCGACGTCGGGGAACTGCTCGACCTCGCCGGCGAGGAACTCGGCGATGGCGTCGAGGAAGGCGGCCTCGTCGCCGTAGTAGTCGTCGGTCGCGAGGTCCGCCAGCGAGTACGGGCCCGGCAGGACCGCCTGCAGGCCGTCGTCGACCAGTTCGGCCGCGGCGTCGAGTTCGGCGGCGACGTCGCCGTCTGCCGTCAGGTCGTCCTGCACGACCGGCTCTCGGTAGAAGTTGTTGTTGTCGTAGTAGCGGACGATGCCGCGGGTCTCGACGCTGTCGTGGACCGCAAGCGGGTGGGCGAGCATGTCGTCCCAGCGGAGCTGTCCTTCGACGACGCGGTCGAGTCCGGCGTCCTGCTGGAGCGAAATCACTTCCTCGCGAGCGCGGTCGTATGCGTCGACGATCTCTCCACCTTCGTCACCGCTGATGAGGTCCGTCTTCTGATGCCCCTTCAGGTCAGACAGTTCGTCCTTGGCCCAGTCCGGTAGCGGGAACAGGCCCGGTGTCGTGGCGACTATCTGTGTCATTGCACTCGGCTACGAAATGACGGGCTTTAATATTTCCTATTCGAGAAAATGCGCCAAAGTAATCAATTCCGCACGAACCGGAGGACGACGAGCCGTTCGTACGGATGCTTCTCGCTCGCGATCTGTTCGCCGACCAGCCCGTGCTGACGGGCGTATTCGCGGACTGCGTCGGGGTCGGTGAGGCTGCTGACGAGGAGGAGCGCCTCGCCGTCCGGCGCGAGTACCCGGCCGACCGATTCGAGGAACGGGTCGACGAGTCGCCGGCCGTCTTCGCCGCCCGAGAGGGCGTGTTCCATCCAGTCGTCCCACTCCTTTTCGGCCGGGGTCGGGAGGTACGGCGGGTTGAACGCCACGAGGTCGAACACCTCGTCGCGGAACGGGTCGACGAGGTTGCCTCGAACCGCCGTGACCCCTCGTTTGCGGGCCTGTTGACAGGCGAGCGGATTCACGTCCACACCGACGGCGTCGGCACCGGCCTCGGCCATCGTCGCCGCGACGAACCCGGATCCGGTTCCGACGTCGAGCGTGCGGTCGCCGTCGTCGACGCGCTCGCTCACCGCTCGGGCGAGCAGCGCCGAGTCTTCGGCCGGTTGGTACACCGACTCGACGCCGCGCTGGTCGGCCAGTGCTGGCCGTCCGGACCCCTCGGTCTCGCCGCTCCCCCCGTCACCGCGCATCGGTCACGCCTCCGGGTCGCCGACGTCGTACGCCAACGTCGCGAGATCCGCGAAGTCCGCCGGCGCGAGGTTCCCGGCGCGGGCGCTCAGCAGGTCCTCGTCGGCGGCGTCGACCACCGCGTCCGGGTCGCCCAGTCCAGAGATGTGGGCGGTGTTCCGGACGGCGTTACGCATCGTCTTCCGGCGCTGGGTGAACACGGCCTTCAGGAAGTCCATGAAGAAGTCGTCGTCGGGGACGGTGTAGTCCGGTTCCCGGGGCGTCGTTCGCACGAGCGCACTCGTGACCCGTGGCTGTGGGTCGAACGCCTGCTTGGGCACCGTCTCGACGACTTCCACGTCGGCGTAGTGGCCCGCCGTCACCGACAGCCGGCCGTAGTCGTCCGTCCCGGGGTCCGCGGCCATCCGCTCGGCGAACTCCTGTTGGAACATCAGCACCATCGGACGACCGTGGGGCAGCAACCGGAACGCTATCTCGGACGATGCGCCGTAGGGCAGGTTCGAGATGCTCGCCGTGAACTCGGGGAGGGCAACGTCGAGTGCGTCACCCTCGACGACGGTCAAGCGCCCGTCCGCGACCTCGTCGGCGAACTCCTCGCGCAGGTGGGCCGCGAAGTCGCGGTCCCGTTCGACGACGGTCACTCGGTCGGCGACCGCAAGCAAGCGGTCGGTCAGCGCGCCGGGGCCGCCACCGATTTCGAGGACGTGTGCGAGGTCCATCTCCGTCTCGACGGCGTACTCGGGGATGCGGTCGAGGACACGGTCGTCGACGAGAAAGTGCTGGTCCTGCCGGGTGTCGGCGCGTTTGCCCGCCCGACGGACGAGCGCGTCGGGGTCGCGACTGCCGGTCGGCGTCTCGGTCATTGTGACTCCGTAGACGGTCGGCGGTTGAAAAGGCCGACTACTCGGCCCGCGCCGCCTCGGGCGTCGCTACGCTTACGGGTCCGCCGCTCCGCTTCGAGGACGGCTCCTGCACTCCGTTTACTCGCCGCCCTCGCCTTGCTCCACGGTTCACTCCGTTCACCGCTCCGCTACGAGGGTTCGTTTCACTCACCCTCGCCTTGCTCTGCGGGTCGCTGTCGCCCCCCGCTCCGCTACGAGGGTTCGTTTCACTCACCCTCGCCTTGCTCGCTCCGGCGGACGAACAACCGATACTTCAGGTCGTCTTCGCGCAGTTCTTCGAGGATGCGCTCGATGAGTACCTCTTTGGGGTTGTGGAGGCCGCTGACCCGGTCTTCGAGGTCCTCGAAGCTCTCGAAGGGCTTTCGCTTTCGCTCGTCGAGAATCGTGTTTCGGAGTTTCTTCCCGATGCCCGGCAGGAGGTTCAACTGGTGGAGTCGCAGGGTAATCGGCTGGGCGTCGTTGTAGAAGTCGACGAATCGTTGCTGGTTGGCCTCGACGATCTCCTCGACGGCGTACTCCAGTTCCGAGCGGGCGCCGCTGGGGAGGTCGTCGAACTCTCGCTCCCGGACGCGACCGAACTCGGTCAGGTCGATGCGGTCCCCGAACGCGATGTCGGCGTCGTCCGAGAGCGTCAGTTCGTAGATGTAGAACTCCTCGATACCGAGGGCATATGCGAGCGGCTCTTTCTGGTGCTGGGGCCTGTCGTCGTCGCTTCGGCCGTGTGGGAGGACGTCGAGCACTGCCGCGACCATGTCGTCGCCACCGCTCTCCGTGCTGCTCATGTACTGCGGTACGATGAGAACGCACTTAATGGCGATGGATAGACGTACTACGCCCGGCGGGTCGAAACCCGGCCGTTCAGGCGTACTGCTTGACGATGTCGAGAATGTCGTCGAGTTCCTCGCCGGTGAGCGTGTAGCGCTCCTGTGCGAAGACGGCGCGGAGTTCGTCCCGGTCGAGGGGACGGAGGTTCGCTATCTTGTAGGCCGTCGCCTCGTCGACTTTCTCCAATTCCTGCAGTTGTTCGACGAACTCCAGAGACTCCTCGGGGTCGAGCAGGGCAAAGCGGTTGACGTGTTCGATGGCGCGCTTGAGTTCGTAGCGCATCTCACGCTCTTCGTCTGCCGCTCGTTCCATCTCGAGGTCCTCGAGGATCTCCTTGGTCTCGGCGACGGTCAGATACTCCTCGTCGACCTTCTCTTTGAAGATGGTCATCGCTCAGTTCAGTTCTCTTGGCGACGCAGGTGCGCGGGCTTGACGACGACCGTCTTCTGTTTGCCGCCGTCGACGATTTCGACCCGGTAGGCACGTCCCTGCTGGCCGGCGACGGTGCCGGTCTGGCCGTCGAATCGCGGGTGGAAGCGACCCTCGGGCACCGAGGGGTCGATCTTGAGGTGGACCTTCTCACCGTTTTCGAACTGCTCGACGGCGCGCTGTGGCGGCGAGGTACCACCGTCTCGGGGCTTGTTCTTGAGTTTGTTACGAGTACCTTCGAGAGGGCCGTTTGAACTAGGCATTCTTGCTCACCGCTTGTCCGGTCGCCCTAATAAAACGTGCGTTCCACGACTGCGGGCGGCACGGGTTCTCGCGGTGCCGCGGCTACCGAACTCGGGGAACGCGAAAACGGGAGCCAGTGGTTACAGGCGACCGACGCTGTCGACTTCGACGGACTCGACGCCGTCGACGTCGGCGAACGCTTCCTCGACGGCCTCGGTCCCACCGGCGTCGTCGGGGACGATGACGGTTGGGAGGAGTGCGACGAGGCCGAACGCGACGTCGTCACGCTCGAAGCCTTTGATCTTCGCTCCTTCGGGAAGCGACCCTTCGAGACGCTCCTGCAGGTCGTCGAGGTCGACTTCCGGGCTCTGCGGCATGATCTTGATTTTGGCGGCTACCTTTCCCATGGTTATGGACCCGTGAATCCGCAGTCGGGGCACTTGTAGAGGTTACTCTGCTTGCGGCAGGTCGAACAGCGGTAAATCTGCTGGCCGCAGTCCGGGCACTTGAACGCGGCGGCGTTCGTGCCGGCGATGTTGATGCCACACGAGACGCACTTTTGCGTCCGCTTTTGCTGGCTCTCGCTCATACCACCCCGTATCCGACCGCGGCTTTTAACGGTTGCCAAACGTCGCCGCCACCACGCGAGAGTGTGCCACGGTTAGCTCCCCGGGAGGATGTCGCCCAGTGCCGCACCGATCGCCATCGGTACGAACGCGACGCTACAGACGCAAAACGACGCCCAGACGACGGCGGGGTCGGTGGTCGACCACTCCACTACCCCCCAGCCAGTCAGGAGGGCAACGGCGACGACGAACGCCGTCAGAGTGACCCCGGCAAGCCGACGGGGGACGAGGCCGAGGATTCGGTTGGCCACCCGGACGTCCTGAAAGTCGGCGACGTAGAGGATACCGATGACCATCACGACAGCCGAGGCCAGCGTCCCTAACAGATACAGCGGGTGTTGGGCGATGTGGTGACCGGCCTCTACCGTCCCGCTTTCGACGGCCATCGGGATACCGAACAGGAGCGACCCGAGGACGGACTCCGCGAGGTCCTTACGGTCGAACCCGTAGATGATGCGACCGAAGACGACCGGTTCGTCGTCCTGAGCCTCGGCCGCCGCCCGCATCGCCTCTCTGACCTGCCTGCGTTCTTCCGGCGAGTCGACGATGGTCGCTAACTCCTCTAGTTCGTCGAATAGCTCATTGATGCCATCGTCGTCGGTCTCGAAGTCGTCGGCACTCATCGCTCGTCGACCCCGTCTGCGCGCGCTGTGACGGCCGGGTTCAGTTCGCTGGGGCGAGTCGGCTCTCCGTTCGTCCACACGTAGAACCCCTCGCCGGTCGGCTTCCCGAGTCGGCCCGCTTCGACCGCCTCGCGGAGCATCGCCGGTGGGTCGAATCGCGCGTCGAGTCGCGCGGTCAGGTCGTCCAGTCCAGCGAGGACGGCGTCGAGTCCCATGGCGTCGGCGCGCGCGAGAGGCCCCCAGTCAGCGTCGGCGCGCGTTGCCGCCCGGTCGATGTCGGGGATGGTGGCGACGCCGTCTGCGACCATCCTGACCGCTTCGACGATACTCGCGAGTTCGAGGCGGGCGGTGGCGAACCCCGGCACGTCCCGGACGACGATTGGCACGCCGTCAAGACCGCGTACGAACGTCGTCGCGCGGTCCCGCGTCGCCGCCGTCGTCTGATCCGCGAGGACGACCTCGACGACGTCGCTCGCCGTCGGCGCCGGGAAGTGCAGTCCTACTGCCCGGTTGGGTGCTTGTAACCCGGCCGCGACAGCGGTCACCGACACCGTCGTCCCGCCCGTCGCGACGAGGGTGTCCTCGGCCAGCATCGTCTCGACCTCTGCGAGCAAGTCCCGCCGAGACGCCAGGTCGCGGTCGGTGGCGTCGACGACGACGTCGGCCCCGTCGACGGCACTCTGCAGTCCCGTCGTGCCGTCGAGCGAGTCCGTGACGGCCACGTCGTCGAGGGTTCGGTCAAGTGCGTCGACGCTGTCCATCACAGTGGTTGGGTCCTCGTCGTACAGACGGACGGCGTGGCCTGCGCGCACGCATCGTCGGGTTGGGGCTCGCCCGTGTGGACCGGCCCCCAGTACGGCCACAATCATGCACCAACTACCGCACTCCCTCGGGTTAAGCGTTTATTCGGCCGCTATGGAGCCCCGGTCGGCGGGTTTTCCCCCCTCTAGGCGGTACCAACCACCCAAACATTTATACGTAATAGGCCTTTCTCCGTAAAAGAACACATGGAACGGCCGACGCGCCAGCGGGATACGGACCAAGAGGAGCGTGAGCAGGAGTCCGAGGACACTGGTCAACAAACTTGTCCCGAATGTGAGTCGGAGAATATCTCCAGTGACGGCGGGGGTGAACTCGTCTGTGAGGACTGTGGGCTGGTCATCGAAGACGAGAACATCGACCGCGGGCCCGAGTGGCGCGCGTTCAATCACTCCGAACGCCAGTCGAAGTCACGCGTCGGGGCGCCGACGACGCAGACGATGCACGATAAGGGGCTGACCACACAGATCGACTGGAAGGACAAAGACGCCTACGGGCGGTCCCTGTCCTCGGAGAAACGCTCCCAGATGCACCGTCTCCGAAAGTGGCAGGAGCGAATCCGGACGAAAGACGCCGGTGAACGCAACCTCCAGTTCGCGCTTTCGGAAATCGACCGGATGGCCTCCGCGCTTGGCGTCCCGCGGTCGGTGCGGGAAGTCGCCTCCGTCATCTATCGACGGGCACTGAACGAGGACCTCATCCGTGGCCGCTCCATCGAGGGCGTCGCGACGGCCTGCCTGTACGCCGCCTGTCGACAGGAGGGCATCCCACGGAGTCTCGAAGAGGTCTCGGACGTCTCACGGGTCGAGCAGAAGGAGATCGGGCGCACGTACCGGTACGTCGCCCAGGAACTCGAACTCAAGATGGAACCGGTCGACCCCAAGCAGTACGTCCCCCGGTTCGCCTCGGAACTGGACCTCTCCGAGGAGGTCCAGTCGAAGGCCAACGAGATAATCGACACCACCGCCGAACAGGGCCTGCTCTCGGGGAAGTCCCCGACGGGCTATGCCGCCGCCGCCATCTACGCCGCGTCGCTACTCTGTAACGAGAAAAAGACACAGCGTGAGGTCGCCGACGTGGCACAGGTGACAGAGGTCACCATCCGGAACCGGTATCAAGAGCAGATCGAAGCGATGGGCATCCACTGACTGCCCGCATCGTCACACTCGTCTCGTCCGCCGTTTCTCCGAACGCTGCTCGCCGCTAGTCGGCGGTCACCGTCACGACGCTGTCCCCGACAGTGACTTCCCGTATCGTCGTCCACGCCTGCAGCGCGATGACGCCGAACCCGACTTTCGTCACCACGTCGAGGTAGACGATGACCAGCGACGCCGTCTCGATGTCGAGCAGACCGATTCCCGAGGGACCGAGGAGCCAGACGACGGGGTACACCATCCAGAGGACGACGACGAAGTTCCGCAGCGTCCGGTAGAGGCTCACTTCGAGATCGGAGAGCGCCGCGACTGCAGCGGACGCTACGGAGCCATACAGCAGGTACACGACGCCGGCGAAGCAGGCGGCGCCGAGGGCGAACAGGCCGTAGTTCAGCGGGTCGGGGACCACCGTGCCGGCGAACCCGAACACGATGGTCAGCGCCTGCAAGCCGACCAGTTTGGCGATATCGTCGCGAGCAGCCTGTGCGAGCAGTCCCAGATAGAGGACGTTGATGGGCGTCGTCACCAGCCAGTCCGCGTAGCGAACGACGTACACCGTGTGCCCGGCCGCCTGTATCCTGCCCACACCGAGCGTCAGCAGGACGTACGCGACGATGGCCACTCCCGGAATCGCCACCAGCAGCAGGTACCGCTTGCGCGTCGCTTCGGGGACGAGCGTGTAGCCGTAGGCCAGTACGGCCGTCCCGAGCAGTTCTCCGAGCAGTCCGAGCGTGAACCAGATAGTTATCGTGTCCATTGTCAGTCGTCCGTCGTGGCCGTCGCGCCGCCGACACCCGCGGTGTCGGTGGTGTCGACGTCGAAGCGGTCGAGCAGCGATTCGAGGTCGTCCGCTCGCTCGCGGAGTTCCCGGGCGGAGTCGGCCACCTCCGCGATGGCGGCCGACTGGTCCTCGGCCGCCCCGGCGACGGTGTCGGCCTCGGTCGCCGTCTGCTGTGAGATGGTCGAGAGGTCGTCGATGGTGCCCATGACCTCCTGTGCCGTGCGGGCTTGCTCTTCGGTCGCCCGGTCTATCTCCTGAATGCCGGTGTCGACCTCCTCCGTGTACTCGACGATGGTCTCTAGCGCGTCGACCGTCTCCTCGACGGTGCCGACGCCCTCGGTGATGCGCTCGCTCGTCGACTCCATCGTCTCGACGGTGTCGCCGGCCTGCGACTGGATGCGCTCGATGCGCTGTTCGATGTCGCCGGCGGCGGATTTGGTCTCCTCGGCGAGGCCCTTGATCTCGTCTGCGACGACGGCGAACCCGGCCCCGTCGCCGTCGGCGTGTGCGGCCTCGATGGAGGCGTTCAGGGCGAGCATGTTCGTCTGCTCGACGATGTTCGTGATGACGCCGACTATCTCGCCGATCTCGTCGAGTTCCTCGTCGAGTGCGGTAATCTCCTCGACGGTCTCCTCGGTCTCGGCTTCGATGGCGCTCATCTCTTCGATGGCCTCCTGTGCGGCTTCGCGACCGTCTTCGCCCACCTCGGCGGCGGACTGTGAGGTGTCTGCCACCTGCTGTGCGGAGGCGGCGACCTCTTCTGCCGTCGCCGAGAGGTTGTCCATCTCGCCGGAGGCCTCTTGCAGTCGTTCGCTCTGTTCGGTGGTGCCCTCGAATATCTCCTGAATCGACTTCGAGACCTGCTGACTCGCCTGATCGACGCGCTCTGCGTTCGAGCCGACGCGGTCGCTGGACTGGAGGACGTTCGCCGCGAACGCCTTCATGTCCGCGATGGTGCCTTCGAGCGCGTCGAGCGTGGCGTTTATCTCCGTCCCGACGTCGGCCATCGCGTCGCTCATGCTATCCTCGTCGACGCGGGCGGTCAGGTCACCGTTCGCGGCGGCCTCCAGCGCGTCGCTGTACTCGTCGGCTTTCAGTTCGAGATGGCCGCTGAGCGCCTGCATCTCGTTGCGCTCTTGTTCGACCTCCTCTTTTGCCGTCTGGGCCTCCTCGCGGGCGGCCTCGGCCTCCGAGATCTGTTCTCGGAGGCTCGACCGCATGTCGTCGAACGCGTTATAGAGCGTCCCGAACTCGTCGGTCCGAGACGTCCTGAGTTCGACGTCGAGGTCCCCGTCGGCCATCGACTCTGCCTTCGCGGAGAGACGCCGGAGCGAGGCGATAGTGTTCCCACCGATTGTCACCCCGACCAGTCCGAGGTTGATGACGGCGAGCAGGATGAGACCGACGAGGTCCGAGTTGATCTGGTCACTCAGCGCGTAGGCCTGTTCGGCGTTCGAGTGGACCATCACGACCCAGTCGTGTGACTGCAGTCGGGTGAGGCCCATCAGCATCGCCCCCGTCTCGACGAAGGTGCTGTTGCCCGGGGCCAGCGAGGTGACCGGCTCACGCTCCAACTGCGAGACGGGTGCAGTCGTCCCAATCTTCGACGTGTTCGGGTGGGCGACGAACTCGCCGTCGGTGTTGACGACGGTGGTGTACGACCCCGACCGCTGATTCGAGATGTCGTCCGCCTTCGATTCGAGGTCCGTCATGTAGACGATAGCGCGGTTCTCCGCGCCCGGAACCGGCGAGACGACGGCGATGATCGGGTGGTCGACGACGGCGACGTTGAACGGTTCGGTGACGTGCGTGTCGTCCGGGTCGCTGAACGAGGGTGGGTCCGTCGCGAAGGGGGCACCTTGTTCGGCGGCGTTCACGCCGACGAACTGCTCGTTCGAGCTAGCGACGATTTCACCGGTACCGGTGTTCACGTAGTGGACCGCGACCACGTCCGGCGGCACCTCGTCGTTCGCTACGAGGTCCGTCAGTCTGTCCTGTATCTCTGTCTGCGATCCGTCGGTGAAGACTGGTAGCCGTGAGGTCGTCCGCACGTCCCGCCGCGTCGTCGTAAGCCACGCGTCCAGCTGGCTGGCCTGCGTGTCGGACAACGCGGTCATGTCACTGGCGACGTCGTCTTCCAGCGTTGCGGAAGCTTGCAGGCTCACGACGGCGCCGAACGCGACGATGACGACGATAGCGAACGCGAGCGCGACTCCCAGCCGCGCGGCGTAGCTATCCCCGACGACGCTCGGGAGTGGCGAATCCCTGTCTGTTGGCATCTCCAAAACGTATGGAAAACGTCGGTTAAAGGCTTCCTCCGCCATTTTCACACCTGATAAGCCGGACGCCGACGGGTGGACTACCCGACTCGCGCCAAAACAGTGATACGTTCTCACCGTCGATTGTGTTCGTATCGCGCCAATGACGCCGGAGTCAGGTGGGGGAGCGGCACCCAGCGCCGTCGTGGCGGACGTACTGACCGGGGCGAACGTCGACCGGGACCGTCTGCCGACGCTGCTGGCGTTGCTGGAGGTAGGAGACCGGCAGGTTCGTCTCGGGGCAGCGACGGCGCTCTGTGTCCTCGCCGAGGAGCATCCGAACACGGTGGCGTACCTGACCGGACGATTGCTCGACCGGATACAGAGCGACGACGACCTCCCGGCCGCCCTCGCACTCGACTATCTCGCCGCTCGCCATCCAGAGACCGTCGAGCGAGAACTCGACGCGCTCCTCGGGGCCGACGAATCGTCCTACGACGTCGAGCAGCCGACGCCGATGCGTGGCAGCCTCGGAAACCGGGACATCGGACGGACGACGCTCGCCGGGGCCGGTGTCGCTCCCGGGCCGCGGCGCGTGTACACCGACGAGGCCGACGCCGACGGTGACACGGAGGAGGAGGCCGAGGACGTCCCGGACGAACTGGCCGACGAAACGGGCCGAACCATCCCCCAGCGTCCGCGGGCGAACGACGCCGAGTGGCTCTCGCTGGTCGAGTACGAGAGCCGGTTCGAGACGCTCACCGTTCTGGCACCACGGGACCGTCGACGGTACAGCGACACGTACCGCACCCTCGGCGTCGTCGACGACGAGGAGTACGCCGTTGCCCTCCGTATCCTCCGTGGCGGCGACACTCGGGACACGGGCTACCGCTCGGGCCTCCGCAATCGCCTGTCCGACTGGGCGTCGGTGGGCGACGAGGCCAACGTCGTGACGCTGTACGATTGGCACGAGGACCCGCGGTTCTGGATCGCCAGCGAGTACACCGACCAGCGACTCGCCGACCGGGACCGTCTCCCGCCCGCCGAGGCGGCGTGGCACGCCGAACGACTCGCGAGCGCCCTCGCGACGCTCCACGAACGGGGCATCGTCCACGCCGGCATCGACCCGACCGCCGTCGCGTACTACGGGAACGTCCTCCGGGAGGGCGACCGACAGCCACCCCTGCTCGACAACGTCGGCCTCCTCTCGGTGTACAGACAGCACGCCGATCCGTCACAGTTCTTAGACCCGCGCTACGCCGCACCGGAGTACTACGAGCGGCGTTTCGGTCGCATCGACCACGCGACCGACATCTACCAACTCGGCGCGGTCTGTTACCGCCTGTTCACCGGACAGCCACCCTATCGGGGCGAGTTCGACGTGGTCCGCGAGCAGGTGCTCCGCGGGCCGCCACCCGTCCCGACCGACGTGGCCGACGTGCCCGCGGAACTCGACGCCGTCGTCGGGAAAGCGATGGCGACGAAGAAACTCACCCGCTACGAGACGGCGACACATCTTGCGCAAGAGCTACGTGCTCTCAGGGACCCACAGGAGGACGATGGTGGGTAGCATCGCGGTGGGGTTACCGTTCGCGCCGAACAACCCGAACCTGACGTTCATCTTCTTCATCGCACTCACGTTGCTGGTGGTGCTGGGACTTCGGTTCAGTTTCTACGCCTACCGCAACCGGCGGGAGAGCGAACTCGTGGCCGAACACAGACTGTGGGACTACCTCGCACTCGTCGGCCTCCTCGCGGTCGGGTTCGCGGTCCTCGGTCTGGTCGAGATTCTGACGACGTACGTGTTGCCGTTCAAGAGCGCGCTGTTGCTCGCACACGTGTTCCTGCTCGCGGTGACGATGCGGATGCTCTATCGGAGCGTCGTCCCCGCTGCGGCCGACGGCGGGACCTCTCGCGAGCGGACCCTGACCCGGGCGGCAGTTCTCGGCGTCGCCGTCGTCTTCGTCGGGTTCGCGCTCGTCGGTCGCCGGCCGGCGTTGCTGGCCGTGCTGAGCGGTAGTGCCCTCGCCTTTGCCGGTTCGGGGTTCTCCTTCGGACGGCGCGGGGCCGCCGAGACGCGCGTGCAGGGCACCGTCGTCGATACCCTCCTCCGTCACCTCCTCCCGGTCCTCCTGTTCGCGTCGCTGGTACCGGCCGTCGAAATCGCCGTGCTGGCGGGGCTAGACCGCGTCATCGTCCTCCACATACAGGTGGTGTTCGTCATCATGACCGCGACGACGCTGATGACGGCGACCATCAAACTCCGGCAGAACCTCGCTAGCCTGTAGCACTATCCTTTTGCTGGCACCCGTCCACGTATGGCCCATGCGTGCAGTCCGATTTCACGAACACGGCGGTCCCGAGGTACTCACAGTCGAGGAGATTCCTCGGCCAGCACCGGATGCCGACGAGGTACTGGTCGACGTGGATGCGGCGGCTATCAACCCCGTCGACACGTACTTCCGCGAGGGCGGGTACGACCCCGGCGAACTGCCGTGGATTCCGGGGTCGGACTGTGCGGGAACGGTCGCCGAGGTCGGGGCCGACGTCGACGGCTACGACGAGGGCGACCGCGTCTTCGCGACGGGACTGGGCAACTGGCTACAGGGGGCCTGCGCGGAGTATGCCGTCGTCCCCGAGTCACACCTCGCCTACCTCCCCGACGGCGTCGACTTCGAGACGGGCGCGGCGATAGCGCTCGTCGGCGTCACCGCGTGGCAGACGCTCGTCGACGCCTGCTCGTTGGAACCCGGCGAGCGCGCCCTGATTCACGGCGGGAGCGGCGGCGTCGGTCACGTGGCCGTCCAGTTGGCCGCCGCGACGGGGGCGCGTGTCACGACGACGGCCGCGCCGGAGTACCACGACCGATTGCGGGCACTCGGTGCCGACGACGTCTTCGACTACCGCCGCGAGGACCTCGAAGACGCGGTCGTCGAGGCCGGTCGACCCGACGTGATTGTCGACCACCGCCTCGACGACTACCTCTCGTTCGACGTCGACGTCGCCGCCCAGAGCGCCCGCATCGCGGCGATGGGGAACACGGACCCGGCCGCGACCTTCGAGAACGTCCCGCAGTGTCGCGCGAAGGACGTGTCGGTCCACCACGTCTCGATGTTCAACACGCCGGACTTCGGCGCGGTCCTCGGTCGCCTCGCGAACCTGCTGGAGGACGGCGACCTGACGGCCGAGGTAGCCGACACGTACCACCTCGTCGAGGTGGCCGACGCACAGGAAGCCGTGATGTCGGAGAGCTTCCTCGGCAAACTGGTCGTCACGCCCTGACCCTTTAACCGCCTGCCGCGCCTCTCCGTTCACATGTCCGTCACGTTCGACATGGGCGGGGAGGTCGCACTGGTCACCGGCGTCGGCGGGGCACTCGGCAGTGCCGTCGCCAACGCCTTCCTCGAAGCGGGCGCTACCGTCTGTGGCGCTGACGTGGTCGAACCCGACAGCGAGGACTTCCAGCTATCGGACCCCGACCGCATCCACTTCCATCGAGGCGACTTCACCGACGAGGACGACGTGTCGTCGGTCGTCGACCGCGTCGTCGACGAACACGGCCGTCTGGACTACCTGCTGAACATCGCCGGCACGTGGCGCGGCGGCGACCCGATACACGAGACCGAGGTCGACACGTTCGACTTCCTGTTCGACGTCAACCTGAAGACGATGTTTCTCGCGTCGAAACACGCCTTACCCCACCTACAGGAGACGGGGGGCGCTATCGTCTCCGTCTCCGCTCGTTCGTCGCTCGAAGGCGGTGAAGGCGACGGTATCTACCGTGCGACGAAGGCCGGGGTACGACTGCTCACGGAGACCATCGCCGCGGAGAACCTCGGCACGGTCCGCGCGAACGCGGTGATGCCCAGCGTCATCGACACGCCGATGAACCGCGAGATGATGCCGGATTCGGACTTCGAGAAGTGGGTCGACCCGGCCGACATCGCTGCGACGATGGTGTTCTTGTGTTCCGACGCGGCGTCGGTCACGAGTGGCGCCGCCGTCCCGGTCTACGGGGAGGCGTAGACCGAGGGAGGCGGCGCTGCTGCCGAGTATCGTGGCCGTCCCGGTCTACGGGGAGGCGTAGACCGAGGGGAGGCGGCGCCGCTGCCGAGTATCGTGGCCGTCCCGGTCTACGGGGAGGCGTAGACCGAGGGGAGGCGGCGCCGCTGCCGAGTATCGTGGCCGTCCCGGTCTACGGGGAGGCGTAGACCGAGGGAGGCGGCGCTGCTGCGGAGCGCTGAGACGACGCCTACCGAATCCGAAAGAGAGGAACGACGACGGTGGGGAGTCGCCGTCGTGTCGCACGATTGCCTGTCCACACTGGCGGTAGACGAGAGACGTTGGGATACCATGACAATGTGGCTCTTGACTGGTTGGTGCTGGCAGCGAGTGTGGACGGATGATACTCACGGGGCGCGGCATTAGTGCGTTGATAATATTGGTATATAGGGCTCAATGGGTCACGTGAGCGGGGGTGCCACGGCGTGATATCGAGGCCGAATCACAGCGGTTAACCGGACGAACGAGATAGGGCGCGTCTATGAGCGAACGAGAGACGTGGGCCACGCGGGTCGGGTTCATCCTCGCGGCTATCGGGAGCGCAGTCGGTCTCGGGAACCTCTGGCAGTTCCCGTTCAAGACCGCAACCAACGGCGGGGCGGCCTTCGTCGTGTTCTATCTGGCGGCGGTCGTCCTCGTCGGGTTCCCGGCGATGCTCGCCGAGTTCGTCGTCGGCCGCCGGACCAACGTCAACGCCGTCGACGCGTTCGGCGAACTGGGCCACAGACAGTGGCGCGTCGTCGGCGGCCTCGCCGTCTTCACCGGGTTCTGGATTCTGTCCTACTACAACGTCGTCGGCGGGTGGGTCATCCGCTACGTCGTCGGCAGTGTCACGGGCGCGTACTTCGCCGACCCCGGTGGCTACTTCGGGGCCGTCTCCTCCGGCCCGGGTGCTGTCCTCGCACAGGCCGTCTTCCTCGCCATCGTCGTCGGCATCGTGGCGCTGGGCATCGAGGACGGTATCGAGAAGGCGACGAAAGTGATGGTCCCCAGCATCGTCGTGTTGATGGTCGCGCTCGCGGCGTGGGTCACGACGCTGCCCGGCGCGGCCAAGGGCTATGCCTTCTTCCTCTCACCGAACGTCGACACGATGGTCGCAAACGCCGGGAGCATCATCCCCTTCGCCGTCGGACAGGCCTTCTTCACGCTCTCGTTGGGGATGGCGATCATGATCACGTATTCCTCGTACGTCGGCAGCGACGACAACCTCGTCTTCGACGGTGGGACGGTCGTGGTCACGAACACGCTGGTCGGCGTCCTCGCCGGCCTCGTCGTCTTCCCCATCCTGCTCACTATCGGCGCGGAGGTCACCTCCGAGACTGGCGGGGCGGGAGCGCTGTTCGTCGCGACGGCGGCCGGGTTCGGGTCCGTCCCCTTCGGTCGCGTCTTCGGCGTCGTCTTCTTCGGCGTCGTCCTCATCGCGGCGCTGTCGTCGGCCATCAGTCTGCTGGAAGTGACCGTCTCCTACGCCAACGACAACTTCGGGATACCGCGACCGTACCTCGCGACCGCGGCGGGGGTCGGCCTGTTTGTACTCGGCCTCCCGTCGGCGTGGGACACCGCCTGGCTGACGTGGTTCGACCGCTTCGCCTACCAGGTGTTCCTGCCGGTCTCCGTGCTCGCGCTGGTCGTCTTCGTCGGGTGGGTCGTCGGACACGACGCCGTCGACGAACTCACGCGGGGGACCGAAGGCCTCGGTCCCGTCGGGCCGGTGTGGCTCTGGACGCTCCGTCTGGTCGTCGTCGTGGCCATCCTCGGCACGCTTGGCCTCGGTATCAACGAGATGTTTCTCGTCGAGAACGCCGACTTCTTCCAGCCGTTCTGATGTGCGTGCAACGCTCTCCGTACGACGGTCGACGCGCGGGAGGACGGTGAGACGATGGTGCGAGCCACGTGGCGGACGCGACTCGGGTTCGTCCTCGCCGCCGTCGGGAGCGCCGTTGGCCTCGGGAACATCTGGCGGTTCCCGTGGCTGACCGCGACCAACGGCGGCGCTGCGTTTCTGCTCCTGTACGTCCTCGTCATCGTCCTCGTGGGCGTCCCCGGGTTGCTCGGCGAGATGGTCATCGGCCGGCGGAGTCGCCGGAACCCGGTCGGCGCGTTCGGCGCGCTTGGCGGGCGGCGATGGCGCGTCCTCGGCGGCGTGGCCGTACTCGCCTCCGTCGTCCTTCTCTCGTTTTACTCGGTGGTCGGCGGGTGGATTCTGCGGTATGCGCTCGCCAGCGCGACCGGCGCGTACTTCGGGAACCCGCAGGGGTACTTCGCCGCCATCGACTACGGCGTCGGCGCGGCGGGCTTTCACGTCCTGTTCCTACTCGCGACGATAGCCGTGGTCTACGCGGGCGTCGACCGCGGTATCGAAGTGGCGACGACGGTGATGGTGCCCGGTATCGTCGTCCTCTTTGGCGCGCTGGCCGTCTGGGCCGCGACGCTACCGGGCAGCGCTGGCGGCTACGAGTTCTACCTCTCGCTGGACGTGGGCTACCTCCGGGCGAACTTCGTCGACGTCCTCGTCGCCGCGGCGGGACAAGCGCTCTTCACCCTCTCTGTCGGGGCCGGTGCGATGCTCACCTACGCCTCCTACGTCGACGAGGACCGCTCGCTGGCCGCCGACGGAACCATCATCGCCGGGCTGAACACGGGCATCGGCGTCCTCGCGGGCCTCGTCATCTTCCCGCTGCTGTTCTCGCTGGGCGTCTCGCCGGGCGAAGGAGGCCCGGGCGCACTGTTCGTCAGTCTCGCCGGCGCGTTCGCCGACCTCCCGTACAGTCGCGTCGTCGGCGTCGTCTTCTTCGGCGTCGTCCTGCTTGCGGCACTGTCGTCGGCCATCAGCATCTTCGAGGTGCTCGTCTCGTACCTCGTCGACGAACACGACCTCACTCGCTCGCAGGCCACCGCCGGCGTCGGCGGCCTGTTTCTGGTCACCGGGAGCGTCACCGCGCTGTCGCCGTCGCTGTTCGCACTGCTTGCGAACACTGTCGCCAACCTCGTCCTGACCGCCGGACTGCTCGGATTCCTGCTGTTCGACGGGTGGGTGCTGGGGAAGGCAGCGCTCGACGAGTACGAGAAAGGGGCCGGCCCCGTCGCCCGGATGGTCGGCCTGCCGTGGTACTACGCCGTCGCCGTCGCCCTTCCGCTGTTCCTCGCGTTCACGCTCGTCTCCGGTCTAGGCGGCGTCGTCGGCGTCTCGGTCACCGCCCCGCAGGCGGCGGGCGTCGCCGTCGTGGGTGTCGTCGGAGCCATCCTGCTCCTCCGGACCACGGCGGACGCCGCGACCTAACGGCGCTCGCCGTCACACGGGATAGAAACCCGGAAAGGCCTCCGACCCGTCCCACACCACGATGGAACGCGGACGCATCGACGTGGGGGCGCTCTCGGGGGGCATCGACCTGCAAGCGACCGTCGAGAGCGGCCAGTCTTACCTCTGGGACCGCGAGGACGGCGAGATGTACGAGCGGACGGCCGCCAGCGGCGGCGACGCGTGGTACTGGACCACAGTTCGGGTCGACGGCGACCCCCACGTAATCCGGGTCCGGCAGACCGACGGTGCCCTCGTCTGGGAGTCGTCGTTCGACGCCGAATCGCGCCTCCGGACGCTGCTGGGCCTCGACGACGACCTGCCCGCGATTCGCGAGACGTCCCCGCCAGACGCCGTCGTCGACGACGCCTACGACGCCTACTGGGGGATGCGCATCGTCCGCGACCCGTCGTTCCCGACGCTGATTTCGTTCATCTGCTCGGCCCAGATGCGCGTCGGACGCATCCACGGGATGCAACAGGCCATACGCCGGGAGTTCGGGGAGGCGGTCACGTTCGACGGCCGAACCTACGACGCCTTCCCGACGCCAGCGGCGCTGGCCGGGGCGAGCGAGACGGACCTGCGGGACCTGAACCTCGGTTACCGGGCGCCCTACGTCAAGCGCTCGGCCGAGATGGTCGCCGAGGGCGAGGCCGACCCGGGAGACGCGGCGGGGCTCCCCTACGAGGACGCCCGCGAGGAACTGACCGAGTTCGTCGGCGTCGGCGAGAAGGTGGCCGACTGCATCCTCTTGTTCTCGCTGGGGTATCTGGAGGCCGTCCCGCTGGATACGTGGATTCGCCAGACCATCGAGGAGTACTATCCCGAGTGCGAACGAGGGAACTACACGGACACCTCCCGTGCCATCCGCGAGACGCTCGGCGGCGAGTACGCGGGCTACACGCAGACCTATCTGTTCCACTTCTTACGAAACGGCGGAAAAGGCGAGGAGTAATGAGTCTCCGGCAGTGTCGGCAGTCTCTGACCTGGGTGAGCGCGGCATGAGCGCCGCCACACTCACGCGCCCCGTCGAGGCCCATCGCGAGGGTGACGACGGCGTCAGCGAGATCGACCCCGCGCAGAATCGCGTCGGCGCCGCAAGGCCAACCTCGACGCGTCGTTCATCGACAGCGACCGTTACGACGAGACAACGAAGCAGGGCACGAGATCCGCGAGCAGACCGTCGCCGGTCCCCGACGACGTCGAGACGCTCCGACTGGAGGCCGAGATGGTCGCCGAGGGGCAGGAACTGGGCAACCCGAACATCCCCGTAAACGAGGGGGTCCTCGAGGCGGCTGTCGGGCAAATCCGTGCCGACGGCCACGAGTCTGCGTGGGAGGTGATCGACGGGCGAGCGCTCAGTCCCCAGGCAGTACAGAGTACACTCTCCAATCGTCTGGATTCCAGTATAGGGCAACGGGGAGTCCGATTCGGAAACTGGGGGGTTCGAACTGTCAGAGGCCTCCCCGATCCCACTTGACAATTATCCCGAGGACGGAATAACCCCCAGTGTTAGGAGCATCCTCACAGATCGCTCAGTAGCCGCGGCCACTGAACAGGAGGGGTCGCGATGACGGACGATGTCGATCGGATCGCTCGCGACGCCCGGGGGCTGGTCGAGGGCGTCCGCCGGCAGATAGCGACGCAGGCCCAGCACCTCGTCGGCGCTGAGATCGAGTGTGGATGTCGACGACACCTGTCTGAGAAATCGATAAATGTGCCGACACTGGCGACCGAGTTGGAGGAATATACATTTTTACGAGTTAATAGTGGGAGAAGTTGAATACACTCACACAACATGTATGTGTATTGATCGAGATGTTCGTGGTGCGGGCACAGCGCCCGCACCTCTGACAGCCGCCGCTGCCGGCCATGACGAAGTGCAGGTCGGCGGTGGTTCGCCGCTGGGGTGCCCTCCCCAGCGGATTTTACAACTCGAATAGTAATTGATAGGTACTATTCTATACCGGCGGTTCGATACGCTTGATGCGGGCTGTCAGAGGCACCACAGCGGCCGTCAGTGGGTCCATTCACGGTATTTGGGGTTGTTCTCGTCCTGCACAACCCCACTCCACCGGCGACGTTTCACAGTTAGACGCGTGTACCAGAATCAGTTTACGCATCACGCAGGTAGCCTCCGCTGCGGACGCCGCTGGAGCCATCACTCTCGGCGTGTCCGCCATCCCCACACCCCCACCATCTGCGCCGGGTGTTTTCACCCCGGCGCGCTACGTCGCGAAGTCACCGAGCCCGTGCCGCTCGTGGTCGTGAGCCAGTCCACGGCGAGAACGGCGTCGAGACGCTGACTGTCTCCGACTTGCCGACCGCCGCACTTGCATTCGTAACTAACCACTGCCACTCAAACTCCACACTAGTTCAGGTTTCTTTGAGACCCTGTGTAAATAGAAATACTATTCCAAGTAACGCAACTGTCGCAAGCAACCATCCGGTAATACTGGATACTATCGTTTCTGGTGATGAACGGATACCCCATCCAATTCCCGAAATAAAAACTATAGCGAGTAGCACACCTATGACTGTTCGTTGTATCGAGGTGATGAATTTCTCCGATTCTGATTTTTCCACACACATTATCACAATTAGATGCCATATATAATATCGACATATGCCGATGTAAGAAGGTGGTGTACTCTCTATGAGCGTATATTTGTTATATATTGGTCAAAATCCTGAAGCGTGCGGTTGAATACCCAGTGCCATCGCCAGTTTGGGTGTTCGTTCGCGCTCCACGAACCCCAAATCAACTCAGTCTCTGTTCCCGCGGTGGCAGCTGGTTTCGGGCCTGAGCCACGCAGAAATAAGCACAGCGTACGTTTCACGCTTCACGAAACACGGCCCGTCCGCTGGGGATTGATTTTTGTAGTCGCCGACGGGACTGTCGCCCATGAGTCGGAAGCGAGTCCACGTCTACGTCTCAGGACAGGTACAGGGCGTCTACTACCGGGCGACGACGCGAGATACGGCCCGCGAACACGGCGTCGATGGGTGGGTGAAGAACCTCGACGACGGCCGCGTCGAAGCCGTCTTCGAGGGCGACCCGGACGCCGTCGACGCGATGGTCGAGTACTGTCACGAGGGAAGTACGCGGGCGACCGTCACCGACGTCGAGGTCGACGAGGAAGACCCGGAGGGGGTGGACGGGTTCGAAGTTCGCTGGTAGCCGACGCGTCGGCCGTCGCGCGGTCCCCCTATCGTTACCACGGTGGCGGGCGAACCGCCACGCATGCTCACTGGCTCAGAGATGGGTGTCGTCGACGAGAACGCGGCGGCGCTGGGCGTGCCGCGCAAGCAGTTGATGGAGTCCTCGGGCAACGCCGTCGCGGGGGCGGTCCGGGACCTCGCCGACCCCGGTGCGAGTGTCACTATCGTCGCCGGCCGCGGTAACAACGGCGGCGACGCCCTCGTCGCCGCGCGCTTTCTCGACGACTACGACCTCCGAATACTCTTGCTCGGCCGCCCCGAGACGATCACGACCGACATTTCCCGAGAGAACTGGAACGCCCTCCAGTCGGCGGAGTATCCGACCGAACAGGTCCGCGACGCCTCGCAGTTCGACCTCGGTGACCCGGACATCGTCGTCGACGCGATGCTCGGCACTGGCATCAACGGGGCGCTCCGAGAACCCGAGGCCACCGCAGCGGCGGCGACGAACGCGAGCGACGCGGCGGTTCTCTCGGTCGACGTGCCGTCCGGCCTCGACGCCGAGGACGGCACTCTCGCCGAGAACGCCGTCGAGGCCGACCACGTCGTCACGTTTCACGACACGAAACCCGGCTTGTCCGACCTCGACGCGGGTGTCACCGTCGCCGACATCGGCATCCCCGAGGCCGCCGAACTGTTCGTCGAACGTGGCGACCTCCGGCGACTGACGCGGGACCCGGCCAGCCACAAGGGCGACAACGGGGAGGTACTGGTCGTCGGTGGCGGCCCCTACACCGGTGCGCCGGCCCTCTCGGCGCAGGCGGCGCTGCGCGGTGGCGCGGACCTCGTCCGCGTCGCCGCGCCGGAACTCGTCGCTCGCGAGATTCAGGGCTACAGCGAGAACCTCATCGTCCGACCGTACGACGGCGAGATGCTCGCACCGCCCCACGTCGACCGTCTCGCCGCCTTCGCGGCCGACCACGACACGCTCGTCCTCGGGCCGGGACTGGGCGACGCCGACGCGACGCTCGCTGCCGTCACAGACCTCCTCGAACGGTTCGACGGCACTGCCGTCGTCGACGCCGACGCCCTCTCGGTGGTTCCCGACGTCGAGACCGACGCCGACCTCGTCTGTACCCCCCACCAGGGCGAACTCGTCGGGATGGGCGGCGAGACGAGCGACGACTGGCGCGAACGCGCGGACCTCGTCGAGTCGTTCGCGGCCGAACTCGGCCATACCGTGCTCGTGAAAGGCCCCTACGACGTTATCTCCGACGGCGAGCGGACCCGCGTCAATCGCACCGGCAATCCCGGGATGACTGTCGGCGGTACCGGCGACGTGCTGGCGGGCGTCACCGGCGCACTGGCCTGTGTGCAGGAACCGCGCCACGCCGCGGCTATCGCGGCCCACGCCGTCGGCGCTGCGGGTGACGCGGTCGTCGACGAACGGGGGTACGGACTGGTCGCGACCGACCTGCTCGACGCGGTGCCACCCGCGCTGTGGGCGGACGACGACGACGACGACTGACAGTCGTTTCGACCCCCGGCCGGCAGTGTGCGATCGCTCGCCCCCGTTGTCTCGCGGCGCGAATCTATCTGCGAGACAACTAGTAACAACCGATTTACACGAACTGCCCATCTGCGTAGACCATGCGCGCCAGTTCGCTCGCGGTGGCGGTCGCAGTCCTGGTCGCCCTGAGTGGCTGTGCCGGTCTCTCTCAGAGCGGTGCGACGACGCCGACCGAGACGAGTACCCCGACCGAGACACCGACCGCACAGCCGACCAGCGCGGAAGCGACCTACACCCAGACGCCACACATGGGATGTCAGCCGGGCGCTATCGAGAAGAACGGCACTTGCCGAGTGGTCACCTCCGACTCGAACGCCGAGATATTCGGCGCCGAGAACCTCTCGGCGATAACGGCGACGAACACGACGATAAACGGGACGCCGGGGTATCTGGCCCGACCGGCCGACAATGGGACGTACCCCGCCGTCGTCGTGATTCACGAGTGGTGGGGCCTCAACGAGAACATCAGGCACATGGCCGACATCCTCGCCGGCCACGGCTACGTCGTCTTCGCCGTCGACCTCTACGACGGTCGCGTGGCGACCAACGCCTCGTACGCCGCCGAGCTGTCCGGCGAGGTCCGGGACGATCCCGACGAGGCCGTGAGGAAGATGAGCCGTGCGACCGCTGGCCTCCGAAACCGGTCGGACACGACCCGACGTGTCGCCAGTCTGGGCTGGTGCTTCGGCGGCGGCCAGAGCCTCCAGCTGAGCCTGAGCGACGCCGACCTGAACGCGACGGTCATCTACTACGGGACGCTGACGACGGACGAGACGACGCTGCAGCGCATCGACGGGCCGGTGCTAGGCATCTTCGGGTCCGAAGACCGGGTCGTGAGTATCGAGAGCGTCCGCGAGTTCGACAGGACGCTGGCCGACCTCGGCGTCGAGACGGAGATACACGTCTACGAGGGCGCCGGCCACGCCTTCGCCAACCCGAGCGGTGAGCGTTTCCACCCGAACGCGACACAGGACGCGTGGTCGAAGACGCTTCGCTTCCTCGACGAGACCATCCGCGAGAGCGACCGAAACACGTCGTCAGGCTGACGCGCCCACCAACTCACCGGCTTTCGAACGAGACTGCTCGACGATGGCCGGCCGGGCCTCGAACTCGATGACGACTTGGTCACCGTAGTCGACGTCCTCGACGACGGCGTGGTCGTGAATCCACGACACCACGCTCATGGTCTCCTCGGTCATCGGCAGGACGAGGCGCTCGCGTTCGTAATCGGGGAGTTCCTCGTCGATGCGAGTGGCCAACTCCTCGATGTTCAGCCCCTCTTTGCCGCTGACGGCCACGGGGTTGGGTGCGAGTTTCGAGAGCGCCGCACGCTTGCGCTCTACCTCCTCGTCGTCCACCTTGTCCGTCTTGTTCAACACCGTGACGATGGGGGCCTCGTTGCGCTCGTAGAGGGTGTCGTGGCTCGTCACCAGTTTCTCGCGTATCTCCTCGACGGACTCCGAGACGTCGACGACGAGCAACACGAGGTCGGCCCGGTATACGGAGTCGAGCGTCGACTTGAACGACTCCACCAGCCAGTGGGGGAGGTTCTGGATGAACCCGACGGTGTCGGTGACGAGTACCTCGCGTTTGCCCACCTCGGCGCGGCGGGTCGTCGTTCCCAGCGTCGTGAACAGGCGGTCCTCGCTCTCGGCGGTCGTATCGAGGTCGGGGTGGAGGTCCTCGTTCTCGTCGACCTCCAGATCGTCGGCGAGGCGGCGCAACAGCGTCGACTTCCCGGCGTTCGTGTAGCCCGCGAGTGCCACGAGGTCGAACCCGGACTCCCGGCGCTGTTCGCGCCGGTGTTGCTCGGTCTCCTCGATGGATTCTAACTCGTCTCGGATGTTCGCTATCTGCTTTTTGATGTCCTCTTCGCGGCTCTCGTCGTACTCGCCCAGCCCCATGAATCCGGGGCGCTCGTCGCGTTTCGCGAGGCTGGCCTTCGCCTCGGCACGCGGGAGTTCGTAGCGTAGTTCCGCCAGTTCGACCTGTAGCTGTGCCTTCCGGGTCTGTGCCCGCTGGCCGAATATCTCGATGATGAGGCGGAATCGGTCCATGACCGTGACGCCCTCGGGGAGTTCGTTCCCGATGTTGTACGTCTGGTAGGGCCCCAACTGGTTGTCGAAGATGACCGTCGTCGCTCGTTCTCTGGCGACCGTGTTGCTGAGTCGCGTCACCTTCCCCTCGCCGAGGTGGTAGGCGGGGTCTTCGGTCCGCGTCTGGGTTATCTCGCCGACCACGTCGTAGCCGGCGGCCCGCGCGAGGTCACGAATCTCCTCGGTGTCGGCCGTGCCACTGTCGACCCGTTTCGCGACAACAGCCCGGTCCGTGGTGTGTGTCGCCGTCACTCGCCAAACACTACGCTGTCCGGTTATTTAATCTGCAGGGTAGGGGGGCATCGAATCGGGGACGGAACCGTTGTTAGCACAAAGGATTTAAAACGTCCCAGTCAGGTATCCAGTATGGTAGAGTTTGCTCTCCAGATGGATGGACTCGGCCTCCAGCAGATGGGGTTGGAGTTCGGGGCTGGCGGCCTCATCGGCGGCATCATCGGCTTCGCCGCCAAGAAGGTCGCGAAACTCATCGCGGTCATCGTCGGCCTCGAACTGGCCCTATTCAAGTTCCTCGAAACGCGAGGCATCCTCGAAGTGAACTGGCAGGCCATCGGCGGGGCCGCACAGAACGCCACACGAGGCGCGACCGACACCGCGGCCGGCCAACCGCCCTCGTGGCTCATGTCGATTCTCTCGGCGCTGCCAGTCAGCGCAGGCTTCACCGGCGGTTTCCTCGTCGGCTTCAAGAAGGGATAACGCTCGGCGCGGTTCTGTGACCCCGGTGTCCGCTATCCGCGGGTACTGATGTCGTCTTCGTCCTTGATGATGCGCGTCTCGGCCTCGCCGCTCGTGTTCTCGTTGACCACGTCGTAGAAGTCGTTCTGCATCCCCGCCGGGAACGTCAACACGCCGACCCACGAGCCGTCGGCCTGCCACTCCTCGCGTTCTAAGTCGCCGAACTGCCGAATCTTCGCCTGCGCGCTGCCTGCGTACTCGGCCGGGACCTGCACGGCGACCGTGACCTCGTCGAACCGAATCGGGATGACCGGCCGCAGGGCGTCTAGCGCGTCGTCGACCTGCGTCTCGACGGGTTCCATCGGGTCGACGCGGAAGTCCGTCTCCTCGAGGGCCGATTCGATGCGCTCGGGGGGGTGTGGCGCGTCGTCCATCTGCGGGTTGACGGCGTTGCGGGTGATGCGCTGGATGAGTTGTTTGTGCTTTTGCTCTTGCATCTCCCGGCGCTGGTCGGCCGTTATCTGTATCTCACCCTGTTTGATGACCTCGGGGATAATCTCCATTGGGTCTGTCGTGTCGAACACTTCCTTCAGGCTCTCCTCCGGCGGTCGGTCGCCGCGAGAGGCGTCCTCGAAGATGTCCTCGGCGGCGATGACGTCCTCCAGTTCGCCCTCGAACTCACCGCGTTTGATGGCGAGGGCTGCGTCGGGGTCGACCAGTACCTCGAACCGCTGTCCGTGGGTCTCGAGGCGCGCCGTCACCGCCTCGTCAAGCGATATCATACCTGTCGGTAACGGTGGGTCGGTTAAAGGCCTTACTGCGTCGGGCGGTCAGACAGTCGCTCGAAACCTCGTTGGCGGCCAGAACCCGGGACGGCCGGAACGCTACTCTTCGTCTTCGGATTCGTCGGCCTCGTCCTCGGTGGCGAGCAGGTCCGCCTCGGCGAGGTGGGTCGCTTTCTCCTCGTCGGAGAGTTCTCGGAACGTCTCGGTTTCGACGTCGATGACGGCGATGCCGATGCCCTCGGGGGCGAGGCCGTCGTCGTTGACCGACGCGAGCGCCGCGAGTGCGAGGTCGACGCCAGCGTCCAGATCCATCTCCTCGTCGTAGTGGGCTTCGAGGTAGTCGCGGATGTCGCCGCGGTCCGCGCCGACTGCGAGCGCCTTCCACTCGTAGGGGGTGCCCGACGGGTCCGTCTCGTAGAGACGGGGTTCGCCGTTGGCGATGCCGGCGATGATGAGGGCGACGCCGAACGGGCGGGCGCCGCCGACCTGCGTGTACTGCTGGATGTAGTCGGTGATCTCCTTCGTGAGCGTCTCGACGCCGACCGGTTCGCCGTACCGGAGCTGGTTGACCTGCGCCTGTCGGCGGGCGAAGTCGATGAGCTGTCGCGCGTCGGCGACGTGGCCGGCCGAGGCGATGCCGATGTGGTCGTCGGCCTTGTGAATCTTCTCGACGGACGACCGCTCCATCAGCGGCGAGCGGATGCGCTTGTCGACGGCGAGGACGACGCCGTCACTGGTTCGGATGCCGATGCTCGCCGTACCCCGTTTGACCGCCTCACGGGCGTACTCTACCTGATAGAGACGTCCGTCCGGAGAGAAGATAGTAATCCCGCGGTCGTACGCCTGCTGTTGATTTTGTCCCTGCATAGTTATCGGAAATCGAGGTCTGTCGCGCCCACGAACGTGTGGTCGGTGCGCACGTCGACTCGCGTCTCGCGGGCGACGGCGCGCCGTTCTGCGTTCTCGAACACGACGTGTCTCTGTTCGAACGGTTCCGCCGGCCCGCGTATATATTTTTCTTCACAGGCGCGTACGGTCCCGCTCGTGCCCGTCACGCGCAGGCCCACTGGCACGCCGTCGACCGAACCGATACAGGCCAGTGCCGCCCGTGCGGCGTCGGTCTGGCCTCGGCGGACGCGGACGATGGCGTGACCGAGACCGTCGTCGTGTTCGAACCGGAGGACGGTAGCGTCGGCGTCGGCGCTGCCGGTGTCGCCGAGCAGGTTCTGGGCCGCGTACCACACCTCGCGCTGGAACGCCCGGCGGTCCACGTCGGCGTCGGGCCACGTTTCGAGTTCGACGGCGAGGTAGCGCCACCGTGGCTGGAGGTGTTTCGGGAGGTGTTTCATCGCCCGCCCTCCGCCGCTGACTGTCGCATACCTAGCCTTCGGGTATCGGCGTAAAGAACAGTGCGGTGTCGTCGCCGGTCAGCGCAGCGTCGAACCGAACCTGCTAGCGCTGTCCTCGGACTCGACGTCGGGTTCTTCGAGACGCTCTATCGGGTTCCGGACGAGTAGATAGGCGACCGCCAGTCCCATGCCGACCGTCTCTACGAGGACGATCGGATCAGCGGCGAGTACCGCAGAGACGCTGAGGCCGGAGACGACGACGAACGCGGCGATCGCGGCGAATCTGGCCCAGACCGCGCCGTCTACGAACCCGCCAGTGACGACACCGAGCATGACGCCACAGCCAACTGTCAGCGCTATCGAGTCGGCGACCAGCATCGAACTCCCCACCGACTCCGTCACCATCGCTAGGGCACCGCCGAGGAGGTACTTGGTGCCGACGACGCCGGCGAGCGAGGCGAGAACAAGGGCACCGAACGTCGGACGGGTCTCTGACATACATCCGAAGCCGACCCGCTCGCAAATAAATCCACTAGGTCGTTCAACCGGTCGACAGTGTCAGCCGTCGGTCTCGTCCAGTCGGACCCCCGGTTCGACGAACGAGTCGTCGGTCAACCGGCGGTTTCGCTCGACGAGGTACCCCCACGCTTCGAGGCCGCCGCGTATCTGGTCCGCTGTGAACCCAATCCGCTCGCCCAACGCGATGAGTTCCCGCGGCCCGCGGAGTTCGAGGTGGCTTCGCGGGTCCGCCGAGACGACGTAGGGGGCGTCTGCGTCCTCGATGAGTTCCCGTAACTTCCGCAGGTCCTGCAGGGCCCGAACGCGACTCCCGCCGCTGTCTCGCAGCACCGGTCCCAACGAGAATTCGACGCGGACGCCGTTTTCGGCCGCCGCGTTCGCGAGGACGTGGTTGAAGTCGCCGTCGTCTCGCATCGGATGGGCCAGCACGTCGACTGTGGGGTTCTCGACGGCGAACCGATTGATGGCCCTGTCGCCGCCGTGGACGACGACGACAGTGCGTTTCGAGCGGTGGTTCCCGACGAGACCGCTGGCCTGTGAGGTGGTGTCTGCCCGCACTTCGACGCCATCGGCGACGTCGATACCGTACGCGTCGGCGACCGCCGCCGCGTCGTAGTCCGCGGGGTCGTCACCGTGGTTGCGGACGACGATACCCTCGAAGCCGTACTCGGCGGCGGTGAGCGCCTGTCTGGCGACGGTACTGTCGCCGTCCGGGTGCGCGTGGACGGCCTCGTACATCACAGTTCGTCGAGCAGTTCGCGGGCGTTAGCGACCGCCTTCTCCCGCTTTGCGGGGTAGGCTTCGACCTTCGCCCGCAGTGTGATCCCGTCGCCGCGGCGAACCTCGCCGCCGAAGGCGGCCTGTTTGTCGAAGGTGAGAAAGAACGAGCAGTTGTCGTCGACCCTGTCGTCGAGTTCCGCACGCACGTCGTCGATGTCGTCGAGCGTCGCCACCTGCGAGAGGACGTGGCGCACGTCGTCGGCGTTCTCGATGCGGGCCGAGAGGACGACGATGCGGTCGCCGTAGTGGCCCTCGCTCTCCGTCCGCTCTAGCTCCCAGTCCTCGGGGAGGAACGTACGCAGGGCTTCCTCGACGCGTTTCTCGTCCTCCGTGGCGTAACAGAACGTCCGGAGGTCGACGTAGTGGAACGGCACCGACGACATCGGGGCCTTACTCCTCGGCCGCTTCGAGGTTGTCTTCGGGGACGCCCTGTTCCTGGCCGTCCTCGAAGGAGACGGTGTAGTTGGCGTCGCCGAACATCGTCTCGACGACCTGCGTGATAGTACCTTCCTGCCCGTCGTAGTCGCTGTGCTCGTCGTGGAGAATGACGCTGTCGTCTTCTTCGAATGCCATGCTCGGCGGTACTGGATGCCCGGTCAAAAAGGGACTGATTCGCCCCGACTGCCGCTGTCGGTCGCTCACCCGGCGTCGACCGCGGTCCGTCCAACTTGGTGTCGAAGGGTTATAGTGAATCTCACGCGTATCTGTGGGCATGACCGGTTCGTCTACGCTGCTTCAGTCGCTGTCTCCGTGCGGCAGATACGCCCCACGCTGCGGCCACAGATGACCACCGTCGACGACCTGTGGTATCTCGCTGACGTCGCCAGCCAGCAGGCCGAGCAGACCTATCACGCCCTGACGGAGCGACACGACGGGTTCGTCGAGTTCACCCGCCGCCGGCGGGTGCCTCGCCCGCGGTTCCGCACTGTCGCCGAGGACGCCCGGGACCACGGGGCGCCCTTCGGCGCGCATACCCTCGCGTACCGTCCCTCTGGCGAACTCCTCTTGGTCCGCCACGAGGGGGTCGACAAGTGGGTTCTGCCCGGCGGCGAACTCGACGGCGACGAGACGTTTCGGGAGGCCGCCATCCGCGAACTCGGCGAGGAGGGCGGTATCGAGGCGACTATCGAGGGTCTGGGGATGCTCGGCCGTGTAGAGTTCTACTGTGACGGCAACGACACGTGGGGCGTCCTCCCCGTCTTCGAGGCGCGTGCCGAGACCATCGATCCCTCCGTCGACGACCCGGACCACGAGATAAGCGCTGCCCGGTGGTTCGGCGAGTTGCCCGATGACACGCGGGACCGCGAGGAGATTCTTCGGTGGCGCGACCGGCGGTTCGACTGACTCACATCGCGGCCGAGCGGACAGTGCGACCGTCGACGGGCGAGAAGTTACGCCTCGTCCTCGGCCGCGTCCGGCGTCTCTTTCTTCGGGACTCTCGACTTCGCCTTCTCGACCACCGGTGCGGCCGACGCCCACTTCTCGCCGACGATAGCGCCGACGAAGGCACCGAGGCCGGCGGCCGTGCTCGCGGCGTTTCGCCCTACCAGGCCGCCCAGTGCGCCGCCGACGGCGCCACCGATTGCGGCGTACTTCGCGCGACTGACGGTTCGCTTGATTCGTGCTTTCATATACGACCCGACACGCGTCGGACGGAAAAAAGCATGCGCTGGCTACCGGCGATTACTCGGGACCGAACGACCGCCCCTCGCGGGCGTCGGCGTCGAGACGCCGGACCGTCGCGCGGGCGTTGCTGGCGTCGTAGCCGAACAAGACCGAGTGGCCGTACTCGGCGGCCACCTCGACGGCCTTCGCGAGGTCGTCTATGTCGACGTCGACGGCGTACAGTTCGATGCTGAACCGCGTGTCGAGTCGGTCCCGGAACCCCTTGGCCAGAATCTCCAGCCAGTAGGTCGTGGAGTAGGCCATGTCGTAGATGGGGACGACGAACTCGTCGACGTACTCGTCGACGGCGTCCACGTCGATGCCGGTCCGCGATTCGAGATGACCGGGATAGGGGTCGGGATACAGCGTGAGATAGAGGTCGCCGGGCACTCGCTCGCGGGCGTCGGCGACGAAGGAGGTGATGACGTTCGTCCGCCACGCCGCCCAGTCGTCGAACTCGCTGTCGGCGAACGTCCGTTCACACCGGTCGCAGTGGCAGTACTCGTCGCGCGGGAAGCCCACGTCGTCGAGGCGGACGTTCTCGTTGACGGTGGCGGCCTCCTCGACGATGTCCAGCAGTCCCTCGCGGTAGCGCTCGTGGGTCGGACAGACGTACGTCCAGTCGAAGTACGGTTCGTTCCGGGTGGCGGCGGTCCCCTCGTCGTCGAACGCCAGCAGGTCTTGCTCGCTCTCGACGGCGTTGTCGCCGAAACACGACACCATGTTCACCGCACCGGGGATGGGTTCCACGGCCCGGCCGGTGACGTCCTTGACCTCGTAGAACGCCCGGTCGAACTCCGACCACTCGGTCTCCTCCTCGTTGCGGGTGACGACGCCGTACATGGACTCCCGTTGGTCGCTGTTCCGGGTAAGGGTTCTGAAAAGGGTGGTTGAAAACTGTGCTGGGGACCCTCTGCCCTTACTTCTTCGCGAAGTAGACCAGTGCGAGGGCGACGATAGCGACGACGGCGAGTACCTTCTTCGACATCGCTTCTAGATACGCAACTGGCTCATAAAGAACTATCGCCAGACTGTCGTCAGTCGTCGTCGGCCGGCGTGGCCTCGTCGACTGGCGTGCTGTCGTGAGTGCCGACTGGCGGTCGGTTCACTTCGGCGGCGGCAGACCCTGCGACGTCCGTTCGCTCGCCGTCCTCGGCCTCGATAGATTCCATCTCGCCCGCGTCGCGGGCATCCTGATCGATGCGCATCGAACAGAACTCCACGCCGCACATCGAGCAGAAACGGGCCTCTTTGTAGTTGTCACCGGGGAGCGTCTGGTCGTGGTACGACCGGGCGCGCTCGGGGTCCAGCGCCAACTCGAACTGCTCGCTCCAATCGAAGGCGTAGCGCGCCTCCGAGAGGGCGTCGTCCCAGTCGCGGGCGCCGTCCCGCCCGTTCGCTACGTCACCGGCGTGGGCGGCGATGCGGTACGCTGCGAGGCCGTCGCGCACGTCCTCGCGGTCGGGCAGTCCCAGATGTTCTTTGGGCGTGACGTAACACAGCATCGCCGCGCCGGCGCGGGCCGCCTCGGTGGCGCCGATTGCGCTGGTGATGTGGTCGTACCCCGGCGCGATGTCGGTCACGAGCGGGCCCAGCACGTAGAACGGCGCGCCGTCACAGACCTCCTGTTGGCGTTCTACCTGCTCGGCTATCTGGTCCATCGGGACGTGGCCGGGCCCTTCGACCATCACCTGTACGTCGTGGTCCCACGCCGTCCGTGTGAGTTCGCCGAGCGTGTCCAGTTCCGCGAACTGCGCCTCGTCGCCGGCGTCGGCCAGACAGCCCGGACGGAGGCCGTCACCGAGGCTGAACGTCACGTCGTACTCGGCGAATATCTCGCAGATCTCCTCGAACGTCGCGTAGAGCGGGTTCTGCATCCCGCTTTCCTCCATCCACTGGGCGAGAATGGACCCGCCGCGGGAGACGATGCCGGTCTTCCGGCCGTCGGTCAGGGGGAGGTGCTCCATCAACACGCCGGCGTGGATGGTCATGTAGTCGACGCCTTGCTCGGCCTGCTTCTCGATGACGTCGAGCAGTAGTTCGTGCGTGATGTCGGTGACGTCATCGACTCGCTTGACGGCCTCGTAGATGGGGACAGTCCCGATCGGTACCGGTGAGTGCTCGACGTTGGCCTCCCGGATCGCGTCGAGGTTGGCCCCCGTCGAGAGGTCCATCACCGTGTCGGCGCCGTAGTGAACCGCCGTGTGGAGTTTCTCTAGTTCGCCCTCGATGTCGCTCGTCTCCTCGCTGTTGCCGATGTTCGCGTTGACCTTCGTCCCGAACTCGCGGCCGATAATCATCGGGTCCAGTGCGTCGTGGCCCACGTTGGCCGGAATCACGGCCTGTCCGTCGGCGACCTGCTGGCGGACGAACTCGGCCGCACAGTTCTCCCTCTCGGCGACGCGTTCCATCGCTTCCGTGACGGTTCCGTGTCGGGCGGCTGCCAGTTGCGTCATCGGATAAGCTAGTTATATCACTAGATTATAAATCCACCGTCCGGATAAAGCACCGCCAATTGTTGGTACCCATCCGAACAGGCAAGTGCCCGAACGCTGAATCAGCGACCGATGACTGTCTGGCATCGCCGGGACGTTCTGCGTCTCCTCGGGAGCGGTGCCGCCGTCGGTGTCGCTGGGTGCGGTGCGGTCGGACGGTCGCGCGTGCGGACGCTCGTGGCCGGGAGCTTACAGGCCGCGTGCAAGTCGTTACAACGGGCTACCGGGCCGCAACTCGCCGTCGAGGCCCACGGTTCGGTCCACGCCGCGCGACTGGTCGCCGACGGCAAGCGCGACCCGCACGTGCTCGCACTCGCGGACCCGGAACTGTTCGAGCGGTTGCTGTCGACGCCGTGGTACGCCGTGGTCGCGAGCAACGAACTCGTGCTGGCGTACAACCCCGAGACGCCCGGCGGCCGTCTCGTCGCCGAGGCGGAGTCGTGGACAGCGCCGCTGGGCCGGGCGGACGTCTCGCTGGGTCGGACCGACCCGGACTTGGACCCGCTCGGCTACCGGACCATCTTCGCGCTCGAACTGGCCGCTCGGCGGCGCGACGACCCGGACCTCGTCGACGAGGTGCTGTCCCCCGACCAGCGCTATCCCGAGACGCAACTGCTGGCGCAGTTCGAGACGGGGAGCGTCGACGCCGCCGTCGTCTACCGGAGCATGGCCATAGAGCGTGACTACCCCTTCCGCGAACTGCCACCGGCGGTCGATCTCGGCGACCCGGCCCACGCCGACGCCTACGCCGACGTCCAGTACGAACTCCCCGACGGCACCGTCGCCCGTGGCGCGCCCATCGAGTACGCTGCGACGCGCCGGGCCGACGACGACGAGACGAAACGGGCGTTCGAGACACTGCTCGCGGGCGAGTGGCTCCGTGACCACGGCTTCGTCGTCCACGATCAGTACCCGCGCATGGAGGGCGATGTCCCGAACGGTCTCCGAGGCTGAGGCGGCCTCCCGGCGCGTCGGGCTCGAACTTCGACACCTCGTGCCGGTCCTCGGCGCGGTCCTGTTGCTGTACTTCGTCGTCCCGGTGGCCGTCCTCGTCGTCACCTACTCGCCGACGGCGCTGTCGAACCTCGCCGCGGGCTACGTCGTCGACGCCGCGGCCACCTCCCTGCTCGCGGCGCTGTCGAGTACGGTGCTGGCGTTCGTCTTCGGCCTCCCGCTTGCGTACTGGCTCTCCCGGAGCGACCACGTCCTCGCCACGGTGGCGCTGGGCGTCGTGGTGCTCCCCCTCGTCCTGCCGCCGGTCGTCAGCGGAATGCTCCTGCTGACCGTCGTCGGGCCGGAGGGTCTCGGTGGCCTCACCGACCTCCGCTTGACTCGCTCGCTGTTCGGCGTCGTCGCGGCCCAGACGTTCGTCGCCGCGCCCTTCTTCGTCGTCACGGTGAAGGCGGCCTTCGACGGCGTCGACAGTCACTTCGAGGAGGCCGCCCGCTCGCTGGGCCGCAGTTGGCCCGAGACGATGCGCTCGGTGACGATTCCGCTCGCCAAACCGGGTATCCTCGCCGGCCTCGTCCTCACGTTCGCTCGCGCCATGGGCGAGTTCGGCGCGACGATGATGCTCGCGTACTACCCGCGGACCCTGCCGGTCCAGATTTGGGCGTCGTTCATCTCCAGCGGACTCGACGCGGCGCTCCCCGTCGCCGTCGTCCTGTTGAGCGTCGCGCTCGGAACGTTGCTCGTCGTCCACGGTCTGCGGGCGACGCCGTGGCGCTAACAGTCCCGCTCGTGGGCCCAGAACTCGTCGTCGACGGTCACTTCCTTCTTGAAGAGCGGGACCTCCTCTTTCAGGCGGTTGATGCCGTCCTCGACGGCCCGGAACGCCTCGCCGCGGTGGCCCGCGAGGATCACCACGAAGACGATGTCCTCGCCCGCCTCGACCACGCCGGTCTTGTGGTGTAAGCGGACCGCGTGAACGCCGTCGCGGGCTTCGAGGTCCGCCCGCAACTCGGCCATCCGCTGGGCGGCCACCTCGTCGTAGCGTTCGAACTCCAGATACTCCGTGGGCCGGTCGTCCGCGCTCTCCTTCGCACGGACGCGTCCGGTGAACGTCGCGATGGCGCCCGCTCGGTCCTCGTCGGGCGAGCGCTTGACCTCCTCGACGAGCGTTTCGAGCGTGACGTAGGGGTCACGGTCGTGGAGGGCATCGAGGATAGCGTCGACGTCTGCCGACTCGCCGTCCGCGGCCCGGTGGAGGACCGGGTCGGCCGCGTCCCGGTCGCCGAGGACGACTTTCGGAATCGCCGCGTCGCTGAACCCCTCGACGAAGGCGTAGTCGTAGTCCGGTGCGAGGTCGTCGAGCGTGTCGGTCAGCGTCCGGGAGTCGCCGGTCGCGAACCACTCGCCGTCGTCGGTCACTGCGACCGTCTCGCTCGCGCCCGCGTCGCGATGGCGCGCGGAATCTTTCCCGTCCGTGTCGACGTCGGGCGAATGAGTACAGTGCTTGACCGTCGCGACCGACCCGGACGACGAACAGCGCTCGGCGAGGCGCTCGACCAGCGTCGTCTTGCCGGTGTCTGAGTGACCGGCGATACCGAGGACGTGCATGGATACACGTTGTGACGGCGGCCACCTATGTGTTTCCGATGGTGAATCGCGGGTGGGGACCGGCACAGGAACTGGCTGTTGGGCTCCCTCAGTTCGCCGGTTCGATGTTCTGGTTCACGTGGAAGAAGTTCTCGGGGTCGTAGGTCGCTTTGACCGCCCGTAGCCGCTCGTAGTTGTCGCCGTACGTGGCGCGGATGCGGTCCTGTCCTTCCTCCATCATGAAGTTGATGTAGGACCCGCCGACGGTGTGCGGGTGGACGGCCTCCCAGTACTCCTGTGCCCATTCGGTAATCGTCTCGGTGTTGGCCGGGTCGGGGTCGACGCCGACGATGACCATCGACCAGTTGGCGTCGCGGACGCTCCACGCCGTCTCGTCCTCGCCGACGTCGTGGACGGCCCCGTCGATGGGGTAGAGATGCATGGTCGACTTCGGCGTCGGCACCTCGGCGAATCGCTCGTGGGCCGCGATGGCCTCGTCGGACAGGTCCCGGACGAAGTCGCCTTTCCAGTACCACTGGTCACCCGGCGGGTAGAGGTCGTCGAACATCGACTGCAGTGTTGGGTACGGCATCGGGCCGACGTGCTCGAACATCGGCTCTGCGACGCCACGCGCCTCGTCGAGCATCTCCTCGGCCAGTTCCTCTCCACCCGTACAGCACCACATCAGTCCGCAGACACTCTCGCCGTGTATCTCCGGCGGGAACGGGTCGCCCGGGACCTCCGCTACCATATAGAACGCGTAGACGTCTTCCGGAGCCTCTGGAAGCCACTCACGGTACCAGCGCATCGTCGCTTCGAGGTCGTCGAGAGGCCAGAACATCGGTCCGGCGACCACCGTCTCCACCGGGTGCAGTTGGTACTCGAACGAGGTGACGACGCCGAAGTTGCCGCCGCCACCGCGGAGCGCCCAGAACAGGTCTTCGTTCTCGTCTTCGCTGGCGTGGACCAGTCGGCCGTCGGCCAGTACCACGTCGGCGCTCAGCAGATTGTCTATCGTCAGGCCGTACTTGCGGGTCAGGTAGCCGTGCCCGCCGCCCAGCGTCAGGCCACCGACACCCGTGGTCGAGATGACGCCGCTGACCGTCGCCAACCCGAACGCGTGGGTCGCGTGATCGACGTCCCCCCACGTACACCCGGCCTCGACGCGTGCCGTCTCCGCCTCCGGGTCGACGTGGACGCCGGTCATCTCGCCGAGGTCGATGACCAACCCGTCCTCGACGAGCCCGAGACCGGGTCCGCTGTGGCCGCCGCTCTGTACTGCCGTATCCAGACCGTGTTCGCGTCCGAAGTTTACGGCCGCCTTCACGTCTGCGACGTCGGTACACGTGAGGAGAAGTCTCGGCTGCTTGTCTATCATCGCGTTGTATATCTCACGCGCGTCGTCGAACGCCGGGTCGCCGCGCTCTATCACTGTTCCCCGTACCGTCTCTCTGAGGTCGTCGAGTGCGCCGTCGAACTCGTCGCTTGCTGTCGTTGCCATTGGTTGCTTCGCCGCGCTCTCTCGACACGACTCTCGTCTCGCCCACAGTTCCAGCGTCGAGAGAGCGCTGCTTCCAATACGTTGACAGGTGTGTTAGGTGTTATCGTTACACATATTTAGGGCATACTCGCTCGGTTCGTGCCACACCTGATTTCTCCGGGTTGTCGGACCCTCCCGGCGGTCGTCACTACGGCACACTTCTCGGGAATCCGTCGGACGTGGTTTCTCGCGATATCGGTCGAGCGGGATTCGAAGGAGCGGTTACTCGGCTCGCTCGACCGACTTCTCGACCACCCGCACGTCTCCGATAGCCGCCGTCGGATACTCGCCGTCTTCGTCTTTCTCGTTGGCTTTCACCATATCCCAGACGACGTTGAGGCCCGTCGTCACGCCCTCTAGGGCCTCCATCTCGCAGCCGGTCTTGCCCACCGTTTCGACGGCGACGGTCAGTTCGACGCACTCCTCGCCCACCTCGAAACCGGTCTCGACGTTCGTGATGGGTATCTGGTGACACATCGGAATCGTCTCCCACGTGTGTTTGACGGCCTGAATCGCGCCGATACGGGCCGTCGTCAGCACGTCGCCTTTCTCCACGTCGTCGGCGGCGATGGCGTCGAGCGTACTCTGTGAGAGGCGAATCTCGCCGCGAGCGACCGCCCGACGCCGGCTGTCGGCCTTCTGGCCGACGTCGACCATCTGTGCGTCCCCGTCCTCGTCGACGTGCGTGAACTCGTCGGTCATATCCGACGATAGCGCGACGCCGCCCAAAACCGTGCGGGTCTGGCGGCGGTCAGCGACGAACGAGGCCGAGTAAGTGACCCGCGGCGGGCGCGATTAGCTCCTCGCTTCCCATCCGTGCGGCGTTCTCGCTACCGGGCAGGCAGAACACGAGCCGGTCGTCGACGACGCCGGCCGTCGCCCGCGACGCCATCGCCATCGGTCCGACCTCTTCGTAGGACAGCCAGCGGAACAGTTCGCCGAAGCCGGGAATCTCGCGGTCGAACAGCGCGCCGACCGCTTCGACGGTCACGTCGTCGTCGGTCAGGCCCGTCCCGCCAGTCGTCACCACCACGTCGGCGCCGTCGTCCATCGCAGCGGCGACGGCGTCGGCGATAGCCGCCGCGTCGTCGGTCACGAGCGACCGGTCGGCGACGTCGTGGCTCGACGCTTCGAACGCCGACTCGATGGCGTCGCCACCGGGGTCGTCGTCGAGCGTGCGCGAGGAGGAGACGGTCACCACCGCGATGGCGACCGTGTCCTCGTCGTGTGCGTGGTGGTCGTGGTGATGGTCGTGACTCTCATCGCTGGGGGAGTGATGATCGCGGTCCATACCCGTACCACGCGGCCGCCAGCAGTAAACCGTCGGGGGTCAGGCGCCGAGCAAGTCGTCGAGCAGTTTGCGCTGGGCGGCGGCCAGATGCTCGGTGAACGTCGTGGTGGCGATACCGAGGTCCTCGGCCACCTCCCCGGCGGTCGCGTCCCGCGGATGCTCGAAGTAGCCCATCTCGTACGCCCGTTCCAGCACCTCGTTCTGCCGGTCGGTCAGGGCGTCGCGGTCGAGGATAGCGGGCTGTCCGCCGCTGGCACTCTCGGAACTCTCGACGAGTCGGCGGAGACTGATACTCTCTCCTTCCCCCTGTAAGTCCTTGATGACGTCCCGTAGCGTCTCGATGTCTTCGACGAGGAACGTGACGACCATCGAGTTCTCGTCGGCACTGACGTCCTGTACCACACAGCCAAGGCGCTCGATACGCTCGCAGACACAGCCCTGATTCGCCGTCCGCTCGAAGCGATAGACGAACTCGCTGTCGAAGGAGAACACCTTCTCGACTCGCTCGCGCGCGTCGGCGTCGGGCGGCGGTGCGTCCTCGCTCCCCGTGAGCGTGAACTCCTCCACGACCGTTCCGCCCTCACCGCCGAGCGCACTCCGAGAGACGTCGGTTATGCTCCACGCCTCGTCGGCGTGGGGGGCCACCTGACACGACCGCGGGTCGAACACTTCCACTTCGGCAAGGACACGGTCGGCCATGATACCCCGTTCGCCCGAGTGCCCCGTTATAGTTGGCCCCGAATATGTTCGTGGTTCAAGTCCCTTAATAAAACACCTAAGATGTCTGGCTGGTGGTTCAGGGGAGTGGTTCGTTAATGACCGAACACGCGAACCACTCGTCCGGCCTCCGCCGGGTGGGTGTGGACCGCAACCATGAGACGCAACACGATACTCATCGGCCTGCTGATAACGGCGGTACTGCTCCCGATGTGGTACGTCGCCCTCCACGGGGAACCACCGTCCGAAGAGATAGCCATCGACGAGAGCGTCACCGAACAGCGGCCGCTGGAAGGGTTCGTCGACACCCCGAACAAACTCTCACCCAGTCAGGTCGGCGTCATCGTCTGGGTGGCGCTGTTCGCCCTCGTCGGGGTGCTGGCGGCCGTCCACCAGTTCATGAACAGGGCGGTTCGGCCACCGGACGACGCCCAGACGGTGGCCGACGGGGGCACCGTCTCGCTCCCGTGGCTCGACACCGAGACGCGCTGGGTCGTCGAGTACCACGACGCCTCGGACGCCATCGAGGGCCTCGTGGCGATGGGCGGCCTGACAGTGCTCGCCATCGTCTTCGCGACGCTGTTTACCGGCGAGTACCTCACGCTCGCCCGCACCCAGTACTTCGGCCTCTACGCGACGGGGATGTTCGTCTCGCTGGCGCTCTCGACCGTCGCGTACTACGCCTGGTTCATGCCACACATCGAAGTCGCGGAAATCAGGGGACACTGACCATGGACTATCCGAAACCAGACGACGGCGACGACACCGAGGACTGTCCGTGTAGCGACTCCCCGGAGGTGTCGCCCACGCTGTACGGCGACGCCCGGGCGGAACTACGCCGTCGAGACTTCGCGAAGTTCCTCGCGAGCGTCGGCGGGTTGACCGCCATCGCCAGCCTCACGGCCCCCCTCGCGAGCACCACGCAGGTGTTCGAGCGCAGTTACGAGGGCCCCGTCTACTCCGATGGGGTGTTCCTCGTCGACGACGAGGGCGAACGCATCCAGGAGAACCGCCTCTCAGAGGGCGAGAAGATGACCGTCTTCCCGGAGCCACGGCCCGGCATCGAGGACGCGCCGACGCTGCTGGTTCGGTACCCCGAGTCCGAGTACGGCGGCGGCATCGAGATGGGGTTCACCGTCAGTGGCTACGCCGCGTTCTCGAAGGTGTGTACCCACGCCGGGTGTATGGTCGCCAACGAGGAGGGGACCCTGCTCGTCTGCCCGTGTCACTTCGGGAAGTTCGACCCGCTAAACGGGGCGGCAGTGACCGACGGACCGCCGGGGCGGCCGCTCCCGCAACTACCCATCACCGTCACGAGCGACGGCTATCTCGTCGCTACCGGCGATTTCGAGGGGCCAGTCGGCCCGGGGGGCGAGTGAATGTCCCGCGCGAAACAGCTCTACGACTGGTTCGATACGCGACTCGACGTCGAGAACGGCCAGACGTTCCTCGGGAAGGCGTTCCCGGCCGAAGACTCGTTCCTGCTGGGGGAGGTGGCGCTGTTCTGTTTCCTCCTGCTCGTGCTGTCTGGCATCTTCCTCGGGTTCTTCTTCGAACCCTCCACCTCCGACGTCGAGTACGACGGCAGCGTCCAGAAGTTCCAAGGCGAGGAGATGCCCGAGGCGTTCGTCTCGGTGCTGCACATCACTTACGACGTGCCCTTCGGCATGTTCATCCGCCGACTCCACCACTGGGCGGCTCACCTGTTCGTGGCCTCTATCGGATTGCACATGTTACGGGTGTTCTTCACCGGGGCCTACCGCAACCCGCGGGAGCCAAACTGGATAGTCGGCACCGGACTCGCGGCGCTGGCGATGGGGGCGGCCTACACGGGGTACGCGCTCCCCTTCGACGAGTTCGCCGCAACCGCGACCAGCATCGGTTACAACCTCACCATCTCCGTGCCGCTGGTCGGGGACTTCTTCGGGCAGGTGATATTCGGCGGCGAGTTCCCGTCCAGCGCGACTATCCCGCGTCTGTACTTCCTGCACGTCCTCGTCATCCCGATGCTCATCGCGGGCGGGTTGGCGCTCCACATGGCCATCCTCGTCCGGCAGAAACACACCGAGGCGCCGCGGGACGACGACCTGACCGCTGGCGGCCGGGAGGTCGACAAGGACGACGACAGCGTCATCGTCGGCCTGCCCGCCTTCCCGAATCAGGCCGCCGTCTCGGCCGTCGTGTTCTTCTTTACGGCGGCGACGCTGTCGGCGCTCGCAGGCCTCCTGCCGGTCCACAACATCGCCCACTACGGCCCGAACGACCCCGCGAGCACGCCGGGACTCATCATGCCCGACTGGTTCCTGATGTGGGTGTACGGGTTCCTGAAACTGCTCCCGAAGTGGGCGAGTTTCACCGTCGGCCCCGTCCACGTCAGCGGCGAGTTCATCGGCGGCGTCGTCCTTCCGGGGCTGGTGTTCGCCGCCGTCGCCGTCTGGCCCTTCATCGACCGGACGCCCGAACCGACGCACTTCACCGCCGACCCGCTCTCCCGCCCGTGGCAGACCGGCGTCGGCGTCGCCGCCGTCGCCTTCGTCATGATAGCCTCCATCGCGGGGATGAACAACATCCTCGCCGACAAGGTGCTGGGGACGACCACCGGCGTCGTCAACCCCATCTTGCAGGCCGCGCTGTTGCTGGTCCCGCCGCTGGTCGGCGGTCTGACGTACCTCCTGCTCCGGAACGGCGACGACGAGTCCCAGACCGACGAGCAGGAGATAGCCGCCGACGGTGACGCCGCTGCGGACGCCACCGGAGGTGAGTCCGATGACTGACCTCGCGACCCTCTCCGCCCGCCAGTACCGCCTGCTGGACGCCACGAGCAAACTGCTCGGCGTCGCGCTCGTCGCCGGCGGACTGGAGGCCGGCGGGTCGACCCCGCCCGGTCTCGCCCTCGCTCTCGCCGGCGTCGCCTGTGCGACTGCGACCGTATTCCTCACCCATGAGTAGACACGACCCCACCGACGACGCGACGGACAGTTCCGGAATCAGTCGACGCGACTTCGTGCGCGGCCTCGGGGCCGCCTCGTTGCTGGGGGCGACCGGCCTCTCCTTCGCCGACGACGGCATGCAGGGCCTCGAAGCGGTCGACGACCCCATCGGCAACTACCCCTACCGCGACTGGGAGGACTTCTACCGCGAGGAGTGGGACTGGGACGACATCGCCCGATCCACCCACAGCGTCAACTGCACCGGCTCGTGTTCGTGGAACGTCTTCGTCAAAGACGGGCAGGTCTGGCGCGAGGAGCAGGCCGGCGACTACCCGACCTTCGACGAGAGTCTCCCGGACCCGAACCCGCGTGGCTGTCAGAAGGGGGCCTGCTACACCGACTACGTCAACGCCGACCAGCGCGTCCTCCATCCCCTGCGCCGCACCGGCGAACGCGGCGAGGGGCAGTGGGAGCGCATCAGTTGGGACGAGGCACTGACCGAAATCGCGGACCACGTCATCGACGAGGTGCAGGCCGGGCGGTACGACGCCATCTCCGGGTTCACCCCGATTCCGGCGATGTCGCCAGTCTCCTTCGCCTCCGGCAGTCGCCTCGTCAACCTGCTGGGCGGCGTCTCCCACAGTTTCTACGACTGGTACTCCGACCTGCCGCCGGGCCAGCCGATTACGTGGGGCACCCAGACGGACAACGCCGAGTCCGCCGACTGGCACAACGCCGACTACATCATCGCGTGGGGGTCGAACATCAACGTCACGCGCATCCCCGACGCGAAGTACTTCTTAGACGCGGGCTACGACGGCACCAAGCGCGTCGGCATCTTCACTGACTACTCCCAGACGGCCATCCACACCGACGAGTGGCTCTCTCCCCACGGCGGGAGCGACACCGCCCTCGCGCTGGGGATGGCCCAGACCATCGTCGATCAGGGGCTCTACGACGAGGCCCACCTCAAGGAACAGACCGACATGCCGCTGCTCGTCCGCGAGGACACCGGGAAGTTCCTGCGGGCCGGCGAGGTCGGCCTCGCCGGGGACGCCGACGACCCCGAGAAAGTGTTCGTGATGGTCGACGCCGACGGCACTCTCCGCCGCGCGCCGGGGTCGCTGGGCGAACGCGACGGCCAGCACGACCCGTCGGCGAGCATCGAACTCGACTTCGACCCGCGACTCTCCGTCGAGCGGGCCGTCTCGACGGACAGCGGCGAGGTGGAGGTCCGCTCTGTCTGGGAGAACCTGCGGGACGAACTCGCCCAGTACACCCCCGAGTTCGTCCACGAGGAGACCGGCGTCGGCCGGTCGACGTACCAGCGAGTCGCCCGCGAGTTCGCCGAGGCCGACGCCGCCAAGATAATCCACGGCAAGGGCGTCAACGACTGGTACCACAACGACCTCGGCAACCGCGCAATCCAGTTGCTCGTGACGCTGACGGGCAACCTCGGCGAACCCGGCACCGGCCTCGACCACTACGTCGGCCAGGAGAAGATATGGACGTTCCACGGCTGGAAGGTCCTATCCTTCCCGACCGGGAGCGTCCGCGGCGTGCCGACGACGCTGTGGACCTACTACCACTCCGGGATTCTGGAGAACACCGACCCCGACACCGCCGAGAAGATTCAACAGTCCATCGACGAGGGGTGGATGCCGCTCTACCCCGAGGAACGGGACGACGGCAGTCGGCCCGACCCCTCGACGATGTTCGTCTGGCGGGGCAACTACTTCAATCAGGCCAAGGGCAACGTCGCCGTCGAGGAGCAGTTGTGGCCCAAACTGGACCTCGTCGTCGACATCAACTTCCGGATGGACTCGACGGCGATGTACTCGGACATCGTCCTCCCGGCTGCGAGCCACTACGAGAAGTACGACCTGAACATGACGGACATGCACACCTACGTGCATCCGTTCACGCCCGCCGTCGAACCGCTGGGCGAGGCCAAGACCGACTGGGAGATATTCCGCCTGCTCGCCCGGAAGATACAGGAGCGAGCCAAAGACCGCGGCGTCTCCCCCGTCGAGGACCGCAAGTTCGACCGCACTATCGACCTCACCACCATCTACGACGACTACGTCCGCGACTGGGAAAGCGGCGAGGAGGACGCCCTGACCGACGGGAAGGTCGCCTCCGAGTTCATCCTCGAACACTCCGAGGAGTCCAACCCCAGCGACAGCGACGAGCAGATTACCTTCGCCGACACCGAGGAACAGCCCCAGCGGTTGCTGGCCGCCGGCGACCACTGGACCTCGGACATCGAGGACGGCGAGGCGTACGTCCCGTGGCAGAGCTACGTCCACGACAAGGAGCCGTGGCCGACCTTCACCGGTCGCCAGCAGTACTACGTCGACCACGACTGGTTCCTCGAACTGGGCGAGGAACTGCCGACCCACAAGCAGGGACCGGAGGACACTGGCGGGGACTACCCGCTGTCGTACAACACGCCCCACGGCCGGTGGTCCATCCACTCGACGTGGCGCGACAGCGAGAAGATGCTCCGCCTCCAGCGGGGTGAACCCGTCGTCTACCTCAATCCCGACGACGCCGAAGAACGGGGCATCGAGGACGGCGACACCGTGGAGGTGTTCAACGACCTCGGGAGCGTGGAGGTGCAGGCGAAAATCTACCCGTCCAGCGAACCCGGGACGGCCCGGCAGTACTTCGCGTGGGAGAAGTTCCAGTACCCGGACGACGACAACTTCAACACGCTCGTCCCGATGTACATGAAGCCGACCCAGTTGGTGCAGTACCCCGAGGACACGGGCGAGCACCTCCACTTCTTCCCGAACTACTGGGGGCCGACCGGGGTCAACAGCGACGTCAACGTCGACGTCCGGCTGGCCGACGGCGGGTCGGGGGGTGAGAGCCAATGAGTAGCCAGAACGACCAATCCCAGTCCGAGGACACGCACATCAACGTCGCCGACGGCGTCGACCATCAGGTCGCGATGGTGATGGACCTGAACAAGTGCATCGGCTGTCAGACTTGTACCATCGCCTGTAAGTCCCTCTGGACGGAGGGCGGCGGCCGCGAGTACATGTACTGGAACAACGTCGAGACCAAACCCGGCGAGGGGTACCCCCGTGGCTGGGAGGACTCCGGCGGCGGGTGGGAGTCCGGCGAACACAAAGAGCGGAAGACCGGCGAGATACCCTCCGAGGAGGAGTACGGCCGGCCGTGGGAGTTCAACCACTCCGAAATCATGTACGAGGGGAGCGACGAACCCCTGCGCCCCCGTGAGGGCGCGGAGTGGGGCCCCAACTGGGACGAGGACCAAGGGGCCGGCGAGTACCCCAACAGCTACTACTTCTACCTCCCGCGCATCTGCAACCACTGCACCCACCCCTCCTGTGTCGAGGCGTGTCCGCGCTCGGCGCTGTACAAGCGCGCGGAGGACGGCATCGTCCTCGTCGACCAAGACCGCTGTCGGGGCTACCGCTACTGCGTCGAGGGGTGTCCCTACAAGAAGGTGTACTACAACACCGTCTCGAAGAACTCCGAGAAGTGCATCTTCTGTTACCCCCGGTTGGAGGGCGAGGGACCCGACGGGGAGACGTACGCGCCGGCCTGCGCCGAGGAGTGTCCGCCCCAACTCCGACTGGTGGGCTTCCTCGACGACGAGGCAGGCCCCATCTACAAACTCGTCGAGGAGTACGAGGTTGCCCTGCCCCTGCACCCGGAGTTTCACACGCAGCCGAACGTCTACTACATCCCGCCCTACGCGCCACCACAGCACACCGACGAGGGGGAGACGGTCGACGTAGAGCGCATCCCCCGCCAGTACCTCGAAGAGCTGTTCGGCGAGCGCGTCCACGACGCGCTGGACACCATCGAGCGCGAGCGCCAGCGCGTCCGGCAGGGCGGCGAGAGCGAGTTGATGGAACTGCTCCAGCACAAGAATCCCGCGAAACAGTACCGATTGGAGGTGTTCGAGGATGCGTGAGCGTAGTGAACGAACCTCGTGCTCGGGAGACCGCAGGTCTCCCGGTGTTCGAATGAGCGAACGCAGTGAGCGAATTCGGGCTCGGCAGCGCTTCGCTCTGGAGGTGTTCGAGGATGCGTGACACCACCAGCAAACGACGGCGAACCCTGCTGGTGGCGGCCGTCGTCGCCGTCCTCGTCACGCTCTCGGCGGTGGCGGCGCCGCTGGCGAGCGCACGCCCAGCACACGAGATCCCGGTCGCACCGGCCACCGGTGACCTCTCCGGGCCGACTACCGACGGCTGGGAGGACGTGCCGGCGGCGACGGTGCCGCTGGCCAGCGCCCCGAGTAGCGTCCCCAACGCCGACCAGACGAGCGTCGAACGGGTCCACGTGCAGGCGGCCCGCGGCGACGGTCAACTGCACCTCCGTCTCCAGTGGCACGACGCCACCCGGGACGTGGCGACCAACGAGACGCGGGCGTTCGCCGACTCCGTCGCCGTCCAGTTCCCGGTCAACACCAGTTCCCGGCCGCCGATAGCGATGGGCGGCCCGACCAACCGCGTCAACGTCTGGTACTGGAGCGGGGCGACCGGAACGGAGGAACTGTTAGCCGGCGGGGCCGGGTCGACCACGCGGTTCCAGAACCCGTCGGTGAACGCGACGGCCGTCCACCGCGGGAGCGGCGAGAACGCGACGTGGACCGTCGTCTACACCCGTGACGTGGGCGCGTCCGGCGCGAACCGGACGACCATTGCCGACGACGGCGACGTGGACGTGGCCTTCGCCGTCTGGAACGGGTCGAACAGCGAGCGGGCCGGTCGGAAGTCTGTCAGCGAGTGGCACTACTTCCCGTTCGGGCCCGGACCGGAGGGACCGCCCTACGAGACGGTACTGTGGACCGTCGCCGGCATCGCCATCGTCGGCGTCGTCGCCGTGACGGCCTTCGGCGTCCACCGCGCCAGAGGGGGGATGCGCTGATGGCCGCCGCCAGCGACGGGGTCGAGGACGTCGACCCGGACGCGGCCGCCCGCGGGACGGTGTACCGGGTGCTGGCACAGGCGTTCCGGTATCCGGACGAGGCGTTCCACGCCGCGGCAGCAGAGGGGTCGCTGGACGCGGACGTGCGGGCCTGCACCGAGCAGACTTCGCTGGACCTGACGGTCCCCGAACTCGCCACCGACGACGACTACGAGACGCTCGCGGCCCGGTACAACGACGTCTTCGAACTGGGCTACAGCGAGTACACCGACCGAACCGACGGGTCGCTGGACGCCGAGGGGCCGCCGGTGCCGCTGTACGAGTCGAAGTACCGCCCCGACCAGTCGTGGAACGACGTGAACCTCGATTTGGCGCGGGCCTACCGCCACTACGGCCTCGAAATCGACCAGAACGAGCGCGACAACCACGACGCGCTGGCCTACGAACTGGAGTTCGCGGGCTACCTCGCCCGCCGGGAGGCCGCCGTCGGTGACGACGCCGCGACGGCGCGGCTGGACTTTCACGACCGGCACCTCGGCCACGCCGCCGCCGGCGTCGCCGACCGTCTCGCCGAGGAACCCGGGACCGACGTCTACGGCGCGCTCGGCGAACTGCTGGAGGCGTTCGTCCGCGCGGACAGAAACGACCTCGCGGAACGGCTGGAGGGTCGGCGATGAGCACGCGCCCGACGCTCCGGGCGGTCCTTCCCCGGATGGCCGGTGTCGATCACCGGCGGGCCGCCGTCGCCGCGACTGCGCTCGCGGCGGTCGCCCTCGCCGGGCGCTTCCTCGCAGCGCTCATCGTCAACGTCCCGACGGCGCCCGCGACGGCCCCCGTCGGTCTGCTGACGCCCGCGGCGACGGCGCTGGCCGCGCTGGCCGCGCTCGTCGTGGGTCTCACCGAGCGGACCCCCGTCGCCGGCGTCGGACTCCTCTTCGTCGGCGTCTTCGGCCTGCTCTCGCTGGTCTCGCCAGCGGTCACCACGCCCGCCGCCGTCGCCGTGGTGGCCGGCACCGCCGTCGTAACCGTCGCGCACCGCAGCCAGTTGGACGCCGGGACCGGCGCCGTCGCCGGGTTGCTCGGTCTCGCTCTCGCCGTCGGCCTCGCGAGCGGCGTCGGCGGCGTCGCGTCGCTCCGACCGCTCGCGTCGACGCTGGCGCTGGCCGGCATCGGCGTCACGCCGGTCGTCGCGGCCACCGACACCTCGGCGCTCGTCCGCGGGTGTCTCGCGTTCGGTGCCGTCGTCGTCGTCGGCCTCTCGATGCCGTTCGTCGCCGGCGCGGTGACGCTGGTCGGCACCGGGGCCGTCGGCACCTCGCTTCCCGTGGTCGCTCTCGCGGCGGGCGGCGCGGTCACGACGGCCAGCGCCGCGGGTCGCGAGCGACGCTGGGCACTGCTCGCCGCTGTTGCACTGCTCGCGTTCGCGGGCGTCCCGGTGACCCTCGGCCGGGCGGTGCCCTTCGCCCTCGGCGTCGCGGCGCTCGTCTCGCTGGAGGTTGGTCGATGAGCGACGACTGTGGCTGCGGTGACGGTGGCTGTGGCGACGACGAGTTCGAGAAACACCTCGCGGAGGACCCCGACCCGCAACTCGACCCCGAGCGCAGTCCGGGGATGCACACCGACATCGACGCGCTGGAAGACATCGAGGTGAGTCGCGAGGACGTGACCATCGGCGAGGCCACGCCCGAAGAACTGGCGGCCGCCGACACGGAACCGGTCGAGGATTCGGACGCTGCCGACCTGCTCTCTGACCTCGCCGACGGGAGCCACGTCGACCGGCGACGGGCCGCCCTCGCGTTGCAGGACGTCCCCACCGAGGAGGCGGTGGTCGCTGGCCTCGCGAAGGCGGCGACGACTGACGACGACAGCGACGTCCGGCAGTTCGCGGTGGAGGCCCTGACCGGCCACGGCGACGAACGGGCCGCCGCCGTCGCCGTCGAACTGCTCTCCGACCCCGACCCGTGGGTCCGCGCCGAGGCGGTGGTCGCGCTCGACAACCTCGCGCGAGAGGCCCACGAGGACGACATCGCCGAGACGCTCGCCGACGACGATCACCACGCCGTCCGGCGGAACGCGGCCATCTCGCTGTTCAAGCTCCGCGGGGAAGCGATGGCCGAGACGCTACTGGACTTGAGCCGCGACGAGAGCGAACGCCTCCGCGAGTGGGCCGCCCACATGTTAGCCGGCGTCGACGCCGACGCCGCCCGCGACAGACTCCGAGAACTGACCGACGACCCGGCGACCGTCGTGCGACAGACAGCCGAGCGCTCGCTGGAGGCCGACCCCGGCCGCTTCCGCCGGCAGTTCGGCGGCACACTGGAGGCCGACGCCCGCCTCCTCCCCGGCGAGGACCGTCTGAACCGGATGCCCGACCTATGATTCCCATCCCACCACGATGACCGAGAACGCCCGAACGACCCTGACCGACCGCGTCGAGGCACAGTTGCGCAAGGTTCGCGACCCGAAGGCCGACCTCTCCGTCTTCGAGGCGGGGTTCGTCGAGAACGTCGTCGCCGAGGACGGCGAGGTGACCGTCGAGACAGACCTGACCTCGCTGGACAGCGATACGAGCAATCAGGTGATAGAGGCCATGTTGCGGGCCGTCGACGACGTCGACGGCGTCGAGAGCGTCCACGTCGAGAGCGCGACCCCGTCCAGCGAGGACCGGGAGAGCGTCGAATCGTTCGACCACATCGTCGCCGTCGCCAGCGCGAAAGGCGGCGTCGGCAAGTCCACGACGGCGACGTACCTCGCGTGTGCGCTGGCGGCGGACAACGACGTGGCCCTCTTCGACGCCGACATCCACGGCCCGAACGTGCCCGGACTGCTGGACGTCTCGGGGCCGGTTCACTCCAGCGACGAGGGCGACCCCCTCCCGATTCGGACCGACGGGATGGACGTGATGAGCGTCGGCCTGATGGAGGACGGCGCACCGCTGGCGTGGCGGGGCGCGATGGCCCACGACGCGCTCGACGACCTCTTTACGAACACCGCGTGGCGCAACGACGACGTCCTCGTCGTCGACCTCCCGCCGGGAACCGGCGACGTCGTCCTGACGACCTTACAGGAGGTGCCGGTCGACGGCGTGGTCGTCGTGACGACGCCGTTCCACGCCAGCGTCAGCGACACCAGTCGCACCGTCGAACTGTTCCGCGACAACGACGTGCCTGTCCTCGGAACGGTCGTCAACATGGCCGAGTACGTCTGTGACTGCTGTGGCGAACCGAACGACCTCTTCGAGGACGACGCCCTCGGTGACCTCGACGCCCCCGTGTTGGCGGAACTGCCGTTCACCCACGAGTTGCAGGGCACGCCCGCGCCCGGCGACGTCCCCGAGGCGATGGCGGACCTCGGCGACGCCGTTACGGAGTCCATCGAGACGGCTGGCGAGGTGGCGGTGCCGGACCACGCCGTCGACATCCGTGGTCTGTCGCCGGAAGCGCGCAAAGACCGGGTCCGAGAGACGTTCACCGAACTCGACAGCGGCGACGAGTTCGTCCTCGTGAGCGACCGGGACCCGAACCCGGTCGGCCCCTTCCTCGGCCGCCTCGCCGAGGCCCCTCGGGAGGCGTTCGACCCGTTCGAGGTGCGACGGGCGACGCCGGACGACTGGGTGTTAGAGACGGTCGTCCCCTGAGAACGGCGCGTCGAAATCGGGAGACTCAGTCCGCGAGGATGTGCGCGGGCAGATTGTCGCGGATGATGGTGTCGCAGTACTCACAGCGCACGCCGTCCTCGACGACGGCAAAGCGGGACTGGACGGGTTCGTCCTCGGTCGTGATGCAGTTGTGGTTCGGACACTCGAGCACGCCCTCGACCACCGACGGGCGCTCGACGCGGTGTTTCTCGATCACTTCGTAGTCGCGGACGATGTTGATAGAGGCGGCGGGGGCGATGAGCGAGAGCACGTCGACTTCGTTCTGTGAGAGCTCTTTGCCTTCGACTTTCACGATGTCTTTCTTGCCGAGGCGGTCCGAGGGCATGTTCATCGCGACGGAGACGGACTCGCCGCTGGTGCCGTCGATGCCGAGGATGGCGAGGACGTTAAGCGCCTGTCCGCCGGTGATGTGGTCGATGACGGTGCCGTTGCGAATCTTCGAGACGCGGAGTTGTTGGTCGTCGTCGGTCATTCTGGCTCACCTCCGAGCATCAGGTCCAGCAACGCCATCCGCACCGGCACGCCGTTGTGGGCCTGCTGGAAGTACTTCGCGTGGTCGGTGTCGTCGACGTCGTGGGCGATCTCGTCCACTCGCGGGAGCGGGTGCATCACCGTCAGGTCGTCTTTCGCGGCGGCCAGCGTCTCGCTGTCTATCTGGTACTGACCCGCGACTTCGCGGTACTCGCTCTCGTCGGGGAACCGCTCGCGCTGGATGCGCGTGACGTAGAGCACGTCGAGTTCCGGCAGAATCTCGTCGAGTTCGGTGTGTTCTCTGACCTCGGCACCCTCCTGGTGCAGGTCGTACCGGACCGACCGCGGCAACTGCAGCGACTCGGGACTGACGAAGTGCTGGCGCGCGTCGACGTTCGTCAGCGCGTGGGCCAGCGAGTGGACGGTGCGACCGTACTTCAGGTCCCCCATGATACCGATGGTCAGGTCGTCGAACCCGGCGTTCTCACGGATCGTGTAGAGGTCGAGCAGGGTCTGTGTCGGGTGCTGGCCCGCGCCGTCGCCGGCGTTGACCAGCGGCACGTCGACGAACTCGCTCGCCATCTTCGCCGACCCCTCCATCGGATGCCGGAGGACCAGCGCGTCGGCGTACCCCTCGACGACGCGCACGGTGTCGGCGAGCGACTCGCCTTTCTTGACGCTGGACGATTCCACCGAACCCATGTCGACGATGTCGCCGCCCAGCCGTTTCATCGCCGTCGTGAAACTCATCTTGGTCCGCGTGCTCGGTTCGAAAAAGAGCATCCCGAGCAACGTATCGGCGTGCCGGTCCGCGTAGGCACCCGGGTCCGCTGCGATGGCGGCCGCGTGGTCGAGCACCTCCTCGATGTCGGCCCGCGACAGTTGTTTCGCGCTGATGATGTGGTCGTGCCGCATCTTACTCGGTACCGCGCCCCCGACGCTCTTGAATCTCCCGACACGGGGAGGCGAAGGTTCAAATCCCGAGACGGAGCCAGCCCCGCCATGCTCGCTATCGCCGGTGGAAAAGGTGGCTGTGGGAAGACGACGACGGCGCTGGGACTCGCCCGTGCCCTGGCGACCCTCGGCGAGCGACCGCTCGTCGTCGACGCGGACCTCGACATGCCCGACATCCATCACCGGGCCGAGACCGACCGTGTCGCGGGACTCACCGCCGTCGCCGAGGGTCAGCGACCTGCCGCCGTCGCACAGCGCTCGCCTCGATTCGCCGGCGTGGACGTCCTCCCGTGTCGGGGTTCCGACCCGTCGACCGCCGCGTCGGCGTTCCGCCGTCTCCGGCAGTGTGACCGTCCCGTCGTGCTCGACTGTGCGGCCGGGGCCGGTCCCGACGCCGTTGTGCCACTTCGCGCGGCCGACCGGACGCTCCTCGTCTCGACGCCAGTCGCACAGAGTCTGCGTGACACGACGAAGACGTCGGCGATGGCTCGCCAACTCGACGCGACCCCGTCAGTCCTCCTGCTCCCCAGAAGCGACGGCACGACGGACCCGACGCCGTTGTTCGACTGTGAGTACGTCGTACACGTTCCGGAACTGCCAGATCCTCCACTCGAAACCGAGGAATCGGCGTCTCGATACCTGAAATGTGCGAAAATCCTGTCCAAGCGGAATATTTAATCAGGTGGGTATGCTTGTCTCAAAACGGCATGGTGAACCGGCTCCGAACGGGCATCGACGTTCTCGACCGGAAACTCGACGGGGGTATTCCAGCGGGAAGTATCGTCGCCCTCACTGCCCAGCCGGCCAGCCAGGCGGAACTGTTCCTCTATGAACTCACCGCCACACGCGGGACGCTGTGGCTCTCGCTCGACCGAACGGCCCAGTCCGTCGTCGCCAGCATCGAACAGACGCCGGCCAACACCGGCGACCCGACGGTCCGACACATCTCCGGCGAGGCGCCACTGGACAACGCGGGGAAACTCGTCTCGGCGCTCCCGGAGACGTCGAACCTCATCGTCGACCCGCTCGACGTGCTGGAGGCCCAAGAACCCCACTCTCGCTTCCGCGCGTTCATGAACGACCTGCAGAACCACATCGTCAACACCGGTAGTCTGGCTATCCTCCACTGTCTGGACGGACGTGACGTCCCGCCGCTTCGGGACACGACCGAACACTTCGCCGACGTGGTGTTCCAGCTCAAGACGACGACGAACACCGACGAGGTGGAGAATCGGCTGGCCATCCCGAAGTTCCGGGGTGGCCGGGCGCCCAACGACGTCATCAAACTGGACCTCGTCGAAGAGGTCAGCATCGACACGAGTCGGGACATCGCCTGACGACGGCCACGCTCGCGGCCTGTGGCCCTCTCCGCCGACAGTGCGCTCACCGCCTCGTCCGGCGACCATGACAATTCAGTGCTAATGCTTATCATGCAAGAGGTGTTACTCAATCTACATGAGTGGTCGAGACCCGCTCGCCAAAGAGCAAAAGCAGTTCGAGTGCGACAGCTGTTCGTTCCGGACGACGGCGTCCAGCCGGGGCCTCAGCTGTCCGAAATGTGGCGGTCGAATGACGGATAGGGCAATCCCCCGATAGGCGTCACTACGGGGGTCGAAAAGACGGAGAAGTTCGACTGTCGAGTTACTCTTCGGCGCCTTCGATCTCGTCGACGATCTCCTCGGCGTCGACGTCGGCGTCTTCGAGCGCTTCCTCGATGTCGGCGCCACCGGCACCGCCCATGCCGCCCATCATACCGCCCATACCCATGCCCATGCCGCCGCCGAGCTCTTCCTGAACGATGATTCGGTCGACGTCCAGAAGCTGCGTGAGCTGCTGGGCGATCTGCTGTTTGCCCATCATCCACTGCTGGTTCATCGTTAGCTGGGGCGTGGCCTCGATGTAGAGCGTGTCCTTCTCGACCTCGACGGTCTCGTACTCGGGTTCGCCCTCCTCGTCGTCGTCGTCGGACTCGACGACCTGCTCTTCCTCGACGGTGTCCGTCTCGAACCAGAGGTCGAGCTTCATGTCGAGCATCATCTCGATGATGCCCTGTGCCTTCTCCTCGCGGTCGGTGACTTCCGCGACGATTTCGTAGTCGTACTCGACGTCCTCACCGGCCAGCGGGTGGTTGAAGTCGACGCGGGCGCGGCCGCCGATGATCGTCTCGACGTGCCCGTGCTCGCCGTCGACGTCGACGTGTGCGCCGGGGTAGCGGTCGTCTTCCGGAATCTTGTCCTTCGAGACGGTGCGGACTTCACTCTCGTCGTACTCGCCGAAGGCGTCGGCGGCGGCGATGGTGACGCTGCCCTCGTCGCCGACCTCCTTACCGTAGATGTCCTCCTCGACGTCGGGGAAGATGTGGTTCTCGCCGAGCACGATGACGCGGGGACCGAACTCCTGCTGTTCGGTGTCGATGCCCTCGTCTTCGGCGACGTCCTCGTCTGTGGTGTCGACGAGCTGGCCTTCCTCGACGGTGCGGGCGGTGTAGGCGAGTTTGACGACGTCGCCCTCCTGCAGGCCGCTCTCGGTCTCTTCGTCGGCCGTCTCTGCTTCTACTTCTTCTTCTACGTCCTCGGCCTCGGAGTCGTTGCTCATACCGTGTTCGTCAGTCGTGGCACTCTTAAGAACAACGTTTCCCGTCGGGCCTCACGCCGAGTACTCGCTCGCTTCGAGCATCCGGTCGAGTTTCGCGAGGTCGATGTTCCGGCCGGAGACGGGGATGACGACCGTCTCGCCGGCGATTTCGGCCCGTGCCTCGACGGCGGCGGCGACGGCCGTCGCGCAGGCGCCCTCCATGACGATGCGTTCGTCCTCGAAGAGGCGCGCGACGCCGTCTCGGATGTCTGCTTCCGAGACGAGACGGAAGTCCGCCAGTCCGTCGCCGAGGAGGTCCATGGTGAGCGCGAACGGGACGCGCGTCGCCACGCCCTCGGCCGTCGTCTCCATTCGGTCGTGGGGTTCGAGCGACCCGTCGGTCCACGCGCGGTGCATCGCCGGGGCGGCCTCGGACTGGACGCCGACCACGTCGGCGTCGGTCAGTTTGCCGACGGTGAGACAGTAGCCCGCAGCGGAGGTGCCGCCGCCGACCGGACAGAACACCCGGTCGACCTCGGGCAGTTCGTCGACGACTTCCAGCCCCGCGGTACCGACGCCAGCGACCAGTTTCGGTTCGTTGCCCGAGTGGACGTATCGGGCGCCGCGCTCGCTGGCCAACTGCTCGATGCGCTCGCGGGCCGCGTCGTAGTCCGGGCCGTGTCTGATGACCTCCGCGCCGAGTCGCTCCATCGCGGCCACCTTCCCGTCGTTGGCCTCCGCTGGGACGCCGATCGTCACGGGGACGCCGAACTCCCGGCCGGCCCACGCGATAGACTGGCCGTGGTTGCCAGAACTCGCGGTGATGAGGCCCGCCTCGCGGAACTCCGCGGAGAGTGACGAGACGAGGTTCACGCCGCCCCGAACTTTGAACGCGCCGGTGGGGAGCGTATCTTCCCGTTTGAGGTAGACCTCCGCGTCGAGGTCGGACGAAAGGGTCTCGCTCCGCACGAGCGGCGTGGTCGGGAGGTGCTGACGGACGACTTTGCGCGCGCGAGCCACGTCGGCCGTCGTCGGCGGCGTCAGGTCGTGATAGGGGAAGACGGTCGTCTCGTCGGGGGACTCGATGGGGTCGTAGCGACCGTCCATACCCCTACCCGGTGGGCGAGGACACTAAAACTCGCGGTCCGCGGTAGGTGGCCGTTACTCCCCTCGCCCGTCACAGTAGCCCGATGTCCACCGGGTGTCGACGACGGATGCAATCGCTTTTGCCCGACCCGACAGAGCACACAGCCATGTACGAAGTCGAAGTCAAGGTCGCCGCCGACCTCGCGGCCGTCGCCGAGCGACTGGACGAACTCGGGGCCGAACAGACCGGCGACGTCCTGCAGGTCGACACCTACTACGACGCACCGCACCGCGACTTCGCGGAGACGGACGAGGCGCTCCGGGTCCGCCGAGAGACGCGCGACGGGGCGACGACGGCCCGCATCACCTACAAGGGGCCACTCGTGGAGGCCGAGTCGAAGACGCGCGAGGAGGTCGAGACCGGCGTTACCGACGGCGAGAAGGCCGACGCCATCTTCGAGCAGCTCGGGTTCGACCCCGCCGCGACAGTTCGGAAGGACCGGCGCTTTTACCGCTACGAGGGCTACACGATCACGCTTGACGACGTCGAGGGCGTCGGCGAGTTCGTGGAGGTCGAGACGGAGACCGACGAGAGCGGGGTCGAACCGGCCCGGGAGGGCGCCTACGAGGTGCTTCGAGCGCTCGGACTGGACCCCGAGGACCAGACCCGGACGTCGTACCTCGGCTTACTGCTCGAGGATGCGTGAAGGTAATCTTTCTTCGTCGAGCGGTTCCCGTAAGTTATAGAAGCGGGCACAGCGAAGGTCCGAGCAATGACCGACCGGAACATCCACGTCCAGCCCGAGAGCGGGTTGGCAGTCGAGGACCAGAACGTCGAAATCGTCGAGCGCAAGGGTATCGGCCACCCCGACTCCATCTGTGACGGCGTCGCCGAGAGCGTCTCCCGTGCGCTCGCCCAGACGTACCTCGACCGCGTGGGCAAGGTCCTCCACTACAACACCGACGAGACGCAACTCGTCGCCGGCACCGCGGCCCCGGCCTACGGCGGCGGGGAAGTCCTCGAACCCATCTACCTCCTCATCGTCGGCCGTGCGACCAAGGAGTACGAGGGCCAGCGGATTCCCGCCGAGAGCATCGCGCTGAAGGCCGCCCGCGAGTATCTGGACGAGAACTTCCCGCATCTCGACGTGGGCGGCGATATCATCGTCGACGTGGAACTCGGCGAAGGGTCGGGCGACCTCCAGAGCGTCTTCGGCGAGGAGGGGACCGTCCCCATGGCCAACGACACGAGCTACGGGGTCGGCCACGCACCCCTCTCGGAGACGGAGCAAATCGTCTACAACACCGAGCGGAAACTCACCGGCGAGTACGCCGTCGACAATCCCGTCGTCGGACAGGACGTGAAGGTCATGGGCAAGCGCGAGGGCGACCACATCGACGTCACCGTCGCCGTCGCGATGGTCGACGAACACGTCGAGGACCTGCTGGCCTACGAGGAGGCCGTCGAGGACGTCCGCGAGTACGTCGAAACGCTGGCGACGGAGTACACCGACCGCGACGTGACCGTCCACGTCAACACCGCCGACGACTACGACGAGGAGTCCATCTACCTCACCACCACGGGCACCAGCGCCGAACAGGGCGACGACGGCTCCGTCGGCCGCGGCAACCGCGCCAACGGCCTCATCACGCCGAACCGTCCGATGAGCATGGAGGCTACCTCCGGGAAGAACCCCGTGAACCACATCGGGAAGATCTACAACCTGCTCTCGACGGAAATCGCCGAGTCCGTCGTCGACGAAGTGGACGGCATCCGCCAGCTCCAGCTTCGCCTCCTCTCTCAGATCGGCTCGCCCATCGACGAACCACACGTCGCCGACGCCATGCTCGTCACCGAGGAGGGGGTCGCCGTGAGCGACATCGAAGCCGAGGTACGCGAGGCCGTCGACGCGGAACTCGCGAGCGTCACCGACGTGACCCGCAAGGTCATCGAGGGCGACGTCTCGACGTTCTGAGGTCTCGTCCGTTAGCTGACTGTACCGGCTCGTTTCTCCGAGGGGTTCCACCGACCGCGAGCGTCGTTCGGCGACGGCGGACGTGAGGAAATACTGTCATATACTAGCGACTAGGCCGACCCGACTCCGTCTGTAGTGACAAATGTCAGCACATAACTATCTCGTCGACCGGGCAACTTCTACGAGCGATACCGACCCCGAACCGCAGTACCGCACGACCGAACAGCGACCGACCACCAATCATGGCAACAGAACAACAACCCGCAGATGTAGAAGAAGAGATTACGGAGACGTTCGGGATGGTCCCACCACCGCTCGATACGATTCCGGAGGACGACATGGTCGGCGAGTGGCACTTCTTCCAGAAGTACACCGTCGGCGAGTCCGAGATCCCGCCGAAGTATCGGGAACTGATGGGGCTGGCCGTCGCGGCCAACATCAAGTGTCCGTACTGCATCCACTTCCACCGCAAGGCGGCGGCGATGCACGGGGCGACCGACGAGGAACTCGCAGAGACCACCTCGCTGGCGAGTCTCACGTCGCGGTACAGCGCCATGCTCCACGCTCAGGAGACAGACCTCGATGAGTTCAAAGTCAAGATGGCACAGGTGGCCGACCACCTCGAAGAACAGGCCGCGGACGACTGAGTCGGCGAAGCCGACACCCATTTATCCGCGATTCGGCAAGGGCGGGTATGCACCCGCCCGACGCCGACGTCGTCATCGTCCGCCACGGTGAGATAGGCGTCAAGAGCGAACAGGTCCGCCGGAAGATGGAGGACCGCCTCGCCGAGAACCTCGCCGCGATGTTCGACGCCCGAGGGCTCACCGGCGACGTCGAGCAGCGACGGAACCGGCTGTTCGTCCACACCGACGACCCCGAGGGAGTCACCGACGCCGCGACTGACACCTTCGGCGTCGTCTCCGCCTCGCCAGCCGCAGTCGTGGACCCGACCCTCGACGCCATCGAAGACGCGCTGGCGGCGGCCACCGAATCCCACTACGACGGCGGCCCCTTCGCCGTCGACGCGCGGCGGGCCGGTCCCAGCGACGCCCACCCCTTCGCCAGTACCGACATCGAGTCGGCGGGCGGTGCCGTCGTCTGGGACGCTATCGAGTCGCTCGGCGAGACTCCGGAAGTGGACCTCGACGACCCCGACTTCCGTCTGTTCGTCGAGTGTCGCGCCGAGGAGGCGTACGTCTTTCTGGAGAAGCGGACGGGGCCGGGCGGGATGCCGCTCGGGACGCAACGGCCAGTGGTCGCGCTGATAAGCGGCGGTATCGACTCGCCGGTCGCCGCGTGGAAGCTGATGCGACGGGGCTGTCCGGTGGTCCCGGTGTACGTCGACCTGGGCGACTACGGGGGCCCTGACCACCGGGCCCGGGCGAGAGCGACCGTCGAGACGCTGGCTTCGTACGCCCCGAACGAGTCGATGGCGATGCACGTCGTCGACGCGGGCGACGTGGTCGCGGACCTCGCCGAGCAACTGGACGGCCTGCGGATGCTCTCGCTGCGCCGGTTCATGCTCGCGACGGCCGAAGCCGTCGCCGAGGACGAGGGGAGCGTCGGCGTCGTCACCGGCGAGGCCATCGGACAGAAGTCGAGTCAGACCAGCGCGAACGTCGCCGTTACCGACGTGGCGACGGACCTACCCGTCCACCGGCCCAACCTGACGCTCGATAAGGCCGAGATAACGACCCTCGCTCGGGACATCGGCACGTTCGAGGACTCGACGGTCGACACCGGATGTAACCGGGTCGCTCCGGAACTCCCGGAGACGAACGCGTCGCTGGATGCACTCAGGTCGGTGGAGCCCGATACGCTGTTCGAGCGTGCGCGGGAGTGTGCGCGGCGTCGGACGGTCGTGGCTATCGAAAGCTAAATCTCCGGGGCGGGCCACGGACGAGCCATGACGCAGGTCTGTCTCGTCGGGAGCGAGGACGTGAACCTCCAGTACGAACTGCTCTCGCGAGAGACCGCCCGGAACGCGCTCGCGACCTACGATCTGCGGGAACCGTTCGAGAACGCACTCAGGCTAGAGACGGTGAGCCTCGGTGCCGCCGTCGCCCTCCTGAACGACCTGAACTGGTACCTCGTCCGATTCGTCGACGCCGCCTTCGTCAGAGAGCCCTCTATCAGCGAGACGGAGTGGCTCTCGCGGGCCCTCGCGACGGCGGTCAGGGACGACGAGATAGCCCCTGCCGACACCGATCGGTTCCTGAAAGTGTACGGCGTCGTCGAGAGCGAGACGGACGAAGCGGGCGAGTCGACCACCGGCGAATCCGACACGGACGGCGATTCGGCGGTCGAACCGGCACAGGAACGCCCCCCACGCCTCGTCGAACCGATGTTACTGACCCGCACCGGCGACACAATCCCCGAGTACGACCTGCGAGAGGTGGACGATACGCTGGTCGTTCGCGTCACCGAGTCGGAGTTCGGGGCCTGAGGCGGCGAAAGGCGCGATGGGTGTCCGGTTGTCCGCGATGTGAGTGGCTGTCAGAGGGACGGTCGGTTCGACCGGACGGACCCGCCACACTCACGCAGGCCCAACCGGTGCGTGCTGAACCCCGGCGACGTGGACATCGATTCCGCAGTTCTTGACGGGATACCGGTCGTCGAGACGCTTTCGGACGTGTCCCCCGACGGTCAGCCACATCGTCGTCGAAACGACACCGGGGCGGTGAGCGAGTGGGCGAGCGAGCAGTTCACAACCGACGCTCGGCGCTTGCGTCAGTCGAACATCCCGGTCGACATGTAGCGCTCACCGCTGTCCCAGTAGACGGTGACGACGAGGGGGTCGTCGACGCCCGCCTCGACCAGTTCCCCGGCAACCTCGCGGGCCGCGAGATTCGACGCACCCGAGGACTGGCCCACGAGGATGCCCTCCTCGCGGGCGAGGCGGCGACACTCTGCCTCGGCGTCGTCGAGTTCGACCGTTCGCACGTCGTCTATCAGGTCCACGTCGAGGTTGTCGCTGACGAATCCGGGGCCCATCCCCTGGAAACTGTCCTCGCCGGTGCCCGGTTCCATCCCCGAGAGGACGGCGTTGTCCGCCGGTTCGACGGCGACGACGTCGAGTTCGGGGAACGCCTCACGGAGTCGCCGGCCGGTGCCCGTGATGGTGCCGCCCGTGCCGACGCCGGCCACGAGGGCGTCGACGGTGCGGTCCCCGACCTGTTCGAGAATCTCCGGCCCCGTCGTCTCGTAGTGGGCCTGCGGGTTGGCCGCGTTCTCGAACTGGCGCAACTGGACGTACCCGCTCTTCTCGGTGAGTTCGTCCGCGCGGTCCTTCGCGGCGGAGATGTCGCCCTCGACGAGTTCGATGTCGGCGCCGTAGGCCCGCATGATCTCGCGGCGTTCCGGGGACTTCGAGGACGGCATCACCAGCACGACGTCGTACCCCTTCGCGGCCCCGACCATCGCCATGCCGATACCGGTGTTACCGCTGGTCGGTTCCACGAGGGTGTCGCCCGGTTCGAGGGCACCGTCTCGCTCGGCGGCCTCTATCATGAACGCCGCCGGGCGGTCCTTCGCGGAGCCACCGGGGTTGAACGACTCCACCTTCGCGGCGACTGTCGCGCCCTCGGGGGCGCGGACCGACACCAGCGGCGACCCGATGGCGTCGGTGATAGACGCGTGTAGTGTCTCGTGCATTGCTGTCGCGTACGCCACCCCCGCTTAAACCCCTAGTGGAGCCCCCGATTCCTGTGGGTGGTGCTCGTTCCCGGCAGGCTTTTCCGCCGTCTGCGCGACTGGTCGTACATGAGCGGTGCTGTCGGCGACACGTACGCCGCGGCGATTCAGCACGACCTCGCCGACCTCGCCGGCGACGAGACGCTGGTCGGCGTCGTCCGCCAACCGACCGGATGGTTCCACGCCGCCGTCGACGAGAACGTCCCCGAACTCGGCCCGCCGGCAGACCTCCTCGACGAGACGAAACGGCGTGCCGAGGACCTACAGATGCAGGGCCTCTGCGAGGAGGGCGCACACAACGCGGCGTGGGACGAGACCGACTTCGCCGACCGCTATCGGACCCACCTCGACGAGAGCGAGGCGGCAAAGCGTGCCGTCGACGACCTCTGTACGCGGGTTCGCGACGGCGAAACCGTCGTACTCGTCTGCTTCGAGGGCGAGCGCAAGCGCTGTCATCGGACGCTCCTCCGCGAACGCCTCCGTTCCCGTCTCGAACGGTACTGAACAGTCGGGGGGTTCAAGCCACTCGCCGCGCTACGGGGTGCTATGAGTGAGAGCGGACCGCTCGAAACGATGGAACCGAACCCGGTCTGGGTGAAAGACGCCTACTCCGACACCGTCGACGTCCTCACCCGCCACGCCGCCGAACTGGAGTACCACGTCTGGGGCGGCGACTGGTGCAAGGACTGTCGAGCACAACTGCCGGATTTCGGTGCGGCGCTCGAAGCCGCCGACGTCCCCACATCGAAGATTCACCACTACCCGACCGAGAAGGAAGACGACGGCTCGAAGACCGGCCCGAAGGTGGCGGAGTACGGCATCGAGTACATCCCGACCGTCGTCGTCGAACGCGACGGCGAGGAAGTCGCCCGGTTCGTCGAGGAGGAACCGGTCCCTATCGCCGTCTACCTCGCCGACGAAATCGAAGCGGAACTCGAATAACTAGTTCTGGCCCCACGAGAGGGCCGATTCGAGGTCGCGTTTCGGCGGCGAACACGCGAAGTTCCGACAGGCGTACACGGTGGGTTCGCCGTCGGCCGCGTCGCGACCCGCCCAGATCGGCGGGGCGTCGTCGACCCCCAGCGCGTCGAGCCACGCGTCGAACGTCTCGCTGTCGTCGGGCCGCCACGCCAGTAACCGGCGGGGAACGTACGTCTCGGCCAGCGTCTCCGTCCACTCGACGGGCGGGTTCGTCGGGTCACACGCGAGGGTCAGTTCCAGCGACCCCTGTTCGTAGGTGTCCGCCGCGAGCGTCAACGACGCGTGCTGGAGCGGGTTCGCGGAGACGCGGTCGGCGTGCGTGCGCAGGACCTTCTCGGCCACGTCGCCGAACCGGTCGTCGTCCCTGAAGTGCGTGAGTACAAGCAGGAGTTCCACGGCGACGCCCGTGCTGGAGGGGGTCGACTGGTCGGTGAGTTCCTGTGGCCGAGCGACCAGCGCCTCGCCGCCGGTGGGGGTGAAGTACAGCGTCTCTTCTCCCTCGTCCCAGAACGCCTCGGTGATGGCCTCGGCGAGGGCCATCGCGAAGTCGAGGTGGTCGACGTTCCCCGTCGCCTCGAACAGGTCGAACGCGCCGCGAGCGAGGAACGCGTAGTCCTCCAGATAGCCGTCGATTGCCACGTCGCCGTCCTTATACCGGCGTTGGAGGCGCTGTGACTCCTCGTCCCACAGGTGCTTGCGGACGAATCCGAGGGCGTCGGCGGCCACGTCGGCGTAGCCGTCGTCCAACACGACGGCGCCCTCGGCGAGCGCCGAGATCATCAGGCCGTTCCACCCGGCCAGCACTTTCTCGTCACGGGCCGGCCGGGGTCGGTCCTCGCGGGCCGCGAACGTCTCGTCGAGCGCCTGCCGTAGCTTCTCGGTAATCTCGTCCTCGCTCAGGTCGTACTCCTCGGCGAGGACGGGCACGGGCTTGCGAACCGCCAGCACGGTCGCACCCTCGAAGTTGCCGCGTTCTGTGACGCCGTAGTACTCACAGAAGACCTCGGCGGCCGTCTCGTCCGAGACGGCGTCGTGGACCTGTTCGGGCGTCCAGACGTAGAAGGCGCCCTCCTCCGTCTCGCCGTCGGGGTTCGCGGGTGGCGCGCTCACGGCGTCGAGCGTGCTGAAGAAGCCGCCGTCCTCGTGCTGGAGTTCCCGCTGGACGAACGCGAACGTCTCCCGGACGACGGCGGCGTAGCGCTCGTTGCCCAGCGCCTGATAGCCGGCGAGGAAGGCCCGTGGAATCTCGGCGTTGTCGTACAGCATCTTCTCGAAGTGGGGGACGCCCCACTGCGGGTCCGTCGAGTAGCGGTGGAACCCGCCGCCGACGTGGTCGTAGAGACCCCGGTCGGCCATCGCGTTCAGCGTCTCCTCGACGACGTTCAGGTAGTCCTCCCCACCGCCGTCGGCGTGCGCGCGGAGCAACGCGTGGAGGCGCCCCGTCTGCGGGAACTTCGGACCGCCAGACCCCCACCCACCGTTATCTCGGTCGGCACCCCGGTGTGCGATGGTCGCCGCCGTCTGGACGAGGTTCTCTTCGGGGTCGCTCGGGTCGCCGGTCGTCGCTTCGAGGTCGCTCTCGATGGCGTCGGTCCACTGCTGGGCGCGATTCTCCATCTCCGCGCGCTGTTCGGGGTCCGACCACGAGTTCGCGAGTCGTTGCAGCAGGTCGTGAAAGCCCGGTTGCCCGCGCTTCTCCTCGGGCGGGAAGTACGTCCCGACGTAGAACGGCTTGCCGTCGGGGGTGAGCCACGCCGACAGCGGCCACCCGCCGCCGCCGGTGACCTGCTGACAGATGCTCATGTACACCGAGTCGAGGTCCGGGCGCTCCTCTCGGTCGACTTTCACCGGGACGAAGTGCTCGTTCAGCGTCTCGGCGATCGCTTCGTCCTCGAAGCTCTCTTCCTCCATGACGTGACACCAGTGACAGGCGGCATAGCCGATCGAGAGGAAGATAGGGGCGTCTCGCTCCTGGGCTGCTTCGAGTGCCTGTTCGTCCCACGGCTGCCAGTTTACCGGGTTGTCGGCGTGCTGCCGGAGGTACGGACTCTCCGCTGCGTCGAGGCGGTTCCGTCTCGTCGGGTCAGTGTCGTCGCTCATGCTAGACGGTCCGGGGGCCGAACTGAAAAGCGGCCACCTTGATCACTGACAGTGATGAAAAGACTGAAAGGTATAAACTTATTACACATACATCTGACATTGGGCTCCTCGACAAAGGCGTGGCGATGCCGGCGAAGGGTCTGACCCGCCCGCACCCCGCTGTCGTCACGACGGTCGAGTGGGGCACTACCAACCGAGACCTATGCTTCGAACTACAGCACTACGTACCCTCGATTTCGGGGCCGAACTGCGGTCGGTAGCACCCGGGATATCGACTCGGATCACTGTGCCGCCTTCGTCGACGATGGTAGTATGACCGTCGACGTGCGTATCGGTCTCCCGACAGACACGGTCGGGATAGCCGACGCAGTCGCCGTCGGCGAATCGACCCGCGTCGAACTCGAACCGTGTGTCTACACCGACGGCGGACTGACGCCGTATCTCCGGGTCGAGACTGACGACCCCGATGCGTTCGACACGGCGCTCCGGGCGGACCGGGCCGTCGAGACGGCGAGGCGTCACCGGGACGACGACGGCACCGTCCGGTATCGAGTCACGTGGTCGTTCGACGAGACCGACGTGTTCTCGCTGCTGCGGGGGCACGGCGTCGTCCTCCAGCGTGCCCACGCCACGGCCTGTGAGTGGGTCTTCCAACTCCGGGCCCCCGACAGTGCTGCGCTGACGGACTTTCTCGATGCGTGCCGGGACGCCGACCTCTCGCCACGGGTCTACCGGAGCGAGGGCGTCGACTGCCGAGCAGACGGCACCGTAGCGACGGCAGACGACGGTACCACTGGTTCACCGGGCGCGTTCGAGGGTGACCCGCCGTTCCGCCAGATACTCGACAACATCGAGGAGGTCGTCTGGATGAGCGACCCGGACAAAGAGGAGATAATATACGTCAATCCCGCTTACGAGGCGGTCTGGGGACAGCCCCGCGAACGCCTCTCCGAGGAGCCCCTTGCGTTTCTCGACGCCGTCCACCCCGAAGACCGGGCACGGGTCCGCTCGTCACTCGACCGACAGCCGACCGGCGAGTACGACGAGGAGTACCGGATACGGCGCCCGGACGGGACGACGCGGTGGATTCGGGACCGAGCGGTGTCTATCACCGACGACGAGGGGAACGTCGTCCGCGTCGCCGGCATCGCCGAGGACATCACCGAACGGAAGGAACGCGAGCAGTTGCGGCGGACGCTCAACGAGGCCGCACAGGCGATGCTCGGGGCGACCACTAGCCAAGCGGTCGCCGAGATATCGGTCGAGACGGCCATCGACGCGCTGGGGCTGACCTTCGCCTGCGTCTACGTACCCGGCGAGGAGGACGGGACCCTCCGACCGATAGCGTGCGCCGCCGACGGAGAGACACCGGACGACCCCGCCGCTGTCACCGGCTCGGAGAACCCGCTTTGGGAATCGTTCGCGAGCGGGCAATCGACGGCGTTCGACGCCTCGTTCGCGCACCGACTGCCGGTCCCGTCGCGCGTCCAGCGTGGCTGGGTCGAAGCGCTCGGCGAATACGGCGTGTTGGTGTTCGCGACTCGCTCTGAGACTGCCTTCGACGACCGGACCGACAGATACGCCGGCATACTGACGGCCATCACCGAGGTGGGGTTAGGACAGACCGAACGCGAAGCACGACTCGAACGGCAGAACGAGCGGCTATCCGATCTCTCTCGACTCAACGCCGTCATCAGGGACATCAACACCGAGGTCGCCGCGACGACGAACCGGGACGCTATCGAGCACAACGTCTGTGAGCGGTTCGCCGTCGAGGAGTCGTACCTCGCGGCCTGTATCTGTGACCGGTCGTCCGGCGACAGCGTCCGGGTACGCAGGCGTGCCGGCACCACCGAGAGTCAGACCGACCTCGACGGTGGCGACCACGTCGACGCCCCACTCATCAGCGATCTGATAGATACGGCGACCGCGACGGGGACTGTCCGGGTCGACCGCGACGCCGACGCGCGCGGCGACGCCGGGTCGTGGTACGATACGTTCCGGGACGCGGGTTGTCGAGCCGTCGTCGCCGTCCCGCTGACGTCCGGAAACGTCGCCTACGGCGTCCTCCTGCTGTTTATTGACGACCCATCGGTGTTCGACGAGGAGTTCCTGACGGTCCTCGGGGAACTCGGACAGATGATCGGTCGCGCGATTCGCGCCGCTGAGACCCGCAAGACGCTGCTGACCGATACGGCGACCGAACTGGAGTTCGAGGTCGACGACGCGGAGATGTTCTTTCACGCCATCTCTGCCGAGTTCGACTGCCGACTCGACCTCGAAGGACTCGTCCCGGCCGACTCGGACCAACTCGTCTTCTACGTCGACGTCGAAGGCGTCCCAGCCGAGCGGCTGGTCGAACGCGCCGAGGGAGCACCGGGAATCACCTCCGTCAGGACGATTACCGGGGGTACGGATGGCGGCCTGTTCGAGTTCCACGTCGTCGGGGGGTCGGCGATACAGGTCCTCGCCGCGTACGGCGCGACCATACGGTCCGCGTCCGCGGACGGCGGCGTCGCCCGCATCGTCGCCGAAATCGCGTCCGACATCGAGGTACGACCGCTCGTCTCGACTCTCGAAGACGCCTGTCCGGGGGCGACACTCGTCAGGAAGAGCGAACTGGACCGGCCCGTCAGGACCGTACAGCAGTTCCGGGAGTCGCTCGCCGATCGGTTGACCGACCGGCAGGTCGACGTCCTCCACAGCGCGTACCTCTCCGGGTACTTCGAGTGGCCACGCGAGAGCACCGCAGAAGACATCGCCGCGTCGTTCGACGTCTCCTCGTCGACGATTCACTTCCACCTCCGGAACGCACTGCGGGCCCTTCTCGAGACGTATTACGAGGAGGACCGCTACAGGACCGAGGCGTAACCGGTCGTCATCGCTCACTGCCTGCGTCTCGGTCGCGACCCGCGGGGACGCGCCGTCCTGACTGGATCGGTCTAGACATTTCTAGGGAACCTTTCTGTCGGACGGCACGCACCGATTCTACTGTACGCTCTCGCGGAACGAGACGGCGAACTCGGCGGTTCGTGAGCAACTGCAATCCTCCGGAGAGACGCTGCTAACATCGAACAATGCAAAGCACAAATATGACAGATGACGATCACTATCGGGCGGACGGTTCGAGCGAAGCGCCAGCGAAATCCGAGCGGACGGACGACTGTGTCCGTCTCGACCAGTTCCTCGACCAGTCGACAGACGCAGTGACGATCGAACTCTGGCTCCGTGAGGGGACCGGACACACCGTGCGCGACGTGCAGGCCCAGTACAGACAGCAGACGACGGCGCTCGAAACGAGCCCACAGGTCGCGGACGTCACGATTCGGACGTGGCCGACGCGGCTCTTTCGGGACCTTGACCAGGAGGCTGTGTCGGGCCCGGTCCACCGGGCGGTTCGGGAGATGGAGGCGTGGGCGTCGGAGAACGGCTACAGCCTCGCCCCGGCGTTCCAGCGACGCGTCGTCCGTTCGCCCCTGTCGGGTCGCCGACGCGAGGAGGTCACGCTCCCCATCGTCTGTCTGGCTATCCACGGCGACGCGGGGCTCGAAGGCGTGTTCCCCGCCCGACACGACGGGGTGGTGTACACTGTCGAGGACTTCTACGAGGCGATTCGTGACACCGCATCCGAGGACCAAGTGGCCGATTCGGCGACCGTCGGGGCCGAATGATGACGACCGACAGCCCATCTGCCCGGACCCGACTCCTCGAAGCGCGCGTGTTCCTCGACGATGCGACGGAACGACTCGACGCCGACGACCTGACCGACGACGTGGAGGCGATCTGCGAGGACATCGACGCGGTGCTGGCCGAACTCGACGCCACAGACGAGGCGACCGACATACGGCAGTCCAGTCGGCGGTCATCGCGATGATGTCGCCGGCTTCGGACGGCGGCAGCGATACGTCGCTCTCGCGCGAGGAGATGTACTCGCTGCTCGCGTCGCGCTGGCGACGATACACTCTCTACTGCCTGTTCGTCTATACGACGCCGGTCTCGCTCGCGACCGTCGCCGACACCGTCGCCGAGTTCGAACACGGCGTCCCCGCCGAGACGATTCCTGACGAACGACTGACGGTGTACATGCGACTGTATCACACGCACGTCCCGAAACTCGCGTCCGCTGGCGTCGTCGACTACGACCAGTCCGAGGATACGCTGTCGCCAGATACGGGACTGGCGCAACTGGAACCGTACCTCAGAGCGGATGCTCTCGACGACCTCGACGATCACGGTTCGTGGCCTATCGAGCGGTGAGGAGTCGGGAAGAGAGCCGGGTGAGCACGGCCAGATTAGAACAGAACGTTGACGCGAGCGCGGTCGACCACGTCCTGACCGACGCCAGACTGATACTGGTGGCTGTAACAAACTGAAGCACTTCGCCACCCCGGGGTGGCGAATATCTGTACGAACTTACAGCCACCAGTATGAGCCTGTTTACCGGCACCGTCGCGGTGTATGCCGGCGTAGCCCGCCGCCTCCTCGACGATAGCGTCGCGGTCGCTGGTCCTCACTGGGCCGACGGTCGCCGGATGGGCCTCCGTCACCGGGCTGTTCGTCACACTCACGCCGGTGGTGTTCGTCGTCACCGACCGCGTCGGGGCCGATGCGACCGCCGCTACTCGGTGGACGACGACGGAGTGAGAGAGCAATACTTACATCCGAGCCCATCCGGCCTTGAGGTATGACAGAGACAGTGCTGCTGGTGGGTGGCGGCGGCCGAGAACACGCCGTCGCTCGTTCGCTCGCCGACTCCGACGCCGACCTGTACGCCTGTGCGGGCAACCGCAACCCGGGCATCGTCGCGCTGGCCGACGGGTTCGAGACGCTCGACACGACGAACCCGCAGGCCGTCACGACCTACGCTCGCGAAATCGACGCGACGCTCGCCGTCGTCGGCCCCGAGGCACCGCTCGCGGCGGGGGTCGCCGACGCCCTCGACGACGCCGGCGTCTACGCGTTCGGCCCGCAGCAGTCCGAGGCCCGAATCGAGACGGACAAGGCGTTCCAGCGCCGGTTCATGCGGGAGCACGACATCCCCGGCTGTCCGGACTTCGAGACGTTCGAGGACATGGACGCCGCCTGCGAGTACATCGACGAGTACGACGGCGACCTCGCGGTCAAGCCCGCCGGCCTCACCGGCGGCAAGGGCGTCCGCGTCATCGGCGACCAGTGTACCGCCGAGGAAGCCAAGGCGTACCTCCGCGACTCGGACTACGACCGCGTCGTCCTCGAAGAGCGCCTCGTCGGCGAGGAGTTCACCGTGCAGGCGTTCGTCGCCAACGGCCAGCTCCGCGTCACGCCGGCCGTGCAGGACCACAAACGCGCCTACGAGGGCGACGAGGGACCGAACACCGGCGGGATGGGGAGTTACACCGACGCCAGCCTCGAACTCCCGTTCATGACCGAGGACGACTACAACGACGCCGTCGACGTCCTCCGCGCGACGGTGGACGCACTGGACGGCTACAAGGGCGTCCTCTACGGCCAGTTCATGCTGACCGAGACGGGGCCGCGCGTGGTCGAGTTCAACGCCCGCTTTGGCGACCCCGAGGCGATGAACACGCTCCCGGTCCTGAACACGGACTTCCTCGACGTGCTGACGGCGGCCCGGGACGACCTCTCCTTACCGCAACTGTCCTTCCGCCCGAAGGCCACCGTCTGTAAGTACGCCGTCCCCGACGGCTACCCGACCGAACCGGAGTCTGGCGCGAAGGTCACCATCGACGAGGACAACGCGGGCGAGGCCATCCTCTACTACGCCAGCGTCGACCAGCGCGAGGACGGCATCTACACGACCACCTCTCGCTCCTACGCCGTCGTCGGCGTCGCCGACACCATCGGTGAGGCCGAGGAGATAGCCGAGGGCGCGCTAGAGCGGGCCGGCACCGAGGGCCTGCGCGTCCGCCACGACATCGGCACGGCCGACCTCGTCCAGCAGCGCATCGACCACATGTCCGAGATTCGCGGCGGCGCGGACTGAGGCTCGCGAACCGATTTCTCTCGCCGGACTTCGCGGAGGATTGAAGCCGACAGCCGTTCTCTGTAACGCCGTGTGCGTCGAGACAGTCGGAGTGACGGGATGTGATCGCCGGTGGCGCTGACCACGGTCGACGTCCGGTCGTCGCTGAACGTCCTCGGCCGGATACTCCAGTGGCTCGTCGTCCCGTTGGCGGTACCGGTACTGGTCGCACTCGCCTACGGCGAGTCGCCCGTCCCGTATCTCGTCGCCATCGGCGCGACGCTGGTGGTCGGCACCGCGCTCGTGCAGTTCGAACGGGACCGCATCCACGACCGGGAGGCGTTCCTCACCGTCTCGCTGGCGTGGCTCGGAATCGCCGTCGTCGGCGCCATCCCGCTGTACGTCGAGGGGACGGGCGTGTTCGCGAGTCCGGTAAACGCGCTGTTCGAGGGGATGAGCGGCATCACGACGACGGGCGCGACGGTCATCCGCGACTTCGACGCCCACACGCAGGCCCTGCTGATGTGGCGGCAGGTCCTCCAGTGGCTCGGCGGTCTCGGCGTCCTGCTACTGGCGACGGCCGTCCTCTCACGGCTCTCGGTCGCCGGCGCGCAGTTGATGGAGACGGAGACGCGGACGAAGGACGTCACGAAACTCACGCCGGGCATCGAGGACACGGCGAAGCTACTGGCGCTCGTCTACCTCCTGCTCACTGCCGGTGCGACGCTCGTCCTCCTCGCCCTGCACCTCCTCGGACTCGCGCCGGAGATGACCGCCTTCGACGCCGTCGCCCACGCGCTGACAGCCATCGCGACTGCCGGCTTCTCGCCGCGGGCCGAGAGCGTCGGCGCGTTCTCGCCGGCGGTCCAGTGGGCCGTCACCCTGTTCATGATAGTCGGTGCGACGAACTTCGTGTTGCTGTACGCGCTCCTGGGCGGCAACGCCACGAGGCTCCGGCGGAGCGAGGAGTTCCGCTTCTACCTCGGCATCCTCGGGGCCGGGACGCTACTCATCGTGGGGTTACTGATCGCTGACCCCCGGTTCACGGCCGACCCCGAGACGACGGCCCGGCACGCGACGTTTCAAGTCGCCTCTATCGTGACGACGACGGGCTACGCATCGACGGACTTCAACACGTGGTCCGCGGCCGCGAAGAACGTCCTCTTCGTGGCGATGTTCAGCGGCGGGATGGCCGGGTCGACGACCTGCTCTATCAAGACGCTCCGGTGGCTCATCGTCACGAAGTCCTTCTGGCGGGACCTGAACGTCTCGGCACACCCACGGAGCGTCCGCGCGGTCAGAGTCGGTCGGGAGGTCGTCGGCGAGGACACGATTCGGGACGTGTACGCCTACACGCTGGTCGCGCTGGTCATCTTCATCGTCGGCACCGTGTTGCTCGTCGCGGACGCCGAACGGGTCGGCGACCCCATCACGGAGTTCGAGGCGCTCTCCGCCGCGGCGTCGATGTTCTTCAACATCGGCCCGGCGTTCGGACAGGCCGGCCCCTACGGCACCTACGACGGGTTCGCCCGGACGAGCAAGCTCCTGATGGTCCTCCTGATGTGGGTCGGCCGCATCGAGATCATCCCGGTGATGGTGCTGCTGACGCCGACGTTCTGGCGGCGGCCGTGAGTCGCCGGTTCCGAGTGGTTTGATTACGACCGGGACGCAACTGGCAGGCGTGAGCGGCCCACGACACGACGACCTCGACCGCCATCCGACGCCCGGCCCCCGCAACTCCCTGTTCTCGTGGCCGAGCGCGAAGCATCCGCTCCGCGTGATGGTCAACTACGTCGTCATCTGGATCTGCCGAGTCTCGCCCAGTCTGCAACTGAAGAACTGGCTGCTGCGGCGCCTCGGTACGACCGTCGGCACCGGCGTCGCGTGGGGGTTAGAGTCGACGCCGGACGTGTTCTGGCCCGAACTCATCACCGTCCGTGACGACGCCATCGTCGGCTACGACGCCACGTTGCTCTGTCACGAGTTCCTCCAGGACGAGTACCGGACGGGCGAAGTGGTCGTCGGCGAGCGAGCGATGATTGGCGCGGGCGCAATCGTCCTCCCGGGCGTCGAAATCGGCGCGGACGCGCAGGTGGCGGCAAACTCGCTGGTCACCGAGGACGTCCCGCCGGAGACGACCGTCGCGGGCGTTCCCGCGGAACCGGTCGAGGCGACCGACTAATCGCGGACCCGGACGATGCCGGACTGCATGACCTGCTGGTTCGGGATGATGTGTTCCTTGCCGTCGCTCTCGACGTGCGTGACGAACATATCGACTTCTTGAACTATTCCCTGCTGGTCGCCGATAACCACCTCGTCGCCGATGCTGTACGGTTCCGTCAGCAGGAGATAGAGGCCGGCCGCGCTGGCCGCGAGCAGGTCTTTCAACGCCAGTCCCGCGAGGAAGACGATGCCGAAGGAGTACGCCGCGAGCAGGATGAGCAGGGCCATCGTCTCGACGCCGAGTTGGTCCAGCGCGACGAGGACGGCGAGGAAGAAGATGCTGTACTTGACGAGTTCCGGGAGGACGCCGGCCTCCGGGAGTTTCACGCTCCGGAGTCGCTCGGAGACGACGAGTCTGGCCTTGTCGCCGGCGATGAGGCCGATGATGATGGCGAAGACCGCGATGAACAGGTCGGGCAGGAACGCGGTAAAGCGGGTCCAGTAGGCCTCGGGATTGACGAGTTGGGCGATGTTCAGCGCGATGGTGATCGTGAGGATGTAGACGAACAGCGCCGCGAGGTTCGAGACGATACCAACCGTCGACGTCCCGAGGCTCCGGGCGGTCCGCTCGAACGGCGTCCCCTCGACGGTCTCGGGCACGCCGAGTTCCCGCATGAACTCCCGCGACGCTCTCCAAACGAGGAACCCGACGAGGATTCCCAGCCCCAACACGAGCAAGGAGATGACGAGTGTCCCTTCGGGCGAGAACAGGGTCCGGATGAAGTCCGGCCAGTCGAATCCGAACTGCATATTCAGTACTCCTCGGGGTCGATTTCGAGGACGAGTTCCCCGCCTTTGAACGCTCGTACGAGTCCGTCGCTCTCCGAGAGGACGATAGCCGTCGCGTTCGTATCACGGGTGATGGCACCGCCGGCCATGTGTCTGGCCCCGAGGCCCTTCGGGATGTCGACGCCCTCGGCGGACGGTTCGAGGTAGCGGTACGCCGAGACGATCTTCCCGGCGTCGGAGATGACGAACGCGCCGTCGAGCCGCGAGAACTCCTTCAGCATCACGTTGACGATTGGGTCGCCGACGTGGACGTGAGACTTCTCGAAGGGGTTGTACGAGAGCGGCCGGGACTTGTTCATCACCTTGCCGGCGTCACCGACGACGAACAGCGCACCGACCGGTTTGCCTTTCTGGCCTTTCTTCCCGAGTTCGATGGCCACCTCGAAGACGTCCCTGACGACGCCGGGTTCGGCCCGGGAGTTGACGAACAGGTCGTAGACGCCCGAGGGCGTGAAGTCGCTCGTCTGGATGCGTGCAATCGTGTTCGACGTCCCGCCCATGAATCCGCTCACGCAGACGACTTCGTCGTCTTCCCCGACGAACTCCTTGTCGAGAGCGCCCTCGATACCGAACCGGATTCGGCCTTCGAGGTCGGTGAAGTCGATGGGGAGTTCGACGAAGGATTCCGCTTCGACGGCGTTCTCCGGACCGACCACGACGACGGCTTCCTCGGCATCGGCGAACCGTTCGAAGTCCGCCGAACTCGGCGAGAAGAGGAACACCGCGTTCGCGTCTGCGACCACGTCTCCCAACAGGTCGCGCAACTCGTTCATTGTACGTATCACGATTGCAGACAGGAAAAAAGTTTGTGGGCCGTCAGCCGGTCGTCTGCCACTCGAACGACGCGTTTGCCGTCGCTCGTCGTATGTTCAGACTGACAATAGCTGGTCGAACGCCCCGCTCGCGGCGTGGGCGTGACAGTACGTCCCGACCGTCTGGTACTCCGTCAGGCCGTCGTGGTCGCCGTCGATGCCGTCGCCCCGGACCACTTCGAACGCGAACCGTGCGTCCGCGTCGACCGTCGCCGAGGAGTAGTGGAACTCGTGGCCGCGGCGCCGGGTGCCTGCGGTGGCGACTGGCGTGTCGAGAGACGCCTCTAGCTCGACGTGGTCGAGCGCCTGATACCGGTCGCACATCTCGACGTCGGCCGGCAACACGCCCGCCATCTCGTAGGTGTCGCCGTCGGCTGTCGTCAGCGTCTCCGAGAGGGCCATCAGGCCGCCACATTCGCCGTACACCGGCAGGCCGTCGGCCGCCAGCGTCCCGAGTTCGTCGAGCGTCGACGACTCGGCGAGGTCGGCGGCGTGCAGTTCCGGGTAGCCGCCCGGCAGATAGACGGCGTCGGCCTCCGGCACCGGGTCGCCCGCGAGCGGCGAGAACGTCGCGACAGTGCCCCGTTCACGGACTCGCTCGACGGTGCTGGGATACACGAAGCAGAACGCTGCATCGCGGGCGACGGCAACGGTGGCGTCCGTCCTCGACGGGTCGGCGGGCGAGGCGCTCGGTGGGTCGCGTGCTATCTCTGCGACCCCGTCGGCGTCGATAGTCTCACCGGCCTCGGCCAGCGCCGCCTCGTCGATGGCCGCCTCGCTCCCCATCTGGAGACCGAGGTGCCGGTCGGGGATGTCGAGGTCCGGCGTCGGCGGAATCCGACCGAGATACCGCAGTTCCCCGGGGAGTGCGTCGCGGATGCCTTCGGCGTGTCGGCCGCCGTGGGCACGCTGCGCGAGCACCCCGACCACGTCGATGTCTCGACCGATACGCTCGGCGTACTGCTGGAAGCCCAGTGCCGTGGCGCCGACGCTCTCCATTCCGGCTTTGGCGTCGACGACGAGGACGACGGGCAGGTCCAGCACCTCGGCGACGCGGGCCGTCGACGCCTTCGTCCCGTCGTAGAGGCCCATCATCCCCTCGACGACGCAGACGTCGCCCTCGCCGCGCCAGTAGGTCCGTCGCGTCCCTTCCTCGCCGGCGAGCCACGGGTCCAGCGACCGCGAGGGGTTGCCGACGAGCGCCTCGTGGTGGCTCGGGTCGATGAAGTCCGGGCCGGCCTTGGCGGGTTGTGGGTCGTAGCCCGCCTGCTCCAGCGCCGAGAGGGTCGCCAGCGTCGCCACCGTCTTCCCGACGTTCGAGGCCGTGCCCGCGAGGACGACGCCCTTCACGACCGGTCACCCACCGTCACGGCGCACCACCCACGCGCACCTCGTCGACGAGGTCGTCGTACACCGCGGCGAACTGCTCGCGAACGTCGGCCATCGGGACGCCGGCCCGGTCTGCCAGCGCCAGCGCCCCGCCCATCCCGACGCCCTCTTTGGCCTCGCCCGCGACGAACCGCTCCATCGCGACGTGGTCCGACCCCGCGAACCCGGGGTCTGTCACGGTCAGGTCGAGGTCCAGTTCGGCGGCGCTCGCCCGGAGATTCGCCGTCCCGTCGTCGGCGACGTAGGTCGTCGTCGCCAGCCCCAGTCGCCCCTCGTAGCCGCCGTGACGGACCAGTGCCGCAGCGGTGAGTTGCTGTGTCCCGCCGGCCAGCGTCACTGCCGTGTCCGTCTCGACGGCACCGGCGGCGAGGCCCGCCACCGTCGCCAACACGGGGTCGCCCATCCGTCGGACGGCCCGCTTCGGTTGCCCAGCGGCGTCGCCGGGTGCGAGCGAACTGGCTTCGAGTCCGGCCTCGACGACCCGTTCTTTCTGTTCGACGGGGTTCTCCGGCAGTGAGGAGGAGACCGTCGCGTCTTCACCCAGTGCTCGCAACACGCCCAGCGCAGTCGTCGTCCCGCCGGGAACCGTCTCCGCCAGCCACAGTTCGTCGGCGGGCAGTTTCCGGCCGAACTGTCTGGCCGCCTCGAAGGCGCCGTGGGCCGTCGGCACCGGGTCCTGTTCGGCGATATCTCGCCCCGGCCCGGCGCCGACAGTGACCGTCGGCGCGGCGGTCGGTTCCGCGAGGCCGCCGTCGACGACCGTCACCTCGAAGCCAAGCACCTCGCGCACTGCGCGCGTGACCAACGCCGGCGTCGGACACCCACTCGGACTCACCGGCACCGTCTCCGTCCGCACGGGCCGCCCGTACGCGAGTAGTTCCGAATCGGCCGCCGGCGTCGTCGTCATCAGGTCCGGGTCGGCACCGGCGGCGCTGATACCCTCTCTCTCCGCTGTCGCCGTCGTCCCCGCGACGAGGACGAACCGCGTTCCGTCGGGCGAGTGTTCCATACTCACTTGGAGTAGTGCAATCCCACTTTATCCCACCGGTGCCGCCGTCGGGGCCGTGTGTCGTCCTCCCCGGCGCATGATTTAAGCGACGGGGGCCGTGACTCCCGGTATGGAGGACTTCGAAGAACTCGTGTCGTCGCTGACGCCGCGCGAGGACAACGAGGCCATCAAGTCGTACCAGAACACCACCGCCGTCGCCTGCCCGGCCTGCGAAAAACCGTTCGACGACATGGTCGTCTGCAAGCAGGAGTTCACGTCCCTCAACCTCGACTTCGAGATGGACCTCTGTACGGCCATTCACGACGACAACGTCGTGCTGTTCACGCACAAGTAGCCCGCCGAGGGACGGCGACTGCGGGCGTCTCGTCGAGAACTTGTACCAACGTTGATTTGTCTGCGGCGCCCCGTAGATGTATGGACGAACTTCCGGACGAGAGACAGACCGTCCTCAGAGCGCGCTCCCACCTCGAAGAGTGGACCGCCAGTGCCAGGGCACAGGCATACGCGGAACTGTTCGAGGGAGCGGACCCGCTGCTCACCGCTGACGAACGCCAACTCCTCGACGCGCTCGACTCGGCACTGGAGAGACAAGGTGGCGACGGCGTCTGGGGGACCGACCAGTACGGTATCTACACGGGCGGGCCCACGAGTTCGGACGCCGCACTCGGCGTCGTCTGCGTGTATCACCCTCAGATTACCGCGGACTCGGTCCTCAGCGGCACCGACGAGCTAGACGACGAGACCGAAGAACGGCTCAACGCGGCCCTCTGGCGGTACAGCGAGCGCGTCGCCACACTCGTCGAGGACGAACTCGACGAGTTTCTCCGCCGAACGCAGAGCTGACTCCGGCCGACGCTCGCCGGGTGGCCCACGCTGTCGACTGCGTCCCGTCTGCCGGCCGTCGGCGGTTTATATCCCGAGCCACTCGTCGTTCCGGACCTGATACCCGTTGGCACGACAGAACTCCGCGGCCTGTCGGCGGACCGCCCGGGACCCCGGGAGCGTCCCGTCGTCCCGTATCTGTTCGAGAACCCAGTCCCTGATGGCCTCTACCCCCTCGTCCTCGTCGTCGGCGTCGATTCCCTTGAGCGCCCGGAACGTCTTCTCGTAGGCCTCCCGCTGTGAGCCATCGAGGTCGACGCCTTGCAGCGAGTCGGTCGCTTCTACGATGCGTTTTATCGCCGTGGCGACTGTCGGGCGCTGGACCAGCACGCGGACGGCAGCGGGCGAGTCGAACACCTCCGTCTCCGTGTCCGCGACCAGTTCCTCGACGGTGTAGGTGCCGTCGTCTGCCTCGACGTCCCGGTCACCGATCGCTGTGACGACGTCGGACCCCGTCGCCGGGAACGACAGCGCGTCGAGTTCCGTCTCTATCTCGTCGAGTTCTGGGTCCTCGATCGGTGGCTCCGTCTCGTCCGCGCGCTCCAGTGCCACGCCCATAGCCCGCTCGCGCTGGCGTTTCTCGACGTCCCGTGCTTGCTTGTCTCGACCGCGCTTATCGTCAGCCATCCGCAATGTTAGTCGCCCGACAAGCATAACCCTGTGGTTGGGTCCGCGAGTGACCGCTCGCTTACCCGTCGTCGACACCACGGATACGCCGCTCGTTCCGGCGAAAACACCACGACACGGACCCGGGCCGAACGTCGCCGTCCGGCGAGACGCTGACGCCGGGCGTCGGAGTTCGCAGTCGGTCGAACGTGGGGACCGGAGTTACACTCGACGGCGACACCCACTCCGGTCGTCTCGCGTCGTTCGACACCGCTCGTCACGAGTGTTGCTCACGGTCTCGTTCGCTACAAAATGTGCGGGACCGGATTTGAACCGGAGGAAGACTCGCGTCGCTCGTCTTCCAGGGTTCAGAATCCGCTCGTCACGATTCATAGACCGCTCACGTCCGTTCGCGGTCAGTCGGAATGCGCGGGACCGGATTTGAACCGGAGCAAGAAATGCTCGCTCACAGCCGTTCGCTGCGCGTTCCTTGCAGGGTGCAAATCGGTCCTGCTCTTCGCTCACGTTCGTTCGCTCATGCGCGGGACCGGATTTGAACCGGAGGAAGACTCGCGTCGCTCGTCTTCCAGGGTTCAGAATCCGCTCGTCACGATTCACAGACCGCTCACGTCCGTTCGCGGTCAGTCGGAATGCGCGGGACCGGATTTGAACCGGCGGACCCCTACGGGATAGCGTCCTAAGCGCTACGCCTTTTCCTGGCTCGGCAACCCGCGCGCAGTCACCCGTTCCGGCGAGGTCATCAAGAACCCTTCGTTTGCGGGCCGGGACGTGACCGTCGGGAACGCTCGCGAGGCCACCCCGACGTCGCGTCCCAACAGCGACGGGTCAACTCCGATAGCGATGTCCGATCTCTCTCGCTGCCGGGTCCAGGTAGCGATGACCGGGACGACGCCCGTGTTGCTCCCGTCAGCCGACGGCTGGTGGCGCACCGAATTCGATTATTGAATATAATGTATATTGAGTAACATTTATGTCCCGACAGGAGAGTGTATGCCGTATCGAGAGCGAAGAGGATGTCTCACCCGACTCGCCACCGCACGACGCCGTCCGAACCAAACGGTCAGCCGTCACTGCACCCGATTATCGACGCTCCGTCGGTCGTGGTATTCGACGAGTCCACCCGCCGGGAGCTTTACGAAAAGTGGCTCGCGGATACGATATCCGTCCATACCCCTACGTCGTGTGCCGAGGCGAAAGAAGCCATCAGCGAGACGACGACCGTCGCTATCGTCCGGCACGAACTCTCCACGGAGTTGCGTGAGCGGCTAGCGACGCTGTTGTGGCGGCTGGCGCCACAGAGTCGTGTGGTGTTTGCCACGTCCAGCCACCTCCCCGTGTATAATACGACGCCGACGGCACAGGTCCATCTCTCAGAGCCCATCGACAGAGAGCAGCTACGCGATGCCGTCCTCGGACAGGCACGGATCGCTGTTTACTCGGTGGCGCTGTCCGAATACTATCGACGGACGACACAGCTCGCCGGGATGCGGCTCGATTCCACGGTCAGTGACGATGTCCGCGACGAGATCGAAGCGACTGCCGAGGCGTTATCGTCCGTCGTCGACGGTCTGGGGGCCAAACTGACGGCCGACGAGCGTCGTGAGGTGTTGGATTTGCTCGTCGACGAGGCTGCTGGAGAACCGGTCGAATCCGCTGTCACGGGGTCGAAGTACCGCCCCGAAGCATGCACCGAGTGCGACGATTCTCGGACTGGACAGGACGCGTTCAGAGACCTCGGCGCGTACGTCTGGGAGTGTAAATCGTGCGGGACAGTCTACGAGCGCTCGGCGGCAGCCAATCGCCGAGTCGCAAAACGGTAGCCCCGACCGGAGACGTGACCGATGGCGACGAAGATTTAGGTAGGCTCAGCGAGAACCCCACGCCATGTATCGCGCCAGCGACCGAGTCGAACAGGACGCGTGGCTGTCCGAGATCGAGACGGCCGCAGAGACGCTAGACCTCGGGACGCAGGCGCGGTCACACGCCGTCGACCTGTTTCTCTCGACGCTTCCGGACGACGACCGCTCGAAGCGAGCGACGATGGCAGCCAGCGTCTACGTCGGCGCACTCGTCGCCGGCGAGGAACGGTCCCAGTCGGCCGTCGCCGACGCGACCGACGTCTCCCGGTTGACGATACAACAGCGCTGGAAGGACTTGCTAGAGTATGCTGGGCTGGAAGCGCCCGACTGGTAACTACGAGGGTTGCCCGCGGCCTTCGCGCTCGGGCGTCAGGTTCCCGTGTTCGTCGATTTCGCCGTTGACGATGCGAGTAGAGGAGATGATGTCGCCGTCGTCGGCGTGGACGTGCGGGACGACCTCGATTTCGAGCGGGTCGTAGCCGCGTTCGCGTCGAATCTCGTTGATACGCTTGCCGCCGGTCTCCGTCTCCGGCGAGACGACGAGGACGTCGAACTGGGGTTCGGTCGCGATACCGGTCGGCTCGGAGAGTTCGCGAATCTCCCAGTCCTGTCCCATCTCCTCGGCGAGCGTCGACAGTTCCGCGGCGAGGTCGGCACGTCGGTCGGCGAACGAGCGGACGTGACGCTCGTCGTGGCGGGTCTTCGGCGCGAGGTCGTCACTGGTGAGCCCGACTGTCACGTCACCGAGTTCGAACGCACGCTCGAACAGCGCGCGGTGTCCATCGTGAATGGGATCGAACGTCCCACCCAGTGCGACCATCATATCCCCGGCAACGGCGTCGTCCGATTTAGTGGTGTCGTCTTCCCCAACCATCGAGAAACCGTCACACGGGGCCAGACAGCGACCCAGTCTCCGATTACGCTTCGTCGTCGTCTTCGTCGTCGGCGTCTTCGACGGAGATGGTGACCGGTTCGTCGCCGGAGAGCGGTTCGTCGTCGCCCCCGAGGTGGTCGTCTAAGTTGAACACGGTGTTCAGTTCCGACTGGATGTCCCCGACGACGGTGTTGACGAGTTCGCTCGGCGAAATCGCGCTGTACTCGTAGGGGTTGTTGCCAGCGCCGTCGCTCTCGCGTTTCTGGCGGGTGACCGTCCCCTCCTCGTGCAGCGCCGCGAGCGCCTCCCGAACGGTACTCGGATAGAGGCCGGTCGCCTCGGATATCTCGTCGCTCGTACTCTCGGGGTTCTGACGCAGACTGACGTAAATCCGCGCGCGGGTCTCGGTGTCCAGTAGCCAGGCGAGCAAGTCGACGATGCCCTCGTCGAACTGCTCGACTGCGCGGTCGGCTTCCTGCTCGATTCGCTCGCGCACGTCTCCGGTCTCCTCGGTTTCTTCGTGTGGGTCGTCTGCAGACATGCGTTGTCTCTGTGAGGACGAAAGCGACTTTCGGATAAAAACCTTGCCTCGGGGTAGTGAGCGGCGACTGCACTGCAGCGACGACCGGGCGAGTCGTCGATCGACGCGAGTCTGCACCAACCGGAACCATTCGTCTCAAACGTGCAGGAACGATGTGCGTTTCTACAGATCGACGAAGAGCGCACTTAAACAACGCCGGATACACGGTCTGACTATCGCCGGTGAGAGTGACCCACTACTATTTTAGTACAGTACTCAATAGAATACATCGTCGCACAGCACGACCGAGTAACCGTTATCGTCGGCGACCGGCGAACGATATCTGCGTGTACAACGGGACGTCGGGCTGTGGGACGAGGCCACGGTCGAGGATGCCACTCCTGATGGGTGTGGGGGCACCTGGAGTAGTGGTGGCAGCCAAAACCCTTCGTCACGGTGCCGGTGGCGTACCGGTACAGCGACCGGATACGGCGTCAATAGTCGAGCAGCAGCGACTCACAGAGGGCGGCGACACCCTCCTCGCGACGGATTCGCCGCTGCCGGGTCGCCCCGCTCTCTCCGTCGAGGAGTTCCCACAGGCCATCGACGTCGAGTCTATCGCATTCGCGTGCGACGATGTCCTCTAGCGGGAGCGTTTCGCCGGGGTTTCGCATGAGGAGAGAGGCGGACTGTCCGTGTCGAATGGCGCGCCACTTGTTCTCGTCTAAGAGCTCTCGACGGAGTCTCGTCCCGGATTCGCCGTCCTCGTAGCGAGCGGCGAGGTCCTCGACGAGGGCGTGGACGTACTCGACGAACGCGAGGACGGTATCAGGGTCGGCCTGTCCGTCGGGTGCGCGGACCTCGACGGTGCCGTGGCCAGAGTGGGGTCGCACGTCGAACCAGAGTTCGCCCCGGTCGTCGATGCTGTCGCTGTCGAGCATCCACCGCTCGTAGCGTTCGAACGCCTCGTAGTCCTCGAAGGCAGTCGGCATCCCGGTGTTGGGAAGTGCTTCGAATATCTTCGCTCTGGCGGACTGCAAACCCGTATCGAACCCGTTCCAGTACGGTGAGTTCGCGGACAGCGCGAGCATGACGGGCACGTACCACCGGAGTTCGTTCGCGACCCAGACCGCCTTGTCCGGGTCGTCGACGCCGACGTGGACGTGCAGGCCCGCCGTCGTGTTCCGGTGTTGCGGGTACTGGATGCGGTCCAGTTGGGCCCGATAGCGGGGCTTCGCTGCGTGTTCGAGTTCCCGCCACTTCGCGAGCGGGTGGAGGCCGGCGGCGGCGATGCCGAACCCGTTCCGGTCGGCGTGGTCAACCAGTGCCTCCCGTACTGCGAGTACCTGCTCGCGGGCGTCGCTCGGGTCCTCGATGAGCGGCGTCTGCGTCTCGATGACGCACTTGAATAGCTCGTGGTCTAAGCGACCCTCCAGTAGCTCCGGCGGCGCTGCCTCGTAGACGAGTTCGTCCGTCCCGGACGTCGGCCGACCGTAGTCGTCGACGACGTAGAACTCCTCTTCGATGCCCAACGTACTCATCCGGGTGAAGTTCTCGGGAGACCCCGTCTCATCCATCGACTGGTGCATGGCAACCGACGCGCTAAAGCCTTCCGTCCGGGCCCGACGACCGCTCACTACCGCTCCGGTCGAGCGACGACGCCGAGGTGGTCGTCGTGGTACGGCGTGAGTCGTTCGGTCGCCACGACGTCGTAGGCCGCGTCGATGTCCGCCAGTACCTCGTCGAACACGTCCTCGGGGTCGGCGGTCACGTCCTCGCTCCGGGCCTTGATAGCGGCCAGTAGATAGCCGTCGTCGGCGAGGAACTGCCGGTTCAGCGTCGCGACGCGCCCCTGTCCCCGGGTGGCGACGTCCTGTACGAGTACGTCGACCGGTTCGACCACGTGTGCGTACGTCTCGGGCTTTCTGGCGTCCTTCAGGAGGGGAAAGAGGTTGGAGCGGCGCTCGGCTACGTCGAGGAGGTCACGCGTCGGTCGGGGCGCGAACTCGACGGCGTAGGTGGGGCCGCCGAAGTCGGCGACGTGGCTGACCGTCGTGCCGGCGGCGGCGCCCAGATACAGCGTGGTCTGGTCGGCGGTCAGCCCCGTCTCCATCCCGAGTTCCAGCATCGCGCCGAGTTTCGAGCGGTGTGGGTCCCAGCGGCGCCACTCGCCGTCGGTTCGCTCGCCGTATTCGGGGTGGCCACGCGTGGCGATGCTGGTCGTCCCGTCGAAGTCGTGTCGAGAGACGCCGTCGGGGAGGCTCATTCGCCGTCACCTCCGCGCGTGCGGATGCGCTCGATGCGCTCGTCGAGTTCCGCTTCGAGGTCTGGCCGCAGGTCGCCGCTGTAGTGGTCGACGCGCGCAGCGATGCTCAACTTCCCGGCCAGCGCTCGCGCGGCCGACCCCCGCTCCTCGGGGCGGGTTCCGCTGACGTACTCGTGTGTGAAGATGATGCCGTGCTTCGGCGACGGCGCGCCGCCCCGGAGGTGGGCAAACAGGGCGTCCTCCGCCCCGAGCACCTGTACGGTGCCGCTGGGCTGTTTGGCGAGCGATTCGAGGCCGCCCGCCAGCGAGACGAGGCGGGCCGCAAGCACTGGCCCGGCCAACGCCGAGAGGTTCGGCGCGACGGCCGGTGCCGTCTGTTCGATGTACGTCCGCAGGTCGTCGGCCTCGTCGGCGACGGCGACGGTCCGTTCGGCGAGCGACTGGAGGGCGACGTCACCTTCGTCTACGGGTTCGCGCTCGACGACGTCCCGTGCGAAGTCGACGCCGCTGCCGCTCTCGCCGTACCGACTGCCCGCCCACTCCGCGACGCGTTCGGCGAGTTCGTTGGCCGTCCGCTCGCAGTCGGCCATCGCCCGAATCGCGTGGACGAGTTGCTTGTCGTCGGCGGTCTCACGTTCCGCGACGGCGGCCCGCGTCGCCGTCATCGTCGCCGCGTGCAACTGATCGTAGTAGTCGTCCTCGTCGCTCGCGAACCCGGCGTCGACGGCCTGCTGGGGCCACGCCTCGGGCCCGTCGGCCCGGCCTGTTCTGATACGCTCGGCCGCGGCCGCCTCGTCACCGGACTCTACGCCGGCGAACCACCCGTCTGTCATACTCTCCGGTGTGTACCCGACGCGAAAAAGCCCCGCGGTTGGGCGGGCAGGACTCGGAAACGGACGGCAAAATATCGATATAGTGCGTATCAAGTCCTCTATCGGGCGTTTGCTATCACGTGTCCATACTCCTTTATCATCTCGTCCGGCGTATTAGGATGTGTTATGAGAGGACGACGATACCCCTTCGACAACGTGGACCGACTGTTCGACCAGATGCGAAGCGACATGTTCGGTTCGTGGAACACACCCGCCTTCGGAAACGAAACCGGCTTCGAAGACGAGGGCGGGTGGGACGCCGGCGTCTCCATCGAGGAGACCGACGACGGCTTCGTGGTGCTCGCGGACCTCCCGGGGTTCGAACGCGACGAACTCTCCCTGCGCCTCCACGACGACGAACTCCACCTGAGCGGCGAACACGAGGTGGGAGACGGGATGGGCTACCGCAGCAGAACGGTCACGGAGTCCATCACGCTCCCGGCCCACGTCGACCCCGAAGACGCCAGCGCGACCTACCGCAACGGCGTCCTCGAAGTTCGATTCACCGTCGACGAGGACGAGGCGATATCGGGCTCGAACATCGACATCGAGTGATTCCGTTACGTCCCCCGTCGGTTGCTCTCGGTTCGGAAACTTTTGCAAACGTGTTCCCTGTGAACATCCCTGACATATTTGGCAACTGGTGGTGAACGCAGTCCCATGGCAGGGACTCCGGGTTGGCGTGCGGCAGAGGCGTCGTACACGGACGAGGTGATCGGCGACGACACACTGGGAGAACTGTTCGCCGCGAGCGCCGAACGCAACGCCGACAGCGAGGCACAGTTGTACAAAGGCGGGGCGTACGACCGCTCGCTCACCGGTGATGCGATTCCCGCGGCGCCGCCGGGCGAGTACGCCAGTCTCACCTACCGGGAGATGCACGACCTCGTCAAGTACCTCGCGGCGGGGTTCCGTGCTCTCGGCGTCGAGGCCGATACACGCGTCGGCCTGTTTTCCAGTACCCGGATGGAGTGGGCGCTTTCGGACTTCGCGTTGCTCTCGGCGGGCGCCGTCGTGACCACGGTGTACACGGAGTCGTCGCCGAAGCAAGTTCGGTATCTGCTGGACGACCCGGACGCCGAGGCCGTCGTCGTCGAGAACGAGGAACTGCTCCAGCGAGTCCTCGACGTCGAAGACGACCTCTCGCTCTCGTTCATCGTCGTGATGGACGAGTACGACGCCGACCGCGAGGACGTCTACTCGCTCAACGACGTGTACCGGCGGGGCCGAGAGACGTTCGACGAGGAGCGGTATCGGTCGTGGCTGGCCCACCGGGACCCGAACGACCTCGCCAGCCTCATCTACACGTCCGGGACGACTGGACAACCGAAGGGCGTCAGACTCACGCACGAGAACTTCCGGTCGAACGTCAACCAGACGCGGAAACGACTCGCTCCAAGACCCGACAAACACCCCGACCTCCCTGCCATCACGTCCGATACGACGTCCATATCCTTCCTCCCGCTGGCGCACGTCTTCGAGCGGTTGTCCGGGCACTTCTTCATGTTCGGCTCCGGTGCGACCGTCGGCTACGTCGAGCACCCGGACACGCTTGCAGACGACATCCAGAAGATTCAACCCAACACCGGGGCCAGCGTCCCGCGAGTGTACGAACGCATCTTCGCCAACATGCGCGAACAGGCCAGCGACTCGGCGGCGAAAAAGCGCATCTTCGAGTGGGCGATGGACGTCGCCCGCGACTACGCCAGCGCCGAGAACCCGGGACCGCTCCTCGAACTCAAACACGGACTCGCCGACCGACTCGTCTACAGCACCGTCGCGGAGAGACTGGGCGGGGAGATAGAGTTCATGGTCAGCGGCGGCGGGAGCCTCTCGAAACGGCTCTGTGAGACGTTCCTCGGGATGGGGCTGACCATCGTCGAGGGGTACGGACTCACCGAGACGGCCCCGGTCATCTCTGTCAATCCACCGGAGGACGTCAGACCGGGGACGCTCGGGGTGCCGGTCGACGAGATGAACGTCCGCCTCGATACCCACGTGGTCGACGACTCGGAGTTCGAGGACGTGAGCGGCACTCTCGGCGAACTCCTCGTCGACGGCCCGAACGTCACGGACGGCTACTGGGACGAACCGGGGGCCACGGAGCGGGCGTTCACCGAAATCGACGGCACGGAGTGGTTCCGGACCGGAGATATCGTCGAGCGGCGAGCCGACGACTTCCTCGTCTATCACGACCGACTGAAGGAGTTGCTCGTCCTCTCGACGGGGAAAAACGTCGCACCACAGCCGATAGAGGACCGCTTCTCGACGAACGATAGGGTCGAACAGATAATGGTGGTCGGCGACGACCAGAAGTTCGTGGCCGCGCTCATCGTCCCCAACTTCGAGGAACTAGAGCGGTGGGCCGACGCCGAGGGCATCGACTTGCCGGCGGACGACGACGCCCGCTGTCAGGACGACAGGGTCCGCGCGTGGATGCAAGACGCCGTCGACGAGACCAACGCCGAACTGGAGCAACTAGAGCGAATCAAGCGGTTCGAACTCGTACCGAGTGACTGGACCGCCGAGAACGACCTCTTGACACCGTCGATGAAGAAGAAACGCCGGAACATCCGTGAGGCGTTCGAGCAGAAACTCGGTGAGATATACGGCGACGACTACGACGGCGGGAACTGACCACCCCGTCGCGTGGGTGGAGACGCGTTCGCCAGTCATCGGTTTTTGAATTGATAACGGACCCGTCGCGTTGAAGTGGTTGGTCCGCGAATACATCCCAATGGCTGCCGGTGATATCCACGTTCTCCACGTCGACGACGACCCTTCCATCACCGATCTCGCGGCGACGATGCTCGAACGGGACTCGGACATCCGCGTCTCGACGGTCAACGACCCGGAGGCGGTACTCGACCGGTTCGATGCTGGCGAGTTCGACTGCGTCGTCAGCGACTACGAGATGCCGCGACTGGACGGGTTGGAACTGTACGAACGGCTCTCCCAGCAGTTCGACCACGCGGACTTCCCCTTTATTCTCTTTACCGGTCGGGGGAGCGAGACCGTCGCCGCGGACGCACTGAACGCCGGCGTCACCGGCTACCTCCAGAAGGGCGGCCCCGAACAGTACGACCTGCTCGCGAACCGCGTCCACAACGCCACCGATCAGTACCACGCGCAGGTGAAAGCCGACCGCTACGAGACGGTCATCGACGCGCTCGCCTACCCGGTGTACGTCGTCGACGAGACGGGGACGTTCAAGTTCGTCAACGAACCGTTCGCGGCGATGACGGGGTACGACCGGACGGAGATACTCGGTCGACCCACGTCGTTTGTCAAGCCCGACCAGACCGTCCAGCGCGCCGAAACCGAACTCGGTCGGTTGCTGTCGAGTTCCGGGCCGGAGACGACCCGGTTCCGTGCCACCATCGAGACGGCGGACGGGGACACGGTCGAGTGCCGCGACCACATGGGCGTCCTGCCGTACGAGGGCGAGTCGTTCCGCGGGTCGGTCGGCATCCTCCGAGTGCTCGACGACGAGTCGCTGCCGGCGACCGACGGCGGCCGAGTCAGCGAACCGGGCCACAGCGGCGACCACGTCCCCGCGGACCGACTCCTCGAGGCGCTCTCTGTCCCCGTGTTCGCGCTCGACGGCGACGGCGAGTTCGTCTTCGCCAACGAGCGACTGGGCGAACTGGTCGGGCGGGACCCGACCGACATCCTCGGGGCACACTTCTCGGAGTTGACACCCCCGGCCGATACCGTCGGCAACTGCGACCCGTTCGTGCGCCTCGCGGAGAGCGAGGACGTCGACCAGTTCGCCTACGAGACGGCGGCGCTCGTCGACGGCGAGACGATTCCGGTCGAGGGGCGACTGGAGACGCTCCCCGGCCCCGAACAGGTGTTCGCCGGTACCGTCCGGGACGTCAGTGACCGTCAGCGTGCCAGAGACCGATACCGGGCGCTGTTCGACAACCTCCCCGACCCGACGGTGGTCACCGACTTCGAGGACGGCGAACCGCGGATTCGACGGGCCAACGGCGCCTTCGAGGCGGTGTTCGGGTACGATGCCGAGGCCGTGGTGGGCGAGTCGGTAAACGACCTCCTCGTGCCCGCTGACCGCACCGACGGGGCCGCCGAAATCGACCGCGCCGTCCTGAACGGCGCGTGCGTCTCCCGGGAGGTGCGCCGAGAGACGGCCGACGGCGAACAACGGGACTTCCTGTTCAGGAACGTCCCCATCGAACACGAAGACGGCGAGGTACTCGCCTACGGCGTCTACACGGACATCACGGAACGGACGACCTACGAAGAACGGTTGGCGGCGCTCCACGAGACTGCACGCGACCTGATGACCGCCGAGTCGACCGACGAGGTACTGAACGTCGGACTAGCTGCGGCCAAGGACATCCTCGGCCACGACATCAACGCTATCCACCTCTACGACGACGAGCGCGGCGGTCTGGTCCCCGCGGCGACGACGGAGTGTACGGACGAACTGTTCGGTGAACTGCCGACGTTCACCGAGGGCGACTCCATCGCGTGGCGAGCGTTCGAACGTGGCGAAGCGATCGTCAGACAGGACGTGTGCGAGGGCGCGGGCGTGCTGGGCCCCGAGACCCCGATCCGATCGGAGATGGTGGTGCCGCTCGGCGACCGCGGCGTCCTGTTGCCGGCCTCGACTGACCCGGGGGCCTTCGACGATACGGACCGCTCGCTCGGGAGCGTCCTCGCGGCGAACATCCAGTCTGCGCTCCAGCAGGTGGCGCGAGAACAGACCCTCCGGAACCGAGAACAGGCCCTGGCTCGACAGAACGAGCGGCTGGACGAGTTCGCCTCTATCGTCTCACACGACCTTCGGACGCCGCTCGACCTCGCGGCCGTCCACCTCGAACTGGCGACGGAGGGCGACGGCGAGGTCGACCGGGAGCATCTCGACCGCGTCGCAGCGGCCCACGACCGGATGTCGGACCTCGTCAGCGACGTCCTCGCGTGGGCCCGCGAGGGCGTGACCGTCGAGGAGACGGAACCGGTGTCGCTCCCGGACCTCGTCGCGGAGTGCTGGCTGGGTATACAGGCCGAGGACGCTGACCTCACCGTGACGACGGCCCAGGCGGTAGAGGCCGACCGTGACCGCCTCCGGCGTGTGTTCGAGAACCTCCTCGGCAACGCCGTAGAACACGGCGCCACGAGCAGTCAGACGCAGTCCGACGACGCCGCCTCACACGGTGGCGACGGCCCGACGATCCGCGTCGGCGACCTCGACGACGGGGCCGGCGTCTTCGTCGAGGACGACGGTCCGGGAATTCCCGAGGACGAACGCGAGGCGGTGTTCACCTCGGGGTACACTCACTCGGACGACGGCAACGGCTTCGGTCTCGCAATCGTCGACCAGATCGTCGAGGCCCACGGCTGGGAGATACGCGTCACCGAGAGCGAACTCGGCGGCGCGCGGTTCGAGATGACGGGCTTCGAGGGGTGATACCGTTGGCCGTAACTGTTTCTGGACGTCGGTCACTCCGGTGACGACGGTCGTGGCAGTCAGTCGGTGGACCGCCGGACTCAAACTGCTCGCCTCGCAACGTAGCCCATGAGCGACGCCTGGGACGACCGTCTCCGACAGAACCGCGCCGAGAAAGACGAGTTCTTCGCGGAACACCCGCAGTCACCCATCCCGCCGGACGAACGCGACGACTTCGACGGTCTGGCCTACTTCGATCCGGACCCCGACTACCGCGTCGAAGCGACGGTGACGCGACACGACGAACCTGCGCCCGTCGAGATGGACACGACCGACGGCCGGACCGTCCGGTATCTCCACGTCGTCACCTTCGCCTTCGAACTGGACGGCGAGTCCTACGACCTCGCGGGCTACCGACAGGCCGGCGACGACCCCGCGACGTTTTTCGTCCCCTTCAGAGACAAGACCAGCGGCCAGCAGACCTACCACCGCGGCCGCTACATGGAACTGGAGGCCGACGAGGAACTGACCGACGGCGACGCCGTCACGCTGGACTTCAATCTCGCGTACGCCCCGTTTTGCGCGTACAGCGACACCTTCTCCTGCCCGCTCCCGCCCGAGACGAACTGGCTGGAGACGACCGTCGAGGCCGGCGAGCGAACCCGCTGACGAACTGGCCGCGGAGCGAACTGTTTTCAGGCTGTCGCCGCTACCAGCCGGTATGTCTCACGTGACGCGCGAGCGACCGTTCCTCCAGTCGGTCGTGGCGTTGGTCGCCGCACTCGTCCTCGGTGCCGGCGGCCTGCTCCTCGGCTTCGCCCTGACGTTCCTGGTGGCGGGACTCCTCATCGTCGGTATCGGTCTCGAACTCTCGCCGGCCCTGAGTATCGTCCTCAGCCTCGTCTTCGTGCAAGGAATCGGGTGTGCCGGTGTCGCCCTGAGCTACCTCAAGGTCAGACCGCATCTCGCGGGACCGATTCGTGACCTGTTGCAACTGTCCGAGACGGTTCCGAGGTTCGACATCTCCGCCGCCGTCCCGAGCATGAGAGACGCGGCCACAATCGTCGCGGGCTACCTCGTCGCCATCGGCGGCGCGCTGCTGGGGTCGGCCGCGATTACGGTCGTCCAGCGAGTCACTGGCACGGAGTTAGAGACCGGGACGAATCAGGCTGCCCAGATAGGGATGGAAAACCCCGAAGTCCTGCTCCTGTTGATACCGGCGTCGATTCTGGTCATCGGCCCCGGTGAGGAGATGCTGTTCCGCGGCGTCGTTCAGGGCCGTATCCGTGAGGTGTTCAGTCCCGTTCCGGGCGTCCTCATCCCGAGCGTCATCTTCGCCGGCCTCCACTGGTTCGCGCTCAGCGGCGGGTCGCCACAGGGGAACCTCGTGACACTCGGTGTGCTGGTCGTCCCCGCACTCGTCTTCGGGGTGGCCTACGAGTACACTGACAACATCGTCGTGCCGGCATTGATTCACGGTCTGTACAACGCGACGCTGTTTACGATGCTGTTCGTCGTCGTCAAGTACGGCGACCAGTTACCCCAGCAAGCGCTCCTCGCCTGAGCCACGATGGCGCAGTTCAACGCCGGGTACGACCGCCTGTTCGGAGGCGACGGCCTCACCGTGGGCGTCGGCTTTCCCTTGACCGACGCCAGCGAGTCGCGCCCGGACGTCGACAGGGAGATGACCCTCGCGTCCCACGCCGAGTCGCTCGGGTTCGACGCCCTCTGGGCGCGAGACGTCCCGTTGTACTGGCCCCGGTTCGGCGACGCCGGCCAGACGTTCGATACGTGGTCGTGGCTCAGTTACGCGGCCGCCCACACCGACGACGTGGCGCTGGGGACGGCGAGCGTCGTCTTGCCGCTCAGACACCCGTTGCACGTCGCAAAGAGCGCCGCCTCCGTCGACCGCCTCGCCGACGGACGACTCGTGCTGGGCGTCGCCACCGGGGACCGGGACCCGGAGTACCCGGCGTTCGGCGTGGATCCGGACGAGCGCGGCGTACTGTTCCGTGAGTCGGTCGACCTTCTCAGGACCGCCTGGCGCGACGAGTTTCCGACGGCAGAGGGTCGCTGGGGCTCCTTAGACGGTGACCTCGACGTAGTCCCGAAACCGGCGGGCGGGACGATCCCACTCTTGCCGACGGGCAACGCCCGTCAGTCCGTCGAGTGGATAGCCGACCACGGCGACGGCTGGTTGTTCTATCACCTCCCGACAGACACGCTGGCGTCGTATCTCGACGACTGGCGCGCCGCCGCGGGCGAGAAACCATACGCGATGGTCGTTCGCACCCACCTCACAGACGACCCGACGGCCGACCCCGAACCGGTCCATCAGGGCTACCGGGCCGGCAGCGAGTGGTTCGTCGAGTACTTCCGTGACCTCGCGTCGGTCGGCGTCGATCACGTCGTCGTCTCGACGCCCGGCGAGGACCCGGACCGGGAACTCACGCGTCTCGCCGAGGACGTCCTCTCGCGGGTCTGAGACCGACTGTGGCTTACTCCGACGCCTGTTCGCGGGCCGCCCGCACGTGTTCGCGTGCTTCGTCGGGCGTCATCCCGCGGACACCACAATCACAGGAGAGCAGTTCCGGGTCGGCGAGGTCGTCGACCTGCTCTCGCTGGTCGCGTTCGAGCGTCTCGGTCTCCGGGTCGTACTCGAACGTGACGCGGTAACTAACCTGTGTCACGCCCTCGATGCGGTGATCCTCGCTCGGGTCGGGGTTGGCGATGGCGTCCTCGTGTTCGGCCTGCATCGCGTCTTTCCACTGTTCGAGGTTCGCCTCCGGGTCGCCGTCGTCGGTCATACCACGGACGTGGCGACAGACGGGCAAAAAGGTGGGTCAGTCGCCTCGACGACACGGTGTTCTGGACGGTTCCGTGCCGTCCGGTCGACCGCGTCCGGCGGCGTTTGCGTTACTTCTTGGCCGTCACCGGTTTGGGAACCTCGCCGTCGAGGATGGCGACGACGTCGCGGTAGTCGACGACGCCGTTGTCGTCGACGTCGAGCGCCTCGGTCACGTCGTCAGCGACGGGGCCGACGTACTGGAGCGCCATGTAGGCGTCGCGGGTGCCGCGGGGACCCTTCTTGGCGACGGTCCGTTCCCAGTTTTCACATTCCGTCTCGGAGACCTCGTCGAGCCGTCCGAACAGCAGTAGGGCGGTGAGCGTCGCCGAGAGGTCGACGTGGTGGACCCAGCCGTCGTACGGATCGACGTTCGGCCCGGCGGCCATGACGGGCTGGGCCGGTCCGGTGTGAGCGTTCGAGGCCCACGCGACGCCGAGGTGGTCGGAGATGACCGCCCCGAGTTCGTTCAAGAGGCCGTAGGGATTGTCCGAATTGATCCCGTCTTCGATCTGCTCGACGTCCTCGTCAGTGAGGTCGACGTCGACGTGGCCTTCGACCGCCTCGCGCACGTCCGCGCCGTCCTCGATCGCGGCGGCGATCGCCCCGTTGCTCGCCTCGGCGTTCGCGATCGCGTCGGTCTCGATCGGCGACCCGTAGCCGTCGCCGGTCGCCATCCCGCCGGTCTCGTGGTCGGAGGTGACGACCACGAGCGTGTCGTCGCGGTCCTCGACGTAGTCGAGCGCCCAGTTCACGACCTCGTCGAACTCCTTCGTCTCGGCGACAGTCGTTTGCGTGTCGTTGCCGTGTTCGGCGTGGTCGATGCGACCCCCCTCGACCATCAGGAAGAACCCGTCGTCGTCCTGTTCCAGGTGGTCTACTGCCGTTGCGGTCATCTCGGGCAGGGCCGGAATGGCGTCGTCGCGGTCGAGCGTGTAGGTGACGTGACTGTCGTCGAACAGGCCAAGGAGCTTCTCGCTGCTCGCGGATCCGAGGTCCCCCGCGTCCGTGAGGAGTTCGTAACCCTCGTTTTCGGCACGACCGAGCGTTTCCTCGTCGAACTCGTGGCGACCGCCGCCGAACAGGACGTCGACGCCGCTGTCGACGAGTTGCGCCGCGATCGCCGCTTCCTGACCACGGTCGTAGATGTGCGAGGCGTACGCCGCGGGCGTCGCGTGCGTGATTCTGGTCGTCGACACCAGCCCGGTCGCCTTCCCAAGCCATTGGGCGACTTCGAGCTGGGTCGCCAGCGGCGTAACGTCGTCCTCGTCGCCGTCGCCGTAGACGGAGACTTGACGGTTGTACGCTTTCAGCCCGGTTGCGAGCGCCGTCCCTGCTGCCGCCGAATCCGTCACCTCGCCGCTCCGTGAATTCGTCCGAGTGTAGCCGACTCCGGTCATCGACTGCATCGCGAGGTCGTCGTGGACCACCGACGTTACCTCGATCGGGTCAAAGCCCATGCCGTCGCCGATCAGCACGATGACGTTCTCGATCCCTCCGTCGACGTTCGGGTTACGTCCGTTCCTCTTCGATTCTCCCTTGCCGTTCGCCTGTGCACTCGCAGCACCAGTCGCGCCGAGCAATCCCGTTGCGCCGAGTGCCGTGATGAATTGTCGTCGTTGCATGCCGTATTCGTCGGCACATTATTCAGCGACAAAATAATATATAATTTTTATATATTGGGAGCAATAAACGTAAGCGGATACATGTACGACACCGGCCGGCACCAGCGGAGTATGGTGAACACGTTCAGCTGAAGCTATCGACAGTAGACGAGACGTATACCTGCCGTACAGGCGTTGAACGTACCGACGACGCGTCCATGCACGAGCGCAGGTGTTTCTCGCGCTGTGTCTCCGTCTCGTGGTTGCAATCACCAGCTATGAGCGTGGAGACGTTTCCGGAAGTACTGTGATCTCGGTGTGAGAATACTTCTATGACACCCTCATGGTAGCTATCGGCCAACCAGCGACGGTTGGTCGTGCAAGATACGCGCTGTATATTCAGCACGGGCATCCGAACCTAACAGGCATATGCGCACTCCCGTCGGACATCATCCCCGGTTTGTCATCACTGACTGTTTCCCCCGAAGATACGGCTGGAAAGGTGCTCACTGTTGATAACCTGTCTCGACAATAGGCCGCAACCAAAGCTACGCATATTATTTGCAATGCATTCGATAGTATACCAAAATGTACGCCCGGAACACTACCGGCCGAGTTTCTACTAGTAGGCTCGACGGAAGTGAAACACGAGACAGCAGCGTATGGCAAACCGATGGGCGTGAGAACGCTACTCGTTTCTTAGGGCGTCTACATCTCTCAGTGTTCATCCCGATCAGCTCTGGCGACCCGCAACACGAGTCTGACAGACTCGGTTATTAGGTAGATCTGCCTACTGAGTAACGATGTGCGAACTTCGATGCCCTATTGAGTGACTTCCTCGAACCGATTCTCTTCTTCCTCTATTACTGCCTCCGGCGAGGGGATCTCATCTGCGTCTTTATTCAATGCGTCTAGGACATCGTCTGCTTGGAATTCTCGGTACCGTTCTTTCTGAGTCCGTTCCCGAAGAACCCCGTCATCCTCTAGTATGGATACCGCCTGATTCGCCGCCGGATACGACATATCGATCATCTCCGAAGCACGATTAACTGTGAATACAGGCTCGGTGAAGACCTCTTCAAGGAGACCCCTGACAGACGGGCGAGCGTCGGCATACTTCTCCTGATACTGCTTGTGGAGGTGAAGCAGAAGTTTCGCCCGGCTGAACGCCTCGTTTGCCTGCTCTTTAATCCCCGTGAGGAAGAACAGTAGCCATTCGTTCCACTCCCCTTCTTCACTAACCGCCAGAAGCCGATTCGTATATTCGTCCCGATTCCGTCGAATATAGGAACTGAGATAGAACAGCGGATGGAGCAAGATATCCGACGCCATCAGCAACAGCACGATAAGCAGACGACCGACGCGGCCGTTCCCGTCGACGAACGGATGGATCGTTTCGATCTGATAATGCAGAATCCCGATATCGATCAGGTCGGGATATGCTCCCTCGGACTGCATATATTCCTCAACGTTCTCCATTCTCGACGCCGCGATTTCGGCTTTTGGCGGAGCGAAACGGACTCGTGTTCCGATACCGGTCGATTCATCAATCCACGCGTAGCTTGGTCGGAACTCTCCCGGGAGCGGATCTTCTTCGTCGGTCCGTCCCTTCTCCATCAGTTCTCTGTGCAAGTCTTTCAACAGCTCGTTCGAAAGGTTCTCTCGGGATCGTCCTGTTTCCGACAGCTGTTTCGCCGCCTCGCTCAGAGTAGATGCATAATTCCGCGCCTCGCGGACGTCCTTCGAATCCGATCCCTCCTTGTACATATCTGAAACCGTGACACGGGTTCCCTCAACCTGTGAAGACTGTTCGGCCTCCTTGTACACGAAAAGGCCGAAGACAGTTTCGGGGTTCTCAATCTCGCTCCAGAATCCATCAAGCCGACCGAGTGAGTGCATCGCACGGCCATAAGCCTGAATTACATCGTCCGATAGCTCAATATCCGGCGGCAGTTCGTTCGGCTTGTAAAACTTGGAGAACGGAACGCTGGAGCTCGAATCGACCGGCCGGTATACTCCTGGAGCAGGCGTATCCACGAGGTACCCATCTTTCATTAGCTATCTCTCCTCTCGTCCTAAGTAAAAGGTTATGGCAAATAGTTTCCCTAGCTGTTCTAGATCGTGCCTGGGTAAATTGTCTATGGGAGTCGTTTTTCTAGACCGTCCAAATCACACCCGAGTAAACTTTTCCTGCCGAGCGTTTTCTAAACGCTCTATACGATATCTGAGTAAACGGTTCCCCGAAGCAATTTACTCGGGATACTATCTGTCCTCGAAATGTACGCCCGGAACACTAACGACCGGCGTCATCCTGGGCGGCGCGCCAGGTCAGCCGGCAAACCCTCGTGCCGGGCGGGCGACAGAACTGTCGCCTGGTGCCGAAACGGCGTTGACCGGTTCGGCGGGCGGGATACGACCGCGAGTCGGGCGGGGTGCGTTCGCCAAACGGGCGGCGTCAGCCGCCGGTATGTACCGTGCCCGGGTTCTCCGGTTCGTCATCGTCCCGGTGACGGGCCTCGGCCGGGGATTAAAGGCACGCAGTCGATCTAGGAGACACCCGTACCTAAGGGTGGCGTTCAGAGTGCGTACTCGTCTTCGCGCAACTGGACGTACTTCCCGTTGCGGTAGCCGAACTTCCCCCACTTGTACTTGGCGACGAGTTCGATGCCGTGGAGGCCGCCCTTGAGAGCGGCGTCTGCCTTGATGCCGCGAGCGTCCATCAGGTCTCCCGCTGTGGTGAACGCACGGTCCCAGTCGCGTGGCCGCCAGTCGCGAACCATGTCCGCGAACGTGGCGTTCCGCAGGACTTCGTCGCCGATGGCGGCGTGCCACTCGTCGTTGTAGCGTTCGAGGCCGCCCTCGGCGGCGAGTCGACCGGCTATCTTCCCGGTTCGGACCGCGACGTGGTCGCCGCCCTCGTGGAACGCCGATGTAGCGCCCATCGCGCCGCCGGTGACGGCGATGCCGGCGCGGGCGGGCGACTCGATGGGGCGGGTCGAGGAGATGGGATAGGTCTCTGTGCCCTTCGACTTCCCGCGGTCTTCGACCAGCGGGAAGTCCGCGACGTCGTACTCGGGGAACTGCCGTTCGAGCAGTCGCCGGACGTACTCGTTGCCCCGGGGGATGCCCTCGTCGTCGTCGCGCAGGAGGTCCCACTCGCGCGTGTCGTAGTCGTCGATGTCCAGTCCGATGGGCATCGTCAGGCCGATGCGGGCCACTGGCTCGTCGTTCGGGAAGATCCACGGGTACGCCGTGTGACCCGGCATGATGCCCCACCAGAACTCGATGAAGTCCGGGTCGAACAGTTCCTCGGGCATCCGGCGGTGTTCCTGATAGGCGATGTGGTTGACCGTGTTGGAGGGCATGATCTCGCTCATCGTCCGACCCTCGGGGAGGAACTGGTCTAGGGCCCCGCCCGTGACGGTTCGCTGGGGGCCGTCGGCCAGCACGAGGTGGTCCGTCTCGATGTCCTCGCCGTTGGCGAGGTGGACCGTGTGGCGCGGACTCGACGCGAGGTCCGTCTCGACGCCGGTGACGCTGACGCCGACGCGATAGTCGGCACCGGCGTCGGTCGCTCGCTGGCGAAGCCAATCGTCGAACTTCGCGCGGTGCATCGTAAAGCCGAATCCGTCGTAACTCGCGTCGATACCGGTCTCGGTCAGCGCCAGTTCGGAGTCGGGGCCGTAGAACTTCGCCCCGTCGAGTTCGCTGAGCACGACGTCCTCGGGGAACTCCTCGAACGGGATGTCCATGATGTCGAGCCAGTAGTCGAGCAGACCGGCAGCGTCCGTCGAATCCGGTCCCGGGCCGTCGCGGTCGGCCCGGGGAACCCCCTTCTCTAAGACGACGGCATCCGCACCTCGGGCGGCGGCGGCCTCGGCGGCGGACGACCCGGCCGGGCCACCCCCGACGATCGCCACGTCTACGTATTCCATACGCGCTACCGTGCCACCCCGACGGCTAAAACCTATTGTCTCGTCGCGCTACGGCGACTCCGTGGCCCACGATAGGCCCGGCAGCGTCGACGCGTCCGGGTTGTCGGTGTCCGGCGTGCTGACCGCCGCGTCGAGCGCTTCCTCGACGGCCGCTCGTTCGCGTTCGAGTCGGCGGACGACACACCGGTACGCGTCGCTCTCGCTCAGTTCGGCCGGGTGGACGTGGGTTTCGAGACACTCCTTTCGTGAGGCGAGCGCCAGAAACTGCTGGAGACGTGCCTGACACGTCGAAAGTGTCGCGGCGCGTTCGGCGACTGCGAGGACGGACTCCCGCTGTACCGGCTTCGTCAGGTAGTCGTCGACGGGGATGTCGAGCAGGTCGACCCCCGGTTCGACGCCGCTTATCATCACCACGAACGGGTCGTTGTCGCCGGCGTCGATAGCCGCTGCGACCGCCTCGCCGTCCTTTCGGGGCATCTCCCTGTCGAGAACCACCAAGTCGACGTCGTCGTCCATCTGTTCGAGGGCCGCGGTACCGTCCGCAGCCGTCCGTATCTCGTAGTCCGCCTCCAACCAGGCAGTATAGAGTGCCCGACAGCCGGCGTCGTCGTCGGCGAGCAACACTGTCTCGGGCGTCTCCGACATGCTATCCGAAGCAACTACCACTCGTGATATATATCTCGCCCACCGTTTCGACCGTTCAAGACCGTTCAAACCGCATATCAGCCGCGATAATCAGTCCCGGCAGCGAAACTCGGTGGCTGCCGTGCCGTTTTTGATACGCGGTGTCACAGTGTCCGTATGGCAGACATCGTCGTCCGCCGAGACAACATCCACGGCATGGCCGTCGACCGATACGCGACGGCACTGCGCGACCGACTTCCAAACCACGACGTCGAGGTGGCACGCACGCCGGCCGCCGAACGTGACCTCGTCGCCGACGCGACGGTGCTCACCGGCAGTTCCGTCTCCGAGGACCTGCTCGACGCGGCGGACTCGCTCCGCCTGTTTGCGAGTACCTACGCCGGCTACGACCACCTCCCGCTCGACGAACTGGCCGCACACGACGTGGCGCTGACGACGGCCTCCGGCGTCCACGCCCCTAACGTCGCCGAACACGTCGTCGGCGCGTGGCTCTCGTTCGCCCGCGGCTTTTTCACGGCGCGGCGACGACAGGCCGACCACGTCTGGCAGTCGTTCAAATCGAACGATTTCGCCGGCAGCCGCGTCTGCGTCCTCGGCATGGGGGCCATCGGCTCCGCCATCGTCGACAGACTCGACGGCTTCGACGTCGAGACGGTCGCCGTGCGCCACTCGCCCGAGAAAGACACCCCGACAGACGAGGTGTACGGCTACGACGACGTCCACGAGGCCGTCGAGGACGCTCGCTACGTGGCGCTCGCCTGCCCGCTGACAGCGGAGACGCGAGGGCTGGTCGACGACGACCTCCTGACGACGATGCACCCCGAGACGGTTCTCGTCAACGTCGCCCGCGGCCCGGTGGTCGACACCGACGCCCTCGTCGACGCCCTCCAGCGCAACCACGTCGGCGCGGCGGCACTGGACGTCACCGACCCGGAACCGCTCCCGAGCGACCATCGCCTGTGGGACTTCGAGAACGTGCTCGTCACGCCGCACAACGCCGGCCACACGCCGAGCTACTTCGACAGGCTCGCGGACATCGTCGCCGAGAACGTCCGCCGCGCCGAGGAGACCGGCGCGTGGGACGGGCTACAGAATCAGATTTCGCTTTAGATGTACCCGCGCTGGGCGAGCAGTTCGCCGTTCAGCACGCTCGCACCGGCCGCGCCGCGCATCGTGTTGTGTGCGAGGCAGTTGAACTGGACGCCGTCGGTGGTCTCGCGGAACCCGCCGACTGCGACGCCCATCCCGTCCTCGACGTTCCGGTCGAGTCGGGGCTGGGGCCGGTCCGGTTCCTCGAACACCGTGATGAGGCGTTCGGGCGAGGACGGGAGGTCGATTCCGGTGACCGACGCCATCGCGTCTTCGGCTTCCTCGACGGTGACGTCGTCGGCCGTGTCGGTCCAGACGTTCTCTAAGTGGCCGTCGAGCGTCGCGATGCGGTTACAGGAGGCGGCGACGTCCATGTCGTTGAGTTCGACTTCGGCGCCGTCGAAAGAGCCCAGCAGCTTCCGGGACTCGGTCTCCATCTTCTGCTCTTCGCCGCCGATGTGCGGGATGGCGTTGTCGATAATCTCCATCGAAGAGACGCCGGAGTAGCCCGCCCCGGAGACGGCCTGCAGCGTCGAGACGCGCACGTCGGTCAGGTCGAAGGCACGGTCGAGAGCGGCCAGCGGCGGGACCATCGTGATGGTCGAGCAGTTGGGGTTCTTCAGCAGTGCGCCGTCCCAGCCGCGTTCGTCTCGCTGGACCTCGATGAGGTCGACGTGGTCGGCGTTGACCTCCGGAATCGTCAGCGGGACGTCCTCGTCCATCCGCCCGTTCGAGGAGTTCGAGGAGACGACGTAGCCCGCCTCACAGAACTCGGGTTCGACCTCCGCGCCGATGCTAGAGGGCAGCGAGGAGAAGATGAGGTCGACGTCGTCCGGGACGGCGTCGGGCGTCGTCGCGCCGACGGTGATGTCGGCGACGTCGTCCGGGATGGGCGCCTCGACGCGCCACTTCGCGGCGTCGCGGTAGCTCTTTCCGGCGCTCGATTCGCTGGCTGTCAGTGCGGCGATCTCGAAGTCCGGGTGCGGGTCGAGTAACTGGATGAGTCGCTGTCCGACCGCGCCGGTTGCTCCGAGGACGCCTACGCGTACAGTCATCGGTTGACACAGGGCCGTGGGTGTTCAAAACAGTTTGGATACGCCCCGCTGTCCCCCGGTCAGGCTTCCGCTTCGGTGTCCTCGAACACCCACTGGACGACCCGCGCTTCGACCACGTCCCGCTCCTCGACGTAGGGGTCCTCGGGGTTTTCGAGTATCCCGTCGGCATCGGCCAGCATCTCGGCTTCGAGGTCGCTGTGGTCGGGTTCGTCCCGGACGTCGTTGAGCAGGGCCTCGAAATCCTCCCGCAGGTCGAACGATGCGCGAGCGGCGTTACAGCGCGACAGCGGACTCATCCCCGTCTCCAGTACGAGGTCACGCACCGTGTCCCAGTCGGCCGCACAGAAGTAGATGGACACCTCCCCGACGATGTCCCGCCACGCGATAGGTTCGGCGTGTTTCAGCAGGGGCACCGCCCGCGGCGGGAGATCCAACCGCGTCTTCGTGTCCGGGTTCCCGCACAGGCAACACGCCTTCTCCGTCTTCCCCGTGTACATACCCGACAGTTGGGCTCTACGGGCTTGTGTACTCGGGTCCCCCGCGGCCGTGGCCGCAGCGTGGGGGTATAAGTATCGGGGCCGGGCAGTACCCCGTAATGCTGCGCGACGCGCTGTTCTACCCTCAGCGGGGCCCGGGGTGGCTCTGGACCGTGATAACGGGGAGTCTGCTGACGCTCGTGGGCGCGGTGCTGTTCGTCCCGCTTATCCCCGTCCAGGGGTACCTCCTCCGCGTACTGCGGTCGACGGCCGACGGCCGGCCACACCCACCGAAGTTCGAAGACTGGGGCGACCTGTTCGTCGACGGCGCGCGAGTCATCGGCGTGCAGGTCGCCTACCTCCTCGTCCCGGTCCTCGTGACGCTGGGCGGCGTCCTCGCTCGGGTGTCGGGCGCGCCGTTGCTCGGGAGCGCCCTGTTGCTCTTCGCGTCGGTCGCCGGTCTCGCCTCGGCGTATCTCCTGCCGGGTGCGCTCACACGACTGGCGACGACAGACCGCCTCACGGCGGCGTTCGAGGTTCGAGTCATCGCGAGCGTGGCCCGCCGTCCAATCTACGTCGTCGCCGTCGTCGAGGCCTACGTCGCCCTGTTCGTCATCGCGGGGCTGGGCGGCGTCCTCGTCCTCATCCTCGTCGGCGCGGTGTTCGCCTTCTACGGGCAGGTCGTCGGCTACCACCTCTTTGCGCGGGGGTACGCCGGCGCGATCGGCGACGGGCAGGACCCGATGCACCGCCCGCAGACTGCCGCCGAGTAAGCACTCGACCGACGGGGCCACACAGGAACGTTTTACTCGCCGGAGCGGGGACCGGAGCGTATGGATACGGCCGACCGACTCGACCTCGTGAGCCGGCACACTCAGGAGGTCGTCACGGAAGACGAGCTCGAGGGACTGTTCGAGGACGGCGACCCGTCGGCGTACATCGGCTACGCGCCAACCGGTGAGATGCACATCGGCCACTTCACGACGATGCGGAAGCTCGCGGACTTCCTGCGGGCCGACGTCGACGTGACGGTGCTCATCGCCGACCTGCACGCCCATCTCGACGACAACAAGAGCCCGTTCGACCTGCTGGACGCCCGCTCTGAGTACTACCGCGTCGCCATCGAGGGCATGATAGACGCCGCCGGCGCCGACCCCGACGACGTCGAGTTCGTCCGGGGAACCGACTTCCAGCTAGACGAGGAGTACACGCTGGAGATGTACCGCATGGCCGCGGAGACGACCATCGCCCGCACCCAGCGCGCGGCCAGCGAAGTCGTCCGCGAGTCCGAGAGCCCGAACCTCGGCGGCCTCATCTACCCCCTGATGCAGACGCTCGACGTGAAGGCCTTAGACGCCGACATCGCCTACGGCGGCGTCGACCAGCGCGGCATCTACATGCTCTCCCGGGAGATTCTCCCCGACCACGGCGGCCACTCGCCGGTCTGTGTCTTCGCGCCGCTCCTGTCGGGTCTCTCGGGCGGCAAGATGAGCGCCTCGGACGCCGCCTCGAAGGTGAACCTCACGGACAGCCCCGACGAGGTCGAGGAGAAGATCGGACAGGCGTACTGTCCGGCCGGCGACGTCGAGGACAACGGCGTGCTGGAGTACCTGAACCACCTCGTCTTCCCGGTACTCGACGTCGAGGGCGAACCGTTCGTCGTCGAACGCCCCGAGGAGTACGGCGGCGACCTGACCTACGAGAGCTACGAGGCCGTCGAGGAGGACTTCGTCAGCGGCGAACTCCACCCCGCCGACCTCAAGCCCGCAGTCGGGACCGCTATCTCCGAGGTCATCGACCCGGTGCGTGAGCGCCTCCTCGACCGGCCCGAATTGCTGGCCGAGGCCTACCCCGAGACGTACGGCGACGAGTAACGAAAATTCGGTGTCTGTGCGCTCGATTCAGACCGCTTCCGGACCGCGGTTGCCGGTACGGACCTGCACTGCGTCGGAGACGGGGACGACGAACACCTTGCCGTCGCCCTTCTCGCCCGTGTGAGCCGCCTCCCGAACCGCTTCGGCGACTTGCTGACCGGGGACGTCGGCGACGACGCACTCGACCTTGACCTTCTGGTGGAGGTCCACGACGTACTCCTCGCCGCGCCACTGCCCCGTCTTCGAGGGTTGGGAGCCCCGACCGGAGACGTTCGTCACGGTCAGTGACGGTGCGCCGACGTCGGTGAGCGCCTCCTTGACCGCGCCGAGTTTCTCGGGACGGACGACGGCCATCACGAGTTCGATGTCGGACGCGTGCCCGCCGTCGGTGCGGACGGCGGAGTCGTTCAGCGTGTCGGGACTGGCGAACTCGGGGTACGTCTCGACTCCGTGGCCGGAGATGTCGAGGCCCTCGCGCTCGCTGTCGGCGTCGACGCGCGCCCAGCCGAGTGCTGTCGTGACGGTGAACAGCGCGTACGTGGCGGCGACACTGACACTCCCGATGACGACGACGCCCAGCGCCTGCACGGCGATTTGGCCGGGATCGAAGCCGACCGTCGAGACGTACGGGAGCGGGTACAGCACGATACCGAGGATACCGGCAGAGCCGTGTACGGGGAACACGGCACAGACGTCGTCTATCTGGAGGCGTTTCTCGACGACGTCGAAGACGACGGGCAGTTGCGCACCAGCGAGGGTACCGAGGAACAGCGCACCGGCCCACGTCAGTACGTTCGCGGCCCCGGTGACGCCGACGAGACCGGCGAGCATCCCGTTGGCGAGGTAGAGCGTGTCGACCTTGCCGGTCTTGTACCACGCGACGACGCCGGCCGAGAGACCACCGGCGACCATCCCGAGCGACGTCGCGATGGCGACGCGGCCGGCGGCCGCAAAGGAGCCGAGCGAAATCTCGCCGCCGTTTGGCGAGAACACCGTCGCCGCCGTCCCGACGTTAAAGCCGTACCACCCGAACGCGAGGATGAGCGTCCCCAGCACCGCCAGCGTGACGGAGTGGCCGGGGATGACGTTCGCGCTCCCGTCCTCGTTGTAGCGACCCAGTCGCGGCCCGAGGACGTAGGCGGCGGTCAGACCGGAGAGGCCCCCCATCCCGTGGATGACCATCCCGCCGGCGAACTCGGTGAAGCCGAGTTGTGCGAGTAGCCCACCCTTCCACGTCAGACCGACGGCGATCGGATAGACGAGGGCCGTGATAAACGCGGTGTAGATGACGTACATCCGGGGCCGACAGCGACCGGCGACGCCACCGGAGACGATGTTCGCCGCGGCGATGGCGAACATCCCGCCCATCAGCCAGTTCACCGACGTGGTCAGGTCCCCACCGATGTAGCCAAACAGCGTCGGAACGTCGGCCCCGGTCGCGACTGCGACGCCGCGGGCGACGGCCTCACCGGCGACGAAGAACACCAACAGCCCGACACACAGTGTGATGAGACTCTGTGTCAACTGGTTCGAGACGTTCTTGGCACGGACCTGCCCGGCCTCCAACATCGCGAACCCAGCCTTCATGAAGAAGATGAGAAACGACGCGATGAGGACCCACAGCAGGTTCACGCCCGTGGCCAGCGTCTCGACACTCACCATGGGTCTGCCCCCATTTGTGACTGTTCGTCTGAAACGAGTCTGTTTCTTCGTCCGTTTGTCAACGTATTTCGCATCACCCGGTGGGTTGGAAGACTCCTATTTGAATCTCACCTAAACAATGACCGATTAGTGCGGGTGAAAAACACCGTACGTCCAATATAGTGCACAGTATAATGAGTATAAGGTCAGCATCCGTCCAGAATATTCGGCAAAATCCAATCCCTCTTGGACGGATATTTATGTAATCGAGCATATAGTTGTGCTGTACAGGCGGTGCGCGGTCGAAACGGGTAAGCCGTCGTTCACACTGGCTTGCATATGGACGACCGTTCCCGCGTGGGCGTTCGCCGAACGTACGAGCGAATCGGCGACCACTTCTCGAAGACTCGCGAGTTCGCGTGGCCGGAGGTCGAGTCGTTCGTCGACGACGCCGACGGGGCTGGGACGGCGCTCGACGTAGGGTGTGGCAACGGCCGGCACGCAGAACTACTGGCCGACGTCGCCGACCGGGTCCTCGGCCTCGACGCCAGCCGGACGCTGCTCTGTGAAGCACAGGACCGTATCGGACCCCGCGTCTCCCTGTTGCAAGGCGACGCCACGCGACTCCCGCTCCGTGCCGACAGCGTGGACCTCGCCATCTACGTCGCGACGCTGCATCACCTCCCGACGGCCGCCGACCGCCGTGCCAGTCTCGACGAACTCGCCCGCGTCCTCCGCCCCGACGGCCGAGCGCTCGTCAGCGCGTGGAGCACTGCCCACGACCGCTTCGACGCGCCCGCCGACGCCGAGACGGGGTTCGACACGACAGTCGACTGGACGCTCCCCGGCGGGGAGACGGTGCCACGCTTCTATCACATCTACGCGCCGGCGGAGTTCGAACGCGACGTCGCCGCAAGCGGCCTGACCCGCCGCTCGATGGAGTTATCGAGCGGGAACTGCTACGCCGTGGTCGAACCAGAAAGGAAAGTTCCTTATTGACCTTCCCTCTATCAGTGCATACGTTCGCGCACCAGTGCCGTAGTACGTGCGGCGGTGGTGAACACATCCGCGGGGTTTGCGAACGACGACGCGACCGAAGTGAGCGGCGGTGGTCTAGTGGTAGGACCTGAGCCTTCCAAGCTCATGGCCCGGGTTCAAATCCCGGCCGCCGCACTTTTCCGACGAACAAACCGTGAGTCGGAACTGCGGACTTGCGGGATTTGAACCCTCTAAGTCGCAGTGCGCGCAGTGAAACAGTCCAGTCTGGCGAAGCCATGGTAGTCGAAGCGGGTATCCGCCAACAGGGGACATACGAACTGAGCGTTGAGGGCAACGGTATGAGTATTACCGGGTCGGTGACATTCGGAGAATATCATATCGAATACGGTCGAAACTTTCGTGTCGAAGTCCGCCCTGATAGTATTTCTATCGGCGTATATCAGTAAGACGGCTACTGTTTCGTCTCTATTGATCGATATGGGTCACTGATTATAGACCAGAGCGAGCGAATGAACTGTTAGAACGTCACTGCGTATTGACAATCGGAGTTTCTACCGATTCAGAAAGCTGTTCTGATAGCCGTGCAAGACATGGGGCGCATATCTCGCACAGACTCAGCTCCTAATCGAACAAACCGGTCCGGTCAGTACAGGGTTGTAGTTGATACTGTGGACGGAAATAATATGTACTCAGTCAATTATCGCATTAACTAGATTAATATATAAACCACAAGTGTTAGTAACCTACTCAATTAACACCGCTAGAAGTGGTTGAATACAGACGATTTTTATATACTATTCCAGGAGTATTGTCTGCGATTTTAATCTCCGTAGTGTATATCTCAACCCACAAAACAGGTCAGTATCCGGCTCTGTTCTGGGCAATGGCAGAGTCAATTTCTTCAAACGGTTATGTGCCTCCAAAAACAATTCCATACTTCACTTCAAACGGGATTCCGTTTGGCTATTCGCCACTTGGGTTTTATTTACTTGCAATCGGTGTTGATGTATCAGGGTTATCTTACAGATATGCCTCATTTGCCTTGCGGCTTCTCTGGTTTACTCTCAGTCCGCTCGCTATCTACCTATTCGTGAGACAACTATCGACAAGACGAGCAGCGGCCTTAGCGTCGGTGCTGGTGACTATTTCTCTACCTGTTTTTAGATGGCATCTAGGTCACGGAGGAGTCATCCGTGGTCTTGCGTTTTGCCTATCTTTTGTGACGCTCGCACTCGCGTTAAAATCTTTTCAGACAGAGTCCGCCAAACTTCAAATCGGAGCTGGTGTTGCCTTTGGACTTACTGTCCTGACCCATCCAGTCTATGCAGTATTCGCTGGCTTTGGAACAGTGGGTCTCTGGGTTGGTAGTGACAGATCAATTGACGGCTTCAGATGTGGTGGCAATATTGCTACTATCGGCTTTCTCATTTCGGCACCATGGATACTGTGGGTTACATTCACTCACGGCGTTGATATTTTTTTATATGCCTCAGGAACTCATGGGGGGTTATTCGAAGTTCACCACCATCTCTACGCAGTAATATCGCTGCCAACACACGGACTCATCGAGAAACTGCTATGGTACCTCGGTATTCTTTGCCTCGGTATTTTATTCTACGAGTATCGCTTCCACGTGGTTGCTCTCTTCGTGGCGACTGCAGTCTTCTTAGGAGGGACAATCCGATTCACGTTTTCTCTGCTGTTAATATCTATAGCGATTGTGGTTATCGATTTCCTTCCGAACTGGGTCAGTCAAATCGATATAGACCAATTGTCGCTCAGACGGCGAAGTGCTGCGATCGTAAGTGTCGGCTTGGTTTTTGCCGCGGCTTTCGCCGGAGTCGGAGCTGCCCAATCGTTACCACACGATTCGTTTTCCGATGCAGATAGAGATGCCGCCAAATGGGCCAAAACTGAGACTGCCAGTGATGCAACATTCATAGTTCAAGGCGCTGAAGAAGAGTTCCCTTTTTTCGCTAAACGCACGAGTTTGGTCGTGCCCTGGGGTGCAGAGTGGGATGGCCCCGGCGCGTACCAACACCACTTAGAAATGCTGGAATCAGTGTATAGTTGCTCAAACACAACCTGTTTCAGCAAATTGACCGCGGAAAACGACCTCGACCCAGATTATCTATACCTTCAGCGACACCTGGTGACTGAAAGCTCTTTCAGTGAATCTGAGAAATATACTGCTGAATATCAAAATGAGCAGATACTGATTGTGTCTGTCAAGAGTAGGGAATCTTAACTCGACTGTTCGATAGTAGATCCCGTTTTTGAGTTTGTCTGGCCCACTCAAGAATTTATGACTGCATCCGACGCAGCGCCCACGACCGGCCCGATTTACGACGCCGAATCGCTACGCGACCGCGACGACGTCACGTTCCACGAGGAGACGGATACCGTCGACGCAGCCACGGTCGACCAACTCGAGAAGATGGACGACATGGCGCCAGTCGGGGTCCGCAACGGCGACGGCGAGACGCTGGTGATGCAGGTCACCGAGACGTGTGACTGGAAGATTCCGTCGGCGAGCGTCGGCCCGAACGAGGACTTCGCGGCGACCGCTCGAGAGTGGATCGAGACGAACGCTGGGTACGCCGTCGAACTCACCGCCGTCGAGGGCGTCTGGCACTACGAGGCTCACAGCGCAGACGGTGACCGGACTGCAGAACGGTACTTCGTCGTCTTCGCGGCGTCGCTACAAAACGACCAGTCGAGTGGCGACGGGGACGCAGAGGGGACCGAGTGGCTCACCGAACTGCCGGCCGACGTCGTCGCAGTGCCGGGGACCGATCTGTTCTTCGAGTAAGCCGGTGTGTCCGTCGCTCGACACACCGATCTGAACGTGAGAAACGAGCGAGCGACGGTTACGGTTCGACGCGCTCCCAGGTGTCGGAGGTCAGCGTCGCGTCGGGGTTCTCCGGCAGCGAGACTGTCAGTCTGTCGTCCGTCTCGACGCAGACGAGGTCGACCCGGTTCCGTTCGCTGTGGTTGCGAGTGGGGTAGGTAAACGGGCGGTCGCGCCGTGGCAGGTCGCCGATACGGGGACATTCGGGTGGCTCTACGGCCCGGTCGGCGAGGCCGTCGATGTGGACCCGAGACTGTGGACGGTCACCGCCGCGGTCGTCGCCCCACGAGAGCAGTCGGTCCCCACCCGGAAGACTGCGGAGGAACCCACGGGCCCGAAGCCGAAACCGCTGGACGAGGCCGGGGTCGTCCTCCACCTCTGGGAGCGCACCGGTGTGGTCACCCTTTGGCTCGTCCATGGGTGTGAGACTCATACACAGAGGTACGGCGGCGGGCTACAAAACGGTTGTGTCAGATACAGGTTTGCGTCTCAGAGCTCGATGCGTTCGACGATCCGGTTGCCGTCCTCGCGGGAGTTCAACGCGACGATGCGGATGTGTTCTTCGAGGCCGGAGTCGTTCAACTTCGCCTTCAGGAGGTTGTCGACCTGATAGACGCCCGCCGCGTTGTTCATCTCGATTTCGACCAGCACGGGGTAGTCCTCGCCGCTGCTGAGTGTCACCGTCTCGATGGCCTGACTGGAGACGGTGTTGATGCCGCGGCCGCCCCGTTCGTAGGGGATGCGCGAGCGACCACGCTCCATGTCCAGCGCGTCGGCGACTCTGACGACGCCGGCTTCCAGCGTCAGCGGGATCTCCTCGGTGTGGTGACAGAGAATGGCATGGAGCACTTCGCCTTTCACCCGAACCAGTTCGTTCACGTCGTAGAACTCCGTTAGCAGTCTGTCCAGCAGGTCCGCGGCGAGCGGTATCGAGTAGTACGGGTGTTCGTCGCGGTGGACGACGTGTCCGATGTCGTGAAGCGTCGCGGCGAAGGCGATGATGACGGCCTCGTCGGCCTCGTCTAGGTCGTGGTCGTCGGCACCGTTGAACTCGACACCACCCTGTTTGAGCAGGTCGTAGAGACACAGCGCCCGGTTGCGGACGATGTCGATGTGTTTCTTTCCGTGGTCGTTGTACCGCTTTCGCATGACCGGGTTGACGTTTTGGGCGTGGAGGTACGCCTGTACCTCGTCGTCGCTCGCCAACAGTTCGAGGACGGCGTTGACCCGTTCGTCCGGAAACGCGTGGTCACGGCTGGGGTCGTAGATACGCCCGGCGGCAGCACCCTCTGTCTCGCTCATAGATACGACAAGGCGTGCCAGCGAGAAAAAGGCCGCCCCCGTTCGATCAGGTCGCCCGCACTGCATCGAGGACGTCGTCGTAGTTCGGTTCGACTCCGGGGTCGTCCGTCGCCCACGCGTAGGTTATCCGTCGCCCGTCGTCGACGACGAACACGGAGCGTTTCGCCAGGTCGTAGACGCCGAGTCCCTCGAAGTCCATCGAGACGTCGTACGCGTCGATTATCGCTCGCTCGTTGTCGCTGACGAGAGCGAAACCGAGGCCGAGTTGGTCGCGGAAGGCGTTCTGTGCGAACGGCGTGTCGATGCTGACGCCGTAGACCGTCGCGCTCGCGTCGACCAGTTCGTCCCGACGCTCGTCGAACGCTTCCAGTTCGTCGCCACAGACGCTCGTGAACGCGCCGGGAAAGAACGCGAGGACGACAGGGCCGTCGGCGACGGCATCTGACAGCGACAGTTCACCGATGCCACCGTTGGCGAGCGGTGCGGTGAAATCGGGCGCCTCGTCACCGACTGTAAGCATGGCCGTGGCTTTCGCCTCCTGTCTGAAATCCTTTGTGACCGTTTTGCCGTCCCTGATGCCTCTACTAGCGACTATCCGACACCTATCCGATCAGTTCGACGGTTCGTTTTAACACCCCGGGACCCGTCTCCCCGGATATGCCCGACACGATGGAGGTCTATACCGGAATCGAAGTGACCGTCGAACACGTCGAGTCGCTGTCCTCCGGCGGCGCTCGCTTCGACATCACCGCCGAGGACGGCCGGAAGTGGCGTATCGACCTGACTCGTGACGGTGAGACAGACGTCGTGACGACGTGGCGCGACGGCACCCTCGCCGATGTCGCCGTCCCCGAGTGGGTAGACGACGTTACGGCACGCTTAGCCCAGCAGTAGGTCCCTGTTTCGAACCCACCTGCTATCCAGTCGCTGTTCGCGTCGGAGTGAATTCCATGCTCGAAGCGTGAAAAGGCCTATAACGCGGTATCACGCGCCGACGATGAGCAAAAAGACTATAATAGCAACCACGTAAACTTCGGTTACAATGTCAGGGACATTCGTACCACTGTTCCCGGGGATGCCGGGCACGACGGAGATGATGGTCATCCTCCTCATCGCCGTCCTCCTCTTCGGGGCGAACAAGATTCCGAAACTCGCACGCTCGACCGGTGAGGCGATGGGTGAGTTCCAGAAAGGGCGGACAGAGGTCGAACAGGAACTCGAAGAGATGAAACAGGGCGGTACTGACGCCAGCGCTGGCGAGACGGCCGACGCCAGCACGGACACCTCGAGTACCGAGGAGACGGCGACCGAGTCGAACAACTAAGCCCCGGATTTTCCTCTTTCGTCCGAACGAAATCGTTTTCCAGCAGTCACGCCACCGTCCGGGCAGGGCGTGTGGCCTAGTGGACGAGGGCGAGGGGTTCCTAACCCCTAGAGCGCGGGTTCGAATCCCGCCACGCCCGTTCTGCGAGGAGCGGGGGCGACGAGCGAACGGGCACGGAGTTCGAGCCCTGCAAGTCGCAGCGCCGAGCGAAGCGAGGCGACCGTCTTGCTCCGGTTCGAATCCCGTCACGCCCGTGCAGCGACCGCAGGGAGCGAACCGGCATGGCAGGATTCTAATCAGGGAACGAGAGGTGAGCGAGCATCGCGAGCGAACGGGAGTGACCGTGGTTCGAATCCCGCCACGCCCGTTCTGCGAGGAGCGGGGGCGACGAGCGAACGGGCACTGGATTCGGATCACGCAAACGCGAACGGAGTGAGCGGTTGCCTCGGGTTCGAATCCCGCCGTGCCGGTTCGCTCGCTGCGTTCACTGCACGCCCGTTCTGCGAGGAGCGGAGGCGAGGGACGCGGACTCGGAGAGGGGAAGTATGGGACGGTACCGCGGCGTGGTCGTTTACTCGACGACGACAGCGCCCCGCATCCCGAGTGCCTTGTGCGGCAGACAGGCGTAGAGATACTGTCCCGGGTCGTCGAACGTGTGTTCGAACGTCGTGCTGGGTTCGCTCGCCACGTCGCCGGAACTGACGTCGGTGTTCTCGAACACCACGTTGTGAGCGCCGCCGTCCCCGGTCCACTCCCAGCGGACGGTCGACCCGGCGTCGATTCGCACGACGGGCGGGTCGAACGCGAAGGCGCCGCCGTTGCCCTCGGCGCCGACGGTGACCGCGGCGGTGTCGCTGCCGGTACGGTCGGCGACGGTCCCCTCGAAGTTGCCGGCCTCGGCTACCCACTCGTCGACTGCCTCGTAGCCCGTCGTCGGCACCTCGCGGACGATGACGGCGCCTTTCATCCCCGCTTCGCTGTGAGGTTCACAGACGAAGGGGTACTCGCCCGTCTCTTCGAAGATGAAGTGGTAGCCAGTGCCCGACTGGGCGTTCGTGCGGCCGCTGTCGAACGTCCCGTCGAGGGCGACGACGTTGTGCTGGCCGCCGTGACCGGTCCAGTCCCACCGGACGAAGGTCATCGGCGTCACTTCGATGACCGGTGGGTCGAACGCCCAGCCACGGTCCGTCTCGTGGCCGACGGAGATCGTCGGCCGGGACCCCCGTCCGAACGTTCGGGGGTCCCCGTCGTAGCCGTTGGCGTCCGCGAGCCACTCTTCGAGGGAGTCAGGGGGCGTCAGTTCGGCTGTCTCGGTCGACGCGGTGACTGTACCGTCGGCCGCGTCTCCGACGGCCTGTGTCGTCTCACCGGTCGAGAGACAACCGGCGGTCGCGGCGAGTCCGGTCAGTGCTGTACTCGCGAGGAACCGTCTGCGGGTGGAGGGCCGTTCCATTGCGTGTCCCGCTACGCGAGGGCGACCCGAAAACCGTGGGCGTGCTTTCCAGAATCTGGAAATCAACGGGCACCCTTTATCTGATGGTCGTTTATCACCGACCGGACGGGACCCGCCGACCCGACCGTCACGTTGAATGCCGCTCCGTGGGAAAGCCACCGAGAGTCGCCGTCACGAAACCGAGCGTACCACTCCATCCGCCCCACTGTCGCCCACAGGAGGTCCCCCCGTGTCAGGAGACGACCCGCCCGACCAGCAGGCCACGTTCGAGGCGTTGGCCGACCCGGACTGTCGCGACATCCTCGCGACGCTCGACGAACCGCTCTCCGCGAAACGAGTGGCCGACGCCTGTGAACTCCCACTGACGAGTACGTACCGAAAGCTCGAACAGTTGAGCGACGCCGCACTCGTTTCCGAAGAGACGGACATCCGGTCCGACGGCCACCACGAGACGACGTACGTCCGGGACTGTACCGGGGTGTTCGTCGCTCTCGACGGGAGAGACTCGTTCGACGTCGACGTCTTGCGGGACCGCGAGACGCCGGACGAGCGGTTAGCGCGCCTCTGGTCCCGCGTCAGTGAGGAACTATGAACGGACAGATACCACTCGTCGTCCTCGGGTTCAAGACAGTCACGCTGCTACTGGGCGGTCTCATCACCTACTTCGCCGCCAAGGCGGCGGTGAAGTCCCGGTCGCGGGGGCTGACGTATCTCGCCGTCGGGTTCGGGACGGTCACGTCCGGGTCGTTGCTGGCCGGCGTGGCCGATCAGGTCTTTGGCTTCGATACCCAGACGGCGCTGGTGTTCGAGAACGCGCTGACGATGGTGGGGTTCGCCGTCGTCGCGTACTCGCTGTACGTCGCGGGGCGGTCGTCACTGGGCGGTCGGTGAAAACGGAGACCCGAGTCGGAAACCGTTACTCGACGATAATGGCGCCCTTCATGCCGAGGCTCTTGTGTGGTTGACAGTAGTAGAGATAGACGCCAGCGGACTCGAAGGTGTGCTGGAAGTCGTTGCCGGACTCGGTGACGAGGTCGCTCTCGAACTCGCCTTCCTCGTGGACGACGTTGTGGGAGCCACCCTCGCCGGTCCAGGACCAGTTGACGTCCGTTCCGGCGTCGATGCGGACCGCCGCGGGGGCGAAGGCGTAGGCGCCGCCGTTGCCCTCGGCACCGACTGTCACTTCGACGTTCCCGGTCCCGGTCTCGTCCGCGACGGTACCGTCGAAGTTCCCGACGTCGGAGAGGTAGTCGCTCACGTCGGACGGGACGTCACCGCCGCTCCCGCCTTCGGTGTCCGTCGGCGTACTGTCGGCCGTCTCGGTGCCACCGCTGTCGCCGCCGGACTCGCCATCCGACCCACCGCTGTCGCCGCCGGACCCGCCACAGCCAGCGAGGAGTCCGGCGCCCGACACGGCCGCGGTGCTCTGGATGAACGTCCGCCGATCGAGGTGGTCTGTCATGCGCCCGAATTTCGAGTTCCAGACACTAAAGGTAGTCGCTTCGACGACAACAGAATAGACGATCATGTGGGTCCGAGAGTCTGAAATTCGGCAGTTCCGGTGGTAGATAAAACGGCCGCGCCGAACGAGTTCGTTACAGAAACTTGACTCTTCTGCGTATCGGTGATCTCGGGATCAAGTACTCGATACCGACACAGTTTGGACGGGGGTTCATTCCGGTGGCTGTCGTGTGTCCCGGTATGCGAGTGAGGTGGCTGTCGTGACGGTCTGGCTCAGAGCCGACCATCTGGTTCGGCGGCGGGGGCCGCTGGCGCGTCGACCGGACGAGCGTGTCCTCCTCGTCGAAGCCGAGTCGTTCGCTCGAAAACTGCCGTATCACCCACACAAACTGACGCTGGTGTTCGCCGCGTTGCGGCACTTCAGAGACGACCTCCGCGCCGAGGGACGGACTGTCGACTACCGACAGGTAGACACGTTCGAGGAAGGACTCACCGCCCACTTCGAGGGCCGTCCGGACGACACGCTGGTGACGACGATGCCGCAGGCGCCCGGCGCACGCGAGCGCATCGAGCGCATCGTCGCCGACGCGGGCGGCGCCGTCGAGTTCGTCCCGGACGAGCGGTTTCTCTGTTCACCCGGCCAGTTCGATACGTGGGCCAGTGACGGCCGCTACCGTCACGAGGAGTTCTACCGGTTCATGCGCCGGTCGACGGGGTACCTGATGGACGACGGCGACCCGGTCGGCGGCGAGTGGAACTACGACGACCAGAACCGCGAGACACCGCCTGACGACTGGACCCCGGCGGACCCACCCACCTTCGAACGGGACGAGACCACCGAGGCCGTCGCCGAGTGGGTCCGAGAGACGTTCGACGGTAGCTACGACGACCCGCCGTACGGCGGCGACTGGGCCGACCCCGAGTCGTTCTGCTGGCCGGTGACCCGACGGCAGGCGGTTCGTGCGCTGGACCACTTCGTCACCCACCGCCTCACCGATTTCGGGCCGTATCAGGACGCGATGCGCGGCGACGAGTGGGCCATGAGTCACAGTCTCCTGTCGACGTCGCTGAACCTCGGCCTGCTCCTTCCAGACGAGGTAGTCGAACGATCGATAGCCGCCTACGAAGGCGGCGAGGCCCCGCTCAACAGCGTCGAAGGGTTCGTGCGACAGGTCCTCGGTTGGCGAGAGTTTCTCCGGCACGTCTACCGTCGGGAGATGCCCGCGCTGGCCGACGCGAACCAACTCGGCGCGACCGAGGACGTGCCCGAGTTCTACTGGACGGGCGAGACAGACATGGCCTGCCTCTCTGACGTGGTCGATGGCGTCCGGGCCCGTGGGTACTCCCACCACATCGAGCGCCTGATGGTTCTCGCCAATTTCGGGCTCATCTACGGCGTGGAACCGGCGCAACTGAACCGCTGGTTCCACGCTGGCTACGTCGACGCCTTCCACTGGGTGACGACGCCCAACGTCGTCGAGATGGGCCTCTACGGGGCGGGCGTCTTCGCGACGAAACCGTACGCCGCCTCGGCGAACTACCTCGACGAGATGAGCGACTACTGCTCGGGGTGTCCGTACGACGAGACGAAGACCACCGGCGAGGGTGCGTGTCCGTTCAACGCGCTCTACTGGGACTTTCTGGATCGGAACGAGGACGCGCTGCGCTCGAACCACCGGATGGGACTGCTGTACACCCACGTCGACAACACGGACGAGGAGGAGTGGACCGAGATACGAGCGCGGGCCGACGAGATTCGACGGCTGGCCCGCTCGGGCGACCTCTGATTACTCCTCGCGCCGCCGTCGCATCTCGTGGCGCGTGAACTGCGGCGTCGTGAACGCGGGCCGCCGCTGTCGGCGGAACGACCACGCCAGTAGCCCGAGCGTGGCGGCCGATCCGCCGAGCGCGAGCGCGGTGGACGGGAGCGTCGCATCGACGTAGAAGAACGCCGCCACCGGGACGCCGGCGGCGGCGACCATCCCGAGCAAGAGCCGTCTGGCCATCTGCCGGGCGAGGCCGTCGCTGTCTTTCAGTATCGTCTCCAGCACCAACTCGCCACGGCTCGCCGTGTCAAGCGCCGCCTCCGCCTTCGGGGCCGTCGTCACGAGCGACCGGCCCGCCCGACTCATCGTCGCTTGCACCTCCTCGCGGATGGCTTTGCCAGCGTCGGCCGCACCCTGTTGCATCACGTACTCGGTGATTATCTCGATGAAGTCGAAGTCGGGGTCGAGCGTGCGACAGACGCCTTCGAGTACAGTCGTCACGCGGACGACCAGCGCGAGGTCCTGCGGGAGTCGCATCGGGAACTCGTACAGTTGGTCTTCGAACTGGCCGACGAGCTGTTCGATTCGGTACTCGCTGATGTCCTCGCCGCGGAACTGCTCGATGACGATCTCGAACGCCTCGCGCATCACCTCGCGGTCGGCCATCGGGTCGAGCGCCCCCATCGCCACGAACGCGTCCATCACCCGGTCGACGTCGTCAGTCGCCAGTCCGACGTAGAACTCCATCAACTGGTCGCGCGTCTGTGGCCCGAGTCGCCCCGTCATCCCGAAGTCATAGAAGACGAGAGTCCCGTCGGGTTGGACCGCCAGATTGCCGGGGTGCGGGTCGGCGTGGAAGCGCCCGTCCTCGACGATCATCTGGATGTACACCTCTTCGAGGCGCTGGACGAGCTCAGCCCGGTCGATACCCAGCTCGTCGATCCGTGCCACGTCGTCTATTTTCACCCCGTCGACGTACTCCATCGTCACCACGCGGCCCGTCGTGTGACTCTCTATCACGTCCGGGATGGCGACGCCCTCGTCGTTGGCGAAACTGGCACCGATCTCTCGGAGCATCCGGGCCTCGTGTGCGTAGTCCATCTCGCGGCGGATGGTCGCCGAGAACTCCGCTGTGAGGTTCTCCAGCGTGAACGCCTGTCCGGGGCCCGCGCCCGAGGTCAAAATCGGCGTCAGCGCGGCCAGCACACGCAGGTCCGACTCGACGCGCTCGCGGATGCCGGGCCGCAGCACCTTCACGGCGACTCGCTGGCCGTCGAGTTCTGCCTCGTACACCTGTCCGAGCGACGCGCCGCTGATGGGCGAGGTGTCGAACGCCCCGAACCGATCGTCGACGGCGCCGTCGAGTTCCCGTTCGAGCAGCGGTTCGATGTCGGCCCACGGGTCCGGCGGCACTTTGTCCTGTAGTTCCGAGAGCACCTCGATGTACTCGGCCGGCAGTGCGTCGGGCCGCGTCGAGAGCATCTGTCCGAGTTTGATGAACGCCGGCCCGAGGTCCACGAACGTCTGTTTCAGTTTTCGCGCCCGCCGAGTCCGGTCGTCGCTGGAGACCGAGCGCGAGCGGCCGAACAACAGGAACCGTTTTCGGTCGCGGGCCCACGCGAGGACGAAGGGGACGAACTGCCAGCCGACGACGAGGGCGCGCCACAGCGCCCGCAGACGGACGCCCAGTCCCGTCGGCCGTTTGTCCGCTCCCGACCGGTCGGCGCGCTGTGAATCGCTCACTGGCCTCCACTCGGGTCTCGTGCCAGATTAGTGTACTGGAACCCCCGGTCAGGGCCGGAAGAAGCCCAGCAGTTCGTAGTCGTCGTCAGGGGTGTAGCGCCTGAACGCGAGGCTGTTGGCCAGCACCGACACCGAGGAGGCGGCCATCGCCGCCGCCGCGAGCGCCGGTTGGAGCAGACCCAGCGAGGCCAGCGGAATCATCACGGTGTTGTACCCCAGTGCCCAGAAGAGGTTCTGCTTGATCTTCTGGAGCGTCGCCTCGGAGATGCGGATGGCCTTCAGCACGTCCGCGGGGTCATCACGGAGCAGGGTCACGTCGGCCGCTTCGATGGCCACGTCGGTGCCAGAGCCGATCGCACACCCGACCGTGGCCGTCGCGAGCGCCGGGGCGTCGTTGACGCCGTCGCCGACCATCATCGCCCGCTTCCCGCCAGACTGGATGTCTTCGACGGCTTCGGCCTTGTCCTCTGGCAGCACCTCCGCGCGGACGTTCTCGGGGTCGATGCCGACCTCTTCGGCGACGGCGCGAGCGGTGCGCTCGTTGTCACCCGTAATCATCCAGACGTCGGTCCCGCGTTCGCGGAGGCCGGAAACGGCGTCGGCGGCGCTCTCCTTGACGGTGTCCGCGTCGGCGACGACGCCGGCGAGGCGGAATCCCGAGTCCGTGTCGTCGACAGCGACCAACATAGCCGTCTTCCCCTCGCGTTCGAGGGCGTCCATCTGCTCCTCGGCGGGCGAGGTGTCCACACCGTTGTCTTCGAGCAGTTTCCGGTTGCCGACCAGCACCTCGCCGTGGGGCGTCGTCGCCCGCACGCCGTGACCCGGGACGTTCTCGAAGTCCTCGGCGTTCGGGACGTCGATACCGCGTTCCCGAGCACCTTCGACGATGGCCTGTGCGAGGGGGTGTTCGCTCCCGCTCTCGGCGCTGGCGGCCAGTTCGAGGACGTACGCCTCGGTGAGTTCGGGGGCCTCACGGAGTTCGCCCCCGTCGGCGGCAGTCTGCTCGCCACCGTCCGCGGCCGCTTCGACTACTTCCACGTCGGTCAGTTCCATCTCGCCCTCGGTCAGCGTCCCCGTCTTGTCGAAGACGACGGTGTCGATGTCGCGGACCTGTTCCAGCACGTCGCCACCCTTGAACAGGACGCCGTTGCGGGCGCCGATGGTGGTCCCGACCATCGTCGCGGCGGGCGTCGCCAGCCCCAGCGCACAGGGGCAGGCGATGAGGACCGCCGACGCGAAGACGACGACGGCGAACTCGGTGACGCCCACGGTGGCGGGACCGCCGGCCGCCAGTCCCCACACCGGCAACCCGCCCACGAAACTCGCCAGCGTGTCGGGCGCGACGACCCAGAGAGCCCCCCACAGCAACGCGTTGGCGATGACGGCCGGGACGAAGTACGCCGAGATGCGGTCGGCGACGTTCTGAATCTCCGGCTGGCGGGACTGGGCCTGTTTGACGCGCTCGACGATCTGCTGGAGCGCCGTCTCGGACCCGACCTTCGTCGCCTCGACTTCGAGGACGCCGTTCTGGTTCACCGTCGCGCCGATGACCTCGTCGCCCTCGCCCTTCTCGACGGGGACGGACTCGCCGGTGACCATCGACTCGTCGACGGCCGAATCACCGTCGACGACGACGCCGTCCGTCGGTATCTTCTCGCCCGGGCGGACCTTCAGGCGGTCGCCGACCTCGACTTCGTCCAGCGGAATCTCCTCCTCGGAGCCGTCCTCGCGGACGACGGTGGCCGTGTCCGCCTCCATCTCCAGCAGTTGACGGATGGCCGCGCCGGCCTGACTCTTCGAGCGGGCTTCGAGGTAGTTCCCCAGCGTGATGAACACGAGGATGAACGCCGCCGTGTCGAAGTACAGGCCGGTACTGGCGATGACGTCCAGCAGGGCGACGACGGAGTAGCCGTACGCCGTCGAGGAGCCGAGTGCGATGAGCACGTCCATGTTGGCGCGCTTGTTCCGGACGAGCGCCTTGTACGCGTTCTCGTAGAACGGCTTGCCGAGCGCTATCTGGACAGGCGTCGCGAGCGCGAACTGGACCCAGCCCAGCGGAACGCCGAACAGCGTCGACTCGAACAGCCCCAGCGAGAGCAGGTGGTCGGCCATGAAGACGAGGAGCGGCAGCGAGAGGGCCGCGCCGAACAGCGTCAGTCGGAGTTGCTTTTTCACCTCGGCGTCGCGGGCGGCGTCGCGGCGGTCCGTCGAGGACTGTTCGCCCCCGCCGCCGCCACCCTCGCCGCTCGTCTCGTCCTCTCGAACCGGCGTGTACCCCGCCGACTCGATGGCGTCGTAGAGGTCCGACAGCGACGCCGCCGACGGGAGGTAGGTCACCTGCGCCTCGTCGGTGGCGTAGTTCACGTCGGCGGCGACGACGCCCTCGGTGCGTTCCAGCGCCTCGGCGTTCGTCTCGGCGCAGTTCGCACACGACATGTCGGTGATGGCGACGCTCACCGTCTCCGTGACGACGCCGTAGCCCGCGTCCTCGACGGCCGCCACCACGTCGCCCAGCGACACCACGTCGGGGTCGTAGGTGACGCTCCCCTCGTCGGTGGCGTAGTTCGCGTCGACGGACTCGACGCCGTCTAACTCGGCGACGCGCTCCTCGATGGTCGCCGAGCAGTTCGCACAACTCATCCCCGTCAGTTCGAGGCGGACTGTCCGTTCGGTCATCTCGCCTAGTAGTACGGGATACTCGTTGATGCGGTTTGTCCTTGTGAAACGAATCCGAATGCGCCTTTGAAATTTCGATTCGAAATTGGAAGCAGGGCGAGACCTTCACAACTGGTGCCGCCGTGTGCTGACTTACGCTCCCTCTTTGAGTGACTCGTAGTGGTCGACGAACCGCGACTCGCAGGACCCACAGCAGAAGTAGTAGCTGTCGCCGTCGAGGACAGTGCGCTCGCCCTCCTCGTCGACGGTGTTGCCACACTCGGCGCACTCCGGCGCGAACTCGGCGGTGCCCAGCCCCGGCGTCCACTCGCTGTCGGCGACGAGTCGCACCTCGTAGCTGTCGACGTCGTTCAGGTCGACGTGGGCGTCGAGCAGGTCGCTGACTTCGGCCTGCGGAACCGTCGCCGTCACCGTCACTCTGCCATCAGCAGTCCGAAACACGTGTTCGACGGCGTCTGCGTCGGCGAGTCCGTCTCGGACCGCGGCCGCACGGCCCGGTTCGGCGTCGATCTCGACGAGGACGGGGACGCCAGCGCGGAGCAGCGAGCGGTCGAGGTCGAGCGTGAATCCGCGGACGATGCCCATCTCCTGGAGGCGGTCGACCCGGTCGGAGACGGCCGGGGCCGAGAGACCGACCTCCTCTGCGATGTCGCTGAACGGACGCCGTGCGTCTTCGAGCAGGAGTCTGACGATGCCACGGTCGGTGTCGTCGAGTCCGCGCATACCCGAACTCGTCGGGCCTGCCTAATGAGTGTCCCCGTCGGTCAGAAGGGAAGGGCACCGGCCATACCGGACACGAGCGTCTCCCAGACCGAGACGCCAAAGAGGACGTTCACGGCGAAGTCCCCGGCGAAGAAGAGGAACAGCGCCGCCCCGGCGAAGTGGGCCTTCCGAACGTCGAACGTGTGGGAGAAGCGGTAGAAGAACAGGGCGTTGGCGATACTGACGGGGATGATGGCGAGCATCTCGCCGGTCCAGATAGCGGTCGGGAAGGCGGCGTACTGGGCGGCCAAGGAGATGGTGACGAGTTGGGTCTTATCGCCGAACTCGCCGAAGGCCATCATCGCGAAGATAGGGAGGAACCCGCCCATCTTGTTCGGCACCTGCCAGTCGGCGACCGGAACGCGCACGTCGAGTTCGCCGCCGTCGGTCAGGACGCCGCTGGCCGGTTCTCGCTCGGGGGCGTCCGACGCCGGGGCGGTTCCGACCAACAATACGGCGAAGGCGAGGAACAGGACCGCCGTCATGGCGTCTAAGTAGGCGCCGGGGAGCATGGTCGTCACCGTCTGCCCGAGCCAGATTTCGACCACGGTCCAACCAGCAAAGGCCGTGCCGGCGGCCGCGACGACCATATACGGACTGAAGCGGGTCGACAGGCCGGCGATGATGAACTGCACCTTCTCGCCGGGGAGAACCGCAAGTTGGGCCCCGGCGGCGACGAAGACGACGGTCAGCCACGTCGCCTCGCTCACACCTTGCTCACCTCGTCGGCGACGGAGTCGTCGGGGGTCCGGACCTGAATCGCGTCTGCGATGTGGTCCGGGAGCGCGACGCTCTCACCGCTGTCGAGACGGACCGTCACCATCCCGATCGGTGCGACCTCCTCGACGACGAGGTCGGTCCCGGGCGTGATGCCGGCCTCGTCGAGATACGTCAGTTCGTCGGAATCGCGGTCGCGGACGCGAGCGACCTCCAGCCGTGCGCCCTCGCCGTGGTCTGCGAGTGCCGACGCCGAGTGGTCGTCGATGGGTTCGAGTTCGTCGTTGGGAATCGGGTCGCCGTGCGGATCGACGGTCGGTTCGTCTAGCGCGGCGGCGACGCGGCGCTCGAACTCCTCGCTGATGTGGTGTTCGAGGATCTCGGCCTCCTCGTGGACCTCCGACCAGTCGTAGCCCAGTTCCTCGGTGAGGAACGTCTCCAACAGGCGATGGTGGCGGATGACCTCCAGTGCGACCGTCTCGCCCTCGGGGGTGAGCGTGACACCTTTGTACTTCTCTCGCTCGACGAGTTCACGGTCTTCGAGTTTCTCTACCATGCTCGTCGCTGTCGGCGGCGTCACGTCCAGCGTCTCGGCGATGGTCGACGTGGCGACCGGCGGCTCGCCCTCTCGTTCGAGCCGATATATCGCCTTGAGGTAATCTTCCATCTTCGCGCTCAGCATGGGAAGAATTAGACGAGTCTAATGCAAAAGCGTGGCGGTGCTAAACTGCGGCGCTCACCGCTCTCACTCGTCGTCGGCCGTGTACGTCTCGCGTCGCGACCGGGTCAGCAGCCACAGGAAGAGATAGCCGATGGCGCCGAGGACGAACAGCGTCGCCGGGATGAGGAAGGGGCCGAACGTCTCGACGAGCAGGTCCAGTCCCGGCGTCACGAACATACGCGGCCTTTGGCAGCGCCCCACATAAACCGCAAGGATACCGGGACACGCCAGCTACAAGCCACTGGAGACCCAGAGAGCCAGCCATGTATCGACCGGGCCACTACGGTGCCGCCTTGCTCGTGTACGCGCCGCTCGGCCTCGCACTCCTCCTCGTCGACGCACCGGGCCTCGCCGTCGCCGGCGGGGCGCTCTCGCTCGCTCTCGCGCCCGTCCCGGACTACGACCAGCGCGTGCCGTTCGTCAGCCACCGCGGGGTGACCCACACGTTGCTGTTCGCCGCCGTCGTGGGCCTCGCGCTCGGCGGCGCCGGGTGGCTGGTCGGGTCCGCGAACGGCGTCGGAACGGCGACGCGACTGGCGGCGTTCGGTGTCGTCGTCGGCCTGACCGGTATCGTCTCACACCTGCTCGCGGACGTCGTCACTCCGGCCGGCATCGCGCCGTTCTGGCCACTCTCGGGGAAGAATTACACGCTGGGGCTGACTCGGGCGGACAACACGCTCGCGAACTACCTCCTCCTCGCACTGGGCGTGTTCGCCGTCGCGTTCGTCGTCGCCGTCGCTCGCCCGTCGCTGCTGACGGTTTAGATGAGGTCTTGGGCTTCGAGGGAATCCATCACGTCGTCGACGAAGTCGTCGACGCTCTCGTAGGGGAACTCCCCGTCGAGTTTGGTGTTGAGTTCCATCGCACTCATCGAAAAGTCGCCAGACTCGAACTTCGTGGACGGACCGTTCGGCAGGGCCGGCACGAGGTCCATCGGGCTGGCAATCGGGTAGTCTGCGTCTTCGAACGCCTCGGTGAACTGGTCGCGGAGGTCCGCTTTGTCAACCATGATTCGTCTTGACCATAGCGTGAGCCGTTTCATAAAGGGTTCGACATCGGTACACTTCCCCGCTGTTCTAAGTTTATCCGATGCCGGCGAATATTCTTGCGTGTGGCACCCGCCAACACAGTATGGACGATTCGACGCGGCGGCGCTTCCTCAAAGCGGGCGGTATCGCACTCACGGCACTCTCCGGGTGTGTAGACGGCGGTTCCGGGAGCGGACAGGCGACGGAGACGGCGACCAGTGACCCCTCGATCGACTCGCTCGAACTCGGAGCCGAGGCTGTGTCGACGGGATTCACCTCACCGCTCGACGTGGTCGTACCGCGGGCCGAGGAGTACTGGGTCGTCGACCAAGCCGGCCAAGTGTACGTCGTCGACGGCCCCGACGCCGACCCACAGGTCGCACTGGACGTCACCGACCGGATGGTGAGCGTGAGCGGGTACGACGAACGCGGGTTGTTGGGACTGGCGTTCCATCCCGACTACGACGGAGCCGGTCGGGCGTACCTCCGGTACAGTGCCCCACGCCGGGACGGAACGCCCGAGAACTACTCGCACACGTTCGTCCTCTCGGAGTTCGCGGTCGATTCGGGCACCATCGACCCCGACAGCGAACGGACGGTACTGGAGATTCCGGAACCGCAGGGCAACCACAACGCGGGCGCCGTGACGTTCGGCCCCGACGGCTACCTCTACGTCGCCGTCGGTGACGGCGGGGCCGGCAACGACCAAGGGCAGGGCCACGTCGAGGACTGGTACGACGCCGTCGACGGGGGCAACGGACAGGACGTCACCGAGAACCTGTTGGGCAGTATCCTCCGCATCGACGTGGATAGCGAGGGCGAGGACGGTCGACCCTACGCCATTCCGTCCGGGAACCCGTTGGTCGATAAGGACGGCTTACCCGAACAGTTCGCGTGGGGGTTCCGGAACCCGTGGCGGTTCTCCTTCGGTCCGGACGGACGCTTCTTCGTCGCGGACGTCGGCCAGTCGAAGTGGGAGGAGGTCAGCGTCGTCGAACGCGGCGGCAACTACGGGTGGAACGTCCGGGAAGGTGCCAACTGCTTCCGGGTCGAGGACTGCCCGACGGAGACGCCCGACGGTGCCCCTCTTCGGGACCCCATCGTCCAGTACCCGCACGAGGGGGGTGACGTCTCCGGCATCTCGGTCATCGGGGGGTACCTCTACGACGGAGCGGACATTCCGGCCCTGCAAGGGCGGTACGTGTTCGCCGACTGGCGGGCCCGAGGCGATCTGTTCGTCGCGACGGACCGCGGCGACGACCGCTGGCCGGTCAGGGCAGTCCCGGTCGAGGGCGACGGACTCGGGTCGAACGTCCTCTCGTTCGGCCGGACGACGGCCGGCGAACTACTCGTCTGTACCACGGACAAACGAGGCGTCTCCGGCGAGACCGGGGCCGTCCACCGTCTTCGGCCGGCCACAGGTTGAGGAAGGGCCGTCTCGTCACACTGGCTTCGGTCCGCCACGTCGGACCGCTATCGGTTCGCCTCGATTCGCCGTCCTCGACCCCCTCCGAGCAGGAGGTAGAGTATCGCTGGGAGGGCAACCCCGGCCAGCACGAACAGGCCGAGAAGTGCGGTGTTTGCGACCATTGCACTCTAACGTTGGATGGTGTGCTATACAAATATTGTCCTGCTAACCATTTCCGAACGGTCGGTCAGTCGTCGGCGGCCACGGCCGCGTCGCCGTGACTGACCTCGTCGCCGAGCACGGTCATGAACTCGCTCAACCACTCGGGGTGGTCGGGCCACGCCTGCCCGGTGACGAGGTTCCGGTCGCGGGTGACGCCGTCGACCCACGAACACCCGGCGGCCTCACACTCGGCCCGGCAGGCCGGATACGCCGTCATCTCGTAGCCGTCTAGGACCCCGGCGGCGGCGAGTATCTGCGGGCCGTGACAGAGCGCCGCGACCGGTTTGTCGGCCTCGAAGAAGTGCTGGACCGCCTCGATAACCTCGTCGTGGGTCCGGAGGTACTCCGGTGCCCGTCCGCCGGGGACGACGAGAGCGTCGTAGTCGCTCGGGGTTACGTCGGCCATCGTCGCGTTCAGTTCGAAGTTGTGCCCCCGCGACTCCATGTACGTCTGGTCGCCCCGGAAGTCGTGGATGGCCGTCTTGATAGTGTCGCCCGATTCCTTGTCCGGACAGACGGCGTCGACGCTGTGGCCCACGGTCAGGAGGGTCTGGTACGGGACCATTATCTCGTAGTCTTCGCCGAAGTCACCGACTATCATCAGGATGTCTTTGCTCATCGGTAGCACCGGCCGATGGTACGACCGCGTGCGCCATAAAGTCGTAGGTGAGGCTACACGAAGGCTCAGCGGATAGCATCGAAGACGCCGTCGACGTCCGCCAGCGAGTCGACGACGTGGTCCGGCGTCACCTCGCTCCGTTCGACGTCGGCGTCGTCGCTGACGCCCGACCTGACGAGGGCGGTCTGCATCCCCGCGCGTTCGCCCATGGCGACGTCCGTATCGAGTCTGTCACCGACGACCAGACACTCCTCGGCCGAACAGCCGACCCGTTCGAGGGCCGCCTCGACGGCCACGTCGGAGGGCTTTCCGAGGACGAGGTCCGGGTCCCGTTCGACGACGCCGCTGATGGCTCGAATTATCGCGCCCGACCCCGGCGTCGGGTTGCCGTCCTCGTCGGGGAAGGTCGGGTCCGGATCGGTGCCGAGAAACACCGTCTCGTCGTCGAGCGCTCGGAGGGCATCGACCATGTCGCGGTAGTGGAACTCGTCGGTCCACGACGCGAGCAGTGCGTCGGCGGCGCGTGGGTCCGAGACGAGTTTCGCACGCGTCGTTCGGACCCGGTCACGGAGCGAGGGCGCTCCGACGACGAAGACGCCGTCGCCCGCGTGGTTCGCGTCGAGGTACTCCCGAGTGACCACGGCCGACGAGCAGGCCTCCCCCGGCCGGGCATCGACGCCCAACTCGCTCAGTCGCTCGACGTACTCCGTGCCGTCGTGCAACGGATTGTTCGAGAAAAAGCACAGCGACAATCCGCGCTCGCGCAACCGGTCGATGGCGGCGGCAGCGCCGGGCAACAGGCGGTCGCCGTGATAGACGGTCCCGTCCAAATCTACGATAACGCCCCGAACTGTCATCGTCCCGCCTAGGGTGTCAGGCGTGAAAAACCCGTCTCAGGCAGTCGTCTCGACGCCGCGGACGTCGAACCGGGCGCCGCCGTCGGCGCTCTCGGTCAGGCCGACGCTCCACCCGTGGGCCTGTGCCACCTGCGAGACGATAGCCAGACCGATACCGGTGCCCTCGTTGGTCGAGGAGTGACCCATCTCGAAGACGTCGGCGTCGCCGTCGACGCCCATCCCGTCGTCGGCTACGTAGAACCCGTCGTCGCCGACGCCGACTTCGACGGTCACGGGCGCGTCGTTGTGTTCGACGGCGTTGCGAAACAGGTTCGCAAAGAGGTCCTGTACCCGAGTGGCGTCGGCGACTATCTCGACGTCGTCCTCGACCACGAGGGCAGACTCGCCCGTCTCGACCCACGCCCACGCGTCGGTGGCGAGCGTCTCGATGCTGACGGCTTCGGGGTCGTCCACGGTACGCCCCTCCCGGGCGAGGGTCAACACGTCCTCGATTATCTCGCTCATGCGGTCCAGCGAGCGCTCGACTTTCGCTACGAGGTCGTCGGACTCGTCGGGGATGTCGAGCAGTTCGATGGCGCTCTGTGCGACGTTGAGCGGGTTCCGCAGGTCGTGGCTGACGACGCTCGCGAACTCCTCTAGCCGCTCGTTCTGTCGCTTTAGTTCCCGTTCGCGCTCGACGCGGTCGGTGACGTCGCGGGAGACCAGTTGGACGGTGTGCCCATCTAGGTGGCTCTCGACGGGGACGAACTGCGTCTGGTAATGGCGACCGTCGATAGCGTCCTCTCGCTTCTCGGTCGTACCGCTATCGAGCGCACTGCGGACCGCCGCGATGCGCCGTCGGGCCGCCTCGGTGTCCATCACGTCGGTGAGGCGTTCGCCGACGAGTTCGTCCGCCGGCGCGCCCAGTCGGTCGGCCATCACCGGGTTCACCGACAGCAACACACCGTCGCCGGTCACCTGTGCGATGCCGTCCGGCGAGTTCTCGACGAGGGACTCGAACTTCTTGCGCGTCCGCTCCTGTTCGACGACGCTCTCGATGCGGTTTGCCAGTCGACCGTACTGCTTGTCCTCGACGACTTCCAGTTTGAGGAGGTAGTCGGCGACGCCCGCCGCGATAGCCTCGCTCGCCGTCTCCTCGTCGCCCCGCCCGGTGAGGAGGATGAACGGCAGCGTCGGGTTCGACTCTCGAACCGTCGCCAACAGCTCTAAGCCGTTCATACCCGGCATCTCGTAGTCGCTGACGATACAGTCGAAGTGGTTGTCTGCCATCGCATCTAGCGCCGCATCGCCCCCGTTGACGGCGACGGCCTCGATGTCGTGTTCTTCGGTCAGTGTCTCGGCCGTCATCTGGGCGAAGAACTCGCTGTCGTCGACGACGAGTGCCCTTATATCTCCCCTTGCCATCGTGGCTCTATCCGTACGTCTCTATCGAGGGAGTCTGGCACTTATAATTAGAGGGAACGTCGGTAACCCGCTCACGCGGTGCGGAGTCGGCGTTCCCACCGCGGCCCGGCGCGGCGGGCCAACAGCCATCCGACGACGCCGGCACCTATCGAGAGCGTGACGGCGCCGCCGACGACGGGCTGCGGTGCGACACTGACGACCAGTGCGGCGACCAGTAACGGTACCGCGAGCGCGGCAAGCGCCGCGCCGAACACCGCAAACAGCGCGGTGTCGAAGAGCAGTTCGTTCGGCGCGAGACCCGTGAGGTACGCCGAGACGCCGAAGACGTAGACGGCGACCCCCGGCAGCACCAGCGCGCCCACGGCGAGGCGGCCCACGGGGAACCAGAGCGCCGCGACGGCGAGATAGCCGATGCCGGCCACGAGCGAGAGCACGAGATAGGCTCGCATCGTCCCGGCGAAGACGGTGGCGTAGGTGACCGGGAATCGGAGGTACTCGCGGGGCGAGTCGAACTGCGTCACCCAGCTATACGTGGTGAACGCGCCCAGACCGAGGAGCGTCCCGAAAGCGATGCCGGGGTGGGGGGCGGTACCCGTCCCGGCGGTCACCTGCCCGAGCAAGAGCGCCGTCACCGCGAACAGAACCCCCATCGAGAACGCGACTTTCCAGACCGACCCCGACGAGCGCGCGACCGACAGCAGCGACCGCCGCGCCAGCGGGTCCGAGACGCTCGTGAACAGGCGTTCAGTCGCCCGGTGGCGGCCCGAAGAATCGTCGTCGCCCGGTTCGAACAGCGCGACGCCGAGGGCGGCGAGGACGGCCGTCGGGACGAGGCCGCGGACGGCCCCCGAGAGCGTCCCCTCCGCGTACAGCGCGTAGGGAGTGTACGCGACTGGGTCGACGACGCCACTGACGACCGTCGCCGTCCCGGCGACGAGCGCTCCGAGCGCCGCGAGTCGACGCCGTCCGGCCAGCGCGACGAGCGCGAGACTCAGCGACGCACCGAAGGCGAACGTGCCAATCGCCGAGAGCCACAGCAGTGCGACGCTCCCCGGGGTGACGCCCGAAGCGACGGCGACGACGCCGTAGCCCAGCACCACGGGCGTGAGGACGAGACCGGCGTAGTAACAGACGTCCTTGAGGAGGAACGTGGCGAGCAAACGCTGCCACGATAGCGGCAGGGTCCGCGCCGAGAACACCAGCAGCGTCACGTCGCCCAGAACGTCCCGCAGTGCGTCGCGGCCCACCAGTCCGATGGTGCCCACCTGCAGGCCGAAAAAGCCGACTAGCCCAACCAGTCCGCCCGCGACGCTCGCCGGTGGCGTCCCGGTGACCGAGAGGAGCCACGTCCCGATGCCGGTCAGGACGGCCACGACGAGGGGAAACGCGGCGAATCGAGGGCCACCGAACAAGTGGCTGTGGAGTCGCCACTCCTCGCGCAGCATCCAGCGAAAGAGCGCGCCGGTCACGTCCGGACCTCCGCACTCTCGTCGCCCACTTCGGCGACGAAGTACTCCAAAAGTTCGTCCTCACTCATCCCCCGTGGGTCACACTCGGCGACGAGGCGGCCGTCATCGACGATGCCGACGTGGGTGCACAACTCGGCGGCCACGTCGACGTAGTGCGTCGAGAGAAAGAGGGTGTTCCCCCGGGCGCAGTAGTCCGCCAGTCGTCGCTTGACCCGTTCTTGCATGATCGGGTCCAGATTGACGAGCGGTTCGTCGATGAAGACCAGGTCGGGATCGTGGAGGAACGCCGCGGCGAGCATCACCCGCTGACGCTCGCCCTCCGAGAGTCCGGTCGAGAGCGCATCGAGGATGCCCGCGAATTCGAGTCGGTCGGCCCACGCTTCGATTCGCTGGTCGGGGTCACTTACGTCGCGCACCTCGGCGACGAAAGAGAGGTACTCACGCGGGGTGAGGAAACTCGGAGGGTCCTCGCGCTCGGGGAGGATGCCGATGGCCGCCGTGACGCCCATCGGGTCCGTCACCGGGTCGCGTCCGACGACGCGAGCGGTCCCGCTGGTCGGTTCGCGCTGGCCGGTCAGGAGTTCTATCGTCGTCGTCTTCCCGGAGCCGTTGGGGCCCAGCAGACCGAACAGCGCCCCCTCTTCGACGGTCAGCGAGAGGTTCGACAGCGCGGTGACGTCGCCGAACCGCCGGGTCAGGCCAGTCGTCTCGATGGCTGCCATATCGAACTGGACCAGTGTCGGTGGTCCCTTAGCTGTTTGGCCACGGGACACCCGTTTGCTAGCCGCGTTTGCGGCGAAGGCTACGCCGACGCGACGACGCCGGCCCCGTCCGGTGCCCGTTCGCCGGCGAGGTGCCAGTGGGCGGTCCAGAGGACCCACGCGCTGAACAGGAACGCACCGACGATTTCGGGGATTGCGAGGCCGTCACGGGCCACCGACCCGCCGCTCGCCCACCACCACCAGACGCCGACGTGGGCACAGACGAGGCCGAGCGTCACGGCCCCCCGTCGCAGTGCGCTGGCGACGGCGTTCCCGACGGCGTACACTGCCATCGCGACCATCGAGGCGAGATACAGCGTGACTGCGGCCGGCGCGTGGAGTGGCTGGCTGGACGGGAAGACGCCGACGCCGGCCATCCCGACCAGTGCGACGGCAAAGGGGAGGACCGCCAGTCGCTCGACGACGTTCTCCCCGGCCGTCCAGAGCGTATAGGCGAAGCCGAGGCCGACGAGGCCGCCGAGGACGAGGCCGCCGTCGAACAGCAGCGTCGTCACCGGCGTCGCCACCGGCGTCCCGGGTTGCCCGAGGTCGGAGAGTGCGTTGCCCGTCCACTCGAACGACGGCGACGCGACCGTAGCGCCCACCGTCGCCACGTTGGTCAGCAGTACCGATGCGACGCCGGCCCACCCGCTGGCCTTGTCGAGGCCCGTCACGATATACAACTGTCCACGCGCGGCAAGTTCTAAAGCCTCGGGGTCAGTCCAGCCACAGGGGCCGCGGCGGCGAGAGGCCGAGTTCGGTGCCGGGGCTGTAGTGGACGAGCGGTGACCCGGCGGGGTCCGGCAGACCGAGTGTCGGTAGGAGCGTCCCCGAAACGTCGGCGTCGACGGTGCCCAGCGGCCACGGGTCGTGGCCGACGCTGCCGACGAGGTGGGTCCCGAACCCGCCAGTCGTGAAGTAGCGGTGCCGTTCGACGAGGAAGGCGGCGAGCGAGTCCGGGGGTGCGGTGGTCGTCTCGCCGTCGCCCGGCGTGTAGCGAACGTCGAGGACGCAGCGGCCGTCCACGTCGAGCGTCCGCCGCGTTCGGTACTCGCCGTCGTCCGTTCGTCGGCCGAGTCGACCCTCGCGGTAGGGCAGGCGGAGTGCTGGCTCCGTGACTGTCGCGGTCAGCGCGTCGTCGGCGTACACGGCGAGAAAGCGCACGCCGCGATGGCCGTCCGGGCCGCGCACGTAGGTCCGTACGGTGACGGCCGCCACGGGACCGGTCAGGTCGACGCCGAACGACGAGACGCCGCTAATCGTGTGTGCGACGGCCGTCACCCACGCGTCGCCGTCGGCCGTCTCGACGGTGAGCCAGTCGGGTATCGACCGCGAGAGGGCGTCGGCGTCGACCGGCCAGTGACAGAAACAGACGTCGGCGAGTACCACCGTGAGCGGGCGAACCGAGAACACATGTCACAGTGGGGCCGGTGGGACAATCAGTGTAGCGCTGGCGCTACCGGCGGTGGAGTCGTCCCGCGGTCACCGAGATGCCGGGGCTGTAGTAGACGACGGGGTCGACAGCGGGCGTCTCGAACCCGTTGGCCGCGAACAGGTCGTTGCGTCGGAGTTCGGCGGTGCCGTCCTGCAAGGGCCACGGATCGTGGTCGATGTCGGCGTAGTAGATGCGTCCGTCGCCGTCAGCGACGTAGAACCGATAGCGGGAGACGAGGAACGCCTCCAGACTCCCCGGTTCCGGTGGGTGGGGCTCTGCCCCCACCGCGGGGCCGTAGGTGGCGTCGAAGTTCGCCGACGGCGCTCTGGCGTCGGTCCGTCGACTCCGGAACCGCACCTCGTCGTCCCGGCGGGCTATCTCCATCGACGCGCGGTAGTACGGCAACTCGAAGAACCGCCGGGCGATGCCGACGCTCAGGCGGTCGTCGGCGTCCAGATTGTAGAAATACACCCCCGGCGTCTCGCCGTCGGTGACGTACGTCCGGAGGTTCAACTCCCCGAACGAGCGGCCGATGGGACTGCCCCGCGGCCGGATGTCGGCCATCTCGAACGGGACGACGCCCAGCCACGCCCGCCCATCGTAGGTGTCGACGGTCACCCCATCGGGGAGCGTCGCCGCCACCGTCTCCGGGTCGACCGGCCAGTGGACGAACCCCACGTCCCGCCAGTCCATCCTGAGGAGGTCCATACTCGGCATAGGGGCTGGACGGCTTTCGGGCTGGCGTGAGACGCTATCGCATGCCCCCGTAGTTCTTTGAGGGTGACGGTCCCACCCTCTCGCATGGAATTCGAGGTCATCCAGGGCGACATCGCCGCCCAGTCCGCGGACGCACTGGTCAACGCCGCGAACACGAGTCTCCGGATGGGGTCTGGCGTCGCCGGCGCGCTCAAACGCGCCGCCGGGTCCGGCATCGACGACGAAGCCGTCGCGAAGGGACCCGTGGAACTCGGCGGCGTCGCCACGACGGACGCCTACGACTTAGACGCCGAGTACGTCGTTCACGCCGCAGCGATGCCGCCCGGCGGGGAGTCGACGGCCGAGAGCATCCGCGATGCCACCCGGAACGCGCTGGCGGAGGCCGACGCGCTGAACTGCGAGTCCGTGGTCCTGCCGGCCATCGGGTGTGGCATCGCCGGCTACGACTTCGAGGACGGCATCCGCATCATCTGCGAGGAGATAGCGGCGTTCGACCCCGAGTCGCTGACCGACGTGTACCTCATCGCCTACGACGACGAGGGGTTCGAGACGATGCAGCGGGTCGCCGACGAGGTGCAGGCGTGAGCGACGACGCCGACGGGCCGGTCATCTGCCCCATCTGTGGCGCGGACTTCGAGTCGGTGTCGCTCCACGAGGAGGGACTGATGGTGAAACTCCGTGACGACGAGCGGTTCCGGCGGGCCTGCTTCCAGCCGGTCAGCGACGACGAGGGGACGCCGCTCATCCGCTTTTTCCACCATACCCACGAGCAGTCCGACGGCGGCGAGTCCGGGACTGTCGGCGGGCGGGTGCCGTGAGCGGTCGCGGGTATCGCCCACTCGCGTTCGAGGGCTCTCCCGCTGGTCGCCGTTGCGCTTTGCGGGGCGCTCACCCCGTTCGTGCCCCTCGCTACTCCACGGGTCGCTCTGCTCCCCGCTCCGTCGAGGTTCCTCACTGTGTTCGGAACCTCGCTACTCGTGGCCCGACACCCGGACCGGTTCGTACGGTGCTTCCAGATACTCGACGTCGCTCGTCGAGAGGTCGATGTCCAGCGCTTCGACGGCCTGTTCGAGGTGTTCGACGCTCGACGTCCCGATAATCGGTGCGTCGACCCACTCCTTGTCCAGCAGCCACGCCAGCGCAATCTGGGCCATCGTGGCGTCGTACTCCTCGGCCAGTTCCTGTACGCGTTCGTTGACCGTGCGGCCGCCGCCCTCGTAGTAGGGGTGTTCGCGGGCGTAGTCGTCGGTCTGGCCCCGGACCGTCGCCGCCACCTCCTCGTGGGGGCGGGTGAGGTAGCCACGGGCCAGCGGACTCCACGGGAGGACGCCGATACCTTCCTTCTGGCACAGCGGCAGCATCTCCCGCTCTTCCTCCCGGTAGAGGAGGTTGTAGTGGTTCTGCATCGTCTCGAACCGTTCGAGGTCCTCGCGCTCGCTCGTCCGTAGCGAGTCGGCGAACTGGTGAGCCCACATCGAGGACGCGCCGGCGTACCGGATGTCGCCGCGGCGGACCGCATCATCGAGGGTCCACAGCGTCTCCTCGATGGGCGTGTCGTAGTCCCAGCGGTGAATCTGGTAGAGGTCGACGGTGTCCATCCCCAGTCTGTCGAGCGAGTTCGACAGTTCCTGTTCCAGCGCCTTCCGCGAGAGGCCGCCGGAGTTCGGGTTCTGGTCGTCCATCTGGAAGTATCCCTTCGTCGCGACGACCTGCCCGTCGCGTTCGTAGTCTGCGAGAACGTTCCCGAGGACGCGTTCGGACTCGCCCTTCGAGTACATGTTCGCGGTGTCGAAGAAGGTGATGCCGAGGTCGATGGCCCGCTCGATAATCTCGCGGCTCTCCTCTTCGCCTAGAACCCAGTCGCGCCACTCCGGCGTCCCGAAACTCATACACCCGAGACAGAGGCGGCTGACCTCCATCCCGGTCGAACCGAGGGTGGTGTACTCCATACCGGAGCGCCGGCCGCCGCGGACAAAAAGTTGCGCGTCGGTCAGAGCGCGTCGGCGTCGACACCGGCGACGTACTGCCGGGCCACCGCGTAGCCGGCGACCGCCAGCACGACGCTGCCGGCGACGTGCCCGTAGGTCAGCAGCGTCGGGCTATCGACGGCGAGTTTCGCCACCGTCGTCGCCGGATGCTCCGGGAGCAGCACCGCGGCCCCGAAGACGACGAGCGTCAGGACGGAGTACAGCAACTGCGCTGGCCGACGACGACGCATCGCCACGCCGAGGACGACGCCGATGGTGACGACGACGACCGCGACGGCCGCGACGAACAGGAGGATAGCCGGGACGTTCGCCACCGGGATTCCGTTGCCCATCAGGAGGAGGACCCACAGGAGCGCCTGTGCGGGCGCGAGCAGGACCATCCCGAGCGCCTTCCCGTCGACGACGTCGAGCAACGACACGGGGGCCACCCGCAGGAGTTCCAGCGTCCCGCGCTCTATCTCTTCGGTGATTGTGTCGACGACCACCGACCCGCTGATGAACGCCGGGAGAAAGAGCAACAGGGGGATGAGGACGGTGTACGTGAAGCCGAAGTACGGACTCGCGCTGGCTTCCGGCGGGAGCGGAACCGGGTCGGTGTCGAGCGACCCGGCGCGTTCGACGCGTTCCTGCCGCTCTAGCGCGTTCAGGACCCGCCGCACCTCCACGACGATGAGCGTCGAGCGGACGCTCCCCTCGGGGACGCGAGCGGTCACCGCTATCCGGTTCCCGTCGCCCGACGCCGCCTCGACGTACCGGGCGTTCAACACCGCGTCGACGCGACGCTCCTCGAACGCGAGTATCGCGGCGTCGGGGTTCCGGTAGGCGACGGCGTCGGCCCCCTCCTGTTCGGCGGCCGCGTCGAGGAGCGCGTCCCGTGCGTCGCCCGTGACGGCCACCTCCACCTCGCCCGCGGAGACGGACCCGGGGTCGTACAGGGAGGTGAGGCCGACGACGAGGAACGAGGAAAAGCCCGCGACGAACAACTGGATGAGCAAGGCTAGGACGATGGTCTTCTCCCGCGAGAGGGAGGCCACGTCGCGGCGCGCGACGACGAGTCGGGGGTCACGGTACCACGGACGGTCCTCAGGCAAGGCCGACCACCACCGTGAGGTTGTACGCGACGTGAACGAGGACGGCCACGCCCACACCGACGGCGTAGGCGCCGCGCCCCCGCTGTGCGCCGACCGAGGAGATGGCCGCCGTCACCGAGTGTAGCGCCAGCGGCGCGAAGAGGAAGAGGAGCGCCACCACCCACAGCGGGACGCCCGACGGCGGGGTGGCACCCTGCAAAGCCGCGTTCCCGACCGGGAGACTCTCCAGATTGGAGAGGCGGGCGATGAGCAGGCCCTTCTCGGCGACGAAGAACCCGAGCCCCGAGAGGACCCCGAGGCCGATAGCCGACCGAAGCGTGCGCTCGTAGCGTGCGTTGGCGTACCCGGCATAGAGGTGGAGGCTCTTCGCCAGTTCTTCGACCACGGCGACGACGCCGAGGACGAGGACGACGGCCAGCGTCTGGTTCGTCCCGAAGACGTTCAGCGACACCGAGTCCAGCACGAACAGGAACGCGACGGCGACCAGTTCGGCGACGACGACCAGCGGGAGGAGGAGGGCGCTCATCTTCAGCGCGCTCTTCCGGGACTTGATGCGGCCCGCCAGCGCGTCCAGCACCTTCAGGGGAATGGCGCGCTGGGTGAACATGTCCTCCTCGCGGTAGAGGCCGGCGCCGAGGCCGAACAGCACCAGCGCCGTCAGCAGCGGCGGCACCGTCGAGAAGGCGAACTCCGCCAGCGAGATAGACTGTCCGGTGAGGTCCATCACGACGAGCGTCAGCGGCGAGATGAGCGCGATGGGAGTCACGTCGGTGAAGATGGCCGGGACGAACGCGTAGGAGGTCAGCGAGACGGTGATGGTGACGGTGACGAAGGTCAGTTCCTTGAACGACCGCGCGAACATCGCGCCACAGAACGTCGCCGCGAGGAAGAGCATGGCGATGGGGACGATTGCGAGCACCGCGATGGCGCTGCCATCGGGCGCGACGCCGCTGAACCGGAGCGCCGCCGTGATGGCCGCCGCGACGCCGACGGCGCCGAGGAAGTACGGGAGCGTCTTCCCACCGATGATGTCGCCCCGCGAGGCCGGCGTCACGAGCAACAGTTCGCCGCGTCGATTCAGCCGTTCGGACAGCATCGACGACCCGTACGCCTGGATGACGAAGTTCATCGGGACGACATAGAGGAAGGCAAGCACCAGCGACTCGAAGGGGAACGGCGGGGCGATGTCCGAGGGTGTCCCGCCCTGTACGTCGCCGGTCAGCCGGGCGCCGATGTTCCCGAGGTTCGCACCGCCGCCGCCGGCCGCGCCGTCACCACCACCGCCAGCCGCGCCGTCGCCACCGCCGCCGGTCGCTCCGTCACCGCCACCGGTGGTTCCACCGTCGCTCTCACTGCTCTCGTCTGTCCCGCCGTCGCCACCCGCCGCGTCGTCGCGTGGGTCCAATGGGTTCGGCCCGCCCTGCTTCTGATACACCACCGTCACCGACACCGGGAACGCCGCAGTCTGGTTGTCGTCACGGGCGAGCGTCCGGTCGTTGTAGTTCTCGGTGCTGTCACGCAGCGCCGACAGCGCGGCCGCCTGCTTTCCCGACTGTGGCGGGACCAGCAGTCTGTCACCGTCGAAGGCCAGTTCTTGCTCGCCGCGGCGGACGGCCTTCGGGTTCGGGTCCTGTATCCTGAAGCTCCCGTCGGCCTCTGCGACGCCGTGGTACGGACTCGACTCCTCGACGCCGATGCGATAGATGTCGGCGTCCAGTCCGGGACTCGCGCCCGCGACGGCGACCGCCGCGACGCCGCCCATCGCGACGACGGCGACGGCCATGATGGCCAGCGTTCGCCTGTCGACGCCGCCCGCGTTCTTCGTCACCTCCCACTTCGCGACCCGGAGCAGTTTGTCCCACTGCATCTACTCCGCGTCCTCCCCGACGTAGCGGGTGCCGCGGGTGCCCGCCTCCGCGACGTTGAGGAACACCTCTTCGAGGCTGGACTCCTCGGTACGGATGTCGACGACGGTGCCGCCCGCGGACTCGGCGGCCGCGCGCGTCTCCTCGACGGCGTCCATGCTGCCGACGACCCGCTTGAAGTGGCCGTTCTCCGCCGCGGCCTCGGGCACGTCGACGGTCGTGTAGACGTGATAGCGCGTCTCGCCGTACTCTGCCTGTAACTGTTCGAGGTCGCCGCGAGCGACGATCTGTCCCTCGTTCATGATGACGACGCGGTCGCAGATAGATTCGACGTGAAAGAGGTTGTGCGCGGAGAAGACGATGGTCTTGCCGTCCGCGGCGAGTTGCTCGGTGAACTCGATGACGTAGTTCGTCGTCAGCGGGTCCAGCCCCGACGCCGGTTCGTCGTAGATGAGCACGTCGGGGTCGTTGATGAGTGACCGGGCGATGGCGACTTTCCGCTTCATACCCTTCGACATGTCGCCGAGTTTCCGGTCGCGGTGTTCCAGATCGAGTTCGTCCAGCGTGTCGTGCATCCGCCGGTGGGCCACGTCGCTTGGCACGTCGTAGAGGTCCGCGAAGAACTCCAGATACGAGACGGGCGTCATCTCCTCGTACAGCGGCGACTCCTCGGGGAGAAAGCCCAGTTGCTCTCGCATCTCCGTCGTCTGCGTGTCGAGGCCCGCTATCTCGGCCTCGCCGTCGGTCGGTTCCAGCAGGCCGGCGAGCATCTTCAGCGTCGTCGTCTTGCCGGCCCCGTTGGGGCCGATGATGCCGAAGACTTCGCCGCTGTCGACCGAGAAGGTGCTGCCCTCTACGGCGACGAAACCGCCGTACTCCTTGCGAAGGTCGCGGGCGTCGATCATCTGGCGATGCGTAACGACCGAACTAACCTATACCTTGTCTCCGCTCTATTGCAACTGATAATGGTTGTCTCAGTGGGCGACACCGACGTCGAACTGGCACAGACACCGGACGGTCGCCGTCTCGTCGTTTGCCGGGCGGTCGACGCACCGGTCGAGACTGTGTGGGAGGTCCTGACCGATACCGAGCGCTGGCCCGAGTGGGGGCCGTCGATCACCGCCGTCGACTGTGAGGACCGCTACGTCGAGGCCGGGACGACCGGCCGTGTGAAAACCGTCGGTGGCCTCTGGGTGCGGTTTCGCGTGACGACGTGTGCGACCCACCGCTGGACGTGGTCGGTCGCGGGCGTCCCGGCGACCGGCCACTTCGTCGAGGCCCACCCTGCCGGCGCAGTCGTCGGCTTCGAGATACCCGTCCTCGCGGCCGGCTACGCGCCGGTGTGTGCGCGCGCCTGTGCCCGCATCGCGGACATCGCGACGGCAGCCGCTCGTGAGGGGGTGTAAGCGAGGCAGCGACGTCGAGAACTACTGTTTGGCGACGCGAGCGTCGGATACGCGGTGGATGTCGTCGTCGATACCTTCCCCGTCGCAGTCGTCGTTCGGACAGCGATAGTGCCACCCGTCCTCGGTGGCCGCTCGCTCCGTGAACCGGTCGCCACACTCGTCGCAGTACAACTGGCCGGCCGAGCAGGTGTCGAGATGGAGTTCGAGCTCGAGTTCTGTCCCGAAGGTCCGCTTGCAGTTCCGGCAGGTGTGGGGCATACCCGAACGTTGATATTCGTGCCTTATAGCTACACCGGAACGTTCACGTCTCTGAGAACGTGGTATGGATTCACACTATCCGGCCGCTGTTTGGTGGTCAGCCGTCCAGTCTCGATATTTCCCCGTGCTGTCGGTGGACGTTCGGTCACACGGTTCAGATGGCCCTACTCTCGACGGGTCAGCGGACCGCCACGTCGAACCGCGCGCCGCCGCTATCGCTCTCTCCTACGTCGACGGACCACCCGTGTGCCGCCGCGGCCTGTGCGACGACGAACAACCCGTACCCCTCTCCGGTCCGCGCCGTCCCGTACCCCTGTTCGAACACGCGCTCGACGTCCGCGTCCGGGATTCCCGGGCCGTCGTCGGCCACGTAGAACCCCTCGTCTGTCGCGCCGACGGTGACGGATACGTCGTCGCCGCCGTGGAGCAGCGTGTTCTCGAGGAGGCGTTCGAGAACCACGCCTAGCTGGTCTGGGTCGACGGTGAGGGTCCCGTCAGATTCGACGTCGAGCGTCGCATCGCGGGCATCGAGCCGGCCCCAGACCTCGTTGGCGACGTCCGCGAGCGAGACTGACTCCGTCGCCCCGACCGGTCCCGAGACGGTGGCGACCGTCGAGAGTTCGTCGAGCATCGCCTCCACCCGGCTGATAGACCGATTCATCGCCTCGCTGTGTGTCGTCTCGACGTCCAGCAGTTCCAGTCGCCCGGTGACGACGTTGAGCGGGTTCTTCGCGTCGTGGGCGAGCGACCCGAGGGCGTCCTCCCACCAGGCGGCCTGTATGGTTCCGTCGCGCCACGGTTGCCGGAGGAGCGCACGGAGACGACCGGCCAACTCCGGCCCGCTGTCGTCGTGCCAGCGGACGTAGTCGCTCACGCCGGCCACGAGCGCCGTCTCGACGCGGTCGGTGTCGACGTCGGTACCCACAGCGAGGACGGGGAGTGTGACGCCGGCCGCTCGAATCTCGTCCAGCATCGTCACGGCGTCCTGTTCCGGCGGATTGTCCCCGAGTACGACGGCGTCGAACTCCCCGCCGTCGAGACGGCCTAACAGGTCAGACCGGCCGACTTCCTCGACGTCGATCCCCTCGACGTCGGCGAGGGCTGTGGAGACGCCGTCGAGTCCGGCCGTGTCGTGTCCAGTCAGTGCGACGCGTCTGGTGTGTCCCCACGCGGTCATTCATCGGCCATACGAAAAGCGTGGATAAGAAAGGGCGGGTTACAGCAGGTCTTCGATGCGGTCCGCGACTTCCTCGGGCGTGTCGCCGACCGGGACGCCGATAGACTCGCTTCGCTCCGCGGTTCACTTCACTCACCGCTTCGCATCGAGGGCTTCCGCCGGTCGCCCTCGTCTCTCTCGTCTATCGAGCCTTCGCTCGCTCTGCTCCACGGTTCACGTTGTTCGCCGTTCCACATCGAGGTCTCTCGCTGGTCGACCTCGCTCCGCTCGCGAAGACGCCGTTGTCCTCCAGCGCCGAAATCTTCGACTCGGCGGTGTGCGAGTTGCGCAGACGAAAAATAGGAAATATGGACGTGGAAAGGCCCGCTAGAGCAGGTCTTCGATGTGGTCCGCGACTTCCTCGGGCGTGTCGCCGACCGGGACGCCGTTGTCTTCGAGCGCCGAAATCTTCGACTCGGCGGTGCCGGTACCGCTCCCGGAGACGATGGCGCCGGCGTGGCCCATGCGCTTGCCCGGCGGGGCCGTGCGGCCGGCGATGAACCCGGCGACGGGCGTGTCCATGTGCTCGCCGATGTAGCGGGCGGCCTCTTCCTCGTCCTCGCCGCCGATTTCGCCACACATGGCGACGGCGTGGGTGTCGGGGTCGTTCTCGAACAGTTCCAGCGCGTCGATGAAGTCAGTCCCGATGATGGGGTCGCCGCCGATACCGATGGCGGTGGACTGGCCCAGACCGCGCTCGGTGAGGTTGTCGACGACTTGATAAGTCAGGGTTCCCGAGCGGGAGACGAGGCCGACGTTGCCCGACGAGAAGATGTTGCCCGGCAGGATGCCGAGTTTGGCGACGCCGGGCGTGATGAGACCCGGGCAGTTGGGTCCGACGAGGTAGGTGTCGGTCTCCTGCAGTTTTCGGTAGACCCGAGCCATGTCCTGGGTCGGGACGCCCTCGGTGATGGCGACGACGAGGTCCAGCCCCTTCGCGTCCATGGCCTCGAAACAGGCGTCGGCCGCGAACGCGGGCGGCACGAACACGACGGAGGCGTTGGCGTCCTCCTCGCGGGCGGCCTGCTGGACGGTGTCGTAGACGGGGACGCCGGCGACTTCCTGTCCACCGCGTCCGGGGACGGCGCCGGCGACCACGTTGGTCCCGTACTCCAGCATCTGCTCGGTGTGGAACTTGCCCTCACCGCCGGTGATACCCTGCACGACGACGCGCGTGTCTTCGTCGACTAGAACACTCATGCTTGCACCTCCTTCGCGTACTCGACGGCACGCTGGACGGCGTCCTCCAGCGTGTACTCTACCGTGACGAGGTCCTCGTTCAGAATCTCCATCCCTTCCTCGGCGTTCGTGCCGGCCAGACGGACAGTGACGGGTTTCGGAATCTCGTCGAACTGTTCTAAGGCCTGATTGATGCCCTGTGCGACTTCGTCACCGCGGGTGATGCCGCCGAAGATGTTGAACACGACGGAATCGACGTTGTCGTCGGAGAAGACCATGTCGAGCGCGTTGGCGATGCGGTCGGCCTTCGCGCCGCCACCGACGTCGAGGAAGTTGGCGGGTTCGCCGCCGTAGTAGTCGACGAGGTCCAGCGTGGTCATCACGAGGCCCGCGCCGTTACCGATGATGCCGACGTTGCCCGACAGGCGGACGTAGTCGAAGCCGTACTCGTCGGCCTTCTGTTCGAGTTCGTCGCCCTCCGCGGCCTCCTCGCTCATCTCGGCGAGTTCCGGCTGGCGGAACAGGGCGTCGTCGTCGATGTTCATGACGGCGTCGGCGGCGATCACCTCGTCGTCGCTCGTGATCATCAGCGGGTTGACCTCGACGTCGCTGCCGTCGCGGTCGTCCCAGAGCTGATAGAGCGTCGTCAGGACCGAGGCCACGTCGTTGGCGACGTCGCGGTCGACGCCGGCCTCGTAGACGACCTTCCGGGCCTGATAGGGATGCATCCCGAACGCGGGGTCGATGTGCTCGCGAGCGATGGCGTCGGGGTCCTCCTCGGCGACCTCCTCGATGTTGACGCCGCCCTTCGTCGAGACCATCGCCACGGGCTTGCCCTCGCCGCGGTCCATGGTCACGCCCACGTACAGTTCGTTGACGAAGTCGACGGCCTCCTCGACGAGGACCTTCGAGACGTGATAGCCCTTGAGGTCCATCCCGAGGATGGCGTCGGCGGCCTCGCGGGCTTCCTCCTTGCTCTCGACCAGTTTGATGCCTCCGGCCTTCCCGCGTCCACCCACGTGGACCTGCGCCTTGATGGCGACGGGATAGCCGATGTCCTCGGCCGCGTCGACGGCCTCGTCAACTGTCTCGGCCAACTGCGAGGCGGGTGTCGGAACGCCCGCGTCGGCGAAGACCTGCTTCGCCTGGTATTCGTGCAATCGCATGTCATACTATGAGGCGCGCGGCGGCGTTTTAAATCCGTCTTTCTCGGTCGCAGTGGCCGGGAGTCTGGCCGAACAGAAGTGGCGGAACGTCCGGAAATGCGTCCCGGGACTGAACGATGTCACACTCGTGAAAGAGCGCCTGATGGAGCGCCGTGCCCGCGGGGGACGGGACACCGCAGCCGAGTGACCGATAGAGACACGGTCGCCGCCCCGTAACGGCCGTCCATGAGTGAGGCCTACGACGACGCGGTCGACGCTATCACCGGAGCGCTCAGAGACGCCGACACAGCCGTCGCGCTGACCGGCGCGGGCGTGTCTACGGCCTCGGGCATCCCGTCGTTCCGCGGCGAGGACGGCATCTGGGAGCGCCGCGACCCGACGGACTTCCACCGCCGGCGACTCGACGCCGACCCGGAGGGGTTCTGGCGGGACCGACTGGAACTGCGTGCGGAGTTCTTCGGCGACGTGGACCCGACGCCGAACGCCGCGCATCTGGCACTCGCCGAGCTAGAGTCGCGGGGTCACTTAGACGCCGTCGTGACGCAGAACGTCGACGGCCTGCACGACGCGGCGGGGTCCGAGCGGGTCGTCGAGCTCCACGGAACCAACCGGCGGGTGCGCTGTGACGACTGCGGGGACCGGCTGCCCGCCGACGCGGCGTTCGAGCGGGCGGCCGACGGCGACCTCCCGCCTCGCTGTCCCTGTGGGGGCATCTACCGACCCGACGTGGTGCTGTTCGGCGAATCACTCCCCGACGTGGCGATGAGCGAGGCCCAGCGACTCGCCCGCGACAGCGACGTGTTCCTCGCCGTCGGGTCGTCGCTGTCGGTCAGGCCCGCGTCGCTGCTACCGAAGATAGCGGCCGACGCCGAGGCGACGCTGGTCGTCGTGAACTTCGAGGAGACGCCGCGAGATTCGGCGGCCGACCACGTGATACGGGCCGACGTGACCGACGTGCTGCCGGCCGTCGTCGACCGACTCTAGAGTTCGACCCCGCCGGGGATGAGGCTCTGCTGCCGGAGGAGGCTGCCGTCGTGGTCGTAGACGAGGAGCGTCCGCTTCTCGTAGACCAGCGATTTGCCCTCACTGTCGGTCAGACGGACCTCGTACTCGCCGTCGTCGTCCCGGCGCTCGGCGGCCGTAACGAGAGCCTGCATCTCGTCGACGGCGGCAGCCACTTCGAGGACGAACTCCCCGGTCAGGCGGTTCGTAAGGGAGAGGACGCCGCTGTCGGCCCCGGCCTGTCTGCGGAAAGCGACGTCTACCTCGTCCGCATCGAGGGTCCCGTCTGTGGTCGTTGTGAGGCGCTCGCGGAGTGCCCCCGACGGACCGTCGTAGTCGATACTGATGGTCGGGGTGCCGTCGTCGTCGGGTTTGCTGTCGATGTCGACGGTGAAGTTGTCGCGCCTCATTCGGGTGATTATAGGTTGGGGACCGCCCGCCATGAACGTAACGGCGGTGCCACCACCGCAAGGGTCTTATCCGCGCCCTTTCGGTAGCTTTTACCCCCTGCCTGCTGGCCCTGCAGACAGGATGGCGTGGGTCAAATCTGAGTACGCTGGCGAACTGGCGGTGCTGTCGACGTGGCTGGTCACCCTCGCGCCGTGGTCGGCGTCGGTGTTCGAGGCCGCTGGACTGACCGTGGTCGCGCTTCGCTTTCTCCCCTTCCGGTTCCAGTTCATCTTCGGCGCGGCACTCCAGAACGAGCGGCCGTTTCTCTGGGCCTGGGAAGTGGCGGCCTTTCAGTCGTCGCCGGAACTTACGCTGGCCGGGTATCTCGGCTTCGCCGCCTTCGTCGCGTCCTCGATCCCGTTCGCTCTGAGCCTGTTCTACTACTTCGAGGAGGGGCGCCTCGCCGCAGCGCTTCCAGTCGACCCCGTCCGCGTCTTCGGCGCACTGCTCGCGCTCGTAGCGCTCTTGACACTCGCCGCGACAGTGCTGTTCGTCCGGTACTTCCCGGGGTTTTCCCTGCCCGTCGGTGCCCTCGTCGCCGCCGTCCTCGCGTACCTCTTGCTCACCGTCGACCGGACGTAACGACTGGCGAGTCGGCGAGCGAATTTAAGTAGGTGGCCACACTATGGCACGTAAATCGCGACTGCGTGCGGTCTCTCACCACTGATGTCTAACCCCGAGACTCCCGACCCCGGCGACGTCGTCAAGGACCCACTGGGCCACGTCCAGTCGTGGCTCTCTCGAACCGCGACGATTCTCTCCGGCGCTGCCGTCCCCGAGTCGAACTACGACCCCGGTCGACACGGGTCGCTCGTGAGCTTCGACGGGCTGGACGGGCTCGAGGAGTTAGAGCGCTACTGGCTCAACGCGCCGTTCGCGTTCGTCTCTATCAACTACGACCCCGACAACGACGAACACCGCTATCACGTCGTCGAACCGTCGCTGACAGATATCGAGCGGGAACTGCTCGACCGACTCTTCGAAGACATCAGGGGGCCGCTCATCTACCGGAACGACGTCGACAGCGACCCCGAACGGGCACTCGGAGAAGAGTTGCGTAACCGACTCGAAGAGTACGGCGTCGTCGTCGAAGCCGAGACGTTCTACCGCCTGTTTTACTACCTCTATCGGTCCTTTCAGGGGTACGGGCACATCGACCCGCTGATGCACGACCCCAACATCGAGGACATCTCCTGTGACGGGCCGGATCTCCCCATCTTCGTCTACCACGACGGCTACACCGACATCGAGACGAACATCGTCTACGACGGGGGGGAACTGGACGACTTCGTCATCCAGTTGGCACAGCGCTCAGGCCAGCACGTCTCCGTCTCCGACCCCGTCGTCTCGACGACGCTGCCCGACGGGTCGCGTATCGAACTCGCGCTGGGACAGGAGGTGACCCCGCGCGGGTCCGCGTTCACTATCCGGAAGTACGCCGACGAACCGTTCACGCCCATCGACCTGCTGGAGTATGGCACCTTCTCGCTGGAGATGCTCGCGTACCTCTGGCTGGCTATCGAGTCCAACAAGTCGCTCATCTTCGCCGGGGGGACCGCGGCCGGCAAGACCACCTCGATGAACGCGCTGGCGATGTTCGTCCCGCCGCGCTCGAAAGTGCTGACCATCGAGGACACCCGCGAACTGTCGCTGTACCACGACAACTGGCTCTCCTCGGTGACTCGCGAGCGTCTCGACGAGTCCGACATCACGATGTACGACCTCCTGCGCTCTGCGCTCCGACACCGCCCGGAGTACATCATCGTCGGCGAGGTGCGCGGGGAGGAGGCCATCACGCTGTTTCAGGCGATGAACACCGGCCACACGACGTTTTCGACGATGCACGCCGACTCCGTCCAGACCGTCATCAACAGGCTGGAAAACGAACCGATCAACGTCCCGCGGCCGATGGTCCAGAGCCTCGACATCCTCTGTGTGCAGGTGCTGGCCCGGTCGGGTGACGAACGCGTCCGCCGTGCGAAGACGCTCGCCGAGATAGAGGGCATCGACCAGCGGACCGGCGAACTCGACTACTCGACGAGTTACTCGTGGCAGGCCACCGAGGACCGTTTCGCCGAACGCAACAGCGAACTCCTCGATGAGATCCGGCAGGAACGCGGGTGGAACCAGTCGGAACTGCTCCGGGAGATGAACGACCGCAAGCGCTTCCTCCGATACCTCCACGAGCAGGGCGTCTCCGACTACCGGCGATTTACCGCGATGGTCAACAAGTACTACGCCGACAAGGACGAGGTGCTGGCCCGAATCGGGACCGACGTGACGGCCTAACATGGCGCTGAACCCGCTGGGATTGGCACCGCTTGCCGTCGTCGTCGGCATCCTCGGTATCGTCGGCCTCGCGTCGGTCGACGATGGGGTCGACCGGCGTCTGACGCGCCTCTCGCGACGGCTTTTCGGACGGTACGTGACCGTCTCGACCGAGCGCGAACGCCAGTTGGAGGCGGCGTACATCGGCCAGACGTACCGGGGATACGCCGCCCGGACGTTCCTGTACACTGGGCTAGCCGCCATCGGCGGCGCCGTCGTCGGGGCGTACACCGTCGGTGGATTCTTGCTCGCCGTCCCGGCCATCGTCGACCTGCTCATGGGCTTGCCGCCGACGATGGTCGCTGCGTTCGGCATCCGCGGGTTCGAACTCGTCCTCACCTCGAATCAGACGCTGTTGGTTCTCATCGGCAGCGGCGTCGCTGGCGGCGTCCTGGCCGCCGCGCTGACCTACACCCTTCGCTGGGAACTCCCGAAGAACACCGCCGAGGTGCGACAGCGGAACATCGACGAGGGGATGACCCGGACCATCGCGTTCATGTACGCGCTCTCGCGGGGTGGCATCGCGTTCCCCGAAGTGATGGGGTTACTCGCCCGGAACGACGAGATATACGGGGACACGGCCCGTGAGATGGCCGTCGCCGTCCGCGAGATGGATATCTTCGGCCGGGACATGATATCGGCCATCGAGCGGATGTCCAACCGGACGCCGAGCGACCGGTTCGAGACGTTCGCGGAGAACCTCTCGAGTGTCCTCCAGAGCGGCCAGTCGCTCTCGACGTTCCTCCGAAACCAGTACGAGCGTCACCACGAGGAGGCCGCCGAACGGCAGGCCGACCTGCTGGAATCGCTCGCGACCATCGCCGAGGCGTACGTGACGATATTCGTCGCCGGGGTGCTGTTCCTCATCACCATTCTGCTCGTGTTCGGCCTGACGACCTCCGACACGCTCGGGTTCCTCCAGATGCTCGCGTATCTCGCCATCCCGCTCGCGAACGTCGGATTCATGGTGTACCTGAGCCAGACCCTCGACGCCCTCGGTATCGGCGACGGTGGGAACACCGACGTCCTCGACCGCGAGCAGACGGCGACGCTCGGTCGCCCGGCGGCACCACGGGACCGGACCGGACTGACCGACGGGGGCGTCGTCCCCGGGACGGACCAGAACTGGGGCCGCCTCCAGTTCCACGACCGACTCCGGTCGGTCAGGCGGGTACTTCGCTCGCCGACCCAGACCCTCCTCTGGAACCCGACGCACGTGCTGTACATCGCGGTGCCGGTGGCCGTGGTCAGCTTCGCCGTTCGCGCCCCCGTCGCATTCCAGACGAGCGTCGTCAACGTCCGGTTGCTGGACGACCTCGTGGTACAATCGGTGTTGCTCGTACTCGGTTCCTTTGCCGTCGTTCGGACGTTGTACTCCCGGCGCATCCGACGTATCGAGGACGCGACGCCGGAGCTACTGGAACGCCTCGCGAGCCTCAACGAAGCGGGGATGACGTTCGTAGAGAGCATCCGCAGGGTGCGCGGCAGCGACGTCGGCGTCCTCTCGCCGGAAATCGACCGCATCTGGGCGGACATCCAGATGGGCGCGAACGTCGACGACGCACTCGTTCGGTTCGGTCGTCGCATCCGGACGGTGTCTGTCACCCGCGTCGTGACGCTGCTGACGAACGCGATGCGAGCGTCCGGGCAACTGGGGCCAGTCCTGCGTATCGCCGCGACTCAGTCCCGGGCGGACCGGCGGCTTCGGAACCGTCGACGCCAGCAGATGCTCACCTATCTTGTGGTCATCTACGTCTCCTTTCTCGTCTTCCTCGTCATCATCGTCGCCGTCCAGGAGGTGCTGGTCCCAGCGCTCCCGTCGTCGGTGCCGACGCCGCCGTCCGGGAACAGACTGGGCGTGGGAACCGACCAGTTCGCTCGCCTCGGGCAGATAGACAAGGCCGCGTACACGCTGGTCTTTTTCCACACCGCGCTCATCCAGGCCGTCCTGACCGGATTCATCGGCGGCCAACTGGGCGAGGGCACGCTCAAGGACGGGGCGAAACACGCCGCGGTCTTGCTGGGTGTCGCCTACGTCGCGTTCGTTCTGCTCTCCTCGCCCGTCGCGTCGCTGACGGTGGACCAGCCGACGGTACAGAGCGGCGAACTGACGGTCGACTCCGCCTCGCTCTCCTCCGGCGGGTTCGTCGTCGTCCACGCCTACGACGCCGACGGCGAGGTCATCGGGGTGTCTCCGTACCTCGAACCCGGGACGCACCGTGACGTGGCGATTCAGGTAGACGACCCGCCCGCGTCCGGCCGGACCGTCGTCCTCGTCGTCCACCAAGACACGAACGGCAACGGACTGTTCGACTACGACTTCGGTACCCCCGGCGGACCCGACGCCCCCTACCCCGCGCCCGGACAGCAAAACACCGTCGCTATCGAAGTCGAACTCCGGTGACGCTGGCTTTACGGTCACCTATCGGGTAGAGGTGGCCGATGGAGTTCGCCGCCTTCGCCGACCGCGCCGCGACTATCGAAGCCGAGAGTGCCGACACCGCCATCACCGAGTGCGTCACCGACTTGCTTGCCGACGCCGGGGACGACCTCGCGACGCTGGCCCGGTTCGTACAGGGCCGCGTGTTCCCAGCTCACGAGTCGACGACCCTCGACATCGGGCCACGCCTCTGCTACGAGGCGATCGCCCGCGCCGCCGGCCGGAACGTGAGCGCCGACGACGTGGAGGCGCGACTCGCAGAACGGGGAGAAATCGGCGACGTGGCCGCGAGCTACGACTTCGGCGGCCAGCGAGGACTGGCGGCGTTCGGCGGTGGCGGGGCCGACGCGCTCACCGTGGCCGAGGTGGCACGCGAACTGACCGACCTCGCCGCCGTCGCCGGCGACGGCAGTCAGGAGACGAAGGTCGACGTCCTCTTTGGCCTGTTCAACCGCTGTGACCCCGACGAAGCCCGCTATCTCGCTCGACTCGTCCTCTCGGAGATGCGCATCGGCGTCGGCGACGGGACGGTTCGGGACGCCGTGGCCGCGGCGTTCGACGTGCCGGTCGACGTCGTCGAACGCGCGTTACAGGTGTCGAACGACTACGGCTACGTCGCCGAGGTGGCCCGCGACGAGGGCGAGACGGGGCTCGACGCAATCGACCTCGAAGTCGGCCGTCCGGTGCAGGCGATGCTCGCACAGGCCGGCACCGTCACCGGGGCGCTGGAGGACTGGGACGACGTGGCCGTCGAGTGGAAGTACGACGGCGCTCGCGTGCAGGTCCACTACGACGGCGAAGCCGCCCGCCTCTTCTCGCGGAACATGGAGGACGTGACCGACCCGCTTCCCGAAGTCGTGGCCACCGTCGAGGATGCACTCGACGTGCCTGCCATCCTCGACGGCGAGGTGGTCGCGGTGGCCGACGACGGCGCTCCGCTCCCGTTTCAGGAGGTGTTGCGGCGGTTCCGGCGGAAACACGACGTGGCGGCGACCCGCGAAGACGTCACCGTCCGCCTCCACCTGTTCGACTGTCTGCACGTCGACGGCGAGGACTTGCTCGACGCGTCGCTCCGCGAGCGACACGACCGCCTCGCCGCCCTGTTCGACGACGGCGTCGTCTCGGACCTGTGGCTCTCGACGGATGCCGACGAAATCGGCGAGGTGGAGGCCGACGCACTCGAAGCCGGCCACGAGGGCATCATGTTGAAAGATCCCGATGCGGCCTACACCCCGGGCAAGCGCGGGAAGAACTGGCGGAAACGCAAACCCGACGTCGAGACGCTCGACTGTGTGGTGACCGGGGCCGAGTGGGGAGAGGGCCGTCGAGCGAACGTCCTCGGGACGTTCGAACTGTCGGTGCGCACCGACGACGGCTACGCGCAGGTCGGCAACGTCGCCACCGGCATCACGGACGCGGAACTCGACGACCTGACCGCCCGCCTCGAACCCCACGTCACCGCCGAGGACGGGCGAAGCGTCGCAATCGCTCCCGAAATCGTCTTCGAGGTGGGCTACGAAGAGATACAGACCTCGACGACGTACGACTCGGGCTACGCGCTTCGCTTCCCGCGCTTTCTGGCGGTTCGTGAGGACAAGACGCCGGCCGACGCCGACTCGCTCTCACGGGTCGAACGCCTCGCCGAGAACGCGTGACGGCGTGAGACCAGCGCTGACCGACAGTCGTATCACGTCGGTAGCGCTATCCCGGCACATGACTATCCGACACGACGGCATCACGGCCGAATGGCTCGGCTACGCCACGCTCAGACTCGAAGGCGACGACACAGTCGTCTACCTCGACCCCGGCCGGTACGGCGTGCTGACCGGCGAGTGGGAACCCGATACGCCGGGCGTCGGCCACCCCGAGACGAGAGACTACGCGCCGAAAGACGGCGACGTGGTCTGTGTCACGCACGTCCACCACTACGACCCGGACGGCATCCGTCGGGTCGCGGCCGACGACGCCACCGTCGTGGCGTTCGAGGGCATCAACGTCCACGCTACCGACCGCGACCTCGACCGACTCTCTGACCTCGACTACGAGGTCCGCAAGGTGAGCATGGAGGACGAACTCTTCGTCGACGGCGTCCCTATCTGGACAGTGCCGGCGTACAACCACGCGGACGGCCCGAACGTCGGCGCGGACGGCGAACCGATTCACCCGAAGGGTATCGGCTGTGGCTTCCTGCTCGCACTCGACGACACCCGGGTGTTCTGGACCGGCGACACGGACGTGCTGGCGGGTCACGCCGAACTGGACGTCTCCCTGTTCGTTCCCTCTATCTCCCAGAGCTTCACGATGGACCGGCACGAGGCGGCCGAACTGGCCGAGGCGATGGACCCTGACCTCGTCCTCCCGATGCACTACAACACGTTCGAGGCGCTGGAGGCCGACGACGAGGCCTTCGCCGCCGACGTCGCGAGCAGGCGCGTCCCGGTCGTGCTGGACCGATAGGGCTCTGCCGTCGGTTACAGATACCGAACGAGCGCCTCGTAGGACTCCCGTGCGGCCCGATCCGGTTCGTCGGGGTACGTGTACAGCTCCAGTGTGGCGTAGCCGTCGTACCCGACGTCGTCGAACGCGTCGAATATCGCTCTGAAGTCGAGGTCGCCATCCCCCGGGATTCGGTGGTAGTGCGTCCCGCCACGGCCGCCGACGATGTCTTCGAGGTGAACACCCGTGATGTGACCCGCCGCCCGGCGAATCGCCGTGGGCACGTCTTCGCCACTGACGGCGGCGTGGCCCACGTCGAGGTTGACGCCCAGTCGGTCGTGGCCGACTTCCGCTATGAGTTCGAGTACGTCGTCGGTGTCGCCCACGAGGAGGTCAGGTTCGTACTCGATGCCGACGTCGACGCCCTTCCAGTCGGCGTATTCGAGTATCTCCCGGAGGGATTCGTGGAGGAGTCGCCTGGCCGCCGCTGGCTGTGTCCCGGGCACCGGTTGGCCGCTCGTGAGACTGATAGCCGGCGCTCCCGCCGCTGCGGCGAGGTCGACTGCACACTTGGTGTACTCGATGCGCCACCGACGAGCGAAATCGTCCGCGCGAATCACGCTCGGTTCGAAGAACGGCGTCGGTGGCGCGTCGTCGTAGTACCCCATCGCCGTGTTCGCGTTGACGTTCGCCACCGCGATGCCGATGTCGGCGAGCGCCGTCGCGATTCGGTCCGTCTCCCGCGTGTCGAGCGACGGAAAGTACGCGTGGGGCTCGTCGCCCAGTATCTCGACGCCAGCGTATCCGTGTCCTGCGATGCGTTCCGCGGCCTCCAACAGCGAGTGTTCGGTGTAGGCGTTCGTCGAGAACGCGAGAGTGACCATACCGCCCGTCACGCCTATCTCCGTATAGTTACCAATCGCGTACCACTCGTTAGTACCGCTTTACAGGTGGCTACGAGACGTCGAACGCGCCGGCCAACAACCGGGCGACGACGAAGCACCCGAGCGCGGCCGCAGTCCACGCGAGACCGGCGACCGTCGCAACCGCGGCTTGCACGACCGCGAGTCCGAGGACCGACCGTCCGACTGCGGGCCCGACGCGAGACGCCGTCGGCCTGCGGTACGCCGCCAAGAGTAGCGGGCCGACGAAGGCGAGGAAGCCGACGCCGAGGCCCGCGGCGACCGTCGTCAGGACTACGTCGCGCCCCGCGACGACCGTGATGGCCGGTGGGACCACGGCCAACACCGCGGCGAGGCCCGCGACGGCGGCGACCGCGGTCCGGTCCGTGCCGTGGGCCTCGTCGTCGGCCATCCACGTCACCGCGGCGACGTACCCCGTGGCGCCGAGGGGAACCGTGACCACCCACCATCCGTCCGAGAGAACGCCGCTCCCGACCGTCGTCCCGAGAATCACGTTCGCACCCCGGGTCAGCCCCATGACGCCCCACCCGAGTGGCGTCCCCTTCGCCACCCCGTCGTAGACCACGACGAGGGCCGCGAGCGTTCCCGCCGCGACGCTCGACTGGGGGCCACCAGCCACCAGTGCGACGGCTACGCCACACCCGAGGAGTGTCACACCGAGCACCACCGCTCGCCGTCGAGAGACCAGCCCTGCAGGAATCGGTCGTTCCGGCCGCTCGACGGCGTCGATGTTCGCGTCGAAGTAGTCGTTCAACGTGGTTCCGCCAGCGTACACGAAGGCCGAGGCCAGCGCCAGTCCACCGACCTCGACGGGACCGGCCGTCGCTCCCATCACTGCGACGAGTGCCGCGCCCGCAAGCACGTCCGGCGGAGCGGTGAACACGTTCGGTAGCCGGACGAGCGCGGCGTACGCCAGCACTCGCTCCCGCATCGAGTCTGTAGTCGGACCGACCGTCAGGCCCATCCGTGGGCTTCCAGATACGCCATCGCGTCCTCGGCCGTGGCGACCGGCGTCTCGCCGTAGGGGTACAGTTCCACGGTCACGAACCCGTCGTACCCGCTCGCTTCGAGGGCTTCGAGGAACCCGTCGATGTCCATCGCTCCGTCGCCCAGTTGCGTGTGTTCGTGACTGCGGTCGGCCGGGATGTCCTCTATGTGGACGTGTTCGACGTAGGGAAGCAGCTCTTCCAGCGCCGTCGACGGGTCCTCACCCACGCAGAAGAGGTGTCCGGCGTCGAAGTTACAGCCGACCCTGTCGGAGTCGACTCGGTCCAACAGGTCGAGGAACTGCCCACTCGTCTCGACGAGCAGGTCGGGTTCCGGTTCGACCAGCACGTCGACGCCGACGTCTGCCGCCGTCTCGGCCAGTTCGCGGAGCCCTTCGACGAACCGGTCTTCGGCCCACTCGCGTGATTTGCCGTCCGGTATCGGGCCGCCGGGCTCGATGGACGCCGTGTCGACGTCGAGCGCCGCCGCGAGTTTTAGTGCGTCGTGCGTGTAGTCGACCCGCCGCCGTCGGTACGCCTCGTCGGGTTCGACGAACGACGGGTGGTGGAACCCCTCGATTGCGGTCAGCATGAACGCGTTCGCGTTGCTGACGGCGACATCTGCGTCGGCGAGTGCGGCCCGAACCGCGGCGAGGTCGGCCTCGGTCGTGGTCTCCGGATAGAGGTGCGGTTCGTCGAACAGCAACTCGACGCCGTCGTAGCCGGCGGCCCCGATGTGGTCGATGGCGTCGGGCAAACTGTAGTCGCGGAACGCGTTGGTAGAGAATCCGAACTGCATGTTAACGGGCGTACTCGAAGTTCGGCGATTGGTCGAAGAACTCGTAGGGGTTCTCGAAGACGACCCGTCGGACCGTCTCGCGGTCCCACCCCCGGTCGAGCATCGCGTCGCGGGCCTTCGGGACCGCGAGCGGGTCGGACGGGTCCCAGTCGGCCGCGCTGTTGAGTATCATCTTCTCGGTCCCGTACGCTTCGAGCAGGTCGATAGCGTCGTCGATCGCTATCTTCCCGGGGTAGAGCGTGAAGCCGAGCCAACAGTCGGTTTCGAGGGCGGTGTCGATGGTTCGCTCCGTGTTGTGGTCGATGATGATTCGCTCCTGCGTGACGCCCTCGTCTTCTATCATGTCGACGATTCGGCGCGTCCCGTCGGGCTTGTTCTCGTGTGGCGTGTGGACGATGACGGGCAGTTCGCGCTCGTCGGCGATTCGGAGTTGCTTCCGGAACGCCCACTCCTCGTCGGCGGTGTCCTGATCGAGGCCGATTTCGCCGACGCCGACGACCGGGTCACGGTCGAGATACTCGGGCAGGCGTTCGAGGACCGTTTCGGCCATCTCTCGGTAGTTGGCTTCCTTCGGTTCGAGGCCGATGGTGACGTAGTGGTCGATGCCGGCCACGCGGTCCGCCCGCCGGGTCTCGTGTCCGATTATCTGTTCGAAGTAGTCGAAGAAGGCACCGGCGTTGTGCTTGTCCTGCCCGCTCCAGAACGCCGGTTCGATACAGCACTCGACGCCCGCTCGTCTGGCGCGCTCGTAGTCGTCGGTCGAGCGCGAGACCATGTGCATGTGTGGGTCGATGATTCGCATCGCTGGGCGAGACGGCACACCCACACGAAGTTATTCCCCGTCTACGACCCATCTACTTACAGAATAGACACACTAACTAAGCAACGCTCACCCGACGGTACCGACGTTCTATACAGTATGCACGAGACCGTCATCAGGGCCCGCTGTGGCCGACACTCCGTCGAATCGACCGGAGCGACTATCGCGGTACTATCGGTCGTCGACGGAGGGGTTCTGTCGTGACTGCCTCCACGGCGGCCGGTCGAGTCATCGTACTGGACGTGGTCGGTCTCCAGCCGTCTCATCTCGATGCTGCACCGAACATCAGCCGACTCGTCGGCGGCCCGGACGCCCCCTCCACCGCTCGTCTCCGTCCGCCGTTCCCGGCCGTCACCGTCACGAGTCAGACGACGCTCGGAACCGGGCTTTCTCCCGCCGACCACGGCGACGTGGCGAACGGTCGCTACGACCGCGAGCGCGACACGGTGACGTTCTGGGGTCGGGAGCGGGGTGACCGGACACGGCTCTGGGAGTCGGCCAGCGACGCCGGCGCGACGACTGGCGTCCTGTTCTTCCAGCACCTCGTCGGGACGAACGCGGACGTCGCCGTGACGCCCTCGCCTATCGAGGACGAGAACAACGACATGCTGGAGATGAACTGCTGGACGAATCCCGACGGGTTCTACGACGCGCTCGAAGCAGAGCATGGTCACTTCCCTCTGCATCGCTACTGGGGACCCGGAGCGAACGCTGAGAGCAGCGAGTGGATACTGACGGCCGCCACCGAGGCCGTCGACCGGTACGACCCGGACTTGCTCTGGGTGTATCTCCCCCATCTGGACTACGATGCACAGCGTCACGGCCCGTCCTCCACCGAGCTGACTGCGGCCGTCGAAACGGTGGACGAGATGGTCGGGTCGTTCCTCGCCGACCTCCGAGCGACCGACCGATGGGCGGAGACGGCGGTCGCCGTCCTGAGCGAGTACGGCTTTCACGACGTCGACAGCCCCGTGTTCCCGAACAGACGACTGGCCCGGGAGGGACATCTGACTGTCGGCGAGGACGGCGACGTCGACCTCTCGAACTCCGACGCGTTCGCCGTCGTAGACCATCAGGTCGCCCACGTGTACGCCGACCAGCGAATCCGAACCGAGGTTCGGGAGGAACTCGAAGCGCTCGACGGCGTCGACGTCGTCCTCGGTGACGCGGGGAAAAGCGCCCGGTGTATCGACCATCCCGACGCCGGCGACTTCGTCCTCGTCGCCGACGAGTCGGCGTGGTTCCAGTACTACTGGTGGGAGCCTGACGGCCGACTCCCGCCGTACGCGACCGACGTCGACATCCACGACAAACCGGGGTTCGACCCGTGCGAATTGTTCCTCGGCGAGGACGGGATGGTCTCGCTCGACCCCACTGTCGTCGGCGGGTCCCACGGGCGCGTCGACCCGGAGACGATGGGGCTCTTCGCTCTCGGTGGGCCCGCTGCACAGACGGCGTCGGTCGGGGACCCCGTCGACGCCCGCGCCGTCGCACCGTCGCTCGCCGACTTGCTCGGCACGAGCGTCGACCTGCCGCCCCGCGCGTCCGGACGGTCGGTGTTCGACGACGAGCGAGAGCCCTCCGAAACCGGCTGACAGTTCCGTTTCACACGGTGTCAGCGGTCCTCAGATGACGTCCATCTCGCTCAGTCGCTCGGGCAGGTAGGTGTCGGTGACGAAGTCGAGGCCGCGCGAGGCGAGCGCCTGCTGTTCGGCCTTCTTCCCGATGTCTAGCTGGAGTTCGATCTGTTCTTTCCAGAACTCGGTCTGGAAGCGCGGGTCCTCCAGTTCGGACTCTAACGCGTTGATGTCAGAGTCGCTGAGCGGGTCCGTCGGCAGGTCGTACTCCACGATGTCTTCCGGGCGGATGCCGACGAACTGCGCCGCCGGGGTCGCCAGATACTCTGAGAGGTGGGCCGACTTGATAGAGCCGTACGCGACGGACCCGTAGATGCGATACGACCACGGGTCACCGTCAGTGAACACCACGACCGGCAGGTCGAGTTCGTCGTGGAGTCGCTTCGTGATGCGGCGGGTCGCCCGTGCCGGTTGGCCCTTGAGGTGGACGACGATGACGTTGTACTCCTCGTCGAACCCGTTCTCGACGAGGCGGTCCCGCATCCCACCGGTCTCCACGCAGAGGACGAAGTCGGCGTCGTTCTCTAAGAACTCGATGGTGTCGGGGTTGTTCGGAATCTGGTAGCCGCCTTCGCCGACGTCTTTCTGACAGTGAATCTCGCGTTCGCCCCGTCGGGTCTGTTCGCGCAGTTTCAGCGGCCCCATGATGGTCGCCCCGGACTCCTCGGGGCGCATGTGGAAGTCCTCGCGGGTGACGTCCGAGACGATTTCTAAGTCCTCGACGAGGTCGTTGGACTCGTCTTGACTGTTGAACTGCGCTTCCTCTACGTCCCACGACTCCGAGAGGTAGTACAGTTCACGCAGGGTAGACGAACGGTCCTCGTCGAGTTGCCTTGCGAGGAAGTCGATGGTGTAGGTCGCCTTCAGGAGTTTCTCGGCACCGGAGACGGTCTTGGCCGACCGGGTCGAGGTACGGTCGCCGTACACCCAGACGTCCTTGTCCTCGTCGTACTCGATGTTGGACTTCGTCCGGGTGGGAATCGTCATCGTCGGGACGTCGCCCTCGGCGAACTGGTCGTAGAACTCCGCCGCGAGGTCGATGAGTTTCTCGCGGGCTACCTCAGTGTCGGGTGTATCGTCGCTATCAGTGCTCATATCAGGCGTCCACCGTCAGTTTCTCGTCCTCGACACCGTCGACGGAGACGGTGAATTCGGCGTCGTCTGCCACGCTGTACTCTAAGACCGATCGCTCGCCGGCCGCCACCGTCGGCGACCACTTCACGAACCACTCGCCGTCCATCTCGACCACCGTCGCGCCGTTGGTGACCTCCGGTTCGGCGGTGACGATGTCGGTCAGGTCGACGTCTGCGTTCGTATCGTCGTTGTTCTCGACGGCGAGTCGAACGGTGCCGTCCTCGACCTCTCGCTCGACGAGGACGTTGTTCATGATACGGGCCAGCGAGTCGTCGATGTCCAGTTCCTCGTTTGCGGTCACTTCGGTCAACTTCTCGGCCATCTCCGGGAGGATGGTCGCGAGTTTGTCCTGCTTCTCCCGGCGCTGTTGCAGCGAGCGGCGCTTGTTGAGGTAGCTCTTGAGTTCGCGGGCGGCTTCCCGGATAGCGAGTTCTATCTCGTCTTCCATCTCGGGGACGTTCGCGATGGCGTCTTTGGACTCGCTCGTGAAGGGGACGTTCGTCGAGGCGACGTGGACCATGATGACCGCCGGGCCGTTCGGGATGCCAGAGCCGCCGGGCTGGTCCAGATTGTAGTTGCGCCAGTTGATGGTCTTGACCACGTCCGTGGTCGCACAGGCCCCGCGCTGGTAGACCAGCGGCACCCGGTTGGCAAAGCGCATCACGTCGACGCTCCCCTCGGCGGGCAGGTCGCCGCCGTAGGCGATGCCGGCCTCGACGATGAACGGGTCGCCGCCGTGGACCGACGCATCGCGCGTGGAGGCCGCATAGAAGTCCGCGTCGAACTCCTTGCGCAGGCCCTCCTCGACCAGTTCCGCACCGATGGGAGCCAGACAGTCCGTCGGCGGCGCGATGATGTCCGTCTCGCGCATCGCCTCCAGCAGTCGGCTGGCGGTGTCCCGGTCGTCGGCGACTTCGGAGACGTTCGGTGGGTCGTCCGGAATCGGGACTGCCGCGTTCCACAGTTCGTCGACGACGTTCTCGCGGGCCGTCTCGCCGAAGGTGGCGTCGTCGTGGTCTTCGGTCATATCAGCGGCGCGGTCGACGTACGCACGGAACTCGTCCCGGGTGAGTCGGTGATGACCGTCGTCGAATTTATCTGCGAGTCTGCTCGCCAGTCCCTCGACGGCCGCGTCGTCTTTTCTGACGGTGGTCGCGGCGTCGACCAGTTCGTAGAGGTCACTGGACCGCTCGGCGGTGACGCAGTGCCACGCGGCCTCGACGGCGTTCTCCCGGACCGTCGACCCGAACGTCGTGTCGTGGTTCGCCTCGACTGTCTCCGCAGCCTCGTCGACGATAGCCGCTATCTCGTGATGGGCGACGCGGTCACGGTCGTGGATGGCCTCGTTGACGGCGGCGGCGAACTCGGCCGTCGCGGTGGCGTCCTTGTTGGCGACGGCGTCCTCGACTGCCGTCTCGACGTCGACGTCTTCCTGAACCTGGGGCGGTTTCCACGCCATCCCACGGCCGAAGTGTCGGTCGTTGAAGTTGGCGATGATGCTGTCCGCCGTCTTCCCGCCGACGCGGGTGAACTCCTCCTGGACGAAGCCGGAGATAGAGTACGAATCGGTGGCTTCGAGCATCTTCAGGAGCGTCCCGAGTTCGACGCCGTGGGGGTGCGGGCGAATCTCCTCCGTCTCGTCGGGGAGTTGTGCGCCCTCGACGCGTTCGAACTTCAGCGGTTCGTCGAGACCGGGTTCGTCGAACTCGATGCGGGCGTGCGGATTGACGACGGCGGTGTCCTGGATGTAGTCGTGGAGGCTGTTGCGTGCGCGCATGTTGGCCTCCATCTCCAGTTCGATGCGTGTCCCGTGTGGGCGCTCCCACGAGGTGGTCTCGTCGACGCTGATTTCGGGTTCGTTGGTGTCGGTGTCGACGATGAGTTCGAAGTACTGGGCGTCTGCCTGCCCCTTCGGTCGAGACGTGATCTTCGCGGGCTTCCCGGAGGTGAGCTGAGAGTAGAGAACGGCGGCGGAGATACCGATACCCTGCTGCCCGCGGTTCTGCTCGCGCGCGTGGAACCGAGAGCCGTACAGTAGCTTCCCGAAAATCTTCGGCAACTGCTCTTTCGTGATGCCGGGGCCGTTGTCCTCGACGACCAGTTTGTAGTAGTCGCCGGCCTCCTGTATCTCGACGTAGATGTCGGGCTTGATGCCGGCTTCCTCGCAGGCGTCGAGCGCGTTGTCCACCGCCTCCTTGACGGCGGTGACCAGCGCCCGGGCCTCCGAGTCGAAGCCCAGCATGTGCTTGTTCTTCTCGAAGAACTCGGCGATGGAGATGGCCCGCTGTGATTCGGCCAACTCCTCGGCGATGCCCTCGCCTTCACCGAGTCGCGACTGATACGAGGTCATGTCGTGCGGTAGGTACCGCCGTCGGGGTTAAAAGGTAATCGCCACCACGGTGAAAGTGAAGGGGCGCGAGAGCGCGTTTCGACCCCGGTGGTAGGGGTGGATTAAACGTGTTACGGCCGGCGCGCACACGCGCGTGCGGGAGTTTTATGAAGGGTGGCCTGCTAGGGTGAATCAATTCCTATGTCAGGAGAGTCTGATGAGTACGGCGCAAAGTCTATCCAGACCTTAGAAGGGCTGGAGGCCGTACGCAAACGGCCTGCGATGTACATCGGGTCCACGGACGCCCGTGGTCTCCACCATCTCGTCTACGAGGTCGTCGACAACGCCATCGACGAGGCCCTCGCGGGCTACTGTGACACGATCGAGGTAACGATACACGACGACGGGTCCGTCTCCGTCAGCGACGACGGACGCGGTATCCCCGTCGACGAACACGAAGAACACGGCCGCCCGGCCGTCGAAGTCGTGATGACCATCCTCCACGCGGGCGGGAAGTTCGACAACAAGTCCTATCAGGTCTCCGGCGGCCTCCACGGCGTCGGGGTGAGCGTCGTCAACGCCCTCTCGAAGTGGCTGGAAGTCGACGTCAAGCGCGACGGCGCGCTGTGGCGCCAGCGCTTCGACCACGGCGAACCCGAGTACGAACTGAAACGCGTCCGTGACCTCGAACCCGACGAGGAGACCGGAACGACGGTCCGGTTCTGGCCCGACGACGACATCTTCGAGACGGGCGAGTTCACTTTCTCCACGCTCGAATCCCGGCTTCGCGAACTCGCCTTCCTCAACTCCGGCGTGGCGATCACCATCGACGACGAACGCGACGGGAACGAGGAGACCTTCGAGTACCAGGGCGGTATCAAGGAGTTCGTCGAGTTCCTCAACGAGACGAAAGACCCGCTTCATCGGGACGTCGTCTACTTCGAGGACGAGGAGGAGATAGCCGACGGCGTCGTGCAGGTCGAGATCGCGATGCAAGGGACCGCGGACCTGCAAGGCTCGATTCACGCTTTCGCGAACAACATCAACACGCGCGAGGGCGGGAGCCACCTTACCGGGTTCAAAACGTCGCTGACGCGCGTGGTCAACGACTACGCCACGGACAACAATCTGCTGAAAGATCTAGACGACACGCTGAAAGGCGACGACATCCGCGAGGGACTCACGGCGGTCATCTCCGTGAAACACCCGGACCCGCAGTTCGAGGGCCAGACGAAGACGAAACTCGGCAACAGCGAGGTCCGCGGCATCGTCGAGTCGGCCATGCACGACGGCCTCTCGACCTTCTTCGAGGAGAACCCCGACACCGCCGAAGCTATCATCGGAAAGGCCGTCGAGGCGGCGAAGGCCCGCAAAGCCGCGAAGAAGGCCGAGGAACTCACCCGCCGGAAGTCCGCGCTGGACTCGACGGCCTTACCCGGAAAGCTGGCCGACTGCCAGACGCGGGACCCTGAGGAGGCCGAACTGTTCGTCGTGGAGGGCGACTCCGCCGGCGGCAGTGCCAAACAGGGACGGAATCCCGAGTTCCAGGCCATCCTCCCCATCAAAGGGAAGATTCTGAACGTCGAGAAACACCGCCTCGACCGCATTCTGGAGAACGACGAGATTCGGAACCTCATCACGGCGCTGGGTACCGGCATCGGCGACGAGTTCGACATCGAGGACCTCCGTTACGAGAAGATAATCATGATGACGGACGCCGACGTCGACGGCGCCCACATCCGCACGCTGTTGTTGACGCTTCTCTATCGGCACATGAAGCCGCTCATCGAGGCGGGCTACGTCTACGCCTCCCAACCGCCGCTGTACCGCGTTCGATACCGGGGTGAGACGTACGACGCGATGACCGAAGAGGAACGGGACCGCATCGTCGAGGAGAAGTGCGACGGCAACCCGACGCAGGTCCAGCGGTTCAAGGGTCTCGGGGAGATGAACCCCGAACAGCTATGGGAGACGACGATGGACCCGGAGCACCGCATCCTGAAGCAGATAACTATCGAGGACGCGGCGGCCGCCGACCGGATGTTCAACATCCTGATGGGCGACGCCGTCGAGCCACGGAAGGAGTTCATCAAGGAACACTCGCCTGAAGCGGAGTGGGTCGACATATGAGTTCAGACGTATCCGACGACGCCAACGCGCCGGCAGAGCAGATCAAACACGTCCGCATCGAAGACGAGATGGAGCAGTCCTACATCGACTACGCGATGTCGGTCATCGCGGGTCGGGCGCTCCCGGACGTCCGCGACGGGCTGAAACCCGTCCACCGACGCATCCTCTACGCGATGCACGAGATGGGCGTCTCCTCCGGCTCTAGCCACCGGAAGTCCTCGTCCATCGTCGGCGAGACGATGGGTGACTACCACCCCCACGGTGACAGCGCCATCTACGACACGCTCGTCCGGATGGCACAGGACTTCTCGATGCGGTACCCGCTCGTCGACGGGCAGGGGAACTTCGGGTCGATGGACGGCGACCCGGCCGCCGCGATGCGATACACGGAGGCCCGCATGGCCCCTATCGCCGAGGAACTGCTCGCAGACATCGAGAAAGACACCGTCGACTTCTCCAGCAACTACGACGACCGACTACAGGAACCGGACGTCCTCCCGGCGAAAGTGCCGAGTCTCCTGCTCAACGGGTCTTCGGGCATCGCCGTCGGGATGTCGACCAACATCCCGCCGCACAACCTCGGCGAACTCGTCGACGCGACGAGACACCTCATCGACAACCCCGACTGCACCGTCGAGGACCTGATGGAACACGTCAAGGGGCCTGACTTCCCGACCGGCGGGAACATCGTCGGCCGCGACGCCATCTACTCGGCGTACACGACCGGCCGAGGCCGCCTGCGAGTCCGCGCCGAGTACGAAGTCGACCGCGAGGCGGGCCGCATCGTCATCAGCGAACTCCCCTACCAGGAGAACAAGGCCCGCGTCGTCGAGCGAATCGCCGACGACGTCAACGAGGGGAAGATAGAGGGCATCTCTGACCTGCGCGACGAATCGGACCGCAACGGCGTCCGCATCGTGGTCGAACTCAAACGCGGCGCGAACGTCGACGTCGTCGAGAACCGACTGCTGGACCACCACCTCGAATCCACCTTCGGCGTCATCAACCTCTCGCTGGTCGACGGCCAACCGAAGGTCCTCTCCCTGAAGGAGACGCTCGAATACTACGTCGAACACCGCCGCGAGGTCGTTCGCCGACGCTCCGAACACGACCTCGAAGAGGCCGAGGACCGCGCCCACATCCTCGAAGGGCGTCTGAAAGCGCTGGAGAACGTCGAGAACGTGGTCGAACTCATCCGCAACAGCGAGGACCGGGACGCCGCCCGCGCCGGCCTACAGGAGTCGTTCGACTTCTCGGAGGCGCAGGCGGCCCACATCGTCCGGATGCAACTGGGCTCGCTCACCTCGATGGAGTCGGCCGAGATAGAGGCCGAGTACGAGGAGGTCCAAGAGACCATCGAGTACCTCGAAGCCGTCCTCGCGAGTTCGGAGAAACTCGACGGCGTCATCAAAGACGAACTCCGCGAGATCAAAGACGAGTACGACGACGACCGACGGACCAGCATTATCGAGGACGAAGGGCAGGTCACCCACGAGGACCTCATCCCCGAGGAAGACTGCGTCGTCGTCGTCACGGAGGACGACTACATCAAGCGGATGCCCGTCGAGCAGTTCGACCCGCAGAACCGCGGCGGGAAGGGCATCATCGGGGCCGACCCCAAGGAGGGCGACCGCGTCTCGAAGGTGTTCAGAGCCAACAGCCACGACTACCTGCTCTGTTTCACCAATCAGGGACAGGTCTACCGCCTGAAGACCTACGAGGTGCCCGAGATGTCACGCACCGCCCGCGGGAAGTCGGCCATCAACCTCCTCTCGTTGGACGACGGCGAGGAGATCACCGCCGTCGTCTCGACCGACGAGTTCGAGGCCGACGAGTGCATCACGATGGTCACCCGGAACGGCTACGTCAAGCGGACCTGCTGTGACCAGTTCGAGAACATCCTCTCGACGGGTATCCGGGCCGCGAAACTCGAAGCGGGCGACGAACTCGTCGACGTGGACGTCACCGACGGCACCGGTGACCTCGTCATCGCCACCGAGCAGGGGATGACCATCCGCTTCGACGAGAACGAGGTCAGCGAGATGGGGCGCTCGGCCCGCGGCGTCCACGGCATCAAACTGCAGGACGACGACCGCGTCGCCGCGATGGTCGCGACGACGGACGACGACGACCGGTCGCTGCTGACAGTCACCAAGAACGGCTACGGCAAACGGACGCCACTGACGGAGTACCGGCCGCAGTCCCGCTACGGACAGGGCCTCATCGACATCAAGACCGACGACCGTAACGGCCCGGTGTCGACGGCCAAGGCGGTCCGCGACGACGACCACCTCGTCATCATGTCCGAGAACGGGCAGATAATGCGTATCCGCGCCGGCGACGTCTCGCAGGTCGGCCGGAACACGAAAGGTGTCACCATCATGGATGTCGAGGGTGCCGACAGCGTGGCGAGTGTCACCGTCGTCCCGGCGGTGACAGACGAGTAGTCGGCCCACGGGCGTCGCGAGCGACCTTTTCGGCCCCATACTTTCACGGTCGGTGGACGAGAACGACGACCATGCGACAGCACAGAGACCGGTATCCTGACGGAGCGACACCGTGACGACTCCGACCGTCGTCGCTCATCGCGGCTTCGCCGGGCAGAATCCGGAGAACACCGTCGCAGCAGTGCGGGCGGCCGCCGAGAGTGGCGTCGACGCCGTCGAGATAGACGTCCAACCGACGGCCGACGGCGACGTGGTCGTCTTCCACGACCGGCGACTCGACGGCCGAGGCGAGAGTCGCGGCATCACGGACGGCGAGGGCGTCGTCTGGAAGCAGTCGACGGACGTCGTCACCACCGCGCGGGTTCTCGGAACCGAGGAGCGGGTGCCGTTACTGGAGACAGTGCTGGCCGCAGTCCCGGACCACGTCACCGTCAACGTCGAACTGAAGAACCCCGGCAGCGACGCGGTTCGGCCGGGACAGGCGCTCAACAGCGAGGAGCGAGAACGGGCCAAACAGCGCTGGCTCCCGTTCGTCGAGTCGGTGTACCGGGTCGTCGACCAGTTCCAGAACGACGTGGTCTACTCGTCGTTTTACGAGGGGGCCCTCGCGACCGCGGTAGAGCAGGCACCCGATGCTTCGGTGGCCGTCCTCGTCGCACCGGAGTGTGTCGACGCCGGCGTGACGGTCGCCCGGCGCTACGACGTCGACGGGGTCAACGTCCCGGTATCGACGCTCAGCGAGGACGGTAGCGAGCGGTTGGCCGCCACCGCTGCCGACGTCGACGCACCGCTTTACTGCTGGACCGTCTGCGACTGGCAGGACGCCCGTCGAGCGCTCGATAGCGGCGCGGACGGTATCATCGCCGACTACGCCAACCTCGATACCTTCGCGTGCATCTAGAGGACGACTTTCCCGAAGGCGCTCGCGGCCAGTTCGCAGGCGAGTTCCGCCGTTCGATTGTGGTCATCGAGGATCGGATTGACCTCGACCATCTCCATCGAGCGCAACTGGTCGCGTCGTTCCGCGACGTACTCCATCGCGATGTGGGCCTCGCGGTAGGAGACCCCGCCCCGAACCGGCGTTCCGACGCCCGGCGCTTCCGTCGGGTCTAACCAGTCGAGGTCCAGCGAGACGTGGATGGCGTCGGTCCCGTCCGTGGCGATGTCGATCGCTTCGTCGACCACTGTCGGGACGCTTCTCGCGTCGATGTCCGACATCGTGTAGGCGGTCACGTCGCTCTCGTTGATCAGTTCGCGCTCCTCGTCGTCGACGTCGCGCAGCCCGACCAACACGACGTTCTCCTCACTGACCGCGGGCGTGTGCGCCCACGGTTCGTCCCCGAACGATCCCTTCCCGAGAATGCCGGCGAGGGACATCCCGTGGATGTTGCCACTCGGCGTCGTCTGCGGCGTATTGAAATCACCGTGGGCGTCGAACCAGACGATGCCCAGCGACTCGTCGGGGTCGGCGGCGCCGGCGACGGTCCCGATGGCGATGGAGTGGTCGCCACCGAGGACGAGCGGAAATTCGCCGTCGTCGATAGTCCCTCGGACGGCGGTCCGGACGTCCTCACAGACCTCTTCGGTCTCCCGGCGGAACTTCGCCCGCCCGCCGCTTGGCTCGTCGGCGTCGGGGTCGCGCTCCTCGGGCCGTGGGACTGCGAGGTCGCCGCTGTCGATGCAGGACGTTCCCAGCTTCTCGAATTGGTCCGCCAGACCGCCGTATCTGATCGCCGACGGGCCCATATCGACGCCCCGCCGGTCCGCCCCGAGGTCCATCGGGACCCCGAGCACACGAACTGTTCTGTCCATACAGGCCGTTGTCGGTCCAACGAATAAAGGACAGGGGCACGGTTAAGTTACCACTACGACAAACTGTACTCATCAATGGGGCACGACGAAAACGCTGCGACTTCCCACGTCCTCTATCTGGGCGCCGTCGAGTCCCGTACCAACACCGTGGAACGGGAACTCGAATCGCGAGCGGACGTGACTGTCTACGCCACCACGTCGACCGAGGACGCACTCGAACGGCTGGCGTGGCCCGACATCGACTGTCTGGTCGTCGCTCACCGAACCGACCAGTTCGACGGTATCGAGGCCGCTGAGCGGGTCTGTGAGACCCATCCCTGTCTCCCCGTGATTTTGTTCGCGAGTCCCGACAGTGAGTCGGCGGCCACACGTGCGGTCGGAACCGCCGTCGACGAGTTCGTCGTCCACGAGGGTCCCGAGGCCTTCGACACCTTGGCGACTGTGATATCGGACCTGAGCTTCGACGACGATATCGGCGACGTACACACGGCGGACCCCGAGGGACCGTTCGTCGCGAACGTCGACGCGGCGACAGTCGATCGGTTGCTCCGGGACGGTATCGACCGTGCCCGGCTAGAGGAACTTCTCCACAAGAGCAGGCTGTTCGACTCGATTTTCGACTCCATCCCCGTCCACCTCTACGTCAAAGACGAACAGGCCCGCCACCGGTACGTCAGTGCCGGCTACTTCGGAGACACACTGGACGAGTTCCTCGGCAAGACGGACCCCGAAATCGGCATGGTAGCCAATCGTCACGCCCGGCGGGCCTACGTCGAGGATATGCACGTCATCGAGGAGGACGAGTCGGTCATCGACAAGGTCGAGTACCTCCCGATGCTCGACCAGTGGAACCTCACGTCGAAGGTGCCGTGGCGAGGTCCGGACGGCGACGTGGTCGGCCTCATCGGCGTCACGCGCGACATATCCGAACGGAAGGCACGCCAAGAGCAGGTCAGACGGCAGAACGAACGGTTGCATCGCTTTGCTAACATGGTGAGCCACGACCTTCGAAACCCGCTCCAGTTGGCGTTGTTGCGCCTCGAACTCGCCCGAGACGCCGACGACTTCGAGGCGGTCGCCGAGAACCTCGACAGCATCGAGCGTGCCCTCGAACGAATCGACGAACTCATCGACGACGTGTTGACGCTCGCCAGACAGGGGGCGCAGGTCGTGACGAAGTCGCCCGTCGATTTAGACGACGTCGTGAACGTGACGTGGTCGTCGGTCGACGCACCCGATGCGACCGTCGAACGCGACGGCGCACTCGGGACGATACTCGGTGACGAGAGCCGCCTCAGACAGTTGATGGCCAACGTCTTTAGAAACGCCATCGAACACGGCGGCGCGTCGGTCACCGTTCGGGTCGGTCCCCTGACCAGCGCCACCGGGTTCTACGTCGAGGACGACGGGCCCGGGTTTCCGGATGCCGGCGGCGACGACCTGTTCGATGCCGGGTACACCACGTCTTCGGACGGAACGGGGTTTGGACTCTCTATCGTCCGTGAGATCGCAGCGGCCCACGACTGGATGGTGTCGGCCACGAACGGGACGGACGGCGGCGCCCGCATCGAATTCACCGGCGTCGAGCGCCCGGACTCGTAGCGGTCGGCGTGTCGGTGCCTACTCGTACTGTGCACAGACGAGTTCGACGCCCTCGTCGAAGGAGATCGCCGGTTCCCACCCCGTCGCCGCTCGCATCTTCGAGGCGTCGGCACAGGTGTCGTGGACGAAGACGTCCTCGGGGATCGGGTTCCCCTCGTACACCGGTTCGACGTCGGCCCCCAACGCCTCGTTGAGTTGCTCGACGAGATGGGTGATACTGTACTGCTTGCCGGTCCCGAGGTTGTAGACGCCGGTGAGTTCGTGGTCGGCGGCCAGTTCGAGGCCGCGCACGACGTCGTCGACGTGAGTGAAATCACGCGTGTGACTACCATCGCCCCAGATGACCGGTCGTCGCCCGTTGGCGATGTCGTCGGCGAACTGGGCGATGAGGTTCGCGTACTCGCCCTTGTGCTCTTCGGCGCCCTCTTCCATGCCCTGATACACCGAGAAAAAGCGCATACCGGCCATCGACATGTCGTAGTGGTTGTGGAAGTACTCGGCGTACGCCTCCCGGGCGAGCTTCGACGCCTCGTACCCGCTGTTCGCGGTCACGTCCATGTCCTCGGGCGACGGTTCCGTTCGGTCGCCGTAGATAGAAGAGGTCGAGGCATAGACGACGGTATCACACCCGTCGTCACGGGCTTGTTCGACGACGTTGACGAACCCTTCGACGTTGATGCGGGCGCCGTGGGTCGGGTCGTCTTCGTGCATCGCGTACGAGGACAACGCTGCGAGGTGGAACACCACGTCGACGTCTGTCGGCAGGTCGTCTTCGAGGACGCTCCGGTCGACGTACTCGACCGCGTCGTCGACGTTTTCCTCGGTGCCGAGATAGCCGTCGTCGAGCGCGACGACGTCGTTGTCGGCCGCGAGCGCGTTCGCGAGGTTCGACCCGATGAACCCGCCGCCGCCGGTCACGAGAACACGTTGTCCGTCCATACCTTTGGCAGGCCCACCAACCAGTAAATGGGTGTCGTTTTATTCTTCTCAGTCGTGAACAAAAATTCGGGGACGAGGGCCGGGAACGGTATGCAGCACCGTCGCTTTTAAGAACGGCTGTACCGAACGACCTATTATGTCTTCAATCGAGCTGACACCCAGTCAGAAAAATATTCTGCAGGAACTCGTAAACCTGTACAGGGAGAGCGAGAGCGCAGTCAAAGGTGAAGATATCGCAGAGAAGGTCGACCGCAACCCCGGTACCATCCGGAACCAGATGCAGAGCCTGAAGGCCCTGCAACTGGTCGAGGGCGTCCCCGGACCGAAGGGCGGCTACAAGCCGACCGCGACGGCCTACGACGCGCTCCAGATTCAGGACATGGACCAGGCCGCCGAGGTGCCCCTTCGGCACAACGGCGACCTCGTCGAGCACGCGAACGTCGAGGAGATCGACCTCACGAGTGTCCACCACCCCGAAGAGTGTCGCGCCGAGATTCAGCTTCAGGGGTCACTCTCGGAGTTCCACGAGGGCGACTCGGTCACCGTCGGCCCGACGCCGCTCTCGAAACTCCAGATCATCGGGACACTCGAGGGCAAAGACGACACGAACAACAAGCTCATCCTCGCTATCGACGACATGCGAGCCCCGGCCGGCGAACCCGAGCACTGACTCGGCAGCCGGTTCTTTTTACGGTCATCTCTGTCTGTCGGCGTTTCCCGACCACCCCGTAAGCAGCGGCTCTCCCGAAGCGTCGTCAAGGATTGATTACTGAGGTGGACAGTTCTCTGACGGCGATTTCGTAGCCTTTGTATCACCCGGTCCCCGACTCGCCAGTATGAGCGACAAGGTCGTCGTACTCGGTGCGGGGTATGCCGGTGCAGGCGCCATCAAGAGCCTCGAAGACGAACTGAACGGTGAAGCCGACGTCACCTGGATCTCCGACACGGACTACCACCTCGTCTTGCACGAGTCCCACCGGTGTATTCGGGACCCGTCCGTTCAGGAGAAGATCGCCATCCCGATCCACGAGATCAAGCAGCCGACGACCAACTTCCGTCAGGATACCGTCGTCGACATCGACACCGAGGACCGACTCGTCGAACTCGAATCCGGCGACGACGTCGAGTACGACTACCTCCTCGTCGGCTTGGGTTCTCAGACGGCTTTCTTCGGTATCGACGGCCTCGAAGAGTACGCCCACACCCTAAAGAGCTTAGACGATGCGCTGGGCATCCACGACGCGATTCAGCAGGCCGCCCGCGACGCCTCCCAGAGCGACCCGGCACAGGTCATCGTCGGCGGTGCCGGCCTCTCTGGCATCCAGACGGCCGGCGAAATCGCCGAGTTCCGCGACAACCACCGCGCCCCCATCGACATCCACCTCGTCGAAGGCCTCGACGAGATTTTCCCCGGCAACGACCCCGAACTACAGGGTGCCCTGCGTAAGCGGCTGGAAGACGCCGACGTGAACATCCTGACCGGCGACTTCATCGGCGAGGTCGACGAGGAGACGGTGTACATCGGCGACGACGAGGAACTCGACTACGACACGCTCATCTGGACCGGCGGTATCACCGGTCGCGACTGCGTGCGCGACGTCGACTTAGAGAAAGACGAGCGCAACCACCGCATCCACTCCGAGGGCGACTTCCAGACCGAGGACGAGCGCGTCTTCGCCATCGGCGACTGCGCCCTCATCGACCAGCCGGGCGAACAGCCCGCCCCGCCGACGGCACAGGCCGCGTGGCAGGCCGCCGAGGTCGCCGGGCAGAACCTCGCCCGTGCGGTCCGCGGCCAGCCGCTGAAGACGTGGACCCACAAGGACAAGGGGACCGTCATCTCCGTCGGCGAGGAAGCCGTCGCCCACGACGTGATGGGCATGCCCATCGACACCTTCGGTGGCTTCCCGGCGAAGATGCTGAAGAAGGGCATCGCCGCCCGCTGGATCGCCGACGTCACCGGCATCGGTCGCGCCGCGAAGGCGTGGCCGGACATGTAGCGACCACCTTTTTCGGCGTCGGGTTCGCGCTTCGCACGAACCGCTCCTCGAAAAACGTGGGCCAAAAAGGCGGCCACTCACTCCGTTCGTGGCCGTGAACCGGCGGCGTCGCCGCCGGATGCTGGCCGCCCCGTATTCTGCTCTCTGTCTGCTCGCGGCCTGCCCTCCCCCGTCGTCGCGGCACGGAGGCCGCTCCCGGCCCACCGCCGGTGACTCAGTCCGCGACGGCCCAGAAGCCAAGCGTTCGCGGCACCTTCGCTCGTAGCTCCGGCGACGAACTGCCGCCGGGGTCCTCGTCGTAGTCGTCCGGGTCGTCGCTCTGCGGGACTTCGTACACTTCCTTCACGGTGAATCCCGCGTCGACGAGTGCCGCGTGGAGGTCACCCACAGTTCGGTCGAACACGACGATGTCGTCGTGGAGTACGTCGTCGTGCTTGTCGCGTCGAGGACCGGTGACGTGGTAGCTCCGTTCGAGGGCCAGCGTCTCGGGGTCGAACAGTTCGTGGAAGGGGTGGGGTACGTCGAAGGTGAGTACGCCCCCGTCCCGGAGCAGACGGTGGGCCTCCCCGAGTGCCGCGTCGAGGTCTTCGACCATGAAGTAGACGAACCCCGAGTACGCCACGTCGAACGCGTCGTCGGCGAGCGGTACGTCCGTCACGTCGCCCGTGACGAACCGCGCGTCGACGCCGTATAGGTCTCGGAGGCGAACCGCGTGGCGGAGTTGCTCGATAGAGAAGTCGACACCGACGGCCCTCTCGACGCCGTCGCGGGCGACGCCGACCGTTCCCTGCCCACCGCCACAGCCCAGTTCGACGAACGCGGTGTCTTCGCGGGCCGGTAACCGGTCGGCCTGCCAGTCCGCCATCGACGCTGGATCGGGCAACGGCGAGTACACCGGTGGAAGCCCGCCCTCGGCAGTAGCCGCGTTCCACAGCGCCTGATGATCGTCGCTCCACGCGTCCCACAGTTTCCGGTTCTCCCGGTCCGAATTCCCCATACGGGTCGTACCAGCGGGCTCGAAAATGAGCGTTCGGGTAGCGTGCGAACGCGTACCACCGGGGCTACCGCTCGATAGAGAGACCGGCGTGCCACCCGTCGGCGTCCGCTTCTTCGACGGCCTCGTCCATCCGTTCGAGGTAGGTGACGGCGAGACTCGCACACTTCGTCGCTTTGCGCTCGCCTTCGGTTCGGAACTCCCCCGTCTCGCGGTTGGCGTAGACCGTACAGACAGCGCCGGCCCGGAGCCCGTAGATGCTGGCGAGTGTGAGGATGCTCGCCGCCTCCATCTCGAAGTTGACGACGCCGGCCTGCCGGAGTTCGTCGAGTTTGGCGTCGCTGTCGCGGGCCTCGAAGCCGTCGAACCCGGGGCGTGACTGGCCGGCGTAGAAGCTGTCGGTCGAGCAGGTGACGCCGAGGTGGTAGTCGTAGCCCAGTTCCTCGGCAGCGGCGACCAGCGCCGAGACGACGCGGTGGTCGGCGCTCGCGGGGTAGTCCTCGCGGACGTACTCCTTGCTCGTTCCCTCTTGTCTGACGGCACCCGTGGTGATGACCAAATCCCCGACGCTGGCCTCCGGTTGGATGCTCCCGCAGGACCCGACCCGAAGCAGGGTGTCGACGCCGACGCGAGCCAGTTCCTCGACGGCGATAGCCGCCGACGGCGACCCGATACCGGTCGAAGTCACGGAGATGGGCGTCCCGTCGTGCGTTCCGGTCGCGGTCCGGTACTCCCGGTGCTCGCCGGTCACCTCGTAGTCGTCCCAGTCGGCGACGACCTTCTCGACGCGTTCCGGGTTGCCCGGTAAGAGCACGCTGTCTGCCACGTCGTCGGGACCGACGGCGAGGTGGTACTGCTCGTCGTCGTTCGGGTCCTCGCTGTCGCCCGTCATCTGTCGAGGTGGCCCGGGGTAATCGTCGTCGGGAGCAGTTCACCCAACGTGTACTCCGCCCCCGCCTCGCCGTCGGTGTAGATAGGCAGGTCGTCGTCACAGAACTCCGCGAGCGTCTGTCGGCACATCCCGCAGGGAGTCACGCCGTCGCGCTTGTCCGAGGAGACGGCGAGACGGGTGAACTCGCGGTGGCCGTCCCTGACCGCCGACCCGATAGCCACCTCCTCGGCGTGGAGGCTGTTGCTGTAGTTCGCGTTCTCGATGTTACACCCGGTGTAGACGGTGCCGTCTACCGTCTCGATGGCGGCGCCGACGCGGTACTCCGAGTACGGGGCGTAGGAGGCCTCGACCGCCTCTCGCGCTGCGTCCATCAGGTCGTCCATACCGACGGGTCGGGTGGCCCGGGCAAATAGCCACCGGCGGCGCGCTCACTCCGCCGACACGGCATCGACGGCCGACGCGACGACGTCCCGAACCTCGTCGACGAGCGTGTCGACGTCGTCGCTCTCGGCGTAGATGCGGACGTACGGTTCGGTACCGCTCGGGCGAACGAGCGTCCAGGAGTCGTCGGGGAAAGTGAGGCGGACGCCGTACTCCGTCGACACCTCGGCGTCCGGGAAGGCGTCGGGCAGCGTCTGGCCCAGCGTCGCCATCGCTTCGGCCTTGCGTTCGTCGGGGCACTCCACGCTCACCTTTCGGTACGGGCGCTCGGTGACTGTTGCTCTGCGCTCCGTGAGGCCCTCGGCGGCGAACAGTCGAGTGAGCACGGCCGCGCTGGCGACGCCGTCTATCCACCCGCTGAACGCGGTGTGGATGTGCTTCCAGGGCTCCGCCGCGAAGACGACGGCCGTCTCCGCATCGCCGGCCGCCCGCTCTCGTGCGACGCCTTCGTGGAGTGCACCGAGGTGGACTCGCTCGACGCGGCCGCCGGCGTCCGCGACGCGTTCGTCGATGCGGCCCGACGCGTTCGGCGTGGTGACCACGACGGGGTCGGCAGCCGCCGAGTCCCGCGTGTAGTGTTCGGCCAGTATCGCCAGGATCGTGTCCTCGTGGACCACGTCGCCGTCGCCGTCGACGACGACGATGCGGTCGGCGTCCCCGTCGTGCCCGATGCCGAACGCGGCGTCCGTCGCGCCGACGAACGACCGGAAGTTCGCGAGTGACTCCGGCGTCGGTTTGCTCTCGCGGCCGGGGAAGTAGCCGTCGACGTTGGCCTCCGTCGCGACCACGTTCGCACCGAGTTCCCGGAGCACCTGTGGCGTCGCGACGCCCGCCATCCCGTTGCCACAGTCCACGGCGACGGTCAGTCCGTCGGGCGCCGCTCCGTGGCCGCGAGCGTACTCGGCTACGGCGGTTCGGTACTCCGGCAGGACGTCGGCCGCTGTCGACCGCCCCCACTCGCCCCACTGAGCAGCGCTCTCGGCCGCGTCGACCCGGCGTTCGATAGCGCCCTCCGCGTCGCCGTCGTACTCCTCGCCGTCGTCGAACAGTTTGATACCGTTGTCACTCGGCGGGTTGTGGCTCGCGGTCACCATCGCTCCCCGGCGGCCTCGCGACGCGTAGGCCAGCGCCGGCGTCGGGACCGCTCCGAGACGGACCACGTCTGCACCAGCACTCGCCAGTCCCGACGCGAGGGCGTCGGCGAGCGCCGGTGAACTCACCCGTCCATCGTGTCCGAGGGCGAACTCGTCGACGTCTCGCCCCGCGGCCCGGCCCACCGCGAGGGCGAGTTCGGGCGTCACTCGCTCGACGACGTCACCTCGGATTCCGGCGGTCCCGAACAGCTCCATATCGGTCACTGCGTCCGGTCCGTGTATAGTTCTCCCGCTCTCTGACGGCCGCCGGGCCTCGAGAAAGGAACGGGTGCGTCTAGAGGAGTTCGTCGAAGTCGTAGCCCTGAATGTCGACGCCCTCGCTGGTCACGTCGGCGAGGAAGATGCCGTTGCCGGAGCCAGTGTCGCGCTCTGCGGCGGCCTTGATGGACGCGGCGGCCACTTCGCGGGCTTCCTCGTTGGTCATGTCGTCCTCGTAACGGTCTTCGAGCGTCCCGTAGGCGACGGTGAGGCCCGATCCGGTGACGGTGTAGTCGTCTTTCATGACGCCACCGGCCGGGTCGATAGAGTAGACGTGGTGGCCGTCGTCGTCGACGCCGCCGAGGATGGGGTTGATAGCGAAGAACGGACCGCCGCGGGCGAAGTTACCCGCGAGCGTCGAGAGCGCCTGCATGCTCATGTCCTCGCCACGGCGGGCCTCATAGAGGTTGACTTCGGCACGGAGCGACCGGATGAACGACTGCGCGCCGCCGACGCTGCCGACGAGGGTGAGCGCGGCGTTGGGGTGAATCTGCTCTACCTTCTGGACGTTCTTGTTGGAGACGAAGCGGCCGCCGAGGGACGCGCGCATGTCCGTCGCGATGACGACGCCTTCGCTCGTCGAGATGCCGATGGTAGTCGTCCCCGTCTTGTTGACCTTCTCCTCGTCCTGCCCGGACTGCTGGGGCAAGGACCCGACCTCCGGTTCGTAGGGGTCGGTCTGGAACTCGTCTGCCGTCGGGGGGCGTGAGAAGTCGGGAGTCGTGTCTCTCATTACCGCCCGATACCACTCCGCCGCTGATAAAACCTCTTTTTGTGGTGAGGCTGACCGCCTCCGAGGGCCACCGTCACCGAGTACGCTTACGCGCTCGCCCGTTCGTACGCGTCGTTGAGCCCCTCCACGGCCCGGTCGATCGGGAGGCTGAGTCCGACCCGTTCGGTGACCATCGCGACCGGCAGCAGCAGGATGCCGGCTATCAGCGCGAGTTGATACAGTGCGAGCAGCGTTGCGGTGTACAGTCGGGATTCCATCGTCCCTCGCCAAATGGCAGGTAGCAGCCGATATATAACTCTTCGGACCAACTCACGAGGCCGTCGTATCGTTCGTGACAGATCGATGGGCCGCAGTATGGCGATTAAAGCCAACTTGTACGAGAGGCAACTATATGTGGTCGAATCGACCGGTCGACCGTAACAGGTGCGTTGGAACGACTCGACGTTCGCATAACTTATCGCGATAGTAACGGTGAGGTGCGCGCCGAGCGCGAACCAAAACTACCGAATAGTCGGGTCGCCTGAGTACGTGTATGAACTACCTCGTTGCGATGGAAGCAGCCTGGCTGGTCCGTGACGTAGACGACATCGACGACGCCATCGGCGTCGCGGTGAGCGAAGCAGGAAAGCGCCTCAACGAGGCAGAGATGGACTACGTCGAGGTGGAGGTGGGTGCGACTGGCTGTCCCGCCTGCGGCGAACCGTTCGACTCCGCGTTCATCGCCGCCGACACCGCGCTCGTCGGGTTGGTGCTCGAGATGGACGTGTTCAACGCCGAGTCCATGGAGCACGCCCAGCGCATCGCGAAGAGCGAAATCGGTGGCGCGCTCCGTGACGTCCCGCTGAAGGTCATCGAAGTGTTCGAGACCGAGGAAGGCGACGAGAGCGAAGCCGAGGCCTGATCGGGTCGGAGAGGCGGTGGCTTTTTGTATAACCTCTAGTTATAGCAGTGCATGGAGTTACCGACGCCCGAGGACTTGCGGGAACGGCGCAACGAACTGGAGTTGACCCAGAGCGAACTCGCCGAGCGAGCGGACGTCTCGCAACCGCTCATCGCACGCATCGAAGGCGAAGACGTCGACCCGCGACTGTCGACCCTACGGCGCATCGTCAACGCACTCGACGAGGCCGAGGGGGGGATCGTCCGGGCGCGTGACGTGATGAACTCGCCGGTGGTCAGCGTCGAACCCGACGACTCCGTCCACGAGAGCAAGCAATTGATGGACGAGAAGGGGTACTCGCAGGTCCCGGTCATCCGCGACGGGTCTCCGCAAGGCCTCATCGGCAACTCCGACATCCGCCAGCGACCCGAGGAGAACGTCGGCGACCTCCCCGTCGCCGAGGTGATGCACGAGTCTATCGCCACGGTGGAACCAGACGCGACTATCGACGAGGTGGACGCCTATCTCAACCACAACGCCGCCGTGATGGTCGTCGAGGACGGCGAGACGGTCGGTGTCATCACGGAAGCCGATATCGCCCGTACGGTTAGCTGATGACTGCCGAGTCGGCCGCGTTTTGCGCTCCATCGCGACCCTGAAACCCCGTCTGGTGAGATTATACGGCGCCTAAGAACGGTGTACGTCGGTAAAACGGTCGTACCATTATATGTCTATGCTGGCTGCACTCACGAGCAACACACCCATGGAACCAACGCAGGACGCCCTCGATTCGCATCTCGAAGCGGCGCTCGAAGCGGCCGACGACGACACTACTCGGTACCACCTCCGACAAGCGCTCCAGTTACGCATCGCAGAGAAAGAGACGGATTCCGACCGTATCTCGGTCTAAGTAGTCACTCGCTCAGTTCCAGTCCGCGCACGGCGACGACGCCGTCGCCGTCCTCGACATGGCCGATGACCCGCGCGTCCTCGGAGGCGTCGACGACCGCTTCGGCGTCGCTCTCCGGCAGTGCCGCGACGAACCCGATGCCGCATCCACCTTTTTCGTCGTCGGGGCGCGCTCACTCCGTTCGCGACCCGCTCCTCGAAAAACGTGGGCGAAAAAACGGCCCCTCGATACCTCGGGGCCGAACGAATTATTCCCGCAGTTCCAGTCCTCGCACGGCGACGACGCCGTCTCCTTCCTCGACGTGGCCGATTACCTGTGCATCCTCAGATGCCTCGACGACTTCCTCAGCGTCCGCTTCGGGGAGCGCAGCGACGAACCCCGTTCCCATGTTGAACGTCCGGTGCATCTCCTCGTCGCCGACGTTCCCCGCCTCCTGTACGAACTCGAAGACCGCTTGCGGGTCGAACGGGTCCGTAATCTCGAAGTGCAGGTCGCCCATCCGCGCGAGGTTGGTCCAGCCACCGCCGGTGACGTGGGCCGCCGCGTGCGTCTCTGCGTCCCGAAGCGGACCCAGTACCTCGCTGTAGATGCGCGTCGGCGTCAGCAGTTCCTCGGCGATGGTCACCTCCGGGTTCGGCGGGAACGCGTCGGTGTACTCGTGATTTCGCGTCACGGCCTCTCGGGCGAGTGTCAGCCCGTTCGAGTGGATGCCAGAGGAGGGCCACCCGACGAGTACGTCGCCGACCTCGGCTTCGCCGGGGAAGACGGCGTCTTTCGGTGCGAGACCGGCACAGGTGCCGGCGATGTCCAGCCCTTTGATGACGTCTGGCATCACCGCCGTCTCGCCGCCGACGAGGGCGACGCCTGCCCGTTTCGCTCCCTCTCGGAGGCCCGCGCCGATCTCCTCGCTGGTCTCCTCGTCGGGGTTCTCGACGGCGAGGTAGTCGACGAACGCCACCGGTTCGACGCCGGCCGCAAGCAGGTCGTTCGCGTTCATCGCCATGCAGTCGATGCCGATGGTGGAGTAGTCGCCGATGGCCTCGGCGACGAGTAGTTTCGTCCCGACGCCGTCGGTGGCCAGCGCGAGGTACTGGTCGCCGATGTCGACGAGGCCGGCGTAGTCGCCTTCGAACTCGCCGGCGGCACCGATGAGCGCCTTCGTCGCGGCCTCGCTCGCGTCGATGTCGACGCCCGTCTCGGCGTAGGTCAGTCCCTCGCTCTCCGAATCGTCGCCCTCGCTCGCGTCGTCGGTCATATCCGAGAGGGTGCGTGGGTCGGGCAAAAGACCATCGTTCCCCGCTTTCAGAGGAGGACGAGCGCACCGACGCCGAGTAGCACCGACGGGATGGCAACCGCAAAGAAGACGACGTTGCTCCACGCGCGGACTTTCCGTCCGTCGAGCGGTCCGAACGGGAGCATGTTGAACCCTGCGAGCAGGAGATTGATCTGGAGGCCGCGGCGGGCGATTTCCCAGACGATACCTCCGGTGTACCCGAAGAAGGCGACGGCAAACGGCACCACGAACACGACGGCGAGAAGGATGTTCGTCACCGGTCCGGCCAAGGCGATGAGGCCGTTCTCTCGCTTCGAGATGCGGCCACGGTGGACGACGGCACCGGGTGCCGCAAAGAGGAATCCGACGAGGGCACCGACGATAGCGAACCCGAGCATCCGGTAGTCGGCTTTGAACGCCGCGACCTGTCCGAACCTGACTGCGACGACCTTGTGGGCGAGTTCGTGCAGGAGGAAGCCGACGCCGACGGTCAACAGGGAGACGACGAGCGTCTGGGAGACGCCCGAAAGCGTCAGTCCGCCGACTTGCCCGAGCAGTGCGGACCGTAACTCGCGTTCTAAGAGGAGCGTGAAGGCCACTCCGAGCGCGAGCCACGCTATCAGGAGATCCTGCACCTCGTCCCGACTGAACGTGAGGTTCATACCACGAGCCCCCAGACGAGGTCGGCACTGTTCTGTGCGCCCTCGACCATCTTCGAGACGACCCAGGCCATGTCGCGGTCCTGCGTGGCCAGATACGGCAACGCCACGACGGGGAACGCGAAACTCGCTATCATACTCCCGACGTTGGTCATGGCGACGATGAGGATGAGTCGGAACAGCGGGACGGCCCGCAGGCGCTTGACGAGGTCCAGAATCGGTGCCTCCTCGTCGGCGAGTATCTCGTTGAGTTTGCCGATGTCGCCGACGTTGACCGAGATGTAGCGCAACTCGACGTACCCGGCGAACCATCCGGGCGCTAAGAGCGGGTTGACGCTGGTCATCCACGCGATGCCGCCGCCGACGAGCGAACTGCTCCAGTGAGCGCCCGCGAGTCGAGCGAGGCCCGCGGCGGCGATGCCGTTCATGAGGAACCACGCAGCGAAGACCTGCAGGAGGAAGGTATCGCGCACGCCCGCCATCGCCAGCAACACGAAGAAGGCCAGAAAGCCCAGCGTGATGAGGTAGCCGACGAGTTTGTACAGCGAGAACCGACTGCCGGTCTCTTTCCCGGTGAGGGAGTCGAGCGGCGGGAGTTCCTCGGGGTGTTCGAGGTAGCGCTCGATGCCGGCCCGATGGCCCGCGCCGACGACGGCCACCACGTCGTAGCCCGCCTCACGGAGGCCGACCAGACGGTGGGCGATGTAGGCGTCTCGCTCGTCGATGAGCGCCTCCGCGCCGCCGGGGGAGAACCGACGGAACTCCTCCATCATCGCGCCGACGACGTCGGTGTCGGTCAGTTCTTCCAGATCGAACGCCTCGACGTCCTCGCCGCCGGCCCTGATTCGGGTCAGCAGCGCCGCAATCGGCAACCCGACGAGTGACGTGACGACGACGCCGACGAGGACTGCGTCCAGGACGCCCACGACGGTGCCACCGATGGCCCCGGCGAGGATGCCGGCGGGGACGATGAACGGGCCGCCGAGCGTCGTCGCGAGGACGGCACCGAGCAAGCCGAAGACGGACCCGACGGTGAAGCCGACGGTGAGCGGCGGTCCGAGTTCGGCCAACAGGCTCCCGACGAGCGTGAGTTTCTCGCGGAGCGTCAGCCGGGCCCAGAACCGCTGGACGGTGGTCTGGATGTCTCGGTCGACCAGTGCGACCCCCAAACCCAGTTCCTCGGCGGTGTCGATAGCCGCCTTCATGTCCGCCCCGGGTTCGATGTCGAATCGCTCGCCGAGACGCGTCTGCACGTACGACAGCATCCAGTAGGCGAGAAACTGGAAGACGGTGTTCCCACGGAGGAGGTCGCTCGCGTCGAGGTCGTCGGGCGTCTCGCCCTTCATCTGCTGGTAGCGACCTTCGTCCAGTTCGACGGCCACCATGTCCGGCCGTCGTTCCGCTATCGTCGACTGGACCTCTTCGACGCTGTGTTCAGAGACGTGCGCCGTCCCGACGACGGTGACGGATCCGTCACCGGACTGGTCCGGCGGGTCGTCCCCCGCCGACGCCGCGTGTTCGGTCATCACCCGCGTTACACAGTCGCTTCCTTTACCCTTGTCGGGTCACCGAGGGGACCGCACGACCGGGGCCATCGAATGTAGCTGTAGAAACAGATATGCAAACGACACATCTCAACTATCTATGAGTTCTTTGGTAACTTCCGACGACATCTTGCGTGTAAATACCCGACACGAGCGACTTACTTGATAGTAATCTACTCACTCTTTAATCAGCAATAATGATACGTCTCGGGTTCGACTAAACTATCGGGAAACATGCACGACTTGACTGGGTTTCAGCGCGACTTGCTGTACGTGATTGCAGGACTGGACGAACCGCACGGCCTCGCGATCAAAGACGAACTCGAAGACTACTACGAGAGCGAGGTCAACCACGGCCGACTCTACCCCAACCTCGATACGCTCGTAGAGAAGGGGCTCGTAGAGAAGGGCGAACGCGACCGACGGACGAACTTCTATACACTGACACGCCGTGGCCAGCGCGAACTCGACGCCCGACAGGACTGGGAGTCGCAGTACGTCACGGCCTGAGAACTGGTGGACGCCGGTACACTGAACTGACTGGGCAGGGGACAGTTCGTATGGTCGACCTTCTAGAGACGCGTCTGGAGAACCGCTGGATGGTCCAGCCGAACCACGCCAACCACCTCGGCACCACGCACGGCGGGAACGTGCTAAAGTGGATGGACGAACTGGGGGCGATGGCCGCGATGCGCTTCGCCGGCGAGAGCTGTGTCACCGCCCGTATGGACCAAGTCAACTTCAAGCGGCCGATTCCAGTCGGTGACACGGCCGTCGTCGAAGCGTACGTCTACGACGCCGGAACGACGAGTATCAAGACTCGTCTGAAAGCGGCCCGTGAGAACCCTCGGACCGGCGAGCGCGAACCGACGACCGAGTCCTACTCTGTCTACGTCGCGGTCGACGACGACGGCGACCCACGTCCCGTTCCCGACTTGACGGTGGACTCGGAGCGCGGTCGGGAGCTACGGTCGGCCGCCCTCGACGGCGAGCGTTGACGTTTATCCCCCTCCGTGTCGAAGACGGCCTATGGCACTGGACGTACCAGTCCCCGACCGCCCGGCGCTCTCCGGTTCGGTGGACACGGCGGACTACGAGGACGTGGAGGTACAGGGAGACGAGTACCGGCGTGACGAACTGGCAGAGGTACTGGACGAGGGCGCGTGGGCCGACGCGTTCGAACGCTGGGCGGTCGACACCTCGCTGGACGAATCGGCCTGGGACATCGTCACGGACCTCGACCTGATAGCGGAGTTCGACTTCTTCTGGGACTCCTTTGCGGGCCGTGTCGGCTATCACGCCCCGGGCCTGCCCGAGAACTGGCGCGAGCGAGAGGTTCATCGGGACATCGAATCGTGGGAGACGGTGTCCTCTATCAATGCGGGACTCACGGAACTCGGACAGGTCGTCTGTGACGTCATCAAAGACGAGTACGTCGACTGGGAACCCGACGAGGTCGACGCCGGCGACCTCCCCGACTTCTAGATCGACCCTTCGAGGACGAACGTCTCGCGACGGTCCTCGGAACGGTGGACCTCGATACCGACGGCCTCGCACATCTCGGCGGCGTCGGCCGCGGCGTACCGTTCGTCGACCGGCGGGCCGTCCGTACCGGCCCCGGCCCGCGTCCAGTCTGCGAACCCGACCCGGCCGCCGGGTGCAAGCACGTCTGCCACGGCCTCCATCGCGGCCGGCGTCGCGAACTCGTGGAACGTCATCGTCGAGACGACGGCGTCGACCGGTCCTTCGACCGGCATCGACTCGACGTCACCGGTGACCGGGACCACGTTGTCGGGCATCCCCTTCTCGCGGTACAGGTCGTGCATCTCCTCTTGAACGTCCAGCGCGTACACTGTCCCCGCGGCGGCGGCCACGTCGTCCGTGTAGAACCCGGTCCCGCTCCCGAGGTCCACGACCACGTCGTCGGGACCGGGGTCGAACAGCGCGAGTAACTCGTCGACGGAGACGTACTCGTAGCGACTCGGGTCTTCGAGTTCCTCGGCACGGTCGACGTCGAAGGTGTGGAATCCCATCTGGTCGTCGTAGTAGACCGAGCGTCAAAACACTCACCCCCGTACGGGACCGGCACGCTGATAACCGCTCACGTACATCCCTCGGGTATGGTAGCTATCGTCTCGCCCAGCGAACGGGAGTGTGAACGCTGTGGCCGACGTGACGTATGGGACGAGGACATGAACACCTGGCGCATCAGCGTCGAAGACGGCGAAAAGCGCTCGGGCAATCCCCACTGCCTCCACGAGTGGGACATCAACGGCACGTTCAATCCGCTCGCGGAGTAACCGACCGAACGTTCTTCCCGGCGGCGACAATCCGTGAGTGCATGCCGACTGCGTTCATCACTGCACCGCCAGACACCGCGAGTGACCTCGCCAGAACACTGGTCGACGACGGCCTCGCGGCCTGTGTCAACCGAGTCGACTGTACGTCTGTCTACCGATGGGACGGTGACGTACACGAAGACGACGAGGTGATACTGCTTGCGAAGACGACCGACGCGCGATATGCCGTGCTCGCCGACCGCGTCGACGAACTCCACCCGTACGAGGTGCCGTGTATCGAACGATTCGACGAGACGGCGGTGACCGAAAACTTCGGTGACTGGCGCGCTGACGCCGTCGGTTCGGACGGGGCGGAGTGAGAACGCGGAGCGGTCAGGGACGTGCCTGAACCTGTGTCGGCTCTGTGAGTGCGCCGGGCGTACTCGTGGCCGTCTCCGTACTGGTCGCCGTCGCCGTCTCGTTGGTCGACTCCCCGTTCGACGTTTCGTTCGTCGCCGTCTCGTTGGTCAGGGCGTCGTCTGCCGAGGACTCGTTGGTGGTCGTCTGGTTGTTCGGCTGGCGCTCGAAGAGCGGCGTTAGGTCCACAGTCGACGCCGTCTCGTTCTCGCCGATGACCTGTCCTTCGGAGACGGCCGTCGTCCCCGTAAACACCATCGGACTACCGTTCTGTGTTCCCCTCGCGGTCAGTTGATACTGCGAGTCAGCGCGAACACTGACGTTCGTGTACCCTTCCTCGGTCCCCCACTTATCGTAGCCGGTAGTGGAGTACGGGACCGTCATCTCGAAGTCCCCGTTCGCGTCCGTCTGGGCCTGCTGGCGGTAGACGAACGTCTCGTTGGTCTGGTGGTTGCGCATCCGGACGGACGCGGTGACCGTCGTGTTCGCGGGTCCGGTGCCTTCGATAGTCGCGCCGGGGACCCGTTCGAATATCTTCGTCCACGCGGGGTTGTTCTGACTCATCAGGTCGGCCGATGCCTCGGGCATACAGAACGTCTGCCCGTTGAGCGGCAGGGTGGTCGCGTTGGCCGAACAGGTTCCGTTCGTCGCCGGTCGGAACCGAGCACCGATGCTCTGTGACTCTACGAGCATCCCTCGGTTGTGGGAATTCGATTCGTAGGCGGAGCGCTCGCTAGAGCCGACATAGCGGTACTGCTCCATCGCGGGCACCCGTTGGCTCGGAACGGTGCCGAAGCCACCGACCTGCGCGGTGCTGTCGTTCTCGACGTAGGCGCGTGCCTGCTCCATCGTGTTGAACGACTTGATCGTTTGTCCGTCGGACGGCGGGGCACGGTACTGCTGGCCGTTCTGCTGGGCGATTCGCCAGTCGAGTACGACCGGTTTCGGTTCGACGGCGCTCCCGTGGAACTCGTAGAGTCTGACGACCGTGGTGTTGTAGTACTCCTGCGTGCGGTACTTGAATCGCTGACCCGTCTGTGGGTTGGTGTAGATAGTGCGGTAGTAGTCGGTAGCCGAGACGTTCGAGACGTCGTAGAACCGGGGCGGGGCGAAGAACTTCCCGTTGTATCCGCCGTAGACGTTCGTCATCTTCCAGTCGACGGCTACGTACCGGGTGTGTGCGTCGTCCTCGTCGATGCTCTGGAGTACGTCGTTCGCCTGACTCTCGTTGGGCGCCAACAGGAAGTTCGCGGCGCTCGTTGCCCCCTGCTGGAACGGGTTGGCGTTCGGGATGCGTTCCCCTTCGACAGTGATGAGGTGCCCGTAGTCCCACCACGACATCACGCCGTACTCACCGGGCTGGTAGTCGTAGTTGTCGCGGTTCTCGTAGGTTCCGTAGTACTCTAGACTGCCGTCGCCGCCGGTTCCGTACGCTCCTTCGGCGGGCGTGTTCTCCTGCATCCAGTCCAGGCCGTCGTTCCACCCTTGTGCTTCGCCGCCGGGTGCTGCGCTCGCGCCGACGGCGGCCGCGGACGGTGAGACGAAGACGAGCGGGCCGACGATGGTGAATATCAACACGATGACGGTGAGAACCTGATAGACTTCCACGCCGTCGTCTGCAGAGAAGTCGACCCACTTGACGACGCGGCCGACGACGAAGGCGGTCAGTGCGGCCACCGGGAACACCAGATAGACGCCGAACCGAATCTGGGTGAACGACGCCGCGAGGATGAACGCGCCCCAGACGAGCATGAGGAACTGCTCTGCGGGGGCGTCTCGGTCGAACAGTTGCTTACCGACGATGTACAGCGCCCCGGCGATAGCGACGAACAGCGCGAGCCCGTAGTATCGGTAGAGTATGCCGGGATTTCGGAGCGGCGTCGCCTCACCGACGGAAGTCTGGGTCGCCGAAGGGCTGGACGTGAATCCGACGACGCGGAGCACCTGATCGACGAAGTAGTTCAGAAGGTCCGGCGTGAGAATCGCCATCAGGACCGCGACGACGGCGATGATACCGCCGACGGTGACCGGATAGAGGTTGCGGTCGTACCCTTCCGACTCCATGTAGCGGGCGAGCCACGCCATGAAAACGGTGCCCGCACCGATAGAGAGCGCGAGCAACGGCTGGAGCAGCGAGTGGTCGGTCGCCGTAATCGAGAGCGTGTTGATGACGGCGAGTTCGAAGACGGTGACCGACCCCATCATCACGGCGCCAGCGATGGCGACGTGTTCGGGGCTCTTCCCCCGGACGAACTCGATAGTGAGCCAGAGGAGGAAGAAGACGCCGAGGATGCCGAGTAGGAGTACGGCGGGCGGCCACGTCCAGAGGTACAGCGCAATGGCCACGCCGGCGAGCACGGAGTATCCGACCGTGTCTCGGAGCGCGGCGACGTCTCGTTCGCCGAACTGCTCGTAGACTGGTTTGTCGCGCTCGGCGACGCTGATGGCCACCATCACGGCGAAGACGGCCGTCACCTGCAGGAGCCCCTCTGCGACCTGGTGGTCGTACGTGCCGACGAGGCTTCGCTGGAGGAACGTCCCGGCCGAGAGCGCGAGGACGACGACGGCCGTGACGCCCCCGAGTCGGCCGCTGAGGCGACGCCCCACGAAGTACGTCGGAATCGCCGCGACCGTCCCGAGGACGGCGGGGGCGACGAGTGCGACCATCCCGACGGTCTGTTCGGAGGGTGACCCCAGACCGACGATGAGCGCGACCGTCGCAAACACTTGGTCGAACAGCGTCCCGAACTGCCCCGAGGCGGTCCCGTTCGGGAAGTACGTCCACGGGTCGAACGGCATCGTCGCCGGCCAGTTCTCGACCACGTACATCGTCGAACGGAAGTGGTACCACGGGTCCTGCCCGCTGAACAGCACCTCGCCGTCGACGACGAAGTTCGAGACGTTTCTGACTCTGTTCCACAGCATGAACCCGAGTAGTACCAGGAGTGTGGGGATATGGTACCACTCCTGTACCCAGTCCAGGGCGGACTCGAGTTCGGGGTTGTCGTCGAGATAGCCCCGCGATTGACTCATTGGTCCGAACCACTGCCAACGCGCGCATAAGCCTTTTGACCTCTCCTCGACCGCAGGATGGAAACGCCTAACAGCACCCGTGCTGGACCTGCGTGCATGCGCGTCTCGGTCGTCCTGTGTACGCATACGATGGAACGCTACGACGACTGTCGGGCGGCGGCCGAGAGCGTCCTCGACCAGTCGTACGATAGCGTCGAACTCGTCCTCGTCTCCGACGGTGACGAGGACGTATACGAACAGTACGAGGCGGCGTTCGGTGATCGTGACGACGTTCTGACCTACTGTAACGACGAGAACGTCGGGCTGCTCGAAAGCCGGAACAACGGCGCCGAGATCGCGACCGGCGACGTGGTCGCGTTCCTCGACGACGACGCCGTCGCCGACGCGGAGTGGGTCGAGAAACTCGTCGCGGCCTACGAGGCCGACGACGACCGCCTCGCGGTCGGTGGTCGGATGGTCCCCGCGTGGGTGGCCGGCAAGCCCTCGTTCCTCCCCGAGGAGTTCTACTGGCTCGTCGGCGTCACCAACCGCGGGTTCGGCCCCGACGGCGACCCCGACGAGGCCGGCGAGGTCCGCAACACGTTCGGGTCGAACATCTCGTTCCGGCGCGACGTGTTTCTCGAACTGGGCGGGTTCGAGGACGACATCGGCGGCCGGCAGGGAGAAAAGAACCTACAGGGCGGCGAAACGGAACTCTGTGCCCGGCTCCAGAGCGAGTACGACACCGGCGTCTACTACGTCCCCGACGCGCTCGTCGCACACAAGATATTCGACTACCGGACGGACCCGGGATGGCTCGTCGACCGAGCGTTCTGGCAGGGCTATTCGAAACGCGGGATGGAGGTGTTCGTCCCCGAGTCGACCGGCGCGGAGTCCGACTTCCTCCGCGACCTCCTGTTCTCGTTCGCGCCCGACCGACTCGGCGGCCTCGTCCGGTCGCCCTCGGTCGCTGGCGTCCTCCAACTGGTCTTCCTGTTCGTCCTGACCGGGGCCGTCGGTGTCGGGTACCTCTACGGGATGTACGTCTGGGGGTGAACAGATGACGGAGACAGAACTTCCCGACGTCTGTGTCGTCACGCACCCCCTCGCCGCGGCGGGGGAGAACGCCACACGGAGCCTGCTCGACATCCTCGCGGCGGTCACCAACGTGGCGCTGGTGACGGCCGACCTCCCGACGGACTCGGAGATACGCGAGCGCCGGGAACTCGTCGAACTCACGCGGAAAGGGGCCGGCGACTCGGTGGCCGTCGCCGCCGCCAGATTCCTGCTGAACCAACTGCGAATGTGTCGCGTGCTGGCAGAGCGTGACGAGGACGTCGTCCTGTTCTACGGGGCGACGTCGTACGTCCTGCCGATTGTCGCCGCTCGACTGCTCGGCAAGACGGTCCTCGTCGAACCGCGCGGCGACGTGCCGCTGACGCTCCGTCTCAACTGGGAACAGCAGATGCCAGCCCCGCTCGCCAGCGGCCTCGCGGGTCTCGTCCGCGCGCTCGAACGCGCGGGCTTTTCCGTCGCCGACGGCGTCGTCACCTACACCCCCGAGATGGCTCGGCAACTGGACCTGCACCCGGAGGCCCCGACCGTCTACCCGACCGGTGCCCGATACGTCCGTACCGACGAGTTCGCCGTCTCCCGACCCTACGAGGACCGGGAGAGAGTCGTCGGCTTTCTCGGCCGCCTCGACGAGGAGAAGGGTATCCGCGAACTGGCCGAGGTGGCGAAGCGACTCCCCGAGGACGTGACGTTCCGGTTCATCGGCGACGGCGACCTTCGGGGGTGGCTCGAAGCCGAACTCGCGGACGACATCGACGCCGGCCGCGTCGAACTCACCGGGTGGGTCGACCACGACGACGTGCCCGCGCAGTTGAACGACCTGTCCCTGCTGGTCCTCCCCTCGCAACCGACTGAGGGTCTGCCGACGACGATTCTGGAGGCGCTTGCCTGCGGGACGCCCGTGTACGCCTCGCCGGTGTCGGGCGTCCCCGACGTGGTTCGCGAGGGTGAGACGGGATTCCTCATCGACTCTCGTGACCCGGCGGCGCTCGCCGACGGCATCGAGGCCATCCTCGGCCGGGACGACTTAGCCACTGTCAGCGAGACCGGTCGGGACCTGATTGAGTCGGAATACAGTTTCGAAGCGGCCTGCGAGCGCTACCGACAGATCCTGTTCGCGGCGTCGGCCTGACTACTCGGAGTAGCCGAGGCGGCGCAGTCGCTCTTTTACGTCTTCGTCCATGTCCGGCCGTTCGACGTCGTCGTCGGCCGTCGCACGGACGAGTTCGATGTGCTCGTCGACGCGCTTCTGGAGGCGGCGCGCCTCCGCGGGTTCGTCGTCGATGACGTTCGTCTGCTCCTCGGGGTCGGTCACGAGGTCGTACAACTCGTCGCCGCCCTCGTGTCGCCGGATGAGTTTCCATTCGTCCTCGCGGACGACGTAGTCTTCCTCGTTCTCGCCGTCGTCCCAGCCTCCGACGACGTCTGTCCGGGGGTACTCGCCGCCTTCGAGCACGCCGCGGAGGCTGTGGCCCTGCCAACTGTCGGGTCGGTCGAGACCGGCGACGTCGACGAGCGTCGGCGGGAGGTCCGTGAGGCCGACGATGTCGTCGTACTCGCCGGTCTCGCCGACGCCGGTAAAGAACAGCGGGACGTGCGTCTTCACGTCGTAGGGCTTTGCGCCGCTGAAGTAGTCGTGTTCGAGGAAGTGTTCCCCGTGGTCCGCGGTGAGGGCTGCGACGTACTCGTCGCCCCACTCCTCCTCGACGACGTCGAACAGTCGGCCGATCTCTTCGTCGTTGAACAGTATCTCCGCGTCGTAGAGGTCGATGAACGTCTGGTACTCCTCCTCGGTGACGTTCTCGGGTTCCTCGATGAACTTCCGGCGCAGTTTGATGGACTCGCGGTCGCCGATGGGTTCGTCACGGAACTCCAGTTGGTACTCCTCCGGCGGCAGGAACGGGTGGTGGACGTCCATGTAGTGGACCCACAGGAACTCGGGGTCGTCGGCGTCGCCGCCGGACCTGAGGAACTCGATGGCCTTGTCGGTTATCTCGTCTGCTGGCACGTGGTAGTTCCCGACGTTGATGCCCCCGCTGGATTCGAGGAGGTCGTACCCGCGCTGGAGGAGCGGGAAGATGGGGGTCCCTTCCAGATTGGACTTCGCGAACTTCCGGGCTTTCGTCATCGCCGACTCGTCCGGTGCCGAGTCGAAGAACTCGTCCCAGCCCCGATCGTAGCCGAACTGGGCGGAGAGATAGAGGTTCGAGTGGAAGCCGCCGGTCCGGTAGCCGGCGTCGTCGAAGACCTCCGAGACGATGGTCTGACGGTTCGAGACGCGGTCGTGGCCGCCGTACATGAGCGGCGTGACGCCGGTCAGAATCGAGGGAAACGAGAAGACGGTGCCGCCGACGTGTGCGAAGGCGTTCGTAAAGCGGGCGCCGTCCCCGGCGATGCGGTCGATGTTCGGCGTCACGTCGCGGTCGTAGCCGTGGTACCCGACGTGGTCTGCCCTGAGAGAGTCGATAGTGATGAGGAGGACGTTCTGCATGTGCCCATGTGCCCCCCTTTCGTTCGTAAGGTTTGCTATTCGACCCGTCTGCGGTCACAGAACCGGGACGAGACCGGTCGCTTTGGTCCGCACGCGTGTGGACACCGCGAGCAACGCCGTGACGTAGACGCCGGCACCGGCCAACACGAGGAAGAGCGTCCAGAGTCGCCCGGACGGTGCCCGCCCGTGAAGCGGGACCAGTACGGCAACCATGAGCAGTGCGGCAAGCACCTCGAACGCGATCTCGCGCGTCGGGACCGACAGATCGCCGATAATCCGCCGGAGCGACCAGTAGCCGCCGACGGCGCGGAACCACGACGCGACGGCCGTCGCGACCGCCGCCCCGTACCACCCGAACTGCCAGACCAACACGACGTTCAGCACGACGTTAATCGTCACGAACGCGAGGTTGATTCGGTAGGCGACCTTCGGCTCGTCGACGGCGTTGATGACGCTGACGAACTGGCTCGCGTACACGTCAGCGCCGTAGGCCGCGATGAGTATCATGAGGATTTCGGCCCCCTTCGCGAACTCCGGCCGATAAAAGGCCAACACACGGCCGCCGATGACCGCCACGCCGAGCAACCCGGGGATGACGAACACCCCGGCAAACACCAGCCCTTCGTCGAGATAGTGCTTGATACGTTCGTAGTTCCGGTCGGTACTCAGGTCGCTCACCTCCGGGAACAGCGTCCTGCTGATGGACCCGGACACCATGCCCAGCAGCGACGCCAGCCCCCACGCCGCCTCGTAGATGCCGATGAGCGACGCAGTGACGAAAAACGAGAGGACGATGGTGTCCATCCACCCGAAGACGCGGGACCTGAGCGCCCCCATCCACGCGTAGCGAGCGAACCCGAGCAGGTCGCGAACCAGACTGAGCGGGGGTATCGTCGGCCGGACGCGGACGAGTGCGAGGCCGGCGAGGCCGACGACGAGGAGCGAGACGGCGTGGCCGAACGCCAGTCCGGCCACACCGAGTCCGAGCAGTAGCACAGCCACCTGTAGCACCGTCCTGCCCGTCCGTTCGATGGCCTGCAATCCACCCGAAGCGGCGACTCGCTTCTGTCCGTCCAGTCCCGCCATCGAACTCCGGAGGACGACGCCGCCGACGACGAGGCCCGCGATCGCCAGCGGGTGCGTCGAGAGGATGGCGACGAACTCCCGTTCGGACTGGGGCAGCGTCGCCTGTAGCACGCGACTCGCGAGCAACACGAGCGCTCCGAGGAGCACCCCGCCCGCGACGTTGATGGCGAACCCCGCAGAGAAGTACTCCCGAACTCGCTCGCCCTCGCTCATCCGCTTGCGGACCGCCGTCGAGACGGCGTTGGCCGGAATCCCCAGCCAGAAGAACCCGATGGCGACGATGATCGAATAGCTCCCGAGCCCTTCGGCCCCGAGCAGATACGCGATGACGAACGTCGCGGCGAACCCGGAGACCGAGGTGAGGACCTGCGTCCCGAAGTGCAGTATCGTCGTCTTACCGAGTCGCATCAGTCCAGGTAGCCCAGGTCGGATAGCTGGCGTTGCATGGCGTCGTCGAAGGCGGCAGAGCCACCTTCCCCTACCGGGAGTCCCTCGGTCTCACGGAACTCCTCGACGACGGCCGAGAGTTCGGCGTACTCGTCCTCGAAAGCAGCACTCACGTCGGTCTCCTCGTCCGGGTAGACGACCGGCCCGTCGTGGGCGTCGGGCGCCATCGCGTAGAGCGCGTCGCTGCCGCCCTCCTCGGAGAGGTACTTGTAGTCGTGGGTCCTGACCGCGGTCAGGCGGCCGCCGAAGTACCGATCCGTCTCGAAGTCGGGGTTTCGCTCGATGTACTGCTCGAAGTCGGCCGGCCCTCTGCCGGCGAACGCGTACTCCCGCGACGCCTCGCGGAGGTCGACGCCGTGTGTCCCCTGTCGGTCAGCCCCAGCGAGTCCCAAGAGCGTCTCCATGACGTCCATGTGCTGGACGATGTCGTCGGCGTCGGCCGCGAAGTCGTCGATGCCGTCGACTACCAGCGGGACGTGCAACAGCGGGTCGTCGAGGCCGATCTTGTGCGCGAACAGCCCTCGCTCGCCGAACAGTTCGCCGTGGTCGGCGGTGACGACGACGATAGTGTCCGAGAGCGGGAGCGAGCGGATGTGGTCGTACAACTGCCCGACCATGTAGTCGGTGTAGGACACCTCCGCGTCGTACATCGCGACGAGGACGTCTAGCACGTCCGGGTCGACGGACTTCGATCCGGCGACGTAGTCGGTGATGTCGGTGTGCGAGTCCATCGCTATCTCGGCGGCCGTCTCGCCGTCGACGGCTAACTCGTCTGCGAACTGGTCGCGGGTCATCCCCGGCGGGTAGTAGGGCCGGTGCGGTTCGTTGTAGTGGAGATAGAAGAAAAAGGGGTCCTCGCCCTGCAGGTCGCCGAGCCACCGCTTCGCGACGTCGTTCATCACGAACGGCGTCGCGTGCTTCCCGGTGTCTGTGGTCAGTCCCGCGGAGTGGGTCCACAGGTTGGGCGCGAACTTGAGCAGGGTTCGGAGGCCGGCCGCTCGGTGGATGTTGTGCCCGGCGATCCAGCTAAAGCGGTCGAACCCTCGGTCCAACCCCGTCGCCTCGGAGAGGTAGCTGTTACGCGAGAGACAGGCCGTCCGATACCCGGCGTCGGCGAAGCGTTCGGCCACCGTCGGGAGTTCGTCGGGCAACCGCTCGCCGGTTATACCGACGGTGTTGTGCTGCGGGTAGGTTCCGGTCAGTATCGCGCCACTCGACGAGAGGGTGTAGTTGCCGTGGGCGAAACAGGTAGAGAAGGCTGTTCCGGACCGGGCGATGCGTTCCAGTTCCGGCGTCGTATCGCGGTCGTATCCCGCGAGTGTCGTGTGGTCCGCTCGGACCGAGTCGAGCGTTATCCAGATGACGTTCGGGCGGCGAGACATCCAATCAGCGTACCGTTCACTACCGGACAGTTAAACACTTGCCGTTCAATCCGCTCGGACGAACTCGTCGTACCAGGCGACGTAGGTCAGCACCTTCCAGAGGGTCATCCCGTGGTCGGCGTTCCCGCGGCGGTGGGCCCGTCGGAGGGCGAAGACGGCGTCGGAGTCGAGGTACGGGGTCGCGCCGACGTACGCTTCGGTCAACCATCCCGCGATGGCGTCGTGGTCCCGGCGGAACCACTCGCTGACGGGGACGTTGAAGCCGTGTTTGTCCCGCTCTAAGATACGTGCCGGGACCACGTCGTCGACGGCGTCGGTGAGCGCGCGCTTGTAGCCGGCCAGTTTGTAGTCGCTGGGGACGTTGTAGGCGTACTCGACGAGTTCGTGGTCCAAAAACGGGACCCGCGCCTCCAGCGACGCGGCCATGCTCGCCCGGTCGACCTTGTACAGCAGGTCGTCGGGGAGCCAGTAACTGATGTCGTAGGCCGTCAGTCGCTGGAGCGTGTCGTCGTTCGCCCGCGCCGTCGCCGTCTCGACTTTCTCGGTCAGACCGCTCGACTCGGTGTCGTGACCGGTTTCGAGGTAGGTCTCGGGGCGTTCGTCGTCGTACCGCCGGGCCGATTCGAGGATGGCCCGGCGGTCGCTCTCCAGACTCGCGGCGTAGCGGACCGGCCGGCGGAGCGGGCCGGTGTACTCGCTCACGGCGCCGGCGGCGTCGAACGCGAACCGAGGGAGATAGCGCGCGTACTGCCGGTGTTTCGGGAGGAGTCGGTGTCGGTGGTAGCCTGCGAACAGTTCGTCGGCACCCTCGCCGGTGAGGACGCACTTGACCTCGTCGGCGGCGTACGCCGAGACGAGCATCGTCGGCAGGGCCGCGGCGTCTGCCAGCGGTTCGCCGTAGTGGGCGACGAGGTCCGAGAACACGTCCATGTCGTCGATGTCGACGGTCAGTTCGTGGTGGTCCGTGCCGAAGTGGTCGGCGACGAAGCGGGCCTCCTCGCTCTCGTCGGCCTCGGCCTGCTGGAACCCCACGGAGAACGTCTGTAAGTCGCCGTCGTAGTGTTCGTTGGCGAGGCCGACGATGGCCGAGGAGTCCAGCCCACCGGAGAGGAACGCGCCGACCGGCACGTCGGCCATCAGGCGTCGCTGGACGGACGTATCGAGCAGATCGCGGATACGGTCGGCGATAGCGTCTCGGGTCCCCGTCACCGGCGACGGCGAGAGTTCCCAGTACCGACGACGCTCTACCCCGTCGTCGGTGACGAGCAGCGAGGTGCCGGGTTCGACCTTCTCGACGGCCGAGAGCAGCGTCTCGGACCCCGGCGTGTACCGGACAGAGAAGAAGTTGTGGACCGCCCGCGGGTCCACGTCCCGACTGACTCCGGCACGGAGCAACTGCCGGAGTTCGCTGGCGAAGGCGAGGCCGTCGTCGACGGTGGCGACGTACAGGGGTTTGATTCCCACGCGGTCGCGTGCGAGGAACACCGACTCGTCGGCCTCGTCGTAGACGGCGAAGGCGAACATGCCGTTGAGGCGTTCGGGGAGGGACTGGCCCCACTCCTCCCACCCGTGGACCAGTACCTCGGTGTCGCTGTCGGTGGTGAACGTATGGCCCGCCGACTCCAGTTCCGCCCGCAGCGAGTCGCGGTTGTATATCTCGCCGTTGAAGACGACGGCGACGGTGTCGTCCTCGTTGTAAATCGGCTGGCTGCCGCCTGCGAGGTCCACGATGGAGAGTCGGCGCATTCCGAGCATCACGCCCGCGCGCTCGTCCACGTGCCGGCCGCCCTCGTCCGGGCCGCGGTGGCGGATGCAGGCGAGCATCTCGTCTAAGCGGTTCTCGTCGACCCACCCGTAGACCCCGGCGATGCCACACATCAGCGGGCACCTCCGGCGCGGACGTCGTCGTACACCGACTCCAGCGAGTCGACGATGGCGTCCCAGCTATGGTGCTCCTCGACGTACGCACGGGCGCTCTCCCCCAGTCGCTCGTGGGTCTCGTCCTCGTCGAACACCGTCTCGATGCGGTCACGAAGCGCCGCTGGGTCGTCCATCGGGACGACGTAGCCAGTCTCACCGTCGGTGACGAGGTCGGGCAGGCCACCCGAGTCGGTGACGACTGGCGGCAGGCCAACCGCCATCGCTTCTAGCACGGTGTTCGGAAGCCCCTCGCCCTCGCGGGACGGCTGGACGAACACCCGTCCGTCGACGAGGAACTCGACGACCGCTTCGGGGTCGACGAGACCGACGAACTCGGCGTCGACGCCCAGCGAGTCGGCCCGTGCCTCCAGTGCCTCACGTTCCGGCCCGTCGCCGACGACGGTCAGCGAGTGGTCAGTGCCAGCGAGTGCTTCGAGCAGGACGTCGAGTCCCTTCCAGCGTTCGAGGCGGGCGACGAACACCACGTCGTCGCCGTCGGCCCGCATGGACGGCAGTTCGACGCCGTTGCCGAGAACCCGAACGTCGGTCGGGTCGAACTCCGACTCGACGTCCGCGGCGATGTCCGTACCCTGTACGAGGACCGTCGTATCGCGGAGGACGGCGTCGATGCTCCACCGTTTCCCGGGCGTGTCCTTCATGAAGTAGTAGTCGCCGCCGCGGATCCACGCGAAGTAGGGGAGGCCACGCAGTCGGGAGACCAGATAGCCGACGAAGCCGTTGGGGTACACCATCATACACTGGAGGACGTCGTACTGCTTTGCGTCCCGCAGGAGCAACAGCGTCGCGCCGAGGACGAACGTGAGGGTGCTGACGAACGGCGACGACCGGACGTTCGGGACTCGAACCACGTCGTACGGGTGGTCGTCGGTCGGCGTCTCCTCGCCGTAGTCTTTCGTGTAGACGGTCACCTCGTGGCCCCGCGATTGCAGAGCGTCGGCCATCCGCATCGTCTGTGTCTCCGTGCCGCCGACGACGTTCGGGGGGAACTCCTTGACGAGTAGTGCGACGTTCATCGGTCGATAAAGGTCTCGTACCACTGTTCCAGCAGGACGAGGTCCCAGATGTGGTAGCCCAGATCTGCCTCGCCGCGCGTGTGTCTGTCCAACTTCGCGTCGAGTCCCCGCCGGTCGAACGGGTCCCGCGACCCGAGGGCGTCGAACTTCTCGCGGGCGTACTCCCGCAACGCCCCGCGGAACCACGCGTTGACGGGCACCGCAAAGCCCTGCTTGCTCCGCCCCTGTACGGCCTCGGGGATGTAGTCCTCGAAGGCCCGCTTGAGGAGCCACTTCTTCTCGCCCCGCCGCCACTTGTACTTCGCCGGAATCCGCGCGGCGAACTCGACGAGTTCGTGGTCCAGAAACGGCGAGCGAAGTTCCAGCGAGTGGGCCATGCTCGCCCGGTCGGCTTTCACCAACAGGTCGTCGGGGAGGTACGTCTGTACGTCCGTGTGGAGGATCCTGTCCAGGTGGGTCGGCCCGTCGGCGTTCTCGTAGGCCCGTCGGAGCGCCGCCAGTTCGTCGGCCGGTTCGGGACCGGTCCACACCTCGTCGGCGTCCTCGCCTTGCATATGGCAGATGTACGGCGCGTATCGCTCGACTGCGTCGCCGTCGGCGTTCGTGAGCAACCCGATAGCGCGGTCCGCGCTCTCGTGGGGGACGGCGTCGAGGACGGTGCGACCGGCCTCGCGGACCGGTTCCGGAACGGCCCCCGCACGCTGGGTCAGCCAGTCGTACGTGTAGCGGTCGTAGCCGGCGAAGTTCTCGTCGCCCGCGTCGCCGGTGACGGCGACGGTGATGTCGTCGCTCGCCACCTGCGAGACGTAGTAGGTCGGAATCGCCGAGGGGTCGCCGAAGGGCATCTCGTACTGTCTGACCAGTTCCGGCAGCACCGCCATCGCGTCCGGCGTGACGGTGTACTCCGTGTGGTCGGTGTCGTACTCTCGGGCCACCGCACGTGCGTAGTCGAGTTCGTCGTACTCGCCGAACCCGATAGAGTACGTCTCGATGTCCGTCTCGGCCACCTCGTCCATCAGGCCGGTGACGATCGTCGAGTCGACGCCGCCGGAGAGGAACACGCCGAGTGGCACGTCGCTTCGCATTCGCAGGCGCGTCGCCTCCGTCAGTTTCTTCCGGAGTTTGTCGGCCAGTTCGCCCGGTCCGGCGGTGAACTGGTCGCGGTAGGACAGCGACCAGTAGGTGTCTATCCGCATCCCGTCGTCGTCGACGACGGCGTACTCGCCCGGTTCGAGTTGCCGAATCTCGTCGAACCCGGTCGCCGGACTGGGGACGTACTGGTAGGTGAGGTACGCCCGGATGGCAGGCAGGTCGGGTCGGCGGGGGACGCCGTCGTCGGTAAGCAGCGCCGAGATGGTCGAGGAGAACGTGACGCCGTCGTCGCCGTCGTGATAGAACAGGGGCTTCTGTCCGAGTCTGTCGCGTGCGAGGACGAGGCGCTCTTCGCGTTCGTCCCAGATGCCGAACGCGAACATCCCGCGGAGCATCGAGAGGCAGTCGAGGCCGTGTTCCTCGTAGAGGTGGAGCAGCACTTCCGTGTCCGTCTCCGACCGGAACGAGTAGCCGTCGAGGCCGTCACGGAGTTCGCGGTAGTTGTATATCTCACCGTTGAAGACGATGTGGACCGTCCCGTCGGCGTTGGCCATCGGTTGCCTGCCGGCCGCCGAGAGATCGAGAATCGAGAGTCGTCGGTGTGCCAGCATCGCGGGGCCGTTCGCGTACACGCCGTCGGCGTCGGGACCGCGGTGGGTCATCTGCTCGGCCATCCGGTCGCCGAGGTCCGCCGACGGTCGGTCGCCGAACGACACCTTCCCGCCGATTCCACACATTGGGTGTCCCTTCCCCACCGCGATAATAAAGCGTTGGTATACACGCCAATGCCGCCGGTCGAATCGCCGCGCGGCACCGCTGGCGGGGTTCGACGGACTTAACACGGTTTGCCGAGGACCACACCACGTCGAATGTACGGCCTCGAAGAACTCCGTGAGGCGCTCTCTAACCCCCATCTGGTACTGCGAGAACTGAACCGGGCCTACCACCGACGGCTCTACACCAGGCCGTACAACACCGCCGGTATCGACGTCTTCGAGGCCGATTGGGACAACCTCGTTATCCTCGACGCGTGTCGCTACGACGTCTTCTGTGAACACACCGACTTCGAGGGCGTCGAGACGCGCACCTCCCGTGGCGGGGCGACCCCCGAGTTCGTCAGAGGGAACTTCACCGGCAAACAGCGCCACGACGTGGTGTACGCCACGGCGAACACGTGGTACTTCGAACTCGAAGACGAGATAGACGCCGAGGTCCACGCGGCGCTGTACGCCCCCGACCGCGACCCCGAGGTGCTGACCGAGAAGGCGCTCGACGCCGCCGAAGAGTATCCGAACAAGCGCCTCGCTGTCCACTACATCCCGCCACACCACCCGTTCAAGGGGCCGACCGCCGACGAGCACTTCCCCTCCTACGAAGACCAATCGGACGCCCTCTTCGAGCGTATCCAGCGGGGGGACCTCGACATCGACGACGAGACGCTCCGACAGGCCTACGTCGAGAACCTCGAGTGGGTCCTCCCGGAAGTCGAGCGCCTCCTCTCGGAACTCGACGGGAAGACGGTCGTCACCGCAGACCACGGCGAACTGCTCGGCGACCGCACTGCTCCGGTCCCCGTGAGAGACTACGGCCATCACGTCGGTCTCTACGTCGACCAACTGGTCGAGGTCCCGTGGTACGAGTCGACCAACGGGTCGCGTCGACGTATCGTCCCGGAGGAACCGGATACGGACGTGACCGACGTCGAGAAAGAGTCCGTCGAACAGCGGTTAGAGGAACTGGGCTACCGCTGAGGGTCGGCGACGCTCTCGTACTCCCACACCAGATCGAAGTACCGCTTCATGCCGGCGACGAACGACCCGTTCTCGGTGAGCGCCGCCTGTCGCATGTGATCGGGCACGTCGGGTTCCTCGACGAGGAGGATGGCCTCGCCGCCCTCGTAGTCCATGCTCGGGTCGACCAGCGTGCCGCGCCACGGCAGTTTCTCCGTGCTGAACCGGACGCCGACCGAGGGATACTCCGCGGCGAGGCGCTCCACCACGTCCGCCTGCACCGCGGCCTTCTCGGCCGGTAACAACTCGGGATGGAGAAAGAGGACGGCGACGTCGATACCCCTGTCGACGGCGTCTTCGAGCGCTCGCTCGACGCTGTCGAGGTACGCGAAACTGTTGGTGATGACCCGGAGCGTCTCCGCGGCGTCGTCGTAGAGACGACGCGTCTCGCGTTCGCTCGGCGCGCCCACGTCGACCACGTAGAACAGTTCGGCCGTCGGCGAGATGTCCTCGCTCGCACGCTCGTATCGAGGTCGATACTCCGCGAGGAACGCGTCGCGGTGGGCCTCGATGTCGCTGGCAAAGCCCTCGAACTCCTGCCGGCGGTTCTCGACCGTTCGGTCCAGAATCTCCTCGGGCGCTTTCGGCTGGTACTCTTTCGGCCGGCCGGGTATCACTTTGATGAACCCGCGGTCGGCGAGGGCATCGAGGACGCCGTAGATGCGCGCCTTCGGGATGCCGGTCGCTTCGGCGAGGTTCGGGGCCGTGGTCCGGCCGAGCGACAGCAACTCCTCTAGGGCCGTCGTCTCGTACTCGGTCAGCCCAACGCTTTCGAACACGTCGGACGCATCGGTCATAGGCCCTCGTTCGCTTCCGGGCACCTAAAACACGCGGGAGCAGCGCCGGAAAGTATTTACCGAACGTGCCACATAGTTACTCTTAACGTGAGTAACCAAGAGCCAACAGAGGTCGACCGTGACGACGCGCATCTGGCGGACGTAGCGGACGGGTGTGGCTGTGTCGAGGTGTGGGAACACGTGAGCGAGCAGCGAGACGAGTAACCGCCTCGCTCGCGACGACCCGACTGCACTCGTCTCCGTTCGTCCTTCCGGTCGGAGACCGCTGTGCTCTCTCCGCCGACCGCGGACCCGTATTTATTTGGGCGAGCGGGGTAGACTTCGGGTAATGGCCGACCGCGACGACGTCTGCGTGTTGCTTCCCGCTTACAACGAGGCCGAGACTATCGAGAGCGTCGTCAGGGGGTTTCGCGACCAGGGGTTCGACAACGTACTCGTGATAGACGGCGGGTCGACCGACGGGACTCGGGACCTCGCCACCGAGGCCGGCGCTCGCATCGCCGAACAGCGAGGCAGCGGCAAGGGACAGGCCGTCCGCGAGGCCGTCTCTCGCCACGTCGACGCCGAGTTCGTGCTGATGGCCGACGCCGACGAGACGTATCGCCCTGACGAGGCCGACCGGATGCTCGAACCGCTGTTCGAGGGCCGGGCCGAACACGTCATCGGCAACCGCTTTGCCGACATGCAACCCGGCGCGATGACTCGGCTGAATCAGGTCGGGAACAAGGTAATCAACTGGGCGTTCTCGGTCATCCACGGTCACTACCTCACCGACATCCTCTCGGGCTACCGGGCGTTCACCCGCGAGTCCTTCGAGCGCCTCTCGCTCTCCTCGGAAGGGTTCGGCATCGAGACGGAGATGGCCGTCGAATGCGTCAAACACGGCGTCCGGACGGAAGTCGTCCCCATCACCTACGAGCCACGGCCCGACGAGTCGGAGACGAACCTCCGGCCGTTCCGGGACGGCGGGACGATCATCGTCACGCTCTACCGCATGGCGAAGACCAACAACCCGCTGTTTTACTTCGGGAGCGTCGGGTTCGGCACCATCGGCGTCGGCGTCGCGCTCGGCGCCTTCGTCGTCTACGATTGGGTCGTCAACAGCATCTCACACGAAGTCATCGCGATGGTCGGCGGCGTCGCCATCATACTGGGTATCCAGTTGCTGATGTTCGGCGTCCTCTCGGACATGATCGTGACCGTCAACCGGGAGCAGACGCGGCGGCTGGAGGACATCGCCCACCGACTCGGCGGCCAGCAACCGCCGGCGGCGGGCGTCGAGACTGACGACAGCGTCGGAAACGCGCCTGCGGAGGACGACGCCGAGACGACCGTCTCGGCGCGGGACCGACAGAGCTAGAAGGGGACCAGCGAGCGGAGTTGTGAGAGGAGGCTCGCGCCCGTCGCCTCCCGCTTGCGCTCGAACACGGGGTGGAGCGCGTTGAGCAGTTCCTGTTCGTTCTCGAACTCGCGGACGTCCGCCGCTTCAAGCGCGTCGGCGACCGTCACGCTATGTCCCGTTGCGTCGTACGGCACCTCGACGTGGCCGGCGCGCTCACGGACCGTACGAGCGTCCGCGGGGTACTCGATGGCTATCTCGCTCAGTCTGGCGTCGAGTGCCGCGATGCCGAACTCGATGACGTCCGGCTCGTCGCTGTCGTCGGCTGGTGGCCGTACTCCCATTGGTTGGTGTCACGGCCTAGGGGATGGAAAATCCTGTGTTCTGCTCGGCTCAGTCGTTGCAGGAAGCGAGCCACTCCTCGGCCCAGCACGCTATCTCGTCGAACACCGGACAGAGCGATTCACCCTTGTCGGTGAGACGATAGTACGTGGCGACGGGTGCGTCTTCCTCCAGTCGCCGCTCGACGAAGTCCATCTCCTGGAGGTCATCGAGGACGCGCGAAAGCGTCCGAGAACTGGCGTCCGTGGCCCGCTTGAGTTCGTTGAATCGGTGCTCGCCTTTCTGCAGTTCGTGGAGGACGACCAGTCGCCACTTCGATCCGATCTGTTCGAGCGACTCGATGACCGCACAGGGGCCCTCGTCCTCGGTTTCGCCTGCCTCTGAGAAGACTTCTGATGACATCGGTGATACCTGGTATCTCCTATGTCCGGGAATCGATATATAGGTTCGCATTCGAACCAAGTAACGTAATGAAACTACAACTCGCTGTCCGGCCCGCCCGCAAGACGACCGCCGTCGTGACGGAGGTGGTCGCCTGATGGTGTTCGACACTGCCGGTGCGGCCGAACTGTTCCTGCTCGGGCGGATTCTCTTCGGTGGGGTCCTCGCTTTCACGGGCCTGAATCACTTCACGAACGCCGACCAGATGGTCCCCTACGCCGAGATGAAGGGGCTGCCGGCCCCCGCGGCGTCCGTCTACGCCAGTGGTGGCCTCCTCGTGTTCAGCGGCCTCTTGCTCGTCGTCGGCGCGTACCCCGTCGTCGCGGCGGGCGCACTCGCCACGTTCCTGCTGGCGTCAGCCGTCACCATGCACGACTTCTGGACCGTCCCGGCGGACCAGCGACAGGACGAGCTGACGCAGTTCCTGAAGAACGTCGCGCTGGCCGGCGGCGCGTTCACTCTGCTGACCGTCGCGGGTACCACGTGGCCCTACAGCGTCGGCATCGGTCTCGTCTGAAGACGGACCGTTCTTTTCCCGGTCGTTCGAAGCCCGTTTTTCCGAACCGGACTGGCGAGCAGTGCCACCGCCTCCAGACGCGGCGATGTCGGCAGAAGCACACGTTTCGGCGCCACTCATAAGCCACCACCGTCCAGAGGTAGGAGTGCATGATGCAGTCGTCGTTGCCGGGCGTGTTGGACGCGGTGCCGGTCCGATCGCTCGCCGTCGTCGTCACAGTCGCCGTGGTACTCGTCGGCGTGCGCCGCCTCGCCGGCGAGCGACTCACGACCGCCCTCCGCCGTCGACTCCTCCTCGGTGTGCCGTGGGGGACGCTCCTGACGACGGTCGGCGTCCTCGCTATCTATCTGTTCGTACAGGGGGCGTGGTGGCATTCACGTCCCCTCGTCACGCCGTTCCGGACGTGGTCGTACTTTTATCCCCTCGGGATGCTGACCGGGGCGTTCACTCACGGCGGCGACGCACACCTCACCGGGAACCTCCTCGGCACCGTCGCGTACGGTACCGTGGTCGAATACGCCTGGGGCCACTATCCCCGGAGCCGTGGTTCCCAGACGTTCTCGTCCTCGTCGACGAACCCGTTCGCTCGTATCCTCGCCGTCCCAGCGGCGATGGCCGTCGTCGGCGTGTTCTCCGGCCTGTTCGCTGTCGGCCCCGTCGTCGGGTTCTCCGGCGTCGTGTTCGCGCTGGCGGGGTTCGCGCTGGTCACCCGTCCGTTCCTGTTTCTCGGCGCATTGCTGGGCAGTCGCGTCGTCGAACAGGTGTACACGGCGCTGCTGTTCCCCGAACCGACCGTCGGCGGAAGCGCCCGATTCGTCACGCCGTGGTGGGCGAACATCGCGATTCAGGGCCACGCGGTCGGCCTCCTCGCGGGCGTCGTCTCCGGTGCCGTCTTCCTGTGGGCACGGCGCGAACGCCCCGCGACGACGCGGGTGTTCTTCGCGACGCTGGTCTTCGGGGTCTCGAACGGCTTGTGGGCGGTCTACGTCCCGGTCGGTGGCGGTCGGTTCACGCTGTTCCGATGGCTCGGGACGGCGCTGGTGTTCGTCCTCGCCCTCCTCGTGGCGGCCGCCACCGCGCGGATGGACCGTGGACTCCTTCCGACGTTCGAACGCGACTGGCAGTCTATCGCGGGCCTCGCCCTCGTCGTCGCCTTCGGGGCCCTCTGTCTCGCCTCCGTCCCCGCGAACACCGCGGCCATCGGCCCGGACGACGTGCCCGCGGACGGCGTCGAAGTCCGCGACTACGTCGTCACCTACGACGAGAACGTCCGCAACGAGTACGTCGCCGGCATCTCGCTGCCGTTTGACCTCGCGGGCGACCGGACGAACGTCACCGAGAGCGGCGTCATCGTCGCCAGCGACGACCGGGAGATATGGATCGTACAGGTCCAGAAGGGCCAACTCGCGCTGAACCAGCGTGCCTCGGTCGTCGTCGGCGGCCCCGGGTGGCGCGAGACGGTGTACGCCAACCGAACGGGGTGGAACGTCCTCGGCAACAAGACCATCTATCGCGTCCAACTCCGTCGCGGGGGCGGTGAGCGCCGGACCGTCTTCACCTCGCCGCCGTCGACGGCCGACACCACCATCGGCGGGCGGAACGTCACCTTCAGGCCCGACGACGACGGGTTCATGATCGCGGTTCGTCGCGGCAACGCGACGATAGACGTCGACCGGATGCCGCCGAACGCGACCGCACGGACCATCGGCGGACTGCGGTTCGAGAGAAACAGGACGCGACTGTACGCCGGTGTCAACGACACCCGCGTGAAAATCGCAGAGCAGCGACAGCCACCGAAGTGAGTCGGCGCTGTGGGCTCAGTCCCAGCGGATACGGTACACTTCCGCCGTGATGGTTCGGGAGTCCTCGTCGTGGAAGTCAAACTGCTTGGGGAGGTCGAACGCCGTCTCGAAGGCGTGGGTCACCTCGCCGCCGTTGTCGGCGGCGAAGGACTCGACGAACGCCTGACTTCCCTCGTTGTGGACGGAGTAAGAGACGGCGGCGACCTCGGCGGCGGTCGCGAGGAACTCCCGGTCGGCGTGTTCGTTGCCCGACTGCGCCCCGAACGGCGGGTTCATCACGACAGTGGTGTCCTCGGGCGGGCAGAGGGGTGCCTGCGTCGCGTCCGCGCGCACCCACGAGACGGACGTCGTCGACCCGACTTTCCGCTCGTTGTCCCGTGCCGTCGACAGCGGCGCGGGGTCGATGTCGAGACCGACGACGGTGTCCGGACCCCTGAGTGCCGCGCCCAGCGCGAGCATCCCGGTCCCACACCCGAGGTCCACCACGGTCCGGTCCTGAATGTCGCCTTGCAGGTCGGCCGTGTGGACGAGATGGGCCGCCAAGTCCGGCGGCGTCCGGTACTGTTCGAGACTGGCCAGTGGGTTGTCGAACCCCGCCACGACACCGAGTTGCTGGGCGAGCGCACTCTTTGTCGGCATCAGTGGCAATACGCCAGAATCATTCAAAAAGGTTTGCACATGTCTGGTGGTAATTCGTCGCCGTCGGACACGGACCGGGGCGGCTGGTCACCAGGTGCCGTGGAAGGTATCGAACTCCAGCGACTCCAGCGGTTTCTCGCCGATAGCGATCTCGTACTCGCCGGGGGTGAGCATCGGCTTCTTGAACTGCGGGCCGTCGTCGGTGGTGATACGCGGACACCCGGTGTTGACGTAGGCGTCCATCCCGAAGTTCGTCAGGCGGTCCGGTGTCACCTCGTCCATCGTGATGAGATAGGCGTCGTCGTTGTTCTCGACGATCTCCTGGGCCTGATCCCAGCGGCCCTGTCCGATTTTGGTACAGAAGATGACGCCCCACGTCTCGGCGTCCATCGCCTTGTGGACCGAGGCGTAGCGCTGTTTCATGAACTGTTCCGTATCCGCAACGGTCAGTGCGTTGTTGACCGGGTCGGCGATGATGACCTTCTTCTCCGGGTGTTCCATCGCCAGTCCGAGGGGGTGGAACTTGCCGCCGCCGACGTAGAGAATCGTGTCGGCGTCGACGTCCGCAGATGCGTAGTTACACCCGAGGACCTGCCCCTCGTGGGTCAGTCGGTCGTCGCCCTTCCGGACGTGCACCTCGTAGCCGCGTTCTTCCAGCCACGAGCGCATCTCGTCGAACTTGTTCATGTGCTGGGCCGTCGTCACGAGGCCGACGTCGGGGTCCTCGTCGGGGTCTGCCAGTTCCTCCTCGGCGGCCTGTTCCATCATCGGGAAGACGTCGACGTTAGAGAAGAGGGGGACGTAGATGATCTTGTCCGATTCCTTCATCGGGGAGTGGCCGAAGTGGACGAACACGTCGGTGCGGCGCATCAGATAGGTGTCGAGGTCGCAGGCACCGTAACACGGCTGCCCGGAGATCATCACGGAGACGTCGTCGGGGAGTTCCTCGCGCAGGTCGTCGGCGACGGCGGGGCCGCGTCGTTTCAGCCCCTCGGGGAACTGTAGTCCGACCGTCTCTGCGTCCCGTTCGTCGACGGCGTCGACGATGCGGTCGAGTTCGTAATCCCACTCGCGGTCGTGTTTCAGCGAGAGGCCCGTGTTTCGGAGGTCACCCTCGGTACGCTCTTGACTCATTGGACCTGCGTACTTGCTCGCGGGGTAAAACCTCCGCGCTTTGGGGGCCGCCGGTATCGACGGCTTATACTGGTGGCTGTAAGTTCGTAACGATATTCCTCACCCCGGGGTGGCGAAGTACTTCAGTTTGTTACAGCCACCAGTATTAGTCCATGATGGTCGCGAGGCGCCGGTCCAGCTGCTCGACCTCGGATTCGAGTTCTTGGACCGACTCGCTTACGGTCTCGTTCTCGCCGGCTATCTCGTCGACCGCCGTCGATATCTCTGCCGCGCGTCGGGCCACCTCGTCGATCATGCTCGCTATCTCCTCGGCGCTTGCCGCCTGGTCGTCCGTGGCGGACGCGACCTCGCTGATGCCGTCGTCGGTCTCGGCGGCTACCTGGAGAATCTCCTCTTGGTTGGTCTGGACACCGCGGAGGTCGGCGTCGACGGCCTGTATGGCCTCGGTCGTCTGTTCGACCTTCTCGGCGGTCTCGACGACGGTCTCTCGGACCGCTCGGACCGTCTGTTCGACCTCGTCGGCGTGAGTTTTCGACTCGTCGGCGAGTTCCTTGATTTCGTCGGCGACCACCGCGAAGCCGTCGCTGTTCGCGTCGCTGCGGGCGGCTTCGATGTTCGCGTTCAGGGCCAGCATGTTCGTCTGGTCGGCGATGTCGTTGATGACCTCGACGAACGCCTCGATCTCGTCGATCTGGTCGCGAAGCGCACGCGTCTCCGCCGCGACCGTCTCGGCCGAATCGGCGACCTCGTCGACCCGGTCGATAGTTTCACCGGCGGTTTCGACGGACTGTTCGGCGAGGTCTCTGGCCTCGCCGCTCCGCTGGCTGACCTCCTCGGCGGTGGACGCTATCTCCTCGACCGTGGCACTGAATCCGGACACCTCTGACTGTACCTGTTCGAGGTCGTCGGCCTGTTCGTCGGCCATCGTCCGTATCTCGGTCGACCGGTCGGCCACCTCGACCGTGGCACCCCTGAGTTCGTGGACCGTCGCTTCCACGTCTTCGGACATCTGTGAGTGGAGTGCCCGGAGCGACTCCCGTTGGTCGACGATATCGGTCACGTCGAGCAGGAGTTCGACCGCACCCACCACGGTACCGTTCTGGTCCGGAATCGGGACCGCGACGGCCCGTGCGTGGGCTTGCTCACCGTCCGGCCGCTCGGCGGAGCGAAACTGTTCTTCCCGGACCGCATTGCCTGTTCGGACCACCCGTTCGGCGAGCGTCTCGGACTCGCCTTCGGTGCCGAACACGTCGTAGGCGTCCATCCCGATAGCCTCGCTCGCGGGCAACCCGAGGAGACCCTCCAGCGACTCGTTCCACTGCGTGATAACTCCGTTCTCGTCGACGACGAACGCGGCCTCCGGGATGTTGGTGATCAGCGACTCGAAGGCACTTCGCCAGAGGGAGTCTGACTCGCCGTCGTCGATCATATCGAGCGGTTCCGTGGAATTTGACACGGTCATCCCCACAGACTCTATCGATAAGGGACTAGTACATTTCGCACAGTATCACCTCTGATAGCAGTCAGTGGTAACGGCACACACGTTCGAACCCGGCACATTGAAGCGTCTCACGACCATAGTACGCCCAATGAGTCTCGAACCGGAGTCCGAGACGTCCGATCCAGCCACGACCGGCGACCGAGTCGACGAACTCGCGACGGCGTTCGGCGAGGCCATCGCCGAACTCCCGGTCTATCAGCGCTTCGTCGAGGCAAAGGAGGCCGTCGAGAACGACGAGGAGGCACAGGAGGCCATCCAGGAGTTCGAACAGATCCGCGAGGAGTTCCAGCTCGCCCGTCAGACCGGTCGCGCGAGTCAAGAGGACCTGCGCCAACTCCAGAACGCACAGGAGGAGCTCCACGAGATCCCAGTCATGAGCGACTATCTGGCGGTCCAGAACGAACTCGAACTCCGTCTGCAGGAACTCAACGAGATCGTCTCCGAGGACCTCGCCGTCGACTTCGGCCAGAAGGCCGGCGGTTGCTGCGAGGACTGACCGGCCGAGCCGGATTCGCGTCTCGAACGACCGTTTTCACTTTCGAAGCGAGCGTATCGACAGCGAAATCTCCGCACTCTGTGTTCGTCTCCTCCAGTAGACTCTGCGTAAACGTTTGATTCCCTTGCACAACACATATTTAACCGGCCCGGGGAGAGTCGGCCTGTGCGCGAACTGCTCTCCAACCGGACGTTCCTGCGGTTGCTCCTCGGCCGTCTCGTCACCAACGCCGGGGACAGCATCTACTACGTCGCCGCCCTGTGGTTGGTCCACGATCTCGGCGGGTCGACGTTCTACACCGGCGTGGCATCCTTCCTGATGATGGTCCCGGGACTCCTCCAGTTCCTCGTGGGACCGCTCGTCGACGACGTTGAGGTGCGGTGGGCCCTCGTGGTGACACAGGCCGTGCAGGGACTGCTCGTGCTGACGATACCTCTCGCGGCGTGGCTCGACGCCCTCTCCGTCGAACTCGTGCTCGTGGTCGTCCCGCTCGCGTCGCTGGTCAACCTCGTGACCTACCCGGCACAGTCGTCGGCACTCCCGCGGGCCGTCGACCGGGACGAACTACCCGCCGCAAACGCGGTGTTCAACACGGCCCACGAGGGGGTGAACATGACGTTCAACGCCGTCGGCGGCCTCCTCGTCGGCCTCGCCGCCGTCGGAGCGGTCGGCGCGTTCCTCGTCGACGCGGCCACGTTCGGCGTCGCCGTCCTCCTGTTCGCCGGGCTCACCTTGCCGGAACGAGACACGTCGGGCGACGCGACGGCGACGGACGGCGGCGCGGACGCACCGTCGGCCGACGACACGGAGACGGTCCGCGAACGGGCGGGGCGGTACGTCTCGGACTTCCGCGAGGGGCTCGCGTATCTCCGAGGGACGGCCTTCGTCTCGGTCCTCCTCCCGCGAGTGTTCGTCAGTTTCGCGACGGGGATGATGCTGGCCGTCCTCCCCGCGTTCGCGGCGTTGCGGGGCGGATCCGGGCTGTACGGGGTCCTGCTGTCCGCGCTGGCGGCGGGCGCGCTCTTCGGGTCGGTCCTCTCGGCCCGACTCGACTGGGTGCCGTACGGCCACCTCATGCTCGTCGGGACGGCGGTGACGGGGGTGGCGTGGATAGGCGCGGGCCTCGTGACGTGGACGCCAGCCATCGTCGCGTGCTTCGCGTTGGCAATCGTCTACTCCGGGGGCAACAGCGTCCTCTTCGACACGCTCGTCCAGACGGTCGTTCCCGAGGACAAGGTGGGTCGGGTCACCAGTTCGATGTCGACGCTGGAAGGCGCGGCGACGCCGTTCGGGTCGCTCGTCGGCGGGGCCGTCGCCGCCGTCGTCGGACCCGTCCCCCTCGTTCTGGCCGTCGGCGTCGCCAACTTCCTCGCCACCGTGTACGTCGGCCTCTCGAGGTCGCTCCGCTCACTGCCGGCCGTCGCCGACGTCGAGTACGGCGATGACCGCATCGAACGGATCCGTGACGGTCCGTAACGACTTAGCCACGTCCACTCACAGTCCGAACTATGACGGTCGATTCAGACTGGGACGATTGGCTCTTGCGCGCTGTCGAAGACGCCGACCCGGACGGACTGGCGATCTGGTATCTGGGCTGTAACGGTTTCGTGCTCAAGACGAGCGGCGACACGACGGTGTTCGTCGACCCGTACCTCGGTATCGGCGACCCGCCGCGGACCGTGCGGATGGTGCCGGTCCCGTTCGAACCGAGCGAAGTGCAGGAAGCCGACGCCGTCCTCGGCACGCACGAACACACCGACCACGTCCACGGGCCGTCACAGGCCCCTATCCTCGCCAGCACCGGCGCGGACTACTACACTACAGACAGCGGCCACGACGTCGTCAGCGACGAGGCGTGGCTGGAGAACTGGTCGGTCACCGACGACCAACTCAACGAAGTCACGGAGGGCGACACCGTCGAGATAGGCGACCTCACGATCCACGTCGAACCGGCCAACGACCCCGACGCCGAGCACCCCGTCTCGTACGTCTTCGAACACGAGTCGGGAACGTTCTTCCACGGTGGCGACGCGCGACCCGGCGACTTCGAGGCGGTCGGTGAGGCCTACGACATCGACCTCGGCGTCCTCGCGTTCGGGACCGTCGGGATGATTCCCGACAGCGACACCGGCGAGCCAAAGCGAACCAAGTGGTACAACGACGAGAACATGATAATCGAGGCCGCCAACGAACTCCAGCTAGACACACTACTGCCGAGTCACTGGGACATGTGGAAAGGGATGACGACCGAACCGACCGTCCTCCACAACCACGCCGCCAGCTTCGAGTACCCGCGTTCGATGGAGATCGTCGAAATCGGCGACCGCGTGGACCTCTGAGCAGAACCGCAGTAGTGTTAGGTTTCAGTCAAGTAGGGCAGACGAAGTACCTTTAATACTGGCGGGGTATGGAGTAACATACATGAGCGATTCGCAAGCTTACAAGGAGGTTACCGTCGCCTCGGATGGAGTGACCGTTACCAAACGGTTCGAGGCCGACGAGTTCCCGGTACCCGCGATAGCGTTCAACGTCCGGTCACGGCGCTCGGAACCGGTCACGCTCCGTCTGGTCGACACCGTCCCGGAGGACGTCGCCGTCGAAGATCTCGGGTTCCACCCCGAGTACGGGTCCGAATACTGGGACATCAACGACGACCGCATCGCCTTCGAGAAGGAGATAGAACCCGACGCCGATTACACGACTGTCTACGGCATCCGGGCCACCGGGACCGACGACGTCGAGAAGTTCCTCACGGAACCGGAAATCGAGACGGTCGACCCACCCCTCGACGACGACGCCGACATCGTCGGCAGCGGTGACGACGCCGTAAAGGACGTCATCGCCGGCGACAGCGACAGCGTGCCGGGTCTGGAGGACGACGCCGACGACGACATCGAGACGCTAGACCTCAAAGACCCCAACAGCCCCGGCGGCGAGGGCGGAGACACGGCGGACGACGCCGAACAGGTGGACGTAGAGACCGGCAACGTCATCGCGGCGATGGCGAACGAGATTCGCCAGAACAACGTCTCGGCAGAGGACGTGAAACTGTTGAAGCGAGCGCTCGACGCCGTCTCCGAGGACGATGACGACGACGCCGGTGGGGTCAACGAAGCCCGCATCAAGCGCATCCAGTCCGACATCTCCGACCTGCGAGCCTACACCGACGCGCTGGAGGAGTTCCTCGAAGAAAACGGCACCGGCGACGAGATGATCGAGGACTTCAGCGAGCGTCTGGACGCCTTCGAGACCGAACTGGCGACCTTCGAGGACGACATCCGGAGCGCGAAGTCCGCGGCGGAGACGGCAACGGAGGAGGTCCAGGTGGTCGAAGAGACCGTCGACTCGATGGACGAAGAGCTAGACGAGATGGAGTCACACCTCGGCGACCTCGAAGCCGAAATCGACGACGTTCGCGAGGAACTCGGCGACGGCGAAATCGACGAGCGCCTCTCCGATCTGGAGGGCGAAATCGAGGATCTCAAGGAGTGGCGCGAACAGCTTTCGTCGGTCATCGGCGGCGGCAACTAATCGAACTGGTTTTATCCGTCCCGCCAGTGGACATCCCTAATGACGACGACCAGAGTGGCCGTTCCCCGGAAAGGGCGGCCCCTCGAGGCGGTGCTGGAACGGCTCGCCGCCCGAACCGGGACGACCGAACTGGCCGACGATATCATCTCGACCCTCCGCTACGAGAAGGCGATCACCAAGGGCAACCAGACCGCCGAGGACGACGTTTACCATCGTCTCGCCGAGTACTCCGGTCTCGACGACCCCACCCAACCGGAGTACACCCTGCTCCGCGACGACAGAGACGGGATGCCGCGACGCGTCGTCTTCGACAGCGTCACTGTTCCGACAGCCCACGGCGACGTCCAGTTGGTCGGCCGCGAGGAACCGTTCCGCGCGCTCCGTACCCACGAGTTCGCGCTCGGGTTCGACAGCGCCGACCTCGTCCTGGAGGAAGTCGTGCAACTCCGTGACGACGCGCTGACGAGTATCGAGGAGATCAACGACCGTATCGATCCGCTGGACACCGACGTTCGCGTGGTCACGGGCCTCGGAGACACGGTGTACCACACCCTGCTCGCGACGCCGGACGTCGTCGACGCACAGGACCGCCCGCTCGGACGGGAGTTCGTCCGCAACTACGACGGCGAGTTCTGTATCTCGCCCCGGTACGAGCGACTCGTCGAGGCCGTCCTCGGGACGGCGGCGTTAGACGGCATCACGTTCACGTACCCCGAAAACGGCAACGAGGAGGAAGCCGACATCGCGGCCACCGGCATCGGTGTCTACCTGACCGTCACGGGGTCGACGGCGCGAGACCACGACCTCGAACTGGGCGAGCGGTTGTTCCCCAGCGAGACCGTGCTTCTAGAGAACGCGCGCGAACGCGACGCGATGACCGAGGACGTCGGCGACTTGTTCGCCGAACCCGAAGAGACGGCGCTCCAGTCGGTCTGAGTCTCCCATCGTCTCTTCTAGCTGCTGTCACAGGCCCAGTAGAGGGCCGTACAGGCGCCGACGGCGACGAGTACGGCCACGGTAATCGGTGCCGACGACGCCGACGGGAGGAGCGTCACCTGTGCGGCGAGCAGGGTAGCCCCCGTGAGTGCGATAGCGGCGTAGTACCGATACCACGCTCTCGTCCCGTCCGATTTCCCGTCCACGTATCGGAGGACGTCGTCACCGGCCGAGCCTAGCGAGACAGTCGCCGCCTCGCGGTCGAACTCGACGATATCGAGGTCGTCCATCTTCGGGAGGTGACTCTGGTGCAGTGAGACGTACACCCGCTTGCGCTGTTGCTCTCTGAGTGCATCTGGCGTCGTGTCGTTCTCCCAGGCAGCGACCTGTTCGGCTAGCAACCTAACGGTCACCGCCGTGTCAGGCTGGAGAACTCGCAGCGCTGCGCGGCGCCGGTCGTTACGGAGGACGTCGAATATTACCCCATCTCCCAACGAGGACGGCGGGTCTGTAGCTGTTCTATCGTCGTCACAGAACGTTTGGAGAAACCCACTGTCGTCTGTCCGTGGCTCGTCCGGGTCGGCGTCTCGGCGGGTGTTTTGCTGGTCTCTCACGAATTCTCTCGGTACCGAGGGAGTGGTCGAGGTGGTCGGTATAGATGCTGTCGCATTCGTAACCTGACAGCCGACGTATATAGTTCTTTCCCGTTTGCTTACCGTTTGAGTCGCTGAAATCGCACCGATCTGTGACGGCTGGCACCAACGCGGTGAACTATCGTTCAATGCCCCGCCGAAGGCAGTAATCTCCCCTGTCTCGGGGGTAACGACGCTGTAACAAATGTGTATCCGACTTTCGGTACGTCCGTGTCGTCTTCGACGGCAGCTCGATGAACCGTCTACTCACCAACCGCGGCGACGGATGCGATGGAACAAAACAATACCGAACTCTCACGCGACCGTGTCTTCGACATCCTCAGTAGCCCTCGCCGTCGATACGTCCTGTACTTTCTCAGGACCGAACCGAATCCGATCCAGTTGACCGATCTCGCCGAACACGTCGCCGCCTGGGAGAACGACACGACGGTCGAGGAACTCTCGACACAGCAGCGCAAGCGCGTGTACGTGTCCTTGTACCAGACGCATCTTCCCAAACTGGCCGACGCCGGCCTCGTCAACTACGACGACGAGTCCGGCGAGGTGTCGATCGCTCGCAAGGCGAGCGAGATAGACCCGTACCTCGGCGACCACCACGAGGAACCGACGTGGTATCTGTACTATCTCGGACTCGCCGTACTGAGTACGCTCCTCATCGTCGCCTCCGCGCTCGGTTTGGGAATCGGACAAGGGGTAGTCGCGGTGGTCGTCGTCGGTGCCTTCGTCGCACTGACTGCGATACACGCGGTCTACCGATGGCGTCAGCGACCCCCACCGTCGGAGTTCAGCGAGTGACCCTCCCCGGCGACTACTCTTCCTCTTCGGGGAGCAGTTGCTCCGGTTTTCGCAGGTACGTCGGTGTGTTCGCGAACTCGACCATCCGTTCCAACTCCTGGTCCGTGATATGTCGGGACATCACATACACGACCTTCCCCTATTCGGGGTTAGTAATTGAGCCCATAGCTCCGAGAATGGCGTTTATACTACCGGCAACGCTGGGGTCGATAGCGACGCGAGCCTCGACTCAGAACCGCCAGACGACGAGCGACCACGAACGGATACGAACAGCATAACAATACGGGGCAGGGCCCGAGCCACGGCCGTGAGACAGACCAGCGCAGTCGTCGTGGGGAGTGTCTAGCCCGATGTGGCCCTGGGAACATCTCGCCGTCGGTTACCTCCTCTACTCGCTGTTAGTGCGGGCTACCGGTCGGTCGCGGCCACGGGGGCGTGACGTCCTCGCCGTCGGCCTCGGTTCTCAGTTTCCCGATCTCGTCGATAAGCCACTCGGCTGGGGAACGACGCTGTTGCCATCGGGAACGTCGCTCGCACACTCGCTGCTGTTCGCGATCCCCATCGTGACGCTCGTCGTCCTCGTCGCTCGGTACCGCCGGTCGTCGACGGGCACCGCCTTCGCGGTCGCCTATCTCGCACACATCCCTAGCGACGTGCTTTACCCGGTCGTGCTGGGAGAGGAACTGCGAGTCGGGTTCCTGCTCTGGCCGCTCGTCCCGGTCGACCCGATGCCACCGACGGATATCGTCGCCCGCGTGAGCGAACTGTTCACCGACTTCCTCGGCGTCGTCTCGACGCAGGCGGGGCTCAGATTCCTCTTTCTCGAAGCGTTCCTGCTCGGTGCGACGCTCTTGCTCTGGCACGCGGACGGCCTCCCGGGACTGGAACTGCTCCGCCCGTCACCCACTGACCGGTGACTCCCTCGGAGACGGCTGAGAGCGTCCGTTCGCGCTGCTGCTGGGCCGTTGTCTGACGAAGGCTTTAATACTGCCATCTCGTTAACATCCTTAGCAGATGGCTCGTAAGGGTGGCCCCCACTCGACCGAAGCACAGGTAGACGACCAGCCAGCCGACGGCTCGAACGCGACCGAGCAGCGCCTTTCGTACGACCCGAAGACCGACTCGTACAGAACGACGTTTTCGCCGGCGGAGACGTCGACGAGTATCGCGATCGTGGACGCTCTGACCGACATCCGGCACTGTTCGACGGCTGACCTCGAACCGCTCTATGACACGTTGGACACCGACGCGCTCGACGCGCTCGTCGAGTCCGCGGAGTCGTCCGTGCAGGTCCGCTTCTCGCTGGACGGGTTCGGTGTCCTCGTCTCCAGTACGGGTCGCATCGAAGTGACGCCACCCGAGTGAGCGCGAGACCGCTCGAAACAGCTCTCAAAAGAGGGGGGCGACCCTGCTCTGCCCGCTTAGACTCGTCGTCTGATGGCCGTCAGGAGCGCGGCGGTCACGGCCAGTAGCGCGGCGAGGACGCCGAACCCTGCGCCGCTCCCACCGGTCGTCGTCGCTTCGGTCGCCGCTTCGCTGGTCGTCACCTCGGCTTCCGTCGTCACGGCCTCGACCGTGAGCGTGCCCACGGACGTGCCGCCCACGCCGACGTCGTGCGTCCCGGCCGCCGGGGACAGCGACGCGGAGACGGTTCGTTCACCACCTGCCGGCACCGAAACCGTCCGCTCGGTCACCGTGTTCCCGTCGACGGTTATCGGGACGGTTCGTTCGACCGCGGCAGAGCCGTCGTTCCGTAGCGTCGCGCTGACGGTCACCGTCTCGTCGGCGCTGATGGCCGTCTTCGAGAGGGACCCAGTCGTACTGACCGGGTCGACCGTTCCAACGGCTATCGTCGAGAACGTCGTCGTCTGGGCGCGGTAGGTGACGGTATCGGCCGCCGAGGCCACGCGCGTCGTCTGCAGCGGTATCCAGGAACTCGACGCCTCGTCGTATCGGTAGAGGACGACGCTCGCCTCGGGCGTGTCACCGAGGGCGGTTCGGTCGACGGCGAGGGTCACGGTCCCGTTCTGGACGGGCGACTGGGTGGTGTTCCCGGCGGTCTGGAGCGAGGGACTGAGGACGAAGCCATGTGCTACCGTCACGCCGTCGGCCGGCGGGCCGCCGGCAGAGAGGTTCTGCGTCCGAACGGCTTCGAGCCACAGCGTCCCGGACCCGGCCGAATCGATGGAGACCGACCGGAGCGTCGCGTCAGTGCTCGTCGTATCGAAGGTGAACTGCACCGCCTCGCCGGTGGTCGCGTTCGGCTCGAATCCGATCTGCGTGTCGTCGCTGATGGCGACGGTGTTGCCCTCGGGGGCGGTCGGCGGAACCGCCGTCAGCGTCTCTGCGGACTCGTTGTCCAGCGACACCTGGAACTGTCCGGTTCGGTCGAGTGTCACCTCGGTCGTTATCGTTCGCATCTGATAGGGTTCGACCGTTCCGTTGAGTCGCGCCACGGGCTGTCCGTCGACGACCACCGGTCGGTCGAAGGTCCCCGTCTTGTCGCCGTAGTTCGCGACGGAGACGGTGTACTCGACCGACGACCCCAGCGTCGCCGACGTTCGGTTGAGACCCGAATCGAGGATTTCGATGGTGGACTCGGCCGGCCCGGTCTGTCCGTGGCTGGTCCCGGCGTGCTGGTCGTCCCCGTCGTCGGTGCTCGACGCCGTCGAGTTGTTGCTGGCGTTCTCCCCGCTCTCGGTGTCGGTCTCGTTTTCGGTGACGTTCGTGACGTCTTCGGCGGTCAGTATGTACGAGAACTGGTCGTTGAAATCGCCGGTGGCGACGACGACGGTGTGCGGTAAGTCGTTACCGAACGTGTACTGGATGGTGGCGTCACGCCCGGAGTATGGTGCGACCTCCTCGGCGACGATCTTCCCGTTTGGCGCGATGATATACAGGGCAGAGTCCTCGGAGGAGGACAGCGACAATTCGACTTCCTGTCCGACGGCTCCGTCGATTTGGACCGTTTCGTACCGGCCGTTGTACTGGTAGCTCTCGTCGTTCGTCTCGTCGACGGTCCCGGCGACGGTGTCACCGACGGCCATCTCTAGGTCCTCGCTCTCTTCGAGTTGGTCCAGCGAGAGGAGGTACTCGAAGTGGTCCTCGGAGAAGTGACTGGTCACCTGTATCGTGTAGGTGCCGTCCGACGGGAGACGGTGCGTTATCTGTGAGTTGTTGCCCTCTCCGCCGTCCTCGTTGTGGGCCAGTTCTTGGCCGTCCGGACCAACGAGGACGAGCGAGGTGTCCGTGGGGGCAAATACCTGTACGTCGACGAGGTCGCCGGCCTCGCCCTCGAAGGAGACTGGCTCGTAGTAGAAGTCTCCGGTGTGGCTGTTCTCCGTGGGGTTCGACCGTATCGGGTCGACGCTGTCGACTGCACCGGACACCGTCTCGCCGTACGCGATTTCTCGGGTGTCGTCCGTCGCCGGTGCCGAGGCGACGACACCCACCCCTCCGATCGGACCGGCGACGGCGACGAGGACGGCCACCACTACGGCGACCAGACGGACACCCCGCCGTCGACGGACCGTGTTCTGCTGTGTCTGTTCGGGCATCACTGCGAGAGGTGACTAGACTATGGTATAGTTACCCGCTCTGTACGAGGGGGCTACGGCCCGAAGACCGGTTAGCACTGCTCGTACCGATGATTCGTGACATAGGCGTGGATTTCTGGCGGTAATTCCGTCCTTACCTCGGGTGTCCTGTCGGTTATCCGGTTCGTTACCATGGTGTGTGGACCGCTGGTCTCACGAGTGGCGTCCGATTTCACTGCAGAGGTGGCGTTCGTCGGGGAGAGCGGCCCCAACTACGATCACTTACTCTGGGGCGTGGTCGTCGTCGCCGCCGCGGCCGACGTCCTCCTGACGCTCGTCGGCGTCTCGATGTGTTTCCGCGAAGCCAATCCGGTGGCGCGCGCGGCGATGGACGCAGCGGGCGGCGTCGGGTTGCTGGGGTTGAAACTCGCCGCGCTCGGGGCCCTGTTCGTCGTCTACCGACTGGTCCGACCGACCTATCGACGGGCGGCGCTGACGGCGTTCTCGCTCCCACAACTGTTCGCAGTCGGGCACAACAGCCTGTTGCTCGTCCAGTACGGCCCGGCCTGTCTCTGAGTCAGATCGACTCGTCTGCGAGCGCGCGCGAGGACATCGACGACTCGCGGGTCCGTTCGAGGGCCGCCACGGCGTCTTCGGGCGTGTACGCGACGCCGTCGATCAGACACGGGAAGACGGCGACGAGTTCTCGTTCCGCATAGAGCGCCAGGCACCGGCACGGTGGCACGATACGCCGGAACGACTCGTCGGCGAAACTGGACGTGACTTTGCTGATTCGAAAGAACGGCGAGATGGAGATGCCGCGCTTGGCCGCGAGCGCGTAGAACTCACCGATAGTCGAGACGATACGTTTCCCGCTGCCGATGCTCGCGAGTAAACTCCCCGTACAGATGCTGTCACCCCAGACCAGTAGATCCAGATCCTCTAACAGCCCCTCCTCTACGAGTCCCGAAAGCCGCTCGACGAGCGCGTCTTGCTGTTGCTTGCTGCCAACAGGCGCCAGCGAATGGACGAACACTTCGGCGCTTAGTGTCACCTCTCTGGAAGGCAATAGTTCTTCGAGGGGGAGCGCGGACTCACCTGAACTCATGTATATCACGTAGCGATGCCCGGAGTGACGTATTAAATACATAGGACGCTTTTCCCCATAAGACTGCCTTACAGCACCTGTATCGTCTAATAACGTCGAATAAGGGTCGCGTTGGGGGAGAGCGAACAGCGCAGCCGGGACGACGCCGGCCGCCGTCTCGTGTGGCCTGAGTGGGGGTGGGGTGGGTGAGTTGGCAAGGGATGGACCGGTGTGGGCCAGTACGCGCAGGTGTTCGCTCTCCCCGCGTCAAGCGGGACGGCGTGACCGTGTATTGTTATTCCGTGGTTAGCGGCGGTAGGCAGTGCGCTCGACGGTTCGCGTCCGGGCGTTCCGTTCGCCGGATTCCCCGTGTATCGACCGAGCGGTACCGCGAAGGAGGTTCATAACTACCTGCGTGACAGCTAGTTGACTGGTGTGATGTTCGCACTGAAACGGTTCCTGGTTATCAGCATCGTCATCCTCACGGTTGGTCTGGCCTACCGGACCCTGCGGTCTGGCCACGACGAGCAATGAGCGGCGGCGTGCGGCGGCCCTCGACCACGCGTCCGTCACGCATCCATGACGAGTGAGGACGATACGTCCCCCATGGCCGACGCCGACAGCGATACCGGCTTGCTACCGGACGCCGAGTGTATCGACCTGCTCTCGTCGAACCGACGGCGGATACTGCTCCGGGCGCTCTGTGACGCCGAGGAGCGAGAGCACTCGCTGGAGGCGTTGGCGGCGACCGTCGCACAGACGGAGCAAGGGACGGACCTCGGAGACGTCGCGACCCACCGCATCGGCGTCTCACTCCACCACGTCCACCTCCCGAGACTGGACGACGCCGACGTCCTCGACTACGACCGAGAGACAAACACCGTCCGGTTCTACGGCAGCGACCGTATCGAGACGTGGTTAGCGACCATGCACGACGACTAGGTCGGCTGTTTCACTTGAGCCGTCGGTAGAGCCGAGCCACCGTCCCGAACCCGGGGGCGCTCCGCTCCAGGGAGTGATACCGGGTCAGCGTCGGGGCGAACTTCGACTTGTACCGGGAGAGCCGCGGGTTGTTCGCCCCGACGAGGTCGTACGCCACGACGTCCCGCGCGGCCGCATCGCGGATGATGTACCAGTGCAGCAGATCGTTGACGTCGTACTCGAGATCTGTCTTGACGGTCCCCTGCCAGCCGTAGGCTCGCTGACCGTCGTCGAGGACGAGGCTCCCGCCGACGAACACGCCATCGATGGTACAGACGTACGGCCGGAGGTAGCCCTCCGGAAGCGCCTCGTAGAGGTCCTCGACGAGTTCGACGGTCACAGGGAATCGGAGGTCCTGCTCCGCGTGGCGGTTGCGGACCTGCGCGATGATACTCCGGGCGGCCGCCTGTCCGGACTCCGAGACCGAACAGGCGTCTTCGGCCTCCCTGACGTTCGAGCGGGCGTCGCGACTGAACCGGTCGAACAGCACCTCCGGACCGGTTTCGAGGTCGACCACGTAGGTAAAGCGCGGCGTCTCCTCGAACATCTCCCAGTCGAACGGTCGCGTATCGGGCGTCGTGATCGACGTCCGGACGTGGACGTATCGCGGTGCGTGTGTTCGGTATAGCCAGTCGAGACACCGCTCGACGAACCGGCGGCGGCGGCGCTCGACCGTGTTGGACTTCATCTCGGGACTGGTCAGGATGACCGGGCCGAGGTAGCTCACCTTGAGGTCGGGCGGTGGCGAGAACGCCGTCGTTATCGGGCCTTTCTGGATGGTGAACAAGGGGAATAGCCCGACGGGTTCCTCGCCTTTGTACCCTATCAGGGGGTGTAACTCCGCGTCGGCGTGGTCGGCGAACACTTCGAGCGCCTCGAAGCGGTGAAACGGCGTGCGCTCGTCCGCCTGTTCGAGTGTGTCGTTCCAGACGTCGCTGTCGCTCGCAGCGAGCGTGGTTATGTCCATGCTCATACGTCCGTCCCTCTTCGTGAACCCCCGTTCTGGAGACCGGTAGACGCCAACATCGCTCGCTTCGTACTGACGACCCCGGGGGGTAAGTTATACCCGCCCTACCTGTTCACGGAGTCACGTCGCCTGCGGGTGTCCGAGACCGCCACGGCGGCGGTACGAACGCCATAACAAAGCGATGTAACCGGATAGCCCGTACCGAACAATGTCTGGGGCGAGCGTTCTGGCAATCCGTGAGTGGACGACAGACCGGCGGAGGTCCGCGGCGTGAGCGTCACCGAGACCGCTCGCCGTCTGGCGGCGTCCACACTCGACGTGGTCCCGGTCGACCTCATAGCCGTACTTACGTACGTCGTCTTCGCCAGCGCGACGGTGACTATCGGCGTCGGCGGGACGGTGGTCGGCTTTCTGATCGGGTCCGTCCTCGTGTTCTTCGCGCCGGGGTACGCCGTGGTCGCCGCCCTGTTTCCCCGCAGGCCACAGAACCGGGACGCTGGCGAGGGCGCTATCGGCCTCTCGCTGACCGCGGCACACGACGGCGTCCTCGCGCGTGAGCGACTGGCGCTTGCGTTCGGCGTCAGCGTGGCGCTGATTCCGCTGATGGCCGTCACGCTCGGGGCGCTAGGTATCAGACTGACGACGGAGTCGGTGCTCGCGACGGTGTGGGTCGTCGTCGGAGTCGGTGTGGTCGTCGGGACTGCTCGCCGCCTCGCCGTCCCGGCCCACGAGCGGTTCGATCCGCTCGCGATCGCCCGACAGACCGGGACCGAACGGTTTCTCGGCGGCGACGCTGTGACCCGGGCGCTGACGATCTGTCTCTGTGTCGCCGTGGTGGCCGCACTCGGGTCGCTCACCGTCGCGCTGGCCGGCCCGACGCAGTCGATGTCCTACACCAGCGCGTCGCTACTGACCGAGTCACAGTCCGGCGAGTACGTCGCCGGCGGCTACCCGACGAACGGCACCGTCGGCGAGTCACAACCGCTCGTCGTCGAGGTGACCAACCACCACGACAGCGCGGCCACCTACACTATCGTCGCGAAGCTACAGCGCGTCGACGGCGGGACGGTACTGGCGAGCGAGACGTTACGACAGCAATCACAGCGCGTCGCCGTGAACGAGACGTGGACGTACGACCACACCGTCACGCCGACGATGGCCGGTCAGGACCTCCGATTGGTGTACTACGTCGTCCGCGGACCGATGCCGGAGACCGTCGACGACGGGTCTGCCGACAAGGTCCTCTATCTGCGACTCGACGTCGCGCCGCAGTGACCGGCACTGGAGGAAGCGATCCCGTGAACTCGCTGCTATCTGTCTCACAACATCGACAAGGCACTCTGAACGTTAGATATCCTGTCTGTTTGGGGTCCGTTCCCAGACCAGATCTTTCGCTTCTCCGAGAGGAGAACCGACGGATCCGAATATCGGTGTTTGAACTAAGCGCATATTGCACCTTAATCGCTAAATGGTCAATAGATGTATTAGATGAATAATGAGCACAGACAGCGCCCGTGGGTACTTCCGATTGCAGTCTATTCTCGGAACGACTGAACATTTTGGCGGTATGGAAGCAACGGAGGAACTCGCTCGTGCCTGCCAGATAGAGCCGGGTGACCGCGTCCTTGACGTAGGCGTCGGAACCGGCATCACGCCGCCCTTCCTTTCACGTACCTTTGGTTGTCGCGTGGTCGGCATCGACATCTCGCCTTCAATGCTCACATGGGCGAGAGAACGTGTTGCCTCGGAACAGGTATCCATACGTCCTCAGTTTGCTGTTGGTGATGCCTGTCGCCTCCCCTTTGCATCTGGGACATTCGACGCGGTTATTAGCGAGTCCGTACTCGGGTTCGTGGATGACCCGACAACAGCACTTCGTGAGTACGCGCGAGTAACGCAACCTGGTGGCGTCGTCGGCGTAAACGAGGCAACGTGGCTTGACGAGCCACCACGATCCCTGGAGTCGTATCTCGAAGCGGCAACTGGGGCATCACCTAAGCCACCAGAAGAGTGGGTCACTCGGTTCGAGCAGGCCGGCCTCCGAGACACCAGATCAACTGTCCGACAAGTCGATCCACGCACTCAGTTTGTGAGTGAGCTTCGTCGTCGTGGCATCACGGAGACGCTACAGACCGTGGTACGTCTTATCCGTAATCTCACCGACCCTGCGATTCGTCGGTACATCCGGATGAACCTCACGCACTGGCGGGAGGCCTCACAGGTCCTCGCCTACCTCGGATACGGAATCTACGTCGCAGATGTGGATTCGTGACCCGTTGTGCCAGTTAGCGTAGTCTACGACGATGTGGTATCTAGTGAGACTTGGATACAGAAACTGAGTTGAGCAGATCGTTCGCTCTTCGTCGACCACGCTGCCCACTGCCGGGACAGCCACGAGCGCGCCGTCGCCATGCTCCCGCGTGACGCCGAGTCGGCCGACGCCGTCACAAAATGTCTGCCAGCGCGTGACCGCGGCCGTATAGGCCGCGTTAACCAACACCTGTTGCGTTTGCCGTCGGATATTGGTTACACGATCCTTCTGACACGCTTCAAAATATCGGTCGTGTCTCGAGAGACGACCTGAATCAGCCACTCAGTAGATTCGAAACACCGGCTGCCTCAGCCGATGAGTCCGTCCTCTTTGGTGTATCTGTGTACGTCACTACTTTGCCACTCTCTGTAATTTCAATTGATGTGACAAGCCCAATTATTTCGGGATTTGAGTGAACTAACTTAATTTTCGATGGTTTGTCGCGGAACTCGACACTGGCAGAGTATTCAAAGTATTTCGTACACGTATTACAGTTGTGCTGATCTGAAGGGTAAATGTCAAGAAGATAGTTATAGCCATCATTCATTGGGTAGCTACTGGTGCCTATTCCCAGCGGACCGCACTTCTCAGCTGCGCCCCAAGTTGCATCTATAGTCGCTATACCACTATTGTTGTTCCACTTGATAACACCAGAATGCTCTTTTTCCCCACAGCCACGCTCTTCAATGGTAACTGATTTTTCATATATCTCCCCCCTTTCGTTATTTGGCCTACTGAGGCATCCACTAGCGGCGAACGTGGATGCACTGAAAACTTGAAGAAACTCTCTTCGTTTCATTGAATATGATATAAAGTTAGAGGTACTTAATTCTCATTCTCTACAGTTTGCGTTTTAGATAGGAATATCTGATTTATTTTCTAGTTCAAGATCGCGAATATTTCTCTGGCTGTGTTCTTGAGTGCCGTCCCGCACAAGATGCACACTATCCTGACCGTTCTATAAGTCGCCTCTACTGTCCAGAGTGGCTGACCAGCGACATCCTCGTCAGCGGGAGGGCTGCTTCTGAGGCGACGGTATAGCGCTAGTTCGACGACCTGGCTGTGGGTACGAAGCCCCCTCACACATCGTTGGCGGCCCTGAACGCTGACTCCCTCCGAAAGTACGCACGCAAGGTGTTTTTCGGCCGAGCTGGAGAGAGTGACCCGGTTCGACCGGGTCGGTCCACCGATGAGTCTCGAAATACTCGATCGACACAGCGAGACACTGTTCGAATTCCTCTGGTGTCCCGTGTGTGGACACGAGGTTTTCAGCCACATTCCCTTCGAGGGAGTGTTCTGCAAGAACTGCAACACCTACCTAACGGCTGTTTTCGCGGGAAAAGTGTCGAGACGATAGGGTTTCAACAGAGCCGCATCGCCCTTTCTACAGGTGTTGGGATGGACGAGTGCGCTCGTCGCGAGCTGTCTCCGGTCTAGTCGGTAGCTGTCACCGGATGTGTACCACCCGAGTCGAACGCGACCCGTGAGCCATCCACCGACGGAACAGCGCTGGACGTGACGGTCACCGACACCACCTCGACGGACCAGTCGGTCAGCGCCACCGTGTCGGCTGACTCGTCAGTAGTCGTCGAGGAAACGGTGACACTCTCGTCCGGCGAATCGGCAGTCGTCGCAGCAGGCGTCAGGCGACGGGGGCGTCCGAACTGAGCGTCGAGAGCAACGGCATGCGGACCACGGCGTCAGTAACTATCGGTGCGTACGCCGTCGAAAACGGTCGGCACTCTCGTGTGTCGGGTCGACCCGGCGACGGATCTCTCGCTGTGTCTCAGTGAGCGTGGTCGTTCGATTGCCCACCTACACTTCGACAGCGCCGAGTGAGCGACCGACCTCGTCTCAGAGCTGTCGACTGAGGACGGCGATACTGCCCGCGACGAGCCCGATACTGCCGAGTGCGAGGAGACCCAACAGGAGCGGGGACGTCGACCCGCCGCCGCCAGTGCCGGTGTCGACCCACGACTCGGTCTGGGCGGTCTTCGCTTCGCCGTCGACGGCCACCGACGCGTTCTGTCCGTTGACACCGACGGTGTACTGACCGGGGTGTTCGATTCGCTGCTCGAAGGTGACCGTCTTCGTCTCGCCGGGCGCGACGGTCACGGACTGCCGCTCGACTACCTCACCGAAGACGACGAAGGAAGCGTTCTCGGTGCCGGTGACAGTCCCGTCGTTACGGAACGTCGCACGCACTTGCACGGACTCCCCGGTGCCGACCGTCTCGCGTTCGACGTCGACCGACGGGGGGCCGATGTCGGCTCTCGCCGGCGCGACGTCGACCGTCGTCTGGAGGCCGGCGACGGTGAGTCGCTGCTGTCCGGCCCGCCTCGGGACGACGGTGAACGTGAGGCGTTCGGTCTCGCCCGCTCGAATCGTCACGCGCTCGGAGGCGACGACGCGGCCGCCGAGGACGGTGGTCACCGTCTCGGACCCGTCCCGGTGCCCGTTGTTGGACAGCGTCACCGAGACGTTCACCGACTGGTTCACGACCGGAGACTCGGCGATGGCGAGGTCGGTGCCGACGACCTGCGCTGTCGGGAGACCGACGGCCAGCGGTTCCTCCGGGCCGGCCGTCGCGTTGATGACGACGGTCGAGTCGTTTCGGACCAGCGTCGTCTCGGCCGTCTCCCACCCGGACCCGTTCCACGTCGCGACGGCGAGCGAGTCGACCGACCCACCGCGGTTTCTGATCGCCGCCCGGTCGATAGCTAACTGGTAGGTGACCGAGGACGGGGCGGGCCCCGACGCGACGCTCGGTCCGAGCGCCAGCATCGTCTCGTCGCTCCCGAGTGGCGGCCCGTCGCTGCCGTTCCACTCGTCGGTCACCGCCACCGCACTCCCCGATTCCACGTCGGCCAGCGCGATGCGCTGGACCCTCACCGAACCGCTTCCGAGCGTCCCGTCGTCGAGGCCAACACCGACGACGTCGGCGTCGACGTTGCTCTCGACGGTGACGGTGTTCCCGTCGCTGCTCGCCGTCGCGGCCGGTTCGTCCTCGTCGGGTTCAGGCGGCGGAGCAGGGGCCGCTCCGCCTCCGCCGCTGTCGCTGCCGCCGTCGCCACCACTGCCCCCGCCACCGCTCTGTGAAGCGCGCTCGACGGTCACTTGCGCGCTGTCCGTCGCCGTCACGTTCGCGCTGTCGGTGACCGTCAGGCGGATGGTCCGGTCGCCGGCGGTATCGAACGTCGCCGTCAGCGAGGGGGTCGTGGTCACGTTCTCGGCGGTGCCGTCGCCGTTTAGGTCCCACGCGTAGGTCGCCCCGCCGCGAGGCACCGTCGAGTTCGAGGCGTCGAAGGTGACCGCAGTATCGACGCGTGCGGTCGCGGGTGCGTCGAGTCTGGCGACCGGGTCGTTGCTCGCGTTGCGCTGGACCGTGAGAGTCGCGTTCGCGCTATCGTTCCGGCCGATGGCGTCGACCACCGTCACGCGGACGGTCCGATTGCCGATAGTGGCAAACGAGGTGGTCAGCGAGGGGGTCGTGGTCACGTTCTCGGCGGTGCCGTCGCCGTTTAGGTCCCACTCGTAGGTTGCCCCGCCGCGGGGTACCGTCGAGTTCGAGGCGTCGAAGGTGACTTCCTGGTTCACCGTCGCCGTCGCCGGCCCGTCGATGGCCGCCGTCGGGTCGTTGCTCTCGTTGGCCTCGACTGCGATCGTCGCGTTCGCGCTGTCAGTCTGGCCCAGCGTATCGACGGCCGTGACAGCGACCGTCTGGTTCCCGACCGTGTCGAACGCCGTCTCCGTTCTGGCCGCCGTCGTCGTCCGGTCGACCGTGCCGTCGCCGTCCACGTCCCACCGATACTCGCTGATGCCCGTGTCGTCGGTGGAGTTGCTGGCGTCGAGGACGACCGTCTCGTTCGGCGTGGCCGTCGCCGGTGCGTCGAGTCTGGCGTCCGGTGGGCTGTCGTCGACGACTTCGATAGTCACGTTCGCCGTGTCGGAGCGACCGAACCGGTTGCTGACAGTCAGCGTGACGGTGAACGTCTCCGTCTGGTTGTACGTGTGCGTCGTCGTGACGCCCGTCGCACTCGTGTTGTCGCCGAACGACCAGTCGTACTCCGCGGACGGGCCGACCGTGGAGTTCCCGCCGTCGAACTGTACCGCCTCGCCGCTACTCACCGTCGTCGCGTTCACCTCAACGGCCGCGTCGAGACAGGTCCCCGCCTGCACCTCGACTGGACTGTCTTTGTCGAGCGCCACGAGTTCCTCGTCTGGCCCGCTCCTCGCACGCCACTCGAGTGGGTCGTACGGCCAGTCGAGTTCCGGGTCCTGTGCGGCGAAACTCTCCTCGTCGAACGCGGGGTCGATACGGATCGCCGTCTCGTTCAGGTGTCCGAGGCCGACCATCGCCGCCCCGTCGGTCCGTCCCTCCGTCCACATCCAGTCTATCTGACTGCTCGTCTCGCCGTGTTCGAAGTTGTCGTCACGGTTCTGGTAGGTGTCGTCCTCGACGGGCCACGACGCCTCCTCGGGGACGTTCGTAATCGACATCGACACCGAGCCGTTGCCGACACCGTCGTTGCGAGCGTCGTGAAGGAAGAGCAGACTGTCACCGTTGGACCCGCGATAGACGTAGAGTTGGCTTACGTTCGACACCTGTCTGTCGTCGGTCCCGTGAGAACTGTAGTCGGTCCCGTCGCCGCCGTGGTAGTCGTAGTACGACGAGACGTTCTGTGAGGCGTCGCCGACGATGGTAAGCGGGATACACCGCTCACCCTGCACGACGCTGTAGGCGGTCGGCCTGTCGTCGACGTTCTCGACGTTTCCCGCGGCCGATCCGACCGGTCCTAAGGGGCCGATACTGGCGCCGACGACGAGCAGTACCAGGGCGATGCTCCTGATTGCGAGTGTCTCCCGTTCCATGATGGTCCGACGGGCTGGTGCCCGACTGAGTATGGCCGGGTTTCAGAAGAGTACGGCTTTGTTATGGAGCACCGTCTTTCAGTAACGGTCACTTACAGCGAGTCAGTGTTCAGTTGAATCTGCTCGCCGGCGTCCGGTCGCGCCGCGGCCCGTCGTATCTCCTCCATGATGCGGAGCGTCCACGTCCCTTCGGCCACGGGGACCGGCATCGGGTCGCCATTGTGAATCGCCCTGGCCTCGACGTCGAACTGGTAGTAGTGCGAGTCGAGGTCGCGCTCTGCCGCCCAGTCGTCGGTGAGACTCCGGCGGGCGACGGCGACGACGTTCTCCAGCGTCCCCTCGATGCGCCCGAGGACGTGGTCGACGTTGGTGAGCGCCCGGGCCGTCACCGAGGCGTCGTAGTCTCTGTCGAGGACCGTCACCGTCTGGGAGACGATGTCGACGAGGAGACTGCCGCGTTCGCCGTGGATTCGGATGGACTTGTGCGGGACGTCGCTCGCCAGTATGGTGGCGTTACAGAGGACGTCGGTCTCGCTGGTGTACTGGAACTGGACGCTGTCGTAGTCGAACCCCTGCTCGTACTCCCGTGTGAGTGCGGTCTGGGCCTGAATCGCGTCTTCGGCGACCGGGTAGCCGCCGAGTTTCAGTACGATGTAGATCGGGTGTGGCAGCCCCTCCTCGAACTCGCCGCCGGGGAGGTCGAACGCCCACGCACCCCGGCGCACGTCGTCGGGATACGTCTCGCCCGTATAGAGGATGTTCACCGACCGAACGTTGCCGATAGCCCCGTCGTCGATGAGGCGAGACGCCTTCCGGACTGCAGGGGCGAAGTTGTGGTTGTGGACGACCGATACCGGGACGTCTTGCTCGTCTGCGAGCGCCTCCAGTTCTTCCGCCTCGACGGCAGACGTCGTCACGGGTTTCTCTATCTGGACTGCGATGCCGTCTTCGATGGCCATTCGTGCCAGATCGAGATGGGTCTGGACCGGCGTACAGAGGTGAATCCAGTCGAGGTCCTCGCGGGCGAGCATCCCCTCGAAGTCGGCGAAGGCGCCGATGTCGTACTCGGTCGCTTTCGCTCGGGCGCGGGACTCGTCTACATCACAGATCGCGACCAGATCCGTCAGTGGACACTTCTGGAGGCCAGAGAGGTGTACGTCGGACACCATGCCGCCGCCGACGACCGCACTGTTCAGCGTCATCGTCACATCCCCTCGCTGCTGTCGGTATTGTTATAGGCGCTGTGTGCCGCGGTACGCGCCTGCTACTGCCGTCGACACGGCCACGCTACCGGACACCGACGGCGGTCTCCTCTCGACGCCCGTCGCGCCGGCCGAACGCGTGACACAAGCCGAGCATAACAATGGACGAGACAGCACCAGTTTCCGGCGAGAATGGGTCCCGAAAGTCCGCGGCGAGTCGGAGCGTGGTGACGATGTACCGTGACGCAACCGTCGCCGTCGTAGTGCCGGCGTACAACGAAGAAGGCCTCGTCGGCGAGACGATAGCGACCATCCCCGGCTACGTCGACCGGGTATACGCCGTCGAGGACGGGTCGACCGACGGTACCTGGGCGGAGATCTGCCGGACAGCAGACCGGATCAACGCTGCGAGCGCCTCCAGAAACGGCTTCTCTCGTCGGGTCGTTCCCATCAGACACGACGAGAACCGCGGCGTCGGTGGCGCGATAAAGACCGGGTACCTCGCCGCCCGCGAGGACGGCATCGACGTGACTGCGGTCATGGGCGGGGACGCACAGATGCAACCGGAACTGCTCGAAGGCGTCATCCGTCCGGTCGTCGAGGGCGAGGCCGACTACGTCAAAGGGAATCGCCTCATGAACGAGGCCCACCAGAGGGGGATGCCCCGCTTTCGCTACGTCGGCAACCGCATCCTCACGTGGCTGACTCGCATCGCGAGCGGCTACTGGACTATCGGCGACCCGCAGAACGGCTACACCGCCATCTCGCTGCACGCCCTCGAGGAGGCGGGTATCGAGGACATGTACGAGTACTACGGCTACTGCAACGACCTCCTCGTCAGGTTGAACGTCGCGGGCCTCCGGGTCGTCGACGTTCCGCGGCCGGCGAACTACGGGGACGAAGAGAGCCACATCGCCTATCGCTCGTACATCCCGAAGGTGTCGGGGATGCTCCTGCGGAACTACTTCTGGCGCCTGCGGACCAAACACCTCTACGAGGGGCCGTACTCGATGCTCGCGTTGTTTGCCGCCGCGGCGACGACCGTCCTCGGCGGCGTCGTCGATACGATACGGAGCGACCGGTCTCTCCGCGAAGCGCTGCCGCGGCTGCTCGGGTCGCTACTCGTCGGCACCGCCTTCCTCGTCGGGGCGCTGTTAGTGGACCGCGACTACGAACGGCATCTCGATGACCGCCTCGACCCGTCCGTCACCGAGAGCCCGCCGGCCGACGGCGAGGCGTCTTCGGCCCCTGTCTCGACCGCTGTCGGCGACGACTGAGAGAAACGAGGGCTTACCGGGGATACAGTCACCATAACAATTCGATACTCGCCGTCAGGGACGGTATGTCAAGGGAGTGGACGCGCCGTCGGCTACTCGCTCGGCTGGGAACCGCGGGGCTGCTCGGCGCTCTCGCTGGCTGTCCGCGCGAGGACGGCGAGCCGAGGACCGAGACACCGACAGCAGAGACGCCGCGGCCGACCACCGCCGATACGGCAGTTTCGTACGAGACGCCGACGTCGGCCGACCCGGTAACGTCGACGCCCGCACCAGCGGACTACGAGCAGGTCGTCGACGTCGTCGAGGAAGGTGCCGACCCGACGGGGTCCGTCTCTATCCACTCGACGCTCCAGTCGATAGACGCCGACCACACGCTGGTCCGGTTCCCGCCCGGCGAGTACCTGCTGGACGAACACTGGTACGTCGACGAGTTCCACCAGTTGGGCATCGTCGGCCCGGAGGCGACCATCACCACCGTCCCGAACTTCGGCGGGCCGCTGTTCGGACTGGGTCGCAGCGGAGACGCCACCGATCTCGCCGTCGAGGGGCTGACGTTCGACTTCCGACAGGGGAACACCGGGCCACGACCGCTCCACCTGACCGTCGCCGACGGCCTGTACGTCTCGGACGTCTCCGTGCGTGGCGAGTTCGATACGAACCAGGACGGGATGCGGTTCGGCGTCACGGACCCCGACGGGACAGGCGTCATCCGACGGCTCAGTATGCCGGACGGCGGTGCCCCGCAGTACCGGAACACCGGCTGTTACGTCGGCGAGGACCATCGCGGCCACCTCCGGTTCGAAGACTGCGTCGTTAGCGGGTTCCCGGACAACGGCCTCTACGCCTCCCCCGCGAGGGGGCGCGTCGACGTCGTCGGCGGTCGCTACGAGAACAGTGGGATCTCGAACGTCCGGGTGAGCGGCCCGGCGACCGTCAGGGGCGTGACCGTCCGCTGTACCGAGGCCCGTCGCGGCGTCCCGAACATGCGCGGCATCCGCCTCCGCGGGGGCACGGACGTCCTCGTCGATGGCTGTCGCGTCGTGATGGACCGAGTGACGGGCAGCGACGGTGCCATCACCTGCGCAAACTGGCTCGAATCGGCCACGATTCGGAACACCCACGTCACCGTCCGGGCCGACGGCGTCCGGGCGCTCTGGGCGAAAGACCCGAAGAACGGCTCCAGCGCGGCACGCCGCTACCCGTTGCAGATTCGGGACCTCACCGTCGACGGGTCCGCCGCCGGGAACACGGCGATACTGATAAGCGGGCGGAACGGGACGCTCCTCGACGGCCTCTGTGTCTGCCAGACCGGTCCGGGGCGGAACGGCGTCACCGTCGTCCAGTCGGCCGGCTCGGCCCTCCGTCGGTCGTCCATCACCGTCACGGGGACGCCACTGGTGACCGAACGGGCACAACTCGACCGGCGTGACCTGCAGCTCCAGTCGCTCGGGAGTCCCGGGCGCGTGAGTAACGACGTGTGTGACTGCTCGTGACCGCGGCGGTGGTCACTCCCCGTCCGAGAGATAGCCGAGGTTGGCGAGTCGGTCGGCCACGTCGTGGTCGTCCCGAACCCGTCGCTCCGTCGTCTCGTAGTCGGGGTACTGCTCGACCGGCGTCGGGTCGACTATCGGGAGGGGGGTCCCGTCCATCCGCTCGTCCCGCGGGACCCCGAACGTACTCAGAACTGTCGGTGCCACGTCGAACAGGTGTGCGTCAGCGAGCGACGCCGACGTATCGACGGCCGGGCCCGTCGCGGCGAGGACGCCGTCGCGTTTGTGGTTCCACGGCTCTCGCGGCGTCCCGAACCACTCGCCGAGCAGGGAGCCGTTGAGGAAGTTCTCGAACGCCCGGGGGACGACCAGCACGTCCGGCGCGTCCTCGACGTAGGGCCCGTCGAAGACGGCCTCTCTGGGGAACACCTCCTCGAAGACCGGGTTCCCGTCGGGGTCTTCGAGGGTCGCGAGTCGGTCGATAACCTCCCGACGCGTCGACTCGTACGCGTCTGGCTGGACGACGCCATCGGGTTCGCGGCCGGCGAGATTGAGACGCACGCCCAGTTCGATGCGGTCGCGCATGTACGCCTGCGAGGCCCGGAAGTCGACTTGCTCCGTCCCCGCTCTGACGGCGTCGGTCGGTGCGATTCGAGCGACGACCTCGGCGAGGCCCAGCGGTTCGAGGACGGCCTCGACGCGCTGACTCGTCACGCCGGCGCGGGCGAGGAGGCCCACGCCTCGTTCCAACAGGCCGGGGTCGGGCGTCCCGCCGCTCTCGCCCTGCTGGAGGCGGCGGCGAGCGATGGCGTCCCACGACGGCATCCCTTCTCCGCCGGTCGTCGTCTCCAGCAGGTCCCAGTCCCGTAAGCACTCGTTAACGCGGATTTCGTGCCCGTCGTAGGGGCCGATGCCGTGGTCGCTGACCACGAGTACGTTGTCGGGGTCCGCCGCGTCGAGGGCCGTCGCCACGGCGTCGTCGACGGCCCCGAACACGCACTCGACGGCCTCGGTGTCCTCCGGTCGGCGGTGAAACACCGTGTCGGTCTGCTGGAACTCCAGAAAGCCGAAATCGGGGTCGAATCGGTCGACGAGGTAGGCGAAGGCGTCGCCTCTGGTCTTCGCGTGGGCGGCCACGTCTGCCAGTTCGGCCTCGCCCGGCGTGTCCATCGGTCCGTAGACGGTGTACGATCCGATGGCGTCACGCACGTCGTCGAGGACTCCCTCGGGGTGGCCCGGCGGGTCCTCCGGGGAGACGTAACCCGGGATTACCGCGCCGTCGACTGCGCTCGCGGGGGCTGTCACCGGGACGTTCACGACGACGCTGCTGTGTCCGTGGTGGTCGAGCAGCTCCCAGAGCGCGCGGGCGCGAACGTCCGTCGCGTCCACGACGTCGTGGTCGTAGCCGTCGAAGCGGAGGAAGCCGTAGACACCGTGTTTCCCGGGGTTGACGCCGGTGTACAGCGACGGCCACGCGCTCGGCGTCCACGGCGGGAGTTGCGAGGTCAGGGGACCGCTGGCGCTCTCCTCGAAGAGTCCCGAAAGCGTCGGCGTCACGTCCGCCTCGAACAGCGGGTCGAGTACGGAGCGACAAGTCCCGTCCAACCCCAACAGCAGTGTCCGCATCGTGGCCGACTCTCACGGCTGCGGGCTTTGTTATCTGAGTCTTACCGCCGCCGAGCCACGGTATGTGATTCCTAGACACACGTTACCCAAGAGTAGATTCAACTTATCGAACTATTTCTTCGCGTGTTCTGAAACGACCTGAATTAACGGCTTTCTACGAGGAACCAACTACGGGTGGTAAGGAGACCGAACGTAATTGGTGAGTATTCTCGGGTAAGTAGGAGTACCCTACGCAGCAGGTGGTCAGAACACCTTTTCAGGTAGGTTGTGCCTGCCGGGATATGGCAGGAAGCCACGACGACGACACAGCCGAGAAAGGACATCGTACGAATCGCCGCACATTCATGAAGACCGTCGGCGTCGCCGCGACGGCCGCCGTCGGGAGTACGGCCGTCACTGGTGCGTTCGCGGCCGATACGACCGTCGACCTCGCCGACGAAGGCCTGCAGAACGGGGAGCTTATCGACCCCTATCTGGAGGAGTTCTTCGTCGACGGGAACGAAGTGCTGATTCCGGCCGGCGAGTACGAATACACGGGTGACGGCCTCGGCGGCGACGTCGCCAACGCGGCACTCGTCGGGTCCACCGACGGCGTCACCTTCAACCGCCCGGACGACCCCGAGACGACAGTTAGGCCCACCATACGGGCGACGAGCGGGACCGTCCGCATCGAGAACATCACCGTCCGCGGCAAGCGCGGCGAGGAGCAGTCCCGCTGGCGCGTCGGCGCCGACGAGGGGGCGACGATGGAAGTCGTCAACGTCAACGTCCCCGACGGCACCGTCGAGAACTCGGACTCGACCGGCGTCTACGCCGGGTCCGACCACGCCGGAACGCTCCTGGTAAAGGCCTGCTACTTCGCGCAACTCGGCAATGTCGCCTGCTACGTCTCTGACCCCTACACGGGTGGTAACGGGACGGTAATCGTCGAAGACTGCGTCTTCCGGAACACCAACTCGGCCGGCGTGCGCTTCGCGCCGGGCGACAGCGTCGTCCGCGGCTGTTACTTCGAGGCGACCGAGGAGTCGCCCACCGAGACCGGCGGCGGCCGCGCCCAGCGCGGCATCAAGATCGACGACGCGGGTCAGGACGTCGTCATCGAGGACTGTGACTTCAACTGGACCGACGTCGGCGGTCCCTGCATCGACTTCCACGAGCGCGGGGAGGGTGGCTCCGGGGTCGTCCGGAACTGCCGCATCACGAACGACGGCGACAGCGAACCGTTCGACACGGAGTGGGGCGTCTCGGGCGACTGGACCGGCGAGAACATCCAACTCACGGGCAGCGGTCCGACGGACGTGCCCGACGGGTTCGAGGCCGTCACCGGGAGTGAGGCCACGCCCGCGAATACGGACTACGCCATCTGGACGCCCGTCGGCGGCGAATCCGCGAGCACGACGGACGATAGCGAGTCGACGACGAGTACGGAGACCGAGACGGCGACCACTACGGAGACGAGTACCGAGAACTCGACCGAGGAGAGCACGGAGACCGAGACGGCCACTCCAGAACCCACGGAGACCGCCACGCCCGAACCCACGGAGACCGCCACGCCCGAACCCACGGCGACCGAAACGGCCACTCCAGAACCCACCGAGACCGCCACACCAGAGCCGACGGAGACGGCGACGCCCGAACCCACCGAGACCGCCACGCCGGAACCGACGGAGACAGCCACACCAGAGCCGACGGAGACGGCCACGCCTGAACCCACGGCGACCGCCACCCCCGAACCCACCGAGACCGCTACGTCTGAATCCACCGAGACGAGTACCACGGACAGCACCGAGGGAGCCAGTCAGCAGCGAAGCCAGTCGTCGTCCAACGCGAGCGACTCGCGAAGCGACACCGGCACCGAGAAGTCCTCGACTCCGGAGGGATACCCCAACCGCATCGAGATAGACGGGACCGGCGACGCCGAGGAAGCGGCCACCTACACGTTCTCCGTCACCGGCGACGTCGTCGTCGACGAGGAGCGGACGAAAGTCGTCAACAGCGGGACGGCGGCCGACGAGAGAGAAGACACCATCGGTTGCAGAGTCGTCACCGGACACGTCGGTAACGGCGTCGATGCCTACTACTACAGCGGACGCCTCCGCGACGTCGACGTGCAGGGCGACGGTGAACTGTACATCTACCACGGCTGATCATGTTCTCGAACAACGAGTGGGACGACGTCCCCGACGATCCCGACCCCCACGAGAACTTAGACTACGAGATGGAGGAACTCACCGTCATCCAGTCGGAGACCGACGAGAAGTACGTCTTCCTGCCCGCAGAGGAGTCCCATCTGCTGGAGGACGCGTTCATCGTCGCAAGCGCCGACGCCCTCGTGGAGTTGCGCGAATGAGGCCGAATTAAAGAACTCCATAACTATCCACCGGAAGGTGGTGTGCTCACACACACCACTATAGGTGTGGGTGACGATGACATACGACGACTACATTCGCGGCCACGAGACGATACTCGGTGTCGCGCCGACGGGCTACCGGTATTCGACAGACGTGAACGACTCGCTTCCAGTGACCCCCGAGGACGTCGCAGAACAGGTGTACGAATCCGCCTCGTTCGGCGCGACGCTGGCCCACCTCCACGGGCGTGGCGCAGACGGCGACCCGGCCCCGTCACGGCTGCCGGCGTTTGGCTCGGCGGTCAGAGACCTCTGTCAGGACGACGTGCTCGTCGAGTACGCCGTCGAACCGGCGTGTTCGGCGGGCGACTTCCTCACAATCATAGACGAGGGACCGGCGCCGGATTTGGCGTCCGTCCGAGTCGGTCCGGCGCAGTACGGCTACCGCGACGGCTCCGAGACGTCCCGTCGTGACGTCGACAGACTCGTCGAGGAACTGGTGAAACGCGACATCCGACCGAATCTGCTGGTGACCAACGGCCGCGACCTGCAGGAGGTCTTCCGACTGCTTGAGCAGTCCGCCCTCGACGACCCACCGGTCCTGACGCTGTTGTTCGGAGCGGGGGACGGGACCGTCGCGACGCCGATGACCGTCGTCTCGCTGCTGGATGCGGCCCCCGAGCGGGCGACGTGCCTCGTGCGGGCGACCGGCCCGAACCAGTATCCGCTGACGGCCATGGCGTTCTTCCTCGGGGCCCACCCCGTCGTCGGGATGGAGGACAACCTCTTTGTCGCCCCGGAGACGCCGGTCGAGCGCAACGCCCAACTCGTCAGACAGGCCGCCGAACGGGCACGGTACTCGCTCCGCGACGTCGCCACCCCGTCGGCGGCCCGCCGACTGCTCGGACTCTCTAGCCTCGAGACGGAAGACAACGACATCGAGGTCTGAAAACGCCGCTTACCGAGCGAAGGCGCACCATACCTTTCTCTCGGGACCCCGCCTCACCGGTACGATGGACGCTGTGATACTGGCCGCCGGTCAGGGAACGCGGCTCCGCCCGCTCACCGAGGACAAACCGAAGGGGATGGTCGAAGTCGCGGGCAAGCCCATCCTCACACACTGCTTCGAACAGGTACTGGCCCTCGGTGCCGAGGAACTGTACGTCGTGGTCGGCTACAAGAAACAGGCCATCATCGATTACTACGAAGACGAGTTCGAGGGCGTGCCAATCACGTACACCCACCAGCGCGAACAGAACGGCCTCGCGAGGGCCCTCCTCACGGTCGAGGAACACGTCGACGACGACTTCATGCTGCTGCTGGGGGACAACATCTTCGAGGCCAACCTCTGTGACGTGATAACACGCCAGCGCGAGGAGCGGGCCGACGCGGCCTTCCTCGTCGAGGAGGTGCCGTGGGAAGAAGCCAGCAGGTACGGCGTCTGTGACACCAACAAGTACGGCGAGATAACCGAGGTCGTCGAGAAACCCGAGGACCCACCCTCTAACCTCGTCATGACCGGCTTCTACACCTTTACCCCGGCTATCTTCCACGCCTGTCACCTCGTCCAGCCCTCGAACCGCGGCGAGTACGAGATCAGCGACGCCATCGACCTCCTGCTTCACTCCGGCCGGACCATCGACGCCATCCGCATGGACGGCTGGCGCGTCGACGTGGGGTATCCCGAGGACCGCGACGCGGCCGAACAGCGGTTACAGGAGGACGCGGTCCCCGCAGAAGGGGGGTCGGCAGACGATGACTCGGCGTCGGTCGCACAGTCCGGGAGCGAGTGAGCCGTCGCAACGTCGCGTATGCGGTGTACTACGACGTGTGGCCGTCGGCGATAGGCGGCGATTCGGCCCGTAACGTCCGCCGCGCGACGTCGGACATCGTCTCGACAGTGAGGTCGTCGGACGCACGCGTTCGGTCGAGGTAATCGAGTATCGCACGGAGACGGACGACGTCGCTCTCCCCGGTGACGTTGTTCGGGTGCAACCAGAGGTGACAGACGCCATCTTTTCTCGCCGCGGCGTCGATACCGAGGCGAGCCTGCTTGACGACCGGGTCGCCGACCGTCGCGGAGAACACCTGTCGTGCGACCCCCTCGAACTCGAAGAGGTACATCGACGCCGGGACGTTCACGAGGCCGTACTCGTCGACAGTCGGGGTCACGAGCGGCGGCGGGTCCTCGACCACCGTCGCCCGCGCCAGCTTTCGAGCGGCGCCGACGACGGGTCCGTCGACGCCGGGCGAGGGTGCCGTCCCACGATAGGCGGTGAATCCGGCGTTCGCGAGGGCGTCCCGATGGCCGACTCGGTTGCGCGGGAACACGAAGGAGTGGAGCGAGACGCCGGCGGCCTCGGCGGCCTCGACGGCCCGCCGACACTCCGCGTCGGCGAGTTCCGGCGTCGCGTAGTCGGCGCCGAACAGCACGTGCGAGTAGGTGTGACACCCCACCTCGTGGGCGACCGGTCCCTCGACGAGCAGGCGAATCAGGTCCGGCGCGAAACGGAATTCTTCGGGCATCGGGTCCGGGTCACGCTCGTGTGCGAACCACCCCGGCGGCGAGGGGTGACCGACGTGGGCCCCGTTACACGACTCCTCGAACAGGTGGCCGACGACGGCCCACGTCGCCGGGACGTCGAACTCCTCGAACAGGTCGACGAGGCGCTGCCAGCCCCAGCGTGCCCGCTCGATACGTGCTATCGGACGGTCCTCGGCCGGATAGTCGTGGAAGCCCCAACCGAGTTCCGCATCGACGGAGACGACGACAGTTCCCATTTGTTCCCGAGTGGCGGTCACCCACCTTGGTTATGCGACGGTGACGGGCCGGTAAGCCGTCTGTAGCGTCAGGTTACGACACGTCGACGGCGGCCAATAGCGGCTATCGGATTCACAGGACGCCCATAACAAAGCCCGGAACTGGCGGAAATCTCCGACAGAGCGTAGATGACCGGGTCCCACAGCGTCGACCGATTCGAGACGTACCGACAGCCCTCACGGAGGCCGATTCCATGAGTAAGTGTCAACTCGGGAATGGGTGCCGCATCGCCGAGTCGGCACACATCCTGCCGCCGGAGGGTGAGCAGACCCCTGTCAGCATCGGCGACGACGGCGTCGTCCGCTCCGGGTCGGTGATATACCCCGACGTCGTCATCGGTGACGGGTTACAGACGGGACACAACGCCGTCATCCGCGAGGAGACGACGCTCGGCCACGACGTGGTCGTCGGGACGCAGACGGTCATCGACGGGCAGACAGACGTCGGTGACGAAGTGAGCATGCAGACCGGCGTCTACGTCCCGCCGAAGACGGTCGTCGGCGACCGGGTGTTCCTCGGCCCGCGAGCGACGCTGACGAACGACCCGTATCCCCTCCGAATGGGCGTCGACCTCGTCGGCCCGACTCTCGAAGACGACGTCTCTATCGGCGCGAACGCGACGCTCCTGCCCGGCGTCACCGTCGGCGAGCGCTCGTTCGTCGCGGCCGGTGCCGTCGTCACCGACGACGTGCCGCCCCGGACGCTGGCGGTCGGTTCGCCGGCGAAACATCGCCCGCTACCCGAGCACCTCGACGCCGCGAACGCCTACCGATGACGCGTGACTTCACCGACGATGCCTACGCGGAGTTGCTAGACACCGGTATCGAGGCCGGATACGACTTCCTGACGGTCAGGGAGTACATTCTGCGCGAGGACTTGCCAGAGCGGTTCCTGCTTCTCCGCCACGACGTGGACCGCAAGCCCGAGAACTCGGTCCGGTTCGCACGCATCGAGGCCGAACGGGACGTTTCGAGTACGTACTACGTCCGCACCATCGAGAAGGTGTTCGACCCCGAGATACTCGACCGTCTGGAAGCGCTCGGCCACGAAGTGGGCTACCACTACGAGGACTTAGACCGCGCCGACGGCGACGTCGAGGCCGCCAGAGCGTCCTTCGCCGACCACCTCGCTCGCCTGCGCGAACACGTCACCGTCGACACCGTCTGTATGCACGGCAACCCGCTGACGGCCCACGACAACCGAGACATGTGGGACGACCCGGCGGACCTCGAACCGTACGGCATCGTCGGAGAGGCGTACCTCTCGATGGACTTCACCGACGTGACCTACTTCTCGGACACTGGGCGGACGTGGCGCGACGGCGCGCTCAAGATAAAGGACCACACGATGGGCGAAGGTAAGAAACACGTCAGCGCCGACTCGACGGCGGACCTCCAGACGCTCCTTCGGAATCGTCGGGTCGACCGGGCGTGTCTGTTGACACACCCCAACCGATGGGCCGACTCGACGCCGGAACTGGTCGCAGAGGCAGCAAAAGACGCCGTCACCAACGTCGGAAAACGGGGGCTGACGCTGCTGCGATGAACGTCCACTTCGAGGTTGGTCACCCGGCCCACGTCCACCTGTTCAAGCACGCCATCTGGGAACTGGAAGCGAGGGGCCACGAGACGTACGTCACCGCCCGCGAGAAGGAGGTGACGACGGACCTGCTGGACGCATACGACATCGACTATCGGGTGCTCTCGACGCAGGCGGACTCGACGCCGCGACTCATTCTGGAGTGGGCGCTCCGGGAACTGAAACTGATTCGGGCCATCCGCGCGTTCGGCTCTGACGTCGTCGTAAGCCATCTCAGCCCCGTCGCCGCGCAGGCGGCCCGACTGACCGGAACCCCGAGTGTCACGTTCACCGACGACGAGGTGGAGACGCGTTCGCTCCGACGGTTCACGGTCCCGTTCACGTCGCGTATCTGCACGCCAGCGTGTTTCGAGATGGACCTCGGGGAGAAACACCGCCGCTACGACGGCTACCACGAACTCGCTTACCTCCATCCGGACCGCTTCGATCCGGACCCGTCGAGCCTGCGTGACCACGGCGTCGCCGTCGACGAACCGTACTACGTCCTCCGGTTCGTTTCGTGGGCGGCCCATCACGACGTGGGTCGTTCGGGCTTCAGCCGCGAGGCCAAACGCGACCTCGTGGACTACCTCTCTGAGCGCGGGAGGGTGTACATCACCAGCGAGTCCGAACTCCCGCCCTACTTCGAGGCGTACCGACTCCCGGTCCCGCCGGAGGACATCCACGACCTGCTGTACTACGCCGACGGCTACGTCGGGGACTCCCAGACGATGGCGCTCGAAGCCGGGTTGCTGGGAACGCCCGCGGTCCGGTCGAACTCGTTTGTCGGCGACGACGACATCTCGATGTTCAAGGAACTGGACGAGCGCGGCCTCATCGTCAACGTGGCCGACGAACGAGCGGCGGTGGCTCGCGTGAAAGACATCGCCGAGAACCCGGAGTCCGCGGCACAGTGGGACCTGCGCCGGGAACGACTGCTCGCAGACCGCGTCGACGTCACCGACGTCGTCGTCGAGGAGACGCTGGAAGCGGGCCGATGAGCGTCCAACGTGAACGAACCGAGTGGGTGCCCGACGGTCACGAGTTCGCGCTCTGTCTCACGCACGACATCGACCGGCCGTACAAGACCTACCAGTCCCTATTCTACGCACTCACGCGGCGTGATCCGAGTCACCTGCTCGATATCGCTCCCAGCAGGACCCCGTACTGGACGTTCGACGACCTCCTCGACTTCGAGCGAGAACAGGGAGTCAGGTCGGCGTTCTACGTCTTAGACGAGCAGTCGCTCTTTACCGACCGGTCGCCGCGCGAGTGGCTGACGATGACGGGCTGGCAACTGTACGCCGGCCGGTACGACATCGAGGACGAGCGAATACGGGACCTCCTCGAAACCCTGCGGTCGGGCGGGTGGGAGGTCGGCCTCCACGGCTCCTACGAATCCGTCGACGACCGAGAGCGCCTCCGCTCGGAGAAGGCACACCTCGAATCGGTGCTGGGCGAACCGGTCCTCGGCGGCCGGCAGCACTACCTCCGTCTGGAGCGCCCCGAGACGTGGGAACACTACCGGGCCATCGGTCTGCAGTACGATGCGACGCTCGGGAGCCCCACCGAGTACGGATTCACCGACGGTTACCGGCCGTTCCGGCCGTTCGACGACGATTTCGTGGTGTTCCCGCTGACGGTGATGGAGGCCGCACTCCCCGACCCGGCGGCGTCGTTCGACCGGGCCTGGGCCGCTTGTGCGGCCTTACTCGACGAGGCTGAAGCGAACGGCGCGGTGATGACGGTGCTGTGGCACCCGCGATACTTCAGCCGCGATCACCCGGGGTATGGACGCCTCTACCGTCGGTTAGTGCGGGCCGCACTCGACCGCGGTGCGTGGGTCGGCGCACCCGGCGAACTGTACACTGCGTGCGTAGGAACTAGATAACCAATACCGTCGACAGGTGACTCAGGAGCGCAAGATGCGAGTCGAACGACTGACACTCCCAGAGTGGGGGGACGCACTTCCGTCGAGCGGGTACGAGGTCTTCCATCTCCCAGCGGCGCTGTCGGCTATCGAGACACACGCCGACGGAACCCTCATCCTCTTCGGCGGGTTCAAAGGGCAGGAGCCCGTCGGCCTGCTTCCTATCGTCGAGACGCGTCGGACCGTCGGCCGGACGCTCATGTCCCCGCCGCCCGGCATGAACATCCCGCGACTGGGCCCCATCGTGATGCCGACCAGCCCGAAACAGCGCAAGCGCGAGCGGGTCAACAAACAGTTCGTCGAGGCGGTTCTCGACGACCTCGGCGCGACGAGCGCACTGTCGCTCGTTCGCCTGCTGACACCCCGGCAGTACGGCGACCCTCGCCCCTTCCAGTGGGCCGACTTCGACCTGTCGACGCAGTTCACGTACGTCGTCGACCTCGCCGATACGGACCCCGACAGCGTCCTCGAATCGTTCAGCAAGAGCCTCCGTCGGGACATCCGGCGAGGGCGAGAGAGCGACGTCACCGTCTCGGTCGAGGGCCTCGGCGCCACGAGAGAGGTGTTCGAGACGACCCGGAAGCGGTACGTCGACCAGAACCGCGGCTTCCCCCTCACGTGGGCCTACGTCCGTGACCTCGTCACCGGCCTCGACGACCGGGCGCGGGCCTACGTCGCCCGGGACGACGAGGGTTCCTTCATCTCCGGCGTGACGGTCCTGTACGGGCCCGACGCGGCGTACTTCTGGCAGGGGGGTGCGCGGGCCGACCACGACGGCATCAGCGTCAACAGCCTCGTCCACTGGCGGGTCATCGAGGACGTCCTCACCGACCCGGCCTTCGAGGACGTCACGGCGTATGACCTGATGGGGGCGAACACGAGACGGCTCTGTGACTACAAGGGCAAGTTCGCCGGCGAACTGGTCCCGTACTACGCTATCGAGACGGACAGTGCGGCGATGAACATCGCGAAGTCGGCCTTCACGGCGGTGACACGGTGACCGAGATTCGGGTGCTCAACCTCGTCACGAACGAGGACGCCCAGTTCTTCCGGGCACAGGTCCAGGAGCTAGAGCGACGGGGGATCGACCTGACGACGCTCTCGGTCCCCGGCCGGAATCGCTCGGAGTCTATCGACGCCAACGAGGACGGGAAACGCTCCGTCCTCGACTACGCGAAGTTCTATCCCTCGGTACTCGCACACTCGCTGGACGACTACGACCTCATCCACGCCAACTACGGCCTCACCGCGCCGATGGCCGTCGCCCAACCGAAGCTCCCGGTCGTCCTCTCGCTGTGGGGGTCTGACCTCATGGGCAAGTACGGCCCGGTCACCCAGCGGTTCGCTCGCTTCTGTGACGAGGTCATCGTCATGTCCGAGGGGATGGCAGAGATATACGAGGGGGAGTGTCTGGTCATCCCACACGGCGTCGACCTCTCCGTCTTCCGATCCATGGACCAGTCGACTGCACGGGAGGAACTCGGCTGGCCGCAGGACGAACGCATCGTCCTCTTTCCGTACCCACCAAAGCGGGACGTGAAGAACTACCCGCGCGCCGAACGCATCGTCGACGGCGCCCGGGACCGCATCGGCGTCGACGTGTCGCTCCGGACGGCGACCGGTGTCCCGCACCACCGGATGCCCTACTACCTCAACGCTGCCGACGCGATGATCATGACCTCGCGCCGTGAGGGGTCGCCGAACACGGTCAAGGAAGCGATGGCCTGCAACCTTCCCGTCGTCTCGACGGACGTCGGCGACGTCCGCACCCGCCTCGACCCGGTCGAGCCGAGTGCGGTCAGCGACGACGACGCGGCGTTGACCGCCGCGCTCGCGGAGATCCTCGACCGGCGCGAGCGCTCGAACGGCCGCGAGTACGCCGACGCTATCGCGTTGGAACGGATGGGCGAGCGCATCGTCGCCGTCTACGAAGACGTGACAGAATAATGAACAGAAATACGACCATACCGCCCACAGAGAGACCATAACAATGGCAAAACACTCCGGAGCAGGTTCCAGATAGCCGTCATGTCCTCGAAACGACGCCGTCACGTCGCCGCTCTCCTCGTCGGGTATATCGCCTTCACCGTCGGCGTCTCCGTGGCCGCGGGCGCCGTACCGACCGGCTACGAGATATCCATCTACAGCGCGACGCCCACGACGTTCTGGGTCGGTGTCGTCGTCGCCTTCGTCACCGCCGTCCTCGTCAGTCTGAACGCACCAGTCGCGACGGCGCGCCACCGGCTCGCGCTCCTCCTCGGGACGCTCGTCGGCCTCTCCGCGGCGATGCTACCGATGATTCGCGACTACTACTACTACGGCGTCGGGGACGCCCTCAGCTACCTCGGCTGGACCCGGATGATCGCCGAGGGGTCGCTGAACCCCGTGAACTTCCTCTATCCGGGCATCCACAGCACGGCCGTCACGCTGACGAGCGTCTCCGGACTGCCGCCGCGCCGGTCGCTCCAGTTGGTGGTCCTCTTTTTCGTCGGCCTGTACGTCCTCTTCACCGCGCTGTGCGTCGCCCGCATCGCGGCCCGCTCGAACGCCGTCGCCGTCGGGACGTTCTTCGCACTGCTCTTTCTCCCCATCAACAACATCCACACCTACATCTTCCCGTACCCGACGAGCGAGGCCATCTTCTTCACGCCCTTCGCCCTGTACGTCCTCCTCCGCTACCTCGGTGATAGGGAGTCGCTGCTGACCGTCCGCGGGGTACGCGTCGTGACCCCGTTGGGAGTGATTCTGACGCTCGTCGGCATCGCGGCCATCCTCGTCCACCCACAAGCCGGGTCGAACGTCCTGTTCGCCATCGTCGCCGGGTTAGGCCTCCAGGTACTCGCACAGCTATACGGCCACTTCCGGTTCGAGGAGCGCATCACCGGCCATCGCTCGCTGGCGCCGCAAGCCGTCGTCGTCGGTCTGTTCTTCGCGCTGTGGACGCCTCGGTTCGAGCGTGCGACGGGGACGATGGGAACCGTCGTCAACGGCCTGCTGTACGGGGCGAACCCAGCCGACGAGATCTCCCAGTCCAGTAGTTCCCTCTCGGCCATCGGAAGCAGCATCGGCGTCCTGTTCGCCAAAGTGTTCCTCGTCAGCACTGTCCTCTCGATAGTCGCCGGCCTCGTGATGCTCGCGGCGATGTCGGACCGACTGGACGACCAATATCCCGACCGCAACGTGCTGTTGCGCTACCTCACCTTCGGGTTCGTACCGGTGTTCACCCTCTTTGGCATCTTCTTCATCACGAGCGTCACCCGTCAACCGTTCCGCTATCTCGGATTCATGATGGTGTTCGTCACCATCCTCGCCGCGGTAGCCGTCGCCGACGGTATCCCGTTCGGACTGGACTTCTCGACGGAGAACTGGCGGGCCGCCGTCGCCGTCGTCGTCGTCCTCATGGTGGTGCCACAGGCGATGACTCTCCACCAGTCCCCGCACATGTACAAGGACTCGGACCACGTCCCGGAGACGTACTACGAGGGGCACGTCACTACCTTCGAGAACCGCGACCCGTCGGTGTGGTTCGCGGGGCCGCGCGGCGGCCCGCGCCGGTTCGTCGACGCCTACTACGGGACGACCTACTCCGACTACACGCCGACCGGCGAGCACTTCCCCGGGAAAGAGGAGAAGATACCCTTCGCGGTGTTCGGCAACAACGAGTCGACGCACTACTCCCACTGCCGGTACGTGCCGCTGACCACCAGGGACTACAAGAAGGAGATCGGGCTGTACGAGGGCTTCCGATACTCCGCCGAGGCGTTCCGGTCGTTCCGGCAGAACCCCGACGTCTACCGAGTCCAGTCGAACGGCGACTACCGACTCTACTTCGTCCGGGGTGAGGACTGTCTCCGATGACGCTCCGGGAGCGCATCGCCAAGGGGTTCAAAGCGACGCTGCTCTCTCGGGTCGTCCACGCCGTCGCCAACGGGGCGCTCCTCCTCGTCTTCACGCGGTACCTGCTCGACCCCGAGCAGTACGGACTGCTGTACTTCGCCGTCTCGGTGGTCGGCGTGGCCGAACTGTTCGGCACGCTGGGCCTCACGAAGGCGACGGCCCGCTACGTCAACGAGTACCTAGAGAAAGACGACACGCAGGTCCGCCACATCATGCGGTGGTCGTTCTACGGCGTCCTCGCGATGGCCTTCGGCGTCTCCGCGGCCATCTCCCTCGCCAGTGGCCCCCTCGCGTCCCTGCTCGGTCGACCCGAGGTAGCGCCCGTCCTGACCGTCGGCGGCCTCTACGTCGCCGGTCGGTCGTTCATCAGCTACGAGCGGTCCGTGTTTCAGGCCTTTAACGCCGTCACGTACAGCGCCGTCCTCACCGCGACCAACAGCGTCGTCCGACTATGTGCGGCGGTGGCGCTAGTCGTCCTCGGCTACGGCGTCGTCGGCGCGATGGCGGGCTACGTCCTCGGGTTCGGCCTGACGGCCGCGTTGGGCCTCGTTCTCTTGTACGTGCGCTTTTACCGTCATCTGCCGAGGACCGGCGCCGCCGAGACCGGCCTCCGGCGTCGACTGCTCCGGTACAGCGTCCCGACGGCGGCCACCCGAGCGAGCGTCGTCCTCGACAGCAAGATAGACACCGTCCTCGTGGGGATGTTGGCGACGCCGGTGGCCGTGGCGTTCTACACGCTCGCCCGACAGGTCGCCGACCTCTGTATCGTCCCCGCACAGTCGCTGGGGTACGCCGTCACGCCGACGCTGGGCGAGCAGTCCGCCGCAGAGAACCGCGACCGGGCGGCGAACATCTACGAGCAGTCGCTGCGGAACATCCTCCTGCTGTACGTCCCGGGCGCCGCCGGTCTCTTCGTCGTCGCCGAACCGATGGTCCGCTTCGTCGTCGGGCCGGACTACCTCGGTGCGGTCCCGCTGATTCAACTGTACGGCGTCTTCGTCATCATGCGCGCGATAGAGAAAATTACCGCGAACACGCTCGACTACCTCGGCCTCGCCCGCGTGCGGGCCGTGGCTCGCGGGACCAGCGCCGTCGGTAACGTCGCCCTGAACCTCGCGCTCATCCCGTCGCTGGGGGCGCTGGGGGCAGGTATCGCGACGGTTATCACGTACTCGGGCTACGGGATGGTCAACATCTACTACCTCCATCAGGAACTCCCGTTCGACGCGGTGGCCGTCGTGAACCACCTCGCCCGCGTCACCGCCATCGCCGTCGTGATGGGCGGCGTCGTCTACACCGTGATGCCGTATGTCACGGGACTGTTCACGCTCGTCGGCGCTATCGTCCTCGGCGGGACCATCTGGACCGCGCTCTCGGTCGCCAGCGGTCTGCTCGAACCGCGCGCCGTCCTGTCGTTCATGAGCTAACAGGCACTCTATAACTACGACTGCTGTTGGGCTAGGACGGGCCATGCCTTCGGTCGCGTTCATGGGGAGCCACCCACTCGGCGAACGATGTCTCGAACGACTCACCGGCGACGACGACTTCGACGTGAAACTCGTCGTCACCTACGGCCCCGACGAGGACACGTGGTGGGACGGGTGCCTGTACGACCGGGCCGAGCGCCTCGGACACACAGTGGTCACGCGCGCGGACGAGCGTGACGTCCTCGACTACGACGTCGACTACCTCGTGAGCGTCTACTACCCGAACATCCTCGGCGAGGACCTGCTCGACCACCCGAACGTCGCGCCGCTGAACCTCCATCAGGCGGAACTGCCCCGCTACCGCGGGAGCAACGTCTTCAGCCACGCCATCATGAACGCCCGCGAGGACGACCACTGGAAGTACGGGACGACGTTCCACGTCATGGCGCCGGCGGTCGACGCCGGCGACGTCCTCGCTCGGGACTTCGTCCCCATCCGCGAGACGGACACCGCCCGCACGCTGTACGACCGCGTCACCGAGGCCTCCGTCGCGATGTTCCGTGAACACCTGCCGACGCTCAAAGACGGCGACGTTCGCCGGCTAGCGACGCCGCAGGCGGCCTACGACGGCGAGCGGTACTTCTACACCAAGGAGAGTCTGGACGGCGAGAAACTGATCCCGCCCGAACGGCTGGCCGACGACGACGAGGCGACTCAGTTAGCGGTGTACGACAAGATTCGCGCCCTCGACTTCCCGCCGTTCCAGCCGGCGTATACCGAACTGGGCGGGCACCGCGTCCAGTTGACGGCCGCCTCGTACACGGACATCTTCGACGACGCAGCCGTCCCGGAGTTCGACGTCGAGCGAACCGCGGAGCAACCGCTGGCGCAAGACTGACAGAAGGGAGCTGCCGCATCCCTCGTCCCCGGGTCTACGGCCGATCCGGACCGTTAGATAGCGTGTGTGGTTTCGAGTTCCAAGTCAGCGACATAGCCGTTAGCATCGAGATAATCGTCGAAACAGCACTATAACAAACGGGTGATGGACTGGACTGGTTGTCGTTACACAGGACGTGTAGCGTACAACTCATGACAGAAAAGCGAAAGACGTCTCGCCGTGCAGTCCTCAAGGGGACCGTCGCCGGGGCAATTGGTGTTACTGGTCTTACTGGGACTGCTGCGGCAACACAAAGTAATGGGAAAGGGACCTGTTCGAATCCCGATGGGAGCCAACTCGTAGCGAAATACGAAGCAATGGATACCGACGACGACGGGAAGAACGAACTCGTCTTCGAGAAGACTGATACGGATCTGGACCCGGCGTCGAATTTCTCGTTCCCCACGATTACGCTCGACGAGGACGACGAGATAGAGTCACTCGAGTGGGACTCCTATCCGTACACGATAACGGATATCGTGGTGAAAGCCGGCCCAGACTGCGAGCACACGTCGGTCGGCCAGAAGATGAGCGGTTCGGTCACCCCGTCGAATGGAAAGGCTATCGGTAATATTCGGTTCTGTGCGACCGCGCCAGTAATTCGTCCGCTGTATCAGGCGAACGCGGGCGGCGGCTTCACTGCCTCGAACGGAGACCAGTGGGACCCGCTGACGGACTATCTGGTCGCAGGGGGTAATAACACGTCTTCGCACGGCCAGCCGAGTTCGATAGATAGCTCGGTCCCCAGCGGGACGCCCAGTCAGATATGGGAGACAGAACGCTGGGACCCGGGCTCTGGGGACGAGATGCAATACGAGTTCCCGGTGCCAGAGGGAGAGCAGGCCGAAGTTCGCCTGTACTTTTACGACGGCTATGGCGGAACGAGTTTCGTCGGCGACCGGGTGTTCGACATCAGCGTCGAGGACCAGACCGTCGAAAACTTCGACATTATCGAAGCGTACGGTGACCAAACCGGCGCGATGAAGTCCTTCACGGTCACCAGTGACGGGACCATCGACGTCGACTTCACACACGTCGTCGAGAATCCGCAGATCAACGCCATCGAAATCCTTCCGCTAGAATCGTAGGAGTGGCTTCGCGGCCATCTCGTTTCCGTCGGGTGTTCCCTACGACCCATCCGACTTCTGCGACGCCTACACCAGTGAATGCCCGAGAATCCGGGCCGACTGTCGACGACCCACTCACGAGATTCCACAGCGCCACTCAGAACTGCTTCGCGAGTCCGGGCCGGTCGACCGTGACGACTTCGTTCTTCGCGGCCGAGCGCTCGGCGTGTTCCAGCGTCTCGACGGCGCGGGCCCCGACCTCGCCGCTGGCGGGTGGGTGCTGGCCGCTCTCGCTGGCGTCGACGAACGCCTCTACCTCGGTCTTTAACGGTTCCTCGTCGTCCGTCGTGTGGACGATAGCGCCGTCGTTTCTCGACTTCAGGCCGTCCTCGGGGTCCGAGAACACCTCGGCGTCGAACAGTTCCAGTTTCGTGTTCTCCAGGTAGTCGATGTACGCCGAGCGGTTCGACCCGACGACGACGAGGTCACGCGTCTTATCGAAGACGGGAATCTGCCACGACGAGTTGATGACGCCGGTGACGTTACCGTACCCCAGCGTCAGCGTCGACGTCTCGACGATGTCCTCGCGGACGAACGAGTCGAACCGCCCGTGCACCGTGTCCGGGCGCGCGTCCAGCAGGTAGTCGTAGACGTCGACGTCGTGGACGGCGAGCGAGTACAGCACGCCGGTCGTCTGGCGGGGCACACGGAAGGAGAACCGCCGCGTCTGGAGGTACTTGATGCGGCCGAGCTCGCCGCGGTCGACGCGGCGTTTCAGCGCCCGGAGCGCCGGGTGGTAGCGGAAGATGTGCCCGACGCCCAGCGAGCAGTCGTTGTCCTCGGCCGTCTCGACGAGGTCCCACGCGTCTGCGGCGTTCAACGCGAGCGGTTTCTCGACGAGGAGGTCGATGCCACGCTCCAGCATGTCCGTCCCGATGGCCCGGTGGGTCGTCGAGGGCGTCGCCACCGTCGCGGCGTCGACGTCCATCTCCGCGATATCGGTGACGTAGGGCAGGTCGTAGGAGTCCGCGAGCGACTCGACGCGGCGCTCGTCCTGATCGCAGATGACCACGTCGTCAAGTCGCCCCTCGTCCAGCAGTTCGCGGGCGACCCGGACGTGGTTTTTCCCCCAGTAGCCCGTGCCGACGACGCCGTACCTCATGCGTAGTACCCCCGAATAGCCTCGCAGACGCGGTCGATCTCCTCGTCCGTGATGCGGGGGTGCATCGGAAGCGAGACGATGCGCGTACAGAGCCGTTCCGTCTCGGGGAGGGAGGGAACCTCGGAGAGGTGGTCCCGCATCGCCGGCGTCAGGTGGACCGGCGGGTCGTAGTGGATGCCGGTCTGGACCCCCTCGTCGTCCAGATAGGCCCGAAGACCGTCTCTGTCGGGTACCTGCACGACGAACAGGTGATAGACGTGGGTGGCCTCGTCGCGTTCGACCGGAAGCTGGACGGCGTCGACATCGGCCAGGCGGTCGCGGTAGCGGTTCGCGGCGGCCGCCCGGTCGGCGTTCCAGTCGGCCAGATGTGATAGCTGTTCGAGGCCGGCGGCGGCACTGACCTCGTCCAGTCGATGGTTCAGTCCGACTCGGACGTGGTTGCCGTCTGTGTCGCGGCCGTGGTTGCGTAGCTCCCGGGCCGTCCGAGCCAGACCTTCGTCGTCCGTCACGAGGATGCCGCCGTCGCCGGCCACGGTCATGTTCTTCGACGGGTAGAAACTGAAGCAGGCGGCGTCGCCGAGGCTCCCGACGGGGTCGCCGCAGTAGGTCGCCCCGTGGGCCTGACAGGCGTCCTCGATGACCGTCAGGTCGTGGGCGTCGGCGACGCTCCGGACGGTCTGCATCTCGGCGGGGTGCCCGTAGAGGTGGACGGGGACCACGGCCGCCGGGTCCTCGGCGGCGGCGGCCGTACGCGCGAGGTCTGTCCCGCTCATCGTGTACGTCTCGGGGTCTACGTCGACGAACACCGGGTCGGCGCCGAGTTCGACGACCGGACTGACCGTCGCGAAGAAGGTGTGGCCGGGGACCAGTACCTCGTCGCCCTCGCCGATGCCGGCGCTCTTCATCGCCAGATACAGTGCGGCCGTCCCGCTACTGACGCCGACGGCGTGGTCGACGCCACACGTCTCTGCGAACTGTGCTTCGAGTTCCTCGACTCGCGGGCCTTTGACGTAGCGTCGCGATTCGAGCGTCTCGACGACGCTGTCGACGATGTCGCGGTCGACGTAGACGTCCGTGAACGGGACCTGTTCCGTCATCAGCGACGACTTTCAGAGTGACAGTCATTGTTATACTCACCGTTCGGCGAGCGGCGGTCGGACGCCGACGTGACCGACGCCCGCGTCCCGCCGCGCTGGACCCGTAGGCACACCCAATGCGGGGTTCGCCACCGCATAACTTACGCCGAGTCCACGCACCCATCGGTCGAGATGGCACTGGACTCGCTCAGCGACCGAGCGGTGCTCGTCACGGGCGGTGCGGGGTTCGTCGGGAGCCACCTCGTCGCCGCCCTCGCGCCGACGAACGACGTGACCGTCTTAGACGACTTTTCGACGGGGTCACGCGACTCCCTCCCCGAGGGCGTCACCGTCGTCGAGGGAGACGTCCGGGACGAATCGACCGTCGACGAGGCGATGGCCGGGGCCGACGTGGTGTTCCACGAAGCCGCGATGGTCAGCGTCCCCGAGTCCGTCGAGCGGCCGGTCGCCTGTCACGACCTGAACGGATCGGCGACCGTCGGCGTCCTCGAGTGCGCGCGCCGCCACGACGCCCGTGTCGTACTGGCCTCCAGTGCCGCCGTCTACGGGGACCCCGCCGCTGTCCCCGTCTCGGAGGACGACTCGGTCGACCCCGCCTCGCCGTACGGCTTCGAGAAACGACTCAACGAACAGTACGCCGCCTTCTACGCGGAGACGTACGGCCTGCCGACGGTGCCGCTCCGGTACTTCAACGTCTACGGGCCGCGGGGCCTCGACGGGGAGTACGCCGGCGTCATCGGTACCTTCGTCCGACAGGCACAGGCCGGCGACCCCCTCACGGTCGAAGGCGACGGCGAGCAGACCCGGGACTTCGTCTACGTCGGGGACGTGGTACGTGCGAACCTGCGGGCGGCGACCACCGACACCGTCGGCCGCCCGTTCAACGTCGGGACGGGCGAGAGCGTCACCATCACTCACCTCGCCGAGACGGTGCGGGACGTGGTGGGTGCTACCGTACCGATAGAGCACGTCCCGCCCCGGGAGGGAGACATCGACCGGAGCGAGGCCGCCGTGGCAGACGCTCGCGACCACCTCGGCTTCGAGGCGTCGGTGACCCTCCGCGAGGGACTCTCGCTGACACTCGCCGCCGACGAATGAGACCACCGCTGTGAAAGCCGAGCTTATTCCGGATATTGTGTTGCTTACATTTGTTGGTCGTTCCGTCGAATCGCTATGGAAGAGACAGAGAGACAAAGCGGTTCGGCCGTCGTCGTATCGAACACGTCCGCCGCGTCACTGAGTCTCGTCAGAGCACTCGGTCAGCGAGGAATCAGAACCATAGCTGCATCGGAGCGTCCGTCCCCGCCGACGTTCGCCTCGAAGTACGTCGACGAACGCGTCTCGCTTCCTGACCCCCACACGTCCCTGCACGACTACCGTGACGTGTTGCTGGATGTAGCCGCTCGCCCGTCGGTCAAGACCATCGCACCCGTGCGGGAAGAAGACGTGTTCGTCCTCTCGAAGCACCGGGAGGCGTTCGCAGAACACGTTCGTCCGGTGTGGCCGGACCTCGAGACGCTGACAGTCGCCCACGACAGGGTGGCACTCGTCGAAGCGGCCCGGCGCGCCGGCGTCGACGTCCCAGAGACGTGGCTCCTCGACGAGGTGCGCGACTGGGACCGCCGGCTCATCTCGAAAGCCCGGTACGGACTGGTCACAGACCACTACGTCGATGGGATGCAACCGGACGCGGTTCATCCGACACCGAACACGCAATACATCGAACCGGGCGAGCCCCCCGACGTCGAGGACCTCATCGAGCGGATGGGTCACGTCCCCATCGTACAGGAGTTCGTCCCGGGCACAGAGTACACCGTCCGGGCGCTCTACGACGAGGGCGACTGCGTTCTCACGACACAGAAGGCGCTCCGTCGCGGCTACAAGTACCCGCGCGGGCCGAGCATCTACCACGAGGCCGTCGACATCCCGGACCTCCGGGAGGCGGCGCTGGCGCTGCTCGACGAACTGGAGTGGCACGGACCGGCCTCCGTCGGATTCATCCGCCACGAGGAGACTGGTGCGTTCAAGATGCTCGAAATAAACCCTCGGTTCTGGTCGTCGATGCCCTGTGACCATCACGCAGGCGTCGACTACCCGCTGTACTACTGGCACCTCGCAAACGGCGTGAGCGGGCCGTTCCACCCGCAGTACACCCCGGGAACGGCGTCACACCTCCTGCGTGGCGAAGCGGTCCACCTCCTCAGCGTCGTCACCGAGACGTACCCGTTCGTCCCCAGACCGTCGCTGGGCCGGACGGCGGCGGCGACGCTCTCGTCGCTGGTCACCCAGCCCCACTTCGACGTCCTCGACAGGGACGATCCGGGCCCGTTCGTCCGCGACCTGTGGAACACGGGCCGGTCGTTTCTCCCGAGCCGTGAGCGCGAATAAACAGTTACATAATTTACAAACACGACAAAAATTATAAATAGCGATACTGTGTGCCGTTTCGTATGGAGATATGTGACACAGGGGGTGTCGACGACACCATCGAAATTCGGCCTGAAGAGGACGTCAGTACCGCAGTCGCGCGACAGCTCGCATCGACCATCGGAAAAAACCCGATAGAGATGACACCCATCTCGGAATCTATCGACCCGGATGCACTCGATACGTTGTTCCAGAACGATGACACGGATATAGAGTTCCGTTTCGAACACGAGGGGGCCACCGTCCGCGTCTCCAAGGTGGGCATCACCGTCCAACAGAACTGACCCGGATCCTCCGGGGAAAGTTCCCCTTTCTAGGGCTAACCGATAAATTACGAAGTGTGTGTGCGAGTCAGTAGCATACTGCATGAGTGGTCATCTGACGTCGGACGAGTGGCAACGCATCACGGAGTTCGCACACACCCCGAAACACCGGCGGCGTCCGGAACAGCTACTCCCAAAAGAGGCGATAGCCGACGCTGAGGAGGAGTCGGATTCGACGACCACCTGAGACCCGCTCACAGCATGTTCTCTGTCTCGATGGTGGTCCAGACGTCGAGCCCCGGGTCCGTGATACCGTAGACCCGCCCCTTCCGTCGGTCTTCGGAGACGAGCAGCGTGACGAGACCGGCGTCCCGTAGCTCTTGAAGCGCCCGGGAGACGTGTGCGATGCTGAGTTCAGTCTCGTCTGCGATGAGCGACGGCGTCGCCGGTCCCTCTGCCAATCGACGGAGCGTCTCGACGCGGTACCGGGAGCTTATCACGTAGCTGACCTCGTCCCACGGGTCCGACTCAGTCATCGGGACGCACCCCGTTGGTCGCCACCGGATCCCCGGTCGGCGACGGCAGAACCGGCGGGACGTGCTCTCGGGACGCTGTTCGTCTGGTTCGGTCGGGTCCGTACGGTCGTCCAATCGCGTCGATTGCCGCGTGTGACCCGGTCTGGTGTGTGGTGTATCGTGCCATTACTGTTCTCTGAGTTCGGGGGGACGGGCGGTACTGCGCCGTCTGTGGTCGGCGTACTGTGCGACTGTGACCGAGAGGAAAACGAGGACGACGACGCTGCCGAGCGTGTGCGGCGACAGCCCCGTCAGCACGCCGACGTCGGCGGCCGAGGCGAGGAAGGCGGTCCCGGCGACGAGCGAGACGATGCCGTTGAGTCGCGGCCAGTGTACCGCGGGCGGGACCGAACCGAGATAGCGGTCGATCTCGCCTGTCGCGTCCGTCTCGGCGACCGACCGCGCCTCCTCGTCGTACTCGACGAACCCGGTAGCTTCCAGTTTCGGGATGTGTGACTGGTACAGGGAGACGTAGACGCGTTTCTCCTCGGTCGCGCTTATCTCCGACGGCGGGACGTCGTCCTCGTACGCACCGATAAGCCGGGCGAGGCGCGTTACCTTCATGGGAGACTCGGACTGCCTGAGCGTCGCGAGGATGAAGCGGCGACGGCTGTTGCTCAGCACCTCGAAGACGGTATCGCGTGATATCCGCTGGTGCTGTCCTGTCATCACTCCCTCCGGGCTTGACGACGTCGAGGGCTCGGGCGTCTGGGTCGTGAGGCCACTGTTGAGAGACCATCACAGGCACCGACCTTTGTTACGTATCACATATCATACGGAGTTCGCTCGGTATCCCGGGCGAAACGAGTGGGTAGCCACGTAGTATCCAGCCCTTCTCGGCGGCGGATACGGTCACCCCCGGGCCCGAGTGAAGTCTGCACCTTCGTGACACAGGGCGCGCATAACAATGACTTCACTTTGCCTGCCGCAAACCGTGATAGCTGTACAATCGAAGCTGACCGAGCGGCGTCGGCACTGGTCGCCTGTTGGCGGTGAGCGGACGTGACCGACGCCCGATCGATCGACACCGGGATGTCGATAGCTGCACCGGACGTCGGTGAGGCCGAGTTGCGCCGTATTCGGTCCGTGTTGCAGTCCGGCCAGTTGAGCGGCGGCGACGAGGTAGACGCCTTCGGCGAGGAGTTCGCGACGTACTGTACAGTTGCACACGGCGTGCCGACGAGTAACGGTACGACGGCGCTCCACGCGGCCCTCGAAGCCCTCGGTGTCGGTGACGGCGACACCGTCGTGACCACGCCGTTTTCGTTCGTCGCGACGGCGAACGCGGTCAGACACGTCGGAGCGACGCCGGTGTTCGCCGACGTCGACCCGCAGACGTACAACTTGGACCCCGCGAGCGTCGCGACGACGGCCGAAGCGGTCGACGGCGTCGACGCCATCCTCGCCGTCCACCTCTATGGCTGTCCCGCTCCGATGGCGGAGTTGCGGGCCATCGCCGACCGACACGACGCCGTCCTCATCGAAGACGCCTGTCAGGCCCACGGGGCGACCTACCGCGGCGACCCCGTCGGGAGCCTCGGCGACGCCGCCTGCTTCAGTTTCTACCCGACGAAGAACATGACCACCGGGGAGGGCGGTATCGTGGTCACCGACGACGACGCCGTCGCGGACCGCCTCCGGCAGTTCATCGACCACGGCCGCGACGACGACGGCAACCACGCCACCGTCGGCCACAACTTCCGGATGACGGACGTGTGTGCGGCTATCGGGCGAGTGCAACTGGAGAAACTCGACGCGTACGTCGCGGCGAGACGCGACCACGCCGCGGCGTTCGACGACGCTGTCGAGGACACCGACCTCGTCGCGCCCGTCGAACCGGACGACTGTCGACACTCCTATCACCAGTACACGGTCCGCTGTGCCGACCGGGACGCTTTGCGGGCCCACCTCGACGACTACGGCGTGCCCTCTACCGTGTACTACCCGACGCCGATTCACGAGGAACCGGCCTACGACGACGTGGACGCGTCGCTCCCGGAGGCGGAACGGGCCGCCGAGGAGGTGCTGTCGCTCCCTGTACACCCCGGCCTGTCGTCACGGGACGTTCGCGCTATCACCCTCGCTCTCACCGAACTCAGACAATGATTATCGCCCTCAGAGAGGTCCCACGATGAACAGCACAGAACCACTCGCCGCTGGCGTCGTCGGCGTCGGAAGCATGGGGACACATCACGCCCGCGTGTACAACGAGATACCGGGCGTCGACCTCGTCGGCGTCGCGGACGCCGACCCCGTCTCCGCCGCCGAGACGGCCGCGGAGTACGGTACGTCCGTCGCCGACCCCTCCGATCTGCTGCAGGTCGTCGACCTCGTCTCCGTCGCCGTCCCGACGCGGTTCCACTACGACGTCGCGATGGAGGCAATCGAGGCGGGCGTCTCGGTCCTCATCGAGAAACCGTTCGTCCGTGACCTACAGAACGGACAGGAACTCATCGACCGCGCCGCGGAGGTGGGCGTCACGTTACAGGTCGGCCACATCGAGCGCTTCAATCCCGTCGTCGACGTGTTGCAGGACGTCCTCGCGGACGTCGAACCGATCGCCGCCTCCGCGCGCAGACTCGGACCCCCCGTCTCCCGGGACGTGAACGACGACGTGGTGATGGACCTGATGATACACGACATCGACGTGGTCTGTTCGCTGTTCGACGACGAGGTAGTGGGCGTGACGGCCGTCGGGGCTTGCGACGGGGACTACGCCGACGCGCAGATGGAGTTCGCGGGCGGGACCGTCTGCTCGCTGACCGCGAGTCGAATCACCCAAGAGCGCATCCGCGACCTCTCCGTGACGACCCGCGAGTGTCACGTCGCCGTCGACTTCATGGACCAGTCGATGCGCATCTACCGCCACTCCGATCCCTCCTACCACACCGAGAACGGCGACGTTCGGTACACGCAGGAGAGCATCATCGAACGGCCGGCCGTCGAGAGCGACGAACCGCTCAAGCGGGAACTCCGGTCGTTCGTCGAGTGCGTCAGCGACGGCACCACGCCGCGCATCACCGGCGAAGACGGGCTCCGGGCACTGTCGATAGCCCGCGACATCAGCGACGTCGCGTCCTCTCGGAGTCTGGGTCTGGAGGAGGTGAGTATCAGTGACTGCAGTACGACCTGAGCGCCCGCTGTACGCCGCCGACAGCGCTGACCGGGCGCTCCAGGAGGCGTTCGTCGAGGGCGCGTTTCCGGTCGCGGTCTACGGCCTCGGGAAGATGGGGCTCCCGCTTGCGGCCGTCTTCGCCGACCTCACCGGGAACGTCACCGGCGTCGACATCGACCCCGACGTCGTTTCCGCCGTCCAGCGTGGCGAGTCGCCGGTCGAGGGCGAACCGGGGCTCGCGGAGTTGGTCGCCGAGACGACCGCGGACGGGTCGCTCCGGGCGACGAGCGACCCTGCCGGCGCGGCCGCCGACGCACGGTTACACGTCGTCATCGTTCCGACGCTGTTGGACGAGACGAAGGATCCGGACCTCTCGGCGCTGCTTGCGGCCGTCGACGCCATCGCTGAAGGGCTCTCACACGGTGACCTCGTGGTCGTCGAATCGACGGTTCCCCCGGGGACCACTCGCGACGTGGTCGCGCCGCGACTCGCCGAGCGGAGCGGACTGGACCCCGGCGAGTTCGGCGTCGCGTTCTGTCCGGAACGGACGGCCAGCGGTCGCGCGCTCGAAGACATCCGCGGCGCGTATCCGAAAGTCGTCGGCGGCGTCGACGCCGAGAGCGAACGCGTCGCGAGTCTGCTCTACGACGAGGTGACGAGCAACGAGGTCGTCCGGGCGGGCGACGCGACGACCGCCGAGTGCGTGAAAGTGTTCGAGGGCATCTACCGCGACGTCAACATCGCGCTGGCGAACGAACTCGCACGCGTGGTCGACCCACTCGACGTCGACGTGAGCCGGGCCATCGAGGTGGCCAACACGCAACCGTTCTGTGACATCCACGATCCGGGGCCCGGCGTCGGCGGGCACTGCATCCCGCTGTACCCGCACTTTCTCACGTCGCAGGTCGAGACGGACCTCCCGCTGATAGAGACCAGTCGCTCCGTCAACGACGCGATGCCGGCCTTCGTCACGAGTTCGGTCGTGCAGCTGCTCGGTGACCGCGGCCTCGACGTCGCGGACGCCGACGTGTTGTTGCTCGGGGTCGCCTACCGCGCGGGCGTCGACGAGACGCGAAAGGCACCGGCCAGTCAAATCGCGCGCTACCTCTCGAAACTCGGTGCGTCCGTCTACGCGACAGACCCCGTGGTCGACGTCGGCGACGTCCAGGACCTAACCGCGACTCCGCTCGCACACGACGACATCGAATCGACCGCACCGCGGTTCGACGCGGTCGTCCTCGTCACGGCCCACGAGGCCTACGACACGATAGCGTACGACGCGTTCGAGAACGGTATCGTGGTCGACACGCGCGACGTCGTCGAAAACGCGTCGATACCCGTTTACACCATCGGACGCGGGCGTTCGTAGCGCGATTCGCCAGCGAACTGGCAATCGGCCACTACCACAGTATAGTGGGTGTGTTCTCGACGCGTAACGTACCCCACAATCTATCAGATATAATAAGTAACAAAGTATTAAGTGCCAAAAGCGTGTGTCATTTGACACGCTCTTGGGTTCGGACGGGCGCAACTGTCGCGGCTACATCTGGGGGTGTGGCCAGCGCACTGCCGTCGGCGTGGCTGACACCGCCGCCCGTTTGCCGGACCGAGGAGGGCTTCAACATGAGCACGCAGGACCAACCCACCACCGGCGCTGGCATAGAGGATCCGACTCCCGACGACACCGCATCAGTGGAGACAGCGGCGAGCGACACCGAGACCGAACAGAGCGAACCAGACGACTTATCGCTGGATTTGATATTCGAGATTCTGAAGAACAGTCGGCGACGCGAAGTACTTCACTACCTCCGCGATCTCGACTCCGACGAGCGCGTCGCGCTCGGGAAACTGGCCGAACACGTCGCTGCGATAGAGAACGACACGACGATGGACGCGCTGACGTCGAGCCAGCGCAAACGTGTCTACGTCGGTCTCTACCAGTGCCATCTCCCGAAGATGGACGACATGGGCGTCGTCGACTTCAATCAGGACCGCGGCCACGTGGCGCTGGCACCGGCCGCAGAACACCTGATGGAGTATCTGGATCGGCCGAGCGACGAGGCCGTCGTCGACTGGCACCACTACTACGCCGTCGTCTCCGGTATCGGCATCGCCATCCTCGGACTATCGGCCATCGTGGGATTCACCGACGGCGTGTTGCTGACGCTGCTGGGCCTGGTAGTGGCGACGTTCGCGTTCTGTTCCGGCGTTCACTGGTTAGTCGACACCCGAACCGACGACTGACGACGCCGCTCGTTACTGCATCGGGACACTCACTTCTCGTCGGTCTCCGATCGGAGCGGCCGTACACGTCGACGCGAGAGGGTGGTCGACGACCGGTTCGTCGGTCACTTGACAGCGTAACCGGCGACACGGGAAGACGCGTCTCGCCGGGCAGTCGAATCGGAGTGAAGACGGGGTCGGCCAGCCGGGTTGTACGGGTCGGATGGGGTACACGGGTAGGCTAGCCGACCCCTCGGTGGTCTGCGTCGGACACAAGTGGGTTGGTGTACCTTCGGATGGTGTTTGCAGGTACGCCGACTGATAGCGCACCGTCACAACGGCGCGACATCGTGCCGGCACCAGAGGCGATGGGAGCCATCGGTATTGTTAAAATCTCCTTACAACCGGTCGACTCGATGGCTGTGGCTCGGTATCGAAGCCCGAGCGGGGAGTGGTCGATCGCCGACCCGTCTCGTGGTAGGTGGTGCTTACGAACGGTTGTGAACGATGCGCCGCCGGCGTGATCACTCATGGCTCAGGAATTACCACAACCACAACGTCGTTGACGTTTGTTCCAGTCGGCCCAGTGTAGAGCGTCGCCGCGACGCCGTCGAGATAGCCCCCAGCGTCGTGCCCACGTAACGCCTCGTTCGCGCGGCGGCGCTCGCCGTCGGGCACCGTCTCGCTGTCTACCATCGCGCCCGCGGCGTCGGAACTCCCGTCTTCGCCGTCCGTGTCGACGGCGGCGAACACCGCCGGCCCGTCCAGTTCGAGCGCTACGGCGAGTGCGAGTTCCTGGTTCGGGCCGCCACGGCCGCCCCCGCCGTCGATGGTGACCGTCGTCTCGCCGCCGGCGACGACCACGGCCGGCGGTGACACCGGGTTCCCCGTCGCGGCTATCTCCTCGGCGACCGAGAGCACCGTCGGGCCGACGTGGCGCGCGGGCCCGCGCAGCCGCGAGGTCAACAAGAGCGGATCGTAACCGGCGTCCGCGGCCGCCGCTGCCGCCGATTCAAGCGCTTCCGAGTTCGTCCCGACGAGGTGTGTCTCGGCCCTGTCGAACGCCGCGTCGCCGACGCCGGGCGTCTCCCGAACGTCGCCCGCCGCGCCGGCCTCCAGGTGCGTCCTGACGGCAGCGGGTACGGCTACGTCGTAGCGGTCGAGTACGTCGAGCGTGTCCGCGTACGTCGTCTCGTCGGGGACGGTCGGCCCGCTCCCGACGACGGACAGGTCGTTTCCCACCACGTCGCTGAGCGCGAACGTGACGACGGTCGCGGGCGCGGCGAGGCGAGCGAGTTGGCCGCCCTTGATGGCCGAGAGGTGCTTGCGGACGGCGTTGACGGCCTCGATTGGCGCACCGCTTTCGAGCAGTCCGGTCGTCGTCGCCCGGAGGTCCGCAAGCGAGAGGTCGCCCGCCGGCGCTGTCAACAGCGCGCTCGCCCCGCCGGTCACGACGAACAGGACGAGCGTCGACGCGTCGGCGGCCCGAACCGTCTCTAAGACCGCCGCTGTCGCCGTGACGGTCCGCTCTGACGGGACGGGATGGTCGCCGACGCGGACCGAGACGGTATCGAGCGTGTCGGGGTGTTCGGCCACGACCACACCGCCCGTGAGTCGGTCGTCGAGGACCTCCGTTATCACCCGCGCGACGCCGACGCTCGCCTTTCCGCCGCCGACGACGACCACCTCGCGATACGCAGTCAGGTCGTACTCGCTGTCGCCGACACGAAGCGTCTCGCCGTCTCTCGCGACCGCTTCCCGGGCCGCTCGGTCCGGCGCGGCCGCCTCGATGGCCGCTTCGAGACAGTCCAGCGCGACGGCGTGGTGGGGCGTCCGTGACAACGACGACCGGTCGTCGAACATACACGAGCGTGGGACGCCACCGTCAAAAATCTGTATCAGGTCCGGGGTTCGACGTGCTGGTTCGGATGGCAGGGTCACCGGGTCGTCGGTCGGCTTCGCGTCGACGAGTCCCCTCGCGCGACCACGTGACGGTCGCGTCCGCTGGCACGTCGGCGACGGCGCCCCCGAGGTACGGGCTCGATAGTCGACAGCGCCGACCGGTGCCGACGGGACAGACATTGATAGTGTGTGGCAAACAATCAACGGTATGGAAACGTTCGACTTCGTGGTCGTCGGGTCCGGGTCCGGTCTCAGCGTGGCGAGCGTGGCGGCCGACCGGGGCCAGTCCGTCGCCGTCGTCGAGAAGGGACCGCTGGGCGGGACCTGTCTCAACCGTGGCTGTATCCCCTCGAAGATGCTGCTGTACCACGCCGACGTCGTGGAGACGGTCCGCCGCGCCGACGAGTTCCACGTCGACGCGACGGTCGACGGCGTCGACTTCGAGACAATCGTCAGGGAGGTGAACGAGACGGTCGGCGAGGACGCGGCGGCCATCCGCCGGGGCCTGCGCCACTCGGACCAGCACACGCTGTTCGAAGGCGAGGGCCGGTTCGTCGACGAGCGAACGATAGCGATAGTCGACGGGACCGACACTGGGACCCGACTCCGGGGCGAGACGGTCCTGCTAGCCGCGGGCACCAGACCGTCGATACCGCCCATCGACGGTATCGAGGACGTGGACTACCTGACGAGTACCGACGCGCTCCGGCTAGAGACGCCGCCGGACCATCTGCTCGTCGTCGGCGGCGGCTACATCGCCGCCGAACTCGGCCACTTCTTCGGAACGTTCGGCAGCGACGTGACTATCGTCGGCCGCCGCCCGCATCTGCTTCCGGAGGCCGACGAACAGGTGGCAGCGTGGTTCACCGACCGCTACGCCGACCGCTTCACCGTCCACACGGGTCACGCGGCGACGGCCGTCTCACAGTCCGACGGCGAGGTGACGCTGACGGCCCGGCCCTTCGAGTACGGCCCCGACGGCGAATCGGGGAGCGTCGAGGAGAGCGCCGACCCGGTGACAGCGACCGGCGACGCGTTGCTTCTCGCGGCCGGTCGGCGGCCCAACACGGACATCTTGAACGTCGACGCCGCCGGCGTCGAGGTGGACGACGACGGCTTCGTCGAGACGGACGAGTACCTCCGGACCACCGCCGACGGCGTCTGGGCGCTGGGCGACGTCGTCGGCGAGTACCTCCTGAAACACAGCGCCAACCACGAGGCGCGAGCGGTCATCCGCAACCTGTTCGGCGAGGACCGCTCGCCCGTCGACTACACCGCGATGCCGTTCGCCGTGTTCGCCTCGCCGGAGGTGGCCGGCGTCGGCGACCGTGAGTCGGACCTCCGGGCCGCGAATAGGGAGTACGCCACCTCGACGTACCGATACGAGGACACCGCCCGCGGTAACGCGATGAAAGCCGAGGGGCTCGTGAAGGCACTCGTCGCGCCGGACGGTGAGATACTGGGGACACACGTCGTCGGCCCGGACGCCTCGGCGCTGATTCAGGAAGTCGTCGTCGCGATGAAGGCCGGGTCCGGGACGGTGAGTGACATCCGCGAGTCAGTCCACGTCCACCCGGCCTTGCCCGAGGTGGTCCAGCGTGCGTTCGCCGGGCCGTTTACGCACGGCGGTCACGACCACCACGGGTAGCGTCGGTGTCACCCGGCGTCAGCAGTGACGTCGACGTTCTCTATCCCGTCCCGAACGTCGTTTTCGCCGACGGTCATGTCGTGTTTCTCGCCGGCGTGGTTCTGTACTAGCTCCACGACTTCGTCCTCGCTCTCCGACCGGACCATGAAGTCACAGGCGCTACAGCTATATTGGTGTGCCATCGGATATCACCAGAGGTACCTCTGGTGCTGTGTTCGTCGGTGTGACGTGGTAATAGTATAGCGGTGCTACCGCGTCCCACAGTGTCGTCGTCGGCGACAAGTTGGACTTTCAGGTGGCGAACGGAGTCGTCGCGACGGTTCCCGGTGGGTACCCACGACAACACGACGGTCGCCGGCCACAGCCGTGACAGCGCACCACCATCGTGGTGCTGGGGCGTCTCTATCCGCGTATTCGGGCGATACCAAAGAGCGGCGTGACGAGGACGAGCGAGAGCGGGAACCGGACGAGGAACTGGAAGAACGAGCGGCACCGGAACGACGCGAGGAAAAGCGGCGGCAGAACGCGCGGCCGACGAGTGAACCGACAGCCGACCGGTACCAGCCCCGGCGCGTCCGCTCGGACGAGTGTGGGTCGGCGGTGCAGTACACACGCTGACTGCGCCGCCCGGAAGGCGGTGGCACACACGGACCGGTGACTCCCAGACACACGGCCCGGTCTTGGGTTCGGACGTGCACCACTGCGCTCCGCTTTGGCCGTCGAGACTCGCTTCCGACCTGGGTCGCGAGTGTCGGTATCGTCGCGTCGTGGCCGAGGTCAGGACCAGTGGAGGCCTCGACCAGGACTGCGACGGATTCACTTTGTACAGTCACTCATATGAGCATACGCGAATTACTTCCTTCGAAGGTCCGGTAAGGGAATGTAATCGGCGGCGTTCGAGGCCGCTTGACGAGGTAAGTCGGCGTTTGCCGGGCGTGGAGTGCCACGGGACCAGTGTGGTCCGACTCCGGCGTGCCGGCGGCCGAAAACGTCGGTAAACGGCGTCTTCGCCACGTGGCCGCACGGTGTCACTTCGGACCGTGTGCGGACTCGTCGGGAGTGTCGGCGTCGGGGGGCGTGGACGCTACAGAACGGGCGCACCATCCCGTCGACGGCGGGTGGACGGCCACTGAGCGTCCGCTTCGTCGCCACGCTTATCGTTAAGACGCTCCGATCCCTCTACCTACGTGCCAGCATGACGCCACGACGAGAGACCAGTCCGTCCCGGCGACGGGCGACCACGAGACCACCGACGGCCGGCGTCCCCTTCCCGGTAGACGTCGTCGACCACGGCGACGAGTACTTCGTCGCCGCCGAACTGCCCGGTATCAGGAAACAGGACGTCGACGTCACCGTCTGGCGGAACCGGGTCCGCATCGTCGCCGACGCCGACGGCGACGTGACAGAGGGGACGTATCTCCGGCGCGAGCGGGGACTGCCCGGCCGAAGCAGAGTCGTTCACCTCCCCGAAGAGGTGGAACACGACGCCGTCGAGGCCTCCTACGACGAGGACGGCGTCCTTCGACTGACGCTACGGAAGCGAACGCGACGACGGCGCGTCGACGTGTCGTGACTAGACGCGCCGGAGGTTGGCGGCACGCGGGCCCCGGTCGCCCTGTTCGACGTCGAACTTGACCGCCTCGCCTTCAGTGAGGTCCGGATCGATGGCCGACCGATGGAAGAAAACGTCCTCCTCGCGTGCCTCGGTTTCGATGAATCCGTACCCCTCCTCGTCGTGGACGAACCTGACGGTACCTGTCGGCATGGCTCGTAGTTGGGCCGGGCCGTCCCTAAGTCTATGCCTCGGGCGCCTCCGGGTCGCTCTCGTTCAGTCGTTCGACGACGCCGCGTGTGCCGTCGACGCGTACGCGGTCACCCGTATGGCGATAGGTACGGCCAACCGGCGCTCGCTACGACGGCGTCGTCGTCACGTCCACTGTGCGCGTACGCGGACCGTCACACTCCACGAACAGGACGGACTGCCACGTGCCGAGTGCGAGGTCACCGTCACGCACCGGGACGGAGACGCTGGACCCGAGGAGCATCGCTCGCAGGTGGGCGTCGGCGTTGCCGTCGAGTCTGTCGTGGCTGTACTGCTCGTCTGCCGGCACGAGGCGTTCGAGCGCGTCTTCGAGGTCGGTAAGCAGTCGTTGCTCGCGTTCGTTGACGCAGACACCGGCGGTCGTGTGGCGGACGAACACCGTACAGACGCCTTCTGCAACGTCGTCCGGGACGGCCGCGGCCACGTCGTCGGTGACGTCGACCACCGTGACGCGTTCGTCAGTGTCTAGCTGGAGACGCATGGTCACCGATAGACGACCCCCGATGATGAAGCTAACCGCCGAGCGCACAGACGAGCGCCTCGCCGGCCCGGTCGAAGGCGGTGCCGAACGGTTCGGACAGGGAACGCATTCGCTCGCGACTCCACGACGCCGCCTCGTCGCTGGCCTCGTGGACCGCGAAGTCGGCTATCTCGGTCGGGTACAGACGGAGTTCGGCGGGACTCCCCGACGGCGTCAGCGATAGCTCGAACAGGAAACTTCGGTCGTTTCGCCGTGACGGGTCGACGGCGTAATCGTCGACGAAGTCGCCCGTGTCGTAGAGAATCGGACGGCCGTCGTACACCTCGACCCCCTGGAAGACGTGGGCGCTGTGGCCGTGGATTACGTCGACACCGTCGTCGACGAGCCAGTGGGCGAACTGCTGGAACGCTTCGGGGGGCTCCGTCTCCATGTTCGGCCCCCAGTGCAGGGAGACAATCAGCAGGTCCGGGTCCCGGGAGCGCGCCTGTCCGAGCGCCGTCTCGACGGTCCGGCGCGTCTCGGCGTCGTCGACGTCTATCTCGACGTAGGCCGTCCCGGGCGTGGTCGCCGTCGCTGCGTACTCGGGCGTGTTGTCGGTCAGGGAGACGACGGCGACGGTGCGGTCACCGACGGGGAAGAACGCGGGTTCGAGTGCAGCCGATTCGGTCCGACCGGCGCCGGCGTGGGGGATACCTGCGTCGTCCAGCTCGTCGAGCGTGTCGAGGAGCGCCGGTTCCTCGTAGTCGAGGACGTGATTGTTCGCCAGCGCACAGCAGTCCACGCCCGCGGCCTCCAGCGCGGGAACCGCCCAGTCCGGCGTCGCTCGGAAGTGGAACGTCCGCCGAGTGCGACGCCACTGTTGCCCGCGCGCCGAGAGACAACACTCGAGATTGATACAGAGGCCGTCGAGGGTCTGTAGCCGGTCCAGCATATCGCCCCACACCGCCCCCGGCACCCGGGCCAGTTGCTGTTCGTCGACGAGACGGCCGAGCATTACGTCGCCGGTCAGACCGAGTCGAAGCGTCATGGACCCGAGTATCCACGTTACTCCTGTGGCCCGCCGCCGGTCTGGGCCTCCTGTGCGTCACCCCACCCGCCGGCGTCGACGACTTCGAACAGGTTGCCCCAGCCTTCGTCGTCGTCGCTCTCGGGGAGTTGGTCGCGGAGTTGCCGGAAGTCCGACGGCGGCACGACCGACTCGACGAGGTCGACGACGACCCGCGCGTGGTACGCGGCGTCCGCCCGGTCTACGTTCTCGATGTCGCTGACCCGCGTGACGAACTCGGCCCAGTCGAACCGCTGGCCGTGTTCGTGGACGGCGCCGGTCATGTACCAGCGTATCTCCATCGGGAGCGATGCGGCCAAATCCTCGGCGGCGCCCGCCGGGATGCGCTCGCCGAGCGTCAGCAGCGTCGCCCGAATCGCTCGAAGGGTCCGGCCCGTATCGGGTAGTTCCAGTCGGTGCTGTATCGTTCCGGTGAACTCGTCGAACTCCATACCGTTGAATCAACGACACGACAGGTAATCAATGGAGTGGGTCCCCAGACTCAGGGTTGCGGTGCCACTTCGACGATTATCACCTCGCGGTCGGCTTGCTCGGTGACTCTCCGGCCGACGCCGGAGAAGTGTTCTTCGTGTGAACCGTGTTCGCCGATGACGATAATGTCGGCGTCCACCTCGTCGGCGTAGTCGAGGATAACGTCCTGCGGCAGGCCGTGGCGAGTCGTCCCCTCCACCTCCACGCCGGTGTCTTCGGCCATCTCGCGCACGTCGGCGACGCACATGTGGGCGTGGTCCTCGGCGAAGATGGTCGCCAGCTCGGCCGAACTGAGCGCCGGTTCGTTGAACCGCCGTTCGTCGACGACGCAGATGACGTGCAATCGCGCTCCCTCTTCGGCCGCGATGTCGATGGCGCGTTCGGCGGCCACACGAGCGTACTCGCTCCCATCCGTAGCTAACAGGATACTCTCCATAGTCGAACTTCGCGCCGACGATAGTTATAATTATGTCACTTCTGTGCGGTGCTCCAGTCCGGCCCTGCTGGCGCCGCTGGGAGCCCCGTACTTATACCACGGTGGCGGTCGAACGCCTGTCCATGTCCGACACAGACCGCATCGCCATCCTCGGTGGGACGTTCACCCCGCTACACAACGGCCACCGTGCGCTCCTCCACAGCGCTTTTCAAACAGCGAGTCACGACGGCGAGGGCGACGGCCACGTCATCGTCGGCCTCACCTCCACCGACCTCGCCAGTGAGACGCGGAGCGACCCCGCACACGCCGAACTCCTCGGGTCGTTCGACGACCGGCAAGACGCCCTCACGGCGACGCTGGACCGGGTCGGGGACGCGTACACGGCGGGCCACGAGATCGTGAAGATTACCGACACCTTCGGCCCGGCCGCGACGCGAGAAGACGCCGACGCACTCGTCGTCGCACCGGAGGGCAAGGCCCAGCGACGGGCCCACGAACTCAACGACGTGCGAATCGAACGCGGGTATCGACCGCTCGAGATCCACACCTCCCCGTTCGTCGTCGCCGAGGACGGCAAGCGAATTAGTAGCACCCGGATTCGAAACGGTGAGATAGACGTCCACGGCCAGTTGCTGGACGGCGACTGAGGAATCGCAGTGCCGACGGCTCGACTCAGTAGGGCGGCGACTCCGCCTCGATGACGCCGGCGAGGTTGTCCAGTTCGTCGGTGAGCAACACGACGAGGTCGTCGAGCGTCACGATCCCCGTGAGGTTTCCCTCCCCGTCGACTATCGGCATCCTGCGGACGGCGTGTTCGAACATCGCCGCCGTCGCCTCGAAGACGCCCGCGTCGGTGTGAATCGTCGCTGGCGTTTCGGTCATGACCGCTTCGGCGGTGACGTCGGCCGGGTCGGCGCGCGGTTCGACGACGTGGAGTGTCAGGTCTCGATCGGTGACGATACCGACTGGGTGCCGGTCCTCGACGACGACGACGCTCCCGACGTCCTCTTCTTTCATCACCGTGGCGAGGTTTCCGGTGGTCTGGTCGCGCTGTGCGGTCATTACCGCCGTTCGTGCGATGTCTTGGACAGTCATGACGTTCCGATAACACGTTACCCCGCATACGTAATAAGCGTACGTCTCCCCCCGGGAGAGCGGTCAGTCCGAGGACATATCGGTCTCCGGGTCAGCGAACGTCTCGCCGAGGCCGTCGTCTCTGATCATGGCCGAGACGGACTCCGAGAGCGTCTGTGACCGACCGTCGGCCTCGAACGTGATCTCTCGGGACACCGAAGCGCTCCGTGCCTGCTCTTCGACCAGTTCGTCGGTGCCGGTCACCTTCACGAAGATGGCTTCTAGATGGTCGTGCTGGGTCGTTTCGCCACTATCTCGTTTCGAGGGCGACTGCCTGTTACTCATCGGTCACCACCCGACGCTCTCCACCACTGCCGTTCCATGTTATCATACAACATATTTCGCGGCACACGGGACCGCGTATTTAGTATGTACCGCCCACATCCTGCTAGGAACGACCTATCCCTCGCGCTCTCGGCAGCTATCACCGTAGCGAGCACGTACTCGGCCGATATAGGCCTTCTAAACCCGTTTTCTGCCCGTCTCGGTAACGGTCACAGGTGGTTTTGTCGCTGGAACCGAAAGCTGTCGTATGGGACGTGTCCACGATTCACCACAGGTGACTCGACGAGGCCTCCTGCGCGGTATCACTGTAGCCGGCGGCGTCGGGTCCGCATCTACGGCCGGGTCGGCACAGACGGACGAGACTGGCACTCGGGGTGGTACCGAGACGCCGACGGGGAACGCTACAGCGACCGCGGGTCCACAGACGGGTGACGAAACGACGGATAGCGGGGGCGGCACGGTCACCGTCGCGATGACGGACGACCTCGTGTTCGACCCCGACGAAACGACCGTCGAACCCGGTACCACCGTCGTCTGGGAGAACGTCGGTGACATCGGCCACACCGTTACCGCCTACGGGGACGAAATTCCCGACGAAGCCGACTTCTTCGCGTCGGGTGGCGCATCGGGCGAGGAGGCGGCCCGGTCAGCCTACCCCGATCAGGGGAACGTCCCCGGTGGTGAGGCGTTCGAGCACACGTTCGACGTCCCCGGCGAGTACGGATACTTTTGTATCCCCCACGAAGGCGCTGGCATGGTCGCTACCCTCACCGTCGGTACGGCGGGCGACGGCGGTGGTGGCAGTGGACCTGACGGCGTCCCACAGGTTCCCGAATCAGTGCGGACTCTCGCCATCGGTGCGACGGCACTCGCACTACTGGTCGTCGGGTTTGCGTTCTTCTTTCTCAAGTACGGTGGCGACTACGGCGACGGCTGAGTTCCCACGGCAGTCACTCGTCTCAGACGGCACTATCGCCGTCCGACGAGTAATCTCTCAGTCGCGTTCTTTAAGCACAACATACCGGCCGACGACAGCCTGCTATGCAGTGTCCATGAGACAGTCACAGCCACCGTTGTCGATGAACTCCGTGACGGCGTACTGCGTACCACACCGTTGACAGAGAATCTGCGCGTCGACGAACACCTCGAACTCCTCGACGGCGATGCGGTCGGTGTCCCGTAGCTTCTCGATGCGGTCTTCGGTCACCGAGAGCGTCCGGGTCAGTAACCGCTGGATGCTCTCGCGGTCGTTCGCCCGCTTTTCCTCGTCGGAGGGTTTTTGATACTCGGCACCCCGCCACTCCTTGAGGTACGAGCGAATCGCCTGATAGGTGACGAAGTCCCGTTCGAGCGACTCGACGTCGAGTCCCTCTCGCTCGAGTCTGGTCCGGGTGTCCGTCCGGACCCCCGTGCTGACGTCGTCGGCCGTGAGGTTCCGGTAGGTCGTCTCCACGTCACTGTCGAGGGCGGCCTGTCCCGCGTCTCTGAGCGCCTGTTCGAGGAGTTGCTTGTTGAAGTAGTCGGCGAGGTCCCTGAGACTCATCCGCTCGTAGCCGTCGCCGGTCCACCGTAGCTCTAATTCCGCCCCCATCTCGTCGAGGCCGTACTCGTCGAGGAGCCGCGCCACCTTACTCGACGGGCGGTCGTCAGTGCTTGAACTCATTCTCTATCTCCCCTTTCGCAACTGGGCGTAAAAAGGCTACTGGGCTCAGATGGTGGTGACGCGAGCGTAGTCGTCGTCGAGGGCCTGCGCGTCCTCTTCGAGCAGCGCGATGACGAGGAAGTCCGCGGCGTCGGCGAAGTAGTCGACGAGCGCGGCGATTCGATCGGCGTCGATGGCCTCGAGCGAGTCCAGCAGCATGAACGGCACCGTCTCGTGGAGGTCGTGGACGAGGTAGCCGGCCAGCGCGAAGATGAGGCCCACGACTTCTCGTTCGCTCTCGCTTAGGTGGTCGATGGTGTCCTCGTAGGCCGCCCCGTTCTCCGTGGTCCGGACGATGTGGAGTTCGAAGGCGCTCTTATCGACCTTTCGCCGCCCCTCTCGGACCGTGCGTTCGATGCGTTCTATCCAGACGCGGTCTAAGTTCTCGTACCCGAGGATGTCGAGCACGGCGTCCATGTGCTCGTTGAACGCCTCGACGGCTTCGGTCTCTATCTGGCCGACCTTCGTGCGCTTGTCGGTGAGTTCGTCGACGAGTTCGTCGCGCTCCTCGCGGAGGTCCTCGGCGCGTTCGACCATCGCCTCTATCTCCGCTATCTCCTCGCTGACGTCGTCGAGGTCGGATTCGAGACGGTCGATGTCGAACTCTAGCTGGTTGGCCTCGCGGTGGAGGTCGAGGATGTCCTCGAAGTCCTCCGACTCGAGTTCTTCGACGGCCGACTCCAGCGTTTCGACCTCGTCGGTGAGTTCTTCGCGCTGGTCCTTGAGCGAGTCGATCTGCTCGGTCCGCTGTTCGAGTTCGTCTTCGACGTCGTTTAGTTTCCGTTCGACCTCCTCACGTCGGCGCTGTTTCTGCTCGGCCTCGCGCTTGTCGCTTTTGAGATCTTCGAGGTCGCTCTTTATCTCCGAGAGATCGCTCAGTTTCTCCTCCCGGAGGCTCTGGAGGCGGTCGACGGTGTCCTCGATCTGTTCGCGTTCGACCGAGGAGCCACAGGTCCAGCAGACGACCGTCTCGTCGTCGTCTTCGAGGAGCTGTTCCGTGACGGACCCGTTTGCGGTCTCGTCGCCGCCGTCTTCGAGCGTCCCGAGGACCTCGTAGTCCTCGGATTCGAGGCGTTCCTCGTTGTACTGGATCAGGCTCTGGAGGTCCGAGATGTCGTTGTTGAGGGTCTGTCGCTTTCCTCGGAGCCGTTCGATTTCGCTCTCTAAGTGTTCCATGTCCCCCATCGGGGTCTCGGGCAGGTCCGCCAGTTCGTCGGAGAGCTCACTCCGTTCCTGCTTGAGCGAACGGATGCTCGTTTCACGGGACTCTATCTTCTGGCGGAGGGATTCGAGGTCCGACCGGGTACTGCGCAGGTCGTCGAGTCGCTCTTCGAGTTTCTCCTGTTCCCGACGGCTCTCTTGGATGTCGTGACTGCTCTCGTCTATCTCCTCTTCTTTCTCGGCGAGTTCCTCGCGCTTGTCCGCTATCTGTTCGCGCAGGGAGTTCCGCCGCTGTTCGAGGTCCGGAAGGTCCCGTTTTCTGGACTCGATCGTCGCGAGTTCGTCGTTGATGTCGTCTTTTTCCGTTTCGAGGCGCTGTATCTCCTCTTTGATGGCCTCGGTGTCGACCGGGCGCATGATGACGTCGCGGAGGTCGTCGCCGCGGGCGACGGACTGTCTGGCCTCGTTGGTCTCGAGGAGGAACGCAAAGAGGTCCGCGACCTCGGAGTCGTCGAGGTAACTCTCGCCCGAGAACTGCACGCTGTCGCCGGCACGCTTCAGCGTGCGCTCGTACACTTCGTCCTCGTACTCGAACGTGACGCGCCCCTCGTCGGCGTCGCCCTTGAGCGTCGCCTGACGGCTTCCCATCGCAGCCATGATCGACTGGAGGAACGACGTTCTGTTCGTCGCGTTCTTGCCCGAGAGGATGGTTACTCCGGGCGAGATGTCGAGTTCGGCTTCGTCTATTCCGCCGACGTTCTCGACGGAAAACCGTGCCGAGTTAGTAACTTCTTCTGGGGTCGACATACACCGACTCTAACGTTGTAGTGTAATAAATCTTCTCTGTTAGCCCACTTCCGAGCGCTCAGACGGCTCCGCCGATAGCCGACGGACGATTTGGATAACACACGTACTATTGTGATTCTTCATCCCCGGTGACCGCGCTTATCTCACCGCTGAACGCGGGCGGACAATCGGAAACCCGAGGCGTCGACGCACAACCGGGAACGGGACGGCCGGGGGCCGTCCGACCGGCTCTTCCAGCGTTGCGGGGCGCTCGTCGTCTTAGTAATACACTGCTTACGAGACGTCCCGGCCCGGTCGTCGCTCTCCCAGCGAGAGGCCGGCGCGAATCGCACTTTCGGGGTCCGCTCGGGCCCGGTACTCGAATCCGACGTAGCCGTCGAATCCCGCCTCGTCGACAGCGTCGAGGATGTTCGGGTAGTTGAGTTCTCCCGTCCCCGGTTCGTACCGACCGGGCACGTCTGCGATGTGGACGTGGCCGATGTCCTCGACGTTCTCCGTCATCGTTTCGATGATGTTGCCTTCGGTCACCTGCTGGTGGTAGACGTCGTACAGGAGGGCGACTGCGGGGCTGTCGACGGACCGCACGACGTCGAACCCGACGTCGGCCGCTTCGAGGAAGTAGCCGGGATGGTCGACGGCGGTGTTCAGCGGTTCGAGGACCAGCGTGACGCCCGCGTCCTCGGCGGTCGGTGCGGCGGCACGCAACCCCTCGGCGACCAGTTCGCGCTGTCGCTCCTCGGTCACGCCCGGTTGGTCGTCGCCGGTGAGGACGAAGAGGGTCGGACAGTCGAGACGCTCGGCGACCGCGACCGACCGCTCTATCTCCGTGACCGTCTCGTCGAGTCGGTCTGGGTCGGTTAGCGGGCCCTCGGTGCCGACCATCCCGACGAGGTCGAGGTCGGTCGACGCCAGCGTCCGCTCGACCGCGTCGAGGTTCTTGTCCGCCCACGTCCAGAACTCCACGGCTTCGGCACCGAGGGACGCGACCGGCTGAAACCGGTCGATAAATGGGCGGTCGGTGTACAGCATCTCGAGGCAGACCGAAAACGGGAGCATCAACGCGCCCTCCCCGGGGTCCGCGTCGGCCGCGGCTGCCCGCTCGAATCGTCGCTCTCACCGGTCGGAAGTCGTGGAACCATCGTGACACCTACACGTTCAGCGGCGGTCGACAATAGTGTTCGGACGCGTTCGCTCGTAGGCAGCGGGGCGGGAGAACGCTTTTGTCGACCGCTGGCGAACGTTCTGGTAGTGCCTTGCGAGGGCATACAACACGAATCCAGCCATGAAAGCAGCAGTGTACTACGGTCCGGGAGACGTCCGCGTCGAAGACGTACCGACCGACGACGTCGGCCCGGACGACGTCCGCATCGACGTCGCGTGGTGTGGCATCTGTGGTACCGACTTACACGAGTACCTCGGGGGGCCGATTTTCACGCCCGCAGCGCCCCATCCACGGACCGGCGAGTCACTGCCGGTGACCATCGGTCACGAGTTCTCCGGCGTCGTCTCCGAGGTCGGTGAGGACGTGACGAGACTCTCCGAGGGCGCCCGTGTCGTCGTCGAGCCGAACATCCCGTGTCACGACTGCTACTACTGCGAGGAAGGGCACCACAACCGCTGTGAGAACGCCGCCGCTATCGGCCTCCAGACAGACACGGGCGGGTTCGCGGAGAACGTCGTCGTCCCCGAACCGCAGGTCCACGAACTCCCCGGCGACGTATCGCTGAAAGACGGCGCACTGGTCGAACCGCTGGCGGTCGGCCTCCACGCCGTCCGCCGGGCGAACCTGCGCCCCGGCGACACCGCCGCCGTGTTCGGGGCCGGCCCCATCGGCCTCACGGCGGTCCACGCCGCCCTCGACGCCGGCGTGAAACGGCTGTTCGTCTCCGAACCGCAGGACGGTCGACGGGCTATCGCGGACCGACTGGGGGCCGACGTGACGATAGACCCGACCACCGCGGACCCCGTCGAGCGCATTCGGGCCGAGACGGCGGGCGGCGTCGACCACGCCTTCGAGTACGCGGGCGTCGACCCCTCCTTCAACGCGGCGCTCCGGAGCACCCGCCGCGGCGGCGTCGTCACCGTCGGGGCCGTCTTCGAGGAGACGACGGAGACGGACCTAAAGGAGGTCGTCACCACCGAGCGAACGGTACAGGGGAGTCAGACCTACGCCTATCCCCCGCTGTCACACCGCGGCGAGTTCGACGCCGTCATCCGGTCGCTGGCCGCCGGCGACGTCGATACGGACGCGTTCGTCTCGGCGACTATCGACCTCGACGACATCGTTCCGGCGGGGTTCGACGCCATCACGGACGAGTCGACGGACCTCGTGAAGGTCCTCGTCGAGCCCTGACCGGCACGTGGGTTTTTGCGTTGCTGGCCCGTCTAGTCGGATATGACGCGTGCGCTCGTCGTCGTCGAACCGGAGCAACAAGTACTCGAACTGCTCGACGTCGCCACCGACTTCGCCCGCGGGTCGGGCAGCGAACTGCTACTGTTTCACGTCACGGACACCTTCGACAGCGGCGCCGTCCGTGACAAGATGCGCGAGTTGACCGGCGTCGACCACAACTATCGGGCCGGCATCGAGGGTGCGGAGTCGTTCGCGACGTACCTCGGTGAGGCGCTTCTCCCCGAGGACGTTCGCTTCAGCGTCGAGGGGGCGTTCGGGAACTCGGCGGACCGAATCGTCGCCGCCACCGAGGAGTTCGACTGTGACCACGTGTTCCTCACCGGCCGGCAACGGACGCCGACCGGCAAGGCCGTCTTCGGCGACACGACACAGGACGTGATTCTAAGCGTCGACGTACCGGTGACGCTCGTGATGGGCTGATACTGGTGGCTGTAACAAACTGCAGTACTTCGCCACCCCGGGGTGGCGAATATCTGTACGAACTTACAGCCACCAGTATGAGTAGGGGCCTGCCGTCGAGAGCGGTGGCCGGACGATTCGGCGACGGACCTATCGGCCCGCTCAGGCGTGGGCTTCGGTGTCACCCGTCGTGTCCTGAATGCTGGCGGGCATCTCGCCGGAGACCATCATCTGGACGATGTCCTCTTTGGTCACGCGGTCGGTGTCGACGGTGCCGACGAGGTCGCCGCTGTCGAGGATAGTCACGCGGTCGGTGAGCGCGAACACCTCGTCCATGTTGTGCGTGATGAGCAGCACCGTGATGCCCTCGTCGTTGAGCGTCTGGATGAGGTCACGGACCCGTCGGGCGGAGTCAGCAGAGAGGGCGGAGGTCGGTTCGTCCATGATGACGAGGTCCGGGTCGGTGACGAGCGACCGTGCGATGGCGACGGCCTGCCGCTCACCGCCGGAGAGAAACTCGACGCGCGCCGTCGGGTCGATTTCGAGGTTCAGACGGCTCCGGATTATCTCTTCAGCCTGTTCGTTCATCGTCTCCCAGTCGACCACCGAGATGCCGGCGTAGCGCTTCATCGGGTTGCGCGCGAGGAACATGTTGGCCGACACCGAGAGGGTGTCGACGAGCGCGAGGTCCTGATACACCGTCGAGATACCGTACTTCCGGGCCTCTTTGGGATTCGAGATGTGGACCTGCTCGCCGCGGATGAACACCTCGCCGGCGTCGGGTTGGTGGACGCCGACGAGCGTCTTGATGAGCGTGGACTTGCCCGACCCGTTGTCACCGAGCAGCCCCATTATCTCGCCCTCCCGCACTTCGAGGTCGACGCCGTTCAGCGCCACGACGCGGCCGAAGTGTTTCTCGATGCCGCGCATTTCGATGAGGTTCGTCGTGCCACTCTCTGACATAGACAATAATAATCAGCTAGGTTACAAAAGTATTTCCCCGACGTCGGGGTACGCTCAGTCGTCGCCGGCCGCGTCCTCTGTTATCTCGGCCGACTCGTCGCCGGGCCGCTCGTCGGATTCGTAGCCTTCGCCGAGGCCGGGCAGGTGCCACGCGCCGGTCATGATGCCGCCCGTCTCTGTCGTCTCTCGCTGGACGACGGCCTCGACGAGCGCCGGCCCGTCGTGTTCGACCATCCCGGACAGCGACGGTTCGAGGTCGTCAGGTTCGAACACCCGGTCTGCGTACTCGACGCCCATCGACTCGGCCATGCCGACGGCGTCGTAGTCGTGTGCCTCGTCGAACTCCGTCGCGAGGACGCGGTCCCATCCCGATTGGGTGACCTGCAGGTTCCGTATCGAGAGCCACGCGTGGTTGTTGAGGACGAGGACGTTCACGTCGATGTCTTCCTGAACCGCCGCGATTAGCTCCTGATTGCAGTGGAGGAAACTGCCGTCGCCCTGTATGGAGACCACCTGTCTGTCGGGTGCGGCGAGTTTCGCGCCCATCGAGGCCGGGAGCGAGAACCCCATGGTGGAGAACCCGCCCGCGGAGATGTTCGACCGCGGTTCGTACACCGGGAACTCGGGGTTCGTGATGTCCTGTGGGTGGCCGGCACCCGACGTGACGATGGCGTCCCTCTCGAGGACGTTCCGTAGCGCACCGAGAACGCGGGCCATCGACAAGGGCACCGAGTCCTCGGTGTGGCGGTCCTCGATGCGGTCCGCCCACTCGGCCCAGCGACGCTGTACCTCCTCGTAGTACTCGTTTTCCGCCGTGCCGACGGGGTCGATTCGCTCCTCGATTTCGTCGCGAATCTGTCGAGCGACCACCTTCGCGTCACCCTGTACGCCGACCTCGACGGGGTAGTTCTTCCCGATTTCGTGGGTATCGACGTCGACGTGAATCAGCTTCGTGGGCGGAATCTCGAAGCTCACGCCGGGGTCGAACGACGACGTGTGCAGGTCCGAGAACCGGACCCCGAGCGCGAGAATCACGTCGGCGCTGCTACAGAGTTCGTTGCCGGCCGTCGTCCCCCACGCGCCCGCGTACCCGACGAACAGGTCGTGGTCCTCCGGGACGATGCCTTTACCCTGAAACGTCGGACTGACCGGGGCCTGTACGTACTCGGCGAGGGCCTGCACTTCGTCCCACGCTTCGGCGAGCATCGCGCCGCCGCCGGGGACGACGACCGGGCGCTCGGCGTTTACGAGCAGTTCGGCGGCCTCGGAGACGGCCCGCGGGTCGCCGGCGGGGCGATACTGCGCTCTCGACTGTGCCGGGTCCGGGATGTCGACGTCCGCCTCGGCGGCCTGCACGTCCATCGGAATCTCGATGTGTACCGGGGCCGGACGGCCGGTCACGGCCTCCTGAAACGCCCGTCGGAGCGTGCGTGGGAGGTGTTCGACGGCGTGGACCTGAAACGTCTCCTTCGTTATCGGTTCCATCACGCTCGGGAAATCACCGGGGTGCTTTCGTTCTATTTCCTGTAAGATACCCTGTCCGTACTCGTGGGTCTGTGGCCCGCCGGTCAACACGACCATCGGGATGGAGTCGACGAACGCCGTCGCCACCCCAGTGACGGTGTTAGTCGCACCGGGGCCGATGGAGGTGAACACGACGAGCGGGTCGCCGCTCGCGCGGGCGTAGCCGTCCGCTAAGTGTGTCGCCCCCTGTTCGTGGCGAGGTTGGACGACGTCGACCGAGGCGTCGTTGAACGCGTCTATCAGCAGCGTGCTCCCGTGACCCGGGATGCCGACGATGTACTCGACACCCTCCCGTTCGAGGTACTCGGCGATGATCTCACTGCCGTTCAGCCGTGGCATACCGTTCACTTCACAGACAGGTAGCTTATAGGTTGGTGTCGGTTCACACACGAGGGGCATAGGGCGTTCTGCTGGTCGCTCACTGTCCGATAGCGGTTCGCGTGACAGCAACGACCGGCGAGAAAGCCGACCGCTCAGGTCGACAGGAGGCGATGCCGAATCTTCGCTTCGGTGGTGTAGAGGTAGATCGCCAGCAACAACACCAGTCCGTTGATGAACTGGATGGCGTCGCCGCCGACGCCGACCTGCACGAGGCCGACCTGAATCATCGTCAGCAGGAACATCCCGCCGAAGGCGTTCTCGATGTCGCCGCGACCCCCGGTGAGGCTGATGCCGCCGATGACGGCCCCCGCGAACGCCGGGAAGAGGTCACCCTCCGCGAGACCCGGCGGCGCGGCGCTGAGATAGCCGGTGTACAGCAGGCCCGCGAGGCCACTCAGGACGCCCGAGGTGGTGAAGACGATGAGCAGGACTCGCTCGCGCGGAATCCCGGCTTCCTCGGCGGCGTTCTCGTCGCCGCCGACGGCCATGATGGCCAGTCCGATGCGCCGGTAGTTCATGACGAACCACGTCGCGGCGTACAGCCCCACTATCAACAGCACCGCGATAGGTATCGAGTCGATCAACCAGATAGACCCCGCTTCACCGATGAGTGGCAGGTCACCGACGAGCGCGCCGCCGATGAACAGGTACGACTCGGGTAGCGGCGCAACGGTAATGGTCGACAGCAGGAACACCGCGCCCCGGAAGATGATGAAGAAGGCCAGCGTCTGCAGGAAGGGGTTGATGCCGAAGTAGCCGATGGAGACGCCGTTGACGAATCCGATAGCGCCGCCGATTGCGAGCACCAGCACGACGCCGACGAGGCCGGGGGTCGACGGGAACCACGTGTTCAGGAAGAGCGCGGTGACCATCGCCGAGAAGCCGGCAATAGAACCGATCGACAGGTCGAAGTTCCCGCTCAGGAGACAGAGCGACTCGGCCAGTACCAGCGCACCCAGTCCCGCACTGGAGTACAGCATGAACTGGATGTTGCTGGCCGAGGTGAACACCTCTGGCATCAACACCGCGAAGACGGCGAAGGTCACGATGACGATGGGCCAGATCATGTTGTCGAGGCCCCAGAGCAACCACTTGGTACTCTCGCCGCTCGTCCGGTCCAGTACGTCCGCCCAATCTCTGTCTCGGATACTCATAAATGCGGTCTCTCGATGGGTGCCTGCATCACTCCAGTATCTCGCTCGCGTAGTTCCCCCAGAGGTAGCCAGCGTCGGCGTTCTCCTGCGTGATGGCGACCGTCTTGGGCTTCAGCCACGGGTAGTAAGCGGTGTCGTTCGACGTCCACTCCGTCACCGTCCCGGGCGACCAGTACGGTTCCGAGAGGGGTCGAACACCGTTGTACTCGATGTTCTCGACGGCGACCGTTCCGGGAAGGCTCGCGGAGCTCCCCGCCTTGACTTCGTCTCCGGGTTGTGGCACCGCAGGGCTCCCAGTGTCGAGGTGGTGGAGCATGTACTCCAGCGAGATCGGGGCGTAGAACGGCATCGGTTGCTGGAGGGTGGTGTGGACGTACCCCTGCCTGATGGCGTCGATGACGCCCGGGAACCCGTCGATGTTCATGATGGGAATGTAGTTCTCCGTGTCGTCCCGCGTCGCGAGCATCCCCATCTGGTCTAAGACGTTGACCGCCGCCAACGCGCCCCCGCCCCAGACGGCGTAGATACCGTGGATGTCCTTGTCGCTCTGGAGGAACGCACTGAGGTTCTGGGTGGCCCGTTGCTGACTCCACCCCTTGTTGTAGATGACCCGTGCGACTTCGATGCCGTCGGCCTCGCTGATGGCCTGTCGGAACCCCTCGCTCCGGCGGACCGCCGACTGGTCGGCCTGGTCGCCGACGAGGTCGACGACGCGGCTCCCGCCGTAGGTGTCGTTCAGTGCCTCGACCATCAGCTGGCCCGCCCGATAGCCGGCGTTGAAGCTCCCGAACCCGGTGAACATCGGGATGGCGTCCGTCGGGGCCGAAGAGTTGGCCGTGTACACCGGGACGCCCTGTTCGGTCGCCCGTTCGATGACGCCGACGGCGGCGTCCGAGGAGTAGGGGCTGATGAGCAGGCCGTCGATGCCGCTGTTTAGCATACTCCGAACGTTCTGAATCTGCGTCTGTGCGTCCCCGCCGGCCTGCGTGACCTGTATCTCGTGACCCAGCTCCTCCGCGTAGATCTCTCCGATTTTGCGGAACACCTGTAGCCACGGGTTGTTCATGTTCTTGATGGAGAACCCGAACTGGTAGGTCTGTTGCTGGTCGCCGCCCGTCGTCGTCCCATCACCGGCCGTCGTCTCGCCGCCACCACCGCCGTCGCCGGCCGTCGTCTCACCGTCTCCGCTTCCGTCCCCACCGCCGTCACCGCCGTCGCCGCCACATCCGGCGAGTCCCACACTCACGCCGAGGCCGACTGCCGTGATATACTTCCGTCGTGAGAGACGCCCGTCTGAATGGCTATCGCTTACCATGGGTCTAATACACATGTTACTTCATTCACACTACACATATATCTTTCCCCAGCGGCCACAGACGAGGCACCTAGCCACCGGCTTCCGGTCGACCAGCCCCGTTGTCCTCGGGTTCGCTCTCCGGTGATCGCGGGCGAGACGCTCACTTCTGCCGGCCGATCGATATCGCGGACCGGTCCGAGTACACTGGACTCGGCTATCCGGAAAGCTGCTCCGACCGTTCCCGTCCTCGCCAGCGAGGACGCGAGCTACACGATTGAGAACGGTATGCGTAGACGGTCGTTGGATCGCGTGCTGACGCCACCGTTTGACTGCTTCCGGGGTCGTTTGCGGACGCCGAACGGATGGGTCGCTGTCTCACAGCCGCCGAGACGGCTGTCGCGGGACGACGGGGTGCTGGCGCTCCACCTCGCGTTCGTCACCTACAAACAATCTCACACCCATTGCGGTAGAGCGGTACGCCTTCGCGTGTCCATCCCGCCAGAAACTGCGGGATGGCGCGGACCCGTCTGTCCGAACTACCATCGCGGAGCGTTCGGCAGATGCGAACTGACGTGTGGGCGAACGCCGACGTAGGCGGTCGTTTCTAACAGAGGTACCGATGTTATGACGTTCTATCAAATCGGTTGATCAGGGACCGGTGGGTTCCAGATTACCCGAGTTCGTTGGGCCATTCGTGGCGAACCACAACCTCGGAGGTTTCTCTGGGACGAGCATTCAGTCTGCTACATCTGTACCCAGTGAGTACTGACGAGCCTATTTTTCCGGGGCACAATCGGTGAGCCCCTCCGTAGGCTCGTGATTTGATGCCCGAGAAACCAGACGACGATCAATTCCACGGTTGCGAGTTAGGTCCCGACGAAGTCCTCGGGACGCGTACCTTCCACGATGTGAATTGCTTGCAGGATAACTCGGCGGGCGCCGTGGTCCATGCGTTCGCTCGTGAAGTCGGTGTCGGTACTGACCTCCGGCTGGAAGGAATGTCGAATTCGTCAGATTGGGAACGGGCGCGCGACTCAATATCGGTCAGTGTAATGAGTTTATTCGGCTTTTGGTGGTAATAGTTTAGGTCTAAGCACAAGCAACAGTCTTCCATCCCGAATTAGGTGGAGAGCCAGATGTGTCTCTATCAGAGCGAGAAGCAAACTTTGAATTAATATAGTACCATGAATTGAAAGTTTCACTGCCCAGATCTGTTCCCGTTTCATCTCCTCGAGCCATCGCATAATCGACAGACACGGTAACTTCAATGAAATATCCACTCTTCGTTTTTTCATGGACATTTCCTGTCGATCCGTCGAATCCACCAAATTTTTTATTTGGCTGGTTTTTGATTGTTGCTTCGGCGAATCGTTTTTCAAAATCGACAGCGAATGTCTCGACATTCTCTTCAGTTATTTCTGAAGGAAAAACAGGGTAATCCGCTTCTGGTGTCGATGAAACACTGCAGGGTTCAGTTAAATCGGGTGTATCATGTGCATCGGTATCAGTTGTATAATCCTCTTCTGATGATGTATCTGTGTCGTCGCCTATAAGAGATCTGCTGCAGCCAGCTAAAGTGGTTAATATTGCAGTGGAGACACTTCCTAATACCGTACGTCGATCCATCATAATTACACTATTTCGCCCTAGAATGAAATCTTTGTGTCTCTAGTTTAGTAACTGTACTTATTGTAATGTTGCAGGAATGTATGTCATTTTATGTTATAGTCTAGTTGCCAGCATCAACGAGAAACACTGTCTCGGCGACGTCGTGTTTCTGAGTGAGCCGATGCAGGAACGCCGCCGCGGGGGCAGTCTCGCGGCGGCTGAACACGTCAACTTCGAGCAGCAGCTTTGATTCAGTGTCGACAGCAGCGTACAACCACTTTTTCTCGCCATCGACCTCGATTTGTTTCTCGTCGACCGCGACCCGCGACGGCTGCGCCGTCGGCGGGTCGTTCTGTGCTTCAGACAACGTATGAACCCAGTTCCAGACCGCACCGTGAGAACGGTCGACACCCAGCAACTCTAAGATAGCGACCGTCTCCCTGATCGACAGCCCCGCCGTATGGAGACGCACCCCAAACCGCCGGACGGGTGTCGGGATGCGCTCGTTCTCCCAAACGTCTTGGCTGTCCTCATCTAACGTCTCTCTGAGGAGGTTTGTGAGTTGCATGAGCACTTCTCGCTACGGCCTCCTCGCTTCTCAAACTCGCTCAACTAGACAGTGCCGTGCCCATTTATTCTCCGAAATTTATATTACCACAAAGACACATAGGTATATTTGGTATGGTATATACCCCTCGAATTCGCGGCATTCCTCAGGTATGGCGGATTGCAGTTCTCGGTGCGCTGGGTGGGCTAGCTATCAACGTTGTCGGAAATTCGCTGTCCATCTCTGGACAGGGCCCTTCTGGTTCAATATTGTTATTCGGGACCGTACTTGCTGGGGGTATCGCAGTCGCTCGTTCGGCAGATCCGGGTGCCGCGGGACTCCGCACTGCATTTATTGGTGCCATCATTAGCTTTATTTTATCTATCCCGCCTAATATGGCATATATTACAAGCTGGAAGGGCGGACCGTTTATATTCACTATTTCCTCCGTGGTTATATTGGGTGTATTATGTGTACTCGCGGTTATCTTTGGTCGAATTGGCGGTTGGATAACGAACACTGTTACCGCACACTGGTTACACACCACAAATGGCAGTGTTTAGTTTGGAGCATTGTGCCAGCGAGCGAAACTCTAGAGCCAGTTTTCAGCTGTACTCGGTTCGACGTTGCTGAAGCAGTTTGAAAACGAAGAGGTTCGACCCTTTACTTCTCGGAAAATACGTTCGATGGCGTTTCGATTTCCGTGGCGTTCTGTCTGAAATCGGAGCCCGGCTCGTTGCAGTGCAGGTTGGAGATGTTTCGCACCATCGAAGAGAAATACGGTGGTTTCGACATCGTGTTTGTGCCGCAGTTCTTTGAGAAAGATTTTGGTGAGAGCGGTTGTAGTGGTCGAAAACAGCCGAAAATAGAGAATTTCGTTCGTTTCAGTACCTCACAAAGCGTCCTTGGCTAACTGGTTCTGACGAGCGAGTTCACTGATGAAACAGTCGCCGGACCAGCAGTTGACGTCCACTTCAGGCCAGCGATCTCACGAAGGTGTCGGCGGCGGTAGTTCGCCGCCGACACGACAGCGTTGCCACTGCTTGGAGAGGTGTCCCGGTCGGTATTACCGCTCGAACCGGTCGTCAGGTGGGCGGTTCGCTGGGATCGAGCGACGAACTGAGAGTGCCTTCCACGCTGCGCGTGTGACCATGCGGATGTATTCTTCGAACGGACATTATCAAGAACAGAGATGGTATTCGAGAGTGACAATACCGCTACGTGCATCTGAATACCGAGCTCCATCGCTGGCTCGGGTGTCCGCTCGCGCTCCACAAAATCCAAATCAATCCAGTCACTACTACCGCTGAGGCGGGCGATTTCTGCCATTGACCAGCAAGAAATTCTCCCGCCTCACTTTTCACACGCTTGCTCAACGAACCGGAGCAAGCGCGATTTCGGGAGGGCTTCCATCCGGTCAGACTACCGGACGTACCTGTAACTCCCTGAGGATTTCAACAGATCCAACTCGAAGAACTCCGCGCCCAGCTGGACGACGAAGACTGATTCTGTCTCATCATTCTGATAAAACGCCCGATTGTACCGGTTAGCCCGGCCGCCAGCTACCACTCACATCCCTGAGAAACGCCAGTTGAACCTGTGCATTATACCCCCATCTTCAGAACACTCCACAGGTGTTTCGATATAGCACTATGCAATTTATGAGTCTGGCAGCGGCCACAGTACTGTTGTTTCGAGGGCAACAAAATTCGAGTTGGCTACAGCAGTGAGTAGATATTCGCCGTGTAGACGTCCCTGACGCGGTCGCCCCACTCGTGGGTGTAGGTGTCGATGACGTCTTGGGCGACGTCGCCTCGAAGATACTTCACGACCCCCCGGTCTCCGGTGCGGTCCCGGAGGTGTGTGGTGAAAAAGTGCCGGAAGTAGTGGGGCGTGACGTTCTCTTCGGCGCCGCCGCCGTCGCGGTACCAACCGTGCCTTCGAGCGTGCGTCTCGACGACGTGATGGACCATGTCCGGCGTCAATCGCTGTCCCCAGTCGCCGCTCGTCGAGACGAAAAGCGGCTCGGCCGGCGATTGCGTATCCGGGCGTATCGCGAGCCAACGACGGAGGACAGCGGCTAATTCGTCGTCGACGGGGACGGTCGTATCCCGCTTTCGCTTGTTCGAGGCCGTGCGTTCCTCGCCGTTGACGACGCTGGTACGGGCCGGGGCCGCCGAGACGTACAGCGAATCCGCCCGGCCGTCGAGGCTCGCACGGACGGGGACGTCGGGCCGCGGACCTGCATCAGCGAGGTTCAGGTCACGCACGTCGAGGTTGCAGAGCTCGCCGACACGCATCCCGGTCTTGAGCAGCGTGACGACGACGGCCCGTTCGAGCGGATGGGTCACGCCGGCGACGAACGCACGCATCGCCGGTATCCCGATTTCCCGGCGAGTCGGATCGGTATTGATGGATTCGTCCATCTCCTCCATCACCAGCGTCATCGGGTTCGAGTCGAAGGTCCCGACCTGCGTCATGTACGCGTAGAATCGGTGGAGGTAGGAAGCGTAGGTCGCGACCGTGCTCTCGCTTTGCTCCCCTCGGAGGCCGTGGACGTACGCCATACAGTCGCGGTGGGACGCCTCGGCGACTGGGATCGGACGCCCGCCTTCAGAGAGAAACGATTCGAAGTCACGGAGGACGCGTTCGTAGAACGACCGCGTCCGGTCGCTCTTGCCGTGATAGGTGATGTCGTCGAGGAAGTACCCGACCGGGTCTTCGCTCGCGTCCGGCGTGGTGGCGTCTGAACTCATTCGTCCAGCACGTACCCTCCGTGCCGGCCGCTGTATCGGACCCGACCCGACGACTGGAGTTCCTGTAACGTCTCGTCGAGTCGCTGTTCGATGTCGTCAGTGAGTTCCGCGAGCAACTCGTCCCAGTCGTAGTGGCCCCCGTCGGCGAGAACGTCCTGCACCCGCGTCTTCAGGCCGTCGACCCCAGGGGTTGTGTCCGGAGAAGTGGGTTCCTCTCGGCCGCCGCTATCCGGGACGCCACCCGTCGATGCCGATTCCGGTGGCTCGAAACCGCTCCGACCCGCCTGCACCATCGTCCGGACGAACTCACTCTGACTCATGTCGAGTTCGTCGGCGTGTTCGCGCCACCGCTCTTTCTGATAGGCTGGGACGTACGTCCGAACGGACGTTCGCTCGGTCCCATCGTTGTCCGCTGCCATACCACCCCCTCTCACCCCGCGCACTTCAAAGTAGTCCTACCTTACCGGATAAAGACACTTATTTGTGCCAATGGGCCCGCAATCAGCCCCAATATGAGTATACTCATACGCATCTATCTACGAGCTGGCGAAGCGCCGTCGCCGTTGAAGGGCTACATTCACGGATATAAATTTGTGGCTCGCTCGGTGTGGAATTCCGTGCGGGCCGGGTCGGCAGTGGCCTGTCCCTGAATGACTTTCGGGACCTCGCGGTCGGTACCGTCGGGCCACCAATTGTGGGCTCGTTCGAACGTATCTCGATAGGCCCGCCCGGACAGGATGGGTAGCGTTCGGTGCGGGGTCGTCGGTGATGATTCGCCAATCCTCACTAGCTGGTGTGTTAAACTCGGCCAACCCGCTCGGTCACTGTATCGACGTTCGCCAGAGCGCTTTGAGCAGGACGTCGACGGAGCTACTACGGGCCGTCTCGGCAGACAGCCTACAGCCGTGCGAGTATCGTGTATATCCCAGCCGCAGGGTTGTCTTCGCTGACTGCCAGAACCTCGGCGTCGTGAGTCTCCAGTGCGCTGTGGACGTCGTCTTTCGACGTACCCAACGCGCCGTGTGTCTCGACGACGACGACCCGGTACCCGTTTGGCATCTCGGTGATGATGTCTACCTCCGCACCCTCACAGTCGAGGACGAGTACGTCACCGTCCGGTAGGTCCGCGGGTATGATTCTGTCTGCTCCGGCAACGGGGCCGGCCGCGTTTGCGGCGTCCCCGACGGCCGCGTGATGGACTTCGATGCGTTGGACGTCGTGGAGGGCTGCGTTCTCCGCGACGAGGCGCGCACGGTCTGCTGCTGGCTCGTAGACGGTGAGCGACGCCGCCCCCTGCCTCGCTGCGACGATAGTCGATATCCCGAGTCCTCCGCCGACGAGTGTCACGTGGTCACCGTCGTCGACGGCTTCTCGCACCAGTCCGAGCAAGTCGTCTTCGTAGTCCGGGAGTACGTCGGAGACGTCGAAGAGCCTCGGTCCCCGTGCGTGCACACCGTTGTACACGCCCATCTTTCGCGGTAAGTGCGGCCGCACTCTGTTGTAGAGGGCCTGCACCACACCTTGAAGCCCGTCTCGCTGATACGGATTGTTCTCCCGGTCCGGGTGTTCGCCGCCTTCTGCGCCCGAGTCAATCCCCATACGCGAGGGTCGGGAACGGACCGTAAGGTTAGCCGTCTCCTACGCGACGGCTACCCGAGGACGAGTCCGATACGGCGACGAACGCGTCCCGAAATGCCACCAGAAGTGACTCTCGGCCGCTACTGGACGGGCGCGGTGGGAACGTGCCTTCACGCCGACCCGGTCGGTGTCGATAACCTACCGCCACCGACGTCTGATTCGCTATCGCTTCCCCACGAAAGCCGACGGCGGTTGGCGAATCCAAAACGGCTTGACGCTGGATTGGCTTAGCGTGGATATGGACACGGCCCCCAACCGCTACGAACGGGTCGAAGGGAGGGCACCATAGCATGGCAGACCCCGGACTCGTTCGTCTGTTCATGATCCTCATCGTCATCGTGGTGATGCTCGTGAGCATCGTCGCGTCGATGTATCTCGTGAAGTTCCTCATCGAGCGAACCTTCGAGTCCTGATTCGAGGGTCGGCGAAGCGTCCGTTGCCCAATAGTGTCAAAGAGATGTATTATTCGGTGGGCGATATCGGTCTGATGAACCGTATGTCGCTATATTGAATATGGAATGAGGCGGCTGGCTCCCGTAGTGGAATCGGGAAGAGCGCTGCCGGTTTTGCACCTCGATTTCGACGCTCGACCGAAGCGACCCGTCGATGGCACCGCGGTCGCCAACAGACTCGACCAGCGCTGAACGTGGAACGTTTAAATACTGGCGCGGCAATCGTTAACTGGTATGCAGTTCGTCCGCTACACAGTCGCAGGTACAGGTCCGGAGTGGGGCGTCCGAGCAGACGAGCGGGTCTACTCGCTCGCCGACTGGCCCGGCAGCGATCCGACGCTCGCCGACATCGGGTCGGCGGGCTACCGACGCAGAGTCCGCGAAGCGCTCGAGACGGGGTCGCTGACGGCCGTCGACGGCGACGTTTCGCTGCTCGCGCCGGTCGAAGCCCCGGGAAAAATCGTCTGTGCCGGTCTGAACTACCGCGACCACGCCGAGGAACAGGACGAGGAGATCCCCGAGAAACCACTGCTGTTCTCGAAGGCGGCGACGTCCGTCACGAACCCCGGTGACCCGATCGTCCACCCCGCCGACCTCGACGACGTCGACTACGAGGTCGAACTGGGCGTCGTCATCGGCCAGACGGCCAGTAGCCTCGACCCCGACGAAGTCAGAGACCACGTGGCCGGCTATACAGTCATCAACGACGTGAGCGGACGCGACGCGCAGTTCGACGACGGACAGTTCTTCCGCGGGAAGAGCTACGACACGTTCTCGCCGATGGGGCCGACGCTCGTCGCCGGTGACGGGTTCGATCCCAACGGCGTCGACGTGGCCTGTCGCCTCAACGGCGAGACCAAACAGTCCTCGAACACGGAGCAGTTCATCTTCGACGTCGACGAACTCGTCGCGTACATCAGCGACGCGATGACGCTGCGTCCCGGCGACGTCATCTCCACGGGGACCCCGGGCGGCGTCGGCATCTTCCGCGATCCACCGGAACTGATGGAACCGGGCGACACCGTCGAGGTAGAGATAGAGGGCATCGGAGTCCTCGAGAACCCCGTCGTCGGGGAGTAACGGCCGGACGCCGTCGTCGACGGTGCGGCGCTTTCGGTTCGAAATTTTATACTCGTGTGAACCATGTGTTCGAATACCAATGGCCTCAGATACACTCGCTACGTTCGAGTCGTCGCTCGCCGAGTACGACGTGCCGGTGACCCGCGTCGGCCGAGCGGCCGTCGCATCACAGGTGAACGACGTCGTGGAACCGCCAGCGGTCGGCGTCGCACTGGAGGAGACGTTCGCCGACGACGCGTTCTCGCTCGCCGATACCGACGTGGTCGTAGACCCCACCCCGGTCGAACTCAGGGAGGCAAGAACGGGGGTGACTGGTGCGCGTCTCGGCGTGGCTGACTACGGGACGGTCGCGCTCGAACAGACCGACCGCGGGAGCGAACTGGTGAGTCTCTTCGTCGACACCCACGTCGTCGTCGTCCGTGAGACAGACCTCGTCACCGAGATGGAGACAGCTATCGAATCGCTGGGGGACGAGATAGACGAATCACGGGGAAGCGCGATACTCGCGACCGGCCCGAGCGCGACGGCTGACATGGGCGCACTCGTCCGCGGGGCCCACGGGCCGAAAGACGTCAGAGCCATCGTCGTCACGGAGGACGCCTGAATGTCGAGAGTCGACGACATCCGCGACCTGATGCGGACCGAGGGGGCGGCCATCGCAGCGAACACGCAGGGGTTCAACGAGGGCCGGTACGCGTCGGTGGCCGACCTCGAAGACTACGAGGCGCTCAAAAGCGAGGCGAGAGCCATCAAGGAAGACGCTATCGAGCGGTTGCCAGAACTCGTCGACCGACTGGAGACGTCCGTCGTCGAGAACGGCGGCACGGTGTACGTCGCCGAGGACGCCGCGGACGCCAACGAGTACATCCGGTCGGTCGTGGCCGAGCGAGACGCCTCCCGCGTGGTCAAGAGCAAGTCGATGACCAGCGAGGAACTGGAGGTCAACGAAGCGCTGGAAGCCGACGGGGTGGACGTCCTGGAGACGGACCTCGGCGAGTGGGTCCTCCAGTTGGCCGAGGAAGCGCCCTCCCACATCGTCGCGCCGGCTATCCACAAGTCCCGGGAGTCCATCGCCGACCTGTTCAACGAACTGTTCGATCCCGAGGAACCGCTGGAGACGGCCGAGGAACTGACGATGTTCGCCCGCGAGAAACTGGGCGAGCGCATCGTCGACAGCGAGGTGGGCATCACGGGCGCGAACTTCCTCGCCGCCGAGTCGGGGACGATGGCGCTCGTAACGAGCGAGGGCAACGCACGGAAGACGGTGGCTGCGACGGACACCCATATCGCCGTCGCCGGCGTCGAGAAAATCGTCCCGAGCGTCGCCGACTTCCAGCCGTTCGTCGAACTCATCGGTCGCTCGGGTACCGGACAGGACATCACCTCCTACGTCTCGCTGTTGACGCCGCCGGTCGAGACGCCCGCCGTCGACTTCGCGGACGACGAGACGCCCCTCTCTGCGTTCGCAAACGACCGGGACTTCCATCTGGTCCTCGTCGACAACGGCCGGCTGGCGATGCGCGAGGACGACGACCTGCGGGAGACGCTGTACTGCATCCGCTGCTCGGCGTGTGCGAACTCGTGTGCGAACTTCCAGAGCGTCGGCGGCCACGCCTTCGGCGGCGAGACGTACTCGGGCGGCATCGCCACCGGATGGGAGGCCGGCATCGAGGGGCTCGACACCGCCGCCGAGTTCAACGACCTCTGTACGGGGTGCACCCGGTGTGTCAACGCCTGCCCGGTCGAGATAGATATCCCGTGGATCAACACGGTCGTTCGGGACCGCATCAACCGCGAGGGAGAGCGACCCGCGGAGTGGCTGGTCGACGGGCTGACGCCCGACGCGGAAGCCGACGGCGCCCCACTCCAGAAGCGCTTTTTCGGCAACTTCGAGACGGTCGCGAGACTCGGGAGCGCAACCGCGCCCGTCTCGAACTGGCTGGCCGACACGCAGACTGCGCGGTGGCTCATGGACCGGGTGCTGGGCGTGGACCCGCGCCGCGACCTCCCGCAGTTCCAGCGTGAGACGCTCGTCGAGTGGTTCGCGAACCGGGCGTCGACTGTCACGGACCCCGTGAGACGGGCCGTCGTCTACCCGGACCTCTACACCAACCACGTACAGGTCGAGCGGGGGAAAGCGGCCGTCGAAGTCCTCGAAGCGCTCGGCGTCGACGTCGTGGTGCCCGAGGTGTCCTCAAGCGGCCGGGCCCCGTTCTCACAGGGAATGGTCGCGACGGCGACGGACCACGCCGAACGAGTCTACGAGGTGCTCTCGCCGCACATTGCGGACGGGCGGGACGTGGTCGTCATCGAACCGAGCGACCACGCGATGTTCGTCTCCGAGTACGAGAAACTGGTCGACGAGTCTACGTTCGAGACGCTCGCGAAGCACAGCTACGAGGTCATGGAGTACGTCTACGGACTGCTCGAAAGCGGTGCGGACGAGGGGGGATTGGCTGCCGTCGACGTCGAGGAAATCGCCTACCACGCCCACTGCCAGCAGCGGACGCTCGGCCTCGAAGCCCACACCGTCGCCGTCCTCGAACGGCTGGGCTACGACGTAGTCACCTCCGACGTGGAGTGTTGTGGCATGGCCGGGAGTTTCGGCTACAAGAGCGATTACTACGAACTCAGCATGGACGTCGGTGACCGATTGGCCGCACAACTCGACGCCGAGGGCGTCAGTGAGCGACCGGTCGTCGCCAGCGGCACCTCCTGTCTCGAACAGATCGACGCCCTGCTAGAGCGCAAGCCCCGGCATCCCGTCGAACTGCTGGCGCCAAAAAGTGGTGGTGCAACCGGATCGCGGCCTCAGTAGTTCAGGTACACCGTCTTCGAGAGGGTGTAGAAGTCGAGGCCGGCGTCACCCTGTTCGCGGTACGTCTCGCTGGAGGAGTCTTTCATCCCGCCGAAGGGGACGTGGAGCTCCAGTCCGGTCGTCTTCTCGTTTACCTTCACGACGCCGGATTCGGACTCGGCCACGAAGTCGTGGGCCTCCGTGAGGTCCTGCGTGACGATGCTCGCCGAGAGCCCGTACGGGACGCCGTTGGCGACGTCGAGGGCCTCCTCGTAGCTGCTGACGGGGAGCACTGCGAGGACGGGGCCGAATATCTCTTCCTGTGCGATGCGCATGTCCGGTTCCACGTCCGAGAACACCGCCGGTTCGACGAAGAAGCCGTCGCCGACGTCGACCGCGTTGCCGCCGGTTTCGAGCGTCGCGCCCTCCGATTGGCCGACGTCGACGTACTCCAGCGTGCTGTCGAGTTCGCTCTGGTTGACCTGCGGGCCCATGTCCGCGCCGTCGAGGCCTGGGCCGACCTCGATGGCCTCGGCGGCTTCGACGACGCCCGAGACGAACTCGTCGTAGACGTCCTCGTGGACGATGGCCCGGGAGGTGGCCGTACAGGCCTGCCCGGTGACGCCGAACGCGCCGCTCGCGGCGATGTCGACCGCCGCGTCGACGTCCGCGCTGTCCATCACGACCACGGGGTTCTTCCCGCCCATCTCTAGCTGGACGCGCTTGCCCGTCTCGTTGGCCTGTTCACCGACGGTGTTTCCGACGGCGGAACTGCCGGTGAAGGAGACGGCGTCGACGGCTTCGTGCGTAGTGAACGTCTTGCCGACGGAGCGGCCCGGTCCGGTAACGAAGTTGAGGGCGCCGTCTGGGAGGCCGGCCTCGTCTAGACACTCGACGAGTTTCCGGGCGACGTTCGGCGCGGCGGAGGCGGGCTTGAAGACGACGGTCGTTCCGGTGGCCAGTGCCGGCGCGATCTTCCAGGCCGGAATCGCGATGGGGTAGTTCCACGGCGTGATGAGGCCGGCGACGCCGACGGGTTCGTTCACCGTGTACAGCGTCGTATCTCGACTGCTAGAGGACTTGACCGTCCCGCCGATGTCGCTGGCCTTCGCCCCGTAGTACGAGAAGATGTCGATGGCGCGCTGGACCTCACCGGCCGCTTCGGGCCGGGCCTTCCCCTCCTCGCGGACGAGCGTCTCTGTCAGTTCGTCCTTGCGCGCTTCGAGCGCCTGTGACGTGGCCCGCAGAATCGCCCCGCGCTCTGGCCCCGGTGTGTCGGCCCACTCGTCGCTCGCGGCCGCCGCGGCCTCGACGGCCCGTTCGGCGTCCTCGACGCCGGACTGTTGGAACTCCCCGACCACGTCGCTCCGGTCGGCGGGGTTGCGGTTCTCGAACGTCTCGCCCGTCTCGGCGGCTACCCACTCGCCGTCGACGTAGTTGTGGTACGTTTCGGTCATCGAATTAATCGACACGCCGGGGCTACGAGAAAGTTTTGGTGGGGCCACCGGAACCGACAAGAACCTCGGGCGTGCAGTAGCTACGTATGCGATACTATCGCACAGTCACGGACGGACAGCCACGGCTACTCGCCCGTGCGGACGACACTGCCTACGACCTCACTGCCGCCCGGTCGAGCGTGACGTCGTTCACCGACCTCGCACACGTCGCCGACGTCGCTGGGGTAGTTGTCGACGACGTGGCTACGGGGCTGTTCGACGACGCGGCGGCGGTCGAACCACCCGACGCCGCCGACTGTACCGCTCCGGTCGTCGACGAGGTGTGGGCCGCCGGCGTCACCTACGAGATAAGCGAACAGGCCCGAGAGGCCGAGAGCGGGATGCCCGAGATGTACCTCGACGTCTACGAGGCCGAGCGGCCGGAGATATTCTTCAAGGCGACGCCCTCGCGCGTGGTCGGTCCGGGCGAAGCGGTCGGCATCCGTGGCGACTCCGAGTGGGACGTCCCCGAACCCGAACTCGGCATCGTACTCCACGATGGCGACGTCGTGGGCTACACGGTCGGCAACGACGTGAGCAGTCGGTCCATCGAAGGTGCGAACCCGCTCTACCTCCCGCAGGCGAAGATCTACGACCGCTCTTGCTCGCTCGGCCCATGCGTCGCGACGCCAGACTCCGTCGGCGACCCACACGATCTGGAGATGACCATGACCGTCGAACGCGACGGCGAGCGACAGTACGAGGGGGCCACCTCGACCGGTGAGATGGTTCGTACCTGCGAGGAACTCGTCTCGTTTCTCACGCGTCACAACAGCATTCCGGAGACGACGGTGCTACTGACCGGAACGTCGCTCGTCCCCGAAGAGGGGTTCACGCTCCGACCGAGCGACCGCATCGACGTCGACATCGAGGATATCGGCCGCCTCTCGAACACAGTGGCGACCGTCTGACTCCAGAGGCGCATCCCCAGTCGCCCATCCGGCGGACACTCCCGACACGCCGACCGATTTTCGTGGTCGCTATCCGGACGGGCGAGACAGTTGTTCCACTCTGGGGAACACGGCGACGGCCAAGGAAAACGGATTACTCTCGGTATTATAACAGACGTACCTGTGTTATGCGGTCGGCCGACGGGCCGGGACAGGGACGCTACGCCGCGTTCACTTCGACTGAACAGCCGGACGGCGAAAACCCGTTATGACTCCGTCGCCGGGATGAACTCGAACTGTGTCGCCCCTCCGATGGCCCCACCGCCGCTTACTCGGGCCACAGTGAGTGTGACGTCGGTCGTCGTCCCGCATCCGTCGTTGACTACCTCGTCCCACTTCTCGCCGGCGGAGACGGGGCCCTCCTTCGACCGGCGGAGGTAGCGCTGGAACGTCTCGTCGCGTAGCGACGACGCTACGTCGGCCGAACCGGTCGATCTGTACGTCAGCGTGACCACGTCGGCGTCGTCGTCCATACCATTCCTTGGCATTCCGAGCAGAAAAACGGGTCGGCCGGTTCCGGGGAACCGCCGTTCAGGTACGCGGAACACCACTTCGCTCGACCCGACTCACCACGACGTGATTGTCACGTCTTTCAGCGGGCGGTCCAGCGGGATGGACACTTGGCCGCCGGTGTAGTGCGAAATGTAGAACCCGGCGATGATCTCCAGCGACCGTGTCGCTTCCTCGCCCGTCGACGGGTTCGGTACGTCCCCGTCGAGGACCGAGACGATGTCGCCGGCAGCGTTGGCAAAGGCGTCGCGGTAGTCCTCGTCCCACGTCCACGCGCCCTCGATTCCCGGGAGTGGCTCCTCGACGTGGTCGCCGTCCTCTAACCGCCAATAGCGCCACTCGCCGTCGTCGTTGTTGAGGTAGAGTTTCCCCTCGCTCCCGATGAACTGCAGCGTCATCGAGGACTCCGCCCGCGGGATGGTGCAGTCGATGGTGACGAACGTGCCGTCGTCCATCACGACGAACCCGCCGCCGCCCGCATCGTCGACCCGTTCGGCCGCTTCCAGTGAGTCGACGGCCTCGTTCTCGCCGGTGATGTATCCCGAAACGGTGTCGGCCCGGTCGTCCAGCAGGTAGACGAGGGTGTCGAGCAAGTGCGTGGAGTTGCGCAGCAGTTCCATCCGGAACTGGGTCGCGACGGAGCGCACGTCGCCGATGATGTCCTCGTCCTGCACGAGATCGCGGAGTCGCTGGAGTTTGGTCGTGAACCGGAACGAGTGGTTCACGAGCAGTTCGGTGTCGGTCTCCGCGCAGACGTCGACCATCTCCTCGGCGTCGGTCACCGAGGAGGCGATGGGTTTCTCGCACCAGACGAGCGACGGGTCGGCCGCCGACCGCGCCGCGTCGACGACGTGGTCCGCGTGCAGATACGACGGGGTACACACCGAGACGACGTCTAGGTCCTCGGCGTCGAGCATGGCCTCGTGGCCGACGTAGCGCCGATCCGGGGGAATGTCCCACGCCTCGCCGAAGCGGTCGAGTTTCTCCTCGTCGACGTCGGCCACCGCCACGAGTTCGAGGCCCTCGGTGGCGTCGTACCCGCCCGCGTGGCTCGCTCGGACCTTCTTCCGTCCGATGTCTGCCTCGTCGTGCATCCCGAGGATACCCATTCCGGCGATACCGCCCGTTCCGATGATACCGGCTCTGTATGTCATCTCACTCGTAGGTGTGGAGGCTTCCCGTTTGGTTGGCCTCGATGTAGTCCCAGTCGTAGTCGACGCCCAGTCCCGGGCCGTCCGGGACTTCGACCATACCGTTCCCGTCGACGGTCTCCAGTTGGTCCTCGTACTCCCCGGCGTAGATGGGCGCCGTGGTGTTGGGCGCGTCGGGGTGGACCAGCGCCATCTCGTAGTAGTTGGTGTTGCGGATGGCCGCGATGCAGTGGCGCTGGGCGGGGCCGGGCGCGTGGAACTCCACGTCGAGGCCAAATCCTTCGGCCACGCTCGCGCGTTTCATCGCGCCCGTGATGCCGGCGTCGTACTCCGGGTCCGCCCGGAGGAAGTCCGTCGCCTCGTTGGCGACGAAGTCCGTCGCCGGTTCGAGGCCGCGGACGTGTTCGGTCTGAAGGAGTGGGGTGTCGAGGGCCTGTCGCAACTTCCGGTGGCCGTGCTGGGAGATGCCGCCGTCCCGATACGGGTCCTCGTACCAGAAGAAGCCCACCTCGTCCAGCGCGCGGCCGAGTTTCAGCGCATCGGCGAACGTCTCCAGTTCGCAGGCCGGGTCGTGCATCAGGTCCATCTCGTCGCCCACGCGGTCGCCGACGGCGTGGACCGCGGCTATCTCTCTGTCGAGGTCACGTGACCCCTCGCTGCCGCCCCAGCCGTGAATCTTGAACGCACCGTAGCCCAGTTCCAGACACTCTTCGGCGAAGTCCGCGAAGGCCTCGGGCGTGTCGAGACCGCCGTTCTCGTCGCCGTGGTACGTCGACGCGTAGGCGGGGAACTTCGTGCGGTAGGTGCCCAACAGTTCGTGGATGGGTGCGTCGTGGTACTTCCCGGCGAAGTCCCACAGCGCGATGTCGATGGGGCCCATCCCCATCCGGTCGTACTTCCGGAGCGCTCGCTTCATCTCGCTCCAGTGTTTCTCCCGCTTCAGGGGGTTCTTCCCGACGAGGTAGTTCGCGAACGTGTTGATCTGGGCCGCGCCCGGCGAGTTCCCGCCGACGTACTCGCCCGTACTGTCCTCGTCCGTGTGAATCTTGAGGCCGAACAGCTTTCGCTCGGTCACCGATCCGGGTTCGTAGACGAGGTTGAACCCGTGCTGGTCGGTACCCACGTCCTCGATAGGATAGGAGAACTCCACTGACTCGATGCTGGTAATCTCCGGAGCCATAGCAGTATCATGAGAGACCATCCCAATAAATCTGCGTGCTTCCACGGGCGATTGCCGGGTCGGGAGCGTCCGACCGCGAGGTCGACGTCTCGTCGCGATGGGGCCTACCGGTGGATTCTTGACGGTATAGCGAGACGATTACTGTGTCATGGTAGGGCATACCGAGTACGACTACGCCGGCGAGTCCGCGATCGTCACCGGGTCGACGAAGGGCATCGGCCGGGGCATCGCGGAGGGACTCGCCGACGCCGGGGCGAACGTCGTCGTCAACGCGCGGGACGAGGTCGACGTGACTGACGCCGCCGACGAACTCGACGAGCGAGGGCCGGGTGACGCCATCGGCGTCGCGGCGGACGTCGGCGACCCGGGGGCTCTCGAACGGCTCGTAGAGGAGTCCATCGACGCCTTCGAGCAAATAGATTTGCTCGTCAACAACGCCGCCATGTGGCCGCGCGAGGAGTCGCTCGTCGAGGCGACGCTGGACCAGTGGGACACGACGATGAACGTCAACGTCCGGTCGCAGTACTACGCCGCGAAACTCGTCGCCGAGCACATGATAGCCGAGGATATCGAGGGCTGTATCGTCAACCACACCAGTCAGGCGGGGGACCGGCGTACCGGCCCGTTCGGCCTGTACGGCATCTCGAAGACGTCGATAAACGGCCTGACGTGGCGGATGGCGCAGGAACTGGCCGATCACGGCATCCGGATGAACGCCATCTCGACGGACGTCACAGAGACGGCCCAGACCCGCTACGAGGCCGAGATGGAAGCGAGGGACGACCCCGACCGGACCACCGAGGAGATTCTCCGCGAACGAGGCGAGAAGCGGCCACTCGGTCGACTCGGTCAACCCGAGGACCTCGCGGACGCGGTGTTGTGGCTGGCCAGCGACCGGGCCGACTACGTCGTCGGCGACGTCCTCAGAGTGAGCGGCGGGGGGAATCTGGAGTGATTCGATGCGATTCGTAGACACACACACGCACACGTGGGGTCCAGACACCGAGGAACTGCCGTGGTCCGCCGAACTCCTGCCACCGGGATGGGAGGGGGCCTACACCGTCCACGACCTGATAGCCGACATGGACGCCGCCGGCGTCGAGGAGAGCGTCATGGTCACGACGCCGCTGTACGGCCGCGGCGTGCGCGCCAACGAGTACACGATGCGCTCCATCGAGGCCTCTCCAGACCGCCTGTGGGGCGTCGGCCTGATGGACTTCTACGGTGACCCCGAACAGGTCCGTTCGGCCCTCCGCCGCGTCGTCGGCCACGACCGGATGCTCGGCGTCAGGATGCACGCCTGTCTGGCCTACGAGGAACACTCCTCGGAACTGGACCGGACCGCCGACTGGATACTCGACGACGCGCTCGAACCCGTCTGGGACGAGGCGGCCACGCAGGACACCTCGATATTCGTCTTCCCCAAAGCCGAGCAGATTTCGATGCTGGAGACGCTCGCGGAGCGGTACCCGGACGTGCAACTCGTCGTCGACCACATGGCCTACCCCGACGAGACGACCGATCCGAGTGAGGCACCGTGGACCGACTTCGAGTCGCTGGCCGACAACGAGAACGTCGCCGTCAAGGTGAGTTCGCTCCCCCGGTCGAGCGACGAGTCCTGGCCCTACGAGGACCTGTGGGGGTACGTCCGACACCTCGCCGACTGGTTCGGTACCGAGCGACTGATGCTCGGGTCGGACTACCCGTGGATGGACGACTGGGCCGACTACGAGGCGTGTCTCTCGTGGGTCGAGGAAGTCCCGTTCCTCTCCGCGCGGGACTACTCGTACATGGCCCACCGGACCTTCGAGTCGGTCCACGAGACGTAGACCAGTTACTGCCCCTAGATGTTTATCCCGCGGCGGCGAGTCACACGGGTATGTCCCCGACGATAGAGTCCATCGACGTCATCGAATTCAGCTACGCCTTGCCGGACGTGGGCACGCCGCCGGGCGGGTTCGACGTCGTCTACGACCCCGGCAACACGATGGAGCGGCGCCTGTTCGGGGTCAGAGTCGACGTTAGTGATGGACTAACTGGCGAGTACGTCGGGAGCAATTCGCCCGGCGCCGCCCAGATAAACACCGTCGCTGACTACCTCATCGGCCGTGACCCGACGCGGCGCGAACACCACTGGTCGGAACTGAAACGGGCGCTCCGGAAGTACGACCGGATGGGTATCGGGCCGCTGGACATCGCGCTGTGGGACTACGCGGGCCAGAAGCACGGCGCACCGATTCACGAGTTGCTGGGGAGCTATCGCGAGCGATTGCCGGCCTACGCGTCGACGTATCAGGGCGACCGGAGCGGAGGGCTGGACTCCCCCGAAGCGTACGCCGACTTCGCCGAGACGTGTCTGGAGATGGGGTACCCGGGGTACAAGGTCCACGGCTGGGACGGCGACTGGCGCGACCCGGACCTGCTCGAAGCGACGGTCCGCGCGGTGGGCGAGCGAGTCGGCGACGAGATGGACCTGATGGTCGATCCGGCCTGTGACCTCGACACCTTTGCCGAGGCCCTGCAGGTCGGACGGGCGTGTGACGACCACGGCTACCTCTGGTACGAGGACCCGTACCGGGACGGCGGCATCTCCCAGCACGGCCACCGGAAGTTGCGACAGGCGCTGGACACGCCCCTCCTCCAGACCGAGCATATCCGCGGGCTGGAACCCCACACCGACTTCGTGGCGACGGAAGCGACGGATTTCGTCCGGGCGGACCCGGAGTACGACGCCGGCATCACGGGGGCGACGAAGATTGCGAACGTGGCCGAAGGCTTCGGGTTGGACGTGGAGTTTCACGCGCCCGGTCCCGCCCAGCGTCACTGTATCGCCGCGACGCGGAACGCGAACTACTACGAGATGGCGCTGGTCCACCCCGACGCGCCGAACACGACGCCGCCGGTGTACGACGGCGGCTATCGCGACGACATCGACGCCGTCGACGACGCGGGGACCGTGCCCGTTCCAGACGGCCCGGGACTGGGCGTCGACTACGACTGGGACTACATCGAGGCCAACGAGACGGGCCGGCGGACGTACGAGTGACGGGAACCGCGGCACTCAGACGTCGGCGGTCTGTTCGTCGCGCTCTTCCTCCGGCATCCCGCCGACCATCCGCTTGACTATCTCGTCCTGATCGAAGTCGGTGGCGTCGATGATGCCGGCGCTCCGGCCCTGATGGAGGACGTGGATGCGGTCGGCGGCCCGCCTGATGTAGTCGAGGTTGTGCGAGATGAGGACGATGGAGATACCCTGCTTTTGCATCCGGTCGATGAGTTCGAGGACACGGTCCGCCCCCTCCACAGAGAGGGCGCTGGTCGGTTCGTCCATGATGACGATTTTCGGGTCAGAGAGGAGCGTCCGCGAGATACTGACGAGTTGGCGTTCGCCGCCCGAGAGGTTCGACACTTTCTCGGCGACGTCGACGTGGATTTCGAGGTCGTCGAGCAGTTCCTGTGCGCGCTTGCGCATCGCCGGCTTGTCGAGGACGCCAAAGAGGGTGTCCGGACCGGAGACCGCCTCACGGCCGAGGAAGATGTTCTGCGTGACGGTGAGGTTCCCCGCGACGGCGAGGTCCTGAAACGTCGTCTCGATACCCAGGTCCTTCGAGACGCGTGGGTTGGGAATCTCGACGACCTCGCCGTCGACGCGGATCGTCCCCGAATCCGGCTGGAGCGCTCCGGCGAGACACTTGATGAGCGTCGACTTCCCGGCACCGTTGTCGCCCGCCAGCGCGAGAATCTCGTTACGCCGGAGCCGGAACGTGACGTCCTCCAGCGCGACCACCTCGCCGAACGTCTTCGTGATACCCTCCATCTCGACGATGTGGTCGTCGCCGCTCTGTGTGGCCTCGGCCATGCGTGTGAAATGTCGGTGGGGCAATAAAATAGTTCGCCCCGTCACGGACCGGGGTGACAACGGCCGCCCCACTGTCCGAAACTGTCAACTGTCCCAAAGACATAATATCGCGTCGACAGAACCGATACGGCATGGCGCGCACGGCCGTCGACTTCGGCGCTGCCCGGGAGCAGGTGACGCTCGAACAGGTGAGCCAGTACGGACCGATCATCGGCCTCGTCGGCCTGTACGCTGCGTTCACCCTGTTGAACGACCGATTTCTCACCGTCGGCAATCAGGTGAACGTCCTCCAACAGGTGTCGATAATCGGTATCATGGCTATCGGCGTCACCTTCCCGATTCTCTGTGCGGAGATAGACCTGAGCATCGCGCAGGTGATGGAGGTGTGCGGGTTGACCATAGCGACGCTCGCCGTGGGCGCCCGGCTTTTCGAAGGGGTCGTCGTCCCCGTCCCTGCGGCCATCCTCGTCGGCGTGTTGCTGGGCGCGACGTTCGGCGCGGTGTCGGGGTTCGTCACCGCCCGCTTCGGCGTCCCCTCGTTCATGACGACGCTGGCGATGCTGTTTCTCGCCGACGGCCTCGGCCTCATCGTCTCGGGGAACCGGCCTATCATCGGGTTACCCCCATCGCTGACCGGACTCGGCGGGTCGAGAGTGTTCGGTTTCCCGAGTATCGTCATCGTCTTTCTCTCACTGCTCGTCTTCTCGCAACTGCTCCTCTCGTATACGAAGTTCGGCCTCTACATCTACGCCATCGGGGGCGACCGCCAGTCTGCCGAGCGCATGGGCATCAACGTCCGACTCGTGCGCCTCGGAACGCTCGTCATCTCCGGCGCGTTCGCGGCTATCGCCGGACTCGTGACGCTTGGCCGCCTCGGGAGCGCCATCCCGACGATGGGGTCCGGGCTCTTGCTCCCGCCGATCGCAGCGGTCATCCTCGGTGGCGCCAACCTCTTTGGCGGGTCCGGCAACATGGTCGGGACGCTCATCGGCGTCCTCATCCTCGGCATCCTCCAGAACGGCCTGAACCTCATGGGCGTCGGCCCGTCGGGACAACTGGTCGCGCAGGGCATCGTCCTGATGCTGGCCGTCCTCGCGAACGTCGTCGGGCAGGAGTAGATATTGATAACTGAAATATAATTCCTTCTCATCGATACTTCTTTGATGCGGGGGTTCGAACCGTGTGAGTGTATGCCAAGAGACATTCCCAGACGACGGTTTATCCGTACCAGTGCTATCGCAGGGACGGCCCTCATCGCCGGTTGTGGCGGCGACGGTGGCGACGGTGGCGGTGACGGCGCCACCGGAACGACCGAGACGACTGGCGACGGCGGCGACGGTGACGGCGACGGCGGGACCGAAACCGAAGAGACGACGCAGTCGACAGACGTGCCGTCGGTCGCACTCTCCGTCCCGTCGCTCGAGTTCACCTTCTTCGCCCGGATGCAGAACGCGTTCGACGCGGCCAAGAGCGAGGGGACCATCGCCTCGGATTCGACGTTCTACGACGCCGGCAACTCACAGAGCACGCAGGTCTCGGACGTCGAGACGGCCATCTCGAACGAGGTCGACCTCCTGCTCATCTCGGCACTCACGGCCGAGGGCGTCATCAGCGCCATCCAGCAGGCCAACGACGCGGGTATCCCCGTCGTCGCTATCGACCGCAACGTCGCCGAGGGCGACACTGTGAGCTACGTCGCCTCCGACAACGTCCAGCTCGGCCGTCGGTCGACGGAACTGTGTCTGGGTTTCATGCAGGAGATGGCGGAAAAAGACACCTACAACGTCCTCCAGTTGGAGGGGACGCCCGGAGCGAGCGTGACGAACGACCGGGGAGAAGGGTTCAGCAACGCCGTGAGCAACAACGACAGTCTGAATCGCCTCGCCAGTCAGACGGGCGAGTTCTCCACGCAGAACGCTCTGAACGTCATGGAGGACTTCATCACGCAGTACGGCGACGAGATAGACGGCGTGTTCTGTCAGAACGACCTGATGGCGCTCGGTGCGCATCGGGCACTTCAGAACGCGAACATGTCGGTCCCCGTCACCGGTATCGACGGCACCGAGGCGTGGGTCCAGTTGTTCTCGGACAACCAGTACTACGGGACCATCGCGCAGTTACCCGAGGAGATGGTCAACACCGCCATCGAGACGGGGAAGGCCCACCTCGCCGGCGAGGACGTACAGGAGACTGTCGTCATCGACGGGCTGGAAGTCACGCAGGACAACGCCGCCGACTACCTCGGTCAGTACTTCGGCTGACGCGTCCGGTTTCCCCGCCGCACCGGGGTCGCTGGCCGCGGTAGTCGCTTACTAACCGGGGTGTACTCGCCACCTGATACCGACACCACACATGACACAGGATACGATTCACGCGACGTGGGGAGATTGGCTCGCCGCGGAGATAGCGCAGGCCGAACCCGACGGCGTCGCCGTCTGGTACCTCGGCTGTAACGGGTTCGCGCTGAAGTCGGCGACCACGACGCTGTACGTCGACCCGTACTTCGGCGACGGCGACCCGCCGAAACTGATTCGGATGATCCCGGTGCCGATGGACCCCGCCGACGGAGCGGCCGACGCCGTCCTCGTCACGCACGAACACATCGACCACATGCACCCGCCCTCCTACGGGCCGCTCCTCGACGACGGCGGGACACTCTACGCCCCACGGGCGTCCTACGATTCGCCCGACTACGAGGGCGACCTGCGAGTCGGGTCTGGCAAGCGGTCGGTCGTCAGCGAAGGCGACTCGTTCGCCGTCGGCGACTTCACGGTCCACGTCCGGGACGCCGACGACGGCGACGCCATCGAACCGGTCTCCTACGTCGTCGAACACGACGCGGGGACGTTCTTCCACCCGGGCGACAGCAAGCCAGCAGCGGCATTCGAGCGCATCGGTGACGAATTCGACGTCGAACTCGGCGTCCTCGCGTTCGGGTCCGTCGGCCGAATCCACCACACCGGGGACGGAGAGACCAGACCGACGAAGTGGTACATGACCGAGAACGAAGTCGTCGAGGCCGCAAACGCCCTCCAACTGGACCGACTACTCCCGTCGCACTTCGACATGTGGAAGGGCGTCAGCGGCGACCCGAAAGCCCTGCACGAACACGTCTCGTCGTACCGGTATCCCCGTGAACTCGAAGTCGTCAGAATCGGCGACCGGGTCGACCTCGGGTCACCGGGCGTCGTCCCGCCGTCGACGCACCGCTGAGTCGCTCATCCGAGTTCGACCGCCCGCCCGTCCTCCGCCGCCTCGTAGACGCCTTTCAGCGCCCGGATGTCGACGAGTCCGTGTTCGCCGTCGGCGTACGGGTCCTCGCCCGTCAACAGGCAGTGCGAGAAGTACTCGAACTCCTCTTCCATCTGGTCGCTCTGCTCGAAGGAGACGTCGATGTCGGACCCGCCGTGTGAGACGTGGAGTCGCCGCTCGTCCCACGGGTAGAAGGCGGGTTCGACGCGGACTTCGCCCTCCGTGCCGGTCACTCGGACGTGACTCGCCATCGTGGCGTTCTGACTGGCGGTGCAGACGGCGAACGTGTGGTCAGGGAAGTCGACCTGGAAGGCGGCGTGTTCGTCCGGGACGTCCGCGAACTCCTCCTGTACCGACGCGACCGACCCCTGCACGCGCACCGGGTCGGCGTCGAGCAGGAACCGAGCGGTGTTCAGCGAGTAGATGCCGATGTCCATCGTCGCACACCCGCCGGAGAGCTCCCAATCGAGACGCCACTGGTCCGGGTCCGGGACGAGTTCGAGGATGGGTTCGCTCATGTTGCCGTGGACGAACACCGGGTCGCCGACGTAGCCCGCCTCGATGACGTCTCTCGCCCGCCGAATCGCGGGCTCGGTGTGCATCCGGTAGGCGATCATCAGCGTCACGCCGTGTTCGTTGCAGGCAGCGACCATCTGTTCGGCCCGGTTGATCGTCGCCTCCATCGGTTTCTCACAGAGGACGTCCTTGCCGAGTTCGGCGGCGCTCTCCACGAACGGGAGGTGGCGCGCGTTCGGCGTGACGACGTAGACGGCGTCGTAGGCCTCGCTGGCGGCGCCGTCGTGGAACTCCTCGTAGGTGATGGCGCGCGCGACCGTTTCGGAGGTGTCCGCGACCGACACGGCTTTCTCGCGGTCGCCGCTGACCAGCACCGTCGTCTCACAGAGGTCCCCGGCGGCGACGGCCGGCATCGCCTGCTCCCGGGTCCACCACCCGAGCCCCACCATCGCGAACCGGATGGGGTCGGCCGTCTCGGTCACCTCTTGCCAGTCGCGTCGGTCGAACGCCTCGGTCAGCGCGGTCAGTTCCATAGAGGACGTTTAATCGCGGTGACAAAAGAGCTACCGGCGGTCCGGGGGCGGGACTACTCGGTGACGGCCTCGGCGATGTCCTCGAACGCCCGCGTGAGGATAGCACCGTCGACGCCGACGGCGACGTACTGCGCCCCGGCATCTATCCACTGCCGAGCCATCTCGGGGTCGTCTGCGTACGTCCCGACGACTTTCCCCGCGTCCACGGCCCGGTCGCACACGTCCTGCATCAGGGCTTCGACGCGGTCGTCTCGCACCTGACCCGGGATGCCGAGGGACTGTGACATATCGTACGGTCCGAGGAACAACACGTCGATACCTTCGACGGCAACGATGTCGTCGAGGTTCTCCACACCGCGTTCGCCCTCGATGTGGACGACGACCGCCGTCGTCTCGTTCTGCCGGTCGGTGTAGTCGTCGTCGCCGGTGTAGCCGCCGGCGCGGACGTACGGCGAGAACCCGCGGGACCCGAGTGGATCGAAGCGTGCGTGGTCGACGGCCGCCCGAGCGTCCGCGCCCGTCTCGATCTGCGGAATCTCGACGCCCGCCGCGCCGACGTCCAGCGCTCGCTGTATCTCCGACTCGGAGTTGTTCCGGACCCGAATCACGGGGGCAGCACCCCCGCGCTCGGCGGCCGCACACATGGCGACGCAGGACTCGGCGCTCAGCGGCCCGTGCTCCTGATCGAGGATGGTGAAGTCCAAGCCGGCGACGCCTGCCATCTCCGCGGCCATCGGGGAGTCGATGAGTTGGAACGTCCCGAGCAGCGTCTCGCCGTCCAGTAACCGCGCTCTGAGAGACGGGGGAGCCATACCGTACAACGGATTTCGTGTCACTTGAAGCTAGCTTTTCTCACGGGGGAGGACGGTCGCGACGGCGACAGTGCCGTTCCGCTCAGCCGAACGGTAGTCTCGCTCTACCGAACGCCGTGCGTCGGCTATTCTAACGAAGGTACCTCTGTTAGGTATATATATGCCGAGCCACTGTTTTATGTGCTTCATCTATTTCGGCAGAAACGAACGGCCGACGTCTCGTTCCGTCCGGTGGGGGCGCCTACGAGTACGCCATGTTTATCTCGATGACGTTGGCAGACGAGCGAAGCAGTTCCGGAATCTTCTCGTGGAACAGGTCGCCTTTGATACGGGTCGTCGGTCCGGAGACGCTGAGCGCTGCGACGACGCGTCCGTCCTCCGCGACGACCGGCGCCGCCACACACCGGAGGCCCGGAAGTCGTTCCTCACGGTCGTACGCGTAGCCTCGGTCACGAATCGCGTCGAGTTCCGCTTTCAGTTCGTCCGTGTCGGTGATGGTGTTCTCCGTCCGTTCGGGGAGTCCGTGCGTCTCGATGATTTCGTCGACCCGTTGCTCCGGGAGTTCGGCGAGAATCGTCTTCCCGAGGGCGGTACAGTGGAGTTTCACGCGCTTTCCGGCGTAGGTGTCGACGCTGACCGCTTCGGTTCCCTCGGCACGTGTGATGTAGACGCCCGTCCCGTGTTCCTCGACGGCGGCGTTGGCCATCTCACCGGTCTCTTCGGCCAGTGAGAGCACTTCAGGACGGGCCTTCTCGTAGATATCCATTCGGTTTCGCGTGTACTCTCCGAGTTCGAGAAAGCGCAGGCCGACACGGTAGATGCCGTCCTCGCAGTTAACGTACTCTTCTTCGGTGAGCGTCTGCAAGTGGTTGTGGACGGTGCTCTTTGCGATGCCGAGTTCGTTCGCGACGGTGGTGACCCCCGCCCCATCGAGGCGTTTCAGTTCCTCGATGATTCGCAGCGACGTCTTGGTGGCGTCGATGGTGTTGTTCTGTGTGGCCATAGAACCGCTACGGAACCCTCCCATATAGAGTTGTTCACCACGGCGGAACAGCCGTCCGCTTGTCCGGGACGGTCAGACGGCCCACGGGATCTCGTCGTGGAACTGGCGTATCTGTTCGAACCCGGTCAGCGCCGATACGGCACCTGCCTGCGTCGTGGCGACGGCACCCGCCGCGTTCGCTAGCGAGAGCGCGTCTTCGGCGTCTCGGACACCGTTGGTCAGGGCGGCGATGAACGCCGCGAGGAACGCGTCTCCGGCCCCGGTCGTGTCGACGACGTCGACGTCGTAGCCGGGGTGCCGACCCAATCCGGCTACCGGGCTCACGTCGGTCCCGTAGCACAGCGCCCCCTCGTCGCCCATCGTCAGTACGACGGTGTGTGGCCCGTGGTCGACGACGTCCCGAGCGAGTTGCTCGGGGTCGTCGCGCTCGAACCCGGCCGCGGCGAGGTCCTCGGGCGTGGCTTTCACCACGTCGACGGCCTCCAACGACCCGCGGATGACCGCACGGAACTCGTGGTGGCTCTCCCACAACTCCGGCCGCCAGTTGGGGTCGAGTGACACCGTACAGCGCTCGCTCGCGCGGGCCTGGAGTTCGAGCGTCGCCGACCGACTGGGCTCTACGCTCTCGGTGACGCCCGTCGTGTGGACCCACGACACCGCGTCCAGCGTCTCGTCGGGGACGGTACCGGTCTGGAGACGCGTATCCGCCCCGTCCTCGCGGTAGAAGGTGAACGAGCGGTCACCGGATTCGTCGTGCGTGACGACGGCGAGCGTCGTCCGGGCGTCCGGGTCCGGAACGACGAACTCGTCCGGAATCGTCGAATCGTCGAGGTGTGAGCGCAGGAAATCACCGAAGTCGTCCGCCGCCAGTCGCGTCCAGAACAGCGGTGACGCGCCGATGCGGTCGAGTGCGAGGGCGACGTTCGCCCCTGACCCGCCGAACTTCGGCTGATACCCCCCGGCGTCACTCGGGGGACCCGGCCGTTCGGGAACGAAGTCGACGAGCGTGTCGCCTGCCACGAGGACTGTCGGGTCGGACGTCATGGCACAGGATTCAGCGGCCCCGTACTTATACCGTCCGACGGAACCGGTGATCGTGTCGACGGGGCGACCAGCCCTCTCACGGCCGCCGTCTGACCGCTTCGTCACTGCTCCGGCGTCACTCGTCGATGGGACTGCCCCGGTCGCCCCACGCCGCCTCGAACCCGGCGACGCCTTCATCGGTCTTCGGGTGCGGGACGTGGTCGTCGAGGACATCGGGCGACAGCGTCACCGCGTCGACGCCGGCCTCGTAGAGTGAGACGGCCTGTGTGGTGTTCCGGACGCTCGCGGCCAGCACCTCTGTCTCGAAGCCGTAGGTGTCGTAGATGTGCTGGATTCGCCGCACGGTGTCCACGCCGTCCTCGCCGGCGTCGTCGAGTCGGCCCACGTACGGTGCGACGAACGAGGCGTCGTTTTTCGCCGCGAGCACGGCCTGCTCGATGGAGAAGACTACTGTCGTGCCGGCGGGCACATCCTCGTCACGCAGGCGTGCGAGCGCTTCGAACCCCGGACGGGTCGCCGGAATCTTCGCCACGACGTCGTCGGCCCACTCCTGATAGCCGCGCGCTTCGCGGACAATCCCCTCGACGTCGTCGGCGAGAACCTGTGCAAACACCGGCCCGTCGACGACGTCGGCGATGGCGGTGACCGCCTCCCTGTACCCGAGTCCGGCCGCTGTCACGATAGACGGGTTGGTGGTGACACCGTCTACGACACCAAGTCTCGCGGCTTCGGTAATGCGGTCACGGTCGGCCGTGTCGAGGTAGAGCTTCATACCACGCATATCCTCGATGTGGTAAAAAGAAGCTACCGACACCCGACCACCACCCCGAGTGACGACCGCCCGGACTTTCGTGTAAATATGTGCACAGATACGGCCCAAACAGAAATGAATAATAGTTATGTTTCTCCTGCCCGTGCCAGAATAGGATTACTCTCACAGAAATGTAGTGCGATCGGGTATTTGTTCGCTATCGGAGCTCATCGTCTGTCGCTTTTGTTTCACATCGTCCCGTTCACGACAGAACGCGTTCCGTGCAACCGAGTGATTCACTCCTCGCCTCGGCGGACTCGACTAGTGCTCCGGCCAGTTTCCCGTTCCTGTCGATTTCTTCACTGCGAGTTCGTCTGTCGGAATAGTGTGTGAGTCAAACGCATATTTTCGACAACCTTTATGTATATACACTCTCAATCTCACCTCTGTATGGCAGAGAATACCAGACGCAGATTTATCAAGACGACCGGTGCTGCGATTACCACAGTGTCACTTGCAGGCTGTGGCGGGAACGGCGACGGCGGTGGAGACGGCGGAGACGGCGGCGACGGCGGTGACGGCGGGGGAGACGGCACCGGCACCACCACCGGCGGCAACGGCGGCGGCGGTAACACGCTCGAGAAGGTCGGGATGTCTGCGTACGTCCGCGGGGGGTCGTGGATTACGGCCTACATCGAGGCCGCCGAGTTCTACGCGGAGGACCTCGGCATCGAACTCGACGTGCGACCGAACCAGCAGAGCGCCCAGAAGCAGGTGCAGGACATCCGCGACTTCACGAACAGTGACCACGACGCCATTCTCGTCGGCGTGTGGTCGACCGGTGCCGCGGAGGGCGCTATCAACGAGGCGATGAACGCCGGGAAACCGGTGTTCGCGACCAACGCCGACACGTCCAGTTCGGAGATTCCGCTGTACGTCGGGTTCAGCAACTACGACGGCGGCGCGAGTTCGGCCGAGGAGATGGTCAAAGCACTCGACGAGCAGTACCCGGACAAGGACAACTACCGGGTCCTCAACGTCCGCGGGATTCAGGGCAACCAGTCGGCCAACCAGCGCTCACAGGGATTCCTCGACGTGATGGCCGAACAGGACAACATCGAGGTCGTCCAGACGCTCAACGGCGAGTACGCCCGTGACGTGGCCCAGTCCACCGTACAGGAGTGGATCAACGCGAACGGGCGCGTCGACGGCATCTACTCGGGCAACCTCTCGATGGGGCTCGGCGTCGTGCAGGCGCTTCGCAACCTCAACATGCTGGTGTCGAAAGGCGAGGAGGGCCACATCGTCCTCACGCAGATGGACGGCAGTCCGGAGGTCAACCCCCTCGTCGGGGACGGGACTATCGACGCCGCCGTCGACCAGCCCAACTACTTCTACAACCCCATCGCGATGCAGTACATGAAGCAGTACGTCGAGTCGGGGATGGACGACAGCGTCATTCCCGAAGTGGGGTCGGAAGTCACTTCGGACCAGTTGACCATCGAACCCGGCCAGCACAAGGGCGTCGAGATGTGGTCCGAACCCATCTGGGAACCCGGCATCATGCGCGAGCAGAACGGCCACCCGTGGTTCCGGACCAACAGCATCGTCATCACCCAAGAGAACTACGACCAGCCGTTCCTCTGGGGTAACGTCTGGGGCTGAGCGCGGTATCTAACGACACTCCACTCCCCTACACTATGTCTACGGAACAAGGATTCCTCGGGCGAACGTTCGGCGATAGAGACGACGTAATACTGACCCTGTTGGACAACATGATCTGGCCGATACTGGCTATCGTCATCCTCGGCGTCCTCGTGTTCGTCCCACAGACACTGCGGAACACCAACGCCATCAGACTCGTTCTCTGGGCCGCGGTTCCGATCGGATTGCTGGTGCTCGCAGAGAGCCTGTGTCTGCTGTCGGGACACTTCGACCTCTCGATCGGGTCGATAGCCGGGTTCTCGGCGATGTTCACCGGGATGCTTCTCGGGACCTGTCCGAGTTGCTGGGGCGTCACCACGAACCCGTGGGCCGGGTTCGGCATCATCCTCGTGACCGGGTCGCTCATCGGCCTCGTCAACGGCATCATGATCGCGAAGATGGGACTGAACCCGTTCCTGCAGACGCTGGCCTTCCTCATCATCTTCGAGGGCGCCAAGACGGCGATGCAGACCCAACCGGTGACGGGCCTCCCGCGACTCTACGTAGACGTCGGCGGGACGCCGGAGTTCGCCATCGGGGTGCTCCTGTTCGCGTTCCTCGTCTTCGGCCTGATCATGCGCTTTACGACGTTCGGGCAGGCGGTGTACGCGCTGGGGAGTTCCGAGAAGTCCGCGAGAGAGGTCGGCATCGACACCGAGCGCCTCATCATCGTCGTCTACACTATCAGCGGTCTGCTGGCGGCGATCGCCGGCCTGATGCTGACCGGGTTCGTCGGCGTCGTCCCGCCGCTCATCGGCGAGGGACTGGTGTTTCAGGCGTTCGCCGGGGCAGTCATCGGCGGCATCAGCCTCTTTGGCGGCCGCGGGAAGATAACCGGCGCGCTCGGCGGCGTCGTCCTCATCCAGTTAGTGCAGTCGGCACTGAACAACAGCCCCGTCGTCGGGGCAACCCAGATACAGATGGTCAACGGATTCGTGTTACTGGCGGCGATACTGCTGTACAGCACGCAGGCCAAACTCCGGGCTCGCATCCTCGCGAGTGGTGCGGTATGAGCGTCGAGGACAGCGGGACGGCCGAGCAGGAGGCCGCGAGCAGCCCAGCCACCGACGAGGCCGGGGAACCGAAGCTTCGCGTCGAGAACATCACCAAGCAGTTCGGTCGCATCGTCGCCCTCGACGACGTGACGCTTGACATTCAGGAGGCCGAGATATTCGCCCTCGTCGGCGACAACGGCGCAGGCAAGTCGACGCTGATGAACGTCCTCAGTGGCGTCCACTCAGCGACGAAGGGAACCATCTACAAGGACGGTCGTGAGGTCCACTTCTCGAACCCCTCGGACGCTCGCGACAACGGCATCGAGACGGTGTATCAGGACCTCGCGCTGATGGACGACTTAGACATCGCGACGAACATCTTCATGGGCCAGTTCCCAAAGCGCGGTCTCGGACCCTTCTCGTTCATCGACTGGGAGACCACGTACGAACAGTCTCGGGCGATAATGATGGACCAGCTCGGACGGGACGTCGACATCAAGACCGAGGTCGAGTTCCTCTCCGGCGGCCAGCGCCAACTCGTCGCCGTCGGTCGGGCCCTCGCGTTCGACCCGGACGTCATCATCCTCGACGAACCGACGAGCGCGCTTTCGGTCGACGCGACGCGTCTCGTACAGGACACGCTCGACAGACTGGCCGAGGAGGGTATCACCATCGTCATCGTCAGCCACAACATCGAGTCCGTCCTCGCACACGCCGACCGCATCGGCGTCCTCTATCAGGGACGACTCGTCGACATCAAGCAACCCGAGGAGACCGACCTCGAAGAACTGAACGAACTGATGACGACGGGGACGCTGGACGCGGGGCTGCTGGACGACGACTGAGACGCGGGGCGTTTCGGCGCATAATTTTACGGGACACGGGGTCGGAGGGTACAGTATGCCGACACCCGAACTCGTCGTCGATATCGCCTGTGAAACCGGAGAGGGGCCGCTCTGGCACCCCGACGAGGAACTGCTCTACTGGGTCGACATCCCGCGGGGTCGACTCTACCGATACGACCCGTCCACGGACGACCACGAACTCGTCTACGAGGACACCGAGGAGCGCATCGGCGGGTTCACCATCCAGACCGACGGCACACTCCTCCTGTTTCAGGAGGCCGGCGCGGTCCGCCGACTCGACCAGCAGACAGGTGACGTCGACGCGGTCACCGACCCGGACCCCGACCGGTTCCACGAGCGATTCAACGACGTCATCGCCGACCCGGAGGGTCGCGTCTTCGCCGGCGTGATGCCGGATACCGACCGTGACCTGCCGGGCCACCTGTACAGACTGAACACCGACGGGTCGTTCGACCTCGTCCGCGAGGAGTGTGTCCTCCCCAACGGCATGGGGTTCTCCCCCGACCAGTCGGGGTTCTACTTCACCGACACCGGCGAAGTCGACCCGGACTGTCCGGGGTACATCTACCGGTACGACTACGACCGCGCCACAGGTGACATCTCGAACCCGAAGACGGTGGTCGACGCGAGCGGCATCGAGGGCCTGCCCGATGGGATGACCGTCGACAGCGAGGGCCACCTCTGGTCGGCGTTCTGGGACGGCCACAAACTGATTCGGTTCGCGCCGGACGGCACTCGCGAGGAGACAGTCGCGTTCGACCCGCGGAAGGTGTCCTCGCTCACGTTCGCCGGCGAGGACTACGACACGGCGTACGTCACGACGGCCTGCGTCGAGACGCGAGACGTGGAGGGTGAGGGGGCGGGGAGCCTCTACCGCGTCGACCTCGGCGTGACCGGCCGCGGGGAGTTCCGGTCCGCCGTCGAGGTGTGAGTCAGCGGTCCGCGTGTACCTGCTCGCGTAGCCCGCGCATGTAACCGATGGCGAACAGCCGACCCTTCGTGTGGTAGCCCGGATTCGAGTTGTCCTCGCCGGCCATCGTCGGGACGTGGTCGGGCCGCATCGGTACGTCTTCGCCGACGTGTTCTTCGTAGGCCCGCATCGCGGCCAGCATGTCCGTCGGGCCGTCGTCGTGCCACGTCTCGACGAAGTTGTCTGCGTCCCCCTCGACGTCGCGGAAGTGAACGAAGTTGATGCGGTCGCCGAAGCGTTCGATGGCCGCTGGGATGTCCGCACCCATGGCGGCGAAGTTCCCCTGACAGAAGGTGACGCCGTTGTACTCGCTGTCGTAGGCGTCCAGCACGCGGTCGTAGGCCTCGACGCTGTCGACGATTCGGGGGGTGCCACGCAGGGATTCGCGTGGCGGGTCGTCGGGGTGGAGGCCGAGTTTCACGCCCGCCTCCTCGGCGACCGGTGTCACCTCCCGCAGGAAGTACTCGATGGCTTCCCACACGTCCTCGTGGGTCACGTCGGCGAACTGCTCGGGGCCGCCTCGAACCATCTCGACGTCGAACTCGGTGACGTAGGAGCCACCGCGCGACTCGACGTGGGCGGCGGTCCGCGCCCACCTGACCCCGGCCATCCAGTCGTAGCAGACCACGGGAATCCCGACTTCGCCGCAGTTCCGGAGGAACTGCTTGAACACCGCGATGTCCTCGTCGCGGCCCTCGCGCCCGAGTCGAACCCGGTCGGAGATTGGGACCGACCCCTCCAGAACCGAGAATTCGAGGCCGGCGTCGGTGAGCCAGTTGTCGAGTCCCTGCAGGTCGTCGTAGGTCCAGTGGGTCCGACCGTCCCCGATTTCCAGCGGGTGGACGACGGCCTTCTCGACGCCCATCTGTTTCGCTAACTGCCAGCGTTCGTCCGGCTCCGGCGGCAGGATGAGTGCAGGCGAGACCATAGCCCATCTGCCGTCGGCCCGGTACAAATACTCTCGGGGTAGCGGCCGGCACAACACTCATTGCGTCGTCGCGAGAGCTAGCAGCTATGCCCGAGGATACCGAGCGAGCGGTGTACGTCCAGCGACTCGACCCCGACCAGCGCGAGGCGTACGTCGAAGCCCACGACGACGTGCCCGAAGCGGTCACCGACGCGATGGAGCGGGGTGGCGTCGAGGCGTTCGAACTGTACGTCCGGGACGACGTGGCAGTCTGCATTCTGGAGTGCGACGACTTGGACGCCTACCTCGACGCCGTCGACGGCGACGAGGCGGTCGCGGAGTGGGAACGGTACACGGGCCAGTTCAAGCAGTCGGGCGTCGACGCCGACGCGGACCCGGAGTCGGGCATCCCGTTCATGGAGTGCATCTGGCGGTTCGAAGCGGAGGAGTCCTGAGCGCGCCGGTCCTGGCGACCGATGGTGTTTTTTCACACGCCGTCGAAGGTGACGGCGATGGACCTCTCGTTCGACACCATCGTACTCGCTATCGGCCCGGCAGACGACGACCGACTCGACCAACTCGCACGCGTCTCGATGCAGGTCGCGAAACCGACCGGTGCGACCGTCGTCCTCACGCACGTCTTCACCAGAGACGAGTTCGACGAAGTGGCGGCGGAACTCGACTACCCGAGCGCGACGGCCGAAGACGTCGACGTGATACTCGAACGCCACCAGTCGGTGACGTACCTCGAAGACCGCTTCGACGACCACGGCGTCGACTACGACGTGGACGGCGTCGTCGGGAACGTCAGCGACGGCATCGTCAAAACCGCCGAGAAGGCGGACGCCGACCGCGTCGTCATCTCCGGTGGGTCACGGTCGCCCGTCGGCAAGGCCGTCTTCGGGAGCAACGCCCAGAACGTCCTCATCAACTCGCCGTGTCCGGTGACCTACGTCAGGCCCCAGTCCGACTGAGGACGGGTCGACTCCGGACTACGACTCGGCGTCCCGTCGCTCGACCAGCGTGATGTGCCGACAGACGAGCAGGGTCGTCCCGTCGTCGTCTGTCACCTCGTACTCGTAGACGACGCGGCCGAGCGCGTCGTTGTACTCCTCGGTCTCGACCACCTCTCGGTGGACGGTCAGCGTCGTTCCGATGCCGACCGGGGTGACGAACCGTACGGAGTCGTAGCCGTACGAGAACGAGCGCGGGTTCATGTCGGCGACGAGCGCTTCGGCCACCGAGAACACGAGGTTGCCGTGGGCGATTCGTTCCCCGAAGTCCGACTCCGCGGCCCGCGTCGTGCTCACGTGTAGCGGGTGGAAGTCCCCGGAGAGGCCGGCGAAGTTGACGACGTCCGCCTCGGTTATCGTGCGGGCCGACTCGACGGTGAACGTCTCTCCCGCTTCGATGTCCTCGAAGTACCGGTCGGTGTCCTTCGACGGTGCTTGCATCGGTCGTTGTACGGACACAGCGTGCATAAAGCTACGCGCCGTTCAGTCGGTGCCGTGCGTCCGTAGCCGGACGGTCGACGACTGGGTCCCACCTGGGGCGAGTTCCTCGGCCGTCCCGTTCTCGACGGCCTCGGCGAGTCCCGCGTTCGGTATCGAGGTGCAGGGTTCGAGGCCGACGTTGTAGTTCCGGCCGAAGAACGGCGCGTCTTCGAACCCGCCGAACGGTTGCCAGTACCAGAGGTACTCGTACAGCGACGCTGGGAACTCGACGGTGACGCCGAGGTCCAGTTCGGGGTTGGAGACGGTGTACCGGCCCTCGTTGAGGTCGGCGAGGGCGACGAGGTCGTGAACCCGGTCGTCCGCTGGCGGGAACTCCCGGAGGTCGACCGGCCCGCCGTCGGTCTCACAGACCGGCCACTCGAACGTCTCGCCGGGCGGCAGTCGCGCGGTGTCCGCGGTCTGGTCGGGGTCGACGTGGACCGTCTCACAGGGGACCGTCAGGGTCGCCTCCGGCGCGACCAGCGGTTCACCGAGGGCGACGTGCTGTAACCACGAGTAGTCCACCGGTACCTCGCCCGTGTTGGTGACCCGTTCGGACACCTCGATGGCGGACTCGCCCGCCGAGAGGGTCACGTCCCGTTCGACGTCGAACGGGTATCTGGTGAGCGATGCGGTCAGTCGCACAGACACCCGCTCGGCAGAGTCCGCGAGTAGCTCCGTCTCGAAGGGGACGAGGGTGGACTCGCCGTGCAGTCCCAGCGGCGCGCCGTGGGCCTCGGAGGGGCCGCCTGCGCCCGGGAGGACGCTCTGCCACCCGCCGGGGTAGTGGTCGAGGAAGGCGAACGCCCCGTCCGGCGCGCCGACGGGGCCGTCGGCCGGCGCCCGCCACTCGTGTGGCGCCTCGAACAGCACGTTCGTGTCCGTCCGCTTGTCGACGATGCGGGTGAGGTCGCCGCCCTTGCCGGGGAGCAACTCGACGCGGAGGTGGTCGTTCTCCAGAAAGAGCGCGTCGATGCCGCGACGCTGGTACTCGTCAGTGACAGAGCAGGCCATGGCGACGGTTCGGCGCACCGCTACATAAGCGTCGGTGCCGGTCCGCGGTTACCGGAACTGAGGTGCTACTTCGTCGCCGAACAGTTCCATCCCCCTGGTGTCTGGGAAGTCAAGAAACATCAACTGGAGTTTCTCGAAGCCGAGGTCGCGGATGCCCTCGATTTGGGTCGCCACCTGCGAGGGCGTCCCGATGAGCATGCTCCCCTTCTCACGGGCGTCCTCGGCGTCGTCCAGCGTCTCGTCCATATCGGACTCCTCGCCCCACGGGAGGGGGAAGATGTCGTCGACGGCCTCCTCGACGGCGGCCTCGTCCTCCCGAACGAGGACGTGAGCGAGCCACGAGCGTTCGACGTCGTCCGGGTCCCGCCCCTCGTTTTCGAGGTACTCCTCGAACTTCCTGACTTTGAACTCGATTGGCTTGCCACGCGCCCGGGCGCTGATTTCGACGTTCCACTCGTCGGCGTGGCGGGCGATGAGTCTGAGCATCTTCGGGCCGGCGCCGCCAATGACAACGGGCGGGTGCGGGTCGCTGACGGGCTTGGGGTTGTTCAGCGCGTCGTCGATGGTGAAGTGGTCGCCCTCGAAGGTAGGATGCTCCTCGGTGAACATCGCCTTGGCGACCTGCACCCCCTCCTCCAGCATCTCGATGCGCGTCCCGATGTCGGGGAAGTCGAAGCCGTAGGCGCGGTGTTCCGCCTCGTGCCACCCGGCGCCGAGGCCGAGGCGGAGGCGCCCTTCCGAGAGGATGTCCACCGTCGTCGCCATCTTCGCCAACAGGGCGGGGTTGCGGTAGGTGATGGACCCGACGAGTGGGCCGAGGTCGACGTCGTCGGTCCGTTCGGCCAGCGCCGAGAGGAGCGTCCACACCTCGTACTCCTCGGCTTTCGGCCCGAGCATGAAGTGGTCCGGGGCCCATAGGCCTTCCAGCCCCGTCTCGACTGCGGCGTCGACGCCCCCAAGGACCGTCTCGCGTTCGACCGTTTCGAGCATCGGCGTGTCCCGGTGGACGCCGGCACCTGCGTAACACTGCACCATCCAGTCGAATTGCATAGCCTCACTGCGGCGGCGAGTCGAATAATTGTTTGGGCGAGACGTTCGGGCGGCGATAGTTTATGTCGGCGGCCGCCGACTGCGACGGTATGAGCGACTCAGCACTCGGTGAACTCTGCGAGCGGTACGAACAGCTATATCCCGGCGCCGTCGTCGACGTGCTAGACGACAGGGGGTACGAAGACCAGACGCTCTCGCCCGACATCGCGCCGCTCCGAGACGGAATGACGACGGCGGGCGTCGCCTACCCCGTTGTCGGTCGACCGAACCGGAGCGTCGACCCGGACGAGAACATGCGGTCGATTCTGCGGATGCTCGGCGACGCGCCGGAACACGCCGTCTTGACCTATCAGACGAACGACGACAGGGCGGCCCACCTCGGCGAACTCTCTGTCGTCTCGCTGAAGGCACAGGGCGCCCGTGGCGCCGTCATCGACGGGGGCGTCCGAGACGTGGCCTACATCCTCGAAGAGGAGTTTCCCGTGTTCTCGCGGTACCGAACGCCCGCCGACGCCGTCCCACGCTGGGAGATTCTGGACTGGGGCGAGCAGGCCGTCGTGGGTGGTGTCTCGGTTTCGGCCGGCGACATCGTCCTCGGGGACCACGACGGCGTCGTAGTCGTCCCCGAGGCGATTCGAGAGTCCGTCCTCGAAGAAGCCGAGGAACTGGCCGGCACGGAGAACGAGGTCCGGGAGGCCGTCCGGTCGGGGACGGCACCGCTGGACGCCTACGACGAGTACGGCGTCTTTTGAACTGGCCGGCTTCACTCAGAGGCCGCTGTGGGCCAACCAACCGCCGTCGACGGGGAGGTTCGCGCCGGTGATGAACCCCGCCTCGTCGCTCGCGAGGAAGACCGCGGCGTCGCCGACGTCCTCGGGTGTGCCAAACCGGGGAAGGAGCGTCTGTTCGCGGGATTTGGCCATGTCCTCCTCGGTGACGATGTCCTGTAGCGGCGTCTCGACGTAGCCCGGGTTGATGCAGTTCACCCGGACGTTCTCCTCACCCAGTTCCATCGCCAAATCGCGGGTCATGTTGACGACGCCGCCCTTCGCCGCCGCGTAGGGCGGGCCGCCGCCGCCCTCGAACCCGCGGACGGACCCGACGTTGATAATCTGGCCCTCGCGTTCGACGAGGTGGGGTATCGCGTACTTCGCGCAGTAGAACGCGCCGCTCAAGTCGACGTCGATGGAGCGCTGCCACTCCTCGACGCTCGTGGTCTGGGAGTCACCGACTATCTGGATGCCGGCGTTGTTCACGAGGACGTCGATACCGTCGTAGGTATCGACCGCCGTCTCGACCATCGCCTCGACGTTCTCGGGGTCGCCGACGTCGGTCTCGACGTACGCCGCGTCGCCGCTGGTCTCCTCGTTGACGAGTTCGTCCGTCGGTATCGTCACGTCAGTGTCGTACTTCTCGCCCTGTTTCGGGTCGCGACGCACGTCGGCGACGACGACGTTCGCGCCCTCCTCGCCGAAGCGCTTCGCGATGCCGCGGCCGATACCGCTGGCCGCACCCGTCACTATCACCGTTCGGTCGGCGTGTCTGTCAGCCGCCATAGGTGTCACTCACCGGCCAGCGACTTAACAGTAGGTCCCGCCGGTTCTGATGGGTCAGCGTCCCGTCTCGCGGCGAATCGCGGTGAGCAGCCCGTTCAAGTAGCCGACGGCGTGGGCGCGCCCGCGGTGTTCCCAGTCGGTGTCGCCCTCGACGTGCGGGACGTGGTCAGGGATGAGGAGGCCGCGGAAGCCGACGTCGTCGAGCAGCGAGAGCATCTCGTAGGCGTCGTAGTTCCCTTGGTCGACGAACGTCTCGGTGAACGTCGGGACGGTCCCCTCCACGTCCCGGAAGTGGACGTAGAAAATCTTCCCTCGCTCACCGAAGTAGCGGACGACTTCTTCTAAGTCCTCCCCCATCTCTGACCAGCACCCGAAACAGAACTCCAGTCCGTGGTTCTCGCTCGGGACCAGTTCCATCGCCCGCTTGAAGTTCTCGAAGTTACGGAACAGTTGGGGGATGCCGCCGAGCGAGGGGACCGGCGGGTCGTTGGGGTGCAGACACATCTTGACGCCCGCCTCCTCGGCGACCGGGAGGAGTTCTCTGAGGAAGTACTCGTAGTTGTCCCACAGTTCGGCCTCGGTGTACTCCCTGTCGTGGGTGAGTTCGTCGGTGACAGCGTCCATGTCGAACCCCGACGCACCGGCGCCGCCGCGGACGGTGACGTCGGTGTTGCGCCAGACGCCGCTGGGCATCCAGTGGTAGCCGAACATCGGGATGCCCGACCGACCGATGTTCCGGATGGTCGTCTTGACGTGTTCCATCTGGTCCTCCTTGCCCTCTTTCCCGAGCATGATTTTGTCGTAGAACGAGATGGGGATGTTCTCGATGGCGTTCAGTCGCAGGCCCGCCGACTCGACGCGTTCGCGGAGTTCCACGAGGTTCTCGTAGGCCCACTCTGCGTCGCCTTCGAGGGGAATCCGCTCGTCGTCCGGCATGTGCGGGTAGTCCGGCGAGTAGCGGTACATGTTCAGCAGAACGTCGTCGACGCCCAACTGCTTGCAGAAGCGGAGTTTCTCCTCGGTGGGATCCATGAACTGCCCGAGGCCGACCCGCATCGGGAGGCTGTCGAAGTCGACTCCCTCCGAATTGCCGTCGCTATCGACTGTCTGGCTCATACCTAGACCACCCCGAAGACGGGCATAAGTGTTACTCGCGTCACGGGCGCGGCGACCCCGTCAGTCCAGCAGGTCCGACGCGCGGTCGGCGGCGTCGGCGAGGCCCGCCTCGACCGACTTCGATTGCTCGACCACCACAGCGTCGACCATCTCGTTCAGTATCTCGTTCAACTCGGTGTACGCCGGAATCTGCGGGAGCGTGTTGACCGGGCCGGTGTTGACGGCTTCGAGCATCGAGTAGAACTGGTTCGACCGGCGTATCTCCGGGTCGCGCCACGTCGAGAACCGCGTGCCGGAGGCCCCTTCCAGCGTGGTGATTCTGTCGCTCTCGGGCGAGGCGGCGTGGCGGACGAAATCGTACGCGAGGTCGGGGTGGTCGCTCCCCGCCGGAACGGTCAGGCCGTAACAGACGGTGAGTGAAGTGTGTTCGCCGTCGGGCGCGTCACCCCGAGGGATGAGGCCGTAGTTCGTGTGCCCGAACACCGCCGAGTCGGGACGCTCGGCCATCGCCCCGAAGCCCGACCAGTTCCACATCATCGCGGCCTTCCCGTCGGCGTAGAACTGCCCGGCCTCGACGCTCTCCATCTCGACGGCCTCGGACGGGACCACCTCGTGGTCGTGAATCAGGTCGTGGTAGTACTGGAGCGCCTCGCGGCCCTCGGGGCTGTCGAAGGCGGGGGTGCCGTCGTCGTCGAGCAACCGGCCGCCACGGCTCCACAGTTGGATGGCGAAGTCGTAGACGTCGTTGTGGCCGTCGGGTTTCGCCGCGACGACGGTCCCCCACAGGTCCTCCTCTGGCCGCGTAAAGAAGTCGGCGACCTCCAGAAACTCGTCCCACGTCCGCGGGACCGAGAGCGGCCGTCCGTACGCCTCGCGGAACGCCCGTTGCTCCGCGACGTCCTCGAAGCAGTCCTCGCGGTAGTGGAAGATCTCGGGGCCGTCGTGGTACGGTATCCCATAGGTGGTTCCGTCGTAGGCCATCAGGTCGCGTAGGCTCTCGGCCCACCCGTCCGGCCAGTCGTCGGGCGGGTCCCGTGACAGGTAGCCGTCCAGCGGGTGGACGTACCCCGCCTCGGCGACCATCGGGAGCCAGTCGCTCAGACAGAGAAAGAGGTCGTAGGTCCCGTCGGCGATGTCACCCGTCGCGAGCAGGTCCTCGTGAATCTCGGGGAGCGGGCGGTGATCACGCTCGAAGGTCACGTCTGCGTCTGTCGTCTCGGCGAAGGCGTCCATCTGACGCTTCAGGGCGTTCTCGAACCCCTCGAACGGTCGCCCGACGAGTCGTAGCGTCGGCATGGGAGAACTGACCACGCTCTCGACATTAACTGTACCGTCGGGACCAACGTTTATCGCCCCTCGCGTGCGTGTAGCTGTCATGGAGCGGGCACTCGACGGTGTGACAATCGCGGACTTCACACAGATGATGCAGGGACCGTGGGCGACGCAGAAACTCGGCGACATGGGGGCCGACGTCCGCAAGGTAGAGCGACTCGGCGGCGAGTGGGAGCGTGACCTGCGTGCCGGCGGCGAGTTACTCGACGGGACCAGCCCCTTCTTCCTCGCGATGAACCGCAACAAGCGGAGCATCACGGTCGACTTGAAGGCCGAGGCGGGCCGGGACGTGGCCCTCGACGTCGCCCGCGAGGCGGACGTCCTCGTCGAGAACTTCCGGCCCGGCGTGATGGACTCGTTCGGCCTCGGCTACGACGACGTGCAGGCGGTCAACCCGGAGATAATCTACGTCTCGGCCACCGGGTTCGGCCGCGACGGTCCCTACGTCGACCGGCCCGGACAGGACCTGCTCCTCCAGTCGATGAGCGGGCTGGCGAACTACACCGGTCGGAAGGACGACCCACCGACGCCGGCCGGGACCGCCGTCGTCGACGAACACGCCGCCATGCTCATCGCCTTCCACACGATGGTCGCGCTGTTCCACCGGGAGCGGACCGGGGCCGGCCAGCGCGTCGACGTGAACCTCTTCGACGCCGCCATCGACTTCCAGTGTCAGGAGCTAACCGCCGCGCTGAACATGGACGTCGAGTTCGAGCGAAGCGAGGCGGGCATCGCACAGGCGTGGCTCGGCGGGCCCTACGGCATCTACGAGACGGCCGACGGGCACGTCGCCATCGCGATGGCACCGATGGCGGCGCTCGCGGAGACGCTCTCGCTGCCCGAACTCGCCGACTACGACACGCCGCAGGCGACCTTCGACCACCGCGACGAGATAAAGCGGACGCTGGAGGCCTATACCCGCGAACAGCCCACCGACGAACTGCTGGAGACGCTGCTCGACGCCGACGTCTGGGCGGCCGAGGTCAACGACTTTCAGGCGGTCGCCGCCGACCCACAGGTCCAGCACAACGAGACGCTCGTCGAACTGGCCCACCCGGAGGACGGGACGTTCACCACCGTCGGTGTGCCGGTGGAGATGTCCGAGACGCCGGGTGACATCCGCTCGCCACCGCCGCTCCCCGGCCAGCACACGGGCGAGATTCTCGCCGAAATCGGGTACGACGCCGCCGAACGTGAACGACTCGCGGAGGAGGGGGTCGTCGGCGGAACCGTCCAGTGAGGCCGTCCCGGTACCCGTGACGGCGACCGTCGACACTAGCTTGAATACCTACGGCCGGCAACAGCCAGTATGACTGGCGAGAGCGACCAGTACCGCCGAGGAGTGGAAGCCGTGCTCGCACGGGTGGAGACGACCCTCGACGCGACGGGTGACCGGTTCCCCTACGTCTACGACCGGGAGGCGGACGGATGGGAGACGACGGCCGACGGGAACTGGTGTGGCGGACACTGGATCGGTCTGCTCTGGCTTGCGGCCGCACACGCCGACGACCCGACCCCCGCCGAGCGGTTCGAACGGGCGGCCCGCGACCACACCGAGACGATGCGGGCGTACATGCCCCGGGACTCGATGTTCTGCGGGATGAACTTCCTGTACGCCGGGTTCCGCGGCTACGACCACAGCGGCGACCGGTCGCTGTTCGGTCTCGGACTCGAAGGGGCCGACGCGATGGTCGCAGCGTTCCACGAGGGTGCCCGCCAGATACCCCTCGGAAAGCTGGCTATCCGTGGGCCGGAGCAGTTCCGCGGTCCGGAGTCCAACCACGGCCCGCCCGGCGACCGCATCGGCGCCGTCGACAACCTCTACACGGCCGTCTCGGTGCTCTGGCGGGCCTACGAGGTGACCAAGGACCCGCAGTTCCGCGACGTGGCCGTCTCACACGCCGACCGCCATCTGGACTGGTACGTCCGCGAGGACGGCCGGACGTGGCACCACGCCGTCTTCGACGAGACGGGCACGCTCGAACGTCAGTACAACGAACTCGCTCACAGCGACGAGACGTGCTGGGCGCGCGGACAGGGCTGGCACGTCGCCGGTCTCGCGACCGCTTACGCGGCCACCGGTGCCGAGCGCTACCGTCGAGCGCTCGCCGACGCCGTCGAGTACTACCGGACCCACACGCCGCCAGACCACGTCCCGCACTGGGACTTCGAGGTACCGGACCCAGACGGTGAACCACGCGACACCAGTGCGGCGGCGCTCGTGGCCTACGGATTGGTCACCCTGTTGCCGGACGACCCTCCGGTCGCCGACCTGCGTGCGTTCGGACACGCCGTCCTCTCGTCGCTCGTCGACTCGTACCTCGTGACGGACCCGTCGGACCCACGCTACGGGCGGGTCCAGCACGGCTGTTTCAACCGACCCGGCGACTACGCCGTCGACACGGAACTCGTCTGGACGCAGTACTATCTGGCGTCAACGCTCGCACAGGTGGCGGGCGACGGATGACCGGACCGTGGACCGGCTACGAGTTGCCGGCGTCGCCGACGGGTTACGGCGACCTCCGCGACGGGTTCGAGTGGCAGATTCCCGACCGCTACAACATCGCCGACCACGCGCTGTCGGGTGACGGAGACGCTGTCGCGCTCAGACACGTTGCCGCCGAGGACGAACCCTACACCGGGACGACGATGACGTACGGCGAATTGGCGGCCGCGACGCGAGCCCTCGCGGCCCGCCTCGCGGACGGAGGCATCGCCGCGGGTGACAGGGTCGCCGTCTGCCTCCCGCAGTGTCCCGAACTCGTCGTCGCGCACCTCGCGGTCTACCGCCTCGGCGGTGTCGTCGTTCCGGTGTCGATGCTCCTCGGCGAGCACTCGTTCGGGTACGTTCTCGACCACAGCGACGCGTCGGCGCTCGTCGTGGATTCGGAGCGTTGGAACGCGGCGGGCGACGTGCGGACTGCCGCGCCGACCGAGACGGTGCCCGTCGATGTCGGGTCCGGGACGGCACCGCTGGGCGGTCTCACCGAGTTCGTCGGAGACGCCCCTTCCTCGACGGGCCCGCCGGCTGTCGAGACACGTCCGGACGACCCCGCGCTGGTGCTGTACACCTCCGGGACGACGAGCGACCCGAAGGGCGTGGTGCAGGGCCACCAGTACCTGCTGGGGTCGTTGCCGGGCTATCACTGCTGGTTCGACCTCTTTGACCCGACGGCGGCCCGACGGGCGCGGGTCTGGACGCCCTCCGAGTGGGCGTGGGCGGGGGCGCTGTTCGACGTGGTGTTCCCGACGCTCGCGCTGGGCGGGACCGTCGTCTCCTCGCTCCGCCGAGCGGGGTTCGACCCGGAGCGAGCACTCGACGTCGTCGCCGGACAGGGAGTCACACACGCGTTTCTCCCGCCGACCGCGCTCCGGGCGATACGCCGCGAGACCGACCCGGCCCCTGACGACGTGCCCACGCTGGAGACGATGCTGTGCGGCGGCGAACACCTCCCCGATGACTTGGCGGCGTGGGCGACCGACCGGCTCGCCGTGACCGTCAACGAGGCGTACGGACAGACCGAAGCGAACGCGCTCGCGGGCGAATCGAACGGCGTCTACCCCGCGGCACCGGACGGACTCGGCCGCCCGTACCCCGGCCACGAGATAGTCGTCGTCGACGAGGACGGCGCCCCGGTGCCGACCGGTGAGGGAGGAGAGATAGCCGTCGTCCGCCCGGACCCCGTGGTCATGCAGGAGTACGTCGACGACCCGGCGGCGACGGCGGCCGTCCTCGACGACGACCTGCTCAGGACGGGCGACATCGGTCGGTTCGACGACGGCGTGCTCACCCACCTCGGGCGGGCGGACGACCTCGTCCTCACCGCCGGCTACCGCGTCAGCCCCCTCGAAGTGGAGTCCGCGTTGGAGGCCCACCCCGCTGTCTCGGCGGCGTTGGTACGCGGCGAACCGGACCCCGAGCGAGGACAGCGGGTCGTCGCCACCGTCGTCCCGTCGCCGGACGTGACGCCGGACGACGACCTCGCGTCGGTCCTCAAGGAATCTGTCGCCGAGTCCCTCGGCCCGCACAAGCGCCCGCGCGACATCGACTTCGTCTCGTCGCTACCGACGACGCGGACCGACAAGGCCGATCGGTCCGGACACGGCGGCGGGGACCGCGACTGATGAGGCGCCGATTCGCTCTCTCACTCGACGGTGACGCCCGTCGTCATCCAGCACCCGCCGTAGGGCTCCGTAGTCTGCACCGTCTGGAGGTTGAGGTGCCACAGGTACGTCGCCGACGTCTCGCCGGTGGACACCGTCACTCGCTGGTGGGCCCAGCCGCCGTCGCGTTCGAGCGGTCCGTACGTCACCGTCGACGCGTTCAACAGGGGCCGGTACTGGGTCGTGAGTACGTCGACGAACGCCTCGTAGGACCCGACAGCCCGCCGATTTGACGGGGCGACGAACCGCCACGTCGTGTTGATACCCTCGTCGGTCACCGGGTCGTTGTTGCGGAGGGCGTTGACCTGTATGTGGACGACGAGTCCGGGCGGCCGCTCGCAGGTCGGCCGAAGCGAGAGGTAGCGTGGCTGGGCTGAGGCGGTGCGGTTGTCCGGCGCGGTGATGCCACCCCAGTAGTCGCGTCGGTCAGTGCTGTCGGCCAGTGACCGACCGTTCGGGTCGGGCGTCGGCGACGGCATAGCGCCGTCGGGAACCGGGGCCGGTGTGACGGTTGCTCCGCCACCGGAGTCGCTGCCGCCGGCACCGAAGAACGTGCCACACCCGGCCAGTGCGACGAGAGCGACACAGGCGACGAGGAACGCGGGCGTGTCAACACTGAACATGGCCCTACGACGGACGCCAGCGGCTTCGGCCTTGCTATCCCCCGGTATATTCGGCTAAACACTGAAATCAACCGAATACGATTGCGATACGCAATTTTGCTAAAATATCAGATAGCACGGTTGCGACAGTATTACAATAATTAACAATCAGGCGTTCAGATAATTCGAATCTGTGTCGACACGGTGCAACCCTTGTATGTGAAACAAACATTTTAGTTATCGGGACACGAACGCCGTGGTAATGATTGACACAAACGTCCCCGCGACTCATTACCTCCAGTCCTTCCGCCAATACGTTCTTTCTCCGGTGACGACGGCCTTGGAGGTGGTCGAACGCGAAGAGGCCGAGGTCGAGGCCGAGGCCGAGGCCTTCGACGCCTTCGCGGACGCCGTCGAGGACATCCCCACCGCGGGCCCGCAGGCGTGGCAACCAGTGTCGTTTCACACGCCACGACAGGAGTGTAAGCAACTCGAACGCGTCTGTGACGCGTACCGCGAGACGGTCATGAGCGTGCCTCACTACGACGAGGTGTACGGCGAGTCGCTCGTAGAGAACGTGATGCTGGAACTCGGCGAAGAGATGGCCGAGGGTCTCCGGACCAAACAGGGGGGGTTCACGGCGCCGTACAAACAGGCGCTCGTCAGGACCGCTCGCGACACCGCATCGGAGCGGCGGCGGTTCTTCGATACGTTGGCGGACGAAGCCGACTCGCTTTCGGACGCAAAGCAGTCGCTGTCGGACCTCGTCGTCGAACTCGACGGGATGTCGGTTCCGCAGTGGTACGAATCGACGTTCACCGAGACGCTCGACGGCGTCGTCGCCACCCGACAGGCGCACCTCGACAGACAGGAGTCGCTCCCCGGTGAGAACCGGACTAGCCTCTGTTCGCTGCTCTACGACGACGAACCGTGGACGTTCCCCGTCCTGACTGCGGCCACGCGGGTCCGTGACATCATCGGCACCTCCGACGGCTGAATCGCCGTCCCCGCGGCGCTACGTTCAGAAGCGCACAACGACGACCGTCGAGTGTCGCCAACCGACGGCGACTACTCGTCGTCGTGCTCGGCCAGCCCCTGCGAGGGACCGCCGGAGAAGACGAACTCGTGTTCGGCCTCCGTCTCGAATCGATTCAGGATGTCACCCAGTGGCTGGGCGTACCGCTTGAGTCGTTCCGCGCGGGAAGAGACCTCGTTGAGTTCCGCCGCCTGCTCTTCGGCGGCGCCCGCGACAGTCTCTGACTCGGACATCATGTCCTCGCTGGTGTCGGCGGCTTCCTGCAGCGTCGTCGCCGTGGTCCGGAACTCCGACAGCGAGTCGCCCATGTCGACCTCGGGGTTCTCGGCTTCTAACTGTTCGAGCGTCTCGACGAGGTGGTCGAGGTCCTCGGAGAGCGTCTGTAGCCGATCCTTCTGGTCGTAGGCGTCGTCGGATATCTTCTGGACGGACTCGGCGACCTGCTCGGACGCGTCGCGCACAGACTCGGCGCTCGTGAGCACGACGTCACCGGAGTCGGCCACGTCGTCGGCGAAACTCTTCAACTGGCCGACGGTCTTCTCGAGTTCGTTTATCATGCCGTTGAACTCGCTGGCGATGCGGTCCATGGACTCGTTCTCGCCGTCGGTCTCCATCCGCTCGGTCAGGTTTCCGGCGGCGGCCGCCTCCATCACGTCGGAGAACTCCGCTGCTTTCTCCTGGAGGTAGTTGTTGACCTCCATCGCCTCGGCGCGAGAGACCTCCGCCTCCTTCTGGGCGCGTTCGGCCTCGTCGATCTGCTGTTTGAGCGCGTCGCGCATGTCGCCGAACCCGTCGTAGAGTCGGCCGATGTTGTCGATGCGACTCGTCGATATGTCGACGTCTAAGTTCCCCTGTCGCATCTGATCGGTCTTGCGGGTGAGTCGGTCGATGGATGTCGCCGTGTTGTACCCCAGTGCCGCGCCGACGCCACCGATGAGCAGGACCATCAGCGCGGTCCCGGCGAGCCCGTACAGTTGGACGTTCTCGACGAACCCGAATACGGCCGAGTAGGGTGCGTGGACCAGCACGACCCAGTCGGTCCCCTCGATGGGGGAGTAGCCGACGGTGTACTTCTCGTCTAAGACGCTGTTTGCGGGCATGGTCGCGACGACGCCCGCCTCCCGGTTCCGACTCCGGAGGTCGTTTGCGTCACTGATGGGTTTCGTCGCCTCGCTACCGGACGCGTACGGTTGGAGGAGCGCGTCGCCAACGCCGCCGTCCGGCCCCTCGTCGAACATCACGACGTTCGAAGCGTTGACCACCTGCGTGAACCCGCCTGCGGACCGCTCGGAGCCCTGCAGAGACTCGGTGATACCTGCAATCGAGTACTCGATGACGATGTATCGGTTCTGGCTCGCGTCGACGGGGCTCATGAAGCCGACGACGGGGCCGGCCTGTGTCTGGTAGACGCTGGAGTGGACGACTTCACCCGCCCGGTTGAACTCCGTGTCAGTCGTCCAGCCGCGGTCGACCGCCGAGACGTTCGTTCCAGCGGACAGCGAAGTACTCGCGACGATGTTGGACTCGACTACCTGCCGTTCGACTAGATGGACGTTCGCCACGTCGGCGGACAGGCCGGCCTTTCGGTTCCGGAGTTCCGCCCGTAGGTCCGCCGCGTCGTCGGACGTCCAGACGCTGCTGGAAGAGACGAACTGGACGGAGAGTCGGTTCCGCTCGAACCACTGCTCGATGATGTCGCCCTCCTGTGCGGCGACACCGCGGTACTCGCCGGTCACCTGATTTTCGGTGTAGGTCCGGACCTGGTCGGTAGCCAACAGTCCAATCGCACCGACGGACAGCGCCATCACGACCAGCACGATACCGAACTTCAGCGCGAAGTTGCGCCGAATCACGTCCGGTACGATCGTCGCGAGGAGACCGCCGCTCGTGTCGTCTGTACCCGATACCCCTGCCGAATCTGTGTCTTGTCCACTCATTGTCAGTTACCGCCCAGCGAGCAGTTCGCCGCTGGTCCTGTAGAACACGGGTAGGCCGCCTCCCGCGTGGTGTTTATCAGATCGTAGTACCGCCCGAAGTCCTGTTGGTCCCCTGGCCGTCCTCTGACGATGGGGACCGGACGCATCGACTGGTGGTCACACGCCCGCATCGTCTGTGCGCCGATTCCGGCCCCGTACTCCCACCCTTCGAGAGCCGGGATGACCGCCTCGGGATCGAACGTTTCCGCCCGGGCCACCGCGTGGGCGTACTGGAGCGTTTGCGTGTACGCGACGTGGGCCGGACCCGACGGTATCGACGACGACGCCGACCCGGTTCCCCCTTCGTACTCGTTGCTGAACGCCGACCGGAACTGCTTCGACAGCGGCGTCTCGATCGACGGGTCCCAGGCGATAGTCCCGATGACGTCCTCTATAGCGCCCCCGGCCGTCTGTGCCACCGCGCGGGTATACAGCGGGATGACGACGTTCTCGTCGGGGAACGACTCCCGAACCGTCCGTACGGCGTTGGCCGCGTCCAGCCCTCGGAGGTTGAGTATCAGGACGTCCTCGCTGGCGCTGTCGATGTCGTCGATGTACTGACCGAAATCACGCGTCCCGAGTTGCGCACTCAGACTGCCGACCGGTTGCCACCCGGCGTCGCTGAGGAACCGCTCCATCAGTTGGATCTGGGCTTTCCCCCAGTCGTCGTCGGAGTACACCTGAAAGAACTCGACGTCTTTGCCGTACTCTTCGACGAGGACCGGTCGGAGCGCCTTCGCGGTCATATAGGAGTTGAACAACTCCCGAAACGTCCAGCGGTTACAGTCCGTACCGGTCAGTCTGTCGACGTGGGTCATCGTCGCCATATAGATGGTCTCCGTCTCGGCGGCCACCGCCTGATGTGCGAGTCCCGTATCGCTCGTCGCCCCCCCGGAGAGCATGATGGCGCCATCGTTTTCTATCATCGCTTTGGCCGAACGACGCGCCACTTCAGGGTCGCTTTCGGTGTCGCTTACCGCCGCTTCGACGGTCTTGTTCAGTAACCCGTCCCCGGAGAGCCGTGGGAAGTACCGGTTCGAAACCCACCCGCCTCCTTCGTTGATGTGTTTGACGGCGAGGCGGTGGCCGCGGAGTTCCTCCTCGCCAGTCGTAGAGAACGGACCCGACCGTGCGACGTTGAACCCGAACGTGACCGTCTCTCCCGAAATTGGAAAATTTCCTACATTTTCTCCAGTCGGTGTGCCACCCCCGGAACCCCCACCACACCCGGCGAGGCCGGTGATTCCCGACACTCCCACTGTTCCGAGGAAGGAGCGCCGAGAGACCGACGACTCGTTTCTCACTTGCCTCCGATTCATAGCATGATGTGTAAAATATGGGTACAAAAATCTTTGGAGATTATCAATGTATATATATCAACTGGGGAGCAGTTGCACACGAACGGAACGGTCCGTCGACCGGCCCGTATGGACTGCGGACAACTCTCGTGGATTTATACCTACCGGGCGACGAGAGGGCCATATGACTGACCTGGTCACGTTCGGAGAAACGATGCTCCGGTTGTCACCGCCGGACGAGGAACGCCTAGAGACGGCAGACCAGTACAACGTCCGGGCCGCCGGCGCCGAATCGAACGTCGCCGTCGCCGCACAGCGTCTGGGACTCGACGCCGTCTGGACCTCGAAACTCCCCGACTCTTCCGTGGGCCGACGAGTGGCCGGCGAACTCCGGACCCACGACGTCACCGTCGACGTGGTGTGGGACGACGCCGACGACGCCAGACAGGGTACCTACTACCTCGAACAGGGCCAGCCACCGCGCGGGAACGAGGTCATCTACGACCGCGCGGGTGCGAGCGTGACCTCGGCGTCGACGGCCGAACTCCCGACCGAGACCGTCGAGAGCGCGACCGGGTTCCACACGACCGGTATCACGCCGGCCCTCTCCGAGACGCTCGAAACGACGACGGCTGACCTGCTCGCTCGGGCACAGGAGGCCAACACCGTGACGAGTTTCGACCTCAACTACCGCTCGAAGCTCTGGGAGCCGGCCAAAGCGAAGGCGGTGCTGACGGACCTGTTCCCCGACGTCGACGTCCTCGTCGTCGCCCGTCGCGACGCGGAGACGGTGCTTGACCGGACCGGTGGCGCCGAGTCGGTCGCCCGCGGCCTGACAGACGACTACGGGTTCGACGTGACTATCGTCACCCGTGGGGCCGAGGGTGCGCTCGCGCTCGCCGGCGGCGAGGTGTACGAACAACCGACCTACGAGGCCTCCAGTGCACACCCGGTCGGGACCGGCGACTCCTTCGTCGGCGGCTTCCTCTCGCGGTACCTCGTCGGCGAGTCCGTCGCCGACGGGCTGGCGTGGGGTGCGGCTACCGCCGCTCTCAAGCGGTCTGTCCCCGGCGACATCGCCGTCGTCTCCCCGCACGAAGTCCGCGAAGTCATCGCCGGCGACACCGAGGCAATCACGCGCTGAAGTCGCGTGAGGGCGGCGATACTGGCGTCGTCCGGCAAGCTTCTTATCCCCTGGCTCGGTACGGACGAATATGATTCATCGAACGGTGCGTTCACGAGAGCTGTCGGGAGTATCGACCGATGCGTAGCGCGAAAATCGTCTGTACGCTCGGCCCGGCCAGCGAGTCCGTCGACCAGATAGCGTCGCTCGCGGAGGCGGGGATGTCCGTCGCCCGACTCAACGCCAGTCACGGGTCGCCGGAACACCGGCGTACGATGATAGAACGCATCCGGGAAGTCGACGACATAGTCGACTCACCGGTCGCCTCCATGCTCGACATGCCCGGTCCGGAAGTCCGGACCGCGCCGATCCGTGAGCCTATCGACCTCGTCGAGGGGTCGACCATCCGCTTCGTGGTGGGCGAAGAAGCGACCCCCGAGGAGGTCGGCCTCTCTCAGTCCATCACCAGCGTCGAACCGGGCGACCGCGTGCTCTTAGACGACGGCCGCATCGAGACCACGGTGGACCGAATCGAGGACGACGTGGTGTACGCGGACGTCGAGAACGGCGGCGAACTCGGCGCTCGCAAGGGCGTCAACGTCCCCGGCGTCGAGCTGGGCCTGCCCACGATCACCGAGAACGACAAGCAGGAACTCGACGTCGCCGCGGAGATGGAACCGGACTTCGTCGCCGCCTCGTTCGTCCGCGACGGCGAGGCCATCTACGAGATCAACCAGGCGCTCGAAGACCGCGGCGTCGACATCCCCATCATCGCGAAGATCGAGCGCGCGGGGGCTGTCGAGAACTTAGAGTCCATCATCGACGCCGCCTACGGGATCATGGTGGCCCGCGGTGACCTCGGCGTCGAGTGTCCGCTCGAAGATGTCCCGATCATCCAAAAGCGCATCATCCGGAAGTGCCACCAGGAGGGCGTCCCGGTCATCACCGCGACGGAGATGCTCGACTCGATGGTCCACTCCCGCCGGCCGACCCGCGCAGAAGCCTCGGACGTGGCAAACGCCGTCCTCGACGGCACCGACGCCGTGATGCTGTCGGGCGAGACGGCCATCGGCGATCACCCCATTCGGGTCGTCGAGACGATGGACCGCATCGTGCGAGACGTCGAGTCCAGCGAGGAGTACGCAGAGTCCCGCGAACAGCGTGTCCCCGCCGCGGGCAGCACCCGGACGGACGCGCTCGCGCGGTCGGCCCGGTACCTCGCCCGGGACATCGGCGCGTCGGCCGTCGTCGCCGCCTCCGAGTCCGGGTACACCGCACTGAAGGCCGCGAAGTACCGCCCCTCGATACCGATCGTGGCGTCGACGCCCAGCGAACGGGTCCGCCGCCGACTCGCGCTCTCGTGGGGCATCATCCCCATCACGACCCAGTACACCACCGACGGGGCCGATGCCATCATCCAGAACGCGGTCCAGTCCGCCCTCGATACGGAGGCCGCCGACGGCGGTGACACCGTCGTCGTCCTCTCTGGGATGATGACGGAACTCGACGGCATGAACACGGCCAACATGCTGAAAGTTCACGTCGCCGCCGAAACGGTTGCGAACGGCAGGCCCGTCGTGGACGGACTGGTGACTGGGCCGGTGTACCACGTCGAGGACGGCGACATTACCGACGTGCCCGACGGTGCCATCGTCGCCGTCTCCGAGGGGTTCGACGGCGAGTTCACCGGCGATACCACCCGCCTCGGCGGCATCATCGACGCCCACGAGGGCATCACGAGTTACGCCGCTATCATCGCTCGTGAACTCTCTATCCCGATGGTCTCGGACGCGAAGTTACCCGGCGACATGGAGGACGGGGCTGTCGTGACGCTCGACGCCGAACGCGGCGTCGTCTACGAGGAGGCTGTCGGCCGCGAACGACTCGACGACGACGCACGGTAACACGGACGTACTCGAATCTGTGTTATTAAGTAGCGGAAGGGCGACCTTCCCACCAACATGGGCGTATACGCAGGGGTCGACCTCGGTGCGACACACATCCGTGCGGTCATCGGTGACGCGTCCGGAACGTCGATAGCGTCGTTCAAGCGCGAAACGCCGCGCGGTCCGAACGGCATCGCAGTCACCGAAGCAGTACTCGATGCGCTACGCGAGGCGTGTGCCGCCGCCGACGTGGAACCGACCGACGTGAAAGCGGCCGGCATCGGTTCGTTCGGCCCACTCGACCTCGCCGAGGGCGTCGTCGAAAACCCCGCGAACCTCCCCGACACCATCGACCGCATCCCGCTGACTGGTCCCGTCGAGAACCTGCTCGGCACGTCACAGGTGTACCTCCACAACGACGCCAACGCGGGCGTCATCGGCGAGCGCTACAACTCGGACCGGAACCCGGACGACATGGTGTATCTGACCATCTCCTCGGGTATCGGTGCGGGCGTCGCCGTCGACGGCAACATCCTCAGCGGGTGGGACGGCAACGCGGGCGAGGTCGGGCACCTGACCATCGATCCCCACGGGTTCATGACCTGTGGCTGTGGCCACGACGGCCACTGGGAAGCGTACTGCTCGGGCGAGAACATCCCGCGCTATGCCACCCAACTCCACCGCGAGGACCCCGTCGAGACGGCACTTCCCATCGACACCGAGGGATTCGACGCGGCCGACGTCTTCGAGTACGCCGGCGAGGACGACTTCGCCTCACACGTGTTAGACCAGATCTGTCACTGGAACGCTATCGGCGTCGCCAACATCGTCCACTCCTACGCACCGCTGGTCATCTACGTCGGTGGCGCCGTCGCTATCAACAACCCCGAGCAGATTCTCGACCCGATTCGGGACCGACTCGACCAGATGGTCATGTCGAACATCCCCGACATCCAGTTGACGACGCTCGGCGACGACGTGGTCGTCCGCGGTGCCCTCGCGTCGGCGCTGACAGAAGGGACCGGCGACCCGGCCAGAGGCGTCTGAGGTCGCGTTTTTCCGGTCGATACCGCTGTAACCGCTTCGGACTGAGAAAACCGAGCGCCCCTCGCTACTGCTCTGCGGTTCGCTTCGCTCACCGCGTCGCTTCGAAGGGCGCGCGTAGCGCGCCTCGCTACTGCTGCAGGTCGTAGAGCCGACGGAACACCGTCGGCGGGAACCGCGGGTCGACTCTGCTCGGCGGTCGTCCCTGCCCGCTCTGTGCCTCGGACTGGACGCGTTCGACGACGCCGGCCTCGGCCATCTCGTAGAGGAATCGCTTGACCGTCCCGGCCGAGAGGTCCACGGCGGGCGACCCACCGATGGCCTCCGTCGTCGCGGTGACCGAGGAGCGCTCCTCCGGACCGAGGTCGACCAGTTCGCGCAGGACAGCCTGTCGGTTCGGCGGCAGTGAGAGCACGACGCCCAGCGAGACACAGGGGTTCGGTATCTCCTCGAACGCCGCTTCGACGTCGGCCGGCGTCAACTGCGTCCGTCCGGCTTCGGTCGCCCGGTCGGTGGCGATAAACAGCGCCGCGAGTGCGTCGTGCGCATCGCCGTCGGCCCACTCGGCGATGTCGCGGGCCAGCCCGTGGTCCAGCGCTTGTTGTGCCAGCCCGACAGACGACCGCGTCATCAACACGTCGACCAGCATCTGGCGCTGGTAGTGGTCGACGTGAATCGATTCGGCGGTGTACTCCGTGAGCACCGTCTCGGTCGGGTTCAACCGACCGATTGCCATCCAACTGACGTTGCTCGGCAGGCCGGCGAAGAGGTCCACGAGGTCGCTCTCGCTGGTGCTTCGTGGCTCCCCGACGTGGTCGACGGTGACCACGACGCCGGTCCGGGTGCCGCCCAGTACCTCGTGCAGGCGCGACCGGAGCGTCTCCGTCCCGACGCCGTGTTCGGGCACCGACTCGTCGACGAGTGCATCGAGTACCGCGTGGTAGAACGCGAACTCGCTGGTGGTCTGGCGTGCGTCAACGTAGACGAACGCCGGGGAGGTCGGGGACTGGGCACGGGTGCTGGTGTGGATGACCGCCCGGTTCTCCGTGGGGAGACGTTCGAGGTGTGTAAAGAGCGCCGTCACGACCGCGGACTTCCCCGACCCCTTCGGACCGTAGACGTATGCGTTCGGCGGCAGTTTGCCGTCGAAAACGGGGTCGAGGTGGTCGAGCAGTCGCTCGAGGACGGGGCCACGGTCGGCCGGTTCCTCGATGTGGGTCACCGGAGACAGCGACTCGTAGTCTTGAACCAGCCGCGGCTCGTCGCCACGGCGCTGCCGACGCTTGATTCGCGCTTCGATATCCATGCTTTAGTTCGGGTGTTCGGTATGTACCGCTCGTTCTGGGAAACAAAAAGGCGTGTGACTTACGGCAGCGGGATCCAGACGGACGTCGGGAAGACGCCGACGATGGCCAGCACGCCGATGATGAACGTCGCGATGACGATAGCTGCCGCGGGTGGGTCAAAGTGGGTGTCAGAGTGCGCATAGAAGATACGCTGGACGACTTCGCCAGCGAGTGCGCCGATGAGTCCGAACACCGCTGCGGCGATTATCTGGACCGGTTCGCCACCGAGGGGTGCGACGGCGAGCGCCGCCGTGCTGGCGGGCAAGGTCATGTGGTGGGTGACCGGAATCTTCTCGACGCCGAGGTTCAGGAACGTCAGCGACGCCGCGGAGATGCCGAACCCGAGGAACGCGCTCCCGGTGACGATGGCGATCCAGCCGCCGAGCAGGCCGGCGACGATGCCTATCGTGGCGACGTTGGCCCACTTGTACTGGTGGGGGAGCCACGGTTCGACGGCCAGACGCGTGGCGCTGACCGTGCCGCCGTCGGTGGCGACGCGCTCTTCACCCTTCTCGAAGGGCGACATGTCGAGGACGTTGCGGTTGCCGGCACCCACGATGGGGTAGCCAAAGACGAGTCGGTGGGCAACGGCCGAGAGGACCACGGCGATTGCGATGGGGTCCCACGGCGCGCCGATGGCACCCGAGACGCGAGTGATGACGAGACCGAGGATGCCAAAGAGACCACCGACTGCGAGGATGTCCGGGCGGGTGCCCAGCGCGTACGCGATGTCCTTCGCGGGGTGGTAGTCACCGTCGGCCGGTTCCGGGAGCCCATCGTTCTTCGCGGCGTAGGCGGCCGCCGCCGCACCGGCCGCAAAGGAGATGTGTGGGCCAAAGACCGGACCGAAGGCGATAGAGCCAGTGACGCCGACGCCGATTTCGCCGGCGGGGATATCCGAGACCGTCCCGAGTTCGGCGACGAGGATGTTCACCGCCTCGCCAGCGATGACCATGAAGCCGGTGAAACAGAACGCCGGCAGCGCCCCGATAGCGGCCCCGAACGCGCCGCCCGCGAAGGCGGCGAGCAGGAGCGCGATGAAGCGCGGCACTTCGACGCCGAACAGCGGAATCTGAAGGAGCAGGTCGGCCGCCATCCGTTACTCCTCCTTGGCCCAGTCCAGCGAGCGGTCGACGGCGTCGTCCCACCGGCTGTACAGTTTGTCGACTTCGTCGGCATTCTTCTCGGGGCTGAACTCGCGGTCGATCTGCCAGTTATCGCGGAGTTCGTCCACGGTGTCCCAGTAGCCGACGGCCAGACCCGCGGCGTAGGCAGAGCCGAGCGCGGTGGTTTCGTCGACTTCCGGACGGGCGATGTCCGTCTGGATGATGTCGGACTGCAGTTGACAGAGGAAGTTGTTCTTGACCGCACCACCGTCGACGCGCAGCGACGTCGTCTCGACGCCGGAGTCGGCCTCCATGGCCTCGGCCACGTCACGCGTCTGGTACGCGATGGATTCGAGGGTGGCACGCACGATGTGTTCCTTCCGGGTCCCACGCGTCATGCCGACGATGGTCCCGCGGGCGCGGCCGTCCCAGTGCGGGGCGCCGAGGCCCGTAAAGGCCGGCACCATGTAGACGCCGTCGGTCGAGTCGACCGAGCGGGCCAGTTCCGCCGTCTGGGCGGCGTTGTTGATGAGGTCGACGTCTTCGAGCCACTCGATGGCGGCACCGGTGATGAAGATAGCGCCCTCCAGGGCGTACTGAACGGGTTCGCCGGACATCTGGAACCCGATGGTCGTCAGGAGCCCGTGGTCGGATTTGACGGCCTCCGTGCCGGTGTTCATCAGGTAGAACGAACCGGTTCCGTAGGTGTTCTTCGCGTCACCCTCGTCGAAACAGGTCTGGCCGAACAACGCGGCCTGCTGGTCGCCCAGCGCGCCCGCGACGGGAATCTCCTCGCCGAGGAAGCCGTCGGGGTCCGTGGTCCCGTAGTACTCCTCGTCGGAGGACGGACGGACCTCCGGCACCATGGACTCGGGCACGCCGAACTCGTCTAAGAGTTCGTCGTCCCACTCGAGGTCCCGGATGTTGTACAGCATCGTCCGCGACGCGTTGGTGACGTCCGTGATGTGGTTCCCGGTGAGGTTGTAGATGAGCCACGTGTCGATAGTCCCCATCATGAGCTCGCCGGCCTCGGCGCGGTCCTGCAGGTCCTCCCCACGGGAGCTCTGCATCTTGAGCGGCTCGGCGTTCTCGAGAATCCACTCGGTCTTCGTCGCAGAGAAGTACGCGTCACACTCGAGGCCGGTCTTCTCGCGAATCTCCTCGACTTTGCCGGCCTCCTGAATCTCTTCGACGCGGTCGGTCGTCCGGCGGTCCTGCCAGACGAGGGCGTTGTGGACCGGCTTTCCGGTCTCTCTGTCCCACACGACGGTCGTCTCACGCTGGTTCGTGATGCCCAGCGCCTCTAGCTGGCTGGCTTCGAGGCCGCCCTCGTCGAGGCCCCGCCTGACGACTTCCTGCGTGTTCTCCCAGATTTCGAGCGGGTCGTGTTCTACCCAGCCCGGCTCCGGGTAGATCTGTTCGTGCTTCTCGTACGCGTTGGCGACCACCTGACCGCTGTGGTCGAATACCATGAAGCGCGTACCGGTCGTACCTTGGTCGATCGAACCGACGTATGTGTCTGCCATTGGTGTGTTCTCCGTTCGGGCGAGTCTTGTTTATCCAAGACTCCACCTTGTGAGTAAACAATATAGTGAATCATTATAAAGATTACTCACAATGCCGGGCCGGAGATAAAAAATACGAAATGATTCTTCTTTCACTTCGACGCGTACGTTCGGAGTCGTTTCTCTACCCGTTCGTTGACGCGTGCCAACTCCTCGCTCACTTCCTCGACGTTCGTAATGTGGTCGATACCCTCTTCGATAATCGTCCGCACGCTGTCGAAGGGACCTATCTGGGCGCCGCGGGTCGCCGTCGTGTCCGTCGTGGCGACCAACTGGTCGAACGCGGTGGCGTAGTGCGGGTTCTCCTCGAACCACCCGTCGGATCGTAGCTTCGGAATCGCCGCCTCGCTGACCGGGAAGTACCCCGTCTCGCGGTGCCAGCGCATCTGCTGTTCCGGTCGGGTGAGCCACGTCAGGAACCGACTGACCGCGTTCTGCGTCTCTCGGGGCAAGTCGTCGCTGACCCACAGCGACGCCCCGCCGACGAGGACACCGGTCCGCTCGTCCTCGACCGGGAGCCTCCCGGTCCCGACGTCGAAGTCCGCCCCAGACTCGATGGCCTGTAACGACGACGAGGACCCGACGACCATCGCGGCTTTTCCGTCGTGGAACGCGTTCCTCGCCTTGCCCCGGGCCTCGATGCCGGGGTCCAGATAGAGGCCGTCGTCCGCCATGCCGACCCACCACTCGACGAGCGACTGGCCGAACTCGCCGTCGAGGTTCGCCGACCGTGGCACGCCGGTACGGCCGTTCTCGTTGTCCACCAGCAATTCGTCTGCCTCCGCGAACCACTGCTCGACGAACCACGAGTAGTTCGCGAACGTGATGCCGTAGTCCGCGTCGGTCTGTGAGACGAGTTGCTCGGCGGCGCTGCGGACCGCATCGAACGTCTGGGGCGGCGAGTCTGGATCGAGTCCCGCTTTGCGGAATCCGTCCCGGTTGTACGCGAGGACGGGGTTCGATGCGTTGAACGGGAGCGACTGCAACTGGCCGTCCATGCGGTAGTAGTTCGAGACGGGGTCGAGGAGCGAGTCGATGTGGTCCGACGGGAGCAACTGTTCGACGGGCACGAAATATTCACTCTCGCGTGCGCGCGTACTACCGATCTCGAAAATCTGTGCGATGGTGGGGCCGGCCCCGGCAGCGGCGGCGTCCAGCGTCGCTTCGAGCGTCCCGCGATAGCTCCCCTTCGAGGTCAGCGAGATGCTGATGCTCTCGGTCTCCGATTCGAACTCGTTCGCGAGCGATTCGAGTACCAGAGCCTTCTCACCGCCCATCGCGTGCCAGAACTCGACGACGGTCTCGTCCGCGCCCGCCGTCGACTCCGCTCCGGCGAGTTCGAACCGGTCGAGGGTGCGCTCCAGTGACTCGGCCCGTTCGGTGAGCGTCGAGACCCGAGTCGAGACCTCGGCTAGTTCCGTCGTCTGTTCCTGTGCGGCGTCGGCCGCCGTGTCTGCCTCCTCGGCGGTCCGGTCGCTGATCTCGCCGACTTCGTCGACCATCGAGACGACTTCCTGGGTCGACTGGGCCTGCGTGTCGGTCGCGTCGTCTATCTCCTGGACGCTCGCGTCCACGTCGTCCACACGCTGGACGACGGCGTCGAGTTCGTCGAGCGCCCGGTCGACGGCCCCGTGCGTGCTCTCGACGGTGGTCCGGGTGTGGTGCATCTCCTCGACCGTCGCCTCGGCGTGGTCGTGTACCCTGTCGATGGAGGACGCTATCTCGTCGGTCGCCCGCTTCGTCTCGCTGGCGAGGTTCTTCACCTCGTTGGCGACGACGGTGAACCCGTCTCCCTCGGCCCCGGCGCGTGCGGCCTCGATGTTGGCGTTGAGCGCCAGTATGTTGGTCTGGTCCGCGACGTCGGTGATGAACTCGACGATGTCCTCGATGTCGGTCATGAGTTCGTTCAGTCGTTCGACCTTCTTGGCCGTCTCCTCGGCGTGCCTCGTCAGTTGGTCGAGTTCCGCCATCGCGTCGCCGGCGGCTTCTTGTGCCGTCGAACCCCGACTGCTCGCCTCCTTCGAGGTGTCGGCTACCTCGTTGGCGGACGCGGCGATTTCCTCGATAGTGGCCGAGAGACTCCGCATCTCGTCGGAGATGTCCTGAATGCGCTCGCTCTGGGTTCGGGACCCCGCCGAAATCTCGTCGACGGCACCGCTGACGTCCCTGCTGGAGCCTTTCACGCTATCGAGTCGGTCGTCGACCCGTTCGGTGGCCGAAGAGACCTGTTCGCTGAACGACGCCATCCGGTCGACCGTCTCGCGCCACTCCGAGACGAGGTCGTCGTACGCGTCGTAGAGGCCCGCTGCGCGGTCGGTCGGTGGCGTCCCGGGCGTCGCAGTGAGGTCACCGTCCGCGTTCGCCTCGGCGACGGTCGCCAGTCGCTCGACGGCCGCTTCGAGGTCGTTCCGTCTGGCACGTTCGGCTGCGAGTTCGGCTTCGAGACGCGCTATCTCTCGTGTCGCGGCCGATTTTGGCTCGGTTGTAGTCTCGCCGACCGAGTCGTCGGCCGCGGTTCCCGATTCGTCGGCGTCCGTCGCCGAGTCGTTGGCTCGACGGTCCGAGCGGTGGTCTGCCGTCCCGCCGTCGGTTTCGACGGCTGGCTCGCTCCGGAACGGGTACCTGTCAGTCATACCTGTTTGTCCTCCCGTGTCTCGAATCCTACCATGTTAATCCGTGCCTCAGTAATCAAACATAATCGTATATAATAGTTACTGGTAACGCCGTGCCGATAGTAATTATGGTATGATTGCCGTACTCACGCCCTCATCTGGGCGAATTCTCTCGTTTTAGGCGCTTAGAGCGCGAAATAGTCTGTCGGGGGTCGACGTCGGGGTGAGACGGACTATGCGTGTCTACAACTCACACAACAGCCGAGACGATCATGATTACCAATAAAATTTACTGGCGAACCCCGGTTCAACGGTAAAATAAAGTGGGTGCGCTCCAAAACGCAGGTATAACAGATGGTATCGACACCACACATCGCCGTCATCGGCGGCGGTTCGACCGGCGTGGGCATCGCCCGTGACCTCGCGATGCGAGGGCTCGACGTGACGCTCGTCGAGCAGGGGAACCTCACACACGGGACGACCGGCCGGATGCACGGCCTGCTTCACAGCGGCGGGCGATACGCTGTCTCCGACCAGGCCAGCGCCACGGAGTGTATCGAAGAGAACCGCGTCCTCCGGGATATCGCCAGTCACTGCGTCGAGATGACCGGCGGGATGTTCGTCAAGCGCCCCGAAGACTCCGAGGAGTACTTTCAGGAGAAGTTACAGGGGTGCAAGGAGTGCGGTATCCCCGCGGAAGTCGTCTCCGGCGAGGAAGCCCGGCAGATGGAGCCACACCTCGCGAAAGACGTCGAGAAGGCCATTACGGTCCCCGACGGGGCTATCGATCCGTTCCGCCTCGTCGTCGCCAACGCCGCCAGCGCACAGGAACACGGCGCGCGCATCGAGACGCACTCGAAGGTGACGGACCTCCTCGTCGAGGACGACGAAGTGGTCGGCCTCGAAGTCGAACACGCTTCCGGACCGGGCAAGCGCGTCCACGGCACCGAGGGCGGCACCGAGGCGATCCGTGCGGACTACGTCGTCAACGCGACGGGCGCGTGGGCCGGTCGTATCGGTGACATGGCCGGCCTCGACATCGCCGTCCGCCCATCGAAGGGCGTGATGACCATCATGAACGTCCGACAGGTCGATACGGTCATCAACCGTTGCCGGCCGAAGGGCGACGCCGACATCGTGGTCCCCCACGAGACGACGGCCATCCTCGGGACGACGGACGAGGAAGTCGAGGACCCGGAGGACTACCCCGAGGAGCAGTGGGAGGTCGACCTGATGATAGAGACGCTGTCGGAACTGATTCCGATGCTCGAAGAGGCCCGGACGATTCGCTCGTTCTGGGGCGTCCGACCGCTGTACGAACCCCCGGACGTCGGCAGCGAGGACCCGACCGACATCACGCGGGACTTCTTCCTGCTGGACCACGAGGAACGCGACGACCTGCCGGGCATGACGAGCATCGTCGGCGGGAAGTTCACCACCTACCGGATGATGGGCGAGCAGATTTCCGATCACGTCTGCGGGAAGTTCGGCATCGACGCCGCGTGTCGGACCGCAGACGTTCCGCTGCCCGGCAGCGAGGACTTCTCTGTCCTCCGGGACTACATGGACGAGTTCGGCCTCCGGTCGCCCATCGGTCGCCGGAGCGTCGAACGACTCGGCTCCCGGGCCGACGAGGTACTGAAGACGGACGGCCCGAACCCGACTGTCTGTGAGTGTGAGGGCGTCACTCGCGCCGAGATTCAGGACGCCATCGGGCAGTCCGGCTCGGACCTCAACGCCGTCCGTATTCGCACTCGCGCCTCGATGGGGAACTGTCAGGGCGGCATCTGTACCCACCGGATGGCCAGCGAACTTCACGGCGAGTACGACGAGAGCGTCGTCCGCGACGCGTGGGACGAACTACTGCAGGAACGCTGGAAGGGCCAACGGCACGCCCTCTGGGGCGAGCAACTCTCACAGGCGGCGCTGAACTACGCGCTGCACGCGACGACCCAGAACCGCGACAACGACCCCGCCGGAGGGGACCCGGTCGACTTCGCCGCGTTCGACACCGGCGTCGACCACACCGGCGATTCCGGCCCGGCCGACGTCGCCGCCGACGGGGGGACGCCCGATGGCGATTGAGTCAGAGATTCTCGTCGTCGGCGGTGGGCTAGCCGGTCTCTCAAGCGCCCTCGCGGCCGCCCGCGACGGTGCCGACGTCCGCCTCGTCTCCTACAAGCAGAGCACGCTCCGGCAGGCGTCCGGGTTGGTCGACCTCCTCGGATACACGCCCGACGGGGAGGGCCCACTGACCGACCCCTACGCCGCGATGGCCGACCTGCCCGCCTCTCACCCGTACCAGACCGTCGGTGTCGAGACGGTCAGGGAGGCGATGGCGATGTTCGACGAGGTCAGCGATTACGAGGGTGGCCACACCGACACCAACGCCCTCCTGCCCACCCACGGCGGGAGTATCAAACCCACCGCCCGCTACCCACGCGGCGCGGCGGCAGGGCTGGCGAGCGACGACCGGGACACCCTGCTTGTCGGCATCGAGGCGATGACGGACTTCGACGCGCCACACGTCGCCGACCACCTCGACGCCGTCGGCGTCCCGTTCGGCGTGCGCGGCGAGACCATCCGGTTCCCGGGCGACCTACGAGCGGACGCGAAGGTCACCCGCTACGCGAAACTGCTGGACACGAACGGCGAGGTGGCGGTGCGCGGCCGGAACGTCCCGGCACGCGAGGCCCTCGCACAGCGCGTGAACCCGCTCGTCGAGGACGCGGAGCGCGTCGGCTTCCCGGCGATTCTGGGCGACGACAACCCCGGTGCCATCCGCGACGCCCTCGGCGACCAGATGGGCGTCGACGTGTTCGAGGTCCCGATGGGCCCGCCGTCCCTGCCGGGCCTGCGACTCGAAGACAGACTGTTCGAGGCGTTGGACGAGAGCGGCGCGAGTTTCGAGACCGGCAACCCCATCGTCGACTTCGATGGTGACGGGCACGTAGAGCGCGTCTTCATGGAGAAGAACGGCGCTCGAATCCCGCTCTCGGCCGACCAGTACGTCCTCGCGACCGGCGGCCTCGTCGGGAAGGGCGTCGAGTCCGACCGTGAGGGCGTCAGCGAACCCGTCTTCGACTGTCACGTCCCCCACAGCGACGACCGGTACGACTGGTTCGACACGGCCGTCTTCGGCGACCATCCGTTCGCCGGGTTCGGCGTCGAGACGGACGACGACCTGCGACCGCTGTCCGCGGACGGCGACGTGGAGTTCGACAACCTTCGGGCCGCGGGCAGCGTCCTCGGCGGCTACGACTTCGCGGCGGAGAAATCGGGGAGCGGCGTCTCGATTGCGACAGGCTACGCGGCGGGCGCGAGCGCCGCAGCGGAGGTACGATGAGCGACGCACAACCTACAGACTTCGACCCAGTGGAACCGAACACGGGCGAGGACTTCGAACCGGTCGAAGTGTTCCCCGACAGCGACGACTTCGACCTGCGACCGGGAGCGGACTCCTGCTATAAGTGCTCGGTCTGTGATACGAACTGTCCGGTGGCGGAAGTCGACGACGACTTCCCCGGGCCGAAGTTCCAGGGCCCCGAGCAGTGGCGCCTGAAACAGACCGACGACGGCTACGAGATAGACGACTCCGTCATGTCGTGTTCGAACTGCATGCGCTGTGACTCGGCCTGTCCCTCCGGTGTCCCCCTCAGCCAGATGCACAACACCGCTCGCGGGGAGTACGTCGAGGAGCAGATGGACAAACTGTCCGTCGAGTACGTCCGCAACCGCATCCTCTCGAACTACCGCCTGTCGGCCAGCATCGCCAGCAAGGTACCCCGACTGGCGAACTTCGCGATGAACTTCGGGCCGGCCCGCTGGGCCATGGAGAAGACGATGGGCGTCACGAGCGAGCGAGACTTCCCCGAGTTCGCCCAGCAGACGTTCCGCCAGTGGTGGGCCGCCCGCGGGGGTGCCGACGCCTCCCGAGAGAACGCGATAGAGAGCCGCGAACGCCGCGGCGAACCGGCCGAGGCCGACAAGAAAGTGGCGTACTTCCACGGCTGTTACTCCAACTACAACACGCCGGAAGTCGGCAAGGCCATGGTCCACGTCTTCGAGTACTTCGGCTACGAAGTCGTCGCCCCCGAACAGAAGTGCTCGGGGACGCCGATGTTCGCCAACGGGATGCTTGACGACGCCCGCCGGCACGCCGAGGTCAACGTCTCGTCGATGTCGGACCTCGTCGACGAGGGGTACGACGCCATCGCGTCCTGCACCTCCTGTTCGATGGCGCTCAGACAGGAGTACCCCGAACTGTTCGACATCGACGGCATCGAGGACGTCGCGTCGAACACCTACGAGGCCATCGAGTACCTCCGCATCCACGAGGACGTGAAAGGCGAGATAGAGTCGGCCGAAGTGTCCGGCGAGCTGGCCGAGGAGTTCGCCTACCACGCGCCGTGTCACGCCCGCAATCAGGGCCTCGAACGGCAGGCCGTCGAACTGTTCCGCGACCTAGACGGCGTCGGCGTCGAGGACGTCGGCGACTCCTGCTCGGGCATCTCCGGCACTTACGGCTGGAAGGAGGAGAAGTACGAGAAGTCCATGGAGATCGGCGACGAGATGTTCGAGCACATGGAACACGCCGAGGGCGAGACGGGCATGACCGAGTGTCCAACCTGTGCGATGCAGATGGAACACGGCACCGGCTACGAGATTCGACACCCCCTCGAACTCGTCGAAGCAGCGGTGGTCGAGTAACGGAACCGACCGCCGGATCGGCGTCGGTCCCGGCCTCGTTTTCACACCGCCGACGGCCGTGCCGTCTCGACAGTGCCGTAGCTACGCTGTCGTCACGTCCAGAAACAGTGGTAGAACGATTCGAGAGCGGTTACTCGCCGCGAACGAAGGTGACCGGGCACGGCGCGTTGAGCATGACCTCCTGTGCGGTCGAACCGAAGACGGCCTTTCCGGTCGGGGAGCGCTTGCGACCGCCGACGACGACGAGGTCCGCACTGACCTCCTCGGCGAGGTCGACGATCTGTTGGCCGTGGTTACCGACGGCCCCGCGGACGCTGAGTTCGATACCGGCGTCGTTGAGTCGCTTTTCGAGTTCCCGGACGGTGGTGTGTCGGTCGGCGACCTCGTCGGGGTCGGCCTCGGCGGCGGACTCGAACTCCAGTCGGTCGACGACGTTCTCGTACTCGTCGTCGGTGAAGACGTGGGCAATGACGACCTCGGCCCCGGTCGGGCCGGCGATGTCGGTGACTGTCGCTGCGAGTTCGTCGATACGGTCCTTGTCGTTCGGGCCGACGGCGAGGAGAATCTTCTGAAGTGCCATAGCGGGTGTCCACAGGGGACCACAGTAAATGCTTCGGTGGATACAACTGGTGTTGTTAGCGATTGACAATCGGAGAACCGTGGTCGTGGGCGGGTTATCCGGTGTTTTTCATCCCGGCCGCGATACCTTGCACCGTCAGGCGGAGCGTGCGCTTTTCGGTCTCCGTCAGGTGCGACTGGGCGAGTAAGCGGACCTGCAGGAGGTTCAGCGGGTCCACGTAGGGGTTGCGGCGTTCGAGGTTCTGTTCCAACCAGTCACGGGCGAGGAGACCGTCGCGGCCCGTGATGTCGAGGACGAGGTCGACCGTCTCCTCGTACTCGGACTTGATTCGCGGGAAGATGCGCTCTCGCAGGTCGTCGTCGGCGAGGTCGGCGTACTGCTCGGCGATGTCCATCTCCGTCCGGGCGAGCGCGAGCGACGCGTTGTCTATCTTCGTGCGGAAGAACGGCCACTCCTCGTACATCTCTTGGAGCGTCTCGACGTCGCCGCCGTCCTCCAGATAGGCGTTCAGCCCCGTCGCGATGGAGTACCAGCCGGGGATGATACAGCGGGCCTGCGTCCACGAGAACACCCACGGGATGGCCCGCAGGTCGTCGACGCTACGGTCCTCGCTCCGGGAGGCCGGACGCGACCCCATGTTGAGGTTCTCGATGACCGTGATGGGCGTCGCCTGCTCGAAGTAATCGACGAAGCCGTCGGTCTCCAGCAGATCCTGATACTCGTCGCGGGCGGCGTCGGAGGCCGTCTCCATGGCCTCCATCCACTCGTCGGGAATCTCCTCGACGGGTTCGTGCATGGAGTTGTGCCGGGCCCGAACCTGCGCGTTGAGCATCTGTTCGAGGTTGCGCTCGGCGATGTCGTGGTTGGCGTACTTCTCGGCGATGGCCTCGCCTTGCTCGGTGAACTTGATCTGTCCGGTCACCGTCTCGTTGGGCAGGGCCAGCATCGCGTCGTTCATCGGGCCGCCGCCGCGGGAGATGGAGCCACCGCGACCGTGGAACAGGCGCATCTCGACGTCGTAGTCGTCGGTGATGTTCGCCAGTCGCTTCTGGTTGTTGTACAGCGACCAGTTGGCGGCGAGGAACCCGTTCTCCTTGTTGGAGTCGGAGTAGCCGAGCATGATCTCCTGGACGCCGTTGCGGGCCTCAAGCGCCTGCGAGTAGGCCTCGTTCTCGAACAGCGTCCCCATGATGCGGCGGGCACCGGAGAGCGCGTACTCCGATTCGAGCAGCGGGACGATATCGAGGCCGCAGTAGCCGGGCAGGTCGACGATGCCGACCTGATCGGCGAGGAAGAGGACTTCCAGCACGTGACTGGACTCCTCACACCAGCTAATCGCGTAGGTGTCGATGGCGTCGACACCGAACTCGTTTTGCCAGTCGGCCGTCTCGCGGAAGCGACGGAGGACGCGGGCCGAGTCGTCCGAGAGTCCGTCGGTGTCTTCCGTGTCGATGACGGTGCCGTCCTGCAGGATGGCCTCGGTGAGGAACTCGACGCGTTCGTCCTCGTCCATCCCGGCGTAGTCGATGCCCTGTCGGTCGACGGCCTCCGCGATGGCGTCGGTGTGCATCTTGCGGTGGTCCCGCAGGTCCAGACTGGCAAGCGAGAAGCCGAACGTGTCGACCTTCCGGACGAGCGGGTCGACGTGGGACTCGGCGATGACCTCGGCGTCGTTGTCGCGGAGGCTCTCGGCGATAGCCCGGAGGTCCTTCAGCAGTTCCTCGGGCCCGTCGTAGCCGCCCTGTCGTACGTCGCTGACGCGCAGTACCGACTCGCGCATCAGTTTGAGCTTCTGGCGGTACGGCTCGTCGGGGTACCGTTCTTCGGCCTCGCTCGCGACGCCGGGCAGGCGCTCCTTGTGGTCGCTGAGTCGCTCGTCGAAGGTGGCGTCGGTCGTGATGTTCGAGGCGTCCTGACTGAGGACGCCGGAGAGTGACTTCAGACGGTCGCGGTAGAGCGGGAGAATCGTATCTCGCTGTCGTTCCAGCGTCTCCTCGGTGACTTCCGGCGTGACGAAGGGGTTGCCGTCGCGGTCCGACCCGGCCCACGAGCGGAACTCGTACAGCCGCGGAACCTCGACGTCGCCCTCGTACTCCTCGTCGAGGGCGCGTTCGAGTTCGTCGTACACCTCGTCGATGACGTCGAAGAGGACGTTTTCGAGGTACCACTGGACGTTGAGCGCCTCGTCGGTGACCTCCGGGCGGCGGTCACGGACCTGTGGCGTCTGCCAGAGGCTGGTGACTTCGGCGTCGAGGTCGCGCTCGATACGCGCCTCCTCGCGGTCGGTCAGTCGGATCTCGTCGAGCGCTTCGAGGTCGTTCGCGACCGAGCGGAGTTTGGCCTTGACCGTCTTCCGACGGGCCTCGGTCGGGTGAGCGGTAAAGGTCGGCTGGATGAGGACGTCGTCGAGTACGTCGGCGACCTCCTCGGCGTCTGCCCCTCGGTCGGAGAGTTTCTTCACCGCGTCGAGGACGCTGTCTTCGAGGACGCCCTCCTGACTCCCCTCTCGAATCTCGCGGACGCGCTGGCGCTCTTCTGCGAGGTTGATGAGTTCGAAGTAGGTCGTAAACGCCCGAGCGACGATGTCCTGCATCTCGGGGTTGAGACGGTCGAGGGTCTGTCCGACGTCCGCTCGCGTCTCGGAATCCCCGCGTCGGTACTCGATAGAAGCGGTCCGGATTCGTTCGACAATCTCGAACGCCTCGGTCGACGATTGAGCCTCGAGAACGTCACCTAGGAGTTCGCCCAACTCCCGCACGTCCTGGTTTATCTCTCTGGCGTGCAAAGTCATACCAGTCCCTCCCGAGTGGAGGCCTAAAACACTATTGAAACGGGGTGGCACAGTTCCCTCGTCGTCCGTGTTCGTTCGTGATGGAATCCCGGATTCGGACCGTCGACCGAGTGAAGCTGACAGTCCGTTACACAATCCCGGGAGAGAGTTCACAGTTCGTGCCCGTAACGAATAGTCACACACAAAGGAAGAATTATTTATACGTGTGGCGAGTGGGTTATGAGATAACGTACCTGGTCAATGATTGACATCGCCATGGACATGGAACAGTACGACTGCCCGTTCATCGACACGACGGCAGACCATGGAATGGCATTCGCTGCCGTTCACTGGGAGTTCGACAGCGCAAACCGCGAACTGGAGACGCGGATGGTCGTCGAAGCGGACGACGGGGACGTGCTGGATACCGGCCTCGATGCGCTGCGGACCCACACCAACATGAACGACGTCGCACTGCTCCGTCGGCAGGGCGAGGTGGCCCACGTCCGCACAGTCATCGAGGAGACGGCGGCGATGGAGACGATCCGGAACAACGGCGGGTACATCACCGGCCCGTTCCACATCGAAGCCGGGAGCGAGGTGTGGCACGTCGGGTTCGATAGGGGACGGGACGCCGACGACACCCTCTCGGAACTGGACCGGGACAACGAGTTCGACGTCATCGAACGGTCGGCCGAAAGCCTCCCCCGATTACAGGACGTCGTCCAGAACGCCGGAGCGGCGATGACGCTCGTCGAAGGGTGTCGTGACCTCTCGGCGACGGAACGCGAGACGCTGGAGGAAGCCGTCTCGTCGGGCTACTTCGAGAGCCCTCGCGACACGACGTTGGGGTCGCTGGCCGACGAGTTCGGCGTCTCGAAGCCGGCCGTCTCGAAGAACCTCCGGCGCGGCGAGCGCAAGATGATAGAGCGGGCCGTCGAAGCGCTCGAAGATATCGACTCCTGAACGACGCCCGCCGGCGTTAACATGTTAACGTCGAACACTATGGTCATCGTTCGTGTAGATAACTCCGTATGCGAGACAAAGTAACACGGCGTCGTGTTCTCGGTTCGCTCGGGGTCGGCATCGCCGGTCTCAGCGGGTGCGTAAACGAGAACGGAAGCGACGGCGGCGACGGTGGAACCGACGGCGGCGACGGCAACTCCAGCATGACAGGCGACGGCACTGCCACGGGCGACGGGTCGGACAGCACGCAATCGGTCAGTATCGGAATGCTCCAGCCGCTCTCCGGGGACCTATCGTACTACGGCAAGCAGGCCCTCTGGGGCTTTCTCTCCGGCCTCGCGTACAAGGCTGGGGAGGACCCACCCACCGACACTAGCACCGGCCAACTGTCGATGACCGTCGGCGACGTCGAGTACACCGTCTACGTCCGGGACTCGGAGTTCGCCGCCGACACGGCACAGACGGCCGCGACGAACCTCGTCGAGAACCAGCAGGTCGACATGCTGGCCGGGTGTTCCTCCTCTGGGGCGGCCAGTCGGGTCGTCACCAACGTGGTCAATCAGGCCAGCGTCCCGATGATGGTCGGCCCGGCGGCCTCGGCCGGCATCACGTCGAACAGCGAGACCTGTAGCGACCTCGTCTACCGCGCCAGCGAGAACACGGCCATGGACGCTCGCTCTGGCGGGAAGTACGTCGCCAACGAGACGGACGTCTCGACGGTGTACCTCTTCGGCGCTGACTACTCCTTTGGACGGGCCGTCGTCAACAACTACGAGGCCGTCCTGCAGGACGAGGGCGTCGACATCGTCGGCAAGCGGTTCGTCGAGAGCGGCTACGCCGAGTGGGAAGGGTTGCTCGACAACGCCGAGGAATCGGGCGCCGAGGGCGTCGTCGGCGGATTCACCGTCGCGACGCTCCCGAGCATGTTCAACGCCTTCCTCTCGGGGGAGTACTCCTACCGCGTCTTCGGGGGGTTCGCGACGCGCATCACCAACAGCGTCGTCGGCGGGACGATGCAGAGCGTACTGGGCGAACCGCTCACGAAGCAGAAGATTCGGAACTCCCAACTCGGGCCGTTCACGACCCGGTACCACTGGAACCAGTACGACAACGACGTCAACGACGCCTTCGTCGACAGTTACACCAGCACCTACGGCGTCGTCCCGGACCTCTTCACCTCGGGGACGTTCACCGGCGCGTCGGCCATCCATCAGGCTATCACCGAGGGCGGGTCGACGGCCGGCGCCGACATCGCGGGCGCCCTGAAAGGCATGACCGTCACGGACACGCCGAAAGGCAAGAACGGCTACACCTTCCAGGAGTACAACAACCAGGCCCGCTCGGCGATGACCGTCGCGAACCCCATTCCGACCACCGACGAGTGGGCCGATAGCTGGGGTGCGGCCATCATGCCCGGCCAGCCACTCGCACGCATCGACGGGAGCGGGGCGACGATTCCGAGAGACAGCGACCAGATGGGTTGCTCGCTGTAACATGCTCCGTACGCGGGGACTGACCAAATCGTTCGGCGGCCTCGTCGCCGTCGACGACGTGGACTTCGAACTGGGGACCGAACTGTGCTCGCTCATCGGTCCCAACGGCGCCGGCAAGACCACGTTCTTCAACCTCCTCACGGGGGTACTCGAACCGACGGCGGGGACCGTCGAACTCCGCCGTGACGACGCGTGGGACGACATCACCGACGCGTCACCACACGAGACGGCCCAGCGGGGCATCCACCGCTCGTATCAGGTGACGAACGTCTTCCCGAACTCTACGGTGTTAGAGAACGTCCGCATCGCCGAGCAAGCCGCCGGCAACGATTCGACGGCGCTCTGGCGGAACGTCGACCACTTCGAGGCGTACGCCGAACGCGCCTACGCGAAACTCGACCGGGTGGGGCTGTCCCACCGGGCCGAGGAGGCCGCGAGTACGCTGAGCCACGGCGCCAAGCGGAAACTGGAGGTCGCGGTCGCACTGGCAGGCGACCCGGCGGTCCTCCTGTTGGACGAACCGAACGCCGGCGTCTCCTCGGAGAGCGTCGACGAGGTGCGTGACCTCATCGAGGACGTCGCCGAGGACCACGCCGTCCTGCTGGTCGAACACAACATGGACATCGTGATGGACGTCTCCGAACGCGTCGTCGTCCTCCATCAGGGGGCCGTCATCGCCGACGGCCCGCCGGAGGACGTTCGGTCGAACCCGGACGTGCAGTCTGCGTATCTCGGCGGCTACGAACCGGGGAGCCTCGACGACGGCGCGGCGTCCGGGGACCCGGAAGGAGGGCTCTCGTGAGTCTCCTCGAACTCGACGGCGTCCACGCCTACTACGGCGACAGCCACATCCTCGAAGGGGTCGACCTCTCGGTCGAGGACGGCGAGGTCGTCGCCCTCGTCGGCCGCAACGGCGTCGGCAAGACGACGACGCTCCGTTCGATTCTCCAGTTGACGCCGCCTCGCGAGGGCGAGATTCGCTTCCGGGAGGCGTCGCTGGTCGGACTGGAGACCCACGAGGTAGCCCAGCAGGGCGTCGGGTGGATTCCCGAGGACCGCCGGATCTTCTCGCAGTTGACCGTCGAGGAGAACCTCCGCGCGGCGATTCCCGGATCCGACGGCGTCTCTGACGGACTGGCACTCGCCTTCGACTCGTTCCCGATCCTCGAAGAGCGCCGTCGACAGGAGGCCGGGACGCTCTCGGGCGGCCAACAGCAGATGCTCGCCATCGCCCGCGGCCTCGTCGGCGAGAACGACCTGCTCTTGGTGGACGAACCGAGCGAGGGACTCGCCCCGCAGATCGTCGCCGACGTCGCTGAGGCGCTGTCGGAGGCAAGCGAGGACGCGACGATGCTCCTCGTCGAGCAGAACCTCCCGCTGGCGCTCGACCTCGCCGACCGGTTCTACATCGTCGACAACGGCCGCGTCGTAGACACTGGCGACGCCGACGCGGTGAGTGCCGACGACGAACGGTTCAGGAGGTACCTCTCGGCATGATTCTGGAAACGCTCGCGGACTTCCTCACCGTCTCCGAACTCGGGAGCGTGCTCGTCGAGGGCCTCGCGAAGTCCGCACTGTACGTGATGATCGCGAGCGGGCTGACCCTCATCTTCGGCCTGATGGGCGTGTTGAACTTCGCACACGGGTCGCTGACGATGGTCGGCGCGTACCTCGGCGGGCTGGTCATGGTCCTCACGGTCAGCCAGTCGACGGGACTGGTCGGCCGCCTCGGCCTCTTTTTCGTCGCCATCGTCCTCGTCTTCGGTGCGCTGACGCTGCTGGGCGGCGCCATCGAGACGACGATCATCAGACCGCTGTACGACCGCCCGCCGATCTACCAGATTCTGCTCACTTTCGGCCTGACGCTCGTCGTCGACGAAGTGGTCCGCATCGTTCTCGGTCTGTACGGGATGCAACCGCTCTCGGACTGGCAGGCGGCGCTTGCGACCAAGCCACAGTTGCTCCGGGAACCGGCGGCGCTCGGCCCCATCGAGGTGCGGTGGCTCTCCGTCTTCGAGATTCTGCTCGGCGTGCTCACCGTCGCCGCCATCTGGGCGTTCCTCACCCGTACCCGGTACGGCCTCTACATCCGCGCCGGCAGTGAGGACACGGAGATGGCGTCGGCACTCGGAATCGACGTGCGACAGGTGTTCACCGTCGTCTTCGCGCTGGGTATCGGCCTCGCTGGCGCGGCCGGCACGCTCCTGATGTGGGACGTGGCGTGGGGCGCAAGCGTTCCCCTCGCCGCCGAGACGCTGCTGCCGGCGTTCATCGTCGTCATCGTCGGCGGCCTCGGTACGTTCCGTGGCACCGTCGTCGCCTCGCTCGTCGTCGGGATGACCGACTCGACGATGACGTGGTGGTTCCAGAACTACGTCACGTTCACCGGCCTCCCCGAACTGATGTTGTTCCTCGTGCTGGTCGTCACGCTCATCGTGCGGCCACAGGGACTGTTCGGCGTCGAGGAGGTGGGCGGCCATTAGCACCGACACCGACACCCAGTCCGCCGCCGTGGCTGGGCTCGACTGGCCGACCGATTACCTCCGTGCGCACGTGCCACATCTGGCGATAGTGTCGCTGCTGGCGCTGTACCCCTCCATCTACCACCTGCTCGCGAACTCGCTGGGCCTCTACGAGGCGGAGATTCTCCTGCCGGGCGTGGAGACGATGACGGCCGTCCTGTACTTCGGTCTGTTCGCGATGTCGTTCGACTTCATCAGCGGCTACACCGGCTATCTCTCCTTCGGCCACGCGGCGTTCTACGGCACCGGCGCGTACACGGTCATCCTCGTCGCGAACGGGGCCGTGCCGCTGCTCGGACCGGGGACGCCGTTCGTCGTGTCGCTGCTCGTCGCCGGTCTTCTGGCGGTCCTGCTGGCGCTGGTCGTCGGCCTCGTCTCCTTTCGCCTCTCGGGGGTCTACTTCGCCATGATTACGCTCGGCTTCGCGCAGGTGCTGTACGTGTTCATCCGCGGGTGGGACTACGTGGCGAGGAACCCGCGGGACGGTCCCTCTGTTGGGCCGACCCACTCCGAAGGGTTCCAGCTAGGCGTCCCCGGCGTCGACCAGTTGAACGTCGCCATCGGCGTCCTCACCGGCGACGAAGTGACGATGCTGGGCCACACGCTCGGTGGCACCGCCGTCTCCTACTACGCCATCGGCGCGGTGGTCCTGCTCTGTTACTTCGCCATGCAGCGCATCATCCACTCCCCGTTCGGTCGCGTGATGATCGCCATCCGGGAGAACGAGGAGCGCGCCGTCGCCATCGGCTACGACACCTATCGCTACAAACTGGCGGCCTTCGCGGTCAGCGGCTTCTTCGCCGCCATCGCCGGCGGCCTGTTCGCCGGCTTCCGCCGCTCTGCCAGCCCCGAGAACTCCTTTTACTTCCTGACGACCGGTGACGCCCTGCTGGCGAGCATCATCGGCGGGTTCGGGACGCTGGCCGGCCCGCTGTTTGGCCGTCTGTTCGACGAGACTGTCCGGGAGTTCCTCTCGAAGTCCGGGCAGGGCGGCGGCCTCCTCCCCTATCTCCGGGCCGGTCTCGGCGAGGAGACGCTGTCGACCCCCGTCGTGGGGAACACGAGCCTAGGGACGCTCATCGACACCCTGCTCAACGGCCACGCGAGCCTCTACATCGGTATCGTGTTCGTCCTGTTCGTCCTCTACGTCCCAGACGGACTGCTCGGAACCGTCCGACAGCGCGTCGGCGGAAAGCTCGCACACGTCTCGGCTGTGCGGTTCGGTGACGGGTCGACCGCGAACGCGACCACCGACGACGCGACCGGGGAGGAGGAATGACGGTTCACGTCACCGGTCTCGGAACGTACCTCCCGGACGTGGTCCTCACCGGCGCGGACATCGCCGCTCGGACCGACATCCCCGAGGCGGTAGTCGTCGAGAAGATGGGCGTCAGGCAGAAACACGTCTGTCCGCCCGACGAGGACCACCCCGCGGAGATGTGCGTCGCCGCCGCCGAGGACGCCCTCGCTGACGCGGCCCTCCGGCCCGACGAACTCGATGCGGTGCGCTATCACGGCAGTGAGTTCAAGGACTACGTCGTCTGGAACGCCGCCGCGGCCGTCGCCCACACCCTCGGTGCGGACGGCGCGTCGGCCACCGAGAGCTACGCCCTGTGTGCCGGCCTGCCCGTCGCTCTGCGGGAGGCCCGAGCACTGCTCGATGCGGACGCCGGGATGGACCGAATCCTGCTCGTCGCCGCCAGCCGCGAGGAGGACCTCGTCGACTACGACGACCCCGACACCTCGTTCATGTTCAACTTCGGGAGCGGTGCCACGGCGCTAGTACTGGAGGCGGACGCACCCGACCGCGCGCTCGCTCGCGTCCGCGAGAGCGCCTCGCTGACGGACGGTAGCTTCAGCGAGGACGTGGTGATGCCAGCCGGCGGGACGCGGCGACCGCCGAGCGAGGACTCGGTCGCGAACGGCGACCACGCGCTCCGCGTCCCGGACCACGAGCGGATGAAACGCCGCCTCGGTGAGGTGAGTCTGCCGAACTTCAGGCAGGTGGCCGACGAGGCGCTCGACCGCTCGGGCTACGACCGAGCCGACGTCGACTTCGCCGCCATCACGCACATGAAGCGCTCGTTCCACGAGACGCTGTGTGAGAACTTCGGCCTCGGGCCAGACGACCACCTGTATCTGGACGAGTACGGCCACGTCCAGAGCTGTGACCAGGGGCTGGCGCTCGACGAGGCGCGGGACGACCTCACCGCCGGCGACGTCGTCCTCTGTCTCGCCGCCGGCACCGGGTACACGTGGGCGGCCTCGGTGCTGGAGTGGTGTGCCTGACGACGTTCACATGGTAACGTTTCCCTTGAAAGGGGTTCCGTGACTATCCTACGATATGCCAGACGCGTACAACGACGGCGTCCGTCTCGCCTACGAGCGGGCGGGACCCGTCGACGCCGAGACAGTGGTGTTCGTCGAGGGACTGGGCTACGGTCGGTGGATGTGGCGCTGGACCCGCCGCGCCGTCGACGACTACGAGACGATTCTCTGGGACAACCGCGGCACCGGTGCGTCTAGCGAACCGGCGGGACCGTACACCGTCGAGCAGATGGCGGGCGACCTCTCGGCAGTGCTGGACGACGCCGATGTCGACGCGGCACACGTCGTCGGCGCGAGCATGGGCGGGATGATAGCCCAGCAGTTCGCGTTAGACGACGACCGCGCCGAGTCGCTGACGCTCATGTGTACGTCGCCGGGTGGCCCCGAGGCCGTTCCGGTGCCCGAGGAGACACAGGCGCGGATGTACGAGGTCCCCGAGGGCTACGACGAACGGGAAGCTATCCGGCACAAGATGGCCCCCGCCCTGACGGACGCGTTCGCCGACGAGAACCCCGACCTGATAGAGCGAATCGTCGACTGGCGACTCGACAGCGACGCCAGCGACCGGGCCAGAGAGTTGCAGGGCGCGGCCGTCGCCGAGTTCGACGTCTCGGACCGACTCGACGAGATTCGGCTTCCGGCGCTGGTTCTCCACGGCACCGCCGACCGCGTCGTGCCGCTCGAAAACGGCGAACTGCTAGCCGAGGGGCTACCCGACGCCGAGTTCCATCGGCTAGAGGGCGCACCCCACCTCCTGTTCGTCGAACGTGCCGAGGACGTGAACGACTACCTCACGGAGTTCTTAGAGGATGTCTGAGTTCGCCAGCGGTCCGCAGGAGTGGGTGGGCGCGTGGAGCGAGAAGCGGGCCGCCCTGACGCCGGACCGCGACGGCCTCGTAGACGCGACGACGGGCGCTCGGTTCACCTACGCCGACCTCGACCGCCGGGCGAACCGGACCGCGCGACTCCTCCGGGAACACGGCGTCGAAGACGGCGGTCGGGTCGCCGTCGTCTCGCGCAACCGTCCCGAAGTCGTCGACCTGTTCTTTGCGACGGGCAAGACCGGCGGCGTCCTCGCACCGCTCTCACATCGCCTCGCGCCGCCGGAACTGGGTGAACTCCTCGAACGCGTCGACCCCGCGCTGCTCGTCGTCGAGACGCCGTTCCTCGCCGACGTGCGCGGGGCGATGGCTGAGACAGACAGCCTCGATACGGACGTGCTCGCTGTCGAGGCGAGCGACGGAGCAGGCGACGGGGCCGACGTCGACGCGCCGACCTACGCCGAGTCCCTGCCGGCACCCGACTCACCCGTCGAGACGGCCACGCTCTCGCCCGAAGACCCTCATCTGCTGCTCCACACCGGGGGGTCGACCGGGACCCCGAAGGAGACGGTCATCACCCACCGCGGCGTCGTCTGGAACTCGCTGAACACCATCACGGCATGGGGGCTGCGCGACGACGACGTGACGCCGATGGTGTTCCCGATGTTTCACACGGGCGGATGGAACGTCATCACGGTCCCGCTCTGGCACATGGGTGGCACCGTCGTCATCGCGCGGGAGTTCGACCCCGGCGAGTTGCTCCGCGTGATAGACGAGGAAGGCGGGTCGGTGCTGGTGGCGGTGCCGGCAGTCCTGCGGATGATGACCGACCACGAGCGGTGGGCGGACACCGATCTCTCTTCGCTCCGCGTTGCTAAGTCCGGTGGCGGCCCCTGTCGTCAGTCGGTGATGGAAACGTGGTGGGACCGCGGTATCGACCTCTCGCAGGGCTATGGCCTCACCGAGTGCGGCCCGAACAACTTCGCGATGCCCGAGGGGTGGCCCCGCGAGAAGGCCGACGCCGTCGGGACACCGGCGATGCACGTCGCCGCGCGAGTCGTCGAGGACGGCGAGGCAGTCGAGACCGGCGCCATCGGGGAACTCCAACTGCGCTCGCCCCACGCCGCCGCCGGCTACCTCGACAATCCCGACGAGACCGAGGCGACGTTCGGAAGCGGGTGGGTCGCGACGGGTGACCTCGCTCGTGTCGACGAGGACGGCTACTACCACATCGAGGGGCGAAAGAAAGATCTGTTCGTCAGCGGCGGCGAGAACGTCTATCCGGCGGAAGTCGAAGACGCCATCGCCGACTACGACGCCGTCGCCGAGTGCGTGGTCGTCCCCGTCTCCGACGACCAGTGGGGGCAGGTCGGAAAAGCCGTGGTCGAACTGACGCCGGGCGTGGCGGCGTTCTCGCTAGACGCCCTGCGCTCGTTCCTCGACGGTCGCCTCGCGCGGTTCAAACATCCTCATCACCTCGCGTTCGTCGACGAGATGCCGACGAGCGGCCCCGACAAGATAGACCGGCAGGCCGTCACCGAGCGGTTCGGCGAGTGAGGTCCCGTTACCCGGTGACAGCGACACCACCCAGTTACGTCGAGTATCGGGTACACTCATACCGACCGGCGCCGAAGTGTTAGCTGACTATGGTTTCAGTGTCGAGCGTCCTCGTCGTCGGTGCGACCGGGAATCAGGGCGGCGCGGTCGTTGACCACCTCCTCGCCGCCGACACCGACTTCGAGGTGTACGGACTGACCAGAGACACAGACAGTGACGCCGCGCGCGCACTCGCGGCCCGGGGCGTGACGATGGTCGAGGGGGACCTCTACGGCCCCGAGAGCTTCCGCGACCACGTCGCGGCCGTCGACGGCGTCTTCGCCGTCACCAACTTCTGGACCGAGGGGTACGACGGACAGGTCCAGCAGGGCCAGAACCTCGCCGACGTGGCCGCCGAAGAGGGCGTCGAGCAGTTCGTCTTCAGCGGCGTGGGCGGCCACGAGCGTGACACCGGCATCCCGCACTTCGAATCCGCGTGGGAGATAGAGCAGTACGCGCGGGACCGCGGACTCCCGATGACGGTCCTCCAACCGACGTTCTTCTACCAGAACCTGGAGGGGTTCGTCGAGAGCATCGTCGAGGACCGGACGCTCGCGTTCCCCCTCGAAGCGGGCGTGGGGTTGCAGATGGTCGACGTGGCCGACGTCGGCCACGCCGCGGCCGTCGCCTTCGAACGGCCGGACGAGTTCGTCGGCGAGCGCTACGAACTGGCTGGCGACGAGAAGACGCTCGACGAGACCGCCGCACTCGTCTCCGAGGTGTCTGGCCTCGACGTCGAGGCGTATCACGTCCCCATCGACGAGGCCGCCGCTCAGTTCGGCGAGGAGTTCGCCGTCATGTGCGAGTGGTTCAACGAGGTCGGCTACGACGCCGACGTGGCGGCGCTCGAAGCGACGTTCGGCTTCGAGTTCGCCGACCTCGAAACCTACCTCCGTGCCCACGGGTGGGAGGACAAGTCCGAGATGGACCAAGTGCCCGGGTGGGTCAAGGCATCGTAGGTACCCTCGGCCCCGTCTCGACGTCGACCTCACTCGACGCGCTCGACGCCAGCTATTTCGAACCTCGCCCCGCCCTCGGCGCTCTCGGAGAGGGTCACGTCCCACCCGTGGGCGTCGGCGATGCGGTCGACGATGGCGAGTCCGAACCCGGTACCGTCGGGACTGTTCGAGTAGCCGCTCTCGAACACCCGCTGGCGTTCGTCCGGGGATATGCCCGGCCCGTCGTCCTCGACGTAGAAGCCCGTCCCGTCGTCCAGCGGCCCGACTCGGACAGTCACCGACTCACCGACGGTGTCGGCGTCTTCGACGGCCGAACGACCGCGTTCCACACTGTCGTCGGACGCCGTCTGACTGCCCGTCGAGCCATGCTCCACGCTGTTGCCGAAGAGGTTCTCCAGCAGTTGTTTGAACCGACTCTCGGAAGCGTAGATACGGCCGGTCGCGTCGGCGTGGAGCGTGGCCGCACCGGTCGCGACGTTCTGCCAGCAGGCGGTGACGAGTCTGTCGACGTCGACCGGTTCCGTCTCGTCGATGCTCTGGCCGCTCCGGGCCATCGAGAGTAGCTCTTCGATCAGTTGGTCCATCCGCGCGAGCGCACGCTTGCCTCGTTCGAAGTGTTCTGTGTCACCGGTCGCCTCGGCCAGTTCCAGCGAGCCTTCGAGGACGCTGAGCGGATTCCGAAGGTCGTGGCTGACGACGCTCGCGAACTCCTCCAATCGCTTGTTCTGTCGAGTGAGTTCCGACTCTCGCTCACGAAGGAGCGACTCGCGTTCGACGCGCTGGAGCGCGACCGTGAGCGTCGACACGAGGATGTCGAGGATGGCCCTGTCCGTCTCACTGAAGGCGTCCGTCCTTGCCGCAGAGACGATGAACACACCGTAGTCTGTCACGGGATAGATTATGCCACTGCCCGCCGGCGTGTTTCCCGCCAACCGGTCGTCGTCGTCGGTATCCTCGACGTAGAGCGGGTCCGAACCCTCGAACACCTCCCAGACGACCGATGCGACGGGGTCGTCGCTGTCACGCTCGTATTCGGGTGCTTCGTCGATACCCCCCCGAACACAGTCCGCGTCGGTGACGAGCGTCAATCGCTGCCCGTCCTCACTGAGGGCGTGGTAGCCGGTAATCTCGGCGCCGATGACTTCCCGCGCCGTCTGGACGGCGACCTGCGCGCTCCGTTCGGCTGTCTGGGTCGCCATCAGCGCTCGCGTCCGCCGCTGGATTAGTTCGAGTTTCTCTACCTGTTCTTTCCGTTCGGTCACGTCTCGGACGACACAGACGAGTCCGCCGTCGTCGAGACGCGTCAACGACACCTCCTGTGGGAACGTCTCACCGTCCGCTCGAACACCGGTGGCCTCGCCCAACCACTCGCCCGACTCGCGGAATTCGGGGAGCACCTCGCGTCCGAGCCGCTCTATTTCTGTCTCCGAGTAGCACATCCGCCAACTCTCGCCGAGGAACGCCGCCGGGTCATCGTAGCCGTACACCTCTGCGTGGGCCTGATTGACGAAGACGTACTCGTCGTTCGCGTCTAAAATCGCCATACCGTCGGTGGTCGATGCGAGGGCCGTAGAGCGCGCTTCGAGTTGTTGCTGTCGGGCCTTGTGGTCGGAGATGTCCCTGCTGTTCACTACGAACTGCACCTCTCCACCGACCTGTGCGCGGCGGATGTGGACTTCTGCGGGGAACGTAGTGCCATCGCGACGACGGAACTTCGTCTCCAGTTCGAACCGGTCGCCGTCGTCGAGGCGCTCCCAGATGCGGTTGGCCTCGTCTACCTCGACGTTTACGTCGATGTCCCAGACGGACATTCCGACGAGTTCCGACTTGGTGTACCCCAACTCCTCGCAGAGCGTGGGATTCGCATCGACGATGGTTCCCTCGGCGTCGTGAACCGCGATCATGTCCGGCGAGTTGTCGAAGAGGCTTTCCAGACGCGTGGTCGTCCGTTCGAGTTCCGTCCGTGTCTGCTGTGCCTGTATCGCGTGTGCGATGTCGTCCCCGAGTTCGGACAGGAGCGTCCGTTCCGAATCGTCGAAGGCGCTCGGCCGGTCGGCGTAGACGGCGAGGAGGCCGTAGCAGGTCCCCTCGTACGACAACGGGATCGCGGCGACGGCTCGGAACCCGTAGGTCAGTGCATCCTCTCGCCACGGTTCGAATGCGGGGTCGCTACGGATGTCCTGCGAGACGGCTATCTGCCCCGTTCTGAACGCTCTGCCTGCCGGACCCTGTCCGGTCGGCGTCTCGTCGACAGTGATCGTCACGCCGTCGAGATACGAGGCATCGACCCCCGCCCAGTTCGTCGGTTCGATGGTCTCAGTCTCGGGGTCGTGCCGACCCACCCACGCGAACCGGTACGGCTCCGCGTCGCTGAGTAACTCACAGACGCGGCGCTCTATCGCCTCTCGTGAGTCGGTACGGACCAGCGCCCGATTGATCCCCCGCATCACACGGCTCACACGCTCTTGCTCCGCCGCTCGCCGAGCAGCCCGGTGCTTCTCGACGGCGGTCCGTATGCGATCTGACAGCACCTCGTAGCGTTCGCTGCCGCCCTGGTTCCGTAGATAGGCCGTTGCACCCATTGTCATCGCCTCGCTCGCCACCGCCTCGGACCCGTCGGCGGCGAACAGGACGAACGGAAGATCGGGATACGTCGTACGAACCGCATCGAGGAATTCCAATCCGTCGCGATTTGCCATCTCGAACGCCGAGACGACACAGTCGATAGTGGCCGCATCGAGTACTGCCATCCCCCCGGATACGGTCGTCGCCGTTCGGACGGAAAGCCGCTCATCGGTCCGTTCGAGACGTTCAGCCGTCGACTCCGCGAGTTGGGCGTCGTCGTTCACGTAGAGGACGGGAACCCCGTCAGCCATGCCACATAGTACATTTGAGTGAACAAGTAGCTATCGTCACATTTTATTATGTGATATTCGGGAGTGACGACGAACAGGTCCGGGACACAGCAGTCGTCCGGGTACACAGCGGTCGAAAGAGCGACGCAGAAACGGGTCGAAGCGGCCGTTACGCCTCGTCGAAGAGGGTGTCGCCGTCGACCATGTGTTCCTCGACGGCGTCCATGTCGAGGGTGAGGCCGAGACCCGGCTCTTCGGGAATCTCGATGTAGCCACCTTCGATGACGTCCTCCTCGACGAGGTCCTCCCACCAGCCGAGTTCGTAGGAGTGGTACTCGACGGCCAGCGAGTTCGGCACGGCGGCGCCGACGTGAGCGCTCGCCATCGTCGCGATGGGCGAGGAGACGTTGTGCATCGCCACCGGGATGTAGTACTGGTTGGCGACGTCTGCGACTTTCCGGGTCTCACGCATCCCGCCGACCTTCGGCATGTCGGGCGCGATCATGTCGACCGCCTGATTCTCGATGAGGCGGCGCTCCTCGGTCACGCGGTAGCGGTTCTCACCGACGGTGATGGGCGTCGTCGTCGACTTCGTGACCTCCTCCTGCACTTCGAGGTTCTCCGGCGGGACGGGGTCTTCGAGCCACCAGACGTCGTACTCCTCGATGGCGTCGGCCAGACGCTTTCCGGAGCCACCGGAGAACGTCCAGTGACAGTCGAAGGCCACGTCGGCGCGGTCCTTGACGCGTTCGGTGACCTTCTCGACGATCTCGGCTTTGTGGCGGATCTCGCCCGGGCGGAGGTGACGGTTCGCTCGGTCCTTCTCCAGCCCGCTGGGCACGTCGAGGTCGAATTTGAGGGCGTCGTAGCCCAGTTCCTCGACGACGCGCTCTGCCTCGTCGGCGCAAGCCTCGGCGTCGGCCTCCTCCTCGGTGTGACAGTCACAGTAGACGCGCATCTCGTCGCGGTACTTGCCACCGAGGAGCTGGTAGGCCGGAATCTCCAGAATCTTCCCGGCGAGGTCGTGGAGTGCGACCTCGATGCCCGCGATGGCGGTGACGGTGACGCCCTCGACGGAACCCTCGCCGGACATCTTCTGGATGAGGTGTTCGTAGAGGCGGTCGATGTCGAGTGGGTTCTCGCCCACCACGAACGGCTTCATGCGCTCGATGAGTTCCGGGACACCGGCTCCCCAGTAGGCCTCGCCGGTACCCACGATACCGGCGTCGGTGTAGATGCGCACGAGCGTCCACGGGAAGTTCCCGTCGACCATCGTCGTCTGGACGTCCGTAATCTCGACGTCGCGGCCACCGCCGCGTTTCGCCGTGACGCCCATCGTCTCCGAGGAGAGTTCGCGCATCGTATACTCAGCGTTGGGGTCGTGCAGGTCAGCGTAGTCTACGTCGTTCGCCAATCCCATGGTGGTGGCTTGCTAGGCCCGTTACAAAAGTGTAGAGGAATCGGTTCCGACTACGCGGACGTGTCCAGCGCGGCGACGACTTCGTCGGCGACGGCTTCGGGGTCCCACGACGAGACGAACGACGACATGGCCGTCTTGAGTTCGATGAGTTGATCCGGACGGACGCCCAGTCCGTGGGTTATCGACAGCGGTTGCGCCGTCGACTGCTGGAACGCGGTCTGCTGTTCCTGCAGGAACGGCGTGAACGCGGACGTGTCCACGTCGGTACGGGGTGGGATGGATCCCTTCTTCTGATTGAACCGCTTCTGACCGTCGGCAGAGCCAACGTAGGAGAGGAACGTCGAGACAGTCTCCGGGTTGTCGGTCGCGTTAGCGGCGATGACCGCGTCCATGTTCATCGCGTACAGGCCGTCGGTCCCGGGGAACGGCACGTGGTCCCAGTGGGTTCCGTAGTCGAACTGCGCGGACTCGGTGTACGCTCCGGCCGCCCAGTCGCCCTGATGGAAGAAGACGGACTCGCCGTCGACGAACCGCTCGTTGGCGTCCGTTAGCGACAGATAGAGTTTGTCCTCGGTCGCCACTTCGGCGTACTGTCTGACGATGTCGAGGGCGTCGACGATCGCTCGACGGTGGGCCGCCGCGGCGTCGTCCGTGACGCCGCGGAACGTCTCGTGGCCGTGTTCGCCCAGCAACACCGTCTCCCACATCTGGAGGACCGTCCACGGGTTCTTCATCGGGAACAGCATCCCGGTGTGGTCGGTTTCGGCGTCGATGCGCCGGAGTTCCTCCGCGAACGCGCGCGGACTGTCGATAGTGGCGGGGTCGAGTCCCAGTTCCTCCGCTTGCCGCACGTCGTAAAAGAGGTTGTTGATGCGGTGGATGTTCAGCGGCACCGCACGGTACGTGCCGTCGAACGTCGCGGCCTCTCGTGGGCCGTCGAGGTAGTACTGCTCCATGTCGCTGTCCTCCCAGACGGCCGTGACGTCCCCCAGAACGGAAGCGTCCTCGTACGGTTTGAGGTTCTTGCCCGGCCACTCCATCCAGACGTCCGGCGGACTCTCCTTGAGGATGCGACTCTTGACCTCCAGACTCAGGTTCTCGTCCGCGACGTCGTTCATCGAGACGTCCGGATGTCGCTGGCTGAACCCCTCGAACAACGCGTCGAGTGCCGCGCCGCCGTCGCCACCGACCAACCGGTGTAGCAACTCACCGCTTTCGCCCCCACCGATGGACGTAGAACGTGACATACCATCCCGTCGCTATCGAGTCGTTAAGAAATTTCCCCGCCCGTTCTCATTCGTGATTTTTCAGGCATGATGATTTATATCCCCCATCTCAAAAGGAGTCGTATGGTTGACTGGCAACAACGGGGCGTGGCGCTGGCCGTGGTGGGACAGTTCGGCCACGCGTTATTTCAGGTACTCGTGTTCGGGTTCGCACCGACCGAGCTGATACCGGTTCTCTCTGGAGCGGGGTTCGTCGTCGGCGGCACGACGGCAGTCTACTCTGTTCGATACGTGCAGGCCGAACACGAACGTATCGCGACCGACCGGGACGCGCTGGAACGCGAGCGTGACCGTCTCGAAGACGAACTGGAGCGGACGCGAATACTCCGGGACGAACTCGTCGTCGATCTGGCCTCGGCGCGGGCCAAACGCCGCGAGCAGGGCCCGCCGACGGCGGGCACGCAGCTAGCACCGCTGGCTGACGGTGGCGTCGCGGGCGCGGGGAGCGTGACGGTCGACGACCTGAACGGCTATCTCGACGCCTGCTGTCAGACGCTCGATGCGGCAAGCGAAGGCGACCTCCGACAGCGGATGGACGCCGAGACACCCTCGGCCTCGCTTAACGACCTCGCACGGGAGTTCAACGAGCTTGCGGACGCCTTCGAACAGACTATCGACACGGCGAGTGAGTTCTCCGAGGACGTCGCCGGCTCGTCAGAGCAGGTGTCTGCCGCGACCGACGCGGTCAAAGAGGCCTCCGAGAGCGTCGCCGGGACCGTCCAGGAGATCGCGGACGTGTTCCACGAACAGCACCAGCAGATCTCGACGATCAGTCAGGAGATGTCCGACATGTCCGCGACCATCGAGGAGATAGCCGCCTCCTCGAACGAGGTCACGGAGATGGCCAAGAAGACCGAAAAGCGGACCGTCGAAGGTATCGAGGCGGGCCGAGAGGCCCACGAGACCATGGCGACGACCGTCGACCAGACCGACGACGTCGTCGAGACGGTCCAGACGCTCGACGACCAGATGGAGGAGGTCGGGAATATCGTCGACCTCATCGACAACATCGCCGAGCAGACGAACATCCTCGCGCTCAACGCCTCGATCGAGGCCGCACACGCCTCCTCCGGGGCCGAGAACAACGGCTTCGGCGTCGTCGCCGACGAGGTGAAATCGCTCGCCGAGGAGACCAAAGACGCCACGAACCAGATAGAAAACCGTATCGAGGACATCCAAGAGCAGACCGAGGACGCCGTCGACGAGATAACCGAGATGCAGGACTCCGTCGAGGACGGACAGGAAGCCGTCGACGAGGGACTGGAAGCCCTCGAATCGATCATGGAACACGTTCAGGAGACCAGTTCCGGCGTCAAGGAGATCAGCAACGCCACCGACGATCAGGCGGCCACCTCCGAGGAGGTCGCCTCCATCGCCGACGACGTGGCAAAGACCTCCCGCAAGAACGTCGAGGAGGCCGAACACGTCGCCGCCATCGCCGAAGAGCAGAACCTCGCACTCGGCGAGATGTACGTCAACGTCCGGATGCTCACCATGCGCGCACAGCAACTCAGCACGCTGTTCGACCGGTACGAGACGGCCGACTGAGCCCCCGAATTTTTATCGCAACACCGGTTGTAAATCGCCGTATGCAAATCGGTGTCTTGACTGTCCCACTCGGTGACCGACCGCTCTCGGATGCACTGTCCTATCTCGACGACATCGGCGTCGGAGCGGTGGAACTCGGCTGTGGCGGGTTCCCTGGTGACGACCATCTCCCGCGCGAGGAGTACCTCGGCGACGAGGACGCACAGGCCGACCTCCACGAACTGCTCGACGAACACGGGATGGACGTGAGCGCGTTGGCGACCCACAACAACCCGCTCCACCCCGACGAGGAGCGGGCGGCCGAGGCGGACACGGAACTGCGGGAGGCCATCGAACTGGCCGACCAGTTGGGCGTCGACGCGGTCACCTGCTTCTCCGGACTCCCGGCCGGCGGACCCAACGACGAAGTGCCCAACTGGGTGACCGCGCCGTGGCCCGGCGAACACGCCGACGCCCACGAGTACCAGTGGGAGGTCGCCGTCGAGTACTGGACCGACCTCGCCGACCACGCCGCCGCCCACGACGTCGACGTCGCCATCGAGATGCACCCCAACATGCTCGTCTACGAGCCACACGGAATGCTCGAACTCAGGGAGGCGACCAACGAGTACATCGGCGCGAACTTCGACCCCTCGCACCTCTACTGGCAGGGCATCGACGTCACCGCCGCCATCCGACTGCTCGGCGACCACGACGCCATCCACCACTTCCACGCCAAAGACACCAAAGTCTACGAAGAGAACGCCCGCGAGAAGGGCGTCCTCGACACGACCGGCTACACCGAGGAAGCGGACCGGTCGTGGCTGTTTCGCTCCATCGGCTACGGTCACGGCGAACAACACTGGAAAGACGTCGTCTCGACCCTGCGGATGGTCGGCTACGACGGCGCGCTCTCCATCGAACACGAGGACTCGCTCACCAGCGCCCGCGAAGGGCTAGAGAAAGCCGTCGACGTACTCGACCGCGCGGTCTTCGAAACGCAACCCGGCGACGCCTACTGGGCGGAATAACTACGACCAATGACAACTGAACCACTCGACATCGGCGTACTGGGGTATCGCTTCATGGGCAAGGCGCACGCGAACGCGTTCGCGCGCCTCCCCATGTTCTTCGAGGACGCGCCGGAACTCAACCGCGACGTGTTGGTCGGGCGCGACCAAGAAGCGCTCGAAGACGCCGCAGATAGCCTCGGGTTCGCGCGGACGGCGACCGACTGGCGCGAGGTGATAGACGACGTGGACGTGTTCTACAATCTGGGGCCGAATCACGTCCACGCCGAACCGTCCATCGCGGCGCTGGAGGCCGGCACGCCGGTCTTCTGCGAGAAGCCGCTCGCGCCGACGTTAGACGGTGCGGAGTCGATGGCAGCGGCCGCCGCGGGCGCGGACGTACCGGCGGGTGTCGCGTTCAACTACCGGTTCATCCCGGCCATCCAGTACGCGAAGAACCTCATCGACGCAGGGGAGTTAGGCGAGATTCGGCACTTCCGCGGGCGGTACCTACAGGACTGGCTGACCGACCCGGAAGCGCCGTGGTCGTGGCGCAACGACGAAGAGTTGGCCGGCAGCGGTGCGCTCGGTGATTTGGGCGCGCACACGGTGGACTTAGCGCGGTTCCTCGTCGGCGACGTAGAGCGCGTCAGCGGGCACCTGCGGACGTTCGTAGAGGAGCGTCCCGTCGAAGACGGGAGCGAGACGCGCCCGGTCACGGTCGACGACGCGTACTCGGCACAGGTGGCCTTCGAGAACGGCGTGATGGGGACGCTGGAAGCCTCGCGATTCGCCAACGGCCACAAGAACGACCACACCATAGAGATAGAGGGGACGAAGGGCAGCCTCCGCTTCTCGCTCGAACGGCTGAACGAACTGGAACTGTTGCGCGAGGACGGCCGTGGCTTCGAGACCATCCTGATGACCGAGGCCGAGGACCCATACATCGAACACTGGTGGCCGCCGGGCCACGTCATCGGGTGGGAACACACGTTCGTCCACGAGAACTACGAGTTCCTCTCGGCGGTCGCCGAGGACGTCGCCTACGAGCCCAGTTTCGCCGACGGACTGGCCGTCCAGCGAGTACTGGACGCCGTCGAACGGAGCGACGCCAGCGGCGAGTGGGTCGACGTGGCCTGACCCGGCCACGACGAGGTACGGACGGCGGTCGGCCTGACGCTTCGCTCGCAGGTGGCCCCATCCATTTTTACTCTCCGCCTTCGGTTGGAGCGGTATGTCCGAGCACTCACGTCTCGACGCGTACCTGGCCGACGAAGGACTCGAAGCCGTGTGGTTCGCACGACCGAACAGTTTCGCCTGGCTCACCGGCGGCGACAACGTCGTCGATAGAGCGGGCGACGTCGGCGTCGCGGCCGCAGGGTACGACGGCGACGGCGTGACCGTGGTGACAGACAACATCGAAGCGCCGCGGCTTAGCGACGAGGAACTCGACGACGACGTCGACGTGGAGACGTTCCAGTGGTACGACGGTGGCCTCGCCGACACAGTCGCGTCCGTGAGTCCGACGCCGGCAGCCGCCGACTTCGACGTTCCGGGGTTCGAACGCGTGGCCGCGACAGCGCTGCGGCAACCGCTGACCGACGCACAGACCGACCTGTACCGGGACCTGAGCGAAGAGACCGCCGAAGCGGTCGAATCTGTCGCGCGCGAGATTACCGCGACGGACACGGAACAAGCGGTCGCCGCAGAGTTGCGCGGCGAACTCGCTGCTCGAAACATCGACTCGCCGGTCGCCCTCGTCGGCGGTGGGGAGCGCGCCCAGCGGTACCGACACTACACGCCGAAAGACGAGGAACTGGGGTCCTACGCCCTGCTCTCGGTGACGGCAGAACGCGACGGCCTGTACACGAGTTGTACCCGGACAGTCGCGTTCGACCCGCCGGAGTGGCTCGAAGACCGGACGCGAGCGGCGATGCGCGTCGAGGCGACGGCACTGGCCGCGACACGGGCCGTCGGGTCCGCCGGCGGCACGGCGGGTGACGTCTTCGCGGCGCTCCAGACGGCGTACGACGCCGTCGGGTGGGACGGCGAGTGGCGGAACCACCATCAGGGCGGTGCCGCGGGGTTCGCCGGACGGGAGTGGATAGCGACGCCGGAAAGCGAAGCGCCCGTCGTCCTGCCGCAGGCCTACGCGTGGAACCCGACGGTACAGGGGGCAAAGAGCGAAGATACCCACCTCGTCACCGGTGCCGGCGTGGAGACGCTCTCGACGACCGGCGACTGGCCGTCGGTCACGGTCGAGGCGGTCGACGACGACCTCGAACTGGAGCGACACGGCGTCCTCGAACGGTAACCGTACGAGCGGCCCTCTGTCCGCTGTAGCGGGGCTATTCGGGCCAGAAGCCACGGACGGAGAAACTGTTTACAACACCCGTTGTTGTACAAAGCATAGATTTAAGTGTCGGATTAGACTAGCCTGTGGTACTATGGACGAGCGGCGCACGTGGTGGAAAGAGGCGGTCGTCTACCAGATCTATCCGCGGAGTTTCAACGATAGCGACGGCGACGGCGTCGGTGACCTGCAAGGGATCATCGATAAGTTAGACCACGTCGCATCGCTCGGCGTCGACGTCATCTGGCTCAACCCCGTCTACGAATCCCCACAGGCAGACAACGGCTACGACATCAGTGACTACCGGGCCATCCACGAAGAGTACGGCACCATGGCCGACTGGGAGACGTTGCTGGAGGAGGTCCACGACCGGGACATGAAGCTCATCATGGACCTCGTGGTCAACCACACCTCGACGGAGCACGAGTGGTTCGAGCAGTCCCGGCGAGACGAGGACGGGTACCGCGAGTACTACTTCTGGCGCGAGGGCGAGACGCCGCCGAACAACTGGAAGAGCGGGTTCGGCGGGTCAGCCTGGGAGTTCGACGAGGAGGTCGGGATGCAGTACCTCCACCTGTTCGACGAGACGCAGGCCGACCTCGACTGGGACGTCGAGGCCGTCCGGGCGGACGTCTACGAGATGATGAACTGGTGGCTGGAGAAGGGAATCGACGGCTTCCGGATGGACGTCATCAACCTCATCTCGAAGCCGGAGGGGCTACCGGACGGCGACCCCTCGCAGGACTGGGTCGGCATCGAACACTTCGCCGACGGGCCGAACGCCCAGGAGTACCTCGAAGAGATGGCCGAAGCGACCTACGACGACTACGACACGATGACCGTCGGCGAGTGCGTCGACATCGACGTCGAGACGGCCAGCGACTACGTCTCCGAGGAGGGGCCGATGGACATGGTGTTTCACTTCGAACACATGCACGTCGACATGGGCGAGAAGTGGCTCTCGCCGGCGGAGTGGGACCTCACCGACCTCAAGGCCGTCATGTCCCACTGGCAGACCGAACTGGACGGCTGGAACTCGCTGTACCTCACCAACCACGACCAACCGCGCATCGTCTCGCGGTTCGCCGACGACGGCGAGTACCGCCGCGAGTCCGGCAAACTCCTCGGGACGTTGCTGTTTACCCTCTCCGGGACGCCCTACGTCTATCAGGGCCAGGAGATAGGGATGACCAACTACCCGTGGCGCAGTCTCGACGAACTCGACGACCTCCAGTCCATCGGCAAGGTCGAGGAGGCCATCGAGGCCGGCGAGATAGACGAGTTCGAGGAGGTCGCAGACATCGTCCGGGACCGTTCGCGTGACAACGCCCGCACCCCGATGCAGTGGGACGACTCCGAGAACGCCGGGTTCACCGACGGCGACCCGTGGCTCTCGGTCAACCCCAACTACGAGGCCATCAACGTCGCCGCCGCCGAGGCCGACGACGACTCTATCCTCAACTACTACCGCGACCTCGTCGACCTTCGCGAGGACAACGAGGTGTTCGTCTACGGCGAGTACACCCTCCACCTCCCCGATCACGAGTCCGTCTGGGCCTACCGGATGGAACTCGACGGCGAGGCCGTCCTCGTCACGCTGAACTTCTCTGCCACCGAGACGAGCGTAACAATAGACGATGCGGCCCGGACCAGCGACCTCCTCGTCGCGAACTACGACGACGCCCCGACCGTGACCGACGCAAACCTGACGTTGCGGCCCTACGAGGCACGCGTTCACTCCCTTACCTGAATCATGGCTATCCAACGGACACAACCCGACGACACCGTATCGGACGACGAACGAGCCTGGTGGAAAGAAGCGGTCGTCTACCAGGTGTACCCGCGAAGCTTCAACGACAGCGACGGCGACGGCGTCGGCGACCTGCAGGGCTTGGTCGACCGACTCGACTACGTCGCGTCGCTCGGCGTCGACGTCATCTGGCTCAACCCCGTCTACGACTCTCCGCAGGAGGACAACGGCTACGACATCAGCGACTATCAGGCCATCTACGAGGAGTTCGGGACGATGGAGGACTGGGAGACGTTGCTGGAGGAGGTCCACGACCGGGACATGAAGCTCATCATGGACCTCGTCGTCAACCACACTTCCAGAGACCACGAGTGGTTCGTCGAGTCCCGGCAGGGCAACCCGGAGTACGAGGAGTACTACATCTGGCGCGAGGGTGACGGAGACGACCTGCCGAACAACTGGGAGTCCTTTTTCGGCGGGTCTGCGTGGGAGTACGACGAGGAACGCGAGGCGTACTACCTCCACCTCTACGACACCTCCCAGCCAGACCTCGACTGGTCGAACGAGGACGTCCGACAGGACGTCTTCGACACCATCGAGTGGTGGCTGGAGAAGGGCATCGACGGCTTCCGGATGGACGTCATCAACCTCCTCTCGAAGGTCGACGGACTACCGGACGGCGACCCCGACAGCGAGTGGGTCGGCTCCGAGCACTTCATCGACGGCCCAGAGATGACCGAGTATCTGGCGGCGATGGACGAGCAAGTCCTCTCGAACTACGACATCATGACCGTCGGCGAGATGCCCCAGTTGACCGTCGAGGAGGCCAGAGAGTACGCCGACGCCGACGGGCCACTCGACATGGCATTTCACTTCCAGCACACGAAACTCGACTACGACGGCGACGAGCGCTGGGCCGTCGGCGAGTGGGACCTGACCGAACTCAAGGAGATAATCGGCCGCTGGCAGAACGGCCTGCAAGACGAGGGGTGGAACGCCCTGTACTGGGAGAACCACGACCAGCCACGCGTCGTCTCCCGCTACGGCGACCCGGTCAACTACCGCCGTGAATCCGCGAAACTGCTCGGTACCTTCATGCTCACGCTCTGTGGAACGCCCTACATCTATCAGGGGCAGGAACTCGGCATGACCAACGCCCCGTGGGAGTCGATGGACCAGATGCGCGACGTCGATGCGATCAACCACGCGCGGGAACTCATCGAATCAGCGGGCCACGAGAGCTACGAGGACGTACAAGACGTCGTCGCCTACCGTTCGCGTGACAACGCCCGCACCCCGATGCAGTGGGACGACGCCGAGAACGCCGGGTTCACCGACGGCGACCCGTGGATTCAGGTCAACCCGAACCACGACGAGGTGAACGTCGAAGCGGCAGAGGCCGACGACGACTCCGTGTTGAACTACTACCGTGACCTCGTCGACCTGCGCGAGCGCAAGGACGTCCTCGTCTACGGGGCGTACGACGACCTGCTGCCCGATCACGAGTCCGTTTACGCGTACACGCGCACGATGACCGAGAACGGCGACACCGAACAGGTCCTCGTCGTGCTCAACTTCTTCGACGAGCGACCGACCGTCGAACTGCCCGTCGAGTACGACGAGGCGACGCTCCTCCTGTCGAACTACGACCGTGCGGACGACGCCCCCGACACCGTCTCGCTCGCGCCGTACGAGGCGCGGATCTATCGACTCGACTGAGCGCAGTTTTTTCGGGGCGCCACTCCACTATCAGTACGGACACGGCACATGATACACAATCACACCCACTCCAGCGATGAGTCCTGACGTCGACCGCGCGTGGTGGAAAGAGGCGTCCGTCTATCAGGTTTACCCCCGTAGCTTCAACGACAGCGACGGCGACGGTCTCGGTGACATACCGGGGATTCGAGAGCGCGCCGACTACTTCGACGAACTGGGCGTCGACGTGGTGTGGCTCTGTCCGGTCTATGACTCTCCGAACGCCGACATGGGCTACGACATCCGTGACTATCGCTCGATCATGGACGAGATGGGGACGATGGCCGACTGGGAAGGCCTCCTCGACGACGTCCACGACCGGGACATGAAACTCGTGATGGACCTCGTCGTCAACCACACCTCCGACGAGCACGCGTGGTTCGTCGAGTCCCGTGACCCCGATGGCGGGAAGGACGACTGGTACATCTGGCGCGACGGCGGCCCGGACGAACCGCCGAACAACTGGATTTCGCTGTTCGGCGGCCCGGCGTGGACGTACGACGAGCGACGCGAGGCGTGGTATCTCCACCTCTTCGACGAGAAGCAACCGGACCTCAACTGGGAGAACCCCGACGTCCGCGAGGCTATCTACGACATGATGACCTTCTGGTTGGAGAAGGGCATCGACGGCTTCCGGATGGACGCCATCTCCTGCATCTCGAAACCGCACGGCCTGCCGGACGCCGACACCGGCGCGGACTGGTTCGACATGGACCTGTACTTCAACGGGCCGCGAATCCACGAGTTCATGCAGGAGATGGCCGCCGAGACGTACGAGAACTACGACGTCATGCTCATCGGCGAGACGCCCGGTGCCGACCCGGAGGAGGCAAAGCAGTACTACGAGGACGGCGTCGACGTGGTGGTCTACTTCGACCACATGGACGTCACCTACGGCCCGGGCGGGAAGTGGAGCCCCGACTACGTGGGTGTGGAGACGCTCGCGAGCGCCAGCGACGAGGAACTCGACGAGATGCTGAACACGATGGCCCTCGCGGACCTACAGGAGGCCATCCGCCACTGGGACGAGGGCGTCGGCGACGAGTGGAACTGCCTCTACATGGGTAGTCACGACCAGACCCGGGCCGTCTCTCGGTTCGGCGACGACCACGAGTACCACCGCGAGTCGGCGACGCTCGTCGCCACCTTCCTGCTGACCCAGCGAGCGACCCCGTTTCTCTATCAGGGTGACGAGATCGGGATGACCAACACCGACTGGGACAGAGACGACATCCGGGACGTCGAGGCCCGCGGGCAGGTCGACATCCTGACCGACGAATACGACGTGCCCTACGAGACGATCGCACCGTTCGTCCGGAACCGCTCGCGTGACAACGCCCGAACCCCGATGCAGTGGGACGACGCCGAGAACGCCGGGTTCACCGACGGCGACCCGTGGATTCAGGTCAACGACGACTACGACCGCGTCAACGTCGAGCGAGCGATGGCCGACCCGGACTCCATCTTTCACTACTACCGGCGACTCCTCGACCACAGATCCGAGTCGGACGTCCTCGTCTACGGCGACACGGCGTACGTCCTGCCCGACGACGAGTACCCGAACGTCTGGGCCCACCGGCGGACGCTGGGCGAAGACTCGGTACTGGTGGTACTGAACTGGCAGGCCGAAAAGCGGGACGTCGCGGGTATCGACGGCGTCGACAGCCCGGTACTGTTTGGCAACTACGACGGACAGACGGCAGACGAGACGACGCTCCGGCCCTACGAGGCGCGAATCTACGACCTCGGCTGACCGGCTACTCTTCTGCTGCCTCGTCGTCGCTGCCTACGCGGATGACCTGCAGGAGCGAGTAGACCGGAACGCCGCGGATGTCTTCGATACCGCGCTTATCCGCGAGGACGACGCAGGCGACGGGGTTGCCGCCCTGTTCGCGAATCGCGTCGACCGTCTCGGTCATCGTGTTGCCGCTCGTTATCGTGTCGTCGACGACGTAGCAGTCTCGACCGCGGATCTGCGCGAAGTTCCGGGAGAACGTCCCGTCGCTGGTGCCGCTGTCGTCGTCGTCCCACTGGTGTTTGGTCGGGGCGTACGTGCCGAGGTCGGTGTCGAGTTCTCGGGCCACCGTCGTCGCCAGCGGCGCGCCCGCCTTCTCGATGCCGATGGTCAGATCCACGTCGTCGCCCTGCTTCGAGAGCAGGTCGGCCATCGCACACCCGACGTGGTGGAGTCGGTTGCTGTCGCGGCCGACGGCCGACCAGTCGACGTGGATGTCGTGGGGACCGCTCGCCGTCGTGCTCGTTGGCGTCGTCCCGGTCCCGCTACGCTCGACCAACCAACTGGCGGTCTCCCGGGAGACGTTCAGTTCGTCGGCGATTTCGCCTTTCGACAGGCCGCGCTCGGCAAGGTCGGCGGCGCTGTCGACGAGGTCGTCGATGTTCTTCATACAGGACACTCCGAGTGGCACGACTTAATAGGCAATGCTCTCGGCCGATTTGCCCGCCGAAATGTTTTTACAACAGTCGTTGTTAGAGTGTAGTGGCTGGGTCGTACCCGTCGTTCGTGGCCGAACGGCGCAGACGGCACCACAGAGGGCGACCGTGGTCGCCATCGCACCACGACGCGCTCACTTCCCACCACCGTCGCACGCCCGGCCGACCACCACCCACCAACCCGGTTGTCAGACCGGCAAGCATGGTTGTCACCAGTCGACGCGCAGGCGGGACGCTCCCGCCGATTTTCGACCGCTCACTCACTCGGGAACGTAAAGAGCCGTTGCTCGCACTCCGGACAGACGAGCGTCTCGTCGGGCGATTGGTTCGGTTTCGTGTAGCCGCCACAGCAGGAGACTTCCGAGGACTCTACCAGCGCGGTCTCACACATCGGACACTCGTCGAGGAACATCCGGAACGACTGTGCCCCGGCCAGTCGAACGGACTCGTCGTCGACGTACTCGTCGAGGACGCGGTACGCGGCCAGTTCGGCGACGACGACGGGCCGACCGACCAGTTCGCCGCCGAGGACGACCCACTCGGCCCCGTCGGTGAAGGTGTCCGCCTCGGAGACGGTAGCAAGGGTTCGGCGCGTCTCCGCCGCGAGGGCCGACAGCGACAGGGCCGACAGGCGATCCATCTCCTCGTGCCACGCCGCGTCGACGGCGTCGGTCAACAGCAGTATCTCGCCGTCGGACTCGACGACGCCGGCCGTCGCGAGTTCCGACAGCACCGTCTCCCCGTCGAGGTCAGTCTCGGTCAGCGACGGTCGCTCCGCCTCGGGTGTGTCGACGCCGGCGTCGTAGAACAGGTCGTTCGGGAGGGGCGAGGCGGCGACGAGTCGGGGGGCGAACTGCGGCGTGTACGGGACGACGTACCCGCGGAGGTATATCCCCGCGACACCCAGCGTCGCGACGGTGAGACCCATCAGCCGCCGGTTCCGGACGCGCAACCAGAGGACGAAGAGCGCGAGGAGGAGCACGTTTACGAGCGTACACGGCCAGCATCTGTTCGATCCGGTGTAGTCAGGTTCGCGGAGCGAGTCCAGTTCGGCCATCACCAGAACCCTATCGGCCCCACTGTATTAGCCTTCTCTTCAGGCGGATAGGCTTGGTACTACCCACTAAACTTTTTAACAACAGGTGTTGTTAGATGATCACATGAGCGACGCGGAGATGTCGTACACGACGCTGGGTTCGACGGGACTGGAGGTCTCCGAACTCTGTCTCGGGACGATGAACTTCGGCAGCAGTGAACCGTGGATGCTCGACGACGTCGACCGGAGTCGAGCGATACTCGAACGGGCACTCGACCTCGGTATCAACTTCGTCGACACGGCCAACGCTTACTCCGCGGGCGAGAGCGAGGAGATCGTCGGGAGCGTCGTCGACTCCCGCCGACGGTCGGAACTCGTTCTGGCGACGAAGGTGTACTTCGATATGTTCGACGGCCCGAACGGCGGCGGCCTCTCGAAGAAGCACGTCATCGACCAGTGTCACGAGAGCATGGACCGACTGGGCGTCGACTACATCGACCTCTATCAGATACACCGTTGGGACGACGACACCCCGATAGAAGAGACACTCGACGCACTCAGTTATCTCGTCGACGAGGGGTACGTCCGGTACATCGGCGCGAGCACGATGGCCAACTGGCAGTTCCAGAAAGCGCTGTACACGGCAGACATCGAGGACTACGAGCGGTTCGTCTGTATGCAACCGGAGTACAACGCCGTCGACAGACACGAGGAAGCGAATCTCCTGCCGGTGTGTGCCGAGGAAGGCGTCGGCGTCGTCCCGTGGTCGCCGCTTGCCGGTGGGTTCCTCGCGGACAAGTACGACCGCGACAACGCGCCGACGTCCGGGCGCGCGAGCGAGGACGAGTACACCGCCAACCGGTTCACCGAGGAGAACTGGGCGGTGTTAGACGAGATACGGGCTATCGCCGACGAGAAGGACGCGACGCCCGCACAGGTCAGTCTGGCTTGGCTTCTGCACAAGGACGTCGTCGACGCCCCGATAATCGGTCCTCGGAAAATGGACCACCTCGAGGAGAACGTCTCCGCGGTCGATATCGACCTCGCTGCGGACGAACTCGCTCGTATCGAAGGGCCGAAGTACCCTCAATGGCCTGTGGAAGGCAAGGACTGAGAGCATTCCGATGGACACCCTACCCGAACACAGACGCGCTATACACCCATGGACGACGAAGAACTGACATCGATACTGGAGGACGCCGGGCTCTCCCCCTATCAGGCCGAGGCGTACGTGACCTTACTCGAACTCGGGACGGCCTCGGCGACGGACGTCGCGGAGTCGTGTGACGTGCCGGACCCCCGAATCTACGACGTCCTCCGTGACCTCGAGTCGAAAGACTACATCGAGACGTTCCAGCAGGACAGCCTCTCCGCTCGTGCCCGCAACCCCGACGGCGTACTCGAAGACCTCCGCTCTCGGTCGAACAAGTACCTCGACGCCGCGGAGACCATAGAGGACCGCTGGAACCAACCCGAAATATCCGACCACGAGGTCAGTATCGTCAAGCGGTTCGATACGGTCCTCAACCGCGCCCGCGAACTCATCGGGGCGGCGGAGAACCAGATACAACTGGGCGTGGCTCCGGCGCAGTTCTACGAACTCCGACCCGAACTGCGAGACGCCTACGAGCGCGGCGTCAACATCAAACTGAGTATCTGTACCGAACCCGACGACGAGATCCCAGACGTGGCCGACATAGCGGGTGCGTGTACGGAGGCGCGACACCGTGACATCCCGTCACCGTTCCTCGTTCTCGTCGACCGCACGTGGACCTGTTTCGCACCCCACAGACACTCGGTCAACGAGTACGGCGTCCTCGTGAACGACCGGTCCCACACCTACCTCTTCCACTGGTTTTTCCTCACCTGCCTCTGGGAGATCTGGGACACCCTCCACACCGAGCGGACTCCCGAGACGCCGACGACCTACGTCGACCTCCGGCACGCCGTCCGAGACATCGACCCACTCTTACAGGAAGGGGCGTCTATCAAAGCGACAGTACGCGGACACGAAACGGACACGAAAGCCGAGGTGGAGTTGACCGGCTATATCACCGACGTCGACTACACCGGGAGTTCCCTCGGACAGACGGAGCCAGTCCCGTTGGCCCAACTCGCTGGACGAATCAGCGCCACGCTGGACGTCGACGGCGAGACGTACGATATCGGGGGGTGGGGTGCCGTCCTCGAGCAAATCGAGATCGACGAGATTACCGTCGAGAGCGTCGAGTTCGAGTAGTGGCTCCCTATCGGTCGAACCGGCACCGAATAAATAGTACCTCAGTTTACGCGTTTGATCTCGCTGGAATCACAAATCATTGTTTGGCATTACCGAACGTTTACATTGGTGGCGTTCACTACGCATCAAAACTGTCAGGATCGTTTGTGTTTGACGGCCATCTCACAGGCGATTAACTACACCTGTGGTTAATTATGGATAACCTTTAAGTGGTGCGCCGGCAACCACAGAATAGACATGTCGGACAATGGCACGAGAGACGGCGACAGCTCATCAAGCGTTTCCCGGCGACGGTTCGTTCGGGCAGCAGGTGCGACGGGTGTCGCAGCAGGTATCGCGGGGTGTGCAGACTTCGTCGGTGGCGATGGTGGCGACGGTGGCTCGACCGGCGACGGGAGCGACGGCGGTGGCGGCGGCGATACCACCACGGTCAAGTGGGGCTTCGATCCGGTCGCAGTCCAGAACAACGGCCCGGCTATCAAGGACGCCCTCCGCGAGAACGGGCTCCCCGAGAACATCGAGATCGAGTTCGTCCCGCGCAACCAGGACACTGGACAGGCCCGGGCGAACTACAACCGGCTCCTGAGCGCCGGCGAGACGGAACCGGACATGTTCCTGATGGACAACGGGTGGACGAACATCTTCATCCAGCGCGGTCAGCTCCAGAGCCTCTCGGAGTCGCTCCCGGAGGACCTCCTCTCGGACGTCTCCGAGAACTACTTCACCGCGTTCACCGACACCGCACGTGACCCCAGCAGCGGGGACCTCTACGGGGTCCCAGTGTTCCCGGACTTCCCGACGATGCAGTACCGCAAGGACCTCGTCGAGGAAGCCGGCTACAACCCCGAGTCCGATAACTGGGCCACCGAACCGATGACGTGGGAGAAGTGGTCGAACATCGCCGCCGACGTCTACGACAACTCCGATACGGACTTTGGCTTTACGACCCAGTGGGACATCTACGAGGGGACCTCCTGCTGTACGTTCAACGAGGTCATGTCCTCGTGGGGCGGCGCCTACTTCGGCGGCCGCGACAACCTCTTCGGACCAGTCGGCGATCGACCGGTCACGGTCAACCGCCCCGAAGTCGTCGACGCGCTGAACATGATGCGGAAGTTCGTCCACGACGAGGACTTCGGCGGGCAGTTCAGCAGCTACGGCGGCGGCTTCACGCCGACCAACATCCTCGGCTGGAACGAGGAACCCTCCCGGGCGCCGTTCGCCGAAGGCAACGCGGTCTTCCACCGCAACTGGCCCTACTCGCTCGCGCTCACCGGCCGGAACCCGGAGGAGACCGACGACCCCGCGCTCGGCGAGAACCTCGGCGCGATGCCCATCCCGTACGCCGTGTCCGAGAGCGATGCCGCACAGCCCGGCACCGGCGGCACGACGGCCGCACTCGGTGGCTGGCACATGACGGTCAACCCGAACAGCGGCAAGGATGACGCCGTGACCGAGGTCATCCGCGCCGCGATGCAGCCGGACTTCCAGCTCAAGCTGCTGTCCATCCAGGGCTGGCTGCCGCCGCGCCCCGAACTGTTCAACTCCGACGAGGCCCAGAACGTGCCCGTCGTCGGCCGCTACATGGACACCCTGCAGGTCGCAGGGAACAACACGATGCCGCGCCCGGTGACCGCCGTCTGGAGCGACCAGTCGAGTAAGATCGCACAACAGGCGAACCGTGCCGTCGGACAGGAGGCGTCCTCGAAGAGCGCGATGCAGACTCTCGAGAAGGACCTGCAGGCCACCGAATCCTCGTAACGTCTGCGGCCTAGTTTTACAATAAACCTAAGCTATTATTGACTATGGAGCGGACCCCAACCAGGAGGGAGGTACACGAATGAGCACAGAAACAGGGAGGGAGTCACAACGCTCGGGGGCACTCGTCAACCTGATGCGGTGGATGGAGAACCTGAGCGATACGCAGTACGCGTACCTGTTGTTGGTACCTGTGTTCGTGTTGCTGGGTGTCGTCGCCCTCTATCCACTGTTACGGACGTTCGAACTGTCACTATTCGCCGTCTCGACTGACCTGACCAGCATCAAGTTCGTCGGTATCGACAACTACATCGGGCTGTTTACCGGGGAGAAAAACCGGTACCTCCCGGGTGGGACCACGTTCCTGCCGAGCAGTTTCGAGTTCACGAGCCTGCTCAACAGCGCGCTGGTCATCACGATAATCTTCGCCGTCGTGAGCGTCCTGTTCGAGACCCTCATCGGCCTCGGACAGGCGCTCATCCTCGACCAGGACTTCTACGGTCGGCGGTGGGTTCGTGCGGCCATCATCATCCCGTGGGCGGTGCCGATCGTCATTCAGGGGATGATCTTCTTCCTGATGTTCAACTCGAACGTCGGATTCGCGACGCCGCCGCTTGCCGACCTCGGCCTGCTGGCACCCACCAACACGCTGAACGACACGGCCAGTGCGACGTTTATCATCATCGTCGCGGACATCTGGAAGACGTCGGCGTTCATGGCCCTGCTGATACTGGCGGGCCTCCAGAGCATCGACCGTGGCCTCTACGACGTCGCGAAAGTCGCCGGCGCCACGAAGTGGCAGCAGTTCAAACTCATCACGCTCCCGCTCATCCTGCCGACTATCGGCGTCGCGGTGCTTTTCCGCTCCGTGCAGGCGATGCGCGTGTACGGTATCATCGACACCGTCTCGAGTTGTGCCGTCGTGCCGTCGCTGTCTTGCATGGTCGTCGCGACGTTCAACACGCGTGAGGGGACGTCGGCGGCCATCGCGTTCGTGACCGCCGCCATCATCGGCATCGTCGTGATGGGCATCATCCTGTGGCAGGGGGAGGACGCGATCTAACATGGCTACGACAACGAAGGACACAGACGATAGCGATGGGCCACTCGCACGCTGGACCCAGCGAGCGATCCAGAACCCAGAGCGAGTGTACCGTGCGCTGTTCTACGCAGCGATGGCGTTCTTCCTCGTGACGACGCTGTTCCCGTTCTACTGGCTCGCCGTCCTCGCGGTGACGCCAGAGGGGAACCTGCTTGCCGGGAGCTTCCTCCCGACCATCAACCTGTTCGGAGTCAGCGGGACGTTCCCGCTCCCGGTGCCGAAGGGATTCAATCCCGCTGCGTTCGTCACGGTGTTCGAGCAGGTGCCGTTCCACCTCTACATGCTGAACAGCTTCGCACTGGCGGTCACGACGACCGTCATCGTGCTGTTCGTCGCGAGTCTGGCCGGCTACGTGTTCGGCCGACTCCGCTTCCCCGGCCGCGCCCTGCTGATGCTGGGTATCCTCGCGATTAGTTACTTCCCGCCGGCCGCGTTCGTCATCCCGCTGTTTCAGGCGTTCGCCGGGAACGCGCCGATCACCGTGCCGTTCACGGACATCCCGCTGTTCACGCCGCCGCGCCTGCTGAACACGCCGGGATCGATGGTGCTACCGTTCAGCGCGCTGTTCATGCCGCTGTCCATCTTCATCCTGACGACGTTCTACGGCCAGATTCCCGACGGGTTGGAGGACGCCGCACGCGTCGAAGGGACCACGCGACTGGGTGCGCTGTTCCGGGTCATCATGCCCCTGTCGGCGCCCGGCGTCGCGACTGCGTCGGTACTCACCTTCATCGCAGTGTACAACGAGTACTTCTTCAGTTCCATCATGGCGACGTCGCCCGAGGCGGCGAAGTGGTCGCCCATCGTCGGTGGGATTCTGAGCTACCAGACCCAGTACACTACGCAGTACAACCTCATGGCGGCCGCGAGCATCGTCGGGGTCCTCCCCGTCGTCATCCTCGTCATCGTCGCACAGGAACGCATCGTCAGCGGACTGACCTCAGGCGCACTCAAGGAGTAATACAATGGCACGAGTACGACTCGAACACGTCACGAAACGCTACGACGACCAGGGTGAGATTGTCACCGCGGTCGACGACATGAACTTAGACATCGATCACGGCGAATTCATCTGCTTTGTCGGCCCCTCCGGCTGTGGGAAGTCGACGACGATGGAGACTATCGCCGGACTCACCATCCCGACGGAGGGCGAAGTCCACATCGGTGACCGCGAGGTGACGAACCTCCCGCCGAAGGACCGGGGCATCGCGATGGTGTTCCAGAACATCGCGCTGTTCCCCCACATGGACGTCTACGACAACATCTCGTTCGGCCTCCGTCTGCGGGACTACCCGCAGGACGAGATAGACCGCCGGGTCGAGCGTGCCGCCGACATCGTCCAGCTAGAGGGGATGCTCGACCGGATGCCCGACGAGATGTCCGGCGGCCAGCGACAGCGCGTCGCCATCGCACGCGCAATCGTCCGTGAACCCGACGTGTTCCTGATGGACGAACCGCTGGCGAACTTAGACGCGAAGCTGAAAGTCCACATGCGGACGGAACTCCAGCGCCTGCACAAGGAACTGGACACCACCATCATCTACGTCACGCACGACCAAGAGGAGGCGATGACCCTCTCGGACCGCATCGCCGTCCTCAACAGCGGGAGCCTCCAGCAGATAGACCCGCCGCTTACCTGCTACAACGAGCCCGACAACCTGTTCGTCGCCGGCTTCATCGGGTCGCCGTCGATGAACTTCATCTCGGGGACCGTCGGCGAGAGCGCCATCGAGACGCCGAACTTCTCGCTGGCGTTCGACCCTGCGACGGTCGAGGGCCTCGGCGTCGGCGACGAGGTCACCATCGGTATCCGCCCGGAGGACATCTATCCCGGCGAGTTCCGCAACGAGATCAGGGACCCGTCCTCGCTCATCTCCGCCCGCGTGGACATCCTCGAACCGATGGGCGATGAGATATTCGCCTACATGTTGTTGGCCGAGGGCGAGACGTCGATGGACCAGAAGCAGACGACGAACAACCAACTCCTGATGAGCATCGAACCGGACTCGGAGATTCAGGAGGAAGAGGACATCGAGGTCGCCATCGACCGACGCAACGTCCACATATTCGATTCGGCGACGGGTGACGCGCTCGTCCACAAACTCGAACCGGTCGGCAGTGATACCGGCGTGACCGGCAGAGAAGCCGAATCAGACGACTGATACAGCGATGCTAGACCAGCTACCCGGCCTCGTCTGGTTCAGCCTCATGCTGGTCCTGTTCTTCTTCTGGGCGTACGGCATCGGGTCGTTCGTTCTGGACCTGAAGAACAAGATACTCCCCGGTATCATCGAGTACCGGCGCGGCCGCCGCGCCGAGAAGGCCAAGCAGGAGCGCGAAGAAGAGCGGGAAGAACGCGAGAAGCAGTTGTACTAACCCGGGACCCTTTTCTCGTCGCGCGCGCTGTCCTGCAACAGTGACAGCAGAGATATGACCGACATCTCGACAGTTCAACTCGGATTCGTTGGCCTCGGCAACATCGCACGACTCCACTGTGACCGACTCCAAGACGCGGGTCTCGGCGACGTCGTCGCCGCGGGCATGGACGTAGACCCCGACGCTCGACAGTCGTTCGCCGAAGAATACGACGCGACGGTGTACGAGGACACAGACGAACTGTACGCGAGCGTCGACGCCGTCCTCGTGACCACGCCGAACAAGTTCCACGAGGAGTACGTCGTCGGAGCGCTCGAAGCGGGACTGGACGTGCTCGTCGAGAAACCGCTCGCACACTCACTGGAAAGTGCCGAACGGATCGCCGCGGCCGCCGCCGACGCGCCGGGGTTCTGTATGGTCGGGTTCCACAACCGGTTTGCGAACCCAGTGCAGGCCCTCGTCGGCTACTGCGAGGCGGGGACTCTCGGCGACGTATCGCACGTCGAGGCCGACTACATCCGCCGACGCGGCGTCCCGGGGAGAGGGTCGTGGTTCACCCGTCAGCCAATCGCTGGCGGCGGATCGCTCATCGACATCGGCGCACACGCCATCGACCTCTCGCTGTATCTCCTCGGCTACCCAGACGTGGTCGAGGTGTGTGGCGAGACGCGGGCCCAGTTCGGGACCGAAGACGACTACGCCTACGTCACGATGTGGGGCGAAGATCAGGGTGCCGACGAGTTCAGCGTCGACGACTCCGCGAGCGCGTTCATCCGCTGTGCAGACGGGTCGACGGTCAATCTGGAAGTGGCGTGGGCGACCAACCGGCCGGACAGCCAGCAGTACTACGTCCGCGGCGACGAGGCCGGCGCGGGGCTGAATCTCGCCGACGGGACGCTCGAACTGTACGAAACGGCGTCGACGGGCGTGATGCACCACCGAACGAGCGAGATAGAGACCCGCGACGAGGAACCACACGCCATCGAACAGCAACGGTTCGTCGAGGCAGTCGCGTCCGGAGACCCCCCGGCGACCAACACAGTCGAACAGGCCCTGACCGTCCAGCGTGTGATGGACGCCATCTATCGGTCGAGCGAGCAGGAGCGCGCTGTCTCCCTAGACTAGTGGTCGAATAACGGTGAAGAAAGACTTAATCCCGAGTACTCTCACAGTCCGATAGGTTATGAAAGCGATTGGTGTGACACGGGACGGTGACGAACCTGAGTTACTTGAGATAGAGCGACCCGAACCGGCCGACGGAGAGGCGCTCGTCAGAACGCTCCGCGTGGGCGTCGATGGGACCGATCACGAAGTTATCGCCGGGGCACATGGTGGGTACCCCGAAGGCGAGGACTACATGATTCTGGGTCACGAGGCGGTGGGTGTCGTCGCGGACCCGAACGGCACGGGGCTAGAGGAAGGTCAGGTCGTCGTCCCGACTGTCCGACGGAAACCTGACGGTGAGACGAACGAGTACTTCCGCCGCGGCGAACCGGACATGGCACCTGACGGCGAGTACTTCGAGCGGGGTATCGTGGGTGCTCACGGCTACATGGCCGAGTACTTCACCTCGCCGGCTGACTATCTCGTCCCCATCTCCGAGGACCTCGCGGAGTACGGCCTGTTCGTCGAACCCATCTCCATTACGGAGAAGGCGAACGAACACGCCTTCGCGACGCGGGAACCCTTCGAGTGGCGTCCCGAGACGGCCTGCGTGCTGGGCAACGGGTCGCTCGGTCTGCTGACGCTGTGGATGCTCGGACAGCAGTTCGACCGGACCTACTGCGTCGGCCGTCGCGACCGACCGGACCCGACGATAGACGTCATCGAAGAACTCGGTGCGACCTACGTCGACTCCCGACAGACGTCCGTCGACGAGATACCCGAGGCCCACGAGGCCATCGACTACATGTACGAGGCCACGGGCTTTGCCCCCCACGCCATCGAGACGGTTCACGCACTCGCCCCCAACGGCGTCGGCGCCCTGCTTGGCATCCCGGAACCGTGGGACTTCGAAGTCGACGGCGGATCGCTGCACAACGAACTCGTCCTCCACAACAAGTGTCTCGTCGGGACCGTCAACTCCCACGTCAAGCACTTCGAGTACGCCATCGATACGCTGGAGGATATGCCCGAGTGGTTGCTGGACGGCCTCATCACGACGGTTGCCGAACCGGAGAACGTCACACCGGCGTTCGTCGACGACGACGACCAGATAAAGGCTGTCGTCGAGTTCGACACGCTGTAGTTCGGGACTGGCTCTCGAAATCCGACGCGGCCGATTTTCGACGTGGAATATCAGGGCAGAAATCGACAAATTCCAGACTCTGTTCGTGGTAATTAGCGGACAATAGTTTTACATATTCGGCCGCTTGAATTATTCATCCACATCCGAATTAAGTCATAACCGCCAGACTGCGGGCGGATTTTCCGTCACTTTCGGAGGGTAAAACGAGCGCTGTTGTCATACAGAAGTATTAAGTGCGAATCCTCAATAAGAAATGGTGAGGTATTGGTGCAACCATGACTGACGACAACTCTGACAAACGGCTGACAAGGCGTAACGCTCTTCGGATCGCTGGTGCGGCAGGTGCCGCATCGCTCGCTGGCTGTGGTGGCGATGGCGGCGACGGCAGCAGCGACGGCAGCGACGGCAGCGGCAGCGGCGACGGTGGGGGCGACACGACCACCGCGACCAGCACTCTCGAAGTCGCTCACTGGTGGGGCGAGGGTGACGGGAACGCGGCCATCAACGCCCTCTTCGAGGGCTTCAAGGAGAAGTACCCGAACGTCTCGACCGACGACAACCTCGTCGCCGGTGGTGCGGGGAGCAACCTCCGGACGAACATCCGAACACGGATCCAGAACGGCAGCCACCCCAGCACGTGGCAGGCGTGGCCGGGCAAGAACCTCATTCCGTTTACGGACGCGGACCTCCTCGAAGACATCGAGGACTCCGTCTGGAGCAAGAACGGCATGAAAGACGCCTACCTGCCGGGCGTCAAGGACGCGGCACAGCCGGCCGGTAACTACGTTACCGTCCCGCTGAACATCCACCGCATCAACAATCTGTTCTACAACGTCAGCGTCGTCGAGGACGCGGGCGTCGACCCGACCTCGCTCGAGACGCCGTCGGACGTGACCGACGCCCTCAAGGCCGTCTCCGACGCCGGCTACACGGGCATGGCGCACCAGACCGGCTCCGCGTGGTCGACGGTCCAGATGTTCGCGACCATCTTCCTCGGCCAGACCGACGCCGAGACGTACAACGCGACCTGGGTCGAGGGCAACATCGAGGCCAACCGCGACGCTATCGCGTCCGCGCTCGACGTCGTCCGAGAATACAGCGAGTTCTACCCGAGCGACTCCGGTTCCATCTCGTGGACCGAGGCGAACTCCGGCGTCATCAACGGGGAGACCGCCTTCCTCCACCAGGGTGACTGGGCGGCAGGGACCTACGTCGGCACGGACGGCTTCAAGTACAAGGAAGACTGGGACTACGTCCCGTTCCCGGGTACGTCCGGTAACTACATGCTGAACATGGACTCGTTCCCGTACCCGACCGCCAACCCGTCGCCCGAAGCGACGACGAAGTGGTGTCGGTACTGTGGTACCACCGAGGGACAGGAGCGGTTCAACCCCAAGAAGGGGTCCATCCCGCCGCGCACCGACGCGAGCACCGAGCCGTTCTCGGCGTTCTCACAGGACCAGATCAAGGACTTCACCGACTCCGACGCGCAGCCGCCGTCCCTGCAGCACGGCCTGGCTGTCAAGCCCTCGGTCAAGACCGGTGTCTCGTCGGCGTTCAGCTCGTTCATCACTGGCTCCGCAAACGACAAAGTCATCAGCCAGCTCAAGGACGCCTACAGCAACCTGTAAGGCCGTCTCGAACTACGATTCTTTCGGCGCGGTTGGATAGGATGGGTATATACGCTATCCTGTGGGAGCTTCAGACGGTACAGGTCTGGGAGTACCCAGATAGCATCGAAAGATTACATACGGCAGTAACTCAATGGGGAAGTAAGCGATGGCAGGTCTGACACTCGACAACGTAACGAAAATATTCGACGACGACGGTGAGGAGATAGTCGCCGTCGACGATGTCTCCATCGACATCGACGACGGCGAGTTTCTCGTATTGGTCGGCCCGTCCGGCTGTGGGAAGTCCACGACGCTCCGGATGATCGCGGGTCTCGAAGAGATTTCAGAGGGCGAAATCCGTCTCGGTGAGACGGTGATGAACGACATCCCACCGACCAAACGGAACGTGGCGATGGTGTTCCAGTCCTACGCCCTCTATCCGCACATGACCGTGCGGGAGAACATGGCCTTCGGGCTCGAGGAGTCGACGGATATGCCCGACGACGAAATCGACATGCGCGTCGAGGAGGCCGCAGAGCTCCTCGGTATCCCGGAACTCCTAGAACGGCCACCGAGTGACCTCTCTGGTGGGCAACAACAGCGCGTGGCACTCGGGCGTGCTATCGTCCGAGACCCCGAAGTGTTCCTGATGGACGAGCCACTGGCGAACTTAGACGCCAAGCTCCGGGCGGAGATGCGCACCGAACTCCAGCAACTGCAGGAGGACCTCGGCGTGACCACGGTGTACGTCACGCACAATCAGGTGGAGGCGATGACGATGTCCGACCGGGTCGCGATCCTCAACGACGGCATCCTCCAGCAGTGTGCGACGCCGCTGGAGTGCTACCATCAGCCGAACAACCTGTTCGTCGCCGGGTTCATCGGCGAACCGTCGATGAACTTCTTCGACGCCGAACGACAGGGTTCGACGTTGGTCACCGACGATTTCGAGTACGAACTCTCGGAGGAGACCATCTCGTCTCTCGGTGGGGAGACGGATCTCGTGTTCGGTATCCGGCCGGAGGACGTCACGCTCAAGTCCGCTGTCGAGTCGAACCACGACTATCGGACCGTGGTCGACGTCGTCGAACCGATGGGTGATGAGAACGTCGTCCACCTCGTCTTCGAAGGGAACGAGGTCAGCGAGGACGACCTCTTTACCGCAGTGCTGGACGGGATGAAAAGCGTCGACGCCAAGCAGAACCTCGTCGCAGAGTTCCCCGAAGAGGCGATTCACCTCTTCGACCGGAAGTCCGGCGAGGCGCTTCGCAACCGCGAACTGGAAGCGGCTGAGTCGCCGCCTGTACGGTAGCGCGGCGATAGCCGAACTTCTTTGTAGTCGTCTAGAGAACGCCGTGATATGTCCAGTGACGACCTGGAGGCGTCACTCGAGCAGGTCATTACACGCTTCAATCTCGGCGAATACGAGATTGCCGCGTATCTGGCCGTCCTCCAACACGGCGAACTGACTGCCTCTGAGATATCGGAGAATACCGATATCCCGCAACCACGAGTGTACGACACCGTCAGGAGTCTGAGCGACGTCGGCCTCGTCGAACTCAAGGAGTCCCGGCCGATGAAGGTCCTCGCCATCGACCCCCGGGAAGCGTTCGGCGACATACAGGACTCGCTCGACGACTTGGTCGACGACCTCTCGACGCGGTACACTGCACCGGCCCGCGAACCGGAAGCCGTCTCTCTCGTGAAGTCCCGTCCCACTATCCTCCGGTACCTAGACGACATCATCGAGACGGCGGAGTACGAACTGACCCTCTCGCTGACACCGTCGCTGTTAGACCGGTTCGAGTCGCAACTGGCCGAGCGACGCGACGCCGGTATCGCCATCGAAATCCTCCTGTCTCCTGCCTCGGCGGCACCGAACCCGGACGAGTTCGACTACAACTCCGTCGCGACGACGGTGAAGGGTCGCCGCGGTATCACGACGCCGGTAGTCGCCGTCGCCGACGGGAACTACTCGATGTACGCCACGCGCGAATCCATCCGCGGTGACACCGACCGCTACGGTGTCATCTTCAACCGCTCGGAACTCGGCTTTCTCGTCTCCGGGTTCCTCAACACGGTCCTCTGGACCACCGCGGAAGTTATCGCCTCCGACGGCATGGAACTGCCGTTCCCCCGCCGGTACGGGACGATTCGGCGGTGTATCTCGGACTTGACGGCGCTCGACGGCGAGTTCTACGCCACTATCGAGGGTCGTGACGTGGAGACCGGTGACCACTGGGTCGCCCAGGGCAAGGTCAAGGAAGCCTCGTTCGGTCCCAACCGCGAGATAGCGACGCTGGTCGTCGAAACCGCCGACGGGCCGGTCGACGTCGGTGGACAGGTGGCCACCTACGAGGACATCGAGGCCTACGAGATACAGATCGGCCGGGACGAACCACCGACTGCCTGACTGGGTCGAAGGACAATGAGTGTCGTGGGCGGTCGCCCACGACGGGACGGCGTCGGGCAGACGGCGTCGAAAGTCGCCTTCCGGCAACACTGTCCGGTATTGGCGGTGGTGATGCCGTACGCGACGGCACTGTCAGCAGGGACACAACCCGGACAGACAGCATGTGTTATCCTCGCCACCGAAACAAAAAGATGCGAGTATCTCCGAGCGGAAGTTTCCGCCGCGTGGTCAGTAACTCACGTCTCGCGGAAGTCTCCGAGCGTGATGGAAACTGATATGTGCGATCGATTTCACTAACGGCCCGTAGGAAGTATGGGCACTGACTCTCTCGTTAGCTACGTCGGTTCGTCCTCGGTTCGGTCCGACGTCGTCGACTCGCTCCACGAACAGCCCCGGCCGACGGACGCGCTGTTATCGACGCTGGACGCGAGTGAGTCAGCAGTGTACGATGCACTGTCGAACCTCGAATCCCGGGGGCTGGTGACCGAGACGCCCGACGGGTGGCGGTTGACCGGGTCCGGGCGTCTCGTCGGAGATACGTTGGAACGACAGCGAGCGACGGACAGACTGCTCGCCGCGAACCCGTGCTACTGGGAGCGTCACGACACCAGCGTCCTGCCACAGGCGTTTCGGTGTCGCCTCCCCCAACTCGGTGCCTACGAGGTCATAGAACGGGCGGAGCACGATCTCAGAGGCCTCGTCCCGTGGGTGGTATCGAAAGTCGACGCTGTCGAGAGCTGTGAGATAATCTCGCCGATGTACCACCGAGAGTATCAGGAGGTGATGCCCGACAACGCCGACTCACGACTCCTCGTCGGGCAACACGTCGTCGACGACGTACTATTAGAGATGGACGATAGTCCGTTCCCGCGAACGTACGACGAGACGCCCGTCCGCGTGTCGTCGGTGCCGTTCGCGCTGGGCGTCTCCGAGGAGTGGGTCATCCTCACGCTCCCGGACCACGACGGACACTGGCCGGACGCGAAGGTGTTCTCGACGGACGATTCGGCCGTCCAGTGGGGACGGGCGCTGTTCGACGCTGTCTGGAAGGACGGGACGCCGTTACCCGCGTACCTGTCGGACGAGTAGATTTTGGCGAACCTAAAAGTTCAAGAGGGACCAGCAGAGAGTGCCCGGTAATGAGTACACAGCAGGGCGTCACGGCGAGTGCGTCCGAGTACACGTTCGACGACCTGGCGGTCGTGATGGGCACGTACAACGAGGCGGAAGCTATCGGGGCGGTACTCTCGGATATCGACGACGTGACCGACGGTCGGGCGGAAGTCGTCTGCGTCGACGGGTCGAGCGACCGGACGCCAGAGATAGCGCGCGACCACGGAGCGACCGTCATCGAACAGGAACCGCAAGGCTACGGCGTCGCCGTCCGAGAGGCCATCTTGGCACCCGACCGGTCGGTCGTGGTCACGACGGACTGTGACGACACGTACCCGATGGAGCGCCTGCCGGACTTCCTCGCGGAGATAAACGACGGTGCCGACGTGGTCAGCGGAGACCGCCTCTACTACGGCGCCGAGGAGATGCCCGGCATCAACAAACTCGGCAACGAACTGTTCGCACTGCTCGCGAGCGTCCTCATGAACAAGCGCGTCCACGACACGACGACGGGGATGCGTGCCTACCGGCGCGAGGTCGTCCAGAAGATTCGCTGGACGGAGAACACGGGCCTCTCGGCAGAACTGCTGATGCGGCCGCTGATGCGCGGCTACGACGTTCGGGAACGACCCATCGAGTACGACGAGCGAAAGGGGGAGACGAAACTCGACCCGTTCTCCGGCGGCCTCGAAATCGCCGGGTCAATCGTCCGCGTCGCGCTCGAAGAGCGGTTCCGGTAACGTTACTCGGGCGGCCGGCGGTAACTTCGCGTCCCGCCGGGGTGGCCCTGCGGGTTCTCGATGCCGACGAGTCGCCCGCCAGTCGGCGAACTGTACAGCGCGAACAGGAGGTCGTTGACGAGGTAGTACCGAACTCGCTGGCGCGGGTCGCCGTCGGGGTCCGGCGTCGCTATCCGGACGCCCATCGCACCGAGCGTCTCGTCCTGCGTGGCCGGGTCGAGCGCGACGAACTCGTCGCCTTCCCACTCGCTGGCGTACTCGTCGAGGGCGGCGACGGCGTCGGCCATCGCCGCGGCGCGCGTCGAATCGGCGTTCAACCGACCCGCGACGTAGGCGTCGACGAAGTCTTCGATGCCCGCTAACTCGCTGGGGTAGACGGTCGCGGCGACGGCGTAGACCGTCCGCCGTTCGTGGTCCCCGAACTCGTTCTCCGCGTCGGTACTCCGGTCGCTCCACGACAGTGCGGTAACACCGCCCGCGACGGTGATACCCGCCGCACCGAGGGCTTTCAACGCGTCTCGCCTCGTCAGTTCGTACTCGGTCATGCTGTTGCCTCCAGCGTCACGTTCATCTCGATGCCGTACCGGTGACTGCCGGGCACGTAGGCCGCCTGCCCGCCACACCGTCGTTCGGACCAGCACACTTCGAGTCGGGGCGTGAGCGCCTGCACCGTACCGTTGTGCTGGTCGACGGGGAGGACCACCCGATACTTGAACCCCGATCCGGTGCCGTAATCGACGAACGCGATCATCGTCACGGTGCCGCGCTCGGGCGTCGGGACCGCGACAGTGCCGTTTACGCCCGTGCCGCGAAGGCGCGTGCTGTTGCCGTCGGTCACCAGTCCGAGATCCAGCGGTTCGGTCCCGCTAATCGTGGTGTAGGCGTTCTGCTCGCCGTTCGTGAGTCGAATCGACGTGAGAAGTGCCTGGTCCGGGACCGTGGCGTCGACCCTCGTCGTCACCGACTCGCCCTCGGCGTGGCGGACGCGTTGGAGCGTCGGTTCGACCGGTTGGCCGAGGTACGGTATCCACTCGCCCCGATAGCCGTAGCGGTAGTACTGCCGGTCCGGATAGCTCTCGACGACGTCGAACTGCCGGTCTTGCATGGCGTAGACGGTGTCGCCGTCGAATCCCGGGTCGTTACGAAGGGGCTGAAACGGGTGGTTCAGCCAGTCGCCGTACGGCGTCGGGAGGAACACGACGCTGTTCGAGAGAGCACGCTCCTCGAAGGGGTCGTAGGCCTGCTCGTACTGCTGGGTGACGGTGTAGTTGTCCTGTATGGGTTCCCCGAGTGCGACGGCGGCCGCCCCGCCACCGACCGCCGCACAGACGAGCGTGAGCGCCGCGAGTGCCGGACGGACGCGGTCTTCGGAGACGCCCCCTTCGACTGCCGTTCGAACGCGGTCAGCGGTCCACAGGACGCCGACGGCACCGAACGCGACCGTCGGGACGAGCAGGTCGACGTGGTAGTACGGGCCGAGGAAGCGAACGAGACCGTCCGTCGGGTCCGAGAGGGCGCCGAGCATGTTGACCGTCCCCCAGAAGTAGAGGTTCCCGAGCGGCACTGTCAGAAACGCGCCGGCGAGCGCCAGTTGCCGGGCGTCGAACCCCCGCCGACGTGCGACAGCGACGCCGATTGCGGCCGCGAGGGTTCCGAGCGGTCCAGCGACGACCCACTGCGTCGCGAACTTCCAGAGCAGTTCGACGTTGGCCGTGATCGAGAGCGCGGGCGTGAACTCCCGGGAGTACCCCAGAATGGACCGCTCACCGAACCCGAGGCCGTCGTTCGGGGCGAACGCCTGATACGGGAAGACGAGCGGGTCGCCGGTGGTGAGGGTGTTATAGCCCAGCGCTAACAGGACGCCCCCGAGGCCGAACACCGCGGTGAGACCGACGCGTTCGACGACCGTGCGGTCCAGCGACCGGAGCGACCAGAGCGCGTGCAGGATGAACGGCGTCGCGAACAGGACTGCCGTGAACGGTCGGGCGAAGAACGCGATGCCGACGCAGACGCCGGCGAGCGCGCCGGTCCGGCGACTCCCGGTCCGGTCGGCGTGGAGGTAACTCGCGGCGAACCCGAGGTTCCAGAACGTCGTCGGGACGTAGGAGAGAAACACCGAGGCGTCGACGAGGAACAGCGGCGACGCGAGCATGAGGACGCTAGCGACGACGCCAGTCCGCTGGTCGAAGGCTTCGCGGACGGTGTGATAGGTGCCCGCGAGGACGCCCGTGGCGACGAGTCCGAGCGCGACTCGGTATCCCCCGAGCAGTTTGCCAGCGGCGAACATCGCGGCCGGAACCGGCGTGTACTTCGAGTAGAGGCCGCGCTCGCTCTCGACGAAGAACCACGGGCGGAAGACGCCGTCGACGGGTGGCTGGAGGAACAACCGCCCCTCCAGCAGCATCGCGGCTTGCTGGAGGTACACCGCTTCGTCGTGGTTGCTCGTGTGGTACGGAAAGACGAGGTGCGAGACGGCGAAGACGAGGGCGCCACCCAGCAGGGCGACGACGGCAGCCTGGACCCGTGGCCGCCGCAGACGGTTCATTCCGCGGGGTACCAGGCCAGTTCGTGGTCGGCGGCGAGGTCGACTTCGACTGGCTGGCCGGCCTCGAACGTCTCGACGTGGTTGTGCATACAGTGGACGACGTCGCCACTGTGGAGTTCGACCCGGTAGATGAACGAGGGGCCGTTGTACTGTCGGTGGACGACGTAGCCGTCGGCTTTCGGTTCACTGGTCGGAACCGCCTGTAAGTCGTCCGGGCGGACGAGGACGTCTATCATCGCGCCGTCGTAGGCCTCGATGGGGCCGTTCAGCAGTTCGAGGTCGAACGATCCCAGTCCGGTCTCCAACTGCTCGTCGGTGACGCGGGCAGAGAGGAAACTCGCCTGTCCGAGGAAACTGGCGACGAAGCGGCTCTCGGGGTTCTCGAACACCTTCGCCGGGTCGCCGACCTGCGCGATGTCGCCGTCGTTCATGATGGCCACCCGGTCGCTGATGGACAGCGCCTCCTCCTGGTCGTGAGTCACAGAGATGGCGGTGACGCCCGCCCGCTTCAGAATCTTGCGAACCTCTTCGCGCATCTCGACCCGGAGGCGGACGTCGAGGTTCGAGAAGGGTTCGTCCAGCAGGAGGACGTCCGGTTCGGGGGCCAGCGAGCGCGCGAGTGCGACGCGCTGTTGCTGGCCGCCCGAGAGCTGGCTCGGCATCTTGTCGTGGTGGGCTTCGAGGTCCACGAGTTCGAGGAGGTCGTCGACCCGCTGGTCGGTGTCGGCGTCGTCCATGTCGGTCAGGCCGAAGGCGATGTTCTCGGCGACCGAGAGGTGCGGAAAGAGGGCGTAGTCCTGAAAGACGATGCCGACGTCGCGTTCCTCCGGCTTGCGGAACGTCCCGTCGGGGTCACCGGCCACCTTCTCGTCGGCGATAGCGATGGTGCCACTCGTCGGTTCCTCGAGCCCCGCGATCATCCTGAGCGTGGTCGTCTTCCCACAGCCGGAGGGGCCAAGCAGCGTCAGGAGTTCGCCCTCCTTGACTTCGAGCGAGAGGTCCGAGACGGCCTCCTCCTGTGCGTAGTCTTTACTGACGCCGCTCACCTCTAAGACCGTGTGGTCGGGGTCAGATACCGACGTTTCGACCGTTTCGAACTCCGAGAGTTGCTGTGATGTCTGTTGTTTTGCCATGTTACCTTCGCTCCTGTCTGAGGATGACGAGCATCGAGAGTCCCGACACGCCGACCAGAATCAGGGCGGGGACCGCCGCCTGTCCCTGGTATGCCGCGCCCCGGACGAGCCAGATGTACGTGACGATAGTCTCGAAGCCCGTGGGGCGTAACATCAGCGTTGCCGGCAATTCCTTCATCGTCGTCAGGAACACCAGCGCCGCGCCGGCCGCGATACCCGGTGCGACCAGTGGCAACACCACTTCGCGAAACGCCGAGAGCGGCGCGTAGCCCAGCGACCGGGCGGCCTCGATGTAGCTCGGGTCGACCTGTAGGATCGACGACTCCGTCGTCCCGACGGCCTGCGGGAGGAACCGGACGACGTACGCGAACACCAGCACGATGACGCTCTGATAGAGAAACGGGACGAACCGGAGCGCGAGGTAGATGAGCGAGAGACCGATGACCACGCCCGGAACGGCATAGCCGACGTAGGATATGCGTTCGGGGAGCGAGGACAGGCCGCTGTCACCGCGAGCAGCGAGGTACGCGATAGGGAGCGCGACCACGACACAGATGGCCGCCGCCGCGGCCGCCAGCCCGACGGAGTTGAGTATCGGCGTCAGGCCGAACGTGAACTGCCCCGGCGCCGTCGACTCGGACCGGAGGAGCCACTGCGTGAGAATCCCGATCGGGAGCGCCAGACAGAGCGTGGCGATGGCCGCACAGAACAGCGTCGCCGGCAGTTTCCAGTAGCCCAACCGGATGGTGCCGGGCCTGCGGTCGCCGCTGCTGACGTAGGCGCCGTCGCGGCCGGCGCTGATGCGCGACTCGACGCCGAGGATGCCCATCGCCATCACGAGCAGTAGTATCGAGAGCACGGCGGCGGAGTCTAGGTTCCGCGCCTGTTGCTCCGTGAATATCATCCGCGTGAACACGTCGTACTGCATGATGGCCGGCGTCCCGAAGTCAGACAGCGTGTACAGCGCCACCAACAGGGCCCCCGCCGCGATACCCGGCGCAATCTGGGGGAACGTGACACGCTTGAACGCCTCCCAGCGCGTGTGGTTCAGCGTCCGGGCTGCCTCGACGACGGTGCCGTCGAACGAGAGCAACGACGCGCGCGTCGTGAGAAACACGTAGGGGTACGTAAACAGCGTCAGTACCAGCACCGTCCCGTGGAGCCCGAATATCGGCGGAATCTGCTCGACGCCGAACGGTGCGAGCAGGTCGGCGAGTTCCCCGCGTGGGCCGAACGCCGAGACGAAGGCGAACGCGCCGATGTAACTCGGGACGACCAGCGGGAGCGCCGACGTGACTGTCCAGAACCGCCGGAACGGGAGGTCGGTCTGCACCGTGAGAATCGCCAGCGGGACGCCGACGAGTATCGAGACGCCAGTGACCGCCGTGACGAGGACGAGCGTGTTTATCGTGACGCCGATGGCCGTCTCGCCGGTGACGAGCGCGACGATGCGATGCGTCGGCATCTCGCTTGCGTGGATAGCGAGCCAGACCAGCGGCGACACCAACAGCAACGAGAGTGCGATAGTGACCACCGTGAGCACCGGCGGGGCCTGTGACGACGCGTCGCTCGCCGTCCCGTTTGCCTGCTCCCGTAGTTGCTCGAAGCGGTCACTCGCGCTCATGTTAGAGGACGCCGGCGTCCCGCATCAGGTCGACGGTGCCCGAGACGTCGGCCAGTTCCGTGAGGTCGATGTCCGGCGGATTCAGCTCGTCGATTCGCGGGAGGTCGCCGACCGGGGCGACGCCGGGTATCATCGGATAGGCGAACGTCCGGGTGGCGAAGAACTCCTGTGCCTCCGCGGAGAGGACGTGCCTGACGAAGTTCGCGGCCAGTTCGCTGTTGTCCGTCCCCTGTACGATCTCGAGGCCGGAGACGTTGACGAGTGCGCCCGCGTCGCCCTCGGTGAACGCCAGCGCGATGGGGGCGTCGGGACGGCCCGACTGCACGCGAAGCGCGTAGTAGTGGTTGGCAAAGCCGGCCCCGATGGTGCCGTCGGCCACGGTGTTCGAGACGACGAACTCGTTGTTGTACTCCGTGATGCCGTGGTCGAGCATCGCCTGCAGCCACCTCCTCGTCTCGTCGTCGTCGCGGAGGAGACGCATCGCGGTGACGAACGACTGGAACGCGCTGTAGGTCGGTGCCCATCCCATCGTCCCCTGTAACGCCGCCGTCTCGGGGAACTGCTGGACCGTCGACGGAATCTCCGACGCCGAGAACTGGTCCGTGTTGTACGGAATCGAGCGGGCGCGACCGGCGATACCGACCCAGCGGCCCTGCCCGTCCTGGAAGTCCTCCGGGACGGCAGAGAGCGCCTCCTCCGGTAGGGGTGCGGTCGCACCGGCGTTCGCAACCGCGCCGAGCGACCCGGCGTCGACGGCCATGAACACGTCGGCCTGCGTCGCGTCTGCCTCGTACTCCTCGATGATAGTGTTCGCGAGGTCGCTGGAGGGTTCGAGGCGATGGCTCGCCGAGAAGTTCTCGTACTTTCGCTCCAGCAGTTCGATGAGGTCGAGATAGAGGCCGCCTTCGCCGCCGCCGAGGTACAGGGTCAGTTCGCCCTCCAGGTCCGGAAGGTCCTCGATAGACGTCCCACTTGGCGACTCGCGCTGTTCGACCAACGGGCCGGAGCCGCGGAAGTCGGCCAGTGAGACGGCACCACTCGAACTTCCGCCGCCGTTGTTGAGAATACCGGAACAGCCAGTGAGCGCAGTGGCGAGCGACGCGCCACCGAGCGCGAGGAATCGCCGCCGAGACGCGGGGGCGACAGCCCGGCCGGACGCGTCGTCGTGAGAGTCAGTCATCGTTGTCAATATTGTTTTAGGTTTGCCTAAATAGTTGCGTTTCTAGTCGTCCGCCGTCGCCGGGACACGGTCCGTCTCGTTGGCCGCCAGTTCGTCGAGGCAGTCCAGCCAGTCGAGCATGAACTCCCCGCAGTAGTTAAGGAAGGCACCGTTTTCCCAGTCACTGAAATCGCCCTCCGTGAGTCGTTCGCCCATCGCCTCGAACACGTCGGCGTAGGAGTCGGCGTCGTCGCCGACGGCGTCTGTCTCCTCGTAGACGTGTTCGTTGAGTTCGAGGCCGTGGACCTCGTTGGTGAGGTCCGAGAACGTCGAGCGTGGGGCCTTGTTGTGCTCACAGAGCGGGTCGCCGTTGTAAATCTGCTTGCCGAGGACGTCACAGGCCCGTTTGAGGAACAGGCCCGACCAGATGTCGTCGAAACGGCCGACGTCCCACTCGTTGTCGTCCATCGGCAACTGGTAGAACGCCGGGACGACTTCCCGGCGGAAGGCGAGGTTCATCGAACAGACCGTGAGGTAGTTCCCTTCGGCGGCGACGAAGTCCTCGCCGAAGTCCGTCTCGTCGGTTCGGGTCTGGGCCTGCCCCTGCAGGTCGCCGTCCATCAGGATGCGGACGGCGTCGAGGTCGGGGACGTTCGTCCAGAGGCCCTGTGAGGCGACAACGTCGTCGACGTACGTGGTCGCCGTCTCGACTGTCTCGTCCATCGCCGCGTAGGGGTACCCGCGGGGGTACAGGCCGTGGTCGTCCTCGTTCTGGTAGAGGACGTTCACCCAGTCCTCGTCGGAGCTGACGGTCTCGATCTCGCCCTCGAAGGCGAGGTTCGCCATGTGGGTGCCGAAGAAGTCGACGTCCTCGTGGGGGAGCGTGTCGTCGTCGATGAACACGCCGTACTCGAAGTCGTTGGCCCAGAGGTACAGGAGGCCGAACGACGTCTGTGCGTGACTGGCCTCGGGAATGAGGTGGTCGTACTCGGCTATGCCCTGTTGGTCGAACCACTCGGCGCGGGCCTCGCCGTCGAAGACGACACCGGAGACGCCCGCATCGGAGAGCATCTCGGCCATGGCGTCGGTGTCACAGAAGTCTTCTGTGACCAGAACGACGAACAGTCGGTCCAGGTCGAACCCGTGGGTGCGGGCGTTCTCGAAGTACTGTCGCATGCACTCGTGGTTCCGTATCGTCGGCACCACGACACAGATGTCCTCGCTCATCGTGCCCCAACATCTTTAGGGCGCCCTAAAGAGCGTGTCGTTATCGTTCAGACGGAGCGGCCACCGGCTTCACGGTTTCGTTCCTTCGTGAGTCTGTAACTCGAGAATCACGATGGTAGTGTCACCCAAGGTGATTATATTCACGCGACGACGATTAAAGGCGTCTAAGGCGAACTATTATTTGGCTGTGCTTTGCCCTCCTAGTCGAGAGATGAGTGCATCAAGCAACGGGGGTCACATCGAAGAACTATGAACCTCGACAACCAGACCTGCGTGGTTACAGGGTCATCACGAGGCATCGGACGCGGCATCGCGAAGGACCTCGGCAGAAACGGGGCCAACGTCGTCGTCAACTACCGGTCTTCCGAGGCCGAAGCGCGGGCTGTCGTCGAGAGCATCCGAGAGGAGGGCGGCGAAGCCATCGCCGCACAGGCCGATGTCGCGAAACCCGACGAAGTGCAGGCCATGCGAGAGAAGGTGGTCGACGAGTACGGACCGGCCGACGTCCTCGTCAACAACGCGGGCATCACCATCGATAAGAAGTTCGAGAACATGACCCGCGAGGACTGGGATACGGTCATCGACGTCAACCTCGGCGGGGTGTTCAACTGTACCGATGCGTTCTACGACGACATCAAGGAGGCCGAACACGGCCGTCTCATCAACATCTCTAGCGTCGTCGGTCAGCAGGGGAACATCGGGCAGGCCAACTACGCGACGACGAAATCGGGCCTGTTCGGTTTCACGCGGACGCTCGCTCTCGAACTCGCACACACCGGGGCGACAGCCAACTGCGTCGCACCGGGATTCGTCGAGACGGACATGCTAGAGGAGGTACCAGAGCGTGTACAGGAGAAGATACTCCGCGAGATTCCGCTCGACCGCTTTGCCACTGTCGAAGACATCGCGGGCATCGTGCGGTTCGTCGCCAGCGAGGAGTCCAGTTACATGACCGGACAGGTACTCGGCGTCAACGGCGGGATGGAGTGGTAACATGAGCAAACAGGAAGACCCGGACGCAGACGAGAGCGAATCGGCCAGCGACCCAGTCGAGGAACTGCGCGAGAAGCGCCGGCAGGCCGAACTCGGCGGCGGCGAGGCGCGCATCGAGGCCCAACACGAGAAGGGCAAGATGACCGCCCGCGAGCGTATCGACTTCCTCGTCGACGAGGGGACGTTCAACGAGGTCGACCCGTTCGTCGAACACCGCTCGACGAACTTCGGGATGGAGGAGAAACGCTACGCCGGCGACGCCGTCGTCACGGGCTACGGCGAAGTCGACGGACGGAAGGTGTTCCTCTTCGCCCACGACTTCACCGTCCTCGGTGGCTCAGTCGGCGAAGTCGTCGCCGACAAGATCTGCAAGGTGATGGACAAGGCCATCGAGAACGGCGTCCCCGTCATCGGCCTGAACGACTCCGGCGGCGCACGCATTCAGGAGGGCGTCGACTCGCTGGTCGGGTTCGCGAAGATCTTCGAGCGCAACACGAAGGCGAGCGGCCTCATTCCACAGATTTCGGCCATCATGGGGCCGTGTGCCGGCGGTGCGACGTACTCCCCGGCGCTGACGGACTTTACCTTCATGGTGCAGGACACCAGCCACATGTTCATCACCGGGCCGGACGTCATCGAGACGGTCACCGGAGAGCAGGTGTCCAAAGAGGAACTCGGCGGCGCCAGTTCCCACTCGACGAAGTCCGGCGTCGCCCACTTCTCGTACCCCTCCGAGGAGGAGGCACTGGAGAACATCCGCCGACTCCTCTCGTACCTCCCGCAGAACAACATGGAGGACCCCCCGCGGGTCAAGCCGTGGGACGAACCGGACCGCGAAGTACCGGAGGTCACGGACATCGTCCCCTCGGCGCCGCGCAAACCCTACGACATGAGTCAGGTCCTCGGGCGCATCGTCGACGAGGAATCGTTGTTCGAGGTCCACGGCAACTGGGCGCGCAACGTCATCACCGGGTTCGCTCGGATGGACGGCCAGTCGGTCGGCGTCGTCGCGAACCAGCCACGAGTGAGCGCCGGAACGCTGGACATAGACGCCGCAGAGAAGGCCGCCCGCTTCGTCCGGTTCTGTGACTCGTTCAACATCCCTATCCTCACCTTCGTCGACGTCCCCGGGTTCATGCCCGGCACCGACCAAGAGCACAACGGCATCATTCGACGGGGGGCGAAACTCATCTACGCCTACGCCGAAGCGACGGTCCCGCTCCTCTCGGTAGTGGTCCGCAAAGCCTACGGTGGCGCCTACATCGTGATGTCGTCGAAGTTCCTCGGCAGCGACGTCAACTACGCGTGGCCGGGGTCGGAGATGGCCGTTCTCGGCCCGCGCGGGGCCGTCAACATCCTCTATCGCAAGGAGATCGCCAACGCCGACGACCCCGACGCCAAACGGCAGGCGCTGATGGACGACTTCCGCGAGGAGTTCGCCCACCCCTACGGCCCGGCCAAGCGCGGCTACCTCGACGACGTCATCGAACCGAAGGACACGCGCAAGCGCCTCATCGACGACCTCGACCTCCTCCAGCGCAAGCGCGAAGACACCCCACCGAAAGACCACGGGAACATCCCGCTCTGATGTCGTCGCTCGAACAACCCGAAACGGCCGAGCAGTCCGTCGACGAGGCCCCCCAGGGGGTGACCGTTACCGTCGAGGACGGTGAACTGGCCGTCTCGATACCCGACGACGCGACGGCCTCGGAGGCGGCGGCCATCACCGCCGCCGTCGGCGCCCACGTCACCGACCGGCAGCGCGCGGCCGCCGCGGCGGCCGCCAGTAGGCAGACCGTCGAGTACGTCGACGACTGGAAACTGGCCGGCCGACTGGAGCGCTTCGGAAAACGGCGTCGCCCCGAGAACGTCGAACGGGGCGACGAGTGGAAAGCAGCGGCGCGAGCGCGGTACTGATTACTCGAACTGTTCTAACACTTCGAGGTCACGGGCCGTCTTCATGAACTCCGCGAGGCGCCGTTCGTGGCCGCAGTCCTTGCACGCGAACGTCGTATCGGGGCTGGAGAGGTCGGCGACGTTCGCTTCCCAGTTCTCCTCGCAATCGGGACACTGCAGTTGAACCCATGCCTCCTGCATAGGAGAATCTGGACAGGGCGCAGTGATATACTTTGTGCGGATTGGCACCAGCCGACAACGCACTCCGCGACTGTTTAGGGTTGCCTAAAGATAGGAACCTTTATCACAATTAGGGTGGCCTAAACCTAAGCATGGATCGTCGCGACTTCGTGAAGACTGGTGGTATCGCACTCACAGGACTCTTCGCTGGCTGTTCGCAGGGTAGCAGCGAGACGGACGGAACGAACTCGGAGAACGGAACGACGGGATCGACGACCACCACCGAAAGCAGTTCCTACTCGGTTTCGATGGCCCCGATGGGCGAGGTGACGTTCGAGTCCGTCCCCGAGAAGTGGATCGCCTACGACGGCGCGTACGCCGACATGGCCGTCGCGCTCGGACAGGCCGACGGCATCACCGGCATCGGGTACGCAGACCGGTACTACACCTACGTCTACGACGAACTGGACGGTGTGAACGTCGACCGCTCGACGCTCACCGAGAACGAACTACTGGGCGACACCATCCCCAAAGAGCCGTTCTACGCGCTGGAGAACGACGTCCACCTGATGGACCCGAAGATGCTCATCAACTGGTTCGGGTGGTCCGAGAGCGACGTCGAGGATATTCGCGAGGCCGTCGCGCCGTTCTTCGGGAACCTCAACTTCCGACGCGAGGACGAGTGGCACGACTACCGCTACTACACGATGTACGAGGCGTTCGGGAAACTGGCGAACCTGTTCAAGGAGACCGAGCGCTACGAGCAGTTCGCCTCGCTCCACGACGAGTTCATCACGAAGGTACAGACGCAACTCCCGTCGGCCGGCGAGCGCCCGAACGTCCTGTTGACGTACGCCGGCGCGGACCAACCCGAGCAGTTCTCGCCGTATCGCATCACGGACAAGGGAACCAGCAAGAAGCAGTGGCACGACCTCGGCGTCGGCGACGCGCTCGCCGGCACGGGTATCGACGGCCTGAGTACGTCCGACAGGGGCAAAATCGACTACGAATCGATGCTCAACGTCGACCCCGACGTACTACTGGTCAGAGGGCACGAGCGCAAGTCCGCCGAGGAGTTCCGCAACACGGTCCTCGCCTACATGCGAGACCACGACGTCGCGAGCAAACTCTCGTGCGTCCAGAACGGGCGCGTCTACCGCGGCGGGTTCCTCCATCAGGGGCCGATTCAGAACCTCTTCCTCACCGAACGGGCGGCACAACAGCTGTTCCCCGAGACGTTCGGCGAAGTGACGAGCGACGAGACGCTGTTCGACCGCGGTCGCGTCTCCGAAATCGTAACCGGGAACTTCTGATACCGAGGCGCACCACCAGATGACCCACGAGTCCCACGGCGACAGCGGGCCCGGCGACAACGTGAGTGGCGTCTCCGACGGCTGGCGCGTCCTGCTCGACCGCCAACTCGGGCTCCTCGCCCTCGGGAGCACCGTCGTATTCGTCGTCGCGTCGTTCGTTCAACTACGGTACGGCTCGTACCCGATGACCCCGGCGGAGGTGATCGCCGGGCTGACCGACCCCGCTATCGTGGCGGACCCGCGGGTTCTGGCGGGACTCCTCCTCGGCGGCGAGTTCCCGGACGTGGCGAACAGTACGCTCATCCTCTGGAAGATACGGCTCCCGCGCATCCTCGTGGGCGTCATGGTGGGTGCGAACCTCGCCGTGGCCGGCGCCATCTTTCAGGCGATCACGCGCAACGAACTCGCCAGCCCCTACGTCCTCGGCGTCTCGGCAGGTGCGGGCCTCGCGGTGCTCGTCGTCCTCATCCTCGTGCCCGTCCTCTCGTCGTACCTCCCGTTCGTCGCCGCGGTGGGCGGTACGGCGGCGTTCCTGCTCGTGTACGCCATCGCCTGGCAGAACGGGACCAGCCCGGTACGCCTCATCCTCGCCGGCATCGTCGTCGCGACCATCGGCCAGTCGTTACAGACCGGGCTGTTCTTCTTTGCCGGCAACACCGGCGTCGTCCAGACGGCGCTGTCGTGGCTAACGGGGTCGCTGACGGGGACGAGTTGGAGCGAGGTCCGGCTGGCACTGCCGTGGACGGTCCTCGCTCTCACACTGGCTGTCGCGGGGTCACGCCAACTGAACGTCCTCCTGCTCGGCGAACAGGCCGCGAGTTCGCTCGGGATGCGGGTCGAGCGCGTTCGGTTTGGGCTCTCGGCGCTCGCTATCGCCGCGACGGCCATCTCCGTCGCCGTGGCTGGGCTGGTCGGTTTCGTCGGCCTCGTCGTGCCACACCTCGTGCGCAACATCGTCGGGACCGACTACCGCCGGCTCGTCATCGGCTGTGTCTTCGCCGGCCCCGCGCTCGTGACCGCCGCCGACGTCGGCGCGCGCCTCGCGCTCTCGCCCATCCAGCTCCCGGTCGGTATCGTCACCGGATTGCTCGGTGGCCCGTACTTCCTCTATCTGATGCAAAAACAACGACAACTCGGTGAACTCTGATGCAGACACCCGATACGAACGACCCGTTGACGAACTCGGATTCGGAGGCACAGCCCGCCGACAGTGCCGTGGTCGGGTCCGACCTCGAAATCGGTTACGCGAGTACCGACGAACCCGTCGTCACCGTCGACCGCATCGACGTACCACGTGGCGAGATAACGGCGCTGGTCGGCCCGAACGGCAGTGGCAAGAGCACCCTCCTGAAGACGCTCGCTCGGCAACTCGGTCCCGACGAGGGCGAGGTCTTGCTGGAGGGCAAAGACGTCCAGACCTACGACCAGAAGGCCCTCGCCCGTGAGCTTGGGCATCTCTCACAGGAGAACGACGCGCCCGAGACGGTCACCGTAGAGAACCTCGTCGCCCACGGTCGCTACCCGTATCGCGGTTTCTTCGAATCGCTCGGTGAATCCGACGCCGAAGCCATCGCCCGCGCCATCGACCTCGCTGGCGTCGAGGACCTCCGGGAAGAGCCCGTCGGGAACCTCTCGGGCGGCCAGAAGCAGTTGGTCTTCATCGCGATGGTGCTGGCCCAAGACACCGACGTCCTCTTGCTCGACGAACCGACGACGTTCCTCGACCTACACCACCAGCTACGGGTGATGGAGACGGTGACGCGGCTGAACGAGGAACGAGACGTGACCGTGGTCGTCGTCCTCCACGACATCGCGCAGGCCGCGCGGTTCGCCGATTACCTCATCGCGCTCGACGACGGCAGCGTGTACGACTGGGGGCCGCCGACCGACGTGGTGACCGAGGCACTCCTCCGGGACGTGTTCGACATCGAGGCGGCCGTCAGGTACACGCCTGACCCCGAGATAGTGCCGAAACACTCACTGTAACATGGTCGGACGGACACTCGCGGACATCCGAGCGCGAATCGACGAACTGAGCGTCGCCGTCGGTCCCTACCGCGTCCGTAGCGCTCGGACCGGCGACTCGCCGGTACCGGTGACCGGAAAGCAGTTCCCGGACAGAGAGACGGCGGCGGAGGCCGCGAGCGTCGCGACCGCCTACCGAACCGCACTCCGGCGGTACGACCCGTACGTCGCCGTCCACGGCCTCGTCGTCTCCCAGACCACTGCGGGGTCGACCACAGCCACGGTGACACAGTCCCTTCCGGCGTACTGTCACCGGGTGGCCGGCGCACTGTTCGAGACGCTCTCGAACCGGTACGGACGCATCGAGCGCCGGGTCATGGACACCTACCTCGAGGCCGCGGAGACGACCGAGAACAGGACCCGACTCTGTCTCTCGATGCTCGAGAGCACCGCGACGGCCATCGACGAGGCGTTACCGCCGGACGAGCAGGCGACGGTCCTCTCGGCGGCCGCCGGTCGGTTGCCGCGGCGGTCGACCGCCGACCGGCCGCTTCGGAGCGCGCTCACCACGCTCCGGTCCTGTGACCTCGTGCGGTCGTTCAGCGTCGAACCGACGCCAGACCACGGGGAAAGCCAGTACCGCATCACACTCGCTGGGTATCGGCCGTCGCTGGACGGTGACCGGTGTCCAGTCCTCCCCGTGGCCGTGGAACTACTCCGGCGGACCGGCGTTCCGCCAGCTATCGTGTCCGCCAGCCGTTTCGGCGACGGGTGGCGACTCCGCGTGTCGACTGTCTCGACGGTGTCTGGGAGCGGCCTCGCGGTCGCGCCCTCGGCGTAGCGTCGTCTCATTCAATTGGTGGGACCGTAACGAATACACTACCCCCCCGAGTGTGCTCACACATGGGAGTCGCAGTAATCGGTGCGTCGATGACGAAGTTCGGGCAGCGTGACGCCTGGATACAGGAACTCCTCGCCCAAGCGGGCGAAGAATGCCTCGACGATGCCGGTGTCACACCGACCGACGTAGAGCATCTGTACGTCTCGAACATGGCGAGCGGCGAGTTCGAGGGCCAGACGGGCGTGATGAACGCGCTGGCCCACGACCTCGGCGTCTTGCCGGCGTACAGCGAACGGGTCGACCAGACCTCCTCCTCGGGCGGTGCGGGCATCTACGAGGCGTGGCAATCGATCGCCTCCGGTGCAAGCGAGATGACGCTGCTCGTCGGTGGGGAGAAGATGACCCACAAGACGACGGGTGAGGCGACGGACATCATCGCCTCCATCACGCATCCAGCGGAGTACAAACACGGCGTGACCCTGCCGTCGTTCGCCGGGATGACTGCCCGTCACTACCTCGAACGGTTCGAGGCCCCGAGGGAGTCGCTCGCGCGCGTGGCGGTGAAGAACCACAAGAACGGCGTCGACAACCCGAACGCGCAGTTCCAGAAGGAGATCACCGTCGAGCAGGCACTCGATTCGCCAATCATCGCGGATCCGCTTCGGCTCTATGACTTCTGTCCCATCACGGACGGGAGCGCCGCGATGATGTTCACCACGGAAGAGCGAGCGAAGGAGATCACCGACGAGTACGCCGTCGTCTCCGGTATCGGCGGGGCGACGGACACTCACGTGGTCCACGAACGCGACGACCCTACTGTCATGGGCGGCGTCGTGGAGTCGAGTAAGCAGGCCTACGAGATGGCCGGTCTGGGCCCCGAGGACCTCGACGTGGCCGAACTTCACGACATGTTCACCATCCTCGAGTTCCTCCAGTTGGAGGGGATCGGCGTCGCGGATCAAGGCACTGCGTGGGAGCTGGCGATGGACGGCACCACGGCGAAAGACGGCAATCTGCCGATCAACACCTCGGGCGGCCTGAAGTCGAAGGGCCACCCACTGGGTGCCAGCGGCGTCGCACAGGGCGTCGAGATCTACGAGCAACTCGTCGGCGAGGCCGGCCCGCGACAGGTCGATGCGGAGACGGCACTCGCGTGTAACGTCGGTGGCTTTGGCAACTGTGTCATCACCACTATCATGGAGGCCGCAGAATGACTCTCGAAGCAGGGAAGTGCCCGAACGGTCACGTCTCGTACCCCACGCACCCGCGCTGTCCGGAGTGTGGCGAACCGCAGGAGGAGACGTTCGACTTCTCCGACCAGCGCGGCGAAGTCGTCACGTGGACGAAGTCCACGGCGACGCCGCCGGGCGTCCGCCAACCGAACACGCTCGCCATCGTCGAGTTCGACGTCGACGGCGACGTGGTCCGTGCGCTCGGACAGGTGACCACGGAGGAAATCGAGACGGGTGCGGAAGTGGAGCCAGTCTACGTCGAGGAGTTGCGGGACCCCGACGTCGGCCTCAAGCGCGAGAACCCGGAGAGCCAGGAGTGGGGCGGCTACCGCTGGGACCCGGTGTGAGCTAACGCCTCACCGGACTGTAACGCCGCTTCGATTCTATCGAGTCCGTCGGCTACGGTACAGTGGCCACACGACCCCCGGTGGGGGTAGACGCCGACGAGTTCGCCGTCTTCCCAGTAGGACAGACAGATGACCGGGAGCGTCACCACCGAATCGTCACCAGTGAACGCGCTGTGTCGGTCGTGGCGGTCGAACGTCGGCGTGAGCGAGCAGTCGGTGGCCTCGGCCCACGCCGCCATCGCGGCGATGTCCTCGGTCTCACGCGGGTCGGTTCCCGTCGATAGCCGGTGCCAGTACTTCACGGAGACGTCGTCGAGAAGGCCCTGCTGGCGAAGCGAGTCGGTTCGCCCGAGGACGCTCGCCTGCCGCCGTTCGGTTTCGTCAGGAACGGGTGACCGAAGGTAGACGGTCATCCGACGGGTATGAGTCATGGTATCGTACACCGGATGAGTGTCCTAGGTCGGTTGCAGAGATAGCCGTATCGGTGTACGTATCCCTCATCGTCAGTCAGCCGTGGACGCAGTCGTCGGGCCGGTAGGTGCCGGACTCTCGGCGTTACCGAGTTCGCCGAGACAGTCGTCGATAGACCTCGGCGTGCCGTCCTCGCTGAACGGTGCGACCTGTATCAGTTCGCCGTCCTCGTAGATAGCGAGACACATGGCTGGGAGGACGAGTTCCTTCCGTCGCTCGCCCGTCTCGGTGCTGTAACAGGTCCGGACGCCGAAAAACGGGCTGAGACAGGCGCCCGTCGCTCTGGCCCAGTCGGCGAACTCGTTGTATCGGGTCCGCTCCAGACAGTCGCCGGCGCCGCTGATGGGGATGCGCTTTGCCCACGTCGTCGTCTCGAACCCGTCGATGACGCCGTTGCACTGTAGCTCCTGTAACCGTGTCTCGACGGCCGTCCGCCGCTTCCGGGACGGCCCCGGTAGCTCAGTCCTGACGAACAGTTCCGCCCGACGCGTCCTTGGACACTCTGTGTTCTGCATCGGTACCTGTAGGTACAGCTGTACAATAATAAAACATTATGTTTATTATGCAACCATTAGTGTCGCTATTCACACGTCGTCGTTTCCGCCGTCTCCGTCGTCGTCGCGTCCGTTTTCGGCGTCTTCGAGGTCGTCCTTGATAGACTCGAGTTCCGCGTCGACGTCGACGGGGACTTCGTCGATACCACCTTCGAGGGTATCATCGTCCTGCGTCTCGGCCAACTGCTCGGCGAGGTCCGAGCGTAACTCACGGGCCTCTTCGAGGAGTTCCCGAGCATCCTCGTCCTGTGGTCGCCCCTCCACGGCGTCCTGCAAGTCGGTGAGGGCGTCGTCCAGGCGCGTGAGCGTCGCTTTGCTCAACGTCGTCGCGCGCCGACGGACCTCGCTCGCACCGGACCCGGTCGACGTCGGGCGTCCTTCGGCCATCCGGAGAGCGCGCCGGAGGAGTTTCAACGCCTCGACGTTCGTCTTCAGCACGAGGATAGCGGCCGGTATCGTCACGTCGCTCGTAAACCGGAGCAACTCCTTCGGCGTCGGTGGTCGGGGCCGACCGCTCTCCGTGGTCGGTTCCATCTCCGTCTCTAGGTCTCGAAGCGTCCGGACGAGGTCTGTGAGGAGGGCAGTGATGTCGTCGCCGGAACTGGCACTCATACTCCCACCTTGCGGGGAGAGGTACAAAAGTTCGCCGCGACGATTAGGCCAACCAAAACCCTTTTTGCTTTAGGGGGGCCTAATCTCCGATAATGCCATCGCAGACGGACGACGGCGAGGTCGCGGACGCCGACGAGGACCGCCCGACCGTCACTACCCACGAGAGCGTCAAAGACAGGACAGTGTTCACCGAAGACGGCAATCAAGAGGGGTGGATCGCGACCGACCTCACCGTCGACCTCCGTCGGTAGTTCTCACAGAAAACGGGTCAGTTTTCGACGCGTACGCGAACGTCTCGGTGCTGACAACAGCCACCGAGTGATAGAACCGTTCCGTCTCAGTCCATCGCGCCCTCGACGACGAGCGTGTCGTCTTCGAGGTAGTGTTCGATGTGGTGTGCGTCCTCTTCCGTCTCGACCAGAATCTCGCGGAGGATCTGGGCCGTCGCGTGGTCGCCGAGGTTCTCGGCGAGTTCGATGTGGTCGCGCAGCGACTCGATGACGTCGCCGTACATCTCGAGGTCGTTGTGCAGGGAGGTGCGGATGTCGTAGACGTCCTGTCCCTCGTACTCGACGCTCGCGTGTTCGGCTTGCTCTGCCCCACCGGCGATGGGTGCGCCACCGAGCGCCTGCGCCCGTTCTGCGATCTCGTCGGCGGCGGCCTCGACGTTGCCCGCGGCCTCGCCGAGGAAGAGGTGCAGGTCTCGGAACTCCGCACCTTCGACGTTCCAGTGGTGCTTCTTCAACTGATGATACAGCGTGTACGCGTCTGCGAGGTCTTGGTTCAGCGCGTCGATAATCTGCTCTGACTTCTCTTTCTCGAGTCGGAGTTTGTTCTCTTCGACCTCACCGAACTGCTTCCGGACGTGTTCCTGAGTGGCCATAGGCATCTCTACATACTCACGGACAATACTTAAAACTTCCCACACGAGAAAGAGATTTTCGGTTTGCCAAAAAACTATTTCTTTGATGAGACACTCGAATTCGTTTTCGTGTTTCGGGGAACATCCGCTACCCGGATCGGAGTCGTGCCCCGTCCGACCGGTCAGGACTCTACTCGTTCGACCTGCAGATAGCCGGCCGGTTCGCGCCAGTCGTACACCGACGGCGGGAGGTTCCCGACGCCGTCGATACCGGGGTGTGGCCGGATGACGCCGTCCTCGGAGATGTCGGAGTCGCTCCGCGTGGTGCCCTCCGATTCGCCTCCGATGATGAGCGTCTTCGCGGGCGGGACGAGGTCCTCGAACAGTTCGGTGTTCTCCTCGGTGCCGACGTCGTACCCGTTGGCGTAGTACGTCCGGGACTCGTTGACTCGGTCGGGCAACGGAACGGTGTCCAGTCCGACGATTCCGTCGTTCGTCGCCACGAGCATGCTGACGAACGTGAGGTACTCGGCGCTCGAATCGGCCGACAGTTCGAGTTCGGTGTAGTACGGGAGGCCCGTATCGCCGGGGTCCGCTTCCGGCACGAGCGGTGACTCACCGACCGCGGCGCCCCGGATGGCGTTCGTGTCGTCGATGAGGTCCACGAGCGGGTCGAGATTCCCGTTCTCCGCGAGTTGTCTGGTCGGTCTGTTGGCCTCCTCGCCCACCGCGAACACTTCGACGCTCGACCGGTGTGCGGCGACGGCGGGCGGCGTGAACGGTTGGCCGCGCGTCAAGTTAGCGACCGTGACGCGGTACGTCCGGTTGCCGTCACGTCCGTCGTCGCGCTGTCCGAGCACCGTCGAACTGCCGAGGGCGAGCGCTCCGAGCGTCCCGCCACCGAGGGCGAGCGCTCGTCGTCTGGTCAGGGTCGGTCCGTCGGTCATAGCGCGGTTCCTCGATCGGGCCGTGTGTCTGCTGGTACCATTGCTGTCCTCCGTCTACGCCGAGGGAGCAGACCCTGTTTGTAATTACGTCGGTATCGGCGGCCCCCAGACGTCGAGAACCGATACCGCGGGCCTGCCGTGTGCTACGGTCGCCTTATCGTCCTCAAAAGTTCCAGACACGCGCTCACCCCGTCGGCCGATAACGGCGGCTTAGCGCCGGCGGGCTACCGCGCCACGACGATGGCGACGTGGTCCGGCGCGATCTCCTCGACGGCGACGTCGTCTGTCCGGAGCGTCTGTTCCTGATGGACGGCCGTGACGGCCGTGAAGACGTGTTCTTCGAAGCCCAAGTGGTCGCGGAACTCCTCCCAGACGGTCGGTGGGACGCCGAGGACGAACACCTCGGGCGCTCGGTGGAGTACCGGGTCCTCGAACCGCTTTCGCCACTCGTAGACGAGGTCCTCGACGCCGGGATTCGTTGCCATCGTCTGCTGGTGGTCCGCGAGTGCCTCCCGCAGTTCCGCTTCAGGCACGTCGTTCTCGTCTGCGATAGCCCGAATCACCGCGTCGTCGAACACGGTCAGCGACACCGGATCGGTCATCGCCCGGAGTTGGCAGTCGACGGGGAAAAATACCCCGCTGTGGCGCGCCTGTCTCGCCTCTCCTGTCAGCTCAAAAACCCCATAATCACCCGATTAAACACCCATATTCCCGTTTTGCGGGATTACCTCGGCAGTTATTTCCCCGAGTATCCGTTACCGGCGACTAGAGGAATGGGACGACTATCGACGCTGTTTGCGCCGGAACGGGTCGCCGTGATCGGTGCGACCGACTCGGAGGGTTCGGTCGGTCGCGCCATCACGTCGAACCTGCTCGAATCGTTCGACGGGGAGGTCGTAGCAGTCAACCCGTACAAGGAGGTGGTGTTGGGTCTCCAGTGTTACGACGCGGTAGCCGACGTCGACGCGCCGGAGACCATCGACGTCGCCGTTGTCGTCGTACCGCCGAACGTCGCCGTAGAGGCGATACGGGAGGCCGGTGCGGCCGGCATCGAGAACGTCGTCGTCATCACTGCCGGGTTCGGCGAGACCGGAAGCGAGGGTGCGGCCCGGGAGCGTGACCTCCGTGCGGCCGCCGAGGAGTACGACCTCAACCTCGTCGGCCCCAACAGCCTCGGCGTCATGTCGACGCCGAAGGGACTGAACGCCACGTTCGGCAACGAGATGGCCACCGAAGGGGACATCTCGTTCATGAGTCAGTCGGGGGCGTTCGTCACCGCCGTCCTGGACTGGGCCGCCGAACGCGACGTCGGGTTCAAGGACATCGTCTCGCTGGGGAACAAGGCCATCTTAGACGAGGGGGACTTCGTCGCGGAGTGGGGCGACGACGCCGAGACGGACGTCATCCTCGGCTATCTGGAAGATATCGACGACGGCGAGAAGTTCATCCAGACCGCCCGCGAGGTGACACAAGACACACCTATCGTCCTCGTAAAGTCCGGGCGCACCGACGCCGGGGCGTCGGCCGCCGCCTCACACACCGGGGCCATGGCCGGGTCCGAACGGGCCTACGAGGCCGGCCTCGAACAGGCCGGCACGCTGCGGGTCGAGTCCGTACAGGAACTGTTCGACTTCGCACAGATTCTCTCGGGCCAGCCACTCCCCGACGGCGAGGAGATAGCCATCGTCACGAACGCCGGCGGCCCCGGCGTGATGACGACCGACGCCGTCGGCGACTCGGACCTTTCGCTTGCGGAATTCGAAGACGAGACGCTCGACCGACTGGGCGAGACGATGCCCGACGAGGCGAACATCTACAACCCGGTCGACATCATCGGAGACGCCCCGGCGAAGCGCTTCGAGATCGCCCTAGAGACGGTTCTCGAAGACGACAACGTCTCGATGGCCGTCGTGGTCGCCTGTCCGACGGCGGTCCTCTCCTTCGAGGAACTCGCCGAAGTCGTCACCGAGAAGCAACAGGAGGCCGAGATGCCCATCGCGACGACGCTGATGGGCGGCAAGTCCGTCGGCGAAGGGCAGGACATCCTGAGCGAGGCCGGCATCCCGAACTACTTCGACCCCGCGCGTGCGGTCGATAGCCTGGACGCCCTCCGCGACTACGGGGAGATACAGGCCCGCGAGTACGAGGAGCCGACCGCCTTCGACGTGGACCGCGAGCGCGCTCGCGAGGTTCTGGAGTCCGCCGCCCGGCGGAACACGAACCGCCTCGGGGTCGAAGCGATGGAACTGCTCGACGCCTACGGCATCCCGACGCCACGAGGCGGCGTCGTCTCCTCGCCCAGCGAGGCACAGGACCTCGCGGAGGAGATCGGCGACGAGGTGGTCATGAAGATCGTCAGCCCGGATATCCTCCACAAGTCCGACATCGGCGGCGTGGAGGTCGGCGTCCCGCCAGACGAGGTTCGAGACACCTACGAGGACCTCGTCGTCCGCGCGCGCAACTACCAGCAGGACGCGACCGTCCTCGGCGTGCAGGTCCAGGAGATGGTCGATCTCGACTCGGGCACCGAGACCATCCTCGGGATGAACCGGGACCCGCAGTTCGGCCCGCTCCTGCTGTTCGGCCTCGGAGGTATTTTCGTGGAGGTCCTCGAAGACAACACTGTCAGAGTCGCTCCAGTGAGCGAACCCGAGGCCAGAGAGATGCTAGACGACATCGACTCCGCGCCGCTCTTGCGCGGGGCCCGCGGCCGTGACCCCGTGGACGAGGACGCCCTCGTCGAGACCGTCCAGCGGCTCTCACAGCTCGTCACGGACTTCCCGGCCATCGTCGAACTGGACATCAACCCGCTCGTCGCGACCCCCGACGGGGTGCAGGCGGTCGACCTGCGACTCACCATCGACCAGGAGGAACTATGACCGACTCGAACACGCTACTCGTCACGTCTACGGAGGAAGGTATCGGCAAGACGGCAATCACCCTCGCACTCGCAAAGGCGGCCCAGGAGGCCGGCAAGGAGGTCGGCTACATGAAGCCGAAAGGCACCCGACTCCAGAGTGCGGTCGGCAAAACCCGGGACGAGGACCCGATGCTGGCCCGAGAACTGCTCGGGTTAGACGCGGAGGTCCACGAGATGGAGCCAATCGTCTACTCGCCGACGTTCGTACAAGAGGCCATCCGCGGCCGTGAGGACGCAGACGAACTCCGCGGGCGCGTCGTCGACAACTTCCAGGCCATCTCCGAGGGCAAAGACCTGATGGTCGTCGAAGGGAGCGACCGTCTCGAGACGGGCAGTATCGTCGACCTGACCGACGCCGACATCGCCGAAGCGCTCGACGCGCGCGTCCTCCTCGTCTGTGGGTACGCGACCGTCGGCGACGCCGACGAGGTGCTCGCCGCGGCCCGGTCGCTCGGTGACCGCCTCGCCGGCGTCCTGTTCAACGGCGTCACCGACGCCGCGATGGACGAACTCACCGACGACGTGCTACCCTTCCTCGAAGGCCGCGGCGTCCCGGTGTTCGGGTCGCTCCCGCGCGTGCAGGAGCTCGCCGGCATCACGGTCGAAGACCTCGCTCGCAGTCTCGGCGCCGACGTACTCACCAACGAGGCGTCGACGGACGTCCACGTCGAACGGTTCACCGTCGGGGCGATGGGCGGCAACAGCGCCCTCGACCAGTTCCGGCGCACCCGCGACGCGGTGATGGTCACCGGCGGCGACCGCTCGGAGGTCCAGACGGCGGCGCTCGAAGCCTCGGGCATCAAAGCGCTCCTGCTGACTGGCGGGTTGCGCCCGGCGAGCGCCGTACTCGGCCGGGCCGAGGACGAGAACGTCCCCATCCTGCTCGTCCAGTCCGACACGCGGACGACTATCGACCGGGTCGAAGACGTGCTTCGGTCGGGCCGAACGCGGGACCAGGGTACCGTCGAACGGATGCAGACGCTGCTGGACGACGGCGTCGACGTCACCTCACTGCTCCAGCTAGAGGAGTAAGGTCCCTTTCGCCTGCGGTTTTAAACGTAGATACTCGAACATCTGGCCGTATTATTTACAAATCTCCAGTGGAAATGCACCTCAGGATTTTTGGATGTCTGACGCCATAGTGAAAGTGGAGCCGAGAGGCTCCGTAGTGTCACACGCTCGGGGACCCCCTTTCCCCGATTCGACCCCTTTGTGCGAGCGTCGGCGTCAGAACTCTGTTACTGCCGAGAGAGCCGCCGCCGGGAGGTGCTCGCGGACGCCGCTCACTGCCTCGGACGGTTCCCGGAGGTCGAGCGGCGGTAGCGTCCACACCGGGGCGTCCGTCATCCCTTCCAACACGTCGGGGTTCGTCCGTTCGGCGACGGTCGCGCCCTCGTACTCGTTGAGGACGACGCCGTGGACCGAGACGCCGTGTGCGCGCAGGGCATCGACGGTCAACCCGGTGTGGTTCAGCGTGCCGAGGCCCGACCGAGCGACGACGACCGCCGGCAGGCCGAGGGCGGCGACGAGGTCCAGAACCTCCGCGCCGTCCGCCAGCGGGACCCGGAGACCACCGATACCCTCGACGACGCCGACCTCGTGGGCGTTGACCGCCGTTCGAACGCCGGACAGGATCTCGTCGTAGGAGAGATCGGCCTCGGCCACGTCGGCGGCCACCTCGGGGGCCAGCGCGGGCGCGAGTCGGCGGAGGCAGGTCGACGCCGTCTCGTTCCCACAGGCCTCGGCGACGAACGCCGCGTCGTCGTCCGGCGGATAGCCGGTCTGGCAGGGTTTGACTGCGACGGCATCCACGCCGCGGTCACGGAGCAACCCGGTCAGGCCGGCGGTGACGACGGTCTTGCCGACGCCGGTACCCGTCCCGACGACGAACAACCCACCCGGACTCGCGTCGGTCACAGCACACCGACCTCCTTCCCGGCCGCCTCGAAGGCGTCGAGACACTGCGTCAGATCGGCGTCGGTGTGGGTGGCCATCGGAGCGACGCGGATTCGGGACGTTCCCTCCGGAACCGTCGGCGGGCGGATGGCCGGGGCGACGACGCCGTGGTCGCGGAGTCGCTCGTCGAGTTCGAGGGCGTCTACCCGGTCGCCGACCAGCACCGGGAGGATGTGCGTCTCGCCCAGCACTTCGTAGCCCATCGCTTCAAGCCCCTCTCTGAGGGTCTCGACGGTCTCCCAGAGGCGGTCTGTCTGGTCTGTCTCCCGAGCGATTCGAAGCGCCTCGCGGGCCGCACCGGCCGCGGGCGGCGCAAGTCCCGTCGAGAAGACGAACGACCGCGCTGCGTTCAGGAGGTACTCGACCAGTTCCTCGTCGCCGGCGACGTACCCGCCCTGACTCGCCAGCGCCTTCGAGAGCGTCCCGAGTTGAATATCGACGCGGTCGCTGAGTCCCTCGCGCTGGACGACGCCGCCGCCGTTCCCGAACAGGCCGGTGGCGTGGGCCTCGTCGACCATCAGCCACGCGCCGTACTCCTCGGCGGCGTCACAGAGCGCCGCGAGCGGCGCGACGTCGCCGTCCATCGAGAAGACGGAGTCGGTGACGACCAACCACTGCTCGCCGTCGCCGGCCGTCGACGCTCGCTCGGCCATCTTCGCCCGCAGGTCGTCGGCCTCACAGTGGTCGTACACCACTGTCTCTGCCGCGCCGACCCGACAACCGTCGATGATGGAGGCGTGGTTCAGTTCGTCCGAGAAGACGGCGTCCGGCGCGAGGGCGTCGATGGTACCGACGTTGGCGGCGTACCCGGAGGAGAAGACGAGCGCTCGCTCGGTCCCCTTGCAGTCCGCGAGGTCGCGTTCGAGCGCGCGGTGGAGACGCGTATCGCCCGTGACGAGGCGAGACGCCCCCGCACCTGTCCCGACGGTTCGCGCCCCCTGTTCGGCCGCGCGCTGGACGCGCCCGTCGTCGGCCAGTCCGAGGTAGTTGTTCGCCGCGAAGACGACCATCTCCTCGCCGAAGTCGGCCGCACCACTTTTCGGGTCGTCGGCAAAGCGCGTGCGTCGCGCGACTCGCTCGGTCACGTCGAGGTGGCGGCGTAAGTCCTGCCGTTCACGCTCGCGGAGGCGGTCGCCGAGGTCGAACCCATGCGTCATCGTTCGTGGTGTCGAGCCAGCGCCCCTTAGCGATTGGTGATGGGCAGAGCGGTCGATAGTGACGGACGCGGGACCCTGACAGCCCCCAAACCAGTCACCTCACTTACTTTTACTACGCTCCCGTGTGAAATGACAGCATGGACCGGGACAGCGCCGAACCGAGCGTCGACCAGTTCCCCGGCACGCGCGCCCGAGAACGCGTCGACCACCACCACGAAGTGGCCGCGCCGGCCACGCACGTCTACGACTTCGTCTGGGACGCGACCGCCGACGCCCGGGGGCCGTACTGCCGGGACGTCGACGGGAACGTCCTGTTGGACTTTACGTCCCACGTCGCCAGCGCACCGCTGGGCTACAACAACCCCTCCCTGCTCGACCGTCTCGACGAGTTCGACCTCGTCGACCCGCTGAAGTTCGCCGGCCAGGACTTCTACGCGAGTACGGGGGACCTCCCCGGCCCGACCGAACTGATGCACCGCCTCGTCGACGTCGCTCCCGACGGTCTGGACACCGTCTTCCTCTCGAACTCCGGGGCCGAGGCCGTCGAGAACGCCATCAAAATCTGTTACGACCACCGCGACGGCGCGAAGTACGGCCTCACCTTCGAGGGCGCGTTCCACGGCCGGACGCTGGGAGCGCTCTCGCTCAACCGCTCGAAGGCCGTCCACCGACGGGACTTTCCCGAGGTGACCGGAGTCACCTCGCTCCCGTACTGCGACGACCGGACCTGCGACCCGGCGTCCTGTCGCTGTGGCTACTTTCCGGCGGGCGACACCTCGCAACTGCGGCGCAAACTCGGGGACGGCGGGAACGTCGACCCCGACGAGGTGGCCTACGTCATCCTCGAACCGGTGCAGGGAGAGGGCGGCTATCGGATTCCGAGCGAGGCGTTCATGGACGACGTGGCGGCGGTCTGTGCGGAGTACGACATCCCACTCGTCGCCGACGAGATTCAGTCCGGCGTCGGCCGAACCGGTGAGTGGTGGGGTGCCGACCACTACGCCATCGACCCGGACGTCCTCGCCGTCGGGAAGGGACTCCGGGTGGGTGCCACGGTGGGCCGAGACGAGGTGTTCCCCGACGAGGAGGGCCGCCTCTCCTCGACGTGGGGATCGGGCGACTTGCTCTCCTCGCTGGTCGGGGCGCTCACGCTCGACGTCATCAAGGAGCGAGGACTGCTCGACCACGCCGCCGAACGAGGTGACCAGTTGAACCGACGGCTCTCCGAGGCCTCCGTCGAGGGCGCGATAGACGTCAGAAACCTCGGGCTGTTGGTCGCCGTCGAGTTCGAGACCCGAGAGCGGCGGGACGAGATGGTCGAGGCGTGTCTGCAGGAAGGATTGCTGACGCTCGCCTGCGGACACCGGACGCTCAGACTACTGCCGCCGCTGGACGTTCGGGAACGCGAGATTACGCAGGCCGTCGACGCGTTCCGCCGGGCCGCGAGTCGCTGAGCGCGTCTGAATCGGCGCCTCGCGGCTCAGAACCCGGGCATCAGGTCCGCGGGGCCGAAGACGCCGTAGTGGCCCGCGCGGTTGTTCCGGACGCCGGCTTTCAGGTAGCCCAGCGCCGGGCCGTTGACGTTCGCTTCCATGCTCGTCACGTCGTCTAGCTGGAAGGTGTTGGTGCCCGTCTCGCCGTCGAAGGTCGTCCCCGTCACCGAGACTGTCGTCGTGGTCGGCTTCTCGTCCGAGCGGACGTCCAGCACGCCGCCGACGTGGACGTCCTCGGCGTCACAGATGCCCGCTCGTTCGAGGAGGACGTCGTCGGCGTGTTCCATGTCGTGGAACTCCAGCACGCCGTCGTGGTCGTCGATGAGTTCCTCTATCTCCGCTTCGCTCATCTCGCGGGCCGTCTCGATGTCGTAGCCGTCGAGGTGGGCGATGTCCTCGCGGACGGTGCCGCGGTTGTCCTCGTAGCCGCTTTTCAAGCCGACGCCCCACCATATCTCGACTTCCTCGACCTCGACGAACGATTGGGCGGCGAGCGCCGCCGCCCCGGTCAGGAACCCGGGCGTCGCGCCGGCGCCACAGACGAAGGTGATGCCCGACTCCGTCAGTTGCTCCTCGCGGTCGTCGAGCATCCCGATGACCCGCGAGCGCTTGAGCACGTCGACGAGGACGCCCTCGTAGTCGGCCTCGGCGAAGCGCTCTGCGACCCGCGGGATGAAGTCGTGTTCGAGGTTCGGGAGCGCGATGAGGACGGCGTCGATGGCGTCGCTCTCGGCGATGACGTCGTCGATGGGCGTCTCCGTCGGTCGGCCCTGTTCGCTGGCGACGACGCCGGCTTGGTCGCCGTGTTGCTTGACGCCCTCTGTCGCGGCTGCCGCGCCACCGTCGGTCGCTACGTCGTCTCGCGGCTCGCTGTCTCGCGGCTCGTCGCCGCTCGACTGTTCCGGGCCGCCTTGCGGTCCGCTTGCGATGTTGCCCTCCGTCGCCTCCAACAGCTCGTCGACGTCCAGACCGCCGTGGTTGACGGCGACGCCGTTGCGGTCACACGCCGCGACGGCGGTCAGACCGTCCTTGTGCTGGGAGACTTCGAGTGTTCGTCGGCCGATACCGCCCGTACCTAGTACTGCGAATCGTACGTCGTCCATAGTCAGTCGTCTGATTGAAGTTCCGATTTGCTCTGTGCGGTGCCTGCCGCCGTCTCGGGGTCGGTACCGTCGTCGGCGCGCGTCTTGACCTCGTCGGGGTCGAAAGCGTTGGCCTCGGTGTTGGGTTCGAGGCCCGCCGCTTCCATGATTTCGAGGTCGTCGGCCGCCGACTGGCCCTCCGTGGTGAGGTAGTCGCCGGTGAGGATGCCGTCCGCGCCGGCCTCCAACGCGGCCACCTGTCCGTCCGTGTCGAGGTTCACCTCGCGCCCGCCGGTCAGGCGCACGCGAGCCTCTGGGTGGAGCAGGCGGTACACCGCGATGGTCTTGACGACCTCCTCCGTCGTGATGTCGGGGAGGCCGCGCTCGGCCATCGGCGTCCCCTCGACCGGATTCAAGATGTTGACCGGGAGCGAGGAGATGCCGATGTCTTGCAGGGCCATCGCCGCGTCGACGCGGTCGGTGGGCGTCTCGCCCATGCCGAGGATGACGCCGGCACAGAGGTCCATGCCGGCCTCCTTCGCTACTTCCAGCGTCTCGACGCGGTCCTCGAAGGAGTGCGTCTGGACGATTTCCGGGAAGTACCGGGGCGACGTCTCGATGTTGTGGTTGTAGTGGTTCAGCCCCTCCTCTGCGAGGATAGCCGCCTCCTCGTCCGTGAGGATACCGAGGCTGGCGTCCACTTCCACGTCCGTCTCGTCACGGACCAGACGGATGGCCTCCAGTACTTCCTCCCACTCGTCGGGCCGCTGTTCCTTCGAGACGCCCTTCTCCGCGACGACGATACCAAAGCGCTGGGCGCCGTCTCGCTCGGCGCGTTTCGCGGCCTCCAGAATCTTCTCCGGACCGAGGAAGCCGTAGTTGTCGATGCCGGTGTCGAAGTGCACTGACTGGGCACAGAACCCACAGTCCTCCGCGCAGTTACCGGCCTTGGCGTTCACGATGGAACACGCGTCGACGGTACCGTCCCCGAGTTGCGTACGGACGTAGTCGGCCCCCGCCGCGAGGGCGTCGACTGGCTGTGCGATGAGCGCCAGACCGTCCCGGCGGTCTAAGCGCTCGCCGTCCAGCACGCGTGTGACGGCGTCGTCTACCGTGCGGTTGCCCGTCTCGTAAACCACACGACCAACGACAGTTGACGAGTGAATAAAACTTCGGGTGAGTGGTAGGTCACGTCGTCCGGTCCTCGACTACTTTCGGTGAACCTCGGTGTGAGAAGGGCCACTACGGACCACGTGTCCGTACTTCAGAAGCGCGACGAAGACGACGCCGCCGATGGTGTTTCCGACCGTCGAGAACACGAGGAATCTACCGTAGTCGAGGACGGTCATCTCCGGGGCCACGATGACGCCGGCGACGACTTCGACAGACCCGGCGATACAGTGTGGCAGGTGCGCAAAGCCAATAGACGCTGCGATGAGCCAGACGATCAGCATCCGCGAGACGGTACTGTCCGCCGCGGCGACGAGCCACGAGAGCAGCCCCATCAGCCATCCGGCCATGATGCCCGCGCCGACCAGCACTGCCGGTGACTGCTCGGTGTACGTCTTCGCCAGTTCGACGAACGTTGCCGGTTCGACGACGCCCACCGCCGGCCCGATAGCCACGGCGAACCACGCGAAGAGGACGGCCCCGACGATGTTGCTAGCGTAGACGGTTCCCCACAGACGTCCGAGTCGAGCGACGCCGGCCTGATCGTCAAGCACCGGGAGCACCGCGAGCGTCGTGTGTTCGGTGAACAGTTCCGACCGGCCGAGGACGACCAGAATGAATCCGACGCCGTACGCCAGCCCCAACAGGAGTTCTTTCGGGAGGTCCCCGGTCCCCGAGACTCCGGCCGAGGTCAGGACGACGGCCATCAACAGCGGTCCGAATCCGATGTCGAGGCCGGCCGACAGCGCCGACAGCGAGAGTCCCGTGACCGGGCGCCGAAGCTCACTCAGCCCCCGCTCTATCTGGATGTCGAGGATGTCCTCGCTCGGTATCTGCTCTTCGTCAGCAGTGTCGGTACCCGTCCCGGACATATAGCCTGTCGTTCACGGGATCGCCGTATGATTGTTCACCCGCTAACCGCACATAATCGAGAATTATCCGGCGGTAGCTTCGGATACTCCGTGCCACGGGTTCCTGTCAAAGAGCGCGAATCCTGCCGCGGACGGTGTCAGCGGTCGGTGTGTGGACGTCCGTCAGTACAGGTCGTCCAGTTCCTCGCTCGTACTCGCGTGTTCGTCTCCGGGGAACTCACCGGACTCCACGGCGTCGACGTAGTCGCTGATAGCCCCGTGCATCTCACTTCGGACGTCGCCGAACTGCTCGGCGAAGGGCGGACTCGACGCTGCCAGTCCCACGACGTCGGTGAAGACGAGCACCTGCCCGTCACAATCGCCGCCGGCGCCGATACCGATGGTGGGGATGTCGATGGCCTCGGTGACCTGCGCGGCGAGGTTCGCCGGCACGTGTTCGACGACGAGGGCGAAGGCACCGGCGTCCTCGTGGGCCCGCGCGAGTTCGAGAATCTGTTCGGCCTCCTCGCGGTCGTTGGCTTGCTGGGTGTAGCCCGTCTGGTTGACGCTCTGTGGCGTCAGGCCGAGGTGGGCCATGACCGGGATGCCGAGGTCCGAGAGCCGTTCCGTCAACGAGAGGGTGTGCGGGCCGGATTCGAGTTTGACGGCGTTCGCGCCGGCTTCCTTGAGCATCCGGCCGCAGTTCCGCACGCTCTCGCCCTCGTCCGCGCCGAAAGAGAGGAACGGCATGTCCGCGACGACCAGCGTCTCGTCCGTCCCGCGGGCGACGGCAGCGACGCGAGAGGCCATCTCGTCTACGGTGACCGGGAGCGTATCGTCGTAGCCGAGGACGGCGTTGCCCATGCTGTCACCGACGAGGATGACGTCGACGCCCGCGCCCTCGGCGATACCGGCCGTCACGGCGTCGTAGGCCGTCAGCATCGTTATCTGTTCGTCCCCTGCCATCGCCTGCAGGTCCCGGACGGTAGTCATATCCGTGGCCGGGCGCGCCGTGCTATTACGTGTTCGGGTCCCGGTTACAGCGGACGAGCCACCATCTCGCTCCACGACTCGACTCCCCAGCGGTCGTCGAAGACCGTCGCTCGCTCGGGTCGGGGTCGACGGCCTGCTTAGACACCTACCGGTCCGCGGCGTCACTCGGCTCGTAGGACCGTATCAGTCCCCGTCCAACAGACCGAGGTCACGGCCCACCCGGTCGACGAGTTGGTCGAGGACGTCCGGGTCGACCTCCGCGACGGGATCGCCGTCGTGGAGTTGCTCGTTGTGGCGGTCGACGGCCGACTCGACGTCTTCGAACGGCACGCGCGTCCGGGTGTCACAGGCCGTACAGACGACCGGAATCTCCGGCAGTTCGTCGTCCTCTGTCATCGACAGCCGGTTTGCACCGGGGGTGGAAATATCGTCTGGTCGCCGACGAAACCGGAAACGGCTTGCCGGTCCTCCGGGAAACACCGACCGTGCCAGCAGTCGAACAGACCGACCCCGACGGCGTCGACTTCGGGTGGGTCATGCAGGTCACGTTCGTGACGACCATCCTCGTCGGGTCGCCCATCGTCGTCCTCGCGTCGTTCGGGACGGCGCTGCCGACGTGGACGAGTCGCGCCCTCTTCGCGGTCCGGGTAGGCGCCGTCGTCTGGTTTCTCACCGCTATCGGCGTCTACCTCTATGCCCGATATCGGCGCTGATCGAACTCACTCGCCCACGCGAAGTCGGTGCCGGCACGGCGGGCGGTCTCTGCGTCTCGCTCCGAATCGCCGACGAACACCGTCTCGGAGGGAGTCGCGTCCATCTCGTCGACGACCGCCAACAACCCTTCGGGGTCGGGCTTGGCGGACCCGACCGAGTCCCGGCCGACGACCGGCCCCACCGACCGCGTGAGGTCGTGGGTCTCCAGTGCGAGGCGACAGGCCACCTCGGCGTTCAGCGAGCAGACGCCGACGGGCACGTCGTGGGGCAACCCGTCGGCGAGCGTGAGGCGGTCGGAGTTCCGCGCGCCCTCGCGCTCGTAGTCGGTTATCGTCGCCTCGACGGCGTCGCGGTGGCCGGTCTCGTCTGACAGTTCCAACATCCCCCAGAGGCCGGCGCTCTCGGGGTCCACGCCACGCGCTCTGAGGACGTCTGCGACGTCGCTAGCGACCGCGCCCCAGTCGACAGCCAACCGCACGAGCGTCCCGTCGAGGTCGTAGACCACAGCGTCGTACGTCACGCGAGAGCGTACGCCGGCGGGCCAAAAGTGTGTATCGGCACTCAGCGGTCGTCCAACAGCGACCGGGCGACGACGTTCTTCTGGATCTCGCTGGTCCCCTCGTAGATGGTCGTCACCTTCGCGTCGCGATAGAGGCGCTCGACCGGGAAGTCCGTGGTGTAGCCGTAGCCGCCGTGAATCTGGACCGCCTCGTTGGTCACGTCGACGGCACCCTCGCTCGCGAAGTACTTCGCCATGCTCGCGGCCTGTCGGGCGTCCTCGCCGCGGTCCATCCGACTCGCCGCGTCCCACGTGAGGAGACGACCCGCCTGCACGGTCGTCGCCATGTCCGCGAGTTTGTGGCGAATCGTCTGGAACGCCGATATCGGCTGGTCGAACTGGTCGCGGTCCTGTGCGTACTCGATGGCCTCGTCCAGCGCCGCCTGCGCGAGTCCGACGGCCTGTGCGGCGATGGCGACGCGCCCCCCGTTCAGAATCGACAGCGCGGCGGCCAGTCCCGCCCCCTCTTCGGTCAGTCGGTACCGTTCGGGAATCCTGACCCCGTCGAAGGTCAGCGACGTGGTGTCGCTCGCGCGCAGACCGAGTTTGTCCTCTTTCTCGCCGACAGAGAGGCCATCGCTGTCTTTCGGGACGAGAAACTGTGTGATGGAGTCCGGGTCGTTACGCGCCGTCTTCGCAAACAGGACCACGACGCCCGAGCGCTCGCCGTTCGTTATCCACTGTTTCTCCCCGTCGACGACGTACTCGTCGCCGTCTCTCCGCGCGACGGTCGTCATCCCACGCGGGTTCGACCCGGCCTGCGGTTCAGAGAGGGCGAACGCGCCGACCGGCCGACCGTCGACCATCTCGGGAAGCCACTCGTCACGAACGGGGTCGTCGCCGAACGCCGCGATACAGGCGGTGGCGAGACAGTGGACGGAAAGCGCCGTCGCGACGGCCAGCGACCCGTAGGCCAGTTCCTCGTTGACGATGGCGTAGGTCCGACGGTCGGCGTCGAAGCCGCCGTACTCGGCTGGCGTCGTCAGGCCAGTGAGGTCGATGTCGGCGAGGCGGTCCCAGACGTCCTCGGGGAACGACTCCGTCTCGTCGGCCTCGCGCGCGGTCGGGCGTACCTGTTCGGTCGCGAACTCCCTGACGGTCGCTCTGATGGCCTCCTGTTCCGGCGAGCGCTCCATACCGACAGTATGGATGGCACTACCAAAGGCCTGCTGACGGCAACAGCGGGCGACGATATCAGCGTTCGTCGACCAGGTCGACGTCGAGGAACTCTTCGAGGACAGCGATAGTGGACCCGCCGACGCCCGCCTGCGTCGCACGGCCCTGTTCGACGGCCAGCACGTCGCTCTCGTCGAGGTCGAGTTCGTCGGCGAGTTCGCTCGTTTGGAGTCCCTTCTCCTGTCGGGCTTCCGTCACGGTGCTCCCGTAGTCGCTGATGAGGTAGGGCAGTTGGTCGGTGTCGTAGTCGGCTCCCCCCTCCCAGTGGGAGGCGTCGGGCGTCTGTGAGTCCTGTAGCCTCGCCGTGTTCTGTGCGGCCCGACGGCGTCTGTCCGTCTCGTCGCGCGAGCCGTCGTTCGACGACGTCGCCCGGTCGTTCTCGCCGTGGTTCTTCGCGCAGTCAGAACAGACCTGAAGGGTCGCGCCCGCGACGTCGGCGGTCTGCAAGTCGCCACCGTCGGCACCGCAGAGTTCGCAGCTCCCGCCGGCGCTGGCGCCCCCGCCGCCGGTCGAGTATTTGGCCATGCCCCCGGTAGCGGTTTCGTCGTATTTCAAACGTCCGGTTCGCTCGAATGGCACACTGTCCCGCGGGCCATCGCAAACGAAAGCCCTTTTATTGGACCGCGGGATACGATTGATTGCAGTAAGACAGCGCGAGCGTGGGTAGCCAAGCCAGGCCAACGGCGCAGCGTTGAGGGCGCTGTCCCGTAGGGGTCCGCCGGTTCAAATCCGGTCCCACGCATCGCACTGGTGGACGATGTCCACCGATACCGAGGCGGCGATGCCGCCGAAGACGATGCAGGTGCACTCCCTTGGGACTGCACCCACGCACATCCTTTCGACGCAATCTTCACGAGCCACTGCTTCGTCGTCGAGCGATATATCACGAGCCGTATTCGTTCGTCGTCGAGCGATATATCACGAGCCGTATTCGCACAATCCATAACGTCGAACCCTGACACCGGGTGCTGTTTCGGCCGCCAAGTATCACTACTGATAACTTGGGCACAAGAATTTATGTGTGTTCGAACTAGAGTGAGAGTAGGCACCGCTCCGGTGCCATCCACACCCCCACCCCCCACTCTCCTACCGTTTTCGACGCCTCGTTCACACCACACTAGTCATCCAGAGTTCGAATCGCGGTCAGACGCACGTCCGTCGTATGCGCCTGCCGCGTTCGAATTCCCGCTTTCGCCACGCGTCGCTCACGTCCGTTCGTGACAGAGTGGAAGGGGCGGGATTCGAACCACGCGGAGCCCTGCATGGGAAACTGCCAGGCCGAGTTCTGGCACGTTGGCTGGCAGCGCTCTACCACTGAGCCACCCTTCCAGACGGGCTTTGGTACGGTCCCACTCCCCAAATATGTGACGACAGTGGCACTGACTCGGCGAAAATCGCCTCGCGAGGTCGACTGTATCGGCCCAGAGCTCACCGCCGCCGACTGACCCACCGAACGCGTGTCGTCCCGACGCCGCTCCGGTCGTGCCGGCCGTACTTACTCAAGCGAGCAGCGCGAATGTGACGCCGTGAGCTACACCAAAGTCGACTACACCGACACCGAACCGGTCGCCGACGCGATGCACTTCCTGCGAGACCCGCTGGAGTGTGAGCAACTGGGCGTCACCGTCGTCGACTGTGGTCCGGGCTGGACGGGCAAACCCCACAACCACGCCGACCGGGACCACGAAGAAGTGTACGTGTTGGTCGAGGGCGAGGCCACTGTGACCGTCGACGGTGAAGACGTGTCGATGACGGCCGGCGACGCACTCAGAATCGATCCCGAATCGGAGCGGCAGATACAGAACGGAGACGGAGAGAGTCAGTTCGTCCTCGTCGGAGCGCCCTAGTAGCTGCGCTCTTTCGGTTCGTAGGTCTCTTCGTCGCCCTCGAGGATGACCGGCTTGTAGTACAGTTCCGGCGTGCCGTCGTTCCACGCGAGCATGGTGTGTTTGATCCACTCGTCGTCTTTCCGCTCTTGATGCTCCGCACGCCAGTGAGCGCCGCGGAACTCCTCACGGGCCAGCGCACCGAGCGTGATGGCTTCGGCCACGTCGAGGATGTTGCGCGTCTCGATGGTGTGGATGAGGTCCGTGTTGTACGTGCGAGAGGGGTCCGAGACGGCGACGTCCTCGTAGGCCTCGCGTGCCTCCCGGAGGTCTCGGAGTGCCGTTTTCAGGCCCTCCTCCTTGCGGAAGACGTTGACGTTCTGGGTCATCGTCTCCTGTACGTCGGCGCGGACCTCGGCGTGGTTGATGCCGTCTTCCTCGAGCAGCGTCTCGACGCGTTCGCGCTCTCGTTCGACGGCGTTCTCGATGACGCCGGTCGGTTCGACGGCGGCGCCGTCGGCGGCGACGTCTTCGCTACCGCTGTCGATTGCCCCGGGAGTGACGGGCGGTTCGACGTCCCCGGCTTCGCTCTTCGCGGAGAGGCCGGTCTGAATCTCCGCGGTCTTCATGTCCCTGCCTGCGGCGTGGTAGCCGGCGCGGGCACCGAAGACGAGCAGTTCGGGCAGGGCGTTCCCGCCGAGGCGGTTGGCGCCGTGCAGCGAGACACAGGCCGTCTCGCCGGCGGCGTACAGCCCATCGATACACGTCTCGCCGTTCTCGTCGCACTCGACGCCGCCCATCGCGTAGTGTTGGCCGGGCTTGACTGGCATCGGTTCGTCGAGGCCGTCGACGCCCTCGAAGTCCTCCGCGAGGTGGAGGATGTTCTCCAGGCGGTCGAGGATGCGCTCCTCGCCGAGGTGGCGCATGTCGAGGTCGACGTACTCGTCCTCGATGCCGCGGCCCTCGTTGACCTCCGTGAGTTCGGCCCGGGAGACGACGTCACGCGAGGCGAGTTCGCCGTCGTTGTTCGCGTAGCCGTACTCGAACATGAACCGCTCCTCCTCGTCGTTGTAGAGGATGCCGCCCTCGCCGCGGACACCTTCGGAGATGAGCACGCCCGTCGACGGGAGCGTCGTCGGGTGGAACTGGATCATCTCCATGTCCTCCATCGGGACGCCGGCCCGGTAGGCCATCGCACACCCGTCGCCGGTGTTGGCGACGGCGTTGGTCGTGTGGTCGAACGCCTGGCCCAGCCCGCCGGTGGCGAGGACGACGCCGCCCGTGGCGCGGAACCCCTCTATCTTCCCGGACTTGATGTCGTAGGCGACACAGCCGTGACACTCCCGGTCCTCGGGGTCGTCGTGATCGGTCACCGCGAGGTTGGTGACGTACCACTCGTCGTACACCTCGATGCCGCGCTTGACCGCCTGCTCGTACATCGTGTGCAGGAGGTGGTGACCCGTCTCGGCGCCGGCGTAGGTGGTCCGGGGGAACGACATCCCGCCGAACGGTCGCTGGGAGACGCGGCCGTCGTCCTCGCGGGAGAACGGCATCCCCCAGTGTTCCAGTTGGATGACCTCTTCGGGCGCCGTCTTGGCGAACGTGTCGATAGCCGGCGCGTCTCCGAGGTAGTCGGAGCCTTTCATCGTATCGTAGGCGTGCAGGTCCCAGGAGTCGCCGTCCCGGAGCGAGGCGTTGATGCCCCCTTCTGCCGCGCCCGTGTGACTGCGGACAGGATGGAGTTTCGTGACGAGGGCGACGTCTGCACCCTCTTCGTCCGCTGCGATAGCCGCTCGGAGGCCGGCGCCACCCGCGCCGACCACGATAACGTCGTGTTCGTACATAGTGGGAAGTAGTAACGTCTGTCTGGCTTCGCTTAGGACTACCAGAACTTGAGGTTGTTCTTCACTGCTTCGCGCTTGAGTTCCTGGATGTGCTCGGTCAGGGGGATGTCCTTCGGGCACACCTCGGTACAGGAGAACTGGGTCTGGCACCGCCAGACGCCGTGTTCCTGTTCGATGATGCGGAGGCGTTCCTGTTTGCGGTTCTCCCCCTCGCGTTCGTCCATCGCAAAGCGGTAGGCCTTGTTGATGGCCGCGGGACCGAGGTACTCGTTGTCCCCGGCGGCGATGTTACACGAGGACATGCAGGCGCCACACCAGATACATCGCGTCGACATCTTGACCTTCTCGCGGTTCTCTCGGCTCTGGCGCTGTTCTTCTAAGTCGTCTGCCGGTAGTTCGTCGGCGTCGAAGTACGGCTCGACGGCCTCCATCTGGTCGTAGAAGTGCTCCATGTCCACGACGAGGTCCTTGACGACCTCCTGGTGGGGGAGCGGTTCGATTCGAACCGGGTCGTCGAGCTCCGAGAGCTGGGTCTTACAGCCGAGTCGCTGCCGGCCGTTGACGAACAGTGCGTCCGAGCCACACACCGCCTGCCGGCAGGAGTGCCGGAAGGTCAGCGAGGAGTCGTAGCGGTCCCGCGCGTAGATGAGCGCGTCGAGGACGGTCATCCCCTTGTGGTACGGCACGGTGAAGTCGTCGAAGCGGGGTTCCTGCTTGCCCTCGACTTCGGGGTCGTAGCGGAACACCTTCAGCGAGACCGTCTCCTCGTCGTCGAGGCTCGCTTCCTCTGTCTCCCGCTGGATGTCTCGCTCGGCCTGTCGCTGGCGTTTGGTCGCCCGACGCTGGTCGCCGGGCGATTCGACCGCCGGTTCGGTCTCTTCTTCCTCGCCCTCCGTCTCCGTCTCCTGTTGTTCGATCTGTGTACTCATGGTTAGATCAGCCCGTTCATCGCGAGTGCGACCCGCGTGCCCTGTGCGACGAGGAGGAGCCCCGCGACGACGAGGACGTACTTGACTGCGGTCTTCTGTGAGCCGCTGATACCCTGATTGATGAGGGCGTTGTAGACGCCGTTGACGCCGTGGAACGTCGCCGTGACGAGGAAGAGCCACATCGTGGCGAAGTAGCTCCACTGCCCCATACGGGCCTGCGTCCCGGCGAAGGTGATGTCGGCGGCGTGGTTGACGAAGTGCAACAGCATGAAGTGAAACGCCAGCACGCCGATGAGGAACACGGCCGTCAACCGCTGGAAGAGCCAGCGGCGGCCACCCCGCTCGAAGGAGGAGTAGTGTTCTGCCATTATGCGAGCGGCCCCCCGAGGAACGTCGGAATGCTTGCGACGACGATAGCGCCGGTCAGGACGAGCGACGCGTAGAAGCTCTTGTCCTGTGCTTCGAGGCCCACACCGAGGTCGACCATCAGCAGGCGGATGCCGTTGAGGATGTGGAACACGGCGACGGCGAGCAGGCCGACCTCGAGGAAGCGAACGACGAGCAGGGCTTCGAGCCCCTGCAGTGTGTTCGTATAGAGTTCGGCGCCACCGAGCGAGGTACTGAGGACGGCGATGTGGGTGAACAGATAGCCCACGAGCACCCAGCCGGTGAACTTGTGGAATATCCAGGCCCACATCCCGGCCGAGAACTCCCGCCACCGTCCGAAGTCCTCGACGGTGCCGCGATTGTAAGACTGACTCATACACTGGGGGGTTAGTCCGGGGACAAATAGTAGTTACTACCGCGTGCGTGTATCGCCGGAATCGCCGAATATCTTCGCTCGTTGACCGGTTTTCGCGGCCCGACTCGGGCGGTCTCGGCGTGGGCGGCCTCGGCGTGTACGCCGCTGGCTCGAACCGACGGGCCCGGTGTCGAGACGGGCGCCGTCACAGGCTCTCGTCCGGGAACTCCCGTGTCCGCTCCAGTGCCCGTCGCGTCCGCTCGTCGAGGTGGACGAGGTGACAGAGCGGGTTGCCGGGATAGACGAGTGGGTTCTCCAGAATACCGACGAGTAGTCCGGTAAACGGCGCCCGGACCGTCGTGTCTTCGGTCTTGAACGGATTCGCGATGGTGCAGATTATGTCGTCTTCGTACACGAGGTCGCCGCGCTGGTGGTGCATGTCGACCAGTCCGCCGGCGTCGGCGCGTATCCACGTCTTCTCGTCGCCGTTCTCGATGACGGTGCGCCACCCCGGCCACTGGACGACTTCCGAGGCGAGCATCCCGAACTCGGCCAGCACGGAGCGGACGCTCTCCAGCGCGGTGTCGATGAGCGGTCGCTGGAACCGGTGTGCTTCGCCCATCTCGATGGTGATTGCGGAGGCACCGACGGCGCTGGCTTCCCGACGGAGCGACCCCGACGGACCCTCCGAGGAGATGATGACGTTCGACGCGAAAGCCTTCGCCACCCGCGCTACCGCCGGGTCGTCCATGTCGGCCCGAACGTGGAGCATGTTGGTTCGGCCACGCGTCGACGTATGAAAGTCCAGTCCGAAGTCACAGGGTTCGAGGAAGTTCCGGAAGATGCGGTCGGCCATCCGCTTGGCGCTCGTCGAGTCGGGGTTCCCCGGGAACGAGCGGTTGAGGTCCCGGTCGTAGATGGGGAGGTACCGCTCCTGTGCGAGAAACGCCGGGACGTTGAGGACTGGCAGACAGACCAGCGTCCCCGCCAGCTGCTCGTGGTTCCACTCGTGTGCGACTTCTCTGACGACTTCGATGCCGTTCAGTTCGTCGCCGTGGGCCGCCGCCGAGAGGAAGCCCGTCGGACCCGGACGCTCGCCGTTCACGATGGTGACCGGAATCCGAACCGGGTCGCCCATGTACGTCTCGCTGACCGTGTACCGGACGTTCTGTGTCTCGCCGGGGTCTACCCGTCCACCGTCGTAGGTGAACGGTTCGGCCTCGTCCATGGGCGTACAAACACGACGGCCGGTAAAAGGGTGTCTGGCGAACGATTGTCACGCCGGCATCGGGAGAGACACACTCGCAGGCCAGCGACCCATCAGGGTTTTGCTGACGCCCTTAGAACGAGGCGGTATGCGTACCGAAGACATCACGGTCGGTGTTCTCAGTCTCCACTCGAGCAAGGAGACGAAGGCGATTCTGAACGCCGCCGAGGAGATGGGCTGTGACACGGAGTGGCTCCGAGAGGAGAACACCACGGTGACGACCGAAGACGGCGAACTGAATCTCTACCCCGACGTCGACGTCATCGCGAACCGACTCTTGCTCTCCAGTGACGAGCATCCGATGGAGGGTGCAGGGCTCGCGCTAACGCTCAACAAGGCGGCGCCGATGTTGAACGAACCGACGCCGGCGATGACCGCACTCCACAAGTTCGCCACCGCTGCGGCCCTCGCGGACGCCGGAATCAGCATCCCCGACGCCGTCCTCGCACTGTCGACCCAGCAACTCAACAAGGAACGCGGCCGGTTCGGCGACCGGGCCGTCTACAAGACGGCTATCGGGACCCACGGCGGCGGGACGTGGATGGTCGAACTCGACGAACCGGTCAACGCACAGGTGGGCGAGCGTCACGCCTTCCTGCAGGAGTTCCTCGAACACGACGGCCAGCGCCACCACGACCTGCGGGTCTACGTCGTCGGCGACCAGATAGTCGGCGCGATGAACCGTTATGCGCCCGAAGGCGAGTGGCGCACGAACGTCGCCCTCGGCGGCGAAGTCGAAGACATGACCGGCGACCTCCCGCAGGAGGTCCGGCAGATGGCACTGGACTCCGTCGAGGCTATCGGCCTCGACTACGCGGGCGTCGACATCGTACAGGGCGAAGACGGCTACTACGTCCTCGAAGTGAACCCGACGGCAGGGTTCCGAGGGCTGTTCAAAGCCTGTGGCATCAGTCCCGCGCCGTACATCGCACAGCGTGCTATCGAGAAGGCCGGCGGCAGCGTCGACGACGCGGAAGTCGAGCGCCTCTCCGACCGACTGGACGACTCCCAACCAACCGCGATGCCGCGCAAACCGACCTCGACGATGCCCGAGAACGTCACCATCGGCTACATCGAGGAAGTCGTCGTCTCGGGAACCCGCGGCCACAAGACCGTCCTCGCGAAATCCGACACCGGCGCCACCCGAACGAGCATCGACGCCGAACTGGCCGCCGAAATCGGGACCGGCCCCATCCTCGACATCGTGAAGATCAAGTCCGGCAGCGTCAAATCCGGCCGTTCGCGACCCGTCGTCGACCTCGTCGTCGGTATCGGCGGCACCCAGCACACCGTCACGGCCAGCGTCGAGGACCGCTCGCACATGGACTACCCGCTGTTGCTCGGGCGGGACATCCTCAAGCACTATCAGGTGAACGTCAACCGTCGGGCGGACGACGAGTACGAATCCGACACCGAGGAAGAGGAGCAGACGCTGGAGTAAGTACACCGTCGGCCGACTACTCTTCTGTGACTTCGGCGACGCTCTCGGCGATGTCCTCCTGTGCCCGCCAGAGGTACAGCGTGGCGTAACTCCGGTACGGCGCCCATCGTTCCGCGTACTCGACCATCTCCGACCGGTCGTATCCCTCGTCGACGACGTTGCCAAACCCCTTCCGGACCCCGAGGTCACCGACCGGGAACACGTCCTCGCGGCCCAGCGAGAACAGGAGTTGCATATTCGCGGTCCAGTCGCCGACTCCGGTGATGGCCGTCAGTTCCTCGCGGACGGCGTCGTCGGTCAGCCCCTCGAAGTAGTCGATGCTGTATCCCTCCTCCTCGAACGCCGCCGCCACCTCGTTGACGTACCGCGTCTTCTGTCGGGAGAGACCGGCGTCGCGCAACACTTCGTCGTCGGCCGTGCGGATACCGGTGGGCGTCACTTCGACGGCGTCGAACAGGCGCTCTCGCGTCGCGGCCGCGGAGGCCATGGACACCTGTTGCCGGAGGATAGAGACGACCAGGCGTTCGAAGAGGTCGCCCGCAGGATCCAGCCTGAGTTCGCCGTGTGCATCGACCAACGGTCCGAGGTCCGGGTCCTCGCGGAGCGTCTCGTGTGGCGAGTCCGTCATCGGCCCACGGTAGTGACTGACGGAGAAAGAACCTGTCTGTCGGCCCTCGGACGGGCAGTCCAGTACCGGGACCGCTACTCGATGTCGATCTGGTGGCCGCCACTGATGGTGTCGGCCCTCCCGATGCGGACCGTCAGGACGCCGTTGTCCATCGAGGCCGAGACGTCCTCCTCGTCGACACTTCCCGGGAGCCGAATCCGACGTGATACCGACCGGTGTGACCGTTCACGACGGACGTAGTCGACGTCCGTCTCCTCGGCCTCGTGGCTGTGGTCGGCCTCGATGGCGAGCGTCTGATCGGTGATGTACACCTCGAGATCGTCCTTGTCGAACCCGGGGAGGTCGGCAGTCACCACGAACGCGTCGTCCTCGTCTACGACGTCGACGCGGGGGGACCCCATCTCCGGCGTCCACGGTTCGAACCCCGCCCCCCACCGCTCGGCGGCCTCCTCGAACTGCCGGCTCATCTGGTCGAACCACGATTCCATGTTGTCGAGTGGTAGCTTCCGCGCCATACGTAGGGGCCTCTCGTGACCGCCGCTTAGTTAGCCAGCCAGTACGGCGAGAAGGGGCGCTGTGTCGGCGGTTCGGGTCGGCGTTCCGGTCGGTAAGCCGGGCTTTGTCCGGCGCGCTCAGACCATCCCCTTACCGAGCAGTTCGCGTGCGATGATGTTCTTCTGAATCTCGGTAGTCCCCTCGTAGATCTGGGTAATCTTCGCGTCGCGGTAGAACCGCTCGACGTCGAAGTCGTCGACGTAGCCCGCGCCGCCGTGAATCTGGACCGCCTCGTCGGCCGTCTCGACGGCGACGCGGGAGGCTTTCTCCTTGGCCATCGACGCCAGTTGGGTGAGTTGGTCGTCGGCGTTGTCGACGCTCCACGCCGATTTGTAGGTCAACTGCCGGGCGGCCTCGATTTCGGTGAACATCTCCGCGAGTTTGTGCTGGATGGCCTGAAACTCGGAGATGGACTGGCCGAACTGCTCGCGCTCCTGTGCGTACTCGAGCGCTCGCTCGGCCGCGCCGCGGGCGATGCCGACCCCCTGTGCGGCGACGCCGGTCCGCGTCTCGTCGAAGAACTGCATTATCTGGAGGAACCCGGCGCCCCGCGTCCCGACGAGGTTCTCCTCGGGCACGCGCACGTCGTGCAAGACGAGTTCGGCCGTGTCCGAGGCACGGATACCCAGTTTGCCAGTTATTTTTTCCGCTTCGAAGCCGTCCCGGTCGGCCTCGACGAGAATCTGTGAGAACCCGTTGTATCGCCCCTCAGCGTCGGGGTCGGTCTGACAGAGGACGACGAAGTAATCACCGACGGTCCCGTTGGTGATCCACATCTTGTTGCCGTCGATGACCCACTCGTCGCCGTCCTTGCGGGCCCGTGTGGATACGGAGGAGACGTCCGAGCCGGTGTCCGGTTCGGAGATGGCCGTCCCCATGATGGCGTCGCCCGCCGCCACCGGTTCCAGATACTCCTCTTTCTGCGCCTCCGTCCCAAAGCCGACGATGGCGTCGGCGCCGAAGGCCGCCGACTGGATAGAGAGGCCGATGCCGGGGTCGGCCGCGAACAGTTCCTCCGCGATGATGGCGTTGGTCAGCGTGTCGTAGCCGACGCCGCCGTACTCCAGCGGGATGTTCGCCCCCGTCAGCCCCATCTCGGCGGCGTTTTCGACCACCTCGTGTGGGAACGTCTCCTCGCGGTCGTACTCCGATGCAACCGGTCTGATCTCGTTCTCGGCGAAGCGCTGGACCTCGTCTCGGATCTGGCGTTGCTCGTCGGACAGTTCGAAGTCCATGTGCGACGTGTTGACGTGACTACGCATTAATGGTTCGTAATCCGAGATAAACTGTAGAGATGTTGTTCACCGAGAGAAACGTTGAAACGTGGGCCGACAGTGGGGATACATGTCATGGATTTCGAGGACATCGAGACGGTGGCAGTGCTCGGCGCGGGCAACATGGGTCACGGTATCGCGGAGGTGGCCGCTCTCGCGGGCTACGAGGTTCGGATGCGCGACATCAAAGAGGAGTTCGTCCAGAACGGCTACGACAACATCGAGTGGTCGCTGAACAAACTCGCCGAGAAAGACCACCTCTCCGATGAGGCGGCCGAGGAAGCGCTCGAACGCGTCACTGCACTGGTCGACGTCGACGCGGCCGTCGGCGACGCCGACGTGGTCATCGAGGCCGTCCCCGAGAAGATGGAGATAAAGAAAGACGTCTACACCGACGTCGAGAAGTACGCCCCAGAAGACGCCATCTTCGCGACGAACACCTCCAGCCTCTCGATTACGGAACTCTCCGAAGTCACCGAGCGTCCCGAGCAGTTCTGCGGGATGCACTTTTTCAACCCGCCGGTGCGGATGCAACTCGTGGAGGTCATCTCCGGGGAACACACGAGCGAAGCGACCCTCGAAACGATCGAGCAACTCGCCGAGGACTTCGATAAAACCCCGGTCCGCGTCCGCAAGGACTCGCCCGGATTCATCGTCAACCGCATCCTCGTCCCCCTGATGAACGAGGCCTGTTGGCTGGTCCACGACGACGTCGCCACTATCGCCGAGGTCGACTCGACGACGAAGTTCGACATGGGCCTCCCGATGGGGTCGTTCGAACTCTCCGATCAGGTTGGCAACGACGTCGGCCTGCACGTCCTCGAATACATGCACGAGGTGCTGGGCGAACCGTACGCCCCGTGTCCACTCTTAGAAGAGAAAGTCGAGAACGAACAGTTGGGCAAGAAGACCGGCGAGGGCTTCTACGACTACGAGGACGGCGGCGTCGACATCCCGACCGACGCCGGCCGCGAAGACGTCGAGCGCCGTCTGCTGGCCGTGATGGCCAACGAGGTCGGCAAACTCGTCGAGAACGACGTCGCGCCCGTCGCCGACGTCGACGAGGCCGTGATGCTCGGCGGTGGCTTCCCCGAAGGCCCGGCGAAACTGGCCGACAAAGCCGGTCTCGACACGCTCGTCGAGACGCTGGAGGAGGTCCACGAGGCCCGCTACGCCGTCTCTGACGGCCTGCGTGAGGCCGCCGAGTCCGGTGGGTTCTACGGGAGCGACGACGAGACGGCCGCCGAGTTCGAGAACATCGCTCTCGAGTATCCGGGCGAGATGGTCGGGCACATCGTACTGGACCGTCCACACCGGATGAACACGGTCAGCCCCGACCTGATGGACGAACTGAGCGAGGCCATCGACCTGCTGGAGGACGACGACGAGGTGCGGTCCATTCTCGTCACGGGGGCTGGCGAGAAGGCGTTCTCCGCCGGGGCCGACGTCCAGTCGATGGCTTCGAACGCGACGCCGCTGGAAGCCGTCGAACTCTCGAAGCAGGGCCAAGAGACGTTCGGCAAACTGGAGCAGTGCTCGATGCCCGTCGTCGCCGGCATCGACGGCTACGCGCTCGGCGGCGGGATGGAACTGGCGACGTGTGCCGACCTCCGGGTCGCCTCTGAACGCTCGGAACTCGGCCAACCAGAACACAACCTCGGTCTGCTGCCCGGATGGGGCGGTACCGTCCGCCTCGCCAACATCGTCGGCGAGGGGCGTGCCAAGGAGATTATCTTCACCGCAGAACGCTACGACGCCGCGGAGATGGCCGACTACGGCTTCGTCAACGAAGTCGTCGAGAACGACGAACTGGACGACCGGGCGTTCGAACTGGCCCGGGACCTCGCGGCCGGGCCGCCGGTCGCCCAGAAGTTCACGAAACGTGCGATGCACGCCGGGCGCGACGACAAAGACGCCGGCCTCGAAGTCGAGTCACAGGCCTTCGGCCACCTCATCGGCACCGAGGACGTAATGGAGGGTATCACGGCGTTCATGGGTGACGGCGACCCCGAGTTCGAAGGGAAGTAAGCCCAGACCACCGCGCTGATCGTTCTGCTTCCGATTCAGGGCTGGGTTCCTGCCCGACCAGCGATGCGGTCCGGACGTACCGTGTGACCGCGCCACAGATAGCCCGTATTTCGATGGGGTTAAATTGGAGCACCCGAAACGCAGGAATGCGCTCGGTTGGTGTAGTCCGGCCAATCATCTTGGCCTTTCGAGCCGAGGACATGGGTTCAAATCCCATACCGAGCACATTCCTGCCGCGAACGAGTTCGGAAGTGGCGACGCTGAGAGATGCGTCGGAGACGGTTCTCATTCCGGCGTAATGGAGGGATACGCGACCGATTCCGGCATTTTTGCTCGTCAAGGTGCCACACGTGACTCCAGTTTAGACGTGGGATAATATCCCGAGAGGGTCAGTGACACGGCCGGGTTAGGATGCCAGTAGCTATTTTTCCGGCGGGCGCCAGCGCTAAACCATGCAAGCAATCGTACTCGCGGCCGGCGAAGGGACACGGATGCGGCCGCTGACCGTGAACACGCCGAAGCCGATGCTCCCGGTCGCCGACCGACCCCTCGTCGCACACACTGCGGACACCGCCATCGAGGCCGGCGCGGACGAACTGATATTCGTCGTCGGGTACGAGGCCGACGCCGTCAGAGAGTACTTCGGCGACTCCTATCGCGGACGCCCGGTCTCGTTTGCCGTCCAAGAGGAGCAACTCGGGACGGCCCACGCCGTCGACGCCGCGAGCGAGTACATAGACGGTCCGTTCGCCGTGTTGAACGGGGACAACCTCTACGACGAGGCGAGTCTCACGGCGCTGTTCGATGCGGCCCCCTCCATCGCCGCGTACCGCGTGCCCGACCCCTCGAACTACGGCGTCCTCTCGACGGACGGCGACCGCGTCACCGGCATCGTCGAGAAACCCGCGGACCCGCCGACGCGACTCGCCAACGCCGGCGCGTACGTCTTCCCCGCCGAAGCGCGCAACTGGCTCGACGTCCCGCTCAGCGACCGCGGCGAGCACGAGATCACCGACGTGCTGGCCCGGGTCATCGAGGAGCGGTCGGTCACGGCCGTCGAGGTGGACCGGTGGCTCGACGTGGGCCGCCCGTGGGAACTGCTCGAAGCCAACGAGTGGAAACTCGGCCAGATGACCCGCCGCGTCGACGGCGAGGTTCGCGGCGACGCCGACTTGCGCGGGGCCGTCGTCGTCGAAGAGGGCGCCGTCGTCGAACCCGGCGTCACCATCGAGGGGCCGGTTCTCGTCCGCGCTGGCGCCGAGGTCGGCCCGAACGCCTACGTTCGCGGCGCGACGGTGCTGGGAGAGGACACGCACGTGGGTCACGGCGTCGAAGTCAAGAACAGCGTCGTCATGGCCGATTCGGCGGTCCCGCACGTCTCCTACCTCGGTGATAGCGTCCTCGGTACCGACGTGAACCTCGGTGCGGGGACGCAGGTAGCGAACCTCCGCCACGACGGCGGCGACGTGAAGATAACCGTCAAGGGCGACCGCGTCTCGACCGGGCGGCGGAAGTTCGGCATCGTCGCCGGCGACGGCGTCCACACGGGCATCAATACCAGCCTCAACGCCGGCGTCGTCCTCTCGGCCGGTGCGACGACGGCCCCGGGTGAGAGTGTCACGCGCGACCGCTGACGCACACCGAGAGCGCGCGCCGATTATGTGGGATTAAGTAGGGTGAAAACGACCCTCAGGTAAGATGGTCGACCCGACTTCAGATCACCACGAGGACATCGACGAGGCGGATGCACCGAACTGTGAGGTATGTGGCGCGGCGATTGCGAACGAAGTGACCCATCGCGTCATCACATGGATAGAGGACGACAGCGTCCAGACCGCACACTTCTGTGACGACGAGTGTCGACAACAGTGGGACGGTGCGTAGATAACTTCGATCCCAACTAGCGCCTACAGAAGGCCTTTTGTGCGGTGGCTCGTTCTGGCGAGCAGATGACATATGTGCCGACGAGGTAGTGTGGTCGCCCGCGTCGCCTTCCTGGCGATACTCCTCTCCGCGACGGTCGCTGTCGGACACTCCTACGTGACTACGACGGGTGTCGCCGACGCAACGGAGACCGCACAGACCGACTCGAACAGCCCCGCCCACGTCTCGACAGTATCGACGACCGGCCAGACGCTCGACGTCGAGTCGCGTTTCGAGTCGGCGAGCGAGCGACCGACGCGCGGTGAGAACTGGTCGACGCCGCGCGTCACCGAGGCCGTCGCGACGCTCGACCGGAACGTCACCGTCGTCGCGACACAGGGGTTTTACGTCAGTGACGAACGGGCCGAACTGGCCGCGTTCCTCGCCAACGGAACCGTCGTGTACTACGACGACCGCTACCGCGTCTACTTCGACGTCGACCCGGTCGAAGCGGAACGCTACACCGTCGAGTACGTCGCCGCCGAGCACCTGACGGGCGACGCCTGCGGCCCGGTCGGTGGCGAGCCCTGCACCCGCAACGTCGTCACGCGGGTCAACCTCACGACCGGGGAGGAAGAGCAGGTCTACAGCGAGGTGACAGAGCGCGTCTACTCCGCCCGCTGGCACGACGTCGACCGCATCAACGAGACGCACCTCCTCGTGGCCGACATCGTCGACGACGGCGTCTACGCCGTCGATACGCGAGACGGAAGCGTCGCGTGGCGCTGGAACGCGTCCGCCCACTACGACAGGGAGCAAGGTGGCTCCGAGGGCGACTGGACGCACATCAACGACGTGGAGGCCCTCGCGGACGGGAGCGTCGTGGTCAGTCCCCGGAACATGGACGAAGTCGTCTTCCTCGAACCCGGCCCCGACGGGTGGGCGGTCAACGAGAGTCGGACGCTCGGGACGGACGAGAACCACGATGTCCTCTACGAACAGCACAATCCCGATTACATTCCTGCCGACCGCGGCGGCCCGGCGGTCCTCGTCGCCGACTCGGAGAACGGCCGCATCGTCGAGTACGAACGCACGGCCGAGGGGTGGAACCGGACTTGGAAGTGGCGTGACGTCCGCCTCCAGTGGCCCCGCGACGCCGACCGACTCCCCGATGGGAACACGCTCGTCGTCGACTCCCACGGCGACCGGGTCGCCGAAGTGGGCGTAAACGACACCGTCGTCTGGAGCGCCGACGTCGGGATGCCCTACGACGTCGAGCGACTGGGCACCGGCGACGAGAGTTCGGGCGGCCCCGCCGCGCCGTATCGTGCCGTCGTGAGCGACCGGCCCGGCGACGCCGCCAGCGTCGTCGCGAACGTCACGAACGCGTCTGGCGTCGGTTCGGGGTCGGAACCCCGTCGGTCGCTCGCCGACCGGTTCTGGCTCGGCCTCAAGACGCTCGTCCCGAGTCTCCTCGCGAACGGTGCGCTGTACGTCGCCCCCTCGTGGGTCCGGTTCAGCGACCTCGCGTTCGCGACCACGGCCCTCTCTACGGGCGTCGTCTGGAGCGCCTCGGAGTTCTACTGGTCGCGGTACTCGCTGGCGGGACTCGCACGACGAGCGACAGCCGTGGGTCGCCGTGCCTTCGCGGCTATCCGTCGTCGGTAGTCTCCGTCGGTGGCTCGTCGTCGTACGCCCGCTCGATGGCCTGCTGGCCACCGAGGCCGGCCGCCACCGTTCGGGTGAGGACATCGAAGACAGTAACCACCGGGTACAGGAGGAGTTCGACGTATCGTAGCGGACGCACGACCCGGAGTGCGAACGACTGCGCGTGGCCGAGCCCGTAGGACTTCGGGACTATCTCGCCGGCGACGAGGACGACGCTGGTGGCGACGACTGTCGTGACGACCACGGCGGTCCCCGACTGGAATCGGTCGACGAACAGCGCCGTCAGCAGACTCGAGAGGGCGATGTTGACGACGTTGTTTCCGACGAGAATCGTCACGAGCAGTCGGTGTGGGTCGGCCAGTAGGTCTTCGACGGCCGCCGCACGCGGGTCCGTAGCCGCCGCTTCGGCGACCCACTCCCGCGAGAGCGAGAACAGCGCGGTCTCGCTACTGGAGAAGAAGGCACTACACCCGAGCAGCGCGACGACGATTCCGAGCGTCGGGAGGAGATGTGTGGACATACGCGTCCTCGCACCCCCGACGGCAAAGAACCGGCGCACTGCTGGCCGAGACGAGAGTCGAAGAATGCTCCGTCAGGGATTTGAACCCTAGTCATCACCGTGAGAGGGTGATATGATTGGCCGGACTACACCAACGGAGCGTACATTGAATCGGAGGGTGGTGGAACGTATAATGATTGCGTTTCGGGAGCGCCCTGTGTGGGTTTCTCACTCCTCGTCGAACGGCGAACCGGCGGCGTCTGGCTCCTGTCCGGAGAGGCTGATGATGTTCTCGCGGCCGACTCGGAGTTTGCTGATGTCGCCGTCCTCCTCCATGTCCGAGAGGAGCATACTGACCTTGGATTTCGACCAGTCGGTCGTATCGACGATGTCGACTTGCTTCATCCGGCCCCCGTTCTCTTCGAGGAGGTTGATCACGCGGTCGCTGTCGCTCAGCAACTCCTCGTCGGAGACTGCGGGTTCGGGAGCGGGTTGCTCGCGTTCCTCCGTGGAGGGGTCTGGGTCGGCGGGCGATTCGGCAGCCGTCCCCCCGCTGTCGTCGTCGCCCAGTGCGGCCGTCGCGGCCCCGGAGCGCCACGCAGCGGCGGCCACGGCACCGAGCGCGACGACTATCGCGACGACGACCAGTGGCCACATCCCGTTCTCGGAACTGGGTCCGACGGTCGTCGTCGCGTCGGTCTGGGCCGTCGGGTCGCCGTCGAAGACGGCGGACCGCTGTCCGAGTTCGACGTACGGACGGCGGTCACCGAAAGACCGCTCTCCCACCCAACTGACGCTCTCGCTGCGGGCCAGCGAGTCGGGTTGACTCCGTGCATCCGGCGTCGGACGGACCTGTGCGAACGCCAGCGACGGCCCGCGTTCGAAGACGAGCGACTGGCTCTGGGCGATGTAGAACCCGCCTTCGAACACGTCGCCGACGACGACGCGGCCATCGGAGACGTTGGCGAAGTTCGTCCACAGGAACGCCATGCGGACGGTGCCAGTGCTCTGAACCGGATTCGCCGCCGCCGAGCGGCGGAAGTTCCGGGCGTCCATCTGGCGTCCAGTCTCGTTGGCCCCGTACTGTGTGAGCAGGCCGGCCTGCTCGACGAAGTTGACGTACAACGCCGTCTCGTTCCGCTCGAAGTTCCGAGCGAAGTCCTCGAAGCGCTGTTCCTCCGTCTCGTTGGTCAGCGGCGTCTGGTGTTCGATGGCCCACGTCGCAGAGCCGTTCTCGTAGACGGTGACCCGGAACGTGGTCTCTTCGAACCCGTCGGGCGTCTGGACGAGTGTGGACGGCTGCGACCCGAGTGCGGGGCCAGCGGCGAGGCTGGTAGTCAGCAGGAGAGTGACGACGACGGCGACCGCGCGAGACATCTACGTCGTATGACCCGAGGACAGCATAAAAGCGCTATGAATAGCGGTGCTATCGCTTCGTCGGACCGACGGCGTCTGCGAGTTTTTCGACTGGATGTGGGGGTTCCTCGCCGGCCGGCCGCTCACCTATCTGTGTCCGACAGGACGCGCCGGGCGCGACGACTTCCTCCCCGTCGCTGTCGGCTATCTGGTCGTAGAGGATACCAGCGATAGCCTTACTCATCGAGTAGTGTTCGGCCTCGTAGCCGAAACTGCCGGCCATGCCACAACAGCTAGAGTCCAACGGGTCGACGGCGTAGCCGGCACGCCGGAGGACGCCGACCGCGTGGTGGTCTTTCTTCGTCGCCTTCTGGTGGCAGTGACCGTGGTAGGTCAGCGACGCCGACGAGTCTGTCCAGTCGACGTTCGCGTCCAGCGCGAACCGGTCGAGGTACTCACAGACGCCGAAGGCGTTGGTCGCCACCGTCTTCGCCCCGTCGTGGTCGTGGCCCAGCAGATCCAGATAGTCCGACTGGAACATCACGGCGTCAGACGGTTCCACGGCGACGACGTCCCAGCCCTCCGCTACCTTCGGTTCGAGGGCCTCGACGTTGGTCGCTGCCCGGTCGCTGGCGGCGTCGACGAACCCCTTCGAGTAGGGCGCCCGTCCGGAGTCGGTAACGTCCTCTGGAACCTGTACGTGGACGTTGGCGGCTTCCAGCACCTCGACGGCGGCCTGCAGGACTTCGGGGTGGCTGTAGTTGTTGTAGGTGTCGGGAAACAGCAGTGCCGTCCGTTCGGCGTCCCGTTCGGGCACCTGCGGTCCGCGGTCGGCCCACCAGTCCTCGAAGGACTCCCGTTCGAACGTCGGTAAGTCGCGTTCGCGGGCAATGCCGAGCAGTTTCTCCCCGAGATAGTCGCTCCCCGGAAGCTTCTGTGCCCAGTTCGAGACGGGTGCGAGCGCGCTCCCGACCTTGCTCACCGTCTCGATGTTCGCGAACACCCTCTCGCGCAGACTCGCGCCGTGTTTCTGGTGGTGGGCGTGTTCGACCTCCGTCTTGAGTTTCGCCATATCCACCTCGCTCGGACAGTCCTTGGCACACCCCTTACAGCCGATACAGAGGTCCATCACCTCGGAGACGAACTCGTCGTCCGTGGGGTCGTCGGGCAGGTCGCCGCTCATCGCCTGCCGGAGCATGTTCGCACGGCCACGCGTGGCGGTTATCTCCTCGTCGGCCGCCCGGTAGGTCGGACACATCACGCCGCCGGTGGTCTCCTGCGGGCCGCGACAGCCGCCACAGCCGTGACACAGTTCGACCATCCCCTGCATCCCGTTCTCGTTGTCCCACGAGAGTTGGGGGTCGAAGTCGAACTCGAACTCGTACTCCGGCGAGAACCGCAGGTTCTCCGTCATGTCGACGGTGCGGGCCCGGGGCGGGGCTTCGCCCGCCTCTATGGCCGCCTCGTCGACGCCGACGACCTGTCCCGGGTTCAACAACCAGTTCGGGTCGAACGAGCGCTTGAGGTCCTGAAAGACCGCCCAGACGTCGTCGCCGTACAACTTGTGGTTCCACTGCGTGCGTGCTCGCCCGTCGCCGTGCTCGCCGGAAACCGACCCGCCGTACGCCGTTATGAGGTCCGTCGCACCGTCGGCGATGGCTTCCATCTGCTCGACGCCCTCCAGCGTCTTCGTGTCGACGAGCGGTCGGATGTGGAGACATCCCGGTCCAGCGTGGGCGTAGAAGGAAGCGAACGTCCCCTCCCGTTCGAGAAGGTCCTGAAAGTCCGCGACGTACTCCGGGAGGTTCTCCGGGGGCACGGCCGTGTCTTCGATGAAACTGATGTGTTTCGCGTCGCTGGTCCGCCCCAGCAGGATGGGGAGGCCGGACTTCCTGAGTTTCCAGAACCGTGCCCGCTCGGCTTCCTCGTGGGCCTCGCGGCCGTGGAAGGCCCGAATCGGCTCGGCGGTCAGTTCCTCGGCGTTCTCCTGCGGGACGGCCTCTGTCGAGAGGTCACCGACGCGGTCGGTGAGGAGGTCCGCCACTTTCTGCTTGCCCTGTGGGTCGTTCTCGGCGTAGAACTCCACGAGGAGGACGGCAGCCGTCCCCTCGGGGAGTATCTCGTCGACGAGGTCACCGAACTCCTCGGTCCCTGCGGCGAGGTCTAGCAACACGTCGTCTAAGACTTCGAGTGCCGCCGGGTCGTGTTCGAGGATGGGCGAGACGTCCTCCATCGCCGAGATGAGGTCGTCGTAGGCCAGCAGCGCGAGCGACTTGGTCTCGGGGATGGGTTCCAGCGAGACGGTCGCCTCGGTCACGATACCGAGCGTCCCTTCGCTCCCCGCGAGCAGTCGAGCGAGGTTGACCGTCCCGGCCTCGCCGTACTCACCCTCGGCCTCGGCGACCAACCGGTCTAAGTTGTAGCCGGAGACGTTCCGCTTTAGGTCCGGGAAGGCGGCGTCGACGTCGTCCCGATCCTCGTCGAGTATGCGGACGACGGCGGCGTGAATACGGGCTTCGAGGTCGCCGTCCGTGTCGGCGTTCTCGCGAAGCGTCTCGACCTCGACGTCGCCGAACGTCGTCACCGTCCCGTCGGCGAGGACCACTTCGCACTCCTCGACGTAGTGGTCCGTCTTGCCGTACTGCAGCGAGTGGGCCCCGGTCGAGTTGTTACCGATGGCGCCGCCGAGCGCCGACTTCTCGCCCCACGCGGGGTCGGGCGCGAACTTCAGGTCGTGGGGCGCGAGTTCGGCGTTCAGGTCACCGAGTGTCGTCCCGACCTGCGCGGTGGCGCGGGCAGCGTCCGGGTCGACGGAGCGTAGTGCGTCCATGTGACGAGTGAAGTCGAGGACGACGGCCTCGTTGACCGACTGGCCGGCGAGACTGGTTCCGCCGCCCCGCGGCAGGACGGGTATCTCCCGCCGTGCGCAGTAGTCCATCACGGCGGCGACGTCTGCCGTCGACTCGGGGTAGACGACGCCGACCGGCGTCACTTCGTACGCGCTCGCGTCCGTCGCATAGAGTTGCCGCGAGTACTCGTCGAACCGGACGTCGCCGTCGACCCGGTCGACGATGTCGGCGACTAGCCCGGGCCGATCCACGGTGTCGGTCCGGTAGTCGTAGTCCGCCCGCGCGTCGGCGGCCGGGTCCTCGCTCGGTCCCTGTTTTGTAGCATCCATAGTCGGACGTTCGAGCGGTTCGACGTTAACCTGACGCACGAAGGCATTCTGAGCGCGTCTTCCCAATTCATCGGCGAAAACCACCGGAGCGTTATTTACGCTCCAGTGTCCAACCATTGCTAACCAATGGGTATCGCTGAGACCGTCTCGGATGGCCGACGACTGGCGATAGAGCGGCCGGACGCCGGCGCAGTCGCCGCCGTCCTCCTCTACCTCGTCGCAGACCTCACGACGAAACTGCTCGGAACGACGGTGTACGCCCTCGGATTCAGGGTCATGGGCGGGTCGCTGACCGTCGGGTCGCTGGCATCGATGGCGGTAGACGGCCTCCTCGTTGGCCTCGCCGTCGGACTGGCCGGTATCGGCCTTTCGATGACCTACAGCATCCTCGACTTCGCCAACTTCGCCCACGGCGATACGGTCACTGTCGGCGCGTTCCTCGGCTGGGTCGCCGCGTACGTCACGGCGAATCTGGCCGTCAGCGCACCACTGACCGACCTGTTCCTGTTCAACGGCGGCGCGCAACTGAGTGCGTCCGCGTCGTGGGCGCTCGTCCTGTTCGGCCTCGTCGTCGCCGCCCTCGGAACCGTCGCCGTCGTCCTCGTCGTCGACCGTCTCGTCTATCGGCCCATGCGTGACTCGGGGAGCATCTCCCTGCTCATCGCCTCTATCGGTGTGGCACTGGCACTCCGCTATCTCATCGCCTTCGTCTTCAGCACCCAGACCAGCGGCGTCGCCACCAGCGGCGCCCGCCTCCAACTGTTTGCGGGCGTCGCTATCACCGACAACGAGATCGCGCTGCTGGTCGTCTCCGTCGTCCTGATGCTCGGGGTTCACCTCCTGCTCCAGCGGACGAAACTCGGGAAGGCGATGCGGGCGATGGCCGACAACGAAGACCTCGCTCGCGTCACCGGTATCCCGACCGAACGCGTCGTCCGTCTCACGTGGGTGCTGGGCGGTGCGCTGGCCGGGACGAGCGGCTACCTCCTCGTCTTAGAGAGTGGCACCATCTCGTTTAACTTCGGCTGGATTCTCCTCTTGCTCATCTTCGCGGCCGTCATCGTCGGCGGCATCGGCTCTATCTACGGGGCGATGGCTGGGGGCGTTCTCATCGGCCTCGTCGACAGTCTGGCGCTCATCTGGCTCCCGTCGGGACTGACGCGGGCCGCCGCCTTCGCCGTCCTCATCGTCGTCTTGCTCCTGCGCCCGTCCGGTATCTTCGGGGGGGTAAGTACGGCATGACGGGCTTCGAAGACGTACGGGACCGACTGGAGGAACTGCCGGACGCCGCGCTCGTCGTTTCCTTCCTCGTCGGTATCTGGCTGCTACTGACCGCGCTCGCGTTCAGCGTCGGCGGCGCGCAGTCGGCCAACCTCGCCGCCGGGTTCGTCGGTAGCGTGACGGTGCTGGTCGGGGCGTATGCCATCCTCACCCTCGCGCTGAACCTCCAGTGGGGGTACACCGGGCTGTTCAACATCGGCATCGCGGGGTTCATGGCCGTCGGCGCGTACACGACGGCCATCCTCACGGCGCCGGTCGACCCCGGGGCGGGCGGCGTCCCGGGGTTCGGGCTGCCGCTGTGGGTCGGCCTGCTGGGCGGGATGGTGATGGCCGCAATCGTTGGGGCCATCGCCGCCCTCCCCGCGCTGCGACTTCGCGCGGACTACCTCGCCATCGTCACCGTCGCGCTCTCGGAGATAATCCGCCTGTTCGTCAACTGGGGCGGCGTCGCCGAGGTGCAGGTGTTCGGGAAGCGATTCGGCACGGGCGGCGCGACGGGTATCTCGTTCGAGTCACCCGACGAAATCGTCGCGACGCTCGTCAACGGTCCCGGCCAACCGCTCGTTACGGCCGCCGAGAGCGTCGGCATCTCCGGACCGAACGTCGTCAACATGGCGTACGGCCTGAGTCTGCTGGGTATCGCCGCCGGGAGCTACTGGGTGCTCAGTCGCCTCGTCAACTCCCCGTTCGGCCGCGTGCTGAAGGCCATCCGCGAGGACGAGACGGTCACGCAGTCACTCGGCAAGGACACCCGCCTGTTCAAGATCAAGGCGTTCATGATCGGCTGTGCGCTGATGGGGCTGGCCGGCGCGCTGTTCCGCGGTAGCGCGGGGTACATCAGTCCCGCGCAGTTCCGGCCCGTCATCACCTTCTACGTCTTCGCGGCGCTCATCATCGGTGGCTCCGGGTCCAACACCGGGAGTATCCTCGGTGCCGCGACGTTCTCGGCCCTGCTGTTTTACCTCCCGGCGCGGTTAGGCGAGTACGTCCCGACGTTCGGACAGAGCGCCCCGGGCAACGTCTTCGAGGCCGTCGCCGCCCTCGGGTCGCTGGACCCGACGCCGCTCGTCGCCTACACGGTTAGCAACGTCAGCACGCTCCGGTTCGTCCTCATCGGAGTGGTCCTCGTGTACATCATCCAGAATCAGCCGGCGGGACTGCTGGGCCACCGCAACGAACCGGCGACGAGCGTGGACCTGACACGCCCGCACGCCGCCGACGGAGGTGAGGCCGATGAGTGACGCCGAACCCGTCGGCACGGAACGGACGCCCGAGAGCGAGGTGCCGACGACGAGCGACGCCATCGACTCCCCGCTTCTGGAAGTACAGGGGCTCAGGAAGGAGTTCGGCGGCGTCACGGCCGTCGACGGGACCTCGTTCAAAGTCGGAACGGGCGCGCTCACCGGGCTCATCGGTCCGAACGGCGCGGGGAAGTCGACGACGTTCAACTGCATCACCGGCATCCACGAACCCACCGGCGGGACGGTCAGGTTCGACGGCCACGACGTGACCGGGCTGGCGCCCTACACGCTCGCGAAGCGGGGCCTCGTCCGGACGTTCCAGATAGCCCGCGAACTCTCCGAGATGACGGTGCTAGAGAACGTGATGCTCGCCCCGCCCGCCCAGATGGGGGAGTCGGCGCTTCGGTCGGTCCTGCCGGGCCTGCGCGAACAGGTCCAGCGAGACGAGGCCGACGTGGTCGAGGAGGCATGGGAGACGCTGGAGTTCTTCGAGATCGACCACCTCGCACACGAGAACGCCGGCAACCTCTCGGGCGGCCAGCGCAAACTGCTGGAGATGGCGCGTGTCCTGATGACCGACCCAGAGATGGTGCTGTTGGACGAACCGCTGGCCGGCGTCAACCCGACACTAGAAGAGAAACTGCTGGACAGAATCGACGAACTGCGGCAGGACGGGCTGACCTTCCTGCTGGTCGAACACGACATGGACGTCATCATGAACCACTGCGAACACATCATCGTCATGCATCAGGGACGGGTGCTGGCCGAGGGGGACGCCGACACGATTCAGTCGGACGAGCGCGTTCTCGAAGCGTATCTGGGAGGTGACGTATGAACCAGCAGGCCCAGCGGTCCGCCGACGCAACGCTGCCGGACCCCGCCGAGAGCCTGCTCGCGGTGCGCGATCTAGACGCCGGCTACGGCGACCTGCAGGTGCTAGACGGCGTCGACATGGACGTCGCCGACGGCGAGTACGTCGTCATCGTCGGCCCGAACGGTGCGGGGAAGTCGACGGTGATGAAGTCCGTCTTCGGTCTGACGACGTACATGGGTGGGACCGTCGTCTTCGACGGCGAGGACATCAGCAAGCGCCGCCCCGACGAGATTATCCACGAAGGCATCGGCTACGTCCCGCAGAACGACAACGTGTTCGGGTCGCTCACGGTTCGCGAGAACCTAGAGATGGGCGCGTACATCCTCGACGAAGTCCCCGAGGACCAGATTCGGACGATATACGACCGGTTCCCCATCTTAGAGGAGCGCTCGACACAGAAGGCCGGGACGCTCTCGGGCGGCCAGCAACAGATGCTAGCGATGGGCCGGGCGCTGATGCTCGACCCGGACCTGCTCTTGCTGGACGAACCGTCGGCGGGGCTGGCACCGGACCTCGTCGCGGAGATGTTCGACCGCATCGACGGCATCAACGACGACGGCACCGCCGTCCTGATGGTCGAACAGAACGCGAAAGAGGCCCTCCGACGATGTGACCGTGGCTACGTCCTCGTACAGGGCCAGAACCGCTATCAGGACGATGGCGACGTCCTGCTCGCGGACCAGCAGGTCCGACAGGACTTCCTCGGCGGCTAAAGCGTCGAACGATCGGGGGGCTACTGGTTCAGCGCGCTGTTTATCTGGGAGGTGTAGGACGACTGCTGGGACTCGAAACCCACCTGCTGGACGACGCTCCCGCCCTGCTCTTCGAACGCGGTGACGAAGGCCTGCTGGAGCGCCTGCCCGTAGCTGTTGTTCAGATACAGCGTCGAGGCCGTCGACGCGCCGAGTTCCTCGGTCGCCAACTGCGCGAGCACCTGCCCCTGCAGGGCGTCGCTCGGCGGGGTCCGGAACACGAAGTCGTCGTCTTCGAGTGTGGTGATGGCCGGGGAAGTGGACGCGGGCGAACACCCGACGACCTGATTGTCCACGAGGACGTTGTTCGCTACCTGAATCGTCGCTTCGGACGAGGCCGCGCCGGTGATGGAGGGGTAGCCGGCGCTGACGAGCGAGTTCGCCGCGTTGACCGCGGCCTGTGCCGTCGACTGGGTGTCACCGACCTGCGTCTCGATGCGCTGGTCGATTTGGTCTCGGAGCTGAATCGCCGGGAGGAGCGCGGCGTCTCGAATCGGCTTGCCGAGCGGGCCGAGGTCGCCTGTCTCAGGCTGGAGGACGCCGAGCCGGACCGTCCGGTCGGCGCCGCTACCGCTCCCGGCGGGTTCCGGTTGCGCGAGGTCTGCGTTCCCGCCGAAGTCGATGGTCTGCTGGGTCTCGACGCCGCTCTGGGTAAACCCGAACACCTGATACTGCGCGGAAGTGATGTCCCCTGCGTCGTCGAAGTTGACGTTGCTGGAGGCCCCCTCGTACTGAATGTTCTCGCCGGCGGCCGCCGCGGCCGCCGCTTCGGGTAGTTCAGACGGCGTGTACGTCGTCCCGCCCGGGTTGGCGACGACGCGCATGTGGTCTCGAATCGCGGTCCCGTCGTTCTCGCCAGCCAGCAGGTTCGCCAGAATCTGGACCGCCGACGCGTCGTAGGCCTGCGAGGTGAACACGCCGGCCTCGTCGTAGTCGAACTCCTCGGTGAACAGGTTCGTGAAGGTGTCCACGCCCGGACCGGCGGCGGACGGTGCCGATCCGAGGACGTTTGACATGTCGTTGCCAACGTCACCCGGGAGGCTGCCGTCTTGTAGGCCGTCTGTTACGAGGATGTCGACGGTGTCGTCGCCGTAGTCCGAGTAGTAGTCCTTGAACAACTGGACGCCACTCTGCGGGTACCCCACGACCATCAGGACGTCGGGCGTGTCCGCACCGCCGCCGCCATCACCGGTGGTCTCGCCGTCGCCGCCACCGTCACCGTCGCCGCCATCACCGCCGTCACCGCCACCGTCGCTCGGTTCTGTCGAACACCCTGCCAGTCCGACCAGACTCAGGGTACTGAGCGCACCGGTGCGCTTGAGGAATGTTCGTCGACTGCTATCACGACTCATACCTATCGTTCATTGAACCTACTAGTAGAAATATGTTGTCCGTGGTGGGACGCTGTACGACGGCGTGACACGGAGAAACGGTGTGACGGTTCTATCGAGTACCAGACCTATCAGGGCGCGAGTCGGTTCTTCCGGTTTTTCATCTCACGTTCGTAGTGGTCGAAGGTAATCGGACACCACTCGCCCGCGATGTCGAGCAGTTCCTCGGTCATCTCGCGAATCTCCCACTGTGCGTCGGCGGCGGCCCGCATGTCGGCGACGTGCATCAACATCCGGGCGTTCATCGACATCACGATGTTGACCTTCGTCCCGATCGGGAGGACGAACCGAGCGTCTTCGGGCGGCATTCCGAGATCGAGCAGTTCCTGATACGACTCGACGGCGTCCTCGATGGTGTCGCGGAAGATCTCCGCGCGCTTCTCGACGTCCGCCTCGTCGACCGCCCCTTGCTTCTGGTTGCGACCCACCCACTCGGGGTCCGTCGCCGACGGCGGGATGACCACCATCTCGCCCTCGCGCACGTCGGCCGGGTCCACGTCGTCGAAAGAGACGTACCGCATCGACTGGACGTCGAAAGAGACGTGGCGATGGCGCGTAATTTGGGCCATACAGGACCGGGAGACGCCCTCGATGGCGAACGTAATCTGTGGGTGTTCGAACGGACCGAAGTGGCCGTGGTCCAGCAGGTGGCCGATGAGGGTCTCCTTTTTCGCTTCGAGCGTGTCGCCGTCGACTGTCTCCATCGTCGCTTCGAGGGACTGCCCGCCGACGAACGCTCCGCTGTAGTCGTTGCGAGCGGCTTTACAGACGAGGTCCTCGGGGTCCTCGGTGGCTTCCAGCAGCGTGACTTCCATACCGGGTGGGAACACCGGAGCGTGAAAATACTTCCTCCCCACCGCCACCGCACGAACCGGGACCCGCCGCGTCGGTTCGCGAGCGTCCTCAGATTCGCTTCCAGTCCGTCGGTTCGCCGGAGAAACCGAGGACGCGCGATTCGCGCCCGCCACCGTCCGCGTCGCGGACCTCGATGAGTCCGTCGAACGCCTGCTTGATGACCTGAATCGTCTGCTGGTCGTGCGCCCCGGAGTCGATGGTGAACACGCCGATGTAGTCCGCCGCGTCGAGACGGGACGAGAGGACGTGACAGAACTTGAAGACGGTCTTTTTGTCGGTGTACGTGAGCATCGTCGACAGGGAGACGAGCGCGAGACGCCCGCGGTCGCGGCCTGAGTTGTGCAGCCCTTCGAGCGTCTTGGTGATGCCGATACCGATACCCGTCAGGTCGCCCGGCGAGGACACCTGATGGACGTAGGCACCGTCGACCGAGCTGTTGTCTGACCCGCCTTCGCGGCGACAGTCGACGACGCCGAGTTGGGACTCTTCGAGTTCCGGCACTCTCTCGCGGAACTCTGCGACGACGTCTGTCGCGTCGTCGCCCGTCGTCACGACGACGGTGCCGTCCCCGTCGCGAGCACCGTCGGCCAAGATATCGTAGGCCAGCCGTTGTTTCCCGGTCATCGCGGGGCCAGAGATGAGGATACTGGACCCGGGACGGACCTCGGACAGAGCGTCGAAATCGAGTACAGATGAGAGGTCGTACATATCTTCCATCACCTCAGTTCTCTTCGCCATTGCTCAGTCCACGCAGTGTCGCGATGAAGTCGTCATCGTCTTCGATGCCGCCGAGCGTATCGGAGAGTCCCTCCCGCATCTCTGCCACCTGCTCTTTGAGGTCGGCGTACTCCTCGCTGTCGGCGAGTTCCGCGTTCGACTTCGTCGCTTCCAGTGTCGCCCGTTTCTCGACCAATGCGTAGTAGTCCTGCAGTAACGAGTCGTACTCGGACCGTTCTAAGAGGTTCGATACCGTGTCGTGGAGCTGCTCGCTCCGAATCGGCTTCGAGAGGTACGCGTCGAATCCCATCTCGAGGATGTCGAAGTCCGGTTCGACGGCCGTCACCATCGCTACGCGACATCCCAACTCGCGCTCGCGGATTCGGCTGAGGACTTCGTCTCCGGAGAGCCCGGGCATCATCCGGTCTAAGAGGACGACGTCGACTGTATCGTCCAACAGTTCGAGCCCCTCGTCCCCGTTTTGGGCCATCCGGACCTCGTAATCACCTTCCAGCCACAGTTTGTACGTCTCTGCGACGTCCGGTTCGTCTTCGACGATGAGTACGACAGGCGGGTCCGATTCGGACATACTTTACTTACTATCCCCGTCTTTAGTACCCACCTACATAGCCCTGTGGGTGCGGGCGCGAGCGGGCGTGTCGTACCGGCAATCGACGGTCTATTTCGCCACAGAGCGACACCGACATTGCCGGCCATCGACAACGAGGGGGCATGATACGGAACCTGGCTCGCGGCGCCCAGTCGTTTACCAGCAACACCTTCCTCGTTACGGGAGACCGGACCGTACTCGTGGACGTCGGCAACGAGTTCGACGTCGTCTCGAACGTCACCGACCACGCGGACGAACTCGACGCCGTCGTCCTGACCCACACCCACTACGACCACGTCGGCAACCTCGACGACGTGGTCTCGGCCTACGACGTCGACGTCTGGGGGTTCGACACGAATCAGGAGGGCGTCACCCGCGCCGTCGCCGACGGCGAGACGGTGACGCTGGGCGACCACGACTACCGGGCGCTCCACACGCCGGGGCACAAGAACGACCACCTCTGCTTCTACTCGCGGGCCGCCAGCGTCCTCTTTGCGGGCGACCTCGTCTTCGCCAACGGGAGTTTCGGCCGGACAGACCTCGAAGAGGGGGACCGAGCGTTGCTCGTCGAGAGCATCGACCGCGTCCTCGACGTCGTCGACGAGGACCTCGGTGAGATGCACACGGGCCACGGCCCCAGCGTCACGGACACCCCCTATCACGACGTCGAACTGGCGTGGCAGGCCGCGCGGTTCTGATACTGGTGGCTGTAAGTTCGTAACGATATTCGCCACCCCGGGGTGGCGAATTACTTCAGTTTGTTACAGCCACCAGTATGAGTCTCGACCAAACCTCTTTGTCCGGACGGCGCGTCGATTCGCACATGACGCTTCCGATAGACCCATCGGCGCTCGACGCAGCGGACATCGGTGAGAAACGAGCCACGCTGGAGATGGACCACGAGGAAGCCATCGAACACGTCCGCGAGGTGTTCACCGAGGCAGGGTTCGGCATCCCCACCGAGTTCTCCCCGTCGGCGTTGCTCAACGAGAAGGTCGACGCCGACCGGGACCCGTACTACGTCCTCGGGGCCTGTAACCCGAACATGGCCGACCGGGCGCTCGACGCCTCCGAGAACCGCATCGGCGCGCTCTTTCCCTGTAACGTCGTCGTCTGGCAGGAGGAACCGGGCGTCCAGACTGTGTACCACATCAGCATCATGCGCGCCGCTCGACTCCTCGGGATGGCCCCCGACGACGAGGTGATGGCCGACATCGTCGCCGACACCGGCGAACTCGTCGACGAGGCGGTCGGCAACCTCGACAGCGTCGAGTGAGACAGCGGTTCAGTCGAACGCCGTCGCCAGCAGTGCGTCGTAGGCGTGGTCGTAGGCGTCGGCGACGGCCTCGGGGTCGGCCCGCGTCTCGGTGTCGAGGGCCGGCAATCTGACCGCGCCCGTCCGGTCGATGAGGTCGACCACGTTGCCGACCCGTTCCTCTAACTGTCCGTCACCGGGGCTCCCGGTGGCGATCTCACAGGCTTTCGCGTAGCGACGCCCGTCGTAGAAGCGGGCCCGGCCGGGTTCGACGACGGCGACGGCGTCCGGTTCGAACCCGTCTAACGGTCGGGCCACGTCGCCGTAGGACTCGACGACGGCGCGGTCGGCGTCGGCGATGTCCTCGGCGATTGCTCCCAGCGCCTCGGCGTGCATCACGCTCATGAGGTCGTTGAAGTCAGGCAGCGAGGTGACACGCGGCGCGTCGGCGACGGGGAGCGAGTCGGTGACCGACTGCGGCAGGTCGACGGTGCCGTTGACCACGAACTCGCCAGCGCCGTCACGGCCGCCGACGCGGTCCACGACGAACTGCCGGCGGTCGCTCCCGAGGATCCCAGTTCCCGCGCCCGGCGAGGGGTGCCAGAGCCGATGAATCGGGTTTATCGCCTCGGGCCGCACGTCGCCCGGCGAGGCGTCGGCCAGTCGCCTGGCGTCCTTGCCGAACAACCGGCCCTGTTCGGTCGCATAGCGGAAGTCGTCGTGGTCGAACCAGTAGTTGTTGCCGGCCCGCGGCTTGAACCCGCGAGCGCCGGTGTGGGCCAGCAACCCGACGGAGAACGTCGTCTTCCCGGCGTCGACGCGGTCGGCACCGGCCACGAGGAGGTTCATCTGTCGTCGAGACCGTAGAGGCCGACCACGTCTTCGGCGTCGGGTTCGGCGAACACCAGACTGTCCTGATTGTAGATCATCCACGGGATGGCCCAGTCGATGAAGACCGACTCGTTGAAGTCGCTCAACTCGGCGTCGACGGGCAGTCCTTGCAGGAGACGGGCCAGTTCCGGAATCGTGTACAGCAGGTCCGAGTCGAGGATGTCTGCCGGTTCGTGCAACTCGAAGGAGCGAACGTCGTCGAATTCGGCCTTGTCGGCTGGCATAGCCGCGGCTACGCCGAGGGAGTGGGTAAATCCCTCGGACCGGAGAGAGCCGCCGCTACGGGGAGGCGCTCGAAGAAATGTGCGGTTCGAGAGCGTTACTCGAAGTGACCGACTGCGGTCTGGTACTCCTCGGCGACCTCGCTCCAGTCGACGACCTCGAAGAAGGCGTCGATGAAGTCGCCGCGGGCCGGACCGTAGTCGTAGTAGTACGAGTGCTCCCAGACGTCGAGGGCCAGGACGGGGTGTGCGCCCCAGAGCGCGCCCTGGTCGTGCTTGTCGACCTTGACGTTGCGCAGTTGCTTCGCAACGGGGTCGTAGACCAGTAGCGCCCAGCCACCGGCAGCGGACGCGGCGGCCTCGAACTCGCCCTTCCAGCCCTCGTAGGACCCGAAGTCCTCCTCGATGCGGGCACGAAGGTCGCCGTCGGGTTCGCCGCCGCCGTTGGGGTCCATGTTGTTCCAGAACAGCGTGTGGAGATAGTGGCCACAGCCGTTGTGGGTCACGTTACCCAGCGCACCGGCGGACGAGGAGAAGTCCCCCGACTCGCGGTTCTCGGCCAGCGTTTCCTCCGCCGACTCCAGCCCGTTTACGTATCCCTGATGGTGGGTGTCGTGGTGCCACGTGAGCACCTGTTCGGAGATGTGTGGCTCCAGGGCATCGTAGTCGTACGGAAGCGGTGGCAGTTCGGGTTCGGAGTGTTCGGACATATGAAATCGCCTCCACATGAACGGTCGAGCGCGCGACTGTTAAACGTTTAGGAGCAGGACGGTACCACACCGCAGGGACCAGCCAGCGGCGGCGTAATATGCCGTGAGTCGGGTATTTATGACACGCATCCAATGATATCGCGGCGAGATGTCAACAGTCGTGTTCGAGGACGAGTCCCGTCACCCGTCGTCACCCATCGTTCACACCGTGTCTCGCTGAGCCGACCCTCGCACGCCGGGTACTCGCCGGTCACCGCGTTCCCCGCTCTGCCGAGAGGGGACAGCGTCGCGTTTCAGCTGTCGCCTCTCGCGACCTCGAACATCTCGATAGCTTCCTCCCGGCGCTCGCTGTGGTCCACGATGGGGTCCGGGTAGTCCGGGGCCGCGTTCCGGCGCTGGGTCAGCGACGCCTCGTGCCACTCGTGGATAATCTCGGGCGCGGCGTCTTCGAGTTCCGGGACGTAGCGCGTGATGTACTCGGCGTCGGGGTCGTAGCGCTCGCCCTGCGTCATGGGATTGAACACCCGGAAGTACGGTTGGGCGTCCGTGCCGGTCGATGCGGCCCACTGCCAGCCGCCGTTGTCGTTGGCCGTGTCGTGGTCGACCAGTTTCTCCCGGAACCACTCGTAGCCGTGTCGCCAGTCGATGAGGAGGTCCTTCGTGAGGAACGAGGCCACGATCATCCGGACGCGATTGTGCATGAACGCCGCCTCGCGGAGTTGGCGCATCCCGGCGTCGACGATTGGGTAGCCCGTCTCGCCGTCCTTCCACGCCTGCAAGTGGTCCTCGTCGTAGTTCCACTCGATGTCGTGGTCGTACGTCTTGTAGTTCTCCGTGACGACGTTCGGGTTCGCGAACAGCACCTGCGTGTAGAACTCGCGCCACGCGAGTTGGGACAGGAACTCCTCGACGGACTCCGCGTCGGCACTGCCCGGTTCGACGGCGTCGCGGGCCTCGGCAGTGGCCGCGTACACCTCCCGGATGCCGACGGTGCCGAACTTGAGGTGGGCCGAGAGCCGCGAGGTGCAGTCGTCGGCGGGGTAGTCGCGCCGCTCCTCGTAGCGGTAGACGTTCTCGTCGAGGAACGCGTCGAGCAACTCGCGAGCGTGGTCGGTCCCGGCGGGCGGCACGTCGGCCTCGGGGGTATCGAACCCGAGGGCCGACAGCGTCGGCAGGTCGTCGCCGTCGACGTCGGCCAGTGCGTCCGCGGCGGGGGTATCGTACGGGTCGGCCTTCTCCCGGTCGTGCCACTTCCGACCGAAGTACGTGAACACGCTGTAGGGGTCGCCGTCGTTGGTCGTAATCTCGCCGGGTTCGTGGAGGACGGCGTTCTGGACGGCCTCACGGGCGACCCCTGCGTCGTCCAGTGCGCGACGGACGGCGGCGTCCCGTTCGCGGGCGAGGCCGGTGTAGTCTTTCCCCCACGTCACCGTCTCGGCACCGTACTCCTCGGCGAGTTCGGGGAGGACCGTTCGGGGGTCACCGTGCGCGACGACGAGGTCGGACCCGTTCTCTCGGTACCACGACCGGAGGCTGTCGAGTGCGTCGAGCATGAACGCCACCCGCGGCGGGCCGGCGTGTGTGAGCACGTCCGAGTCGAAGACGAACACCGGGACCGCGGGGTCCCCGGCGCTCGCTCGGGCGAGGCCCGCGTTGTCGGCCGCCCGCAGGTCTCGACGGTGCCAGTGAAGGCGCATATCCGATGGTCGCTCGCCGCAGGCAAAAAGCCGTACCCAACAGGGTTTGGCTCCGACCGGCGGCAGAGTTATCTCGGCGGGCCCGGTGGTCGCGGGTATGTCAGACGATGCCGTTCTCCTGACTATCGAGGACGACGTGGCGACGGTGACACTGAACCGACCGGACGTGCGGAACGCGCTCGCCGCGGACACGGCGGAGCGACTGACGGAGCGCTTCGACACTATCGCCGACAGCGGCGCTCGCTGTGTCGTCCTCGAAGGGGCCGGCCCGGCGTTCTGTGCCGGCGGCGACGTCGGGGCGATGGTAGAGGGCGTCGCGGGCGACCAGCCACCGGCCGAACGCGTCGAACTCGTCGTCGCCGCCATCCACGGCGCTATCGAGGCGGTCCACGACTGTCGCCTCCCGGTCGTGGCGAAGATAGACGGGGCGACGTTCGGCGCCGGGGCCGGACTCGCACTGGCCTGTGACGTGCAGTTGGCCAGTCCCGACGCGAAGATAGGGTTCGGGTTCCGGCGGGTCGGCCTCGCCATCGATTCGGGCGTCTCGTACTTCCTGCCACGTCTCGTGGGCCCGAACAAGGCCAAGGAACTCGTCTTCACCGGCGAACTGCTGGACGCCGATACGGCCCGCGAACTGGGCATCTTCACCCGACTGTTCGAAGCCGATCAGTTCGAAGACGGCGTCGAGAACATCGTCACGACGATCGCGGAGGGACCGACCGTCGCGCTGACACAGGCCAAACGATTGTTGGACCGGGGGACCGAGTCGACGTTCGAGCAAGCCCTCGACGACGAGGCGACCGCACAGGGCCTCGCGTTCACGACGGCCGACCACGAGGAGGGTGCGACGGCGTTCATGGAACACCGCTCCCCGGAGTTCGAGGGGCGCTGACCGTGCGCACGCGTCACAGCGCCACCAGTAGACACCGTGGCACCAGTAGACACCGTCACGAAGACCGGACGCTCGTCGACGCCACGTTTTCGGACGGGAATTCGACTCTCGTACAGGAGAAATAACTGCGAGAGGCGTAACTGTCAAATCCGCAGGCAAATGAGTACCGATATGGTAGACGAGACGCCGGACTGGGAGTTCAAAGAGCGAGACGTACACATTCTCCGTGAACTCGCCGACGAGCCACAGCGGTCCTCCCGCCAACTGGCCGGGATCCTCGAAAGCGAGTACGACATCGACGTCTCGCACGTCACTGTCAGCGAGTCGATTCGGAAGATGCGCGAGGAGGAAGTGTTTCGTGAGGCCATCGTCCCCAACGAATCGCTGTTCAACTTCGCGCTGTTCGAGTTCAAGTTCAACCCCGAACACTTCGCCGACGAGTGGTACGAGGCGATGGTCTCCATCCGGGACGACGAACACACGCTGTTTTACTTCCTCTCGGACGGGGAGTACCAGTGGAAGTCCGTGATGATGTTCCAGACGCGCGCCGCCGAATCGCGGTGGATTCACGAGTTCTACAAGGAACACGGCAGGGTCGTCCAGAACGTCCGCAACTCCGTCGTCCACAACGTGTTGAAGTTCCAGACGGACCCCGAGATATTCACAGAGTTACACGCAGACGACAGATAGAGAAGACAGAAAGGGGAGTGTCGGCAGTACCGCCCGGCTACAGTTTCCGCTCGGCGTCCTCGGCCAGTTCCTTCATGCGCTTTCCGACCCGACCCGCATCGGAGAACTCGTCTTCGCTCATGGCCGTCGCCAGCGCGTTCCCGAGGACGAAGACGGCGTGTTTGTGTTCGCTCTTTGACTTGTGAACGTCCGAGGGGCGTACGTCCAGTTCCTGATACGGATCGAACAGGCCCGGATCGACGCTGTCCATCTCGTCACGGAAGAACTCCATGATAGTCACCATCTGTTCGTGTAGCTCTAACAGCTCGTCTTTGTGCATTGTCGTGTGCTATGTGACGGGACTCCTATAAGAATTGCCTGAGAACAGGTACCAGACTCACTGTTCGAGAGTCAGAAGACGTACTCGTCGTCGTGTCCCATCATGCCGTCGTCTTCGAACCCTGGCTCTTCGTCCTCGTCTTGGGGACCTGAAGTCTTGTACGCCTTCAGACCGGTCGAGAGGAGGTCTTCGATGGCTTCTTCGCGATTGAGGAACTCGCCTTGCTCGACGAGCTGGGCGATCTGCATTTCGAGGTGTTCCGGGATGTTGATCTCTACCTTTGGCATCGCAACGTTGGCCCCTTTGAGTAAGTCACATTTAAATTTGACGGGGGTAGTTGCGTATTTCGCAAACCGATAGTGCATAGTACGCGGTATCTACTTCTCGAAACCGGATATTAATTTTTGAAAATCGGAAGCGGCAGGCTGGGCACGCCCACCGCGGGGACAGCGGTCGTGGGTATAGTCAGGCTCAAAGGGTCGGAATCCTAAGACGGTGGTGATGGAACCACTGCGTGGCGACGAGTCGACGGTGGGTGAGACATCGGTCGTCACACGCGGCTGTCGAGTCGAGAGCGGCACACCCCGAACCGTCCTCGACACCGGGACGCGACCACGATGCGCGTGGGCGACGGGCTCTGAGTCCATCGCGGCGAGCGGCGCCGCCGCCACCGTGACCGCGTCCGGTGCGTCCCGATTCGCGGACGTACAGGCGGCCGCGACGGCGCTGTTCGACCGCTGTGACGTCCCGACAGACCTCCCGAGTGTCGCGCGCCCCCGCCTGTTCGGTGGCTTTGCATTCCACGAGGGCGACACCGAGAGCACAGATTCGCCGTGGGACGGGTTTCCGGGGGCCGCGTTCTTCCTCCCCGAGGTGCAGGTGACCCGGACGGACGGCGGGACGTGGCTCACGACGACCGGTACCGGGCCGACGGCGGCGGCCGACGCCGAACGGCGGCTCGACGAGTGGGCCGACCGACTTGCCGACGTGCCAGCGTCCGCTCCGAGGGGACCACCGGGCGTCGAATCCCGAGAGCGGACGCCGTCACAGGCGACGTGGCGCGACCAGGTGGGGGCCGCACTGGAGAGCGTCGACGACGGGAACTTACAGAAGGTGGTCCTCGCACAGGCACTCCGCGTGCGTCTGCGCGAGGACCTCTCTGTCCCGGACGTACTGGACCGGTTGGCAGTGACGTATCCGGACTGTTACCGATTCCTGCTCTCGCCGGAAGACGGCGGGACCTTCTTCGGCGCGACACCGGAGCGACTGGTCTCCCTGCGAGGGCGAACGGTACGGACCGAGGCGCTCGCGGGGTCGACCGGTCGCGGTGACACGCCGGCCGAGGACGAATGGCTGGCCGCCGAACTACTGGACAGCGAGAAGGACACGCACGAACACGCACTCGTCGCCGACGCCATCCGCGACCAGCTAGAACCGTTCGCGAGTTCGGTACGCATCGGCGACCGGACTGTGAGACGGCTGGCGACGGTCCAGCACCTCCGGACGTCTATCACGGCCGAACTCCAGCGGGACGAACACGTCCTCTCGCTCGTCGAGGCCCTGCACCCGACGCCCGCCGTGGGTGGCCTCCCGCCGGACGAGGCACTGCGGACCATCCGCGAGACGGAGGCGTTCGACCGCGGGTGGTACGCCGCGCCTATCGGGTGGGTCGACGCCGCCGGCAACGGCACGTTCGCCGTCGGCATCCGCTCGGCCGTCGCGAAGGGGCGACTCGCCACGCTGTTCGCCGGGGCGGGCATCGTCGCCGACAGCGACCCCGACAGGGAGTGGGACGAGGTCCAACTGAAGTACCGGCCGATGCTCGACGAACTGGAGTGACCGACGTGAGCCATCCCAACGTCAACACGCTGTGGGCCGAGACGCTCGTGGCGGAACTGGCCGCAGGCGGCGTCGACGCGGTCTGTGTCTCGCCGGGCAGTCGGTCGACGCCGCTGACCGTCGCGTTCGCGGAGCACCCCGACGTGACCGTATACTCCCACCTCGACGAGCGGTCGTCGGCGTTTTTCGCGCTCGGCCGCGCGAAGCGGACCGGTGAGCCGACGCCGCTGGTCTGTACCTCCGGGACGGCCGCGGCGAACTTCCACCCCGCAGTCATCGAAGCCGCCCAGTCGGGCGTCCCGATGCTCCTCCTGACGGCCGACCGCCCGCCGGAACTCATAGACAGCGGCGCGAACCAGACCGTCGACCAGGAGAAACTGTACGGCGATGCGGTCCGGTGGTACCGTGACATGCCGGAACCGGCGGCCAGACCCCGGACGGTCCGGATGCTCCGGACGACGATGGCCCGTGCGCTCACAGAAGCGACCGGCAGCGACCCCGGACCGGTCCACCTCAACTGCCGGTTTCAGAAACCGCTCGAACCGACGCCGGCCCCCGAGGACGGCCCCGACGGCGTCCCGGACGACTGGGCCGACGGGGACCGACTCGCCGCGGAGGGCCGTGACGGGCCGTTCGTCCGGACGAGTCAGGGGACCAGCGAACCGCCCTCTGGCGACGTGGCGCGAATCGCTCGGGCCGTCGAATCGGCCGACCGTGGCCTCGTCGTCGCCGGTCCGGCGGACGACGGCCTCGGGGCCGAGGCGTTGACGTCGCTCGCGAACGCGACTGGCTTCCCGGTGCTCGCAGACCCGCTCTCGGACCTCCGGTACGGCCCCCACGTCGACCGCATCGACCCGCCGGTGTGTGGCGGCTACGACGCCTATCTCGGGAGCGGGGCGACGGAGTCGTGGGTCGATCCGGAGATCGTCCTCCGGGTCGGCGCGTCACCGACCTCGAAACCGCTCCGACACTACCTCAGGGACGCCGACTGCCGGCAGATCCTCGTCGACCCGTCTGGTAGGTGGTCCGAAGCGGAGTTCACCGCGACGGACCATCTCGTCGCCGACGAGGACGCCGTCGCCCGGGCAGTCGCCGAGCGAGTGACCGAATCGGGGGCGCGGGCGTGGCGTGACCGCTTCGAGACTGCCGAGCGAGTCCACTGGGACGCCGTGAGCGACGCCGTCACCGACCGCTACTGGGAGGGCGGCGTACTGGCGGACGTGACAGCGCACGCACCGAACCCGACGACGGTGTTCGTCTCGAACAGTATGCCGGTGCGTGACCTCGACAGGTTCGGGGAACCGCGTGCGGCCGACCTCACCGTCCTCGGCAACCGCGGGGCGAGCGGTATCGACGGTATCACCTCGACGGCGCTGGGGGCGGGCAGCGCGACACCGGACCCGCTCGTCCTCGTCACCGGCGACCTCGCGTACTACCACGACATGAACGGACTGCTGGCACTCTCCCGGTGTGGCGTCGACGCGACAATCGTCCTCCTGAACAACGACGGCGGCGGCATCTTCCACGCGCTCCCCATCGAGGACCACGACACCTTCGAGGAACAGTTCAAAACGCCACACGGACTAGACTTCGGGCCGACCGGCGACCTCTACGGACTGGCGTATCGCCGCGTCGACGGCCGTGGCTCGTTCGTCGATGCCTTCACGGAGTCCGTCGAGAGCGACGGAACGCAGGTCGTCGAAGTGTGTTTCGACGCCGAAGCGAGCCACGCCGTCAGAGACGACCTGACCGCTCGCGTGCGAGACGCTATCGCCAGTCGCTGAGTGACGCTTCCAGCGTGTCGACCGGAACGGACGTGGTTTGTTCTGCTATCTCCGGGAGTTCCGTGTAAGCCGTCTCGTTTCTGCTGTAGTCCGGGCGATTGCCCGCGGTCCCGGTCGTCGCCCCGGAGACGACGCCGACGACGTCGCCATCGAGGGTGACCAGCGGGCCACCGCTGTTCCCCTGCTGGGTGGGCACCGTCGAGAGGAGCCAGTCGATACCGTCCAGAACCCGCAGATAGCGACCGAGGCTGAGTATCCACTGGCCGAGTCGGCCGGGGTGGCCAACGGTGACGAGCGGATCCCCCCGTGAGAGGTCGTCAAGACTCCCCAGTGAGAGCGGTGGCACAGACAGGTCCGTCTCCAGCAGCGCGAGGTCCGGTTGTAGCTCTTCGTGGTAGCCGACCCGCTCGCCCGTCCCAGTCGCTCCGTCGAACGTCTCGACCGACAGCGTTCGGGACCCGTCGGCGACGTGTGCGTTCGTCACGATTTCGCCCTCGCCGACGAACCACCCCGTGCCGCCGCGGTTCCCGTCCCGAAGCACGACTACCGACTCCCGCACCGACGTTCCGACCTCGGACGCGCGCTCTCGGGTGGCCCGCGTAAACGCCGTCTCGACCGGCTCGCCGTCGGTTCTGGTGAGTCGGGGCCGGGACGAGTCCGCCCGCTCCGTGGCCGACTGCGGGTTTGCCGCTGCCCCCGCCGAGCCGTCCGTCGACGGTGGCGCGGAGTCGATGACCCCACCGCACCCAGACAGGCCGGCAGTTGCGGCGACCGACGCGAGAAACGACCGGCGAGAACGGTCCATACGCTTGGGACTAGTCCGCCCTACAAAAACCTGCATCTACAGCCGCAGGACCGAGTACGTGAGTATCGAGAACCCGAACGGGAGCCACGTCCCACACAGGGCGACGACCCCGAGGAGCGAGAAGACACTGACGTTCACCCACAGCAGCACGAGCGGCGTGAGGAGGCTCCAGATGCCAAAGACCAGTATCGCGACGTTGGGAACCGACTGGAGGTACCCGACGACGAGGACCAGACAGACGCCGAGCACGAGGTTGACGAACAGCGGGAACTCCGGAACGAGCGCGCTGAACAGCAAGACGGGATAGAGCGCGAAGGTGAGACCGAACAGCGTGAGTTTCCGGCCGGTCGGCACCGGCCGCTCGTATCTCGGCCCGGGCTGGACGGTCTCTCTGACCGCGTAGCTGCTGGTGGCGGTCCACGCGCTGGTCTCGCCGGCACCGGCGTATCCGCCGGGCGCGTCTGTGTCGGCGCTCCAGCCACCAGTCGGGTCGCTGTCGGCCCGTGCCGTCCGGCCGTCGTCGGCCGCCGCGTCGTCGCCGCGCTTCGTCCCGGTTCGCTCCTCGCGGTCCGCTCGCACCCGTTCGCTGGCGCGCCGCTCCCGTTCGGCGCGTTCGCGCGCTCGCTGGCGCGGGTCACCGGCGTCGGACGCTGTCGACGAAGCGTCCGACGACTCGGTCTGGCCGCCCTCGGACTCGGCGTAGCCAGCCCGACGCGCCGCCGCGGCGACGTCGCTCTCGGCCACCGAGGACTCGTGCCTTACGTACGCCTCGTGACCGAGTCGGTCGTAGCGCTCGCGAGCGGCCTCGTCGACGAGAACGTCGCGTGCCTCGACGAGTGCCTGTGTCACCTCACGGGCGTCGTCGGCGTCGCTCACGTCCGGGTGCGTCTCTTTCAGACGCTCCCGATAGGCGGCCTCGATCTCGTCGGTCGTCGCGTCCGTCGGGACGCCGAGGACGTCGTAGAACGTCTCAGTCATGCAGGTGCTGGACGAACGGTAAGTCGGCTACTGAGACGTATAACTCCTCGTGCCCAGTTCTCAGTATTCACGTTCGGGTTCGCGCTCGCTGCTCCGGTCCGTCGACTGGGTCTGTCGGCCGCCGTCGGCGCGCTGGTAGGCCAACTGCTCCAGCGACGACGCGATACGGGCCAGCACGAGGATGAAGTGATAAAACAGGTAGACGGACCACAGCACCGCAATGACGAGCAAGCCGAGCAGTATCTGCTGTACGATGACGAGGCTGTAGGCGAGGACCAGCACCGAGAACACGGCCAAGCCGGCTCTCAGGGTCCGATCGTTCATGCTGGAGGGCATACGTTCGGTGACGGACGGCCGTGAGGAAAGCGTTTCGCCGTCACTACGAATCTTTTTGCGCCGCCCACCGTCATGCCCGGTATGGTCTCAGAGCTATTCGACCCGGACCGCTGGGAACCCATCGAGCGGTTCGACTTCACCGACATCACCTACCACCGCTCTACCGAGACGGGTGCGGTCCGAATCGCGTTCGACCGCCCCGAGGTCCGCAACGCCTTCCGACCGGAGACGGTCGACGAACTCTCCGAGGCGTTAGACCACGCCAAACGACTCACCGACGTCGGCTGTGTCCTCCTCACCGGGAACGGCCCGTCGCCGAAAGACGGCGGGTGGGCGTTCTGTTCCGGCGGCGACCAGCGCATCCGAGGCGAGAGCGGATACGAGTACGAGGCCGATGCAGACAGCGAGTCGCCGCGCGACTCGGAACAGGCGAGCGGGGAGCAGCGCGACCCACGAGACATCGGGGACGAAGATGCACCGGAGAACGTCGGCCGCCTCCACATCCTCGAAGTCCAGCGCCAGATTCGACACATTCCCAAACCCGTCGTCGCCGTCGTTCCGGGGTGGGCCGTCGGCGGTGGCCACTCGCTACACGTCGTCTGTGACCTCACGCTCGCCAGCGAAGAACACGCGAAGTTCCTCCAGACCGACCCCGACGTGGGGAGTTTCGACGGCGGGTTCGGCTCCGCGTACCTCGCCAGACAGGTCGGCCAGAAGAAGGCCCGTGAGGTGTTCTTCCTCGGGAAGACGTACGACGCCGAGGAGGCCGCTGACATGGGCATGGTCAACGACGTGGTCCCCCACGAGGAACTGGCGGACGAGGCCCTCGACTGGGCCCGGCGTATGAACGAGAAGTCGCCGACGGCGATGCGGATGCTAAAGTACGCCTTCAACCTCGACTCCGATGGGATGGTCGGGCAGCAGGTGTTCGCCGGCGAGGCGACGCGTCTGGCCTACATGACCGACGAGGCTCAGGAGGGCCGGGACGCGTTCAACGAGGGCCGGAAACCGGACTTCGACGACGTGCCCTGGCACTACTAGCCCACCGTTCCCGAGCGGTCGCGACCGCAGCACCGACTGCGACAGTTCGCGGGCCGCAAGCGGCTATCGCGTCGACAGCAACGCTTCGGTGTTGGATTTCCCGAGCGCGATAACCCCGTAGTCCTCCGTCCCGATTTCGAGCGTGGCGGTACCAGACCACCCGGCGTCGGCCAGCCCGGACAGCGCTCTCGTGAAGTCGAGTCTGCCCATCCCGACCGGGAGGTGTTCGTCGCTGCCACCGCGCGTGTCGACGAGGTGGAGGTGGTCGATTCGGTCGGCGTATCGCTCTGTGAACTCACCCATCTCGGATTCGTCCATCCCGGTCAGGATGGCGTGGCTGGTGTCGAACGTCATCGACGCGTCGGGGTACCGTTCGAGGAGTTCCGGGAAGGAAGCGGCGTCGTAGTAGCTGTTCACGACGTTCTCCAGACAGGGGTTCAGGTCACGCTTCTGGGCGGCAGGGACGAGGTCGTTCAGGCTCTCGTGGACGAACCCGCGACAGTCGGACTCGGTCCAGCCGAGGTCCCAGGCGTCCGAGGACGGGTGGAAGACGACCCGCTCGGCACCGAGGTCCGCAGCGAGGTCCATGCCGGCGGTCAGTTCCGTGACGGCTCCCTCGCGGACGGGAGTAAACGGGGAGCCGAGGTCGACGGCGAACGGGAGGTGAACGACGACATCGAGGCCGTGATCGGCGAGCGTCCCGGCCATCTGCGCTCGCCGGTCGACGATTCGCTCGCGGGCGTACGGCCCGTCCAGTAACAGTTCGACGAAGTCGAACCCCTCGTCTGCGGCCCAGGCGACTGCCCGCTCGAAGTCGAGGCCGAGACCGAGCGTGAATCCGAGTTCGAGGTCCAGCGTCAGGTCGGAGGCGGCGGTACGGTTCGGGGACACACCGGGTCTGTCGACCGGTCGGGTGAGAGGCGTCAGGGAACGTGTAACAGTTGCCGGTTCCGGCGGCGAGTCACGCCGGTGGCTCTGTACGCGGGAACGTGAGTTCGACGACGGTCCCGGTCGGGTCGTTGTCGCGGATGTCGAAAGAGCCCTCGCTGTTTATCGCCATCCAGCGGACGAACCACAGACCCAGCCCCGACGTGTGCTTGAGGTCTGACTCCATCCCGGCGGCGAGGACCTCTCGCTCCTCGTCGGGCATCCCCGGTCCGTCGTCGGTGACGGTGACGACGACGGTGTCGGATTCGACGGTCACGTCGACCACGACGGTGACACACGGGTGGCCGTACTCGAAGGCGTTTTCCACCAGTTCGCCGAGTGCGAGTTCCAGCGAGCTGTGGGCCCGTGCCCACGCTTCCTCGGGCGTGTTCGCGAGGATAGTGCCGTTGGCGTGACTCAGCCCCGCCTCTTCGACGACGTGGTCGACGTGCGGAACGACGTCTATCGGCCCGACGTGGTCGGTCGAATTCGGGTCGAGCGTGTCGTGGAACTCTCTGGCAGTGTCACCGAGGTCTAGCAGTTCAGCGGCCACTCGCTCGATCGCCGCCGCCGACGTCCGGACCACCTCGTCGTCGCTGGCCTCTCTGATAAACTCCACCTGTGCGAGGACCACGTGGAGTTTGTTGCGCAGGTTGTGCCGGAGGACGCGGTCCAACACCGACAGGCGGTACCCCCGTTCGCGGTGGCTGGTCACGTCACGACTCACGCAGACGACGCCGTCGAACTCGGACGCCGGACGCATCGCGACGGCCGTCTGGAACCGCCTGTCTCGACCCTCGGTGTTCCGTATCGTCGTTTCGATGGTCGTCTGTGGTGTGTCTTCCGCGGCCAAGTTGAGGATGGCGCGGGAGAGCGCAGCGGCGTGTGTCCGTCCCAGCACCGACCGGACGTGTTCGCCGGTCAGTTCGTCCGGAGCGCGGCCACAGAGTTCTGCGGTCGCCTCGTTCAACAGCGTAAACCGGAGGTCGGCGTCGAGCGAGTATATCGGGTCGCTCGCCGCACGGACTATCTGTTCGTGCTGGCGGAGGTTCCGGGCTCGCTCGACTCGGTCGGTGATGTCCTGCTGGAAGCCGACGAAGTGTGTCGGCCCCGAGCGACCGTACACCGGGGCTATCTCGACGTGGTTCCAGAACGGCGTGCCGTCCTTCCGGTAGTTTTGGAGTTCGACAGTAACGCCCTCTCCTCGCTCTATGGCCTCGCGCATCTCCCGGACCGGGTCCGGGTCGGTGTCTGGCCCCTGCAAGAACCGGCAGTTCCGACCGAGTATCTCCGAGCGGTCGTAGCCAGTCATCTCGACGAACGCGTCGTTGACGTACCGCAATGGCTGGTCGTCTCGGGCCGAAGCGATAGTGATGCCCGTAAGCGCGTCGTCCATCGCTCGACGGAACAGCGCCAGATCTTCCGACTGGCGCCTGATACGCAGCAGCGACCCGAGACGGCCCCGGAACACCGCCTTCGACGTCGGCATCACCAGCACCTCGTCGACGGCCTCCGGTAGCGTCTGGACCGCGTGTTCGGGGACAGCGGCCCCGACCACCAGCAACACTGGGACGAACTTCGGGTCCGCGTCGGCCTTCCGACGGGCGAGTTGGTCCTCGATTCGGGGATACGTCGCGGTATCGACCAGACAGACGTCGAACTGGGGGAGATCCGCCAGCGACGCCGGTGTCACCACCTCGTGGTCTTCGAGTCGGTCCGCGAGTAACTCCCGGTCCTCGTCGTTCTCGACGAGCAACGCCACCCGCACCGGCCCCCGGTCGAACGTCGCTGTGAGCGGGTGGTAGGTGGGGGGCATCTGTTTGTTACTCGATCCGATTGGTCGGGGCCCCGGTCAGGCTACCGCGGCAGTCGCCGGATCGTTCACCGACCGTGATACCGTATCGCCAGCGGGACAGTATCTCACCGAGGCTGGGGACGCCGGACGAGACGCAGTCGGTATCGGCGTCGGTCACACTTACGATACCGGGGCAGGCGGCAAAAGTGTAGCCATTTTGTAGCATTTGGTTGTCAATTTCTCCGGAGCACGATTCGAGGCGTCGGACGAGACGGTGTGAACCACAGTCGCTTTGAGGATAGCGTCCCGAGTTCGCGACAATGAGTACAGCGACGGCCGACGTCTCGAAGCGGAAGGCGTGGCTGATGGCCGCCCGGCCACAGACGCTCCCCGCCGGGGCCGCCCCGGTCGTCGTCGGGACCGGACTCGCGGTCCACGCCGACGTCTTCGCACTGTTCCCGGCGCTTGCGGCGCTCGTCGGGGCCCTCCTCATACAGGTGGGGACGAACTTCGCGAACGACTACTACGACGCCATCAAAGGCGCCGACACGGACGAACGAGAGGGGTTCACCCGGGTGACGGCGGGCGGTCTCATCGAACCCGACGCGGTCAAGCGGGCGATGATACTGACGTACGGCCTCGCCGTCGTCGTCGGCGTCTCCCTCGTCGCCATCGGTGGCCTCCCCATCGTCGTCGTCGGTCTCTCGGGTATCGCCGCCGGCATCCTCTACACCGGCGGCCCGTTCCCCTACGGCTACCGCGGTCTGGGCGACTTGTTCGTCTTCCTCTACTTCGGCCTCGTCGCCGTCACCGGGACGTATTACGTGCAGGCGGTGTCGCGTATACCGGAGGTCGGCACGTTCCCGATGACCCTTCCCGACGGGAGTCTCACGGTGGCCGCAGTCGTCGCAAGTCTGCCCGCCGCCGGCCTTTCGACGGCCATTCTCGTGGTCAACAACGTCCGCGACCGGGAGACGGACATGGCCGCCGGCAAGAAGACCCTGGCCGTCTACATGGGCTATCGGTGGAGCCGCGTCGAGTTCCTCGCTCTCGTCGGCATGGCTTACGTCGTCCCGGTGGTCTTCGCCCTCGACCCGACCTACGGACTGCCGGCACTGGCACCGCTGTTCTCGTTGCCACTGGCCGCGAAGACGGGGAAGACGGTCCTGACAAACACCGACGGAACCGCACTCAACCCGGCCCTAGAGCGAATCGGACAGACGCTGTTTCTCCACTCGCTCCTCTTTGCGGCCGGCCTCGCACTCCCGACGCTACTATGAGGACGACCCCGTTCTCGCTCCGGTTGAAGCGGCCGCTTGCCACCGCCGACGGAACCATCGCCGAACGCGAGGGTGTCGTCGTCCGCTACGACCACCGCGGGGAGACGGGCGTCGGGGAATCGACGCCGCTCCCGGGGTGGACGGAGTCGCTCGACGCGTGTCGCTCGGGATTGGCGGACGCCGCCGCGGCCGAAGCGGACGGCGGCCACACCGCCGCGATGCTGGCCCTCGACGCGGCGGCGGTGCCCGCTGCTCGTCACGGGTTCGCCACGGCACTGCTTGACGCCGACGCCCGCGCCGACGGAGTGCCGCTGTATCGGTGGTTCGACCCCGACAGGCGCTGCCAGTCCGTTCCAGTCAACGCCACCGTCGGGGACGGCCGACCACAGGAGACGGCCGACGCCGTCGCCGACGCCGTCGACGCCGGCTTTGATTGCTGTAAGGTGAAAGTCGGTGCCAGACCGGTCGCTGACGACGTCGAGCGAATACGGGCGGTCAGGGACTGCGTCGGCGACGACGTGACGCTCCGGGCCGACGCGAACGGCGCGTGGTCCCGGGACGAGGCCGAGACGGCCTTCGAGGAGTTAGCGTCGTTCGGCGTCGAGTACGTCGAACAGCCACTCGCTGCCGACGACATCGAAGGGCACGCGAGCCTTCGCGGCGGGTCGGTCGGCGTCGCGCTGGACGAGTCGCTGGTCGACCGGCGCGTCCACGCGATACTCGATGCGGACGCCGCCGACGTGTTGGTTCTCAAACCGATGGTACTGGGCGGCCCCGGAAACGCCCACACGCTGGCGATGCGGGCCCGCGAGCGGGGCGTCGACCCCGTCGTCACGACGACCATCGACGGCGTCGTCGCCCGCCTCGCAGCGCTCCACGTCGCCGCCGCGATACCCGACGTGAGCGCGTGCGGCCTCGCCACCGGCGACCGGTTGGCGACGGACCTCGCGCCCGACCCCGCGACGGTGTCCGACGGCCGGATGTCGGTCCCACAATCGGCCGGACTCGGCGTCGACCCCGCGGAGGTGGGTCCCGATGCGTGACCCGGTCGAGTGGCCGACTCGCGACTTGCTGACCCACAGAGTCCGGACGACGCCGGAGCGCATCGCGACGGTCGACGCCGATACGGGCGAGGCGACGACCTACCGCGAACTGGACGCCCGGGCGGGCGACGCGGCCGTGACGGTCGCCGAACTCTGTGCCACTCCCGGCGGTACAGTGGCGACGCTCGTGGACACCCGGCCCGCAGTCGGGCCGTTGCTGTTCGGCGCGATGCGGGTCGGTGCCACCCTCGCGCCGCTGAACGTCGACCTCGACCCGAGCAGCCTCTCTGCACAACTGACGACACTCGATGCCGACCTCCTCGTCTGTGAACGCGAGACGGAAGCACTGGCCGCTCGGGTCGCAGACTGTCCCGTGGTCTCCGTCGACGACCCGGAACGGACCGGCGTGAACGCCATGCAGTCGGACACTAGCGGAGTCGACCCGGTCGAAGTCGACCGCGATACGACGCAACTCGTCCTCTTCACCTCGGGGACGACGAGCGACCCGAAGGGCGTGCGACTGACCGTCGGCAACCTCGTCGCCAGCGCCACGGCCTCGGCGTTCCGCCTCGGCGTGACGCCGTCGGACCGGTGGCTCGTCTGCCTGCCGACCTACCACATGGGCGGGCTGGCACCGTTCGTCCGGACCGCGCTCTACGGGTCGACGGTGGTCGTCCAGCGCGAGTTCGACCCGAGCGAGACGGCCCGCGTGCTGTCCGAGTGCGACGTGACCGGCGTCTCGCTCGTGCCGACGATGCTCCGACGGTTAGTCGACTCCGGGTGGACGCCCGCTTCCGAACTCCGGTTCGTGTTGCTCGGTGGCGGTCCGGCGAGTCCAGCGTTGATAGACCGCTGCCGCGAGCGCGGCGTCCCGGTCTGTCCGACCTACGGCATGACCGAAACCGCCTCCCAGATAGCTACTGCGCTCCCCGAGACGGCGTTCGATCATCGGGACACCGTCGGCCAGCCACTCGTCTGTACCGACGTGACCGTCGTCGACGACGGCGACCCGGTCGGCCCCGGCGAGCGGGGCGAACTCGTCGTCGACGGACCGACGGTCACGCCGGGCTACCTCGACGCGGACCGGACCGAGGCGGCATTCGGCGAATACGGCTTCCACACGGGGGACATCGGCTACCGCGACGAGGACGGACGGCTGTGGGTCCTCGGCCGCGTGGACGACCGCATCGTCACGGGCGGCGAAAACGTCGACGCCAGCGTCGTCGCCGACGCTATCAGGGACTGTCCGGGCGTCGAGGACGCCGCCGTCGTCGGCCTGGCCGACGAGGAGTGGGGCCAACGCGTCGCGGCGCTGGTGGTCGGCGACGTGACGGCCGAGCGCGTCAGCGACTACTGCCGAGACGAACTTGCACCCTACGAGGTGCCGAAGACGGTGGACGTGGTCGACGCGCTCCCACGGACGGCCTCAGGGACTGTGGACCGGGACGCGGTCCGGGCGTCGCTCGGGGACTGAATGCGAACGGTAGCGAGAAGAGTTATCATTTCACGAGTAGTGTATGAAATATGGACATACGAGATGCAATATACACGCTGCTCAACGTCGTCGTGATACTGGTGGGAGCGTTCGTCGTGGGCGGCAATATCCTGGCAGTCACCGGCGGATCCGGCGGGACAGCCCCCGCGTCGCCGGACAGACTCGGCGTCGGTAGCGTGAGCCACTCACCAGACTGGGGCCTCTTCGCGCTGGCGACGCTCGTCGCCGTCGGACTCCTCGTCATGGCGGCGAAAAACCTTCACACCCTCCACTCCCGTTCTGGATAGCGTCGGTCTTTCCGCAACCGATTCTGAGATAATCAGCCCACTGGATTGAAAAAAATCGTCCGCCCAGTTCAATCCGTTACCAAAGGTATCGATCGTAGGTCTGGTCCGCGTAGGCGTCGATCTCGCACCCGACAGTCTCACTCGACATACACCCCAGGTCTGTGACACACCCGTCGAATTGTCCGGCTGAACTAAAGTGGACCACGTCGAGGTCCTTGTTGTGATTCTTTCGAACTCGAAGGACGCCTCAACTGCGTTGCGCACTTCAGCCTGGTTCTCCGGGTCGAAGGGTGGTGATGTGTGGAGATATGCGCCGCAGCCGGCACAGCCGTTTTGACCTTCGATGGCCTATCCCTGAGCGTGTGTACGATAGTCCTCGCGTGGCAGGTGTTCGAGGGAACGCCCGTGGCCTTCGCGGCCAACCGTGACGAACGCGTCGACCGCCCCTCGGAACCGCCGGCAGTCCGACACTGGGGGGCCCGCGTCGTCGCGCCAGCCGACTCAGAAGCCAACGGTACGTGGGAAGGCTACAACGAACACGGCCTCTTGGCGGCCGTCACCAACCGCTGGGTCGACGCCGACCTCGCCGGTGAGCGCTCCCGCGGCCTGCTGGTCCGGGACTGTCTGGGCCACGAGACGGCCGAGGACGCCGCCCGCGCCGTCGAGCGGGCCACCCGCGAGGCGGAGTACGACGGCTTCAACCTCCTGCTGGCCGACGAGAACGCCGCCCTCTTGCTGGAGTGGGACGGGCAACTCGCGGTGCGGAACTTCCAGCCCGGCGTCCACGTGGTCGTCAACGTCGGCGCCGACGGCGACTACCGTATCCCGGGCCACCGTCCCGACGTGGGCGAACAGCAGGCCGTCAACGCCGACCGCCTCCGTGAGGCGATACAGGTCGACCCCGGCGAGGGCCTCGACGACTGGCTGGACCGCACGAGCGAGACCATCGCGGACCACGACTACGGCGTCTGCGTCCACGGCGACGGCTTCGGTACCCGCTCGTCGTCGCTCATCGCGCTAGGGGAGCACCGCCGCTACGAGTTCGCGGCGGGGCCGCCCTGCACCACCGAGTACCACCCGGTCGAAGGCCAGATTTAAGCGCCCGACCGTCGGTGTTGGTAACATAATGAGTTCGGCAGCGTCGGAGGCGGACCTCTCTGAGGACGAGCGAGCCGGGTTAGAACTCATCCGCGAGTCCGGCGGTATCCATCAGAGCGACTTCTGGAAGGAGTTAGACGTCTCCTCCCGGAAGGGTAGTCGTATCGTCGAATCCCTCTTCGAGAAGGGGCTCATCCAGCGCGAGGAGACGGTCTACGAGGGCCACAACACGTACCATCTCACGCCCGCGGCCCGCGACCTCGACTTCTCGCTGCTGATGGCCGGCGACCAGTTGTCGCCGTTCATCGGCGACGAGGAGGTCGACCCACACGACGACGCCTTCTCCCAGTGGGTCATGAACCTCGCGTACCAGAACTGACCGGCCGGTTCCCGTTTTCCTCGGTACACGAGACCACAGGCCGAGCAGCGGCTATCCGAACGGTGAAAGAGAGAAACGCCGCCGCGACTACTCTTCGAGTGCGTCGGCGATGCGGTCCAGCGAGCGCCGAACGTCGTGGACCTCGTCGCGGAGCTTCCGGATTTCGCGGGTGAGTTCCTCGTTGTCGCTCCCGCTCTCTTCCTCGCGGCCGCGTCCGGGCGGCCCGCCGCCCATGCCGCCGGGGCCGCCTGGGCCGCCGCCCATCATGCCGCCCATCATCTGTGCGAAGGGGTTGCCCCCGCCGCCCATGCCGCCGGGGCCGCCGCCACCGCCCATCATCTCTTCCATGCGCTCTTCGCGGCTCATCTCGCCCTCTTCGCCTTCTTCGCGCTCCTCGGCGCGCTTCTGACGTATCTCCTCGACGCGCTCGCGGAAGGACTTCTCTTCGTCGCCGTTCTCGCTCGATTCGGCCGCCTCGTCGGCGTTCTCGGGTTCGTCGTCTGCCATGCCTCCGGGTTCGGCTGGGCCGCTGAAAAGGGTTGTCGTGTCAGGCCAGCCGGCGCACGAGCGCCGAGAGGCCGATACCACAGCCCAGCAGGACGACGAGGTTGAATCCCGCCATGAACAGCGGTCGGTACCGGTGGGTGACGAACGTATCGACGGCCGCCGACACCGAAAAGTAGAACCGCAACGTGGCGATGAGGGCGACGACGACGAGGACGGTCAGCGCCGCCCACTCGAGATACTCGACGGCGGAGCGACTCTCGTCGTCCGACGGATTTCGGTTCTCGGGCGACCCAGGGGGTGCAGAGGGGCCGCCCCGTTTCTGGTCGGTCGGTGCGGTCGATTCGGTGGTGGGTTCCTCGGTCATGCGTGTCTCCGTGCGAGTCCGAGCGTCGCGACGACGAGTGCAACCAGCGCGGCGAGTGCGGTGAATCCGGGACCGCCCCCGCCGACAGTCGTCTGCTCGTGTGTTTCTTCCATTCGCGGTTCCTCTGTCGCGGCCTCTTCGAAGTCGCCGGAGTCGAACCCGACGTCGCGGCGCGTCTCGTTTTCGGTCAGCGTCTCCTGCGGGTCGAGGTTCGCGGGTGCGCTCTCCGTGGCGACGATGACGCCGTCCGACTGGAGGATGCCGTCCAACCAGTAGTTGTAGCCGTCGGGGACGGTCAACTCCGTACTGACCGTCCGAGTCCGGCCGGGGCGAATCTGCCCCACTTCGAGCGCCGACGCGTCGGCGACGACGTTCGACTCCGCCTGCCGGGCGCGCATCCGGAGCGAGAGGCCGCCGGCCGAATCGTCGCCGCTGTTGGTGAGATACGCCGTCACGTTCAGCGTCGTCTCGTTGTTCTCGACGTCGGCGATACGGTACGAGATGGCCCGGAGCGGCGTGTTGGTGTTCTCGAACCGATGGAACGAGACCGTCGAGCGAGCGTACGCCGGCGTCAGGGCGTCGACGTTCCTGACCATCCGCCGCTGGACGGATACGCGGCGGCCGTCCTCGTACACTGTCGTCTCGATACGGTAGTCGCCGTCTCGTTCGACGGTGAGGTTCCGTGTGAAGGAGACGTCTCGGTCGCCGCTGACGTTACCGAGTGACTGTCGTTCCGTCGTCGCTACCAGTCCGGTGTCGGCGTCGATAGCCCGCGTCACGACGGTGACGTTCTCGGCCGCCCCACCTCGGTGTTCGAGGCTGGACGTGAGCGAGAGCGTCACCGTCTCGCCGGAGACGTCGGGGGCATCGACGTAGGACTCTCGGAGGTCGAGGTGACTCGGACGGACGTCCTCGGTGGGTTCCGAGAGGATGCCGGGGACCGCTGTCGCACTGGCGACCATCGTCAGCGTGAGGAGGGCGATGGCCCCAGCGAGTAGTACTTCGCGTCGCACGAGTGTAAGCGCGACACCGCCCGGCATATGTTTTGTGTATGACTCTACGGGCGCGGATTGAACTCACCCGAACGCGCCGAGACTCGACTGGAGGTCCCGGTCGGTGCCGCCGTCAGTCACCTCGTAGCCGACGAGGGCACGCAAGTCGACGGCGTACGTGCTCCCGTTGTTGTCGAGGACGGCGACGCGGCCTTTCGTCCCGCGGACCGTCCCCGTGGCGAGCGTCTCCGCCATCGGTCGCTCGGTGAGGGCGAGACCGTAGTCGAAGTCGTAGGTCGCAAGCGTCTCGTACTCGTCTAAGAGGGTCGACCAGAACTGTTCGTCGACGGACTCGTGGAGGCCGGCGACCTTCGTCGGGACGCGGACCCGGTCACCGAGGTCGGTGGCGACGTCGGCCTCTATCTGGCGGGCGATGCGGCCGTCGGCGACGGTCCGAAGGTGGGCCGCTCGGTCGGCCCCCTGCTCTCGCAACCGGGTTTCGAGGCGCCACGACCGCGTGACGCCCACTTTGACCGTGTCCGGCGCGAACACCGCCAGATAGACGGCGTGTTCCTCGTCGCAGGCCTCGATAGGTTTGTTGCAGTCGCCGGTACACCGGGCGCAGGGCCACCTGCTCGTGTGTTCCGGGCAGTACGGCGCGTCCGCCCCGTCGCAAGCGTAGTGTCGCTCGCCGTCGACGGCACCGGCACAGTGGCGCTCGCCCAGTGCGTACGTGAGTTCGGTCCCCGGGTCCAGTCGCTCGACGGTGACCGCCCCCTCGTCGGCGAGGAGCAGTGCGGCGTGGTCTTCGACGCGAGAGTGGTACCCGACGACCTGCACGGCCGGGCGTTGGCGAGCGACCGGCAAAGGGCTACCGGGATGACGTTTTTGTCGTTCGGGTGAGAACTCTCGAGTATGGCAGACCTCGAACTCACCAGTCCGGCGTTCGACGACGGCGAGCGCATCCCCGAGGAGTACGGCTACGCGTCGGCGAACACGAGTCCGCCACTGGAGATACACAACGTCCCCGACGGGGCCGAGTCGCTGGTCCTCGTCGTCGACGACCCCGACGCGAAGGAACCGGCCGGGAAAGTGTGGGACCACTGGGTCGTGTGGAACATCCCACCCGACGTCGGCGAAGTCCCCGAGGGCACGACGCCCGGCGGCGCACTAGAGGGGCAGAACGACTTCGGCGAAGTCGGGTGGGGTGGGCCGAACCCGCCGGACCGCGAACACACCTACCGGTTCCTCCTGTACGCACTCGATACGACGCTCGACCTCAAACGCGGCGCGAGCAAGGACGACGTCTACGACGCCGCCAGCGGCCACATGGTCGGGAAAGCCGAACTGACCGGGACCTATCCCGCGAACTATAGTAGCCATTGAAAATCAATGCACACCCGACCGCACGATGGCGGTGCGGTCGGTGTGTGAATCGTTTCAATTGTTACTATAGAGTTCGTCGAGGAGTTCGCGGGCGCACTGCCGCACCGCGTCGTCGCTCGACTGGGACGGCTCCCAGCCCAGCGCGGCGAGTTTGTCGATGGAGAGGCGCATCCGGGGGACGTCGCCGGTCCAGCCACGGTCACCGCCGGTGTACTCGTACTCGGGGTCGACGCCCATCTCGTCGGCGACGATGTCGGCGATGCGGTCGACGGAGGTCGTCGTGCGCGTGCCGAGGTTGAACACGTTGTGGTCGGCGTCGGCGTGTTCGACGGCGTAGACCATGGCCTCGATACACTCCGAGACGTGCATGTAGGACTTCTGCTGGCGGCCGTCGCCGAGGATGGTCAGCGATTCGGGGTTCTCTCGCAACTTCTCGACGAAGTCCGGGACGACCGCACCGCGCAGGCGCGGGCCGACGATGTTGGCAAAGCGGAACACCCACGACTGCAGGTCGTGACTGTGGGCGTACGTCGAGACGAGCGACTCCTCTGCGAGTTTCGTCGCGCCGTAGACGCTGATGGGTTCCAGCGGCGCGTAGTCCTCCGGCGTCGGCCGCGGCGCCTCGCCGTACACAGTCGAAGACGACGTAAACACGAGGCGTTCGACGCCTACCTCGTCCATCCGTTCGAGGAGGTTGTACGTGATCTCGCTGTTGTCCGTGAACTGACGGCGCGGCGTGTCGGTGTCGACGAGTTTCGAGGCGGCGAGGTGGACCACGAGGTCGGTGTCAGCCGTGACTGTGTCCGCGACGACGGCGGGGTCGGTCAGGTCCCCCTCGACGAACGTCGCGTCGTCGTGGACCCACTCGCGCCGGCCGTTCGAGCCGTCGTCGACGACGAGGACGTCGTTGTCCGTGACGAGGCGTTCGACGAGGTGAGAGCCGATGAAGCCCGCACCGCCCGTGACGACGATGTGCTGGCCTTCGAGGTGCATACTCGGGGTCGACGCGGGTAGTCAAATAGCGTTCCGGTACCGCGATGAACGCCGTTTTATAGCTGCCGGGGCGAGTAGGGGATATGACGCGACTCAGCCGCCGCGGATTCCTCGCCGGAAGCGTCGCCCTCACCGGCGCAACTGCTGGCTGTCTCTCCGGAGGGTCCGGGGAGTCCGGAGACGACGGGTCCGACGACCGTTCGGTCCCCACTGCGAGCGGACAGCCCCTCTCGGCACCCGTCGCCGGCAACCCCGACGCCGACGTGACCGTCGCCGCCTACGAGGACTACGCCTGTCCCCACTGCAAGACGTACTCTCAGACGGTCTTCCCGAAGGTTCAAGAGAACTTCCTCGCCGACGGGACGGTTCGCTACGAGTTCCACGACTTCCCGATTCCGGTCGACGAGACCGTCTCGTGGCAGGCGGCAAACGCCGCCCGCAAGGTGCAGGACGCGGCGGGCGACGCCGCCTACTTCACCTACTCGAAGCGACTGTTCGAGAACCAGAGCCGTCTCGGTCCGGACGTGTACGCCGAACTCACCGACGGCCTCGACGTCGGCGGCGACGCCGTTCGCAAGGCCGCCACGGATCGGACCTACGACCCGACGGTACAGGCCGACCGCGACAGGGCCGTCGAGAAGGGGCTGCGCGGCACCCCGACGGTCCTCGTGAACGACCAACCGGTCGAGTGGCAAGAGATAGCCTACGCACCCGTCCGGGACGCCATCCAGTCGGCGCTGAACGGATGAGCGACGACCACGAAGTCACGGTGCTGCGACTGGGCCACCGTCCCGGCCGTGACGAGCGCATGACAACCCACGTCGGCCTCACCGCCCGTGCGCTGGGCGCCGACCGCGTGGTGATGGCGGGGTCGGCCCGCGATCGAACCGACACCATCGTCGACATCACCGAGCGGTTCGGCGGCCCCTTCGAGGTAGACGTCACGCAGGAACCCAAACGGCTCATCCGCGACTTCGAGGGCACCGTCGTCCACCTCACGATGTACGGCGAACCGGTCCAGGACGTGGAAGACGACGTCCGCGAGGCACACGCCGAGGGGCCGCTCTTGCTGGTCGTCGGCGCCGAGAAGGTCCCCTTCGAGGTGTACGAGAACGCGGACTACAACGTCGGCGTGACGAACCAGCCCCACTCGGAAGTGGCCTCGCTCGCGGTGTTCTTAGACCGCCTGTTCGAGGGGCGGGAACTCGACCGGGAGTGGGACGACCCGGACCGGGTCGTCGTCCCGATGGAGACGGGCAAGCGCGTGGTCGACCCCGACGAGGCCGAAGCCGACGAGTAGCGAGCGACCCGACGGTGCGCAAACGCACCGCGTTTACGAATCCCGGGGCGTGATCGCCAGCGAGCAAGCCGGAGGTTTTAACCACGTGACCCACCGAGACACGGATAATGGCTTTTGAGGATCTCCTGGAGGACCCGGTTATACAGAAGTACCTCCACGAGCTAGTCGGACCGAAAGGGATGCCGGTCGCCGCCGCGCCGCCGGACGGCGAAGTGACCGACGAGGAACTGGCCGAGGAGCTCGGACTCGAACTCAACGACGTTCGCCGAGCGCTGTTCATCCTCTACGAGAACGATCTGGCGTCGTATCGACGCCTCCGCGACGAGGACTCGGGGTGGCTCACCTACCTCTGGACGTTCGAGTACGACAAGATACCCGAACAACTAGAGGAGGAGATGTACCGCCTGCTCGACGGCCTCGAAGAGCGCCGTCAGTACGAGCGCGACAACGAGTTCTATCTCTGTGAGCACTGCGGCATCCGCTTCGAGTTCGGGGAAGCGATGGAGTTCGGCTTCGAGTGCCCCGAGTGTGGCAACCAGATCGACGCCATGGAGAACACCCGCCTCGTGACCGCCATGGAGGAGCGCATCGACGAACTGCGCGACGAACTGAACGTCGAGACGGAAGCTGAGGCCTGATGGTCGTCCTCGGAACCAAAGTGTACGTCACGGGCGATACTCGTGACCGTGCGCTCGACGGCCTGCGGTCGCTGGTCGCCAACGAACTCGGCGACCTGGACGTGACGTTCGACATCGGCCACCGGGAGGACGACTTCCCGACGGTCACCGTCGACGGCCCCGACGCCACCGTCGCCCGGAACCTCCTGCGTGAGGAGTTCGGCGAGATGGTCACCTCCCACGAGGACGGCGAGACGTACGTCGGAACCCTCGACTCGTGGGACGACGACGGGTTCGTCTTAGACGTCGGGTTCGGGCAGGAGGTCCGCATCCCCGCGGACAACCTGAACCTCGGACAGGGGTCGCCCGCCCAGATTCGCAAGCGGTTCGGCGTCGTCCAGCACATGCCGCTTCGCTTCGTCGCCGGCGACGACCCGCGACTCGCCGACGAGGAAGTCGACCGCCTCTACGACTGGTCGCGCGGGAACGGTCGGGTCAACGCCAACAGCGTCACCCGGTCGAACGCCCGTGCGACGGTCAATCGGGCCGGCCACGCACAGGACATCGTGACCGTCGAGCGCATCGGCCTCCTCGAACAGAGTATCGTCTGTAACCCCGACACCGACGCGCCGGGCATCCTGTCCGACATCGGCCGGTTCATGCAATCGGAACTCCTCGCCGTCGTTCCCTGAGCTATGCAACGTCGCCACCTCGCTCTCCTCGGTATCGTCGCGCTGGTCGCGCTCTCTGGCTGTAGTGGTATATTCGGGCAACAGAACATCGACCCGAACCAACTCAACCAGAACGCCACCTACGACTGGGACACGCAGTCAAACGCGTCTGTCGTCCTCGACCGATCGTCGTACAGAGCGGTCTACGACGTCCGAAACAACGACACCTTCGAGGTGTACGACCGCGACGGCCTCGGGCGCGAACAGGCCGTCCCGATTCGGGCGCTGAAGTTCCGCTACGCGAACGGCACCGTCATCACGGAGGCCAACTCGTCGCTCAACGCCACCCGTGGCGGGAGTCAAACGACCATCCGGCTCCCGGGCAACGTCACCGGACAGGTCGCCTACAGCGCCCCGCGCAGCGGGAAGTCCTACGCGACACCGACCCACCTCGATGGTGCGACCTATCAGGTGACACTGCCACCGGGGGCTCGGGTCGGTATCCCGATGCTCTCGCAGGTCAGTCCCGGCGGCTACGAGACCGGCGTCGACGGGGAGACCAACCGAATGACCGTGCGGTGGTCCCAACCGGTCGAAGCCCGACAGGTGAGTGTCAGGTACTATCTCGAACGCGACCTGCTCATCTTCGGTGGCCTCGCCCTCGTGGCTATCCTGATCGGTGGCGGCGGCACGCTGTACTACTACCGACAGTTGCAGGCGGTCAAACGAAAGCGCAAGGAGGCTGGCATCGACCTCGAAGAGGAGCAAGAGGACGACGACCCGCGGGACCGCGGTCCGCCGCCGGGAATGCGCTGACGGACGACAAACAGTATTTGTATCGCCACACCGTACCCCGGTGTATGCGCGTCGCGGTGGTCACGGTCGGAGACGAACTGCTCGCCGGAGAGACGGTCAACACGAACGCGGCGTGGCTGGGCCGACAGCTAGCCGACCGCGGCGTCACCGTCGAGCGAACGACCGTCGTCCCGGACCGGATCGCCGACATCGCACGGGTCGTCAACGAGTATCACGCCGAGTACGACGCGGTCATCGTGACCGGCGGCCTCGGTCCGACCCACGACGACGTGACGATAGACGGTGTCGCGGCCGCGTTCGGTCGTGACGTGGTCGAGAGCGAGGCGGCCCTGGCGTGGCTCGAAGAACACGGCGGCTACACCCGTGAGGACCTCACCGACGGCACGGGCGAGGTGCCGGAGGGGAGTCGCGTCCTCCCGAATCACGAGGGAGTCGCTCCCGGATGTGTAGTCGAACAGTGTTACGTGCTTCCCGGCGTTCCCGACGAGATGAAGCGGATGTTCGAGGAAGTGGCCGGGGAGTTCAGCGGCCAGAAACAGTACGTCCGGACCGTCGACGCCGCCGAACCCGAGAGCGCGCTCCTCGACAGACTCGCGGCGGTACAAGAGCGGTTCCCCGTCAAGGTCGGGAGCTATCCCGGCGAGACCGTCACAGTGCGGTTCGAGGGGCCTGACGAGGCCGTCGTCGAAGAAGCGGCGGCGTGGCTACACGAGCGAGTCGACGCACCCGAGACCGAGTGAGTCCCCGAGACTCAGCGGTAGAGGTACTGGAGCCAGAGTGCTGTAAGCAAGAGCCCGCCGAGCGTGATGACCGCCCCGGCGGCACTGATGACGCCGGTCTGGACGTTCGCCTGCAGTAGTTCGAGCATACCGGCACTTCAGTGGCGGGTGGCTTGAAAGACACGCTCCCGGGTGCCTTTTGCCGCCGGGTATCCAACCGACTGCTATGCGACGAATCGGTGTCGTGGTCAACCCCATCGCGGGCATGGGTGGCCGCGTGGGACTGAAGGGAACCGACGGCAAGGTCGCCGAAGCACGCGAGCGCGGGGCCGAACAGCGCGCCCCGGACCGGGCACACGACGCACTCGAAGCACTTGCAGCCACGGGTGCGGACGTCGAACTCTTCACCTACGGCGACCCGATGGGTGCCTCGCTCGCCCGCGAGGCGGGGTTCGACCCGGTGGTCGTCGGCCACCCCGAGAACCCGGACGTGACTTCGAGTGCAGACACCAGAGCAGCGGTCCGGGCCTTCGTCGACCACGGCGTCGACGGCATCGGGTTCGTGGGCGGGGACGGCACCGCCGTCGACGTGGCAGAGACGCTCGACGAACTGGACGACGAGACGCCGATTCTCGGCGTTCCGGCGGGCGTCAAGGTGTACTCGTCGGTGTTCGGCGTCTCGCCCCGCGCGGCCGGACGCATCCTCGGTTCCTTCTCGGAGACGGAACCTGCCGAGGTCAACGACATCGACGAGGACGCGTTCAGAGGGGGCGAGGTGGTGACCGAACTGCGGGCCGTCGCCACCGTCCCGGTCGCCGACCAGCGCCAATCGGCCAAGCAGTTGGGCGGCGGCACCGTCGAGACGCTCGCCGAGGGGGTCGCCGAAGGCGTTCGCCCGGGCGTCACGTACGTGCTTGGACCCGGGAGTACCGTCGGGGCAATCAAAGCGAAACTGGGGTTCGACGGAACGACGCTGGGCGTCGACGTCTGGCGGGACGGGGACCTGCTCGTCGCGGACGCCGCCGAATCGGACATTCTGGACGCACTCGGCGAGGAGAACGTCATCGTCGTCTCGCCCATCGGCGGGCAAGGGTTCGTCTTCGGACGGGGCAACCAGCAGCTCTCGCCGGCAGTCATCCGTCACTGCGACGTCGAAGTCGTCGCGTCCCGTCGGAAACTCGACGACATCGGGACGCTCCGTGTCGACACCGGCGACTCGGCGTTAGACGCCGAACTAGAGGGGTGGCTCAAAGTCCGCGTCGGACGGTACGAACGGCGTCTCGTCGAAGTCGTCGCCTGACAGACGTGGGTCGACAGCCGGTCACATCAAGTGATTGTATTCGACTGTCGGCATTAATTGGTGTATAGTGAAGATTAAGGTCGGTGGCGTATAAGAAAGGCCATATGGAAACGCGGAAAGTCCAGCGCCTCGGTCCCTCCACCCTCGCTATGACGTTACCGGCGGAGTGGGCGAGCGCACACGACGTGGAAAAAGGCGACGAAGTGTCACTCCGGATGGGCGGGAAAGGCACACTGACTGTGATGCCCGAGTCCGTCCAGACCGAGGAGTCAGAGGCGATAATCCACGCCCAGAACCTCGATGCCGACGCCGTCGAACGGGCCATCGTCGCCCAGTACGTCCTCGGTCGGCGCATCATCCACGTCGAAGCCCCCGAGGGGCAGACGCTCGATTCGGCCCACATCAACGCCGTCTACAACGCAGAGACGCAGTTGATGGGGCTGGGTGTCATCGAGGAGACCCCCCAGCGCATCACCATCCGCTGTTCGGTCGACCCCGAGGACTTCACGCTCGACAACCTACTGGAACGACTGGAGTCGACCGGGTCGACCATGCGTAACGAGGCGGTCAAGGCGCTCGCCCACGGCAACCCCGACCTCGCCCAGCGGGCGCTGAACCGGGAACGGCAGGCCAACAAGATTTTCGTCCTGTTGCTTCGCCTCATCTTCACCTCCTATCAGAACCCCAATCTCGCGCGGGCGGTGGGGCTCGAAGACGGCTTCCCGCTCATCGGGTACCGCTCTATCGCGAAGAACCTCGAACTGACCGCCGACAACGCCGAGGACATCGCGGAGATCGCGCTGGAAGCGCCCGACCACGCCCTCGACGTCGACAGTTCGACGATGCGGCGCATCCGTGACTTCACCGACGAGGTCAACGAGATAACCGCGATGGCCGTACAGGCCGCCGTCAACCGGAACTACGACACCGCCATCGAGGTCAGTGAGGCGTACTCCGACATCGGCGATAAGGAACACGATATCCTCAACGACCTGCCGGAGATGGACAACCAGAAACTGCTGCAGGTCCGCGAAGTGCTCGTCAGCCTCCAGCAGACCGCCGAGTACGCCGTCAGGAACGCGGAGATAGCGACCAACCTCGCGCTGGACGAGGAGTCCGAACACACGACCATCCAGTAACGGTCGTCGGAATCAGCCGATTTTCGCCGCGACGGCGCGGGCGCTTATGCCGCCGGAGAGCGACCCGTCCAGCGGGGTGTCCCGCGGACACCGAGGAGGTGTTTGGCCGCGTCGACGCTGGCTGTGTCTACGTCAACCAACTCGTCAAGTCGGACCCACGGGTTCCCTTCGGCGGCATCAAACAATCCGGCTACGGCCGCGAACTCTCGGGTCCCGGTATCCGGGAGTTCGTCGACAGGAAGACCGTCTGGGTCGAATAGCGGGACCGCGGCGCTCAGCGAGCGAGCGCGAGGATGCCGCCGTCGTCCGTCGCCGTCTCGGTACTGGTCGCCGTCGGAGTGGCAGTCGTCGTCTCCGCCTCGGTGGCCGTCGCAGTGTCGGTGCTGTCGCTCCCACCGAGGACGCCGTCGTCCGTCGCCGTCTCGGTAGTCGCCGTCGTCGTTTCGGTGCTGCCACCGCCCAGAATCCCGTCGTCAGTTTCGGTTGGGGTCGGCGTCTCGGTCGCAGACTCGGACTCGTTCGCCGAGTCGGACGCCGTCGTCGCGTTCTCGCCGGTCGGGTACTGTGCCTTGTTGCCGAAGATATCCGTCTCGATGGTCGTCTCGTAGTCGATGGCGTCTAGGTCGATGCGGAACTGCTCGCCGCCCCCTTCGAGGACGAGGTAGAAGTCGATAGAGAGGTCCGTCACCTGATTGCGTTCGAGGTGGGTGACCCACCACCGGTCGAGGTTCCCGTTCTGGATGGCGGTGTCCGCTTCGATAGTCTCCGTCTGGCCCGGCCCGATGGTGTAGCCGCGCTCTGTCTCACCCTCCCCGACGGTAACGTCGTTCATCGATATCTCGTAGCCGATTTTCGAGACCGTGTAGGGGTAGGGTTTCGGATTGTAGACGGTAAAGGCGAGGTCCATCGGCGTCTCGGACTCCGTGAGGTTCGCCCGGTCCCACGACCCGCGAGTCTCGTTGATGTACAGCACCGGGTCCGAGACGAGTGGCTGGTTCGCGTTCACTGGCCGCGTCTCGGTGGAGTTGAACTGGCCGATGATGTCCGTCTCGATGGTCTTGTCCTGCGCAACCGAGAGCGAGCGACCGCCGAGCATCGACGAGGAGACGTCGGCGTCGATGGTCACTTCGGTGGTCTCGCCGTTCTCGATGTGGGTGTGCCACCACGGCGGAATCTGTCCGTTCTGCATCTGGGTGGCGAACGCGAGCGTCGAGTTCCCCTTCGCCAGCGCCAGCCCGCTCTTGTCACCGCTGGCGATCGGGACGCCGTTCATCGCGACAGTGTAGTCGACAGCCGTCCCGCCGAGTTGCACCCCGACGGGGTTGGGGTTGTTCACCGTGAGGTTCGTGTGGACCGCCGTCGTCTCGTTCGAGACGCCCGCAAAGTGGTTGTCGACGGATTCGACGGTCGGTGCACCGACGGCGCCGAGGGCGAACGCGGCACCGCCAGCGGTGCCGAGAGCGAGCACGACGACGACGAGCAGTTTCAAGCGCCCGAGTCTAAACATTACACGGCGCTCTCTCGTCTGTCGCTATATGTCCTGTGGCTGGTGACTGGCCCGAATGAACTAAGTGGGCAACACGGAAACTCACTCGCATGGCGACGGAATCGCAGACTGATATGGGTATCGGGCTCGGCGTCCTGTTCGGGGTGGTCGCCGTCGGCGCCGCAGTGTTGACGGCCGTCAACAGCTACAACTACGCCATCCGGCACGCACAGGAACTCGATACGAGCGGGCTGTTGTTGAACAGCGGCGTCGGCTTCGGCGTGGCCATGCTCGCAGCGAGCCTGGCGCTCGTCGCGATACACGTCTACGACGCCTGAAGATCGCGGGTGGGTGCCGAAAGGAACGATTAAAACCGTTCAGAACGTACCTCTTCTATGGTCGATTTCAGCGAGGAGGACAGACGCATTCTGGAGTACCTCCGGGAGAGCGTCTCGCGGGGTGAGAGTTACTTCCGCGCCAAGAACATCGCCTCACAGCTCGGCCTGTCCTCGAAACAGGTCGGCGCTCGGTTACCCCGTCTGGCAGAGGAGGCAGACGAGGTAGACATCGAGAAATGGGGCCGCGCCCGCTCGACGACGTGGCGCGTGACGACGAGCTAGTCGGTGGATTCATTCCGGCGGAAACCTGAGCTACGTGCATGACTGTCCGGGTCGAGCGGTCGATGACTGTGTCGGCACCTCCCGAGCGAGTCTGGGCGTTCATCGCCGACCCGGACCAGCGGGCACGCCCGATTAGCGTCGTCAAGGACTGGGAGGTCACGAACGACGAGGAAGCGACGTGGCACATCTCGTTGCCGATTCCGATCATCGATCGAACGATCCGCATCGAGACGCGGGACGTAGAGCGGCGTGAACCCGAGTACGTCCGTTTCGTCGGTCGGTCGAGAGTGATGCAGGTACAGGGCGAACACGAACTCGAACCGACCGAGAGCGGCGGGACGAAACTGACCAATCGGTTCGTCGTCGACGGCAAACTCCCCGGCGTCGAACGGTTCTTCAAGCGGAATCTCGACGGCGAGATGGAGAACCTCGAACAGGCACTGCGTGACTATCTCGAAGTCGAAGTATGAGGCTCACACTCGCCCAGATTGCGGTCGAACCCGCGGCCGTGAGCGCGAACGTCGGACGGGCCATCGACGCCATCGACCGCGCGGCCGCGAACGGGGCCGACCTCGTGGTCCTGCCGGAGTTGTTCAACGTCGGGTACTTCGCGTTCGATAGCTACGCACGGCACGCGGAGGGCGTCGAGGGTGAGACGCTGACCGCCGTGCGCGAGGCGGCCGCCGAACACGGCGTGGCGATTCTCGCCGGGAGTGTCGTCGAGGACCTCGCCGCGAGCGCCGCCGCCGGCATCGACGTGCCCGTCGAGGACGGACTCGCCAACACCGCGGTGTTCTTCGACAGGGACGGGACGCGTCGCGCCATCTACCGGAAACACCACCTCTTCGGCTACGGGTCCGCCGAGACGGACCTCCTCGAACCGGGCCAACACCTCCCGACCGTCGACTTCGCCGGGTTCACCGTCGGCGTGACGACGTGTTACGACCTCCGGTTCCCGGAACTGTACCGGAGACTCGTCGACGACGGCGTGACGCTGACGCTCGTCCCGAGCGCGTGGCCCTACCCCCGCGTCGAGCACTGGAAGCTGTTTCCGAAGGCCCGCGCCGTCGAGAATCAGCTATACGTCGCGGCGGCCAACGGCGTCGGGTCGTTCGAGGACGCGGAACTGCTGGGCCGGTCCACGGTGTACGACCCGTGGGGGACGGCGCTGGCCAGTTCCGCCGACGACCCGGCGCTCGTGAGTGCGACCGTCGACCCGGAGCGAGTCACGGCCGTCCGAGAGGCGTTCCCGGCGCTCGACGACCGACGGACAGAGTTCCGATAGGTTCAGTCGCTCTTTCACACAAAGCGCGCTTTGAGCGTCCGGCGACACTATACGCTGGCGACGACGATACGTAGTCGTCATGTCGAGGAACTCACTCGTCGTCGCGCTGGCCCTGACCCTCCTGCTCGCCGGGTGTGCGGGCATGGGCGGGAACCCGGCCGGCGGCGACGGTGCCGAACTGTCTGCCGACGGCGGTGACGGGTCCGCGCCTGCCGCAGAGGGTGCAAACCAACAGAGCGCCGATACGAGCGGCGGGGGGAGCGCACAGGTCGACGCGGCGGTCCAGCAACGGGCGATAATCAAGACCGGGCGGATGGTCGTCGAGGTGGAGAACTTCTCGCAGAGTCGTACAGCCATCGCCTCACAGGCCCGACAGTACGGCGGGTACGTGAGCGGGTCGAACCAGCGCCTTCACCGCTCGGGCAACGAGACGTGGATCTCCGGCTACGTCGTCGTCAGAGTGCCCAACGAGCAGTACCGGGCGATGCAAGACGACATCGCCGCGGAAGGAACGGTCCTGAGCGAGGAGACCCAGACGGACGACGTGACCGACCAGTTGGTCGACTTAGAGGCGCGACTGGAGAACCTGCGACAGCGCCGGGACCGCCTCCGGACGTTCTACGACGAGGCCAACGACACGGAGGAACTGCTCCGCATCGAAGAACAACTCTCCGAGGTGCAGGGCCAGATAGAACAACTCGAAGCCAAACAGCGCTCGCTCGAACAGCGCGTGGCGTACTCCACTATCCGTGTGGAACTGCAGGAACCGGAACCGGGCATCAGCCAGATTCGGACCCAGTACCACGAGCAGTCGCTGGCGGCCGTCTTCCTCCGGTCAGTGAACGACGTCTACGTCTTCGGGCGGGCGACCCTGGTGACGCTGGCCGCGGCGGCGCCGTGGCTGGGCGTGCTGGCCGTTCCGGCGTTCGGCCTGCGTCGAGTCCTCCGTGGGCGTCGACTCCCGTTCGTCGGCGGGAGCGAGAACAGTAGCGAACACGAGAGCAGCGGCGACGGCGATAGCGGGAGCGACGAGAAGGACGTACGCACAGCGGCCACTGCGTCGGACGACGAGACGGAGTCGGCGGCCGACGACGAGCGATAAGGGCCGGACACCGGGCCTTTTTTATCGGTGGCTCCGCTACGTGTGTTCGCCGGCAAGGCGCTTTTCACGTCGATGCCGGTACAACAGTCCGTCTCGCTGCTCGGCCACATGGCGTCGCTCGTCCGCCAAAGGCTGTCCGGACAGCCTTTCACGTCACTCCTCGTCGGCGGCGCCCAATCCACCGTTCCACTCTCTGGGTGTTCGATACAGTAGCGACGAGTCCAACAGACGTCCCGTGTTTCAACGCTCCGCTTTGTGCGCTAGCGCTCGCTGGAAGTGCTCGGCAGTGATGGTCACGTCGTCGGCACGTTCGCTGGCTTCCTCGGGCCCCATCTCTTCGGCGGCCTCGCGGATGGCGAGCATCGACGCTTCGCGGACCACCGCTTCCAGTTCCGCCCCGGAGAACCCCTCCGTCTCGGCCGCGAGGGCAGACAGGGAGATGCCGTCGGCGAGCGGCTTGCCGTCCGTGTGCACGTCGAGAATCGCCTCGCGGGCGTCGTGGTCGGGGTTCGGCACTTCGACGTGCTGTTCGAGACGGCCCGGCCGAAGGAGGGCGTCGTCTATCATGTCCCGCCGGTTCGTCGCCGCGAGGACGACGAGGTTCGGGTTCTCGGTGATGCCGTCCAGTTCTGCGAGCAACTGGGAGACGACCCGTTCGGTCACCTCGTTGCCCTGTCCGCGGTGGCTGGCGATGGCGTCGATTTCGTCTAAGAAGATGATGCTCGGTGCGGTCTGACGGGCGCGCTCGAACAGTTCTCGCACCGCTTCCTCGCTCTCGCCGACGTAGCGGTCCATTATCTCCGGCCCGGCGACGTGGATGAAGTTCACGTCGCTTTCGCCCGCGACGGCGCGCGCGAGCAGGGTCTTCCCGGTTCCCGGCGGGCCATAGAGCAGGATGCCGCTCGGCGGGTCCGTCTTCGTCACGGAGAACAGGTCGCCGTACTCGAGGGGCCACTCGATGGCCTCGGTAAGCGTCTGTTTGACCTCGCCGAGTCCGCCCACGTCGTCGAACGACACCGCCGGCGACTCGGCGACGTACTCCCGCATCGCGCTGGGTTCGACCGTCGCCAACGCCGCGTCGAAGTCGCTCTGTGTCACCTTGGCGTCCTCGCTGCGCTCGGTGTCATCGCCCTCCCGGTCCGAGCGCTCACGCGGTTCGCGCTCGCGTTTGGCCCGCAGCGCCGACATCGCGGCCTCCGTCGTCAACGACGCGAGGTCGGCCCCGACGAAGCCATGGGTCTGGGCGGCGATGCGGTCTAGATCGACGCCGTCGTCGATAGGCATATCCCGCGTGTGGACGTCGAGAATCTCCCGCCGGCCGCCCTCGTCGGGGACGCCGATTTCGATCTCGCGGTCGAAGCGGCCGCCGCGGCGCAGGGCGGGGTCGACAGCGTCGACGCGGTTGGTCGCGCCGATGACGACCACCCGGCCCCGGTCTTCGAGGCCGTCCATCAACGTCAGGAGTTGGGCGACGACGCGGTTCTCCATGTCGGCGTCGTCGTCCCGGGAGCCAGCGATGGAGTCGATTTCGTCGACGAACAGAATCGCGGGGGAGTTCTCCTCGGCGCGGTCGAACGCCTCGCGCAGTCGCTCCTCGCTCTCGCCCTTGTACTTCGAGACGATTTCCGGGCCGGAGATAGTATCGAAGTACGCGTCCACCTCGTTGGCGACGGCGCGGGCGATGAGCGTCTTCCCGGTGCCCGGCGGGCCGTGCAGGAGGACGCCGCTGGGCGGGTCGATGCCCAGCCGTCGGAACTCGTCGGGTTCCGAGAGGGGCATCTCTATCATCTCCCGGATGCGGTCGAGTTCCTCGTCTAAGCCACCGATGTCCTCGTAGCTCACGCCGGTCTCCGTCGCCGCCGGTCCGGCGTTTTGTGGCTCCGTAGCGCCCGTCTGGTGGTCGCTCGTGTCACCGCCGGAGTCCTCGGTACGTGGGAGAAGGGAGACGTCAGTCCGGTCGGTGACGCGGACCGGCCCGTCCGGGTCGGTCGAGAGGACGCGGAACGTCCCGAGGCCGTCGATGTGGGTCCGCTCGTCGGCCTGCACCATCTGGTCGACCAGTCGCGTCCGCACCATGTGTTCGTACTCGTCGGTACCCGGCAGGGGTTCCATCGGCTGGATACTGATGGTGTTCGCCTCGGTGACAGAGCCGGCTCGAACCGTCACCGTGTCGCCGATATTGACCCCGGCGTTGGCCCGCGTATCGGAGTCGATGCGGACCGTCGACCCGTCGTCGTCGCCGGGCCACACCTTGACGACGGTCATCCGCTCGCCCTCGATGATGACCGGCGACCCGCTCAGCACGCCGAGTTCGCTCCGCACGGACTCGGGGAGGCGCGCGATGCCGCGGCCGGCGTCGCGTTTGTGCGCTCCCTCGACAGTGAGTTCGATACCGCCGTCGCTGGACCCGCTCATGCCGTCGGCTAGCCATCCGGTCCTCTTGAGGGTTCCCGTTGTGTCGCGGGAAAACAATTTACGCTCGGCCGTCGGACAGACTCACATGGTTGTCACTACCGAGCGCGACGAGATGACATGGTACAAATGCGAGACGTGCGGGCTAATGTTCGACGACCAAGACGACGCGCGACAACACGAAGCCAACTGCGACGACGAGGACCCGTCGTACATCCAGTAGCGACCGAGTCGGTTTTGCAGCGGGCAGGCCCCGACGGGCCGTTTCGGTTCGAGTAGCGGTGTCCGGAGACGCTGCGTTCGTCCGCGTTACGAGCCCTCCGGAACGATTTCGTAGCTCCGCTCGCCCATCTCGTCCTCTTCGAAGACGAACACGCGGCCGTCGGCCACCGAGAAGTCGACGTCGACCTCGACGCGCATCTGGTGGTCCCGCACCGTCACACCGGGGAACAGTTCGTCTTCTTCGCCGTCCGTCAAGATGACCCGACCGACGCCGCTCTCCTCGATGATGTCGTCGTGGGTCCGCAGGTCGTTGACGTAGACGAGGATGCCCGACGTCTCCGTCGAGTCGGTGATGAGGACGTGCGTGTCTTTGCCCGGGGACGTCCGGACGCGCTCCTCGGCTTTCGCGGGAACGCCGTGGTAGAAGGCGGTCCGTCCGTCGAGGTACTCGACAGCGATGCCGTCTTCGCTCAGTTCGACAGAGAGGGTGTCCGGCGGCACGTCGGAACGGTTGCTCATACGCCCCCTTGCCCTCGCCGGTGGAAAAACGGCTCGTTGTCGTCGTGGCCGGTTCCGCAGATGGTAAATAGCCCCGGACAGGAGAACTGAGCGATGGAAGGCACGGCAGCAGCACCGGCCGCTGGGACGGTGCTCAACGCGCTGGCGACCGGCCGCGGGTCGGCGTTCGCCATCGACGAGTACACGACGGCGACCGTCGAAGTGTCGACGGACGACGAGAGCGTGACCGGCGAGGTAGCCGGTGCCCCGGACGCCGATACGCGCCTCGTGGAACGCTGCGTCGAGTACGTCCTCGACGCCCACGGCGGCGCAGTCGGGACCCCGCCGGCCGTCGGCGGCCACGTCCGCACGGAGAGCGAGGTGCCGATGGCCTCCGGGCTCAAGAGTTCGAGCGCGGCGGCCAACGCCACCGTGATGGCGACGCTCGACGCTCTCGGCGCCACCGACCGGATGACACGGGAAGACATGGCGCGGCTCGGCGTGATGGCCGCCCGGGACGCGGGCGTGACTATCACCGGCGCGTTCGACGACGCCTCGGCGTCGATGCTCGGCGGCGTCACCGTCACCGACAACGACGCCGACGACCTGTTGGCCCGCGACGAGGTGGACTGGGACGTGCTGGTCTGGACGCCGCCGGAACAGTCGTTCTCGGCGGACGCCGACGTGGAGCGCTGTCGCCAGATAGCGCCCATGGCCCGCCTCGTCGAGGACCTCGCGCTGGACGGGGCATACGAGCGGGCGATGACGGTCAACGGCCTCGCGTTCTGTGCGGCGCTGCAGTTCGACACCGAACCGCTCGTCGAGGGGCTGCGACACGTCGAGGGCGTCTCGCTGTCTGGGACTGGCCCCTCGTTCACCGCCGTCGGCGACCGCGACGCGCTCGAACAGGTACGCGAATACTGGGCGGAACGACCCGGCACGACGCTGTTGACCACCACACAGACGGAGGGAACCCACACAGTATGAGTTCGAACTCGAATACGAGCCCGGAGGATATGTCGCTAGATGAACTGCGCGACGAGATTCGCACTATCGACCGCGAGATAGTCGAGAAGATAGCCCAGCGGACCTACGTGGCCGACACTATCGCGGAGGTCAAAGCCGAGAAGGACCTGCCGACCACCGACGAGGAGCAAGAACAGGCCGTGATGGACCGCGCCGGCCAGAACGCCGAGCAGTTCGACGTCGACGCCAACCTCGTGAAGGCGATGTTCCGGCTCCTCATCGAGTTGAACAAGGTCGAGCAGCGAGAGAGTCGGTAACAAACATCACGGTATCGACCATCCCGTTTTCTCTTGACGGTCGAATTGGTGGTGATGGACGTACTTTTCCTCGTGAATCCTCTACTCCTCAACACTGTCGAGGATAATTCTGTCCTCGAATCGGCCACGCTGTTCGGCTTTTTGTTCTCGTATCTCCTGTAACTCTTCAACGGTTACCCCGCGTTCTTTTCGGATAGCGTGGACAACTTCTAATATATCTGCCAGTTCCTCTATGTCACAGCCTTCCCGATACTCATCGACCTCTTCGTCTAATTTCTCAAGGAGTCGAGTAGCGTACTCGTCCCTCTCAATCGTATGGGTTATTGGTTCTTCGCCATTCTTCTCTATGATTTCGGGGATTCTATCTCGAACCAGTTTGTCGTACTGACGGGCCATATTTTCATCTCAATAACGGCGACATTAGTTTCGTCGATAGTAAGAGACCCGTTGGCGAGCAACACCCAACGAGAGAAGAAAACGGCGATTTTGTCGGAATCTGTAACACCAGTTTGAGACCTGAACAAGGTCGAGCAGCGCGAGAATCGGTAGCCGGAAACGGCTCCCGCAGTCCATCTATCCGCGGCTTACTGTTTCGCCTCTTCTGGCGACCGGATACGGGTGAACCGGTCCACGAAATCCGTCGCGGTACGATTAGCAGCGAATCAGTTGCTCGCAGGAAAATCACTCCATAGCTCGAGCGTGAGAATCCCGACTCTCGACCGACCAACCCGTCGTCCGGCTAGGACGGTGACGCCCGCGAGCGTAGCGAGCAGTACAGTCACGCTCCACCCGACCGGGAGACCTCCGTCGGGTCTGCCAGTCGCTGTTCTGACGCTGCCGCCGTGACCGTCGTGGCGACCAGCCCGAAGACCAATCCGCCGAGGCCGTCTTCGAATCCCTCCCAGAAGACCGGCCCGTTATCGCCGCCGAGACAGCCAGCGCCGGCGACTACACCGGCAGTCGCGCCCGCTCGGAGGACATCACGTCGTAACACACTCCGTCGTGACAGTGAAGCTGTACAAACTCGAGGGGCACGCGCATCGGGGTGTAGTTCGGCAGCGACCGCTTCGGCGGACCAGTACGCCCCGTTTTCCGGGTATTCGGTCTCCGTCCTTCTCGAAGACACGCGTCTAGCGATTGCAAGGGGAGTTGCGGACCGCGTTCAGTACTCCCAGAGGCGATGCACTCGGTCCGCGATGTCGGGGTACTCCGCCTGCAGGGTCTCGACGCTCGTCTCGCCGCCGACGTTGACGACGTGGACTTCCCCACGCTGGCCGCCGTAGACGTCCTGGAAGTCGTAGACGACGCCGACGACGTCCACGTCGTCGTCCACGTCGTCGCTCTCGACGAGGAACTCCACCTGTCGGTCGACGTTGTACTCGACGAGGCGGTTGATAGCGCCCTCGCGGTCCACGTCCGCTGGCAGCGACTCGACGCCGCCTTCGAGGTGTGGCTTCAGGAGGCCGATGCAGTGTTCGATGCCCGGCGGTTCCGAGAGGCCGTCGGTCAGTTCGTCGTACGTCGCGGTGACGGCCCCACACCCGGTGTGGCCGACGACGACGGCCGTCTCGGTGCCGGTGTGTGCGAGGGGATAGAGGACGTCGCCGGAGACGACTTCGCCCGCGTCGGTCCGTTGGACGACGCGGTTGCCGATGTTACCACACGTAAAGAGATGACCGGGGTCGTCGTTCCCGAAGATAGCGTCCTGCAGCACCCGGGAGTCAGAACAGCAGACCGTGACTGCCTCGGGGTGCTGTGCGTCCTGTACGTCGTCGAAACGGTCGTCGAACCTCGCGGCGTGGTCCGCGTTCCCCTCCAGCAAACCGAGAAGCGTGTCGTTCATACAAGATATCGCAACGGCCGTCTGTATAGTAGTTCCCTCTCGTGCAACCGTCTGACCGGTGGTGTCAGTATGAGCGAGCGCCCGGTCGAGTATTAACAACCACTAAGCGCCACATCGTCCAACCACAGACGATGCCATTACACGGCGATGCCCTCGGGTTGTTCCTCGGCGCGGTCGCGCTCGGCGCCGTCCACGGTATCGAACCGGGACACGGGTGGCCAGTCGCCGCCTCCTACGCCCTCGACCAGTCGAACAAGTGGCTCTACGGCCTCGCGGCGAGCGTCATCATCGGCGTCGGCCACCTCGTCAGCAGTATCGCGATGGTGGCCGTGTTCTTCTACGCGAAGTCGTACTTCCGACTGACGCAGGTCAACGAACCCGTGGTGGTGGCACCGGGCGTCGAGATAGGCGGTCCGGTGAGCATCGTCGCCGGCGTCCTCCTGCTACTCATGGGAGTCCGTGAGTACCGACACGGCCGCCCACGCGGCCACGGAGGGGACGGCCACGACCACGAGGGCCACACGCACGACAGTGCCGGTGCGCTCTCGAAATTCGACGACGGGCACGCGCACGTCGACGAGGACCACAGTCACGCAGGCGGGCACGCCCACGGCGGCGGCGGTCTGCTCGGGAGACTGACCGCCAGACTCCCGTTCCGCGGCGGCCACAGCCACGACCGCGACGACTTCGAGGACGCGACCGACCGCGGCCTCCTCGGTATCGCGTGGTTCGCCTTCCTGCTGGGGTTCGCCCACGAGGAGGAGTTCGAGATAATCGCACTCTGCTACGGGTCGGCACACTGTCTCGAACTGATGACGGCGTACGCGGTGACCGTCGTCGTCGGCATCGTCGGCCTGACCGTGCTCTTGCTCGCCGGCTACCAGCACTTCGAGGAGACGGTCGAGCAGTACACGGGGTACCTCCCGGTGTTCTCGGCCGTCGTCCTCTGTGTCATGGGACTCGGGTTCGTGACGGGGCTGTTCTGACTACGCCGTCGCGAACCGGTAGGTGTCGTAGCCGGCGTAGGAGACGAGAAGGACGCTCGCGAGGACGGAAGCCAGTCCCACGACCAGCCCCAGCCGCCAGTAGGTCCAGATGCCGGCCCCCAGCAGTGTCCCGGCGACGAGAAACAGGACGGTGAGTCGGACGACGCGGAGGATGTCGGCGTTCACGGCTATTCGTTCACTGGACGCGGACAAATAGCTTGCCGGGAAGCGGGATCGACTCAACGGCCGGGGAGCAGTCCCTCGACCCGGTCGAGGACCGGCGACAACTCCGTCGCGAGTGCGTGCCGTTTCAGCAGGACGAACCCGGTGAAGATGACCACGAAGCCGGCCACGTCCAGTAGTTCGAGCGTCTCGTCCAGCGCCAGCCACCCCGAGACGGCCGCGAATATCGGTGCGGCGTAGGAGACGAGGTTTATCTCGATAGCGCCGAGGCGAGCCAGCAGGTCGAAGTAGACGACGTAGCCGATGGCGCTCGCGAACACTGCCAGATAGACGAGGGCGGCGACGCCAGCGAGAGAGAACTGTGCGTCCGCGAACGACTCGGACGGCAGGCCGAGACTGATGGTGTGGAGCAGGGCGGCCCCGATGACGTTCGACCACGCCACCATCCCCTCGGGCGAGATGTCGCCGTCGAGACGCTGGACGAGGACGCTCCCAAGCGCGACCGAAGCCGCCGCGAGCAGGACCAGCCCCGGCCAGACCGCCTCGCTTCCCAGCGGGTTCGACGACGTCGGACGGGCGACCATCGCGACGCCGACGAACCCGAGTAACAGGCCGATAGTGCCGACGACGGTCAGTCGCTGGTCCGGGAGGAACAGCCGGGAGAACACCGTCGAGAGGATGGGGCTCATCCCGACGAGGATGGCCGCGACGCCGCTGGTGACACCCGTCTCGCCGACGAAGAGGAACGCGTTGTACAACGCGATGATGAGGACCCCCTCGACCACCAGCGTCAGCCAGTCCGCGCGGGTCCGCGGGAGCCAGTAGTCGCAGGTGACCGCGGCGTAGCCGACCATCAGTACGGCGGCGAGGTCGTATCGAAGGGCGGCAAACAGCACCGGCGGGAACGCTTCCAGTCCGGCCTTGATAGCCATGAACGACGTGCCCCACACCGCGGCGAGGAGGACGAACAGCACTGCCGACCGTCGCTCGCTCATATCGGGGAGTACGACGGCGAGAGCATAACGCTGGTCATCACCCTCCTCATACTGGTGGCTGTAAGTTCGTAACGATATTCGCCACCCCGGGGTGGCGAAGTACTTCAGTGCCACCAGTATCAGTCGAGTGCGTGCCACACCGTCGCCGAGAGGTACAGCGAGGAGAGGGCGCCCACCGAGACGACCAGCCAGTACGTCGCGAGTCGGTAGACGACGACGCCAGCGGCGGCCAGTTCCGGCGGCGCACCGGTCAGGACGGAAAGCACCGCGGTGAGTCCGATTTCGGTTCCGCCCAGCCCACCCGGCGTCGGGAGAAGCGTCGCGAGACCGCTGGCCGGCGACAGGAACAGGGCGAGACCGATCGGGAGCGCGACGCCGACGGCGCTACAACCGAGGAAGAGCGCAGACGAGAACGCCAGCCACCCCCCGACGGCGAGCGCCGACGCGAGGACGAGTCGTCGCGTGTCACCCGTCGCGGTACCGAAGGACACGAGAAAGGAATCGACGCCGTTGGTGACGCGGCGGGGCGCCAACGAGCGGTGCACGCGCATCGAGATGCGGCCGACGGTTGCCCTGACGAGTGCCGCCGTCCGTTCGACGAGCGTCGCGACCACGTGACGCCTGTACGCGAGAACGGCCCCACCGACGACGAGGGCGAAGACGACGAGCGCCAACATCGCGAGGACGACGGGGCCATCGAGGCCGGGGAGCGGACTGACGAGCAGCGCCACCAGTCCAAGCGTCGCGACGCCGAGCGACCCCGCGAACACGAGCAGTTCACTCGCCGTGACGGCCGCGAACACCTCTCGAAACCGCCGATCGAGGTCTTCGGCGAGGACGTACGCCAGAATCGCCGACCCGCCGACGTTGCCCAGCGGGAGCACCTGCTTCCCGAACGTCCCCGTGAGATAGCCCAACTGGACGCGTCGTCGCGGGAGCGACCCGTCGATGCCGTCTATGACGGCCACGGTGGTCAGGCTCCAGCAGAGCTGTGCGAGCAGTGCCATCAGGCCCGCGAGCGCGACGAACCGGACGTCGGCACCGGCCAGGGCCGCGACCGTAGCGGAGACGTCGAGCGACAGGAACAGCAGGCCAAACAACGCGAGTGCGACACCGGCGCCCAGCGCCAACCGTTCGTACCCCGCTCGTTCGGCTCTGGCAGTCGCCATCGCGTTGTGTTGGGCCGCCGATCCGTATCAATCTACGGGCGCTCTTCGCTCTCGTAGGTCTCTGCCAGCGCGTCCAGCGCCTCGTGGTGCTCGGTCGTGTGGGGTGCGGTAAGCGGCGAGACGCTCACCTTGCCGTCGACGACGGCGCGGCGGTCGGTCCCCTCGGGATCGGGGATGTCGCCGTCGGCCATGTGCTCCCAGATGCGGTCGTGGAGCGTGACGGCGTCGTCCTCGCGGACGGCGTCCATCTCGTACAGTCGCGAGGGGCGCGTGACTTCGAGCGGGGCCGGCCCCCACTCGGCGACGGGCGCGTTCACGTTGAGGTAGTCACACTGCTCGAAGACGCCGGCACCGAGTGCGTGATCCGCGAGATACGAGGTGGCCCTGACCGCCTCGCCGTAGCTCTCGCCGTTGGCCTCGATGTCCGAGAACGCGGCGTCTTCGCGGACCGGGATGTACATCGAGACGGCGATGGCCGGCACGTCGAAGAACGTCGCCTCGACGGCGGCGCTCACCGTGCCCGACCGACCGAGCACGTACGCGCCGAGGTTCGCACCGCGGTTACAGCCGGCGACGACGAGGTCCGTCTCGGGGACGAGCGCCTCCAGTCCGGCGACGACGCAGTCGGCCGGCGTCCCGTCGACGACGTAGCCCATCTCGTGGTCTCGAACCTCGACTTCGTGAGAGATAGCGCGGCCGACGGCGCTCTGGTCCTCTGCGGGCGCCACCGCGGTCACGTCGCCGACCTCGGAGAGTCCGTCGTACACCGCTCGCAACCCGACGCTCTCGATGCCGTCGTCGTTCGTCAGCAGGATGGTCGGCTCGTCCATACGCCGTCTGGGGCCGTCGGCGAGAAAAACCCACTGCCCGGGCGGCCCGCCTGCCGATTGCTCGCGATTCGCGGACGCCTCGCTATCGCGCCCGGTCGACGGTCGTCTCGCCGTCGACGACGACGTTGTACGCGCCCTCGTCGTCGTTCCAGAGGACCAGCGCGTTCTGTAGCGAGAGTAGGTCGCCGTAGTCGGCGTCCCGCAGGTCGTCGTTCAACAGCGAGGGGTCGGTGACGACGGCGAAGTGGTCGACCTGCTGGCTCCCGTCACCCAGCAGATACAGCGGGTTCGAGTCCCCTTCGGAGAGGTCGCGACTGAGTTTGATTGCAAGCAGGTTCACCCGGTCGGTGACGTAGTTCTCGGCGTCGGCCATCGGTGCGTGCGTGCCGCGGTCCGGCGCCATCTCGATGGCCCGTTTGCCGTCTTTCCGGAGGACGCTGTAGGCGTACTGGACGTCGACGTTGACGAACTCGCGGGTGCCGCCTGCGGCGTCGTCCAGCCGTTTCTGCATCGACGGGATTTCGAGGTCGGGCTTGCGGTCGAACGACCACGACTCGCTCTCGGGCGTCTGGTGGGGCCACAGGCGGACTGTGGGCGCGTACACGTTCGCCGGACCGTCGTCGGTGACGGCGCGCTCTATCTCGCGCAGGCCCGTCGCGGTGTTCCGGTCGGCGGGTTCCAGCGCCACCACCGTCCCGTCGTCGGCAAGCGCGTCGAGGTAGCGTTCCACGACGGCCACCGGGTCGTCGAGTTCGTTGAGGACGTTGCCGAACAGCACGAGGTCGAACGGGCCGCCGTCCTCGACGGCGGCGTCGAGGTCGAACGCCTCCGCTGTCTCCCGATGTATCGAGACGTCGACGTTCGGCCCGGGGTCGTCGAGCATCGTCTCGAGTACGTCGGCGGCGGCGCTCGGTTCGACAGCGTGGTAGTCCACGAGCGCCTCGTCCGGCAGGAGGTCGAGCAACCCGAGCGCCGGCCCACCGACGCCGGCACCGACGTCGAGAACGCGGAGTCTGGTGGGGAGCAGGCCCTCGGCCAACAGGTCCGCGAGGACGTACTGCGTGACCGCGTAGTAGTCGGGCAGGTGGTAGACGGCGTAGCCGTGGGCCGTCAGGTCGTCGTAGGCCACGTCGTCGCGCCGGAGGTACCGCTCTTTCACGTCGCGGATGCGCTCGCGGAGGCGGTCCCCGCTGTCGCCGCGCTCCCAGTCCGGGCCGTAGGCGTCGGTGAGCAGACTCTCGACCCGCCGGTCGTATGCCTCGGGGAAGCGCTCGACGCCGTGGAACGGGCCCGCTGGGGAGAGCGCTCCCTCCGGCGCCGGGACGAACGTGCCGTCGTCTTGCTCGACGAGCGCGAGGTCGACGGTCTCCTCGCGGAGCACCTGTCGGACGACGGCCGGGTGTGGCTGGCCGTCCACGTACTCGAATATCTCCTCGGGGTCTATCGGCCGGACGTTCCGGAGGTACTGGGCGTTCTCGCGTATCTGCTGGCGCGTCTCGGGGTTCATGAGAGCTCCTCGTACAGCGCGGTGAACGTCTCGGCGTCGGCGTCCGCGATCTCTCGGGCGGCCTCGGCGACGCCGTCGGCGCCCTCGAAGGTCGCCTGTATGTCGGCGTAGACGTGGGCGTCGCCGCCGGTGACCTGTCCGACGAGGTCGGCGAGTCCGCCAGAGACCGGCGTGTGGAACCGGTCGGGCACGTCGTCGGCGGCCATCGCGTAGGCGAGGACCGCCGCGTGAGCGCCGGCCTGTACCGTCTCCATCGCCTCGTCGTGTTCGGCCGCCGTCGTCTCGAAGGTGTCGTTGCCGGCCGCCGCGATGGCTCCGAGGACCGCGTCGACGGCGTCGCCGCCGGCGTCCGTGACGACGGCGACGTTACCGGGAGCGTTCTCCGGGGCGAACAGGGGGTGGAGGCTCGCCCGGCCGAGGTCGGGGGCCACAGCTTCCATCGCCGCGAGCGGCCCCGCCATGCTGCCGGTCACGTCGACGACGGCGTCGGTCGCCAACGGCGCGTATTCGCCGACGGTCTCCTCGGCGACGGGCATCGGCACGGCGACGCAGATCACGTCGAATCGCTCCGCCGTATCACTGGGGACGGCGCGGCCGCCGACGGCGTCGGCCGCCCGGCGTGTCGCGTCCGCATCGAGGTCCGTAAACGCGAGTGTCGCGTCGGCGTGGTCCCGGAGGGTCCGGCCGAACCAGCGGCCCATAGACCCGGCGCCGACGACGAGACAGTTCATGCGACGAGCGTAGCCCGGCGCCTCTCAAAAGCCGTTCGGTCACTGCCGGCACGCACGTATATGACGACTGACGAAGGTGGCGTAGACGGCCGTCGAATCGCTACCCGGAAGGCGACTCATCCCTCCTAAACGCTTATCCGTCGGCCCCGAGTCGTCCGAGGCATGAAGCGCGTTCGATTCCGCGACACCGCGGGGAACGTCCGTGGCGGCCGATGGACCGTCGAGGACGGGGAACCGGTCGTCACGGCGGCCGCCGGTCCGTACGGGCGAATCGCCTTCGGCGACGAGACGTACGCTCCCGACGAGGTGGACATCCTTCCACCGTGTGAGCCGACCAAGATCGTCTGCATCGGCCGCAACTACGCCGACCACGCCGACGAGATGGGCAACGACCTGCCGGACCGGCCGATGCTGTTCCTGAAGGCGCCAAACGCCGTCGCCTCCCACGGGAGCCACCTCACCCTGCCGTCGGGGAAAGAACGCATCGACTTCGAGGCGGAACTGGGCGTCGTCATCGGCGAACAGTGCAAGAACGTCAGCGAGTCCGGTGCGATGGACGTCGTCGCGGGGTACACCTGCCTCAACGACATCTCGAACCGCGACGATCAAGAGATCGAACAGAACTGGGTCCGCGGGAAGGCATTCGACAACGCCTGTCCCATCGGCCCCCTCGTGGCGACGCCGGAACACGTCCCGGAGGACGCCACCATCGAAAGTCGCGTCAACGGCGAGGTCAAACAGTCCTCGTCACGGGACCACCTCATCTTCTCCGTCGAGGAACTCATCGCCGAGATCACCGAGTACATGACGCTAGAACCCGGCGACGTCATCGCCACCGGCACCCCCGAGGGCGTCGGTCCGCTCGAAGACGGCGACGAGGTGGAGATAGAGATAGAGGGCATCGGGACGCTGAAACACTCCGTGAAGATCCCCTGACCCGCGATTCCCCGATTCTGTCGGCCGTACGGCGATGGTAACGCCTAAGTTTAGGGTTGCCTAATCGACGCCGAGATGGATCGGACGCCGGCATCACGGGCGGACGTTTGCGTCGTCGGCGCGGGGCCGGCGGGCGCGCTCGTCGCGAGCAGACTCGCCAGCGACGGCCACGACGTGGTCGTTCTAGAGGCCGGTCCACGGTTCGACTTCGCGGAGCGAGAGCGGCGGATGGAGGCGGCAATCCGGCCCGCCCACGACGGGTCAGTCTGGGATATGGGCGGCGAGCGCGACGCTTTCTCGGCCAGCGGCGAGCAGTACTATCCGCTCAACGTCGCTCGCGTGAAGGGCGTCGGCGGGTCGACGCTTCACTGGCAGGGGATGGTGATGCGCCTCCACCCCAGCGACTTCGACGGGGGCCACGACAACGACGACCCGGCGTGGCCCATCGACTACGACGACTTGCGACCGTACTACGCCGACGCCGAACGGGCGATGGGCGTGGCCGGCGACGCCGACAACCCGTTCGCACCGCCGCGGGACGGCCCGTACCCGCTGCCCGGGTTCCCGCCCTCGTACAGCGATTCGCTGTTCGCCGAGGCCTGCGAGTCGCTGGGCGTCTCGATGCACGGCGTCCCCAACGCTCGCAACTCGGAGTCCTACGACGGGCGGGGTCCGTGTGTCGGCTACGGCACCTGCCAGCCAGTGTGTCCGTCCGGCGCGAAGTACGACGCGAGCGTCCACGTCGAAGACGCCGAGGCCGAGGGCGCGACGGTCCTCGACCGCGTGCCGGTCCAGCGCCTCGAAACCGACGCCGACGGCCGTGTGAGCGCGGCCGTCTACGCGACGCCGGACGGCACCGAACACCGACAGGAAGCGCGCGAGTTCGTCCTCGCGGCGGGCGGCGTCGAGATCCCGCGCCTCCTCTTGCTCTCCCGTTCGGAAGACGATCCCGACGGCCTCGCGAACTCCTCGGGTCTCGTCGGGCGGTACTTCATGGATCACCTCTTTGCCGGCGCGGGCGGCACGCTGGACGAGCGAACGCGCCAGAATCACGTCGGCTTTCTCACCAGCGAATGTCACCAGTTCTACGACGACCCGGGACAGGCCGTCCGGCGAGTCGACGACGGTGAGACGGTCGTTCCGGCCACCGACGAGCCACTGTCGCCCATCAAACTGGAGTTCCTCAACTACGCCGGCCCGTCACCGGTGGAACTCGCCCTGTCAGCCGACGAGTGGGGCGATGCCCTGCTGGACGGTCTCAGAGACGCCTACGGCACCAGCATCGCGATGGGCGGACTGGTCGGCCAGCCACCGCGAAAGGAGAACCGGGTGACCCTCGACACCTCGACCACCGACGACCACGGCAACCCCGTGCCCGACATCCAGTGGTCGTGGGGACCACGCGCCGAGCGCTCCATGCGGCGGGCCAACGACATCCAGCACGCGATTCTCGGCGAGTTGGGCGTCGACGTCTCGTGGACCGCCGGCCCCGACGGCGAGGGGTCCGGCCCGGCCTACCATCACATGGGAACGACACGAATGGGCACCGACCCAGAGACGAGCGTCGTGAACCCGCAGTTACGGGCCCACGACGTCGAGAATCTCTCGGTGGCGTCCTCGTCGGTGTTCGTCACCGCCGGGTCGATGAACCCGACGCTGACCATCGCCGCACTGGCGCTGAAGTGTGCCGACCACGTCGGCGAACGGCTCTAGTAGTAGAGGCCGAGGATGGCGCCGGCGTTGACCAGCAGGAGGACGGCGACCAGCGACGCGCCCAGCAGGAACGGTCGGGCGTTACGGGCGGGTTCGCGGACTTTCTTCTGGGCGAACCCGTCGGCGAGTTTCGAGGCCCCGACTTCGACGAGGCCGGCCAGCGCGAACCAGAGGACGACCATCGTGACGACGAGGTGGCCGCGGCCGGTCCCGGTCAGCGACTCGGTGGTGTACCGCGTCGCCGCGAGGTGCCCGCCCGTGACGAACAGGAGCAGTGCGCTCGCCCGCGAGACGGTCTGTAGTTTCCCGGTTATCGCCGAGAGCGGACCGGGACGGGTGTCGCCGTCCATCGCCGTCGGGAGGACGGCGTAGGTGGTGAACAGGACGCTGCCGGACCAGAGGCCCGCGAAGAGAAGGTGTGTCGCGAAAATCGCGGCATCGACTGTGCTCATGCCCGTGGGTTGGACGCGGGCCTCTTGAACGCCCCGAAACAGGCAGGCGACGGTGCGTCAGGAGCCGTCGAACGCGTCCTCGAACGCCTGTACCTCGCTGGACGTGTCCAGTTCCTTTGCGTCCGGTGAGTCGACGCTCGTCGGTTCCCCCGTCTCGGCGTCGCGGTCTAACTGGTCGATGAGGTGGACGAACGACCCGGGGTCTGGGACGAGGAAGATACGGAGCGAGAAGGCCACGTCGCTGTCCGCGATGTCGACCAGCGAGTCGAGGACGATGGTCAGCGAGTCACGGCGGACGTGTGAGAGCGCGTCGTCGGCGACGGTCATCGCTTGGGCTTGCTCGATGGTTGGCGTCCCCATGTCGATGGTCGTCTCAAGCGTGTTCGCGATGCCGTCGATGAACCCGGAGGTGAGGATGTTACACATCTCCTGTAAGGCCGACTCGTGGAGTTGCGTGAACTCGGACTCGACGTCCATCCCGGTCATCAACTGGGCGATCTCGGCGGCCGTCTCCGTCGAGAACGTCATCATGAAGACGCCGTAGGGTGGTTCGGCGAGTCTGACGCGAGCGCTGTATATCTCGCCAGTACCCATCTCGGTGGGGATGTCGCCCGGTTGCACGAACGAGAGGCTCTTTATTTCGACGGACGCGTCGACCCCGGCCAGCGTCGAGAGAGAGTCCGCGACGCTCTCCGACCCCTCCTTGATGAGCCGGTTGATGACCGTCAGTTTGCGGATGTCGATGAGAAGTGGCATCGCCTACCGACACGTCATAGCACACCGTATTATTACTTTTCGGTGGTAGTGAACCGAATCCCAGCGGCGGTGTGCGCCCGACTGACCGCCTTCCCGGCCTCTGTAGGTGGGCACGCTTAAGCCGCCCCACCCGCTTGGCACATCCATGCAACCACGGGACCTCTCCGCTCACACTGTCTATAGGGCGGGTCGCGGTATCGAGGAAGTCGCCCGGGAACTCGGTCTCGACCCGGACGAGATGGTAAAGCTCGCGTCGAACGAGAACATGTTCGGCCCGAGTCCGCTGGCCGTCGAGGCCATCCGGGACTCGGCCGAGCGCATGCACTCCTATCCGAAGTCCTCCCACGCCGACCTCGTCGAGGCACTGGCGTCGATGTGGGACGCCGACCCCGAACAGGTGTGGTTGGGCAACGGCGGCGACGGGGCCCTCGACTGTCTCGCTCGCGCGATGCTGGAACCCGGCGACGAGGTGCTCGTGCCGAAACCCGGCTTCGCCTACTACGCGATGAGCGCCCGCTACCACCACGGCGAGGTCAACGAGTACACGCTCTCGAAGGCCGACGACTTCGCACAGACCGCAGAGACTGTGCTGAAAGACTACGACGGCGAGCGTATCGTCTATCTCACCAGCCCGCACAACCCGACCGGCGCGGAGTTCACCACCGAAGCCGTACGGACCATCGCCGAGGAGACGGACGAGGAGACGCTGGTCCTCGTCGACGAGGCCTACGGCGAGTTCGCCGACTCGCCGAGCAAGCGGCCCCTCCTCGACGAACGTGAGGACGTAGCGCTCCTGCGGACGTTCTCGAAGGCCTACGGCCTCGCGGGAGTCCGTCTGGGCTACGCCCTCGTCCCCGAGGAGTGGGCCGACGCCTACGCCCGCATCAACACCCCGTTCTCGGCGAGCGAACTGGCCTGTCGGGCCGGCCTCGCGGCGCTCTCCGACGACGACCACGTCGACCGCTCCGTCGAGACAGCAGCGTGGGCGCGCGAGTACATCCACGACGAACTCGCGGCCGATACGTGGGACAGCGCGGGCAACTTCGTGCTCGCCGAAGTCGGTGACGCCGCCGCCGTCGCCGAGGCCGCACAGGAACAGGGCGTCATCGTCCGCGACTGTTCTTCGTTTGGCCTCCCCGAGTGCATCCGCATCACCTGTGGCACAGAGGAAGACACCGAACACGCCGTCGCGGTCCTGAACGACGTCATCGAGGTGGTCGAGGCGTGAGAGTCGCAGTCACCGGGACGCCCGGGACGGGCAAGACCACCGCGACAGCGCGACTGGACACCGACCTCGACGTCGTCCACCTCAACGACGTCATCAAATCCGAGGGGTTCTCGACCGGCGTCGACGAGGAACGCGGGAGTCTGGTCGCCGACATGGACGCCGTCGCGGAGTGGCTGGACGGCCGCGACGACGTCCTCTTCGAGTCACATCTGGCCCACAACTTCGAGGCCGACCGCGTGGCCGTCCTGCGGGCCCATCCCGACACCGTCGTCGACCGCCTGCGCGGGCGCGGCGACTCGGACTCGAAGGCGTACGAAAATGCGGAGTCAGAAGCCCTCGACGTCGTCCTCTCCGAGGCCGTCCACCACCACGGCACCGACAGCGTCTACGAGATAGACACGACCGACCGGGACCCGGACGCGGTGGCCGACGCCGTCTCGGCCGTCGTCGCCGGCGAGGTCGAACCGAGCGCTGGCACCGTCTCCTACGTCGACTGGCTATGACGTTGGACAGGTTCCGCTCGGTCGCAGACCGGGCGCTCGGGCCGTTCGTCGGGGCCGCAAAGACCGTCGGTCTCTCGCCCAACGGCGTCAGCGTCCTCGCGTTCCTGCTCGCCGGGGCGGCCGGCGGCGTCTACGCCGTCGCCTCGCAGGACCCCCTGCTGTACCTCGCCGGGGCCGTCTTCGTGTTCCTGAACGGATGGCTGGACCTCGTCGACGGGGCGCTGGCCCGCGAGATGAACGTCGCCTCCGACGCGGGCGACCTGCTCGATCACGTGCTGGACCGCTACGCGGACATCGTCATCATCGTCGGCCTCGCGGCCGGCCTCGGTCGGTGGGCGCTGGGTATCGCCGCCGTCACGGGTGTCCTGATGACCTCGTACCTCGGCACGCAGGCGCAAGCAGTCGGCCTCGACCGCGTCTACGGCGGTCTACTGGGCCGCGCGGACCGACTCGCCCTCGTGGGAATCGTCACCGGTATCGCCGCGTTCGCGAACCCGACGGCACTGAACGTCACGCTCGTCGGGTGGCTGCTCGTCGTCTTCGCCGTCGTCGGACACGTCACCGCGCTCCAGCGGTTTTACTACTCGATGCAGGCGCTGGAGTAGGGGCAACGCACCATTTATACCGCGCCCTCTCCAACCCTGCGCTATGGTACAGTGCGAGATGTGCGGCAAGGAGGTCTCCGCTCCCAACCGTGTCAAAATCGAGGGGGCAGAACTCGACGTCTGCGACGAGTGTACTGACTTCGGGACCGAGGTGAAGACGCAGGACTCCTCGTCGTCTACGTCGACGAAGTACTCGACGTCGTCGAGTAGTTCCGGGGGGTCGTCCTCGTCGTCGAGTTCGTCGTCTACCTCGTCGAGCGGCGGCCGACGCCGGGACATGTTCGACGAGATGGACGAGATAGCCCAGGACTTCGACGACCAGATTCGACAGGCCCGCGAGTCGGCGGGGCTGAGCCAGAAGGACCTCGCCCAGCAACTCAACGAGAAGGCGAGCCTCATCCGAAAGCTCGAACAGGGCAACTCGCTCCCCAGCGACGACGTGCGTACGAAACTGGAACGCGCGCTCGGCATCGACCTGAGCGCGGGCGGCAGCACCGACGAAACCGAGTGGTCCGGCGGTTCAAGCAGCGGCGAGTACACCCTCGGCGACGTCGTCGAACGGAAAGACTAGAGACGCAGATCCTTCTCTTCGACGTCTAACTCGGCGGCCAGCGTATCGACCCGTTTTTCGATGTCGGCGATCTCCGACTGGAGTCGTCGATACTGTTCGCTTCCGTCGAGTTCGGCCTGGGTCTTCTCCACCTGCAGGACGTTTCGCTTCAGTTTCCGGGACGTGAGCCGCTGGAGTTCTTCGTTGTACGTCGCGATTTTGTCGAGTCGGTCGACGACGTCGGTCAGGTCCTCGCGTGTGACCGGCTTTACGAGGTAGTCGTCGACGCCCATGTCGATGATGTCGAAGTCGGGATTGACCGCTGTCACCATGGCAACCCGACAGTCGAGGCTCCGCTCCTCGATCTCGGCGAGCACCTCGTTGCCGGAGACGACCGGCATCCGACGGTCGAGCAAGACGACGTCGACGGTGGGTGAGAGCATCTCGATGCCCTCCTCACCGCTGTATGCCGTCTCGACGTCGAACTGGTCCGAGAGGTAGTCCGTATAGAGGTCGGCGAGGTGCTGTTCGTCTTCGACGATGAGTACGGTCGGCGTCTCGTCCTCGGAGGTCACGACTTGTCTCTGCGGGTGTTTACAGTCCAGTATCTTAACCCCACTCATCCGTCGTTCCTGTGGTGCGTACGCTCTCGCAACCTATTTGCCGGCGGGCCCCGGTGGATGGTGTATGTTCGTCCTCGTCAATCTGAAGGCGTATCCGTGCGACCCAATCGAAGTAGCGACCGCCGCGGCCGACGTCGCCGACGATTCCGGCGTCCGTATCGCCGTCGCGCCGCAGGCCGCCCACCTGAGTACGGTGGCCGAGACGGGCGTCGAGACGTGGGCCCAGCACGTCAGCCCCAACGAACACGGGAGCCACACCGGCAGTACGCTCGCCGAGGCCGTCGCCGACGCCGGCGCGGCCGGGACCATGCTGAACCACTCCGAGAACCGTCTCAAACTCGCCGACATCGACGCCTCGCTGGACGCGGCCGAGCGCGCCGACCTCGAAACCATCGTCTGTGCGAACAACCCCGACCAGATCGGCGCCGCCGCGGCGCTGGGCCCCGATGCCGTCGCCGTCGAACCGCCGGAACTCATCGGTACCGGCACCCCGGTCAGCAAGGCCGACCCCGACATCGTCACCGGCGCTGTCGACGCCGCGGCACGCGTCGACGGTGACGTCGACGTCCTCTGTGGCGCCGGTATCTCGACGGGCGAAGACCTCGTCTCCGCCTCGGACCTCGGCGCGAGCGGCGTGCTCCTCGCGAGCGGCGTCGCGAAGGCCGACGACCCGCGGGCCGCGCTCGAAGACCTCGTCGCACCGCTGAACTAACCGTCGAACGCGGTCACGCCTCGCCGTGACCGTCGAGTACGTCGCGTTCGATTCGCGTGGCGTAGTCTTCTATCGTCGACTCGTCGAGCGTCTCGTCGCTCTCCTCGCTGACCAGCGCACGGAGTCGGTAGTCGTACTTCCCGCGACCGACGTGTTCGACGAGGCCGCGGAGCCGTAGGGTCCGGTTCCGGGCGTACGCGGCGGTTCGGTCCCCGTCCCCGCCGGCGGAGAACTGGGCGTTCAGCGGCGTGCCCGGCCCGTGTTCTCGGTAGTAGGCCAGCATCCGCAGCGTCTTGTCGCTCATCTCCGCGAGGTCTGCGACGACGTCGGCGACGACGGCGGGCCGGTCGGTCGCGTCGCCGTCTGCCGGGTCGTCCCCGCTCTCCTCGTCCTCGACTGCAGCCATCGCCGCCGCGAGGGCCGCGTCGGCGTCGCCGTCGTCCTCGGCGTGTCCGCTCGTCGCTGTGCCGTTCGTCGACGCGCCGTTCGCCGACGCACCGTTCGCCGCCGGCGCGGACCCGTTCGTGGCGACGCCGTCGTCGCTCCCGCCGTTCATCGCTACGCCGTCGTCGCTGAAGGCGCTGAACGCGTCGCCGAACCCGCCGCCCGACGTGGCGTCTGTCTGTGCCTCGTCTGTCTGTGCCTCGTCGGCCTGTACCTCGTCGGTTCCGTCCTCTGATGGTTCTGAGAACCGCTCTCGCTGCCGACGCATCTCCTCCTGTGCGGTACGACCGGGGTTGTAGCCCTCGACGTGGCCCACCAGTGCCTCGGTGAACTGCTCGGCCATCCGTTGAAGGTCTCTGGCGTCTTGCAGTTCGGTTTCCAGTTCGGCGATGCGTGAGTTCTTCTTGTCCAGTTCCTCGCGGAGTTCGTTGATGCGGTTCTCCGTGGCCTGCTTCTCTTCGCTGATGGTCTCCAGTTCCGAGACGAGGTCGTCGCTGACGGACTTCAGTTCGGGCCGCTCGAAGTCGTCGAGGCCGGGCGTGGCACCCGCGTCGAACGTCTGCTTGCGGTGGAACTGGACCCGGCGGACCTGTTCGGCCCAGTCGGTCATCATGAACGCTTCGCCGTCGTCTAAGTCCTCGACGGCGTCGGCGTAGTTGTTGTCGAGGATGCGCCCAACGACTTTGGTGTCGTTGTTCCACGTGAGTCTGTGCCACACCAGCCAGTCGCACTGGGTGATGTAGTCTTTCTTGACGTCGGCGGGTCGCTGGCTGATGCCGACGATACCGAGGCCGTGTTTGCGACCCCGCTTGCCGATTTTGATGAGCATCTTCCCGACTTCGCCCATCCCGCCCTTCTCGGGAATCCACTCGTGGCACTCCTCGACGAGCATCAGAAACGGCTGCTTTTGCTTCTTCGCCTTGGCGAACAGTTGTCTGGCGACGGCCGTCAGCAGGGCCTCTGCCTCCTCCTCGTCTAGAAACGACGAGACGTCGAGGATGATGGGGACGTTCTGTTCGAGGGCCAACGACGCTATCTTGCCCGCGTGTTCCTCGGTGACCTGTATGTCACACTCCTCGTCGCCGCCGACGTGGAGGATCTCGTACTCCTCTTTCAGGCCGTAGTACTCGCCGTCGATATCGACGATGAGGAGGCCAAAGCCGTTGTCCAGCAACTTCTCGGCGACGACGCTCGCCGTGTTTGACTTCCCCGACCCGGACTTGCCGGTGATGAACCCCCGCCCGGTCAGCAGTTCGACCACCGGAATATCGACGGACTGACCCGGGTCTTCGGTGCCACCGGGACCCGCGCTCGTGTCCGCGACGGTGATGTGTTCAGTCTCTGCCATGCGTTCTTGTCGGGACTGAGCATCTCACTGCCCATAACTCTCCGTCAGACGCCAGTCAGCCATTCGACCAGTCGTATCGGTGAGAGGTGAGCAAGGGCTATTGTGCTGGCCCTCCTCCGTGCCACCGAGTGGCAGTAACGACCACATGACCCGCTACGACACCCACGTCGAGGACGGCATCGTCTACGTCGGCACGGGCGACGGGCCACTGGAGGTGGCGCCGCTCTCGGACGTTCTTGCCGCCGTCGGCGGCCCGGCGTGGACGATTACCTACACCGACGCCGAGAAAGATCGGTACCCCGAGATGGAGACGGACGACGAGGGACTGGTCGTCGACGTGGTGGATATGCTCAACGCGATGACCCATAGCGAACAGTTCGTCCAGACGCTCGCGGCCCATCCGACGACAGTACCCGATGCAGACACGATATCGCCGCGCGCGGGACTGTTCGTCGGCAAGTTACTGGAGAACTTAGAGAACGGCGTCGCCTGAGACCCGGTCAGTCGAAGTCGTCGAGCGACACCTGTCCGTCGCGGTTCGCCGACGACGCGTCCTCGTCTCGCCCCGTCGGTGTGTCGCCGAACTCGGTGAGGGAGACCTGTCCCTCCCAGTCGCTCTCGGGTGCCGCTCCGTCCGCCGTCGTCTCGCTGTCGCCCGCCGACGCGTCCGCCCCGTCGAAGCCGCTGAGACGTGCCTGTTCGCCCACCGAGAAGTCTAAGTTCGAGACGCGGACGCCGACCTTCCGGACCGCGGCGTCCTCGAACTCCGTCAGCAGGTCCAGCGCCACCGACTCGACGAGGTCCGCGTCGTCGACCGGACCGGGCAGCGACCGCGCGCGGGTGTTCACGTCGAACGGCGGTTCGACGACCTTGATGCCGATAGTCTGGTAGCGGGCCTCTTTGCGATGGGCACGGTCGGCGACGGCCGACGCGAGCGTTTCGATTTTCTGGCGCTTCTGGTCGGTGTCTTCGACGGCGTCGGTGAACGCCGACTCGCGCGAGAGACTCTTCGGGTCGCCCTTCGGCGTGACGGTTCGCGTGTCCTCGCCACGGGCGTAGCGCCGTATCTCCAGCCCTCGCTCGCCGAATCGCTCGGCGACCGTCTCCGGGTCGGCCGCGGCGAGGTCCCCCGCCGTCTCTATGTCCAGCGCCGCGAGTTCACGGGCCGTCACCGGGCCGACGCCGTGGACTTCCTCGACCGGGAGGTCGGCGAAGAACTCCCGGACTTCGCCGGGCCCGACGACGACGAGGCCGTCCGGCTTGTCGTAGTCGCTGGCGACTTTCGCGGCGCTCATCGTCGGCGCGACGCCGACGCTCGCGACGACGCCCACCGCCGACTCGATGGTCGACTTCAGCGTGTCGGCCCACGACTCGGCCTCGTCCCACGACACGTCGTCGGTGACGTCTAGGTACGCCTCGTCGATGCTGACCTCGCGTACCATCTCGGCGACGTCGTGGAGGACGTCCTTGACCTCGCTCGCGACGGCCTCGTAATGGTCCATGTCCACCGGACGGTAGTATCCCGCCTCCTCGACCGACATCTCGGGGTCTTCGGCGGCTTCGACTTTCCGAGGGAGCCGTTCGAGCGCCTCCGAGATAGCCATCGCCGACTCCACACCGAACTCCCGTGCTTCGTAACTCGCCGTCGCGACGGCGCCGTGGGCCTCCCCGTTCTCGTAGCCCATCCCGACGACGAGCGGTTCGCCTTCGAGGGCGGGTTCCCGTCGGCGTTCACAGGCCGCGTAGAAACAGTCCATGTCGACGTGTGCGACCACTTGGTCGGTCGCCGAGGTCCCGGGAAGCCGCGCGGCGTCCATGTTTGAGGGTACACACGCGGGCCCAAAACGTCTCCGCCCGACGACGAGTCGCGGTCACTCGGTGTCAGAGTCAGAGACGTACACGCGCGTCAGCCCGGCGAGCCGGTCGAGGTTCGCGCGAAGCGCCGCCGCCTGTTCGTCCGTCACTGCGGGCGTCAGCGTGACCGTAACTTGCCCGTCGAACGGGTGGGCCTCCAGTTGGCTCCGGGCCTCGAAGAGACGACCGTAGCCGTCGCTCCCCCACTCGACGTCGGTCTTGAACACCATCGCGCCGAAATCGCGGCCGTAGTTCGCCTCGGCCTTCGTAGAAAGCGTGTCGAGTCGCTGGCCGATGGACGAGAGTCCACGGGTGTCTGGGAGTGCCAGCAGGACGTCGGTCACGGGGTAGGCCGGCTCCGCCGCGAAGTCCAGTGCGTACGCGCCCGGGTGGCGCTCCAGTTCCGGGCCCTCCCTCACTCGATAGGCGACGAGTCTGGGCAGGCCCCCGTCGTACAGGTGAGCCTCGACGCGCGGGGCCATGCCGGCCCCTATCGGCGGCGTCTCGCCGACTCTGAGAACCGCGGCCAGTACACTCATGCGTACGAGGACACGCGACTGTCACCTCAACCTATCGTCGCGGTAAAACGAAGCGACGTCGGCGGGGTGGCCTAACCCGCCGACGACAGTTGGCCGCCGATGCCAATCCCGGAAGCTACAGCGGTCGTTCCCGCTGGGAGCTCGGGGGCTCCATGCTAACGTTGCACACTATCCCACTTCAACCTTACTCAGACAGAGTGACAAGTGACGGGCCGTATCAGACGACGTCGTCGAGTTCGACGGTGCCTTCGTCGACGTCGTCCCAGTCGTCGCCCATCCACTCACGGAGACGGTCGGTGACGCCTGCGAAGTCGTCGCCGTCTTCGAACTGTTCGACGAGTACCCACTGTTCCCCGGGTCTGTCGAACCCGAGACTGTAGCCGCGTTCGCCCTCGACGATGACGACGAACGCCGTCACGATGTCGAGGTCCGGGAAGAATCCGACCGGCGCGACGCCGTACTCGTCGTGCTGGGCTTCGAGAGCCTTGACCTCCGCCGTCGACAGCGGTCGCGCCGGGAGTGAGTCCCTGATAGTGGTCATCGGTTCACTGTCGCCACGAGACGCCCAAAGCGATTTCGGGACTGGAACACCCCTTCGCTTTGGGACCGACTCGGCCGTCTTTCCTTCGTAGCCAGCGGCCCGGGACCGCCGCTGGAAGGCGTTTTCCGTCCCCGCCGCCGGCGCGACGGCGTACTTCGGCTTGCCACGCTGAGGACGTGCTTCGGTATCTGAATACACCCCCTCGAAACCGCGACACTGATAACATCGGGAAGCGAGAGACACACCGCAGTCTTGCGGTTGTAGGTGTTTGAGTAAGGGAGTGGGGTCGGAGGGATTTGAACCCCCGATCGGCTGATATCTCCGTCCTGTGCCTCGGAACTCCAGAGGGTCATCGTCGCGAACCGATGATCAGTCGGTCGCTCAGTATATCAGCCCTTGGAGTTTCGTCCCAGGCACGTGGCCTCTGGAGTCAGCCGCCTTCCCGGACTAGGCCACGACCCCGCACTCCGTCGTTTACCGAGTTACCGTAAAGGGATTTCGATTGCCCGCCGGTGTTCAGTCCCGGTCGGTGTCGGACCAGTCACACTCTTGGCACTTGTAGCCGGTGACGAACTCCAGCGCCGAGGGCATATAGCCCACGGAGACCACGTTCTCGCCACAGTCCGGGCAGTCGCGGTCGGCGTCTTCTATCGGTTCTGCGTCCATCACGCTCTCGCCTTCGATGAGTTCGGCGAGGCTCTCGGGGGTCTGCATCCGTCCCTGAACCACGCGATTGTCGGCCATATCGGAACGGAGAGCGTGAGACGCCTAAGCGTTCCCCCTCAGAGCCACGGCGCGCGTTCTTGGTCCGGATCGTACTCGACGGCGGCGCCGTCGTCGGTTCGCTCGTCCGCCGCGACGCCCTGAGAGGCCCCGCCGTCGGCGAACGCGGCCGTGAGGTCGATGCTGTCGGGGCGGTACTCGCTGTGTCGCTCGCGGGCGTTGTCGGGGTCGAAGGATAGTACCGCCGTGACGGCGAGGACGGCGAGTGCGACCGGTGCCGTCGTCGGCATCAGTCCCAACACGGAGAGTGCGAGGACGCCCAATGCGACGGCGCTCCCGAAGCGGAACCGGTCGATGTCGACGGCGTTGCGGAGCCACGGACTCGCCAGTGCGACGACGAGGGCGAACCCGACGCCGATGCCGGCCGTCGCCGCGGCGCGGGCCATCGTCGCCACGTCGGCCGCGACGACCAGCGACGCGCCCGCGGGGTCGAGGCTCGCAAGCAGACCCAGTCCCACGATGATAGCGGGCCGGGGCAGCACTTCGCCGATGCGGGCGCTCGCCGTCTGGGCCGCGATGGCCATGATGACGATGCCGGCAAAGCGCTCGAAGATGGCCAGACGAACGATTCCGGCGATAGTCGGTGCGATGGCCGCTTCGAGGACGGCGACGGGGAGCAACAGCGCACCGATCAGCAGGACCGTCTTGGCCTGTTCGCGAGGGCCGCCCTCCATCTCTGCGAGGACGACGGCGACCATCGCGGACCCGCCGAAGACGAGCAGGCCGACTTCGAGCATCCCGGTCCACGTCGTAAGCGCGCCCGCGAGGACGAGGACGGGGAAGATGCCGTCGACGAGCGGGAGTCCCATGACCGTCGCCAGCAGGCGACCGCCACGACCGACGCGTCGCTCTATGTCGAGTGCGACCGGATGTCTGGAGCTACTCATCGCGAGTTACGGACGGGGATGCCCCTGTTCCCGATGGGTGTCTACGGCGCCGACCCGACCGACGGTCGATTGCCACCCCTTCGACTTCCCGAAACCCACCCAAAATGTGTTCGACGCCGTCGAGTACGTCGATTGCAGGCCGCTGGCCTCGGGGGTGGATTCGGTGAGACGCATGTCTATAACTATCTTTCACCGGAGTATAAGCGTTGTGTGAGATTCGACCCCACACCTCGTGAAACGTGCGAATCAGCCCCACACAACTGGACAGTCGTCCCGCGACGACGCCGAAGACCGGACACCCCAGTGTGGCACCCCGACCCAGTCTCGGCCAGTCTCGCAACGTTTTTGCCCGGCCGTCGTGGACGGCTTACATGGCGAACGATTCCGATCCTTTCTCCGAGAAACTCCGCGTTCCGGAGGCGCTGACCTTCGACGACGTACTGCTGCGACCGAAAGAATCCCGCGTCGAACCCGACGAGGCCGATACGACGACACGCGTCTCGAAGAGCGTCCAGGTGAACGTCCCCGTGCTGACCGCCGCGATGGACACCGTCACGGAGAGCGACATGGCGATCGCCATGGCTCGACAGGGTGGTCTCGGCGTCCTCCACCGCAACATGGACGCCGACCAGATGGCCGCCGAAATCGAACGTGTCAAGCGCGCCGACGAACTCATCATCCGCGACGTCGTCACCGCGAGCCCCGAACAGACGGTCAGTGAAGTCGACGAGATGATGGACCGGAGCGGCGTCTCCGGCGCCCCCGTCGTCGACGACGAGAGCGGCGAAGTACTCGGTATCATCTCCGGGACCGACATCCGTCCGTACCTCGAAGTCGGCGAGTCCGACGCCGTCACCGAGGCCATGACCGACGAAGTCGTCACGGCCCCCGAGGACGTCACCCCCCGGGAAGCGCTCGAACTGATGTACGACCACAAGATAGAGCGCGTCCCCATCGTGGACGACGAGAACCGCCTCGTCGGCCTCGTGACGATGAAGGGCGTCCTCCAGCGCCGCGAGTACGACGAGGCCGCCCGCGACGAGAACGGCAAGCTGCGCGTCGGGGCAGCCGTCGGCCCGTTCGAAGTCGACCGCGCACAGACCGCCGACGACGCTGGCGCGGACATCCTCTTCATCGACTGCGCTCACGCGCACAACGCGAACGTCATCGACAGCGCCCGCGAAATCAAGGCCGAGGTCGGTGCCGACGTCGTCGTCGGCAACATCGGCACCCGAGAGGCCGCCGAGGCCGTCGTCGACTTCGCCGACGGCGTGAAGGTCGGTATCGGCCCCGGCTCTATCTGTACGACGCGCGTGGTCACTGGCTCTGGAATGCCCCAGATTACGGCCGTCGCACAGGTCGCAGACGTCGCCAGCCAGCACGACGTCCCGGTCATCGCCGACGGCGGGATTCGCTACTCCGGTGACGCGATCAAGGCTATCGCGGCCGGTGCGGACGCCGTGATGCTCGGGTCGTACTTCGCCGGCACCGACGAGGCACCGGGCCGGGTCATCACGATGAACGGTAAGAAGTACAAGCAGTACCGGGGCATGGGCAGCGTCGGCGCGATGAACGAGGGCGGCGGCGAGCGCTACCTCAAAGAAGAGGACGAAAACGAGGAGTACGTCCCCGAGGGCGTCGAGGCAGCGACGCCGTACAAGGGGTCGCTCGCCTCCGAACTCCACCAACTCGTCGGCGGGATGCAGTCCGGGATGGGCTACGTCGGTGCCGAGACGATTCCGGAGTTCAAAGAGCGCTCGGAGTTCGTCCGCGTCTCTGCGGCCGGCCAGCAGGAGAGCCACCCCCACGACGTGATGATTACGGACGAAGCGCCGAACTACAGTCCCGACAACTGACTCGGCGCTCAGCCTCCGATCGAGACCGGGTCCGTTTGTTCGCCGGCGGGGTCCGTTACGAGCACGCGTCCGGCGTCGACGGCTCATACTGGTGGCTGTAACAAACTGGAGTAATTCGCCACCCCGGGGTGGCGAATATCTGTACGAACTTACAGCCACCAGTATCAGTCGTAGTAGTCGTCGTCGAGCGGTAGGTCCACGTCGACGCCGCGTACCGACTCCACCGACGCGGACAGTGCCAGCGTGTCGCTACACTCTGGACACACTGTCGCGACGTCGACGTACAGTGTGCCATCTCGTTCGTAGATGTCGAGTACGTCCGCGTCGGCGGGATAGAGGTACTCGGCCGACACCTCGTGTTCGTGGTCGCTGGCATACTCCTCGGACATACACGGTGCCATACACCGGCCACGACATAGATATTTGCGGCGAGACCCGAGGCGACATCGAACGCAACATACTCCCCAGTCGGTTCGTTACTGGGGGCCATGCTCCCCTATGAGTGTTACGTCGGCGGGAACGCGGCGTTGGGTGACCAGGCACGCGCAGTCCGCCGTGCCGTCTTCATCGAGGAGCAAGGCGTCTCCGAGGCCGAGGAGATGGACGACAAGGACGACGAAGCGACCCACGTCGTCGTCACCGACGGCGACGACCCAGTCGCGACCGCCCGCTTCCGGTTCGTCGACGAGACGACCGCTCGGATCGAACGGGTCGCCGTTCTCGAATCCTACCGTGGTGAGGGACTGGGAGTCCGCGTGATGGACGCCGCCGAGACCACGGCCCGGGAACAGGGCGCGACGTCGGCGTTCCTGCACGGGCAGTCGCGCGTCGAGGGGTTCTACGAGAAACTCGGCTACGAGGCCGAGGGAGAGACGTTCGAAGAGGCAGGGATTCCTCACGTCGAGATGGGCAAGCCGCTGGAGTGAGCACGGTCGGTGCTACTTGCGGCCGACAACGAGGTAGACGACGAGCAACTCTATCGCACCGGGGAGTTGCAACAGTGGGAGGGACATACGGGATTCCACTCGGGACACCGACAAATGTTTTCGGGTGCCGGGAAGCCGGACGGGTCGGGTCGGCAGGGACGAGACACCCGCCGCTCACGCGTTTGGTTCGGTACAGGAAAGCGGGCCGGAAGGGATTTGAACCCTCGACCGACGGCTTAAGAGGCCGTCGCTCTGCCAGACTGAGCTACCGGCCCTGTCTGCACTCATTGGTTGCGGAGGCCCTTGTAAATACGTTTCCTTTCGAATCGGCGGACGTCACCGGCCTGCAAGCAGGGCGCGGCCGCCAGACCCGAGACGCGGACCAGCGCTCTCACCGAGACGGTGTGATATAAGTACGTGCCGTCCACACTCACACGCAATGAGTGCAGCCAGCGGCATCACGATGGCCTCAATGTCTACATACGCCATTCTGGGGTGTGGAAGCGTGGGCCACGCCGTGGCGGAGGAACTCGTCGACGAGGGAAAAGACGTCCTCATCCTCGATGCCGACGAGGGACGCGTCGAAGCTCTGCGAGACCAGGACCTCAACGCCCAGCAGGCGGACATCGCCGAGCAACACGTCGTCGAGACGGTCCGAGAGCGCGACGTCGTTCTCATCATGTCCCCGGACGTAAACGCCAACGCCGAGGCGGTCAAGAACATCCGAGCGGCGGACGGCGACCAGTTCATCGTCGCCCGGGCGGACGACCCCGTCTCGGCGGACGAACTCACCGAACTCGGGGCCGACGTGGTCATCAACCCGTCGGCGGTCATCGCCGACTCGGCGCTTCGGGCACTTGAGACGGGCGAGTTGGAGTACAAAGCCTCGCAGTTGAGCGACGTCATCGACGCCACCGAGGACCGGATGGCGATTCTCATCCACCGCTCGCCGGACCCGGACTCCATCGCCTCCGCGGCCGCACTGCGCGCTATCGCCGCGAGCCGTGACGTCGAGGCCGACATCATCTACGAAGGCGAGATCGGCCATCAGGAGAACCGCGCGTTCGTGAACCTGCTGGGCATCGAACTCGATTCCAGACGATCTGTCTCGCTGGAGGACTACGACACGTTCGCACTGGTCGACGTCGCGAAAGGCGGCGAACCCGACATCGATTCGGTCGACATCGTCATCGACCACTACGAACACGACCACGAGCACGACGCCGCGTTCTCCGACATCCGGCCGAACGTCTCGGCCACCTCGACCATCCTCACGAAGTACATCCAGGAACTGGACCTCACGCTCGACCAGACCGTCGCGACGGCGTTGCTCTACGGCATCCGCGCCGAGACACTGGACTTCAAACGGGACACCACGCCGGCCGACCTGACGGCCGCGGCGTACCTCTACCCGTTCGCGGACCACGACACGCTCGAACAGGTCGAGTCGCCGTCGATGAGTCCGGAGACGCTCGACGTGCTGGCCGAGGCCATCCGGAACCGCGAAGTACAGGGGAGCCACCTCGTCTCGAACGCGGGGTTCATCCGCGACCGGGACGCCCTCTCACAGGCCGCACAGCACCTCCTCAACCTCGAAGGGATCACGACGACGGCGGTGTTCGCCATCGCCGACGACACCATCTACCTCGCCGCTCGGTCGAAGGACATCCGGATGAACATCGGGAAAGTGCTCTCGGACGCCTTCGGCGACATGGGCGAGACAGCCGGGCACTCGACGGACGCGAGCGTCGAGATTCCGCTCGGTATCTTCACCGGACTGGACACGAGCGACGACAACCGCGATACTCTGCTGGAACTGACCGAAGAAGCCGTCAAGCGAAAACTGTTCGAAGCGATGGGCGTCGATAGTTCGAGCGGCGAAAGCTCGAACGGGAACTAGGCGGGAACCTCTTCTTCGTCTTCGTCCCCCTCGGCGTCCGGTTGTCGCAGACGCTCTACGATGTCGTTGACGATGACGACGTCGCCGACGGCCTGTACCCAGCGATACGGGACGATGGCGCCGCGAGACGAGCGTGCGTCGGCACCGAACAGTTCGTTGTTGAGTTGGTGGAGGGCGAGACCCGTGACCGCCTCGTGGTCGAGGTCCAGACGGATGTCCTCGACCTCGCCGACGAACACACCGTTCTTCGAGTACACCTCTCTGCCGACGAGCGTCGTAATCTCCTGTGGAGCGCTCTTGTGGTCCATACTCACCTGCTGGGCCGGACGGGTCTTAAACTTTCATTGCGCGTCAGACGCTCGTCTGCGACCGAGGTGGCGCGGGCCGTGACGTCCCCGACGCGTCGAACGCCGCCGTATCCGCTCTCAGAGGTGATCGGTTCTGGGACGGTCCTACAGCGGCCGGACAGACGAAGCGGAGACACTCGGGACGCTTTTCAGGAGACGAACCTAACGGAGCCACGATGCCGGAGGTATCCGCCAGTATCGACGTCCCAGCGCCGCCGAGCGTCGTCTGGAGAGTGTTGACCGACGTCGACGCCTACCCGCAGTGGAACACGCTGCTGTCGGTCGACGGCGAGTTCGCCGTCGGGGAGGCCGTCGCGGCGCGACTCTCGGTGCCCGGACTGCCGACAGTATCGTTCAGCCCGGAGATTACGGTCATCGAGCCAGCACGTGAGCTACGCTGGCGGTCACGTCTCTTCGGGTACGACGCCGAACACAGTTTCCTGCTCGTACCGCAAAACGACGGGACTACCCGGTTCGTCCAACACGAGACTATCGACGGACCGTTCGCCGGTCGCATCGTCGACCGCCTCGGTCGCCGGATGCGTCGCGGATTCGAGCAGATGAATGTCGGGTTGCGCCGACGTGCCACCGAACTCACGGAGCGGTGAGTGCGGTCGTGTACGCCACCGACACACCGACAGAGCGGTTAAGCATCGTGGTTGCGTAACACGCGGCATGGCGGACGCGAGCGAGACAGAGTCCACCGACACGCCGATACACGTCGAGAGCGAGGCGCACCTCGACGAACTGGTGGCGGACACGTCGGTCCTCCTCGTCGACTTCTACGCGGACTGGTGTGGTCCCTGCAGGCTACTCGAACCGGCGATAGAGACCGTCGCCGCGGACACGTCGGCAGGCGTCGCAAAAATCGACGTCGACGAAGCACCGGCGCTCGCTCGCGAGTTCGGCGTCCGCGGCGTGCCGACCCTGCTGTTGCTTGCCGACGGTGATCCGGTCGAGCGACGGGTCGGTCTCGAAGACGAGACGACGCTCAGAACCCTCATCGACGAACACCGCCGGTAGTGTCAGCACGCCCATACCGCGGTTTCAGTTCCGGACTCGTGAGGGGTACTCCGGGAACCACGGCCACCTGAGACGTGGTTGTCGTGCCGGAGACGGCGGACATCGAGTAACCGACTGACCTCGCGGTCGCTCCCGTCGTGGAAGACCTGTTGTGCTGGGGCATCGTCGCCCCGATACGCCCAGTGTACGCGGGTATTTCGGTGCGTCCGAATTCGTCGCCGGGTTACTCTTCGACACCGGCGTCGCGTACCGGGCCCCGGTCGTCACGGGAGGTCTCGCATCGGTTCCTGCCGCGCTACTGGTCGGACAGCGCAGCGCCTCTGTCCAGCCCGGGACAGAAGCGCCCGTGACGGGCGGCGAGTTCACCGACGGTCGACTTCGACGTCGAACGAACGGCGAAGCCGTTCGTACGTCTGGTCGTCGATAGCGTCCCTGACGAGCGTATAGACGCCGTAAATCTCGTGGTTGCGCGCGAGTGTAGCCACGTGGTCGAAGAATCGAAGCACGCGGTCCTCCCTCGCGTACAGCAGGAATACGTTCAGGTTGTCGAACACTAGCCACCCGCGGCCGGCCCCGAGTGAGTTCACCACGCGCGAGAGTCGCATACTGAGTCCCGTCAAGTCGTCCGGGACTACCGGGGCACTGGTCAACATCGGCCCGTCGTAGTCCACTTCCGACCCCGTTATCGGAATCTGTCCGACACGACTCAGGTCCGCACCGGCGTCGTCGAGGACGCTGGCGACGTCGTCCGGTGCCGTCGAAGACACCACGAGGAGGTTCGCGTAGGCACTCGGCGGCAGTTCCCTGAAGGGGGACTGCATCGTATCGAGCGACAGGAGCGCCTGTGCCCCCGGGTCGAGTCGTAACTCGCGGACACCGGTGGTGTCCCTGTTGCTGCTCACTGATGTCTCCCGCTTTCATCTGGTACTGGCACGTCCCCCAGCACCACGCTCGAACACATTCAACCCCACCTTGCAACTCAAATCTGCATGGTCGTATAAATACGTTCTGCACGACTCACCGCAACACTCATCCCGATCGTGTCGTGAGTGAACGTATGCCATCCCTGGTCGTCCACTACGCGTTTGTAGGGCTACTCGCGGCGACCGTACTCGGTGCGGCCTTCGACAGACGCTCGCTGTTGCTCTCGCTCGTCGTCGTCACGATTCCCGACGTCGATGCGTTCGTCGCGCTGTTCTCGCAGTTCGGCCACCGGACCGCGACGACGAACCTCGTCATCCCGGCGATACTGGCGGGCGTGCTAGCTATCGACAGCTACGTCCGCGAGGAGTCGTACGTCCGCAGTCGATGGGGCGCCTACGGCGTGCGGGTCGCGTGGTTCTGCGTCGTCGTCTACGCGGTCGGACACGTGCTGTTCGACGCCGTCACCGGCGGCGCCAACCTTCTGTGGCCCATCCACGACGAGTTTTACGTCTTCAGGGGGAAACTCGAACTGTCGAGTCAGCGGGGCATCGTCCAGACGTTCGTCGACTGGAACACCGGTGGAGGTGCCAACGACGGGGGCGGCGGTCCGTCACTCCAGTCCATCGGTAACACGAGCACCGTCCAGATGGACACCGGCGTCGACCCGACGCCGGGTCAGCGCGAACCGGAGAACGTCGACCGGATCTTCCCGGTCGCTCGCGGTGGCTGGCAACTGTACCTCCTCGTCACGGGGACGCTCGCGACCGCGGCCCGCTTCGTCTTCGGGCACGACCTCCCCGAGGAGTGACGCCCGTTTCGACTCTTTCATGTAGGCGGTGGCCCACCGGGCAGGCATGGGATTCGAGGTGCATCGCCGACTCAGTGTCGCCGACGCCGTCACGCTCGTCAACGCCGTCGTCGGGTTCGCCGCCGGGGCCGTCGCCTTCGCCGACCTCCATCTGGCCGCCCGCCTCCTCCTCCTCTCGGTCATCGTCGACGCCTTAGACGGCATCGTCGCCCGCAGTAGCGACAGTTCGGAGGTCGGCCCGCTACTCGACTCGATAACCGACGTGGTCTCCTTCGGTGTCACGCCGAGTCTGTTCGTCTACGTCCTGCTGACCGACGCCTTCGGCGGTATCGAGGCCGGAACGCCCCTCGTCTTCGTCGGCCTCGTCCTCGTGGCGTCGCTGTACGCCGTCCTCTCGGTGGTCCGGACCGCGTTCTACTCGACGTACTTCGACGCGCCCGACGAGCGGCCGGGGATGCCCAACTCGCTCGGTGCAATCGTCCTCGCGACGGCGTATCTGGCCGGCGTCACTGACCCCGTCGTCGTCGCCGCCGGCGTGGCCCTCCTCGCCGTCGCACAGGTCGCGCCGTTCGATTACCCTAAACCGGGCGTGAAGACCGTCGGACCGATGGGTGTGGTGCTGTTTGGCTCCGTCGTCGCACCGACGGCCCTCGGTCGGGCCGCGCCGAGACTCATGCTCGCCATCGCGCTCCTCTTTTTCGCGCTGGGCCCGCGGTACTACTGGCTCGACTGACCTGACTCCCCCTCGGACAGCCGAGCAGCGAGGAAGTCCTGCACCGTCTCGTTGAAGACGGCAGGCTGTTCGAGCATCGCGAGGTGTGCGGCGTCGGGGATCACGGCGAACTCGCCGGCAGGTATCTCGCTGGCCAGTCGCTCGTGGTAGGACCGGGGCGTGAGCGTGTCGTGTTCCCCGCACACCGCGAGGGTCGGCACGTCGACGTCTCCGAGGCGGCTGGCGACGTCGAACTGGTGACTGGTCAGAAAGTCCCGCCGGGTGACGGCCTGTCCCGTCTCGCGCATCTCCTCGCGGGACCGGGCCGCCAGTTCCCCGTCGGCGTCGTGAAAGAGACGGTCACGGCCGTGCAGGAACGCGACCGCGCGGTCGAAGTCCGTCTCCAACCAGTCCCTCAGCCCGTCGAACACCGGGAGCGTCGGGCCAGTCCCCACCAGCACGAGCGCCTCGGGTCGCCAGTCCGTCTCCAGCGTGACCCACTGGGCGACGGCGCCACCGAGTGAGTTCCCGACGAGGACGTCTGCGTCGACGGCGCGGGCGACGGCGACGACGTCGGCCGCGTAGGCCGCGAGCGTCTCGGGTCCCGGCGGGGAGTCGATATCGTCGGATTCCCCGTGGCCGCTCAAGTCGAGGGCCGCCGCAGGCCGTGTGGGACCACTCGGCGCGTACTGGTTCGCCCACGCGCGATGGGTCGCCCCGCTCCCGTGAACGTACAGTGCGACCGGCCCGTCGCCGTCGCCGCTGCTCACTCGGTACGCCGTTGTCCGCCCGTGGTGGGCGACTGTTTCCATGCGTGCACGGACGAGCGGCGGGAGAATAAAGCCATCCGACGACGACCGAAACGGTGTGAACCGCAAACAGTCAACTTTCTCGATGTAGCCGCCGTATGGCGCATTTTGGCGAAAGGTATAAATACTTGTCTCACTTACTCGTAGTTAGGATGAGTTCAGAACAACAGTTGTTCGACGAGACGCCGCTCCGCCGATTCGAGTACGACGACAGCGTCGTGCTCGCGGCGGACGTGGGTGCCTTAGACGATGCCAGCGTCGACGTCGTCGACGGCACGATCATCGTCGTCGCGGGTGACGAGCAGTACGAACAGGAGGTCCCGGAGGCCGCCGACGGACGAGCGTTTATCAACAACGGGGTCCTCACTATCGAACTGTCAGACGAGGAGGACTCTAACTGATGAAACTCACTGTCAAACCCCTCAAACAGAAGGACGCCGGACGTGGCCTCGCCGCCATCGACAGAGCCGCGATGGACGAGATGGACCTCGAGAACGGCGATTACATCGTCCTCGAAGGTAAGCAGGGCAACCGCGCCGTCGCGCGCGTCTGGCCGGGCTACCCCGAGGACGAGGCACAGGGCATCGTCCGCATCGACGGGCAGTTGCGCCAGGAGGCCGGCGTCGGTATCGACGACGGCGTCACCGTCGAAAAGGCCGACGTCAAGCCCGCTACCAACGTCACGGTCGCACTTCCCCAGAACCTCCGGGTCCGAGGCAACGTCGGCCCGATGATTCGGAACAACCTCAGCGGACAGGCCGTCACGCAGGGCCAGACGGTACCCGTGAGCTTCGGTCTCGGGCCGCTCTCGTCGATGTCCGGCCAGAAGATTCCGCTGAAGATAGCCGACACCGACCCCACGGGAACCGTCGTCGTCACCGACTCCACGGAGATTCAAGTCAGCGAGAAGCCGGCCGAACAGATTCGCGGTGAAGAGGGAGCGGCCGACCGTGGCTCGCCCGACGTGACCTACGAGGACATCGGCGGCCTCGACAGCGAACTCGAACAGGTCCGGGAGATGATAGAGCTCCCGATGCGCCACCCCGAACTGTTCCAGCAGTTGGGCATCGAACCCCCGAAGGGCGTCCTCCTGCACGGCCCGCCGGGCACCGGGAAGACGCTGATGGCGAAGGCCGTCGCCAACGAGATAGACGCGTACTTCACGACCATCTCCGGGCCGGAGATCATGTCGAAGTACTACGGCGAGAGCGAGGAGCAACTCCGTGAGGTCTTCGAGGAGGCCGAGGAGAACTCCCCCGCCATCGTCTTCATCGACGAAATCGACTCCATCGCCCCCAAACGTGGCGAGACGCAGGGCGACGTCGAACGGCGCGTCGTCGCACAACTCCTCTCGCTGATGGACGGCCTCGAAGAGCGCGGGCAGGTCATCGTCATCGGCGCGACCAACCGCGTCGACGCCATCGACCCCGCCCTGCGCCGTGGCGGCCGCTTCGACCGCGAGATCGAAATCGGTGTCCCGGACAAGGAGGGCCGCAAGGAGATCCTGCAGGTCCACACCCGCGGGATGCCCCTCTCCGAGGAGATCGACCTCGACAGCTACGCCGAGAACACCCACGGGTTCGTCGGCGCCGACCTCGCCTCGCTGACGAAAGAGAGCGCGATGAACGCGCTCCGGCGCATCCGCCCGGAACTCGACCTCGAATCCGAGGAGATCGACGCCGAGGTCCTGGAGAAGTTGGAGATCAGCGACGACGACGTCAAGGACGCGATGAAGGGCATCGAGCCCTCGGCGCTACGGGAAGTCTTCGTCGAGGTGCCCGAAGTCACGTGGGACTCGGTCGGTGGCCTCGAAGACACCAAAGAACGACTCCGGGAGACCATCCAGTGGCCGCTGGAGTACGGCGAGGTGTTCGAGTCGATGGACTTAGACGCCGCGAAGGGCGTCCTGCTCTACGGCCCGCCCGGCACGGGGAAGACGCTGCTGGCGAAGGCCGTCGCCAACGAGGCCGACTCGAACTTCATCTCGGTGAAGGGCCCGGAACTGCTGAACAAGTTCGTCGGGGAGTCCGAGAAGGGCGTCCGCGAAGTGTTCAGCAAGGCCCGTGAGAACGCCCCGACCGTGGTGTTCTTCGACGAAATCGACTCCATCGCGACCGAACGCGGTGGCGGACAGACCGACTCCGGCGTCGGGGAACGGGTCGTCTCGCAACTGCTGACCGAACTCGACGGTATCGAGGACATGGAAGACGTCGTGGTCGTCGCGACGACCAACCGCCCGGACCTCATCGACAGCGCGCTGTTGCGACCCGGTCGGCTGGACCGACACGTCCACGTGCCGGTGCCCGACGAAGAGGCCCGACGGGCCATCTTCACGGTCCACACCCGCGACAAACCTCTCGCAGACGGCGTCGACCTCGACAGTCTCGCCCGACGGACCGAGGGCTACGTGGGCGCCGACATCGAGGCCCTCTGCCGCGAGGCGTCGATGGCCGCGACCCGGGAGTTCATCAACAGCGTCGACCCCGAGGACATCGGTGACTCGGTCGGGAACGTCCGCGTGACGATGGACCACTTCGAGCACGCGCTCGACGAGGTGGGTCCGAGCGTCACCGACGAGACGCGCGAGCGCTACGCCGAAATCGAGAAGCGCTTCGACACCGCCGAACCCGACCTCGAAGAGGAAAAGGTCGGCCGGACGTTCCAGTAGTCCGACCCCCGGGTTTCGCACGTTCCGTGTACCTGCTGCCACGATGAGTGGCGCCACCGGACCAGTTTTTTAACGACCGCGGCCGCACTTCCGGCAATGGCCGGGTCGACAGACGTCGCGTCCGAGCACGCTCCCGACGGGTACGAGGACGAGGACGGTCACGAACACGAGCACCGGAGTCGCTGGCCGCTGGTCGCGGCCGTCGGCGCAGCGACGTTGTATCTCGGTGCCGGTCTCTTCTTCGTCGGCGGGGACCTCGTACCGTCGGTTCTCCCGACGGTACTCGCCCCCGTGGGTGCCGTGGGGCTCGTGGTCGGCCTCGCCGGGTGGGCCAACGAGGCGTTCGTCGCGGACTATCGGCAGTCGCGCGGCGGCGAGTCGGCCCTCTACAGCACCACGATGGTGCTGTTTCTCGCCTCCGACGTCGCGACGTTCTCGGCCGGCTTCGTCTACTACGCGTTCGTCCGCGTCGGTGCGTGGCCGCCCGACCATCTCCCGCCGCTGCTGGGGTCGCTCGTCCTCGTCAACACCGCGTTGCTGGTCGCCAGTAGCGTCACGCTCCACTACGGACACGAGGCGCTCGAGGCAGGGAACCGACAGCGCTACCTCGGGTTGCTGGGCGTGACGCTGCTGTTGGGTGTCGTCTTCCTCGTCGGGCAAACCGTCGAGTACTACGAACTCGTCGTCGAGGATAGCTTCACCTTCTCCAGCGGGATTCTGGGGAGCGCCTTCTACGGTCTGACGGGCCTCCACGGCCTCCACGTGGCACTCGGTGTCCTCCTCATCGGTATCGCGTTCGGGCGGTCGCTCCGCGGCCACTACACACCGGACCGAGACACGGCCATCCGGACGACCTCGCTGTACTGGCACTTCGTCGACGCCGTCTGGATCGTGCTCGTTCTCGTCCTCTACGTCGGATCGACGGTCTAACTGTCGGCGGACGCTTCGAGTGCGACCAGTTTTCGGTACAGCGGCGGCGTCAGTATCCCGACGACGCCGAACGCGATGGCGAACACGCCGAGCGGGAACTGTAGCGGCGCGGCGTCGAAACAGGGGTTCTCCGAGACGACGGTGACGTAGTGACGCTGGCCCTCGTAGCGGACTATCGACCCGTTGCGGAACTGGACGGCGTTCGGGAAGTCACCCGAGACGTGCGCCTCACCCCGCGGGTCCGAAAGGGCTTCGGTAAAGGCCGTCTGCTCGGCCGTCGAGAGCTCCTCGAACTCGAACCGGGCCACCTGCGGCGTCGTCTCGTTGAACCGTCGCTCCGTCGCCTCGGGCCCCTCGACGGCTATCGTGGGTTCGCCGCAGGTGCTGATCTCGTCTTGGATGAGCGCGTAGCCACCCGGCACGGCGGCGCCGATGCCGACGGCGACCAGCAGGACGCCGACGAACGGCGCGAGGTAGGTAAACAGCACCGACTCGGGTTGGTCGCTCATCGGTCAGCCCTCCATCTCCCGCGACTTACGTCGCCGCGAGCGGAGGTACTGGAAAGTCACGGTCAGTCCCAGCCCGTAGGCCCAGTGTGCGACGAGGACGAAGCCCAGATAGCCGACGAGCGCCAGTCCCCGCTGGCCCGTATAGAAGGCGATGGCGAACCCGGTCGAGATGAGCGTCGCGAACACCAACCCCGTCTCGAACAGCAGTCGCCCGGGGAGGTACTCCTGGAACGCGAGAAACAGCAGCGGCCACGTCACGGTGCCGCCGACGAGGAACAGCGCCGCCCCCAGCGCCGGGTCCGCCGGCAGGCCGACGAGTTCGGCGATCTCACCGAAGGAGACGGGGTCGAGGACGTCGACGACGATGGCGGTGCCGATACCGCCGGTCATCAGCACGGTGCCGACGAAGCCACCGGCGGCCGCCATCGACGCGTTCCGGTAGACGTTCTCGGCGACGGTCCCGACCCCGCCGAGGAGGCCGAGCGGTTCCATCTCCGGCGCGTACGAGCGCCGCGTGGTCGTCGGCTGGGCCGGTTCGAGGTCGTACTTCTCGACCATGCGCTCCTCGAACCACTGCCACTCGCGCGTGAACTGGTTGGTGGCTTTCAGTTCCCACGGGTCCGTCGTCTGGACCACGTCCCCCTGCCAATAGGACACCAGCATGTTGTAGAGCCACATGAGCGCGCTGAGGCCGACGACGTAGGCACCGACGGTCGCTATCTGCTGGGCGAGTTGGTACTCCGGCGGATAGATCGCCTGCCGACGGGGCAGGCCCAGTCCGCCGATGACCAGCAGCGTCATGAACGTCACGAACGCGCCAAAGACGAGGAGTGTCGCCTGGAACTTCGCGAGACGCGTATCGTACCACCGGCCGGTGATGAGGGGGTACCAGTAGTAACTCGCCGCGATCATCAGGAAGGGGATGATGCCGACGACGATGAGGTGGAAGTGGCCGACGACGTAGTAGGTGCCGTGATACAGGACGTCGATGGGGACGACTGCGAGGAAGACGCCGGTGACCCCGCCGACGATGAACGTCGAGATGCCGCCCGCACAGAGGATGAACGGGGCCGTCAGTGCTATCTCACCGTCCCACATCGTGGTGATCCAGTTGAACACCTTGATGGCGCTGGGAACGGCGATAGCGATGGAGATGGCCATGAACGACGCCTTGAGTCGCGGGTCGACGCCCGAGACGAACATGTGGTGTGCCCAGACGCCAAAGGAGAGGACCCCGAGTCCCAGCGTCGAGTAGACGACGAACTTGTAGCCGAACAGTTTCCGGCCGACGAACTTCGGGAGGAGCGTACTCATCAACCCAGAGGCCGGGAGAAAGAGGATGTACACCTCTGGATGGCCCCAGAACCAGAACAGGTGTTGCCAGAGGATGGGGCCGCCGCCTTCCGTCGCGAAGAACGCCGTCCCGAGGTTCCGGTCCAGCAGGAGCATCACCAGCGCGCTCCCGAGGAGTGGGAACGCAAACAGGGCGAGGCCGCTGGTCACGAGCATATTCCACGAGAAGATGTCCAGATTCGCCCACGTCACGTCGTCGGCCCGTTCGTAGACGATAGTAGAGATGAAGTTGATGGCGCCCACCGTCGTCGCGATACCCGAGAGGTGGAGGCCGAGCAACAGCAGGTCTATCTGCGGGTTCGGTTGCTGGACCGACAGCGGGGCATACAGCGTCCACCCGACGCTCACCTCGCGGACCGTAAGGAAGAAGGCGATAGCGTCATCGGGGAGGAACAGACTGAGAAACTGCCCGCCGACCTGCACGAGTAGCCCCATCCGCACCAGCAAGAGAGCCGGCGGTAACAGCCAGAACCCGATGGCGTTTACGCGCGGGAACGCCATGTCGTCGGCGCCGATGAGCAGCGGGAGGACGTAGTTCCCGATCCCGAAGAACACCGGCAGGACGAAGAATATCAGCATCGTCAGACCGTGCGTCGTAAACAGCGCGTTGTACGTCTCGGGCGACCAGATGTCCGCGGGCGGGGTGAGCAGTTCGGTCCGCAGCATCATCGCGTCGACCCCGCCCCACAGGCCCGCGACGGTGCCAAAGGCGATGTAGAGGAGGCCGATGTCTCGGTGGTTCGTCGTGGTCAGCCAGCGATACATCTGTGACCGGAGACGGCCGATCTCGAACTGTATCTCCTCGCGCGTGGTGTACCCGCCGTCGCTCTCTGGGCGTGCGCTGTGGCGAGCCTTGAACCAGAGTGTCAGTATCCCCAGTGCGAGAACCGCGAGGGCGGACCCCTCGACGACGGCCCGGTTCATCCTCGTCCGTCCGAGAAGCCGCCGGCAGTCGGGGGGCGAACAGTCCAGCGCGACATTGACACACACTGCCAGTCCCACGCTGATAAAACTACCCGACGACGGGGTAGCCGACGGACCCGATACCCCGCTGGCCAAGCTATTTGTGACGCCCGCCGGAAGGACTTGCTAATGCGTCTCAGTCGCGTGGCGACGTGGCTCTGTGTCCTCGTCGCCGGCGCCCTCCTGTTTACGGCCCCCGCGGCCGCACAGTCGCTAAACCGGGCGGCTATCGACGACTTGAACGAGCAACTGCTGTACGTCGCGTTACCGCTGACGCTGTTCGTCGAACTGACGCTCGTGTACGCTATCTACCGGTTCCGGAACAACGACACCCCGAAGCCGACCATCGACGACCCCGCACTGGAGATAACGTGGACGGCGGCGACGGGTGCGATTCTCGTCTTCGTCGGTCTCTCCGCGTTCTTCGTGCTGTCGAACCCCTACATCACGCCCGCGGCCGCCGGTCCGACCGAACCGGGCGGCGAACTCCAGAACGACATGGAAGTAGAAGTACTCGCCTACCAGTGGGGGTGGGAGTTTCACTACCCCGACTCGAACGTCACCACGCAGTCCCGTCTCGTCATCCCGAAAGACACGGACGTGCGGTTCACGCTCAGGTCGGCCGACGTCATCCACTCGTTTTACGTCCCGGACCTCGGCATCAAACAGGACGTCTTCCCCGGACAGGCGACGGTCGCGCGGACGAACGCGACACGGACCGGAGCCTACCGACTCTACTGCGCCGAACTGTGCGGTTCCGGTCACAGCCGGATGCACGCCACCGTCCTCGTGTTGAACCAGTCCGAGTACGACGAGTGGGTGGCCGACCGTCGCTCTGGCAACGCCACGGCGTCGGTGAGCGGCACGGATACCCAGACCGCACGCGTCGCCGCCCGCCCCTGAGTCACTGCAGATAGCCCAGTTGTCGGAGGTGTTCGTCGGTGTCCGTCTCGGCTTCGCGTTCCGGCGGTACAAGCGTCGGTTCGAACGTCCGCTCGTCTACGGCCGTCGTCTCCGCCCACGGCACGCGCCTGACTTCCGGGACGGGCACGGCATAGCGGTGCATGTACATCCCCCACTCGCCGTAGGCGTTGCCGTGGTCGGCGCTCAGCACCACCCGGTTGGCGTCTAGGTTCTCTAGCAGCAGTTCGACCTCGTCGAGCACCCAGCGGAGGTTGTCGAGGTACGCGTCCCAGACCCTCTCGTAGTCGCCGCCGTTCTTGAGGTACTCGAATGGTTCGCCCTCCCACGGTTCGAGCGTCTCGCGACCCTCCGCGATGGCCCGTGCGGTGAACGGGTGGTGTGGCTGTTCGTAGTGGACGACGAGGCGCTCAGGGTCTCGCTCTCGTCCGACACTGATGGCGCGTTCCGTCACCGGTCGGGGGAGCGTCAGTCCGACCGGCGGCGGGTCGGCGTACTTCCAGGGCTGGTCGACGTAGTCGAAGTCCTCCGGACGTAGCGTCTGCCAGTTCGTAAACGAGATGCCACGGCCGGTCTCGGGGAACTCCCGGTTCCGCAGGACGCGTTCGGTGAACGCGTTCGCCGAGACGAGCGCCGTCTGCTCGACGTCCGAACGGTAGCGCTCGGTGAACGTCTGGGCGATCCACTCCGCAGAGGCCGACCCCACCGACCAGATGGCGTCGACGTCCTCGACGAAGTCGTACTCCGGGGCCACCTCACGGAGCGCGTCTACCCGGCACGTATCGAGGATGACGAGCGCGTCCCAGTCCCGTTCGTAGACGTTCGTCCCGACGGGATATCGGGACAGGACCGACATGGCGGCCCCGACGTACTGGTAGTAGGCCCATTTGAGTGGTGATGGCACACGGCGAACTCCGCACAGGCGGAGCATTGTAAATCACAGAAAACATCACCTAAGCCGAACTTATCGACGTACATTCTCTCGAAGGCAGTTCCGTGCCGTGGTGAACGGCATCCCCGGGCTCTCGCGTCGTAAGGTACCTATAAGACCGCCAGCAAGGCACCCGCGTACCCAGCCCCGAGACGTGTCACAACCCACATTATCGCGAGTCACCTACGTCGTCACATGATAGCTGTTCGTGAGCGTGTCCCTGCATTGACCGGGCTGTTGACCGTCGTCTCGCTGACCCTCGTGTTCGGTGCGGTCCTCGGCGCGATTCCGCAGACGGTCCTCCCGCGCGCGCCCGACGCGGTCCTCGCAGCCATCCCCCACGTCAACGCGGCCGTGAGTGCGACGGCCATCGTCACCATCCTCGCGGGTATCAGTGCGATTCGGAACGGACGGGTCCGTCGACACCGCCGGCTGATGCTCTCGACGTTCGGGCTGTTCGTCACGTTCCTCGTCCTCTATCTGTACCGGATTACGCTGGAGGGACCGACGGACTTCACTGGCCCGGCCGTCGTCGAGTCGTACGTCTACTTCCCGGTGCTGGCTATCCACATCCTGCTCGCCATCGTCGCTATCCCGGCCGTCTACTACGTCCTCCTGCTGGCCGCGAGCTATCCGGTGTCGGAACTCGGCCGGACGAACCACCCGCGGGCCGGCAAACTGGCCGCGGGACTGTGGCTCGTCTCCTTCTCGCTCGGTATCGTCGTCTACGCGATGCTGTATCTCGTGTGGTGAGTGAACACTCGTCGATAGCTAGCGAACGACGCGTTACCGCTCGGGACGCCGCCCGAGCAGTATCGCACTCACCGTTCGCAAAACCGGAGACCGGGGCGCCGGCCGCTTTCTTCGTCAGTCGTCCGCGACCGTCGGTTCTTCGCCGATTTCGGGACGAGTGACCTCTCGGTCGGTCTCTTCGCCCTCGATGTCGTAGGGGTACTCGCCGGTCACACAGCCCAGACAGAGGTCGGCTTTGCTCGTCTGCAGGGTCTCGGCGATAGCGTCGATAGAGAGATACGACAGCGAGTCGGCTTCGATTTCGTCGCAGATCTCCTCGACGGACTGATCGCCGGCGATGAGTTCCTCGCGGGAGGCCATGTCGATGCCCATGTAACACGGCGCGACGATGGCCGGCGCGCCGATGCGGACGTTGACCTCCTCGGCACCGGCGTCTTTCAGCAACTGGATGAGCTGGGTCGAGGTGGTCCCACGGACGATGGAGTCGTCGATGATGGTGACCTTCTTGCCCTCGATGGTCGACTTGATGGGGTTGAGTTTCAGGCGGACGGCCCGCTCTCGCTCGTCCTGTGTCGGCATGATGAACGTGCGGCCGACGTAGCGGTTCTTCATCAGGCCCTCGGCGAACTCGATGTCCGAACCGGCGTCCTGTGCGGCCTCGGCGTACCCGGAGGCGAACGCACGCCCGGAGTCGGGTACCGGGAGGACGACGTCGGATTCGACGCCGGACTCTTTCCAGAGTTTGCGGCCCAGTTCACGCCGGACTTCGTACACCAGACTGCCGTCGATGGTCGAGTCCGGGCGCGCGAAGTAGACGTGTTCGAAGAAGCAGTGGGCCGTGTTCGCCTGTTCGACGAGTTGGTAGGTGTCGTAGCCGGTGCCGTCGGGGTGGAGGACGACCAGTTCGCCCGGCTCGACGTCCCGGATGAGTTCCCCGTCCAGCGTGTCGATAGCTGCCGACTCCGAGGTGAGGACGTACCCATCGTCCAGTTCACCGATACAGAGCGGTCGGTTGCCCTGCGGGTCACGGACGCCGAGTACCGTCTCGTCGTGCATGATGGTCAGCGAGTACGACCCGTGAATGCGCTCCATCGTCCGCTTGACCGCGCGGACGAGGTCCTCCTCTAAGAGGTTGCGCGCGAGGTCGTGGGCGATGACCTCGGTGTCGCCGTCGCTCGTGAAGGCGTGGCCGAGGTCGGCCAGTTCGTCGCCTATCTCGTCGGCGTTGACGAGGTTCCCGTTGTGAGAGAGGCCCAGCGACCCGGACTTGAACGAGACGGAGAACGGTTGGGCACAGCAGGTGTTGACGCTGCCTGCCGTCGGGTAGCGAACGTGACCGATACCGTTCGACCCGTTGAGCGATTCGAGGTCTCCGGGGCCGAAGGCGTCGCCGACGAGTCCCATCTCGACGTGGCTGTGTTGCTGGAAGCCGTCGTGGGTGACGATGCCGGCCGACTCCTGGCCGCGGTGCTGGAGGGCGTACAGGGAGTAGTAGAGGGGGCGGGCGGCGTCACGGTCCTCGAGAGAGATGCCGACGACGCCGCACTTCTCGTGCATTGTAGTTGAGGGTTATTCGCCGGCTTTCGACTGCCACTCGTAGTCTCGTCGCTTGGCGGATTTACCGAATCCGCACGACGAACAGACCTTCTTCTTGGTGTGATACGACTTCTCGCCACACCGACGACACTTCGTGTGTGTCGTGGTGTTCTTCTTACCCTGGCTCGGGGTTCCTGCACCAGTCATGGGTTAATCGAGACGACGTTATCCCCGCGTATAATCGTTGTGTCTTCGTCTTCGATGACGAGGTTCATGTGCTGGTCGTACCCAGTCAGCGTCCCCTCGAATATCTCGCCGCCCTTGAGTTGTACAGTGACCTCCTCGCCGAGCGAGGCTTCGAGAACGTCAAGCGGTCGTCCACTCATGTTCGGTTGGGATAGTGACTGCCGCTTAAACGTACCGCTTGCGCGGCCTCAAACGGGACACGTGCTAGACAGAAGCGCGCGATAGCGGACAGACCTGTCTACGCGAGGTCACTTTCCGGCGAGTCGTTCGGGGGTTCCCCGGCCGTGTCCGCCTCGACGGGTTCGTGGTCGGGTCGGTCGCCCGGGACCGCCGACGTCGTCGCCGTCCGCTCGCCGGCGACGAGTGTCGGCAGCACCAGACGGGCGAAGTGAAAGACCAAGACGAGCACCAGCGGACCGAGGAAGAGACCGTACCATCCAAAGAGCAGTGGGCCGAGGATGTAAGCGATCATCACGAGTCCGACGTGGAGGTTCCGGCCCGAGACGTACGGTCGGAGGAGGAGGTCCGGGACGATATCGACGAACACGACGGTCAGGACGACGAACGCCGTCGGGAACCAGAGCGGTTCGTCCGCGACGACGGCGCGCGCGAACAGACCGACGGCGACGGGGGCGTACACGAGTTTCATGCCGACGACCGGAATCAGACTCGCAGCGCCGGCGAGGACGCCTACGAGCGCCGGGTACGGGATGCTGGTCGCCGGGGCGAAGGCGTTCAGCACCGTGTAGACGACGACGGCGACGATGGCGACGACGAACGCGTTGAGGATGTTGCCGAAGTAGACGCTCCCGAGGTCTTCGTCGACGGCGCGGACGTACGCGTCGAAGGTGCCTGTGCCGTTCCCGAACGTACCCCGAAGCCACCGGCCGAGCCGCGGCCCATCACGGAGGAGGTAGAACGCGACGGCGAGCGCCAGAAACAGGTTGACGAGCGCCGTCCCGACCAGCGGGAGGTACGCCAGTACGCCCTCGGCGAGCAACTGTCCGGCGTCGATCACGTCCGGGTTCCGGAGCAACATCTCCGGGTCCTGTACGACCGCCGAAACGTCAAGATAGGGGTCGATACGGTCAGCTAGCGGTCCCAGATCGACCGTCTGTGCGAGACGGCCAAGTTCCTGTGCGGCGACGGCGAGCGTGTAGCCCACGAGGAGAACCACTGGCACGGCGAGCACACAGAGGGCCGTCGCCGCGGCGACCGTGGAACGGAGTCGTGGCTGCAAGCGTCGGTAGGCCGGCCGTGCCACGTAGTAGAGGAACACGCCGAGGACGAACGTGCCGACGTAACTTGCGAGCACCCACGCCACGACGGCGGCCGCGACGAACCCGGCGACCCACCACGCCGCCCGGCTCCGCGAGAGCGGCACGTCCATGCTATGGTTCGGACCTCCTCGCCGTCGGGAGACGCGTCGCTGGCGAACGGACGGGGCGACAGGAAGCGGCGCCGGTCATACGTCGATATCGCCGATGCCAGCGGTTCGTTATAGCCCGGGTACCGGTCTGTCACCGGGGTAAGGGTCGGTTATACTGTCGGCTGTACGTTCGTGACGATGGTCGTCACCCGGAGTGGCGAATCCGTTCGAACTGGTACAGCCGGCAGTATCAGACCTCGACGCTGAACGGTGCGTGGTCGTCGGCGCGGACCGCGAATCCGGCGAGCAGGTCCGCGACGCCGTCTAAGTCCTCGGGGTCGATGACTTCGACGGGCGTGTGCATGTATCGGTTCGGCAGGCCGACGTTGGCCGCCGGGATACCGCCCCGGGCGGTGAAGAACGCGTCGGCGTCCGTGCCCGTCCTGATGCCCGCGGCCTGCAACTGGACGGCTACCTCCTCGTCGGCACCGGCCTCGCGAAGCGCCTCGACGACGACGGGGTGGTTGGCGCTCCCGCGAGCGACGACCGGCCCGCCGCCGAGTTCGATGCCGTTCGAGCGCTTCCCGGGCGAGTCCGGGGCGTCCGTCGCGTGGGTAACGTCGACGGCGAGGACGGCGTCCGGGTCGAGGTCGAAGCCGACCATCTTCGCGCCCTGTAGCCCGACCTCCTCCTGTACCGTCGAGACGGCGTGCACGGTGGCGTCGACGCCGCGCTCCGCGGCCCGGCGCAGGCCCTCCGCGGCGGCCCAGATTCCGATTCGGTTGTCCATCCCGCGGGCGGCCAGCCGACCGTTTTCGAGTTCGCTGAGGGTCTGCTGAAACGTCACCGGATCCCCGCGGTCGACCAGTTCTTCGAGTTCGTCGCCGTCCTCGGCACCCACGTCGACGTGCTGCTCTGCCACCTCGGGGACGCTCTCGTCGTCGGGGTCTCGGAGGTGGATAGCCGTCTGCCCCACGACGCCGGACAGTGGCCCGTCGGCGGTGTGGACCGTGACGTGTTGCCCGCGAGAGACCGTCTTGTCGGAGCCGCCGATGCGCTCGATGCGGAGGAACCCGTCGTCGGTCACGTCGCGGACGATGAACCCGATCTCGTCGCCGTGACCCGCCAGCGCGACCGACGTGTCGTTGCCGTAGAGGGTGGCGACGGCGTTCCCGTAGTCGTCGGTGCGTACCTCGTCGGCGAACTCGCGCACGTACTCTACCCACACCCGCTGACTGTCGGCTTCGTAGCCGGATGGGGCCGGTGTGGTCAGTAGCGATTCGAGGAAGGTCCGTCGTCGGTCGTCCATACCCGGCCTATGCCGCCATCTGTGAAGAATTACGGGGCCGCCACAACCGATAAGAGCCGGGCCGGCGAAGTATCAGCATGGCGAAATTCACCCTCCTCGAACTGCATCTGGACGGCGCCGAGTTCACTGCGAACGCACCCGGCGTCGGAAACGGCGAGACTGCCGAGACGGCCGCCGACGAAAGCGAGGCGAGCGACTCCGGTGGTCGGGGCGGGGTACTCGCACTGGTCGTCCTCCTCGCCCTCGTCGGCGTGGCCGTGGCCGGCAAGAAACTGCTCGGCGGGAGCGACGACGAGGACCTGCCGTCCGTCGATATGGACGACGAATAGGGTCGAGGACACCCCCGCAGGTGGGGAGAAGGACTATGCCGCCCCGTCCCCTCCTTCGGGTATGGGATTATATCATAGCGTTCGCGCCGTCGCCGGCGCTTCTGGCGACGGTCCGATAGACTGGACCGCCGTCGCCGAGGCCGCGAAGTCGGCGACGGATCCCGGCGACCTCGACGTATCCGCCACGGAGCGACAGGGGTACGCGACGGACGTCCGGGACGCCCGGGATCGCGTCCGGGAAGTCGGGCAGCTCGACTTCGACCTCCCCGAAACAGTCGAGATTCAGCACCGACACCACTGGATAGACGCCAACGTCGCCACCTTCGAACGAGTGATGGCGCCTATCGAACAGCAGGCGGAGTTCATCCCCGGCGTCGCCCGCGTGGTCAACACCGGGTCGATGGCGTTCGCGCTCTCCTTTCTCGGAAACAACGTCCTCGGGCAGTACGACCCCCTCTTGCTCGCCGACGGCGACGACCACGCCCTGTACTTCGTCCGGCCGAACATCCGGAAGGTCGCCGACCAACTCGACGTGGACCACGACCGGTTCCGCCGCTGGATAGCGTTCCACGAGGTGACACACGCCGCCGAGTTCGGGGCCGCGCCGTGGCTCTCCGACCACATGGAGGAGACGATGGAGGAGGCCATCGACCGCCTCACGGACGGCAATCTGGACCGCGATTCGCTGGGCGAACTCGACACGACGATGACCGCCGTCGAGGGGTACGCGGAGTTGCTGATGGACCGGGCCTTCGACGACGAGTACGACGACCTGCGGCGGAAGGTCGACGAGCGACGACAGGGTCGTGGCCCGGTCGCCGAACTCGTCCGGCGGGTGCTGGGCCTCGGGATGAAACGCCAGCAGTACGAACGCGGGAAGGCGTTCTTCGAGGCCGTGGCCGACGCCCGAGGCGTCGCGGCCACCGGCCGGGTGTGGGACTCCCCGGAGACGCTCCCGACCGACGACGAGATAGCGACCCCGTCGCTGTGGATAGAGCGCGTCGACCCGTAAGCGTCCACAGGCCGACGAGCGAGAGTCCCACCGCGATACCACGGCTTACCGCCCGAAATCCCACCATTACATAGTCACCACTTCGAGTAAGCGAGGCCCGGATGCACCTCGTCAGTCGTCTCGCGTCCGGAATCGCTGGGGACGCCCCGGTGGCGAGCGGTCAGTCTCGGCTGGAGGTCGACATCGTCGAGTCGGTTCGCGAAGTGTGTCGCGACGAGTGGAACCACGTCGTCGAACACGCGAGTCGCGGCAGCGTCTTCCACCGCTACGAGTGGCTCGACGCCGTCGAGGCCGGCCTCGACCGCACGCCCCGACACCTCGTCGTCAGGAAAGACGACAACCTCGTCGGCCTCTTTCCGAACTTCGTCGCGCCCCTCGACGGGGCGGACCGGGCCCCGTTCCGGCGGCTGACCTCCGTCGACCCCGGGTTCGGCGGGCCGGTGATGACCACGGATACGGACGCCGTACTCTCGGAACTGCTCGACGCGGTACCCGACATGCTGTCGCCCCGCACCATCGTCCACGAGATACGGGCGCTGGACCCAAGTTACGTCCGGTACAACACGGCGTTGCAGGCCCACGACTACGTCCCAAACCGGCGACGCTGTCGGTTCTTGGTGCACCTCACACGGGGGTACGACGACGTCCTCGCTGGGATGAGTCGGTCACGACGCCGGGGCATCGAACGGGGACGCGAAACAGACCGACTGGAGATCGTCGAAGAACCGGTGACGTGGGACACGCTCGAGCGATACTACCGGACCTACGAGCAGGTGATGGCTCGTATCGGCACTGACCCGTTCCCGTTCCGGTTCTTCGAGGAGTTGCTGGACATGGACGACCGGTTGCTCCTCGTGACCGCACGCGTCGACGGGAAGTACGCGGGCGGACTGCTGGAGATAGTGGACGAGGAACAGTCGTCGGTCCACGGCTACCTCTCTGCCGTTCCGGAGCGGTACTTCGAGCACCACACGTCCGAGCGCCTCTACGATTACGTCATCCGATGGGGCATCGCGAACGGGTACGACACCTACGACCTCGGGACGACGAAACCAGACTACGAGAACGGCGTGTTCCGGTACAAGGAGGGGTTCGGCGGACAGGCGATTCCGACGCTCGTCTGGGAACGCGGCGTCAGTCCCGTCTGGGATGTCTTCGCCGCCGGTCGTTCACTGTACCTCAAACACGTGGGATGACGTCGCTACTCGCGATTCGAGCGCCGTCCGTCGCCGTCCGTCGCCCGCGTGAGGCCGTCTTCGTCCGATTCGGAGCGCCGCCGCTGCGTTCGGACGCCGGGTTTCGGCCCGCGGTCGGTCGTATCCTCGTAGGGAGTCTCGGCGATGCTGTCGGGGAACGTGAACTCCGCGAGGAGGCGCCCGACGGCGGTCGTGCCGACAGCGACGCCGACGACGAGCGGCAGTTCCGCACCACCCCAGAGCGTGACCAGCGCCATCGACCCGCCCACCAGCACCGCGAAGCCGATTTTCAGTCGCTTGAGGAACTTCTCGCGGTCCGTTCTGGTAATCGAAGGACCGACCATCAGCGGCCCCGTTTCCTGTCGCTTTCGTCTCGGTGTGTCATCAGTAGAATCCTCGTTCGACGTCTTCCTCGATGACGTCCTCGAACTCCGTATCGAGCAGTTCCTCGGCCTCCTCGAAGGTATCGGTCAGCGAGTCCATCCGCTCCGGGCGGTCGTACTGGTCGAACTCCATCGGGCCGTAGGCCGGCGAGTCGACGGCGTCGAGGACGTCTTCGAGCATGGCGCGCGGCGTCGTCGGCGCGTCGGCGTGCGTCTCGAGGACGGTTTCGAGGTTCTTCGCCTTCTCCTCGGCGTCGTCCTCGTCCTCGGGGGCTTGCTGGACGCCGAACAGCCCGGTCCCGTCCTCGGGGAAGAGGGGGTCGATGTCCTCGTCGATACGGCGGGCTACCCGCGTCCCGACGCCCTGCACCTCGAAGGGGTTCTTCGCGTACGTCTTTAGCTGGTAGACCCCGGAGGAGGGGTGGCCGATGTACAGGTCCTCGCCGATACCGTTCGCGCGGTCGCCGCCGACGGCGCGCCACCCGCCGGGGTCGGCGTTGCTGTCCATCACGTCCTCGATGATGTCCTGCCAGTCACGAACGCGCATTGTCGGTCGGTGGTTGGTCCCGCGTCAGAATGAAGGCATCGGTCTCCGCGATACGCCGCCGGTCACGACCCGACGAGAGAGAGCCGAACCCCTTTAGGCGGACGCCCGGAGCTAGCAGTATGGAGAGCGAGTCGAACGTCCTAGGTGGCGACCTCGAGAGCTGTTCGCAGGACCCGGTGACCGGGTTCATGCGGGACGGCTACTGCTACCCGCTGCAACGTGACCCCGGTCGACACGAGATCTGTGCGGTGATGACCGAGGCGTTTTTGGAGTACAGCAAGGCGGCCGGCAACGACCTCGTCACGCCGCGCCCCGAACTGAACTTCCCGGGCCTCGAACCGGGCGACCGATGGTGTGTCTGCGTCCCGCGCTGGATCGAGGCCCACGAGGACGGCTACGCGCCGCCGGTCGTGCTGGCGGCCACGAGCGAAGACGTCCTCGAAGACGTCTCACTGGAGACGCTGCGGCGTTACAGTCACGAGAACGAGACGGAGGTCTGAAACGCGAGCTATCGCCACTCGGAGAGCGACGCGGCGGCGCTCGTCGGAACCGACAGCCACGCCTCGTCGGTCGTGACGTCTGCGACGACGAGGCGACGCTGGCCGTCCGTCTCGTCGACGGCGGCGACGACCTGTGGCGTATCGACCGGACGACTCTCGACCGACTCGGTTTCTGCGCTCATATCTGATCGTTCCCTCTCCGAATAAATGAATGTAGCGAAACTACATTGATAAGAAGACATTCGAGTGGAGCTGTCGCAGATAGTGCCCACTTCTTGCCGTCATCTACGCCAGAATGAAAAATTCACTCTGCACGACAGTATCGTCGGTTCGGTTGAGAGACGGCGGGGACCGTGCCCGACACCCACGAGTCAGCGCTCGGGTCGCCGTCGTCGCAAGGCGGAGTGACCGACAGCGTTTTTCCGGGCCCCGCCCTGACTCAGGCCGTGCAACTTCGCGGCCCCGTCGTCGAGGTGAGCGACCCGAAGACCGTGAACACGCAGTACGGCGAGAGCGACCTCTGTGAGGTGACGCTCCGCCCGGACCGCGGGGCCGGCGTCCCGACGACGGTCACGCTCTGGGGGAAGTGGACCGAGACGGCCGACGTCCTCGAACCGGGGATGGAACTGGCCGTCTACGACCCCGACGAACGACAGTATCAGGGCGAGACGCAGTACTCGGTGGGCAGCGACGCCACCGTCGTCGTCGAACCGGACTTCCTCGTCGACGTGACGGACGTCCGGGCCTGGGTGCAGTGTCCACGGATGTACTACCTCCGAAAACTGGACGGGGCCGACCTCGCGTATCCGCTCGTGAAAGGGACCGTCGTCCACGAGGTGTTCGGTGACCTGCTCCGGGGCCGGGACGTCGAAGCGGCCATCGACGACCAAATCGAAGCCGCCGGGCTGGACATCGGCTTGCTCGGCCGAGAGGCCGACGAGGTGGCCGGCGACGTGCGCGACCACGCGAAGGCCATCGAGGGGTGGCTCCAGCAAGGGACGCTGACGGACGAGGACAGCGCGGCGACAGCCGCTGACAGCTCTGAGCGGGACTTCAGTCCCGCGGAGAGCGACTGGCGCTCCGAGATGACGCTCATCTCCGAGCGCTACGGGATGAAAGGGCGGGCCGACGCCGTCCGCCGCGGGATGCCGGTCGAACTCAAGACCGGGAAGAACACGAAGCGAGAGCCACGCTTTCAGGACAAGATTCAGGCGACGGCGTACGCGCTGATGCTCGGCGAACGGGCGGCGAACTCGCTGGACGCGAGCGCCGTGATGGCCGGTGACGGCGGGACGACGACGCCTATCGAAGCCGCCCCCGACACCGGGACGCTGCTGTATACGAAAAACGCCGCCGTCGACCGGAGCGAGGAGAGCGGCGACCTCTCGCCGGCCAAGGAGTTCTCCATCGGGTCAGGTCTGCTGAACTACGTGATTCGGACCCGCAACGCCATCGCGGCGATGGAACACGACACCGGCGTGCCGACGGGCTACGAGGCCAACACCAAGTGCGAGTACTGCTTCGAGCAGGACACCTGTATGGCCGTCTCCGGCCGTCTCGACCAAGAATCGAAGGCCGGACAGGTCGGCGTCGCCATCCCCGAAGCAGAGCGGGACTACTTCGAGCGGTTCTATACGGCCATCGAGGCCGAGCGACGGGCGGTCCACCGCGAGTACGCGAAACTCTGGGAGCAGACCGCCGAGGAACGCGCCGCTGACGACCGGGCGCTCGTCGACCTCGAACCGGTGGGACGGACGGAACTCGACAGCGGTCGCTGGGAACTCCGAGCGAGGGGTACCGGGGCCGTCTCGAAGATTCGGGAAGGCGACCTCGTGATGGCCAGCGACGGCGACCCGGTGACCGGGGACGCGGAACTGGCGCGGGTCGAACGGATTGGCGAGGCGCGGAGCGCCTCGGAAGACGCGAACGGGGAAACCGTGAGCAGCGGCGAGGAGATAGTCGTCACCGCCGACGAACCGCTGGACCTGCGCCGTCTCGACATCTACCCTTCGGAACTGACCACCGACCGCCTCCAGAACGCACTCCACGACGCCCTGCTCACGCAACCGCCCGAGCAGAAGGACGTGCTGTTCGGACGACGGGACCCCGAGTTCGAGACGGTCGCGGAGACGTTCATCGACAACAACGAGGCCCAGAACGAGGCCGTCCAGTTGGCGGTCGGTGCCGAGGACTTCGCGCTGGTCCACGGCCCGCCGGGAACCGGGAAGACCTACACGCTCGCGCGGATGGTCCGGGCACTGGTCGACCGTGGCGACCGGGTCCTGCTGTCGGCCTTTACCAACCGCGCCGTCGACAACGCCATCGAGGCACTCGAAGAGCAGGGATTCACCGATATCGTCCGCGTCGGTACCGAGAGCGGCGTGCGCGAGGACATGCAGAACTACCGGCTAGAGCAGTCCGGCGACCCGGGCGAGTGTGCGGCGACACTCCAGAACGCGCAGGTGGTCGCGGCGACGACGGCCACCTGCGGTGGGACGGCCATGCAGAGCCAGTCGTTCGACGTGGCCGTCGTCGACGAGGCCGGACAGTTGACCGAACCCGGGACGCTGGCGGCGACGACGCTCGCCGACCGGTTCGCCCTCGTCGGGGACCACCAGCAACTCCCGCCCGTCGTCCAGTCCGAGGACGCCACCCTCTCGACGTCGCTGTTCCAGCGCCTCATCGAGACGCATCCCGACGCCGGGGTGATGCTGGACCGGCAGTACCGGATGGCCCAGCACATTCAGGCCTTCGCCTCTAGAGAGTTCTACGACGGCCAGTTGCGCCCGGCGACCGGCGAGGTCGCGGGCCAGCGAATCGACGACCTCCCGGGCGTCTCGATGGACGCCCTGCCCGAGCACCTCCGAGACAGAGTCTCGTTCGTCGATCCCGGCGGGACCCAGACGGGTAACACCAACCCCGTCGAGGCCGACGCCGTCGCCGAGGTGGTAGCGGCGTATCGCGAGGCCGGCGTCCCTGCAGCGGACGTCGGCGTCATCGCGCCGTTCCGGGCGCAGGTCGCCGAACTCGACCGCCGACTGCCCGACGTGGCCGTCGACACCGTCGACCGCTTCCAGGGGTCGAGCAAAGAGGTCATCGTCGTCTCCTTCGTCGCGACGGAGACGCTGGAGGGGCCGATATTCGAGGACTACCGACGCATCAACGTCGCGATGACGCGGGCGAAAAAGGCCCTCGTGCTCGTGGGCGACGCCGACGCTCTCGGGACGGACGAGGTGTACGGGCGACTCGTCGAGTGGGCGGAGAGCTAGTGCGACCTTGCATAGGTAGCGCCGTGTTTTAAACCCCGTCGGCCGTGAATATAACGTATGACGGACTGCCCCGACTGTGGCTTCCCGCTGGCGGCCGAACAAGACCTATCCGATGGGACGCTGTTCTCCTGTAAGCAGTGTGGCACGCGACACATCGAGTGAGGCCGGCGTTCGGGGCGGTCGGCCGGTCGTAGCCGTACGGCGGCACGGAGACGGCCGGTTTCCGTGACCCCTACTCGTTGTCGCTGGCAGTGAGACGAGCGCGCTTTCGGGCCAGCAAGTCCGTGTACAGTCGTCTCCGGAGTTCGGCCCGGAGGTCGCTTGCCGTCGCCTCGTCGACGTCGTAGACGGTCGCGGACCCGCCGAAGATGCTCGCCGTGCTGGCGGTATCCGCGGTGACCGTCGCGAGGTCACGACGACGCTGGAACGGCGACCGACCGACGAACACCGTCTGGACACGGTAGTACGGCACGATCCGCGTCGTCTGTGACCAGAACCCCGAGCGCGTGGCCAGAACGTCGTCGTCCAGCACGAACCCACGATGGCGCCACCGGAAGTGGGCCGCCGGGGGGACGAGGACGAACAGACCGAGCAAGACCCACCAGAAGCCAGTCCCCAGACCGAACGTGTCGACGGCGTAGCCGACGCCGGTGAGGACGGTGGCGACGAACGCGAAGCGGAACGCGTACCGCCGACGGGCGCGGGTCGGCGGTCGCTCGAACTCGAAGGTCCCGAACGGCTCGATGTCGCGTGCGAGTTCGTACACCTCCTCGCGGGGGGCCATCGGCACGGCGACGCCCTGTGCGGACTGCTGGTTCCCGCCGCTGTAGCCCGCCGTCTCGACGACGAGGGTGGCCAGTCCGAACCGGCGCATCAGGACGTTCTCCTTGACCGTCACCGTCTGGACCTTCGACAGCGGGATGGTGCCGCTGTACCGCCGAACCAGACCACGCTGATACCGCAAGTCGTCGCCCTCCCGGAACAGGCGGAAGTCGTAGTACTCGACGACCGTGAGCACGACGCTGACCAGCAGCGCCGTCAGCAGGAACTGAACGAGCGTCAGCAGGGCGAGGGCGACCAGTCTCGGCGGCCCGAACGTGTCCAGCACCGACGGCGTCAGCGCCGGTTCGGCACCGACCAGCGTGAGGTTGAACCGGACAACGGCGGCGACGAGGTCACCGCCCAGCGGCAGGCCGGCGAGCGTCAGCACCGGCGCGGCCGGTCGGACAGAGACGACGGCGTAGGTCAGCAGGTCGCGCCACGAGAAGGCAAACAGGTCTGTCACCTCGTCGTGCTCGGTCGGCCCCGAACCGGCGGGCTCGTCCGTCGACGTCTCGGTCGTCGCCGCGTCTCGCTCGTCGCTATCGCGGCCGTAGCGCTGGACGAGGCGGCGGAGTCGGTCGGCCTCCTCGGGGGCGACGGCGTCCAGCGAGGCCTCGGTGGTGCTCCCGCCGGCCGTCTCGAAGTCGACGACGGTCAGCCCCAGCAATCGATTCACGACGCCCTGCCGGAGGTCGACGTTCTGAATCCGCCCGAGCGGTATCTCGCGCGACTGGCGGGCGAACACGCCCGACTCGACGGCCAGCGTGCCGCCGGTAATCGCATAGCGGAACCGGTAGTACCGAACCAGCGCGAACCCGCCCGTGACCGTCGCGCCGAGTGGAGCGAGCGCGGGGCCGACCCACGACGGCAGGCCGATCGTCCCGGCCAGCGCCGTCCCGACGAAGAAGCCGAAGACGGCGCCCTGTACCACCGCACGGCCGACGCGCCGGACCGCACTTCTGGGATGCAGTCGTCTCATACTGCGTCGGTGGCCTCGCTCTCGCTGGCGAGGTCACGGAGACGCTCTCGTAGTTCCGTCGCTCGCTCCGGGCGGAGGCCGGGGATGGTGATGTCCGCGCCGCGCGACCCGGCGGTGTAGACGACGACGCTGGCGAGGCCCGCCGTCCGCTCTATCGGACCGCGGGTCGTGTCGACGTGCTGGACCCTGACGTAGGGGACCGACGTATCCCTGCGGGTCAACACGCCGCGAACGAGAAACAGCGCGTCGTCCTGCAACCCGAAGCGCCAGATTCGATGTGCGAACGCCGCGTGTACGGTGCCGAGAACGACCAGTAGCGCCCATCCGACGGCCGCCAGTTCCAGCGGTAACGAGAAGAACAACCGGTCTACCAGTACCACGAGTCCCAGCAGTACGGACGCGGAGACGACTGTCCGGCCAGCCCACAGCAGTCTGACTCGCGGGTGCAACGACTCCATACTGCCACCGTAGGGCGAGACGTGGATTAAGTGTGGGGCCACGCAGGGACCGACCTGCTGAGGTCTGGGAGACGACGGCACCCGCGATATACCACGGCTGACACCTCGCTACAGAACGGCGTCGACGTCTCACCGGGGCGATAGAACACCCGCCAGTCACCGGAGCGCTACCGGTGACGACCATGCTACGTATTCGACAATTACCGCGACACCGTCTGCAGGGCCTGAGAGTACTCGTTGCTACCGATACCTTCGAGACCTATAACTATGTGACAGCGTCGTGTCTTCACGTTCGGGCGACACGCGTCGCCCAGATTCAGATGCCCGACCAACAGCCAGAGACAGGATTGACACGGCGCGATGCGCTCAAGCGGGGCGTAGCGACGAGTGCCGTACTCGCGGGAGGGGTCATCGCCGGGGGGCGGGCCTTCTCAGCGCGGACGGCAGCGCATCCGAAACCACAGAACCACGAGATGGTGTGGGGCGACGATATCGACTTTCTCGATGGGGTGGTCCAAACGTACGCGACGACGAACCCACAGGGGAACCTCTCGTCGCTCGGTGTCTACATGGACGCCGACGCACTGGCGGCGTTCGACGAGGACGCACTGGACGCACATCTTGCGCTCCCCGCGTCGGTGGAGACACATCAGTTCACGTTCGTGGGCTTCCACTACAATCCGGAAGGTCATCCACCGCCGGACGTCTACACCGTCCCTCACTACGACTTTCATTTCTACACGGTTCCAGAAGAGATGGTCGAGACCATCGTCACCGGCCCGGCGACGTTCGACATTCCGGACGCACAGATGCCGACGGACTACCAGCGCCTGCCGGTGATAGATGCCGATGGCGACGGCGAACCCGACACGCCGCTCGTCGAGGGCGAGATGGGCGAACACCTCGTCGACACGACTGGGGCCGAGTTCCGGCCCGACGGGTCGTTCACACACACGAACATCTACGGCGCGTACGACACGGACGGCGACGGCACCGGGCAGTTGACCTTCGTCGAACCGATGGTGACGACAGAGTTCATCGACGGTCTCGACGAAGAGCAGGTCGTTCAGATGAAGACACCGGAAGTGTACCCCGTCGCGGATGTCTACCCGACAACCTACGTCATGCAACCGGGAGGTCGCGACGACCTGTACGTCTCTATCGAGGCGTTCACCGAGTTCGACGGCGCGGACGAGTGAGTCGCAGTCGGCTACCGACGCCACCTCTATCGGAGGGGCCGACCCGTCTCACACCCGTTCGTTGACGTCTTCGGCGACCCGCTCACCGGGGCGACGCAGGTGACCGCTCTCCACCTCGTAGACGTACCCCGTCACCGTCACGTCGTCGGGAATCAACTCGTGGTTCCGCAGGTACTCGATCTGTGCCGCACAGGCTTCGTCGATGTCGTCAGTCATGCGTACCCACTCCGCCACCGAGTGGTCGCCGAGGTTCAGGTCGGGGAGCGACGGGTCTATGTCGACGTCGTCTAGATCCCCGCCTGCGGCGGCCTCTAGTCCCGCGACCACGTCCTCGTCGCTGGCGCTCATCATCCCGCAGTCGGTGTGGTTGACGACGATAATCTCGGTCGTCTCGAAGAACTGCGTCGTCAGCGCCGCCGACCGGACGACGTCGTCCGTCACCTTCCCGCCGGCGTTCCGATATATCTGTGCGTCCCCGAGCGAGAGTCCGAGGGCCTCCTCGACCGGGATTCGCTCGTCCATGCAGGCGACGACGAGCAGTTGCTTGTCCGTCGGGATGCCTTTCCGTCGACGCCGCGCCCAGTCGTCGCGGGCGTCGACGTCGGCGTCGACGGACTCGTGGACGTGTCCGGGTTCCGGTTCCGCTCGGTCCTCGCCGTGTGTGTGATGTGGCATTAGTCAGCACTACGATAGCTGACGCCACCCGTCTTATCATTTGGGCAACTAGTACCGGCATCTACGACGCTCATACTGGTGGCTGTAACAAACTGAAGTAATTCGCCACCCCGAGGTGGCGAATATCTTTACGAACTTACAGCCACCAGTATCAGTCGTCCGTCGCGACAGACCGGTCGGCGTCGTCGCCCTCTATCTCTTCGAGGACGCGCCGATGGAACTCTTCGAGGACGGCTGACTCGTCTTCGGCGAGGACGACGTCGCTGGCCATCAGCGTCGCGAGTCCGAACGCGCGGGGCGACGGCGAATCGACCCGCGTCGAGACCACGTCGACGGCACCGCGTTCGACGTCTGTCAATACGTCCTCGATGCCCGCGACGTTGAGTTTGTCCGCCAGAATCTCCCGGTAGGTCTCCTCGACGACGGCGAAGTCGCCGAGGTCTTCGGCGAACCCGAGGAGCATCTCCGAGGACACCTGCTGTTCGCTGGCGGACTTCTCGTAGCCCTTGTACCGCTTCAGAATCATCAGCGAGCGCGTGGCGTTGATGCGGAAGTACCGCTGTAGCAGGTCGGTCCCCTCGAGGCTCGCTCGCAGGTCCTCGCGCACGTCGTCGGGGTCGATACCTTCGAGGACGCGCTGGATGTCGACCTTGCGGTTCAGCGGCATCGAGAGGGTGAAGCCGTTGTCGGCGACGGCCACCTGCACGTTGGCGTTGGCCGCTTGTGCCACGCGGTAGGCGAGCAGGCGCGAGAGCCCGTCGTTGAACCGCCGCCCGTAGTTCGAGTGGACGTAGTAGCGCCGTTCGTACTCGTCGTGGTCCATCGCCTCCTCTATCACCAGCCGCTCGTCCGTGGCGACGCTCTCTGCCCCGGCGTAGGCCACCTGCTCGCGAAACATCCGCGCGATGGCGCGGACGCTGTTCTCGTCGAGGGGGAAGTCCCGGAGCCAGTTTCGCACCTCGGACATCCCGCCGCGTTCGAGTTTGCCGAGCAACTCCCGCTGGAAGGTGAGTATCTCACCGCCGAGGTCGTACGACAGCGGCAGGCGCTCGGAGAACCACGAAGGCACCGTCGGCCGCGCGCTCGTCGGGTCGACGTACACCTTCGACCCCCGGCGATAGCGGTACTCGTAGTTCGACCCGCCGAGGACGAACACGTCGCCTTGCTCCAGTGTGTCCAGATACGCCTCGTCTAACTGACCCACCCACTCGTCGCCGCCCCGGACGAAGACGTCACAGGTGAACGAATCGGGGATGGTCCCGATGTTGGTCATGTAGATGACTCGGGCGAGACGGCCGCGCTTGCCGACGAGCGGTTCGCCCACGGCGTATTCCTCGTAGTGGTACTCCCCGTCCGGCGGGTCGTTCGTGTCCCGCCAAATCTTCGCATAGACGTTCCGGTCCGCCATCCCGGGGTAGTCCGCAGTGAGATAGCGACAGAGCTGTTCCCACGACTCGTCCGTGTAGTTTCGGTAGGGGTAGGCCCGCCGGAGCGTATCTTTGAGGTCCTGTTCCGGGCGAACCTGATTGATTGCCATCCCGTAGACGTGCTGTGTCGCCACGTCCTGTGCGTTCTCGGGGATGAACACCCGGTCGACGAAGCCGTCCTCGGCTTTCTGTAGCATCACCGCACACTCGACGAGTTCGTCCCGGTCCAGCGCGACCACGCGGCCCTCGACTGTCTGTCCGAGTTGGTGGCCCGCGCGGCCGACTCGCTGGAGGAGCGAGGCCACCGATTTGGGTGAGCCTACCTGTACGACGAGGTCGATGTACGGCATGTCGATGCCCAGTTCCAGACTCGTCGAGGTGGTCACCACGTCCAGTTCGCCGTCTTTCAGCGCCTGCTCGATGGCCTGTCGTTTCTCCTTCGACAGGGACCCGTGGTGACACCCGGAGTTGTCCTCGTCGTAGTCGCCGAAGTTCTCCCGGAGGTTCTGGAGGACGCGTTCGGCCCCCGAGCGCGTGTTCGTGAAGACGAGCGTGTTCGTGTGGTCCTGGATCTGCTCGTGGAGTTCGCGGTAGAAGCGCTCGGTGACGACGTCGCCGGGCGTGTCGATGAGGTCGTCCGTCGGCGTCGTCAGTTCCACGTCGAAGTCCCGCGCGAACCGGGTGTCGACGATTTCGTAGGGCCGTGGCTCACCGCCCGGTTCCTCGCGGCCGACGAGGAACTCCGCGACGGTGTCCAGCGGTTCGACCGTCGCCGAACAGCCGATTCGGGTCGGCGACCCCTCGGCCATCGCTTCGAGTCGTTCCAGCGACACGGAGAGGTGGGTCCCCCGCTTGTTCTCGGCGAGGCTGTGAATCTCGTCGACGACGACGTACTCGACCGTCTCCAGTTTCGCCTTGAACTTCGGGGAGTTGAGCAGGATGGCGAGCGTCTCCGGCGTCGTGTTGAGGATGTGGGGCGTCGTCGAAAGCATCGCCTGTCGCTCGCTGTCGCTCGTATCGCCGTGCCGGATGGCGTGGCGGATCTCCACGTCCTCGCCCTTCTCGTCGAGTTTCTCGGTGATGCCCGCTAGCGGCACCTCCAGATTCCGGTGGATGTCGTTGGCCAGTGACTTCAGCGGTGAGACGTACAGACAGTAGACGGAGTTGTCCAGTTCGTCCTCGCGGGCCTTCGCGAACAGTTCGTTGATGATGCCCGTAAAGGAGGCGAGCGTCTTACCCGACCCCGTCGGCGCACAGATGAGGGCGTTCTCGCCGCCGTGGATGAGCGGGATAGCCTCCTTCTGTGGCGGCGTGAAGAAGCCGCCGTTACCGGGGACGAACTCGCCGAACTGCTCGACCCACCAGTCCTGTACGACGGGCGCGAGACAGTCCAGTACGTCCGCGTCGTCGATGGCGACCGCACCCGGGTCGAAGTCGGGGTCGGTCGCCGCGAGGCGCTCTCGTCCACCCATTGTCGGCTCTGGTGATTCGGTAGGACTGCGGGGGGAAGTGGGTTCCGCCACGATAGCTAGGCACTGGGGTTAAGATCGGATTAGTCCCGCCGGCCGAACAGTCAAATCCACACCGGAGTCTCCACGAGATTCATTACGCTGGGATTCAGTGAGTCGTACATGTCCCTGCTGCCCTCGCGTGGTCCCGACGCGAGCGCGTCACAGGACGGGGAACTCCAGATCGTCGGTGTCGACGACGACGTCTCCGCTGTCCTGGACGCGCTCTCTTCTGAGACGGCCCGCGAGATACTCAACGCCGTCTACGACGACCCGGGAACGCCCTCCGAACTCGCCGACCGACTGGGGATGTCTATCCAGAAGGTCTCCTACCACCTCGAAAAGCTCGAAAACGAGGAACTCATCGCCGTCGCCGGGACCCAGTACTCCGAGAAGGGCCAAGAGATGAAGGTGTACGAACCGCCCGAGGACCCCCTCGTGCTGTTCGTCGGCACGCGGGACCGGAAGCGGTCGCTCAAGTCGCTCGTCAAGCGCCTGATGCCCGCCGTCGGTATCCTGACCGCCGCCAGTCTCGTCCTCCAGATACTGCTCGGCAACGTCCCGTTCCCGTTCGGGATGGGCGCCTCGGGGGACGGTGCCGAGTCAAGCGGGGCGGACGGCGGGTACTCGGTGTCCTCACAGGGCGGGAACGCGACCGAGACGCCGACGGCTGTCTCGACAGAGACGGAGGTCGAGACGACCGCTGGCGGCGACGGCGGCGGTATCAGCATCGCCGAAGCGACGGAGACGCCGACTCCGGCCCCTACCGAGGTGGCGACAGAGGAACCGGCTTCCCTCGATATGGCGACGGAGGTGGCGACGACGGCGGCCGGCGGCGGGTTCGAGATCGAACCGGGGCTGGCGTTCTTTCTCGGCGGCCTCCTCGTCGTCGCTATCGTCGCGGTGACGCTCGCCTACGCCGACTACTGACCGGATTCCGGTCGCTCAAAACTCGTTTTGAGCCTCAGATGGACTTTTTATATACCCGGTACAAGCCTAAATTGCGCCGTCGCGGGGCGACCCGGTTCACCCGATTCCGCCCTGATCCGGTGGCACGCTCCCCTGTCACCGCCCCACCGGTCCCCGTTGGCGGCCATCCGCTGCCCACCCCTCCGCTGACGCGGCCCTGAGCGGTCCCCCATACCCTCCCCCACTCAATCGCAGTCCGCCCACCCCGCTGACGACACCAATACCTTTGCTTCTCCGAGCGGTGGTCCCGCGTATGCGACTGACGTTTCTCGGCACCGGCAGCGCTATGCCGACCGGTCACCGCGCCCAGTCTGGCTATCTCGTCGAGAGCGACGGCGACGCTCTGTTGATCGACTGCGGTAGCGGCGTCCTCAATGCGCTCGCCCGCACGGACCGTGGGTACGAGGGCGTCGACACCGTCCTGCTCACTCACCACCACCTAGACCACGTCTCGGACCTCGACGTCCTGCTGAAAGCCCGGTGGCTGGCCGGCGAGACCGACCTGACGATAGCCGGCCCGCCCGGGACCCGGTCGCTCGTCGAGGACCTCCTCTCGGTCCACGAGTACATGCAGGACCGCCTCGATTTGACGCTCCGGGACGTCGACGGCCCCGTCTCGCTCGCCGGGTTCGACCTCGACCACTTCGAGACGAGGCACTCGATGCAGTGTTTCGCCTATCGGGTGACGCCCACCGCTGACGGCCCGACCATAGCGTTCAGCGGCGACTCGGAGGCGTTCATCGACCTCGTCGAGTTCGCCGACGGCGCGGCCGTGTTCGTCCACGACTGCTCGTTTCCCGACGACGTCGACGTCTCGAACCACCCGACCCCGGCCGCACTCGGCGATGCACTCGCCGGAGCAGACGCCGACATCGGCCGCGTCTATCTCACGCACCTCTATCCGCATACGGAGGGACGACACGAGGAGATGCTGTCGTCGCTCGGCGAGGCGTACGACGGCGACGTGCGGTTCGCGGAGGACGGCCTCTCGATAACGGTCGACGAGCGGTGACTCAGACGCGCTGGAGCGTGACCCGGAAGTCCGCCCCGCCCATCTCGCTCTCGCCGACGCGTACGCTCCCCCCGTAGGACTCGGTCAGCGCGCGGACGAAGCCGAGACCGAACCCGCTCCCGGAACTGTCCGGCCCCTTCGCCCCCATCTCGAAGATGCGCTCGCGGATGTCCTCCGGGACGCCGCTGCCGTCGTCCGCGAACCCGACGACGACTTGCTCGGTCCCGAGTTCCTCTTCGTAGACGCGCATCCGCACGTCACCATCGTTGTGGACGGCAGCATTCGAGACGAGATTCGCAAACACCGAGTCGAGCAGTTCCCCGCCGTACACTCGGTAGTCGAACGCCTCCGAGTCGAAGTCGACCGACAGATTCTCGTAGTTCCCCGCAACTTCGGTGACCGTCGTCCCGAGTAACGCTCCGAGGTCACGCGGTTCCGGTTCGTCCTGTGCTTCGAGCGTCGAGACGAGGCTCCCGACGCGTTCGATGAGGTCCGCGGAACTCCGGGCTGCCCGCTGTATCTTCTCGACGTACTCCTCGGTCTGCCCGTCGACGTCCGCCGCGACGGCGTCTGCGAATCCCGCGATGACCTGCAAGTCGTTACCGAGGTCGTGGCGCAGGAGGCGGTCGTACATCTCTATCATCTCCTTTCGCGTCTCTAGGTCCTGCCGTGCGCGTTCGAGATGTTCTCGGGAGCGAATGTTGCTGATGGCCGTCCCGGCGTGAGAGGCCAGAATCTCCAGCGGGCGACTCTGTTCTTCGCCGAAGGACTCGACGGACGTAGAGCGAGTCACCAGTATCGCCGTCACTTCCCCGCCGACCTGCGTCGGGACGGCGAGCGTGGCGGTCACGTCGGAGTCGGTGGTCATGCCAGCCTCGTCACCGGTGGCGATGACAGTCTCGCCGGCCTCCAGCGCTCGGACCGCGACGGCGCTCGGCTGATCGCCCGCCGCCAACCGGGGGTTCGTGCTGTGGACCACGCGCGGGTCACCGTCACGAACCTCGACGAAGGTCGAGTAAGAGAACTGAAAGAGCAGCGACATCGCTTCCAGTGTCAGCGAGACCACCTCTTCGACGGTCTCACACCGATTGAGCGCCTGACCGTACTTGTTCAAGTCGGCCACCTGTCGCGCGAAGTCCGGTTGTTCTTCGAATACCATCCAAGCCACTCCCGCGGAGTGTATACCCGTTACAAGGTAGGACAGGGAAAAACCGTTTCGGGCGATTACAAGATACGATACTCCGGGTCGGTGTCTGACCGACCCGCATTCACGACACAGTGTCAGTCGAGGCGGTAGCGAAGGAGTGCGGCGATACCGCCGAGGTTCGACAGTTGCTGTCCGGGTGCGAACTCCGCGGAGAAGACGGTCACCGACCCGCCTTTCTGCTCGGTGGTCTCGATGATGTGGTCGACGTCGACGTCCCAGTCGCCCTCGCCCGACCGTTCTTCGCGCAGTCGGTCGTCGAGTACCAACAGCGTCTCGATGGCGCCGAAGTCGGCGGCTTTGGCCACTTCGTCGGGGCCGTAGGCCACCTCACTTCCCTCACCGATGCGGGCCATGAGTTCGTCGATGAGGTCGGCCTCCTCGGCGATTCGGGTCTGTTGCTGGACGTCCTCGACGGCGCCACGTTTCAGGACTTCGTGGACGCCACGGTCACCGACAGCGGCGGTGTCGACGACGGTAATCTGCGCTGCGATGTCCGGAATCTCCTCCTCGAAGTAGTCCAGCGCGTCCTGTTTCGTGAACCCGGGGCCGGCGAGGATGTAGGCGTCCACGTCCTGCCGTTTGAGGACGGCGGCGAGTTCGGCGAACAGTTCGTCGCGGGGCCGGGCGTAGTCGCCTTTCCCCGTCGTCGACGTGATAGACGCTCGCTCTTCGGTGCCGTACTGTGCGACGGTGTGGACGTGGGCCTCGCCTTCCTCGACGGTGGCGATAGCCACGTCGGGGTTCTCGGTGGCTTCGACGGCTTCCTCCAGTCGGTCGTTCTGGTCCGGTTTCCAACGCTTCTCGACGGTCAGTTCGGTGTGTTCCTCGACGTTCAGCGTATGGTGAAAGCCCAGTTGGTCCTCCCGGGAACAGTCGACGATTTCGCCGCCGATTCGGAGGCGGTTCGCGAACTTCGCGAACTCGACGTCGGTGACCTCGATTTTCAACCACATCGGTTCGCGCTCCCCGCCCTTGTCACGGAGGGTGTCGTCGTTGCGCTGGATGCGCCGCGTGGTGTCACCGGAGACGTGGTCGCCGGGTTCGACGACGTGCGAGAGGTGCCAGAGGTCGTCGAGCGTCTCGGGGACCACCTCGACGCGTTCGCGACCCTCGCCGGTGGCCTGCCGGCTTTTGATCTGCATACCGAGTGGTGGGCCGCCCGTCCACAAGTGCCCTGCTATTCACACTGCGGGCTGGCCGGTAGTCGCGTCCTCGTCCGTCTCGCTCGCGATGTCGACGTCGGCGACGCCGGCCCCGATGGCGTAAGCACTGGCGACGTTGCCATAGAACACGACGAACGGTACCAGTAGTGCGCCGACGCCGGTGGCCGCGATGGCGCCAGCGAGTAGCTGTGCGAGGACGCCGATGGCGACGAAGACGAGCCATCCGATCGCGTAGCGCCGGTCGCCCGCGACGGACCGGAGGTCACCGGGCGAGAACGCCGCGCCGAACCGACCCGTCCGGGCGTAGGCGGCGACGCCCGCCGGAAGGAGGTACAGTGCGGCGAGCAACAGCACCAGCGTCACGGACAGCACCAGCAACGCGACCAGAACGCCCCCGGCGGCGAGCAGTCCGGTTCGTGGCCCGGTCCCGCCCTCGACGATGGTGACGGGAACGAGGAACAGGAACGCCGCGACGGCGATGGCAATCACGGGGACCAGCAGGTACACGAGCGAGATGACGAAAGCGACGACACCGTCTACGAGGAGGTCGCCCCACTCGTCGAACACGGGTGGGGCCTCGGTGTTGCCCGCCGCCACCTGTCGAACGACGCGGACGAGGTAGCCGTACACGAACAGGAGCGGGACGAACAGGAACCCCAGCAGACTCAACACGCCCCCGACGAGTAGCGTCTCGACTTTCTTCTCGCCGTTCCACGGAAATCTGAGTGCGTCTTCGAACATGGGTATCACCGTCACCGCCTCCGTCAGCGGCGCGAACGAGAACGCTCGTCGTCGGCCCGGCGTGGCAGTAACGAACGGAAGTACGCCTGCCGAAGGGATAAAGACGGGCTGAAAAGACACTACGAGTAGCCTGCCAGATTCGGACACGCTCGATAGCTACTGGTCGTCACTTGGACACTGACTGTCACAGAAAATCCGTTCTACCGCGCCTCGACCGCTCAGGCTGCGGGTTGGCTGGCCGGGGCGTCGGGCCCCTCCTCGACGGCGGGCATCTCCCGGACCGCCGAGCCGATCGCGTGGGCCCCCGCGACGTTCGCGTAGAACGTGATGAAGGGGGCGAGGATGGCACCGATGACCACGACGTTCAACAGGCCGATGACGATGCCGCTCAGGAGACCGATACCGACGGCGACGAGCCACCCGGTGGCGTAGGTTCGGCTGAAGGCCATCGGGCGGAGTTCGGCGGGCGAGAACGCCGCGCCGAGACGGTCGGTGCGGACCCACGCGACGACGGCCGCCGGAATCACGTATGCGACGAGCAACGAGACGGCGGCCACGAGGAGCGCCGTCACGACGGCGATGAGACCGATCGCCAGCCCCGTCCCGCCGTTGCTCCCGCCGATGCCGGCGGTGACGCCGGTGGCGAACAGCGCCACGATCGCGATGACCGTGGGCAGCAGCGCGTAGACGAACCCGATAGCGAACGCCTTCAGTCCGTCTACGAGCATCTCACCCCAGTCGTCGAACTCCGGGGGTTCCTCTACGCCGCCGAGTACCTGCCGGAGCGTCCGGACGACGTATCCCAGCACCAGGAAGGTGGGGACCACGAGGAAACTGACGAACAGTAGTAGCCCGCCGATGGCGATGTTCTTGACCGCGCTGTCGCTGTTTCGTGGGTAGTTTAGGGCTTCTTGAAACATTGTGGCTCCAGATACACGGCCGAGGACCGCCGATCGTGGCCTCTGTCTGTATCTACGTATAATACGACCAACAAGTATATAAGCCTGCGTGAGCCGTGCTACTCGTCGACCATCCGACTCCCGCCCGGCGGGAGGAACTCCTGAATCTTGTCCGGGCTGGCGACTTTCCGGACGAACGTCTCGTCGGCGAAGCGGTCCTTGAACTCCCGGTAGAGGCGCTTGGCGATGTCGTTCTGGGCGTACTGTCCGGGTTCGACGGTGATGCTCGTCGCCGCGTTCGGTCGGATTGCGGCGGGCGGGCCGCCGATGACCTGTGTTTGGTCCTCACAGGTGATGCCGACGGCGACGCCGACCGGCGTGTCCTCGAAGTAGGTCCGGTCACCGCGGACGGCGAACCCGCCCTTCTCCAGATACTCGCCGCTCTCGGGGGTCTTCGACACCTGTTCTGGGTCGACCATGTACACGTCGCCCGCGAACTTCCCGTCCTTCCAGACCGAGGAGTACGAGACGGCGAACTGCGCCGCTTCCTCGAGCGAGGATTCGGGGAAGTCGACCTCTTGAGCGGGTTCGCTCGGCCCCGTCGCCTTCAGCACCGTGACCGGGCCACCGTGGGCCTGTGCGTGGAAGAACTTGTCACCCCGCTCGCAGTACTTCTGGACGAGTTCCTCGTTGTCGTCGGCGTCCCGGCCGCCGATGACGAGGTAGCCGTCGGAGGTGTGGAACCAGCGGAACTGCTCGTACCACTGCTCGTTGTTGCGGATGGGGATAGAGGGTTCCGAGAGCCAGTCGGTGGGTTCGTCGTCGTCCTCCTCGTCCGGTTCCGGGGCCGCGTCGGTGTCCTCGGCCTCCCACTCCTCGCGGCGCTGTTTCACGGCTTCGAGGTCCTCGCGCGTGTCCTCGATGGCCGCCATCGCGCCCTCCTTCTTGCCCTCGATGCGCTTGGCCTCCTGATACAGTTCGTCCGCGTTCTTCTCGACGCCCTGACTGGCGTCGACGGTGACGCGGGTGCCGTCGACGTCGAGCGTGACGGTCCCCTCGCTCCCGTCGACGCCGACGACGGCTTCCGCCGCCGCGATACCGCGTTCCGCTCCCTCCTCGAACGTGGCCTCGATTTCGTCCCACGGCACGTCGTCCTCGCGGGCCTGCTGGGCCGTCGAGATGACCTCGTCGACGAGGTCGTAGCGGGCGTACAGCAGTTCGGCCTTATCGCGTTCGGCCTCGGCGTCGGCCTCGAAGTCCTCGATAGCGCCCTGCTGTTGCTGGATGATGTGCTCGTACTTCGAAATCTCCGCCTCGAAATCGGGGCGCTGGGTCTCGCCGCCCTCGACCTCTTGCTCCCGCTGGAAGTTGAAGAAGTAGTCGTCCAGCGCGTCGTTGAACGAGTCGAACGGCTCGCTGTACCGGTGGTCGTACTCTTCGAGCGGGATGGGCGTGACGTCGACGCGCTGGCGGTTCTCGTTGGCGGTTTCACCGCCGCCGTTTCGTTGCTCCGCTGGAGCAACGCTCTCCTCTGTGTCCTCGGCACCGTCGGGCGTGTCGTAGTACACCCGAGGATCGAGGTCACCGGTCCGCAGTCGCTCGCCGAGGTCCGTGACGATTTCGTAGAGGCGTTCGAGTTGCTCGTCGGTCACCTCATCGACGGGGACGTTGTAATCGATGTTCGCCCGCGTACACAGTTCCTCGCCGTAGAGGCCGCCGAAGTTGAGTTGCGTCGCCAGCGTCCGAACGATGTCCGAGTCGGACTCCCGGATCCGGGCGACGAACCCCTCGTAGTCGACGGTCAGGGGGTTGAACCGCGCCGACGGGAACTCGTAGGGCGTCCCGGGCGCGACGGTGCGTGACTTCAGGCGTACCGTCTCCAGACAGTCGATGACCTCGCCGTACTCGTCTAACACCGCGACGTTGCCGTCGCCGAACAGTTCCGCGACGATGGTCGTCGACCCGTCCTCGCGGTCGAACTCCAGTTCGACGATGCGGTCGAACTCGAACTGCTCGACGCGGACGAGGTCCGCCCCGGAGAGGCGGTTCCGGAGCATCATCGCGAAGTCCGGCGGCCGGCCCGGGGCGTCCGGAACGTGTTCGGCCGCCGCGACGTGGGCGCGTTTGACGTCACCGACTTCGATGATGAACTCCACCCGCCCGCGGTCGAAGTCCCGCATCTTCAGTCTGACAAGGTCGTCCTCGGCGTAGAGATACGCCTTGTCGAGTTTCGCGCCCTCGTAGTCGGCGAGTTCGCCCTCGAGGGCCGCGAGGTCGACGCTCGTCAGTTCCCGCTTCGTGTCCATGTCGGTGGCTGTCGGCGGCGACGCAAAGGCCTGTCGGGACCGGCGGACGACGGGGACCTGTGACAATCTGGCCGACAGACGGCGAGCGTCCGAAACCGATCACAGCCACCCAGTCGATGGCCGGATATGGACGAGCCGCGGTCGGAACCTCTCGCTCGACGGCGTGGGCTGTCCGGGCGTCCCGGAGTTGCAGGGGGACGTGAGCCGTGTCTGTGGACCGCCCAGCGGGACGGACTCCGGGTTCGGTATCGTCACGAATCCGACCGACGACTCCGGAATCCCCAGTCTGCCGCGTGCCGCGCTCACGTTTCGATTCTTCAGGGACCAGCAGACGACGCTCTCGGGCCTGAAGCCACCGTGGTCACTCCAAAAGTACGTCGACGGACGGTGGCACACGGTCAGACGACGACCATCCGCACGGAAGACGGGTTCCTCGCGACCGGCGGCCGTAGCCAGCGCACGTGGCGACTCACCGTGGACAACGACGTCACGGCGCGGCTGGACCCCAGAGCCGATACCGGCGGCGTCCGACTCGACGGCTCGGTCACTCGTGTTCCCGTCGCCGGTCTCGGCGGCGGCGTCTACGCCTTCGTCGTCGCCGGGTGGGCAGACGAGGGAGAGGCGCGCCGACCGATAGCCGTCGGGGCACGGTTCCGCCTCCGCGGCCCGCCGCTCGCGCTCTCACACACCGAGGCCGTCGAACGAGTGGACCATAGCGGGGCTACCGTCACGGTCGACGCCGACCCCGGTCTCGGCGACCCGGTGACCTACGTCCTCTCGTGCACACGACGAGCGGCCGATGCCCGGCAGATGCTCCCCGAGGAGGCGGTCACGAACCCCCCGGTTCGCAACCTCCTCGCCGCGTACGATCCAGCCGTCGAAGAAGTCGTCCTCCACACCCGCCGGCACCCGGCGTATCCGAACCCCGTTCTCGGCCCGGTCACGATGCGTGACACCGGGTTCGAGATACGTATCCGGGGTGAGACGAACACTAGCGAGTGAAAACGACACGCGTCGCTACGCGGTGTCCTCGGCGATTGCCTCGCCAGTTTCCAGTCCGTTCCGTACTGCCGCGTGGAGGCGCGGTTCGTCGGCTACCCAGTCGCCGGCGAAGTAGAGGTCGTGATCGGTGGCTCCCCGCAGCGCCTCGTGGTCGACGGTGGCCTCCGGTTGGGCGTACCGCCAGTGCTGATAGTCCGTCCAGTCGGGGTCGGTGAGTCGGTCGTCGTCCAGCAGGTGCGCGGTACGCTCGGCGATGGCCGAGAGCATCTGGTCGGGACGCTCGTCGTAGTTGGCGACCGACCACGGCTCGTTCATCTGGACCACCAGCAGCGACTCGCCGTCGGGGACGTGACCGTCCTTGCACTCCTCGCGGGCGACCCACCCGACGTCGTGGTCCTTGTCGGTGTTGACCGCGCCGTACCACGGGACGTCGAGTTCGAACGGGTAGTGGAAGACCCCCGTGACGACGGTGCGGTACGGCACCGACGCGATGGCCTGTCGGAAGTCCCGGCAGTCGTCGTGGTCCCACCGTGCCTGTCCGAGCAGGTCTGCCGTCTGCGGGGCCGGCGGGGTGAGGAGGACGGCGTCGAACTCACCACGGTCTGTCTCCTCGTCGTCGACGATTCGCCACCCGTCGTCCGCTCGGTCGAGCGTCTCGACGCGGACGCCGTTGTGGACGGTCGCGTCCGTCTCGGCGAACAGGCGCTTCGCGAGTTGCGTGATGCCGGCCTCGTAGGTCCACTTGCGTTCGTCTGCCTCCCGACCCTCGTCGATGCCGCCGGTTCGCTCGAAAGTGTAAATCGGTGCCTCGACGTCGACGAGACCGTCGGACGGGAGCGTCTCGGTCACCAGTTCGGTGACGCGGTCGTCGGCGTCCTTGAGGTAGTTCGCCCCGTACTCGTAGGTGCAGTCGTCCTTCCGCCGGGTGGCCGCCCGACCACAGACGCCGCGACTCTTCTCGAAGACGGTCACGTCCACCGGCGCGTCCCGGAGTGCGTAGGTCGCCGCGGCCCCGGCCGCTCCGGCACCGACGACAGCCAACCGCGCTATCATACTCGGACGGAGGGCCGACGCGAGTAAATAACCATCCCCACACAGGTCAGGTGTTCGTCGTCGCGGGGTTAGACCTGACTGGCGAGCGTCCGGAGCGCGTCGTCGCCACCGACTGTCAGCGGGTCGCCGTGACCCATCGCCACGATTTCGAACGGGGGGATTCGCGCCGAGAGGTCGGCGATGCTCCGCCGGAGACGATCCATGTCGTAGGAGTCGCCCCAGAACGGGGTCGTCAGGTCGCCGTCGTCCTCCCAGACGAGATCGCCGAGAAACGCCGCCGAGGCGTCCGCGTGGTGATAGACGACGTGGCCCGGGTTGTGACCCGGCGTGTGGTACGCGGTGAACCCGCCGATGGCGTCACCGTCGGCTACCGGTTCCAACACGAGGTCCGGCAGGGGAAAGAGTCGTCTGCTGGCCCGGTGGAACAGTCCCTTGTGGTGGAGCAGTTCGGGGTCGACGTGGCCTTCGAGCAGTGCGAGGTCGTCAGTTCCGACCGACACCGGCCCGTCGAACTCGGGGACGAGTCGGTTCAGACCGCCGACGTGGTCGAGGTCGTAGTGGGTCAACAGGACCCGGTCGAGGTCCGCAGGGCCGTAGCCGACTGCCGCCAGTTCGTCCACGATGGTTGGTTCGTTCCACCACAGGCCCGTATCGACCAGCGTGAGGGCGTCACTCTCGCCGTCGAAGGCACTCTCGTCGACGAGATAGGCGTTCGAAGCGAGCGGCGGAAACAGCCCGAGTTCCAGCAGCCACACGCCCTCACTGAGACGACGAACCATGAGGTAGACAGGGTCCGAACCGGCAAAACGGTGCGGAATCGTGTGAGTGTGTGCCTACCGAGAGGGTCGGTAGCAGCGCCACCCAGCCCCCCGTACTCGGCGTCGACCGGGTCCCAGTGACGTCCGATAAGGCCGCCTTATCGGCAGCGTGCCAACGATAGCCGCTGATTGTTTATTGGACCGTGGTTTGTGACCGCACACCACATGCCCGACGAACTCACGGCCGGGTCGCTCTCCCGGCGCGACGTCCTGCGGGCCTCGGGAGGTGTGTTCGGTCTCTCGGGGGGCGGCACGAGCGCCGGCCCAGCCATCTCGTTTAGGCCCGACTGTCCCGACGCCACGACGCGGCCAGCGATGCGTGACTGCGAGGACGCGACCACGGCCGGGTGTGCGGACGAGCACCCGCGGACGAAGGAACTTCGAGACGAGGCCACGAGGGCGCTAGAGCGCGACTTCTCGACAGTCGGCGCGCTGCTCGAAGACGGCTTCGTCCCGTACTTCGACCTGCTGACCGACGGCGATTCCGGTGGCTGGTCACACTGGCTGAACCCACGCTACATCGGTGACGAGTCGATACTCGACGCCGGTCGGCCGGCCGCTATCATGGTCGACAACAAGTGGTGGCGCCCCCTCGGGGTGATGTTCGTGGCGACGCGAGACGGTGAGCAACTCGACGACCCGCCGTCTGTCTACGGCGGGGCCGACGAGGACGCCGACGCGCGCTGTTCGCCGTGGCACCACCACGTCGGCCTCCCGGGGCGATACGCGTGGTGGAAGTACCAGCAGGTGTGGGGCGACGGGGCCGAGACGGGCCTCCGACTGCCCTGCCGGACGCCCTGTATGATGCACGTCTGGACGCTCCCGAACCCGAACGGCGTCTACGCCCACGGTCCGCCGCCGCAGGGGAGTCGCGGCGGTCCGCCCGCGGAACCGGCGGGGTTCGAGACGTCGGCCACTCCCGGCGAGGACGAACTCGGCGTCGACGTGCTGGCCGAGGAACTACTGAACAGCACCGTCGCAGAACGGTCCCGACGACGAGACTCGTGACTCAGCCGTCGAGGAACTGCCGCCAGTCCCCGCCCTCGGCCAGTTCTTTCAGCGCCTCGGCGTGGTAGTCGACGAGCCGTTCGAGTCGCCAGCGAGCGACCGGCGCCCCGAGACGGCCGAAGGGGAAGCGGCATCGTAAACGTCACGTCGCCGGTCATCACGGTCCCGCCGTCGACGGGCGTCTCCAAAGACAAGCTAACACCGTCTCTCAGAGCGTTTCAACTACGGCGAGAGTTATATCGAAAACCGGACCGAGATGCTCTCAAGCGCGCTGTTCGGGCGACGCTGTGAAATCAACGATGTGCTACACATGAGCGAATGCGACACGGTCTAATTGAGCGGCCTTGTTGAAAGCCTCAAGCGATGATCGGGTTCAGCAGCCGTGCTGAATAGAAGTCGCGTATCTTACAGGAACAGGAGATGTCGATTGGGAGTCTCTGCGTTGAGCGATACAGGGAGGTCCCCGTTATCCGCTTGCCGACTTCACTAATCAAAACCAGCCGACAATCCTTACGCTAACGGGCTAGCATCGTCACCGAACCCACACCCATACGTCTCTATGACTTCCGTAATGGTGACCTCATACGCATCGTACCACTCCGTCCACCGCTGTTTCGCGCGTTTGTGGTCCGCATCCACTCCAAACGACTCTAGCGCGTCCAACGACTCCCAGTAATAGACGACAAGAACCGCCTCACTATCTGGTGCATGCCACGTCTGCTTGCCCAGATATCCCTCTGTGTCCTCGGCAGCCGCTTGTATCGCGTCATTCAACTCATGAAACTCCGTATCGTACGCACCCGGAATAAGACGGAACGTTACTAAATACATCTGAATCACTCACCCACCCTCACGAACAAGACGCTTCTCCTCAAAGCCTACCCCGGTTAGCGATCAACAACCAGCTGGTTCTCGCCGAGGCGAGGTTTGGATTCTGGCCACCCTCGCCGGGAACTTCACGCCTATCCTTCGCAACTGAGAACGTTCCAATGAACACCCCTCTAAACCGGGTCCGAGTAGGTCCCGTGGTGAGCATCCGATGACAAGACACAATGACCAGTCCGACAGGGATCGGTTCGGAACCATCGCAGTCGGCGCAGCTGACACCGAGACGCATCCGCACAGAGATGGAACGAACGACGTCGTCCCGCCGATCCACCTCTCGACCACGTTCGAGTGGGCCAGCGGAGAGGACGGCAATGAACACGACTACTCACGCGAAAGCAATCCGACGCGGGCAGCCCTCGAAGCGCAGTTAGCCCGCCTTGAAGGCGGTGAGCACGGATTGGCGTTCGCCTCCGGAATGGCTGCCACATCGACGACGATGCTGTCGCTAGTCCCCCCGGAAGGCCACGTCGTCTCTTCGGACACCATCTATAGCGGAACCGAAAAACTGCTCACGGATCACATGGCCGGACATCTCGACGTTGACATCGACTTCGTTGACGCCCGCGACCCCGACAACGTCGCCGATGCCGTCACTGCAGGAACGGACTTGATCTGGGCAGAAACACCGTCGAACCCCTTGATCAGGTTGTGTGATATCCAGGCGATAGCCGACATCGCCGATGACCACGATACCCCGTTCGGCGTGGACAGTACCTTTGCGAGTCCGTACTACCAAGCCCCACTCGAACTGGGTGCTGACGTCGTCGTTCACAGCACCACCAAGTATCTCAACGGGCACTCAGACTCGATCGGCGGTGCCGTTATCACCGACGACAGTGAGGTTTCCGAGCAATTGGCGTTCGCGCAGCGGGTTGGGCTTGGGAATATGCTTTCGCCGTTCGACTGCTACCTCGTTGCGCGAGGTATCAAGACGCTGCCCGCGCGGATGGAACATCATGAAAAGAACGCGATGGAAGTCGCCCGGTTCCTCGAACGCCACGAGCGGGTCGCTAGTGTTCACTACCCGGGTCTTGAGAGCCACCCGCAACACGAGCTCGCGAGTGAGCAGATGTCGGGATACAGCGGGATGCTGTCCTTCGAGTTCGATGGGACACTCATCGAACTCGAGGCGTTCGTCGAGGGACTTGAGGTATTCACGCCGGGCGCGAGTCTCGGTGGGGTCGAGAGCCTTGTTGAGGTGCCGTCACTAATGATCCCCGACGAGTTCAGTCGTAGTGAGGCTTCAGCGGAAATTCCCGAGACGTTGGTCCGGGTATCTGTTGGCCTCGAAGACGCCGATGACCTCTGCGAGGATCTTCGGACGGCGCTACCGTAAGCAGAACCCGGTTCATCGTAGCCTGTCCACCAACCTGAGTAGCAGAGAATCGAATGATTACTGAATACATTTTCTGCATCTCGCAGGACGGTTCTATCAGTTTTTGAGGGTTTCAACAGAGCCAGTTGAGCCAGTTTGAGTTGAGAAGTAAGCAGGTCGTTGAGTGAGTTGGACTAGAATGCTCGCAGACCTGCTCAAGAGAGCTATGCGGCAGATTTAGAAGATCTTTGGGAGAGCGAGCGGACGGTTGTTCACTCAGAGAAACAACAACGATTCTCGCTGAATTAGGCGTTGAACGTTCACATGGAGCTGTTTGGAACTGGGTGCATCGGCTGGCCGACAGCGGGTGCGATCCGCCTGCGGCGCAGCCGAAGCGGGTCGCCGTCGACGAAACCACTGTCAAGATCAACGGAGAGTGGTCTTGGTTGTACGCTGCAAGAGACATCGACACAAAATCGATTCTCGACGTCGCGTTGTTCGGTCGGCATGGCACCAATCCGGCGGCAGCGTTGCTGCATGGACTCCGCGAGAAACACGATCTCTCCGAAGCTGAGTTTCTCGTCGATCAGCTCGACTATCGGACTGCCCTCTCACGACTCGGACTGAACGGTCGGGTCAACTATACCGACCGAAAACCTCATCGAAAAGTGGTTTCACGCCCTCAAAATGCGTATCGACTCCTTCCATAATTCGTGGGTGGGCAGTCGGGCGAGCGTCCGAGGATGTCTCGAACAGTTCGCGCATTACTACAACTATCAGAGACCGCATCAAGCTCTCGATGGAAGCGTGCCAGTCGAGGGGTGCAGAACTAGACAGTGCCAATAAAATATAATTTCAAATATTTATCCTAAATATGAACTTCTTATACGCTGGGCGTTTTAATGAATACAGAATGAAATACGGCACAGAGGTGACTGTTGGATTAACCGTTCTCCTCCTTTCAGCAATTATTTATCCAGTTATCGTTCCAATTGATCCAATTTTAACAAGTCTTTATAACATAATTGTAGTGATTATCACAATAACCTTCGTGATTTCTACATACACACTCAAAAAGCGTGTATTATAAACGAAGGAGATATATTAGTGTATTGTACAAGAGTCCGTGGCCCAATTTTGAGGGGAGAGTTGCATCTATTCACTGAAAAGATGTTTTAAAATTGGGAGCGACATATTTGTTTGCCGGATTGCCGGATCAACGGTTTCGCACGCGAATACGTCGTCCACAGTGACGGCGAATACGCCGACGACGAGGTGCACGTCAACACTTGCGAGCGCCACACGTCGCTGACGCGATGGTGGCTCTCGCCTCACCGAGGCGTCTCCAAAGACAAGCTAACACCGTCTCTCAGAGCGTTTCAACTACGGCGAGAGTTATATCGAAATCCGGGCCGAGATGCTCTCAAACGCGCTGTTCGGGCGACGCTGTGAAATAAACGATGTGCTACACATGAGCGAGACACAAAGCCGGTAATGGGAAAGCGAACATGCAAGAGCAGAACGAGATTTTTACACCCCCACATTGAAGGATAAGATGACATGACTATTATTACCCGAAGACATGCCATTGCCAGCAGTTTGGCGCTCGTTAGTGGTTGTATTACTAGGGAGAATGGCAATACGCAACCGTCTCATACTACAACTAGTAACGGGAACGAACAAAAGTCCTACAGAGATGGATCTGAATCAAACACGAAGTCGCAGGCATCCGAACTAGATCTCTTAGATCCAACAATAACGTTCGAGTACGGTGATTCTTTTAACAACGGAGGTCTGGAAATCACGGTTGGAGAACCTGATATCAGAACATCCGTAGAGATCAAGGAGAGAGGCCCGTCAAAAAAACGAACCCCGACAGCACATAACTCAAAATCGGTTGAAAGCTCATCTACAGATTCAGTTACTGAGAAAGAAACAACATTTCAACGGATTAAATTACCGGAGGGCCGTGCTGTTGTACTAGTCCCGATCCAGTTCCATAACACGAACACGAATCAGGATGTTCGAATTTCTGCTCCGAACGTTGCCTTGACGACTGATGGGAAGAAGTATATTGAAGATCAGACAATAAATTCACCGGATATCGCCGATCCAGTCTCATCCTACGACATTAAAGGATTCTCAGATTTGCTAGGACGCTGGACTATGCATGGCACTAAAATTGAAGCAAGTGAAAGAGTGGAGGATGTTGCGATGATTGAAATCCCAGCTGGCATTACTGCGGGTGAATATAATATAGTGTTTCATCCATATCTAAGCGGTTTCGGTGATCAGTATTATGAATCTCGGACAGCTGCCTGGACGAAGAGTGTAGACGATACAACGGATGCAGTTAGCAAATAAAATCAGTATCCAGTAGATTCACTATCAAAGAGAGACGTGTGGAATCCTGGTTAGCTTTTAGTTACGAATACAGCACCCCTTCGTATCGGATAGACGTCTTCGTCACTCGCTGACTCACGGCGCTTCACGCCGTTCGTCTGCCGCGGTCGCGAGCGACCGCGCGCCGCTCGCCCCGTCCTCACTCCAACCGCTTCGAGACGTAGGGGCCGTCTTGCACGTAGTCGAGTTTGTCCCGGTAGTACTCCCGGACGCCGATACCCGAGATGACGGCTATCTTCGAGAAGCCGGCGTCGCGGGCCAGTTCCTCGGCCTTGCGGAGGAGTCGCTTGCCGTAGCCCTTGTGCTGGTGGTCGTCGTCGCCCGCCGACTGCCCGAGGCCGACGGCGTTTCCGTAGACGTGGAGTTCCCGGACGAGCGCGGCGTCCTCTAGCTCGCGGCGTACTGGGTCCGCCGCCGCGGACGGCGACGAGCGGCCGTCCGCGTGGGAGGGAAACCGCAGGCGACAGAAGCCCACGAGGACGTCGTTCTCGAAGTCCTCGAAGGAGACGAAGTGTTCCGTGCCGCCACAGGCCTCGTAGGTCATGACGTCGAGTTCCACGTTTTCGGCCACCTCGTCGCTGTGACCGGCCTCCCGACAGCGGATGCACTCGCAGGTCCAGTCGTGGTTCTCCATCTCTTTCCAGGCCAACTGGCGGAGGTTCGACTTCCAGACGCCGCCTTCGATGAAGTCCGCCGGGATGTCGCGCTGGACCCGTTGGAGGCGGGTGTAGCGCGGAATCATGTCCTTGATTTCGGCGACGAGTTCGGCGGCCTCCTCGTTGTCCAGCGGGTCGAACTCCTCTTTCTGCCACCAGTCGTAGGTGACCGTCCCGGGGACGACCAGCGTCGGGTAGATCTTGAGGTAGTCGGGCTTCCAGCGCGACTCCGAGAAGATACGCCGGAAATCCTCCAGACACATCTCCTTGCTCATTCCGGGCTGGCCGGGCATCATGTGGAAGCCGACCTTGAACGCCGAGTCCCGGAGGCGGCGGTTCGCGTCGATGCTCGCCTGCACGCCGTGGCCGCGGTGCATCTCGCGGTTGATGCGCTCGAACGTGGTCTGGACGCCCACCTCGACTTTCGTCCCGCCGAGGCGAAGCATCCGGTCTATCTGTTCGGGATCACACCAGTCGGGCTTGGTCTCGAAGGTGGTGGCGACGTTGCGCACGTCGGCGGTCTCGTTCTCGGCGATGACGTCCTCCAGATAGCTGAACTCGTAGTCGTCCTCGGCGAAGCTCACGTCCTCGGCTGGCTGGGGGTCGGCGTCGACGTCGAAGTCGTTCATCGCCTCTAAGGCCCGCTTGACGAACCACTCCTGGTAGTCGTGGCTCCGGGCGGTCATCGTCCCGCCCATGATGATGAGTTCGGCCTTATCGACCGGGTGGCCGATTTCGCGAAGTTGGTTCAGGCGCAGGGTGACCTGTCCGTACGGGTCGTAGTCGTTCTGCTCGCCGCGAGCGGCGGCCGGTTCGTGGCCGGTGTAGGACTGGGCCGAGGAGAACTCCGAGTCCGGGCCGCCGGGACAGTAGAGACACTTCCCGTGGGGACACCGCTCGGGCGAGGTCATGATGGCGATAGGCGAGACGCCCGATGCGGTGCGGACCGGTTTGCGCTGGAGCACCTCCTCTAGAACCTCGCGGTGTTCCTGTGGTGCGTAGTCCAGCAGTTCGGAGTTCTGCGGTACTTTCGGGGCCGAGAACTCCCGGCAGACGTCTATCTTCGCCGACTCGACCTCGTCGCGTTCGACCTCGCCGGCGAGGATGCGGTCGACCAGCTCCGCACACACCTGCTGGAAGGCCTCTGTCTCCTCGGGGTCCGGCGTCTCGGTGCTCATCGCTGTTGTCCGTTTTCGTCGTCTCGCGCGAATAAGCGTGTCGCTCGGACGTGGGCGGTCCGCGCACGTCCACGTGGGTTTGAAGCAGCCCGAAACCGTACACTGGTGGTATGACCACGGAGGCCACAGAGTCCGAGAGCGCCGAGCGACCGACGTTCCGCGGCTGTGTGTTCTGTTACTCCGCCGAGTGGGCCTACTACGGAGCGAAGAAAGCCGTCGGAGCGGTTTCCGGTCACTCCTCCCAGTAGGCCATCTCGGCGTGCAGGTCCAGATACGTCGAGATGCTCCGTTCGTCGCTGTCGCCGCCGGGGGCCGCGCCGGCGTACAGCCCCACCATGTCCTTGTCGGGATAGACGGTGATGTCCGGTTCCGCCATCGTCGAGACCATCAACAGACGGAGTCCTTCGTCACCAGCCTCGATTTCGTGCGCTGACTCTTCGCCGGCCGGGAGCGCGACGTAATCGCCGGGTTCGAGGGCGTGTGCCTCCGCGTCGGGACCGAGCCACAACGTCCCCGACCCCTCCCGTACGAACATCGCCTCTTCGTTGCCCTCGTGATAGTGACGAAGCCACAGCCGTTTGCCGGGGGCGACGTCGTACAGACTCGCGCCGATGTCCTCGCCCCCGGCCGGGGGCGCGAGTTGCTTGCGTCTGAACGCTCGCTTCCCGTGGTCGTAATCAGTCCAGTCGATGTCGTCGACGTTGACGGGGCCAAGAGACATATCGTCACCTCGTATCGCCCCGATAAAAAGTTGGCGTCGTTACAGGTCGTCGCTGAGCGTCGACAGCGTCGCGTCGAGGACGGCAGACTGCTCGCCGGCCAGATACCGGATGGAGCCCTCGCGGACACTCCGAGTCGCGACGCCGCCTTCCGGCACCGCCTCCGCGACGGCGTCGGCCAGTTCGTGGAGGTCCACGTCGGCGTCGGTACGGACGTACAGCGTGTCCGTCGCGACGCCCACGACGGCGTCGACCTCGGCGCGGATCTCGCGGTGGAGTTCGTCGAGCAGGAGCGTCTCCGGCGGGAACTCGTACTGATGCGAGAAGGCGTCGGTGTCGAGGACGGCTATCTCGCTGTCCGCGACGGTCTGGACGTCGATGTTCGCGCGGGCCGTCGAGACTTCCGTGTCGACCTTCTCGCGGAACTGCTCGGCGACGTGGCCGGCGAGGCCGCCCACGTCGTCCTCGTCGTCACCGAACACGAGGTCCGTGATGAGTTCGCGCTTGTCCTCGTAGGACTGGTAGTACGCCTCCAGCGCGACGGCCTCGCGCAGTTGCGTGACCGCCGTCTCGTCGTAGCCGGCCTCGCTGGCGGCGTCGAGGTAGGACTGCGGCGTGTCCTCCCAGACGCTCACGGCGGGCAGGTGGCGCAGGTCGTCGCGCACGTCGTCGTTGACGTGTGCGGCGACGTTCGCGGCCAGCGCCGTCGCAGTCGTCTCGGGCGCGTCGGCAAGACTCGGTGAGACGACCGCGTCCACGGCGTCGGTCACGGCACCGTCGACGTCGATGTCGTCGATGACGACGGTCGGCGCACCGTAGACGTTCAGCAGTTCGAAGCCGTCGAGGCTCTCGCGGGTGCCGCCGGCGGCGACGAAGACGAACAGCGGCAGCGTCTCGTCGTGACGAGCCCGGTTGTCGAGCATCGTCGTGGTGTCTTTCGTCGCGTCGTCCATGTCGTAGACGCCGCCTTCGAGCGGCCGGCGGTCGAAGTAGTGGTACTGGGCGTCGGACCGTCGGTGCTGGTCGGTGACCAGCGGGAGGGCCGCGCGTTCGAGCGCGCTCCCGGCGAGGTAGCCGTCGGCCGTGTTCGCGTGGCGGACGATGACCGGGCGGTCGGTGAGGACGGCCTTCCGGATGTGGGTCGCCACCTCGACGAGGTCTTCGGAGAGGGCATCGACCGTCGAGTCGTCCGTCAGGGGGTCGACAGCCTCGGGTCGGGCCTCGTCGTCCAGCGCGTCTGCGAGTCGCTGCTCGACGGCGTCGCGCTCGTCCGCTTCGAGGACGGTGAGGGCTGCCGTCTCGACCTGAATCTCCCCGCGTCGGCGGCGAACCTCGCCCTCGAATCGGGCCACGTCGCCCTCCTCGACGTCGGGGTAGGCGCGGACGCCCGCCTCGACGAAGGCCGCACAGTCGACCGTGCCGGTCTCGTCCTGCAGTTCGAAGACGGTCGGTCCGGACGTCTGGCGGATGCCGACGACTTCGCCCTCCAGTCGGACGTCGTCACCGACGTGGTCGTCGAGGGTGCCGACGGCGACGACCGACAGGGCCTCGGTTGCTGCTTCCTCGGCGGCCGCTGTGGCGTCCTGTTCGTCGGCCTCGACGACGGCGGTGGCCCCGCCGGTCGACGCGGCGCTCGTCTCGTCGCTCGTTGCGTCGTCGCTCCCCTGTCCGACCGTACCGCCCGCACCGTTCACGCGGTCGGCGTCGCCGGTCTGACTGACAGCACCGGCAGACGTCTCGTCAGCATCGACAGCCGCTTCAGCCGAATCATCGGCGGGCTCGTCGACGTCTTCGGAGGTCGCTTCGGGGGACTGAGGCGACTCCTCGTCCCCGTCAGCGTTTCCCGACTGCTCTGGGGCTTCGGTCGTCTCCTCGTCTTCGTCTTCGAGGAGCGTCGAGTGCCCCACGTCGGGGTCGTCGACGAGGACGCCGCGGAACTCGCGCTCGGACTGGCGGATGGACCAGCCGAGGTCCACGTTGCCGTTGTCACGGACGTTCTTGACCTGCACGAACACTTCGTCGCCCGAGTCCCAGTCGAGGGAGTCGAGGCGGCGGTCCAGTTCGCTCCGGTGGAGGAGGCCGGTGACGCTGTCACCGATGTCGACGAAGACGCCGAACTCGGCGAAGCCGTCGACGCTGCCGCGGTAGTATCGACCGACCGATAGCTGGTCGGGACTGGTGCCTCTGAACTCGAATACGGCATCCTCCTCGTGGAGGTCACAGATGCGTCCGTCGACGGACGTGCCGCAAATGATACACGAACCCATTGCCCGGACGAAGCGCTTCGGGCCTAAAACTGTTGTCGAATTACGCGCGAGGGTGAGGCCGACTCTCAGTCGAACAGCTCGCTCTCGGATTCGAGCAGTTCGAGCCCCTCAGCGACCGCTCTGGCCTGTTCGGGGAACAGCGCGACCTCTATCTCGCTGCCCTGTTCGTCCTCGAAGGCGAGTTTCACGCGCTTGTCACCGTACTCGCGAACGTCGACGCCCTCGACGTCGTACATCTTGATCGTCGCCTGCTTGTTCGACGGGCCGACGTTCTTGAACGCGCCGTCTTTCAGTTCGAGCATGAACTGCTCGATGTCGAGACTGAGCATGCCGACACTGCGCGGTGCAGACGCCTAAAACCCCGCACTACCGAGGAGCCAAAGCGCCGCGTCGAACCCGCGAAACCCGTAGCCAAAGACGATGGCAGCGGGCAGGGCCGCGACCGCGGCGGCGATGCCGATCCGCAGGTCGTGGATGACCGAGGTCCCGACGACGTAGAGGGCCGCGCCCCACGCCGTCACGAGCACCCGGAGTTCCGGCGACGGAAGGCCGGCCAGCAGGCACGGCGCCATCGCGTAGCACATGACCTGTACCGTCTCGCTGACGCCGCCGCGGTCCGGCGCGACGGGCAGCAACAGGAGCGTCTGGAGTGCCGCCGTCAGGTGGACCGTCGCTGGCGTGACGAAGACGATGACGGCGAGCAGTGCCAGTACCGCGATGCCGGGCGTGAAATCGCCGATGGCGGGGTAGAGGAACGGCCCCGTGGAGACGAGGCCGCGCCGCGCGAGGTCGACGACGAGGAACCGACTCGCCTCCTCGACGAGGACGACCATCGCCGCGAACACCAGCCCCGGCGCCTGATCACCGGGCGCGACGCCGGTCCGGAAGAACCGCCGCGGCCGGATCAGAATCTCGGCCCACGCGCGCAACAGCGCACTCGGCCCCCTGTCGCGCCCGCCCGTCGGGTTCTCGACCCACTGTGTCACGAGCCAACGTAGCGACTGAGCGAGTAAGACGGTTGCGAGTCAGGGTCGTCGGCGCGGTTGCACTCCGGTCAGTTAATCGTCTGCCCCGACGTTCTCCGTGCTCTCGAGGCACGGCGGGTCGGGTTCGATGTTGGCGTACTGGACCGCTTCCTCGCCGAGCGTCGCGACGCGGTCCTCGACGTCGGCGTCGACGATTTCGCCGTTCTCGACGCTGTTTCTGGCCTGTGGGATGGCGGCCTGATGCGGGATGACCCAGCAGTTCAGCGCCCGACACACCGACCGGAGGTGTTCGAGCGCGGTGATGGGAAAGCTCCCGCCGGCGACGGCGAGCAGGCCCACCGTCTTGTTCTCGAACTCGTCGAATCCGCAGTAGTCGAGCGCGTTCTTCAGCGGTGCGGAGTACGACCCGTGATACACCGGCGTCCCGAGGAGGATAGCGTCGGCTTCGCGTACTGCGTCGGTGAGTTCGGGAGCGTCACCCGCTTTTCCGTCGTCTGCGTCGAAGACGGGGAGGTCGAACTCGCGGAGGTCGAGCAGTTCGGTCGTCGCGCCCGCCTCTCGCGCCGCGTCGAGTGCGCGTTCGACGCCGACGCGCGTGTAGCTATCGTCACGGAGGCTGCCGGCGACACCGACGACGTGGGGTCGGGACATGTATAGGGCGAGTCGCGCGTCGAGTAAAGGGATAGCGGAACGGTACTGGTCGATGAGTCTGACAGATTGCCGACGCCCTCGCCATCGGTGACGCGGCCAGGAGAGGTGGTCTGCTGGTCGTCGGCGTCACGAGGATCCCGAGCTCGACGGAGCACGACAGTCTGCCGGTTTCAGCCGGTCGTCAGCGGTCCAGCGCGACGACAGTCGTCCCGTCTGTCTCGCCGACAGAGACGAGGCCGTCCTCGGCGAGGTCACCGACGAGGTCCCGAAGCCACTCGCGCCCGTACTCGCCGTCGGGTGCGTAGTCGACGCGGACGCGGGGACCGAGGTCGTCGAGGGTCAGTTCGTCGTACTCGTTGAGGACGTTGATCACGCGCCCGCGGAACTGCCGACGGCTCCCCTCGAAGCTCGGCTGTGTGGGGACGTCGGGTGCGGTGAAGTCGCCGGTCTGGTAGGCGTGACACCACTCGCGCCACGGACACTGCGCGCCGTCGCAGTCGGGCGTCTTCTCGCAGGCGACGCCGCCGAGTTCCATGACGGCGTTGTTCCAGACGCGAGACTCGCCCTCGGGCATGAGTCGCTGGGCGACCGTCTCGAAGGCATCGTCGTCGTCCGGGACGCCGAAGGCGCGGTATAGCACGCGCTTGACGTTCGTGTCGACGACTGCGTCCCCGTTGTTGAACGCGAAGGAGGCGACTGCGTTGGCGGTGTAGGGACCGACGCCCATCAACTCCGAGAGGCCGTCCGGGTCCCGTGGCCACTCGCCGTCAGCGGTGGTTTCACCGCCGTTTCGAGGGCGGTCCGACGGACCGGCTTCGCCCTCCACGACCTGTCGAGCGGCCTCGTGGAGGTACTTCGCTCGGTTGTTGTACCCCAGCGAGTGACTGGTCCAGAAGCCGACCACGTCGCCCCGGTCGGCCGCCGCGAGAGCCTCTGCGGTCGGCCAGCGGTCCAGAAAGTCCCGCCACGCGTCGACGACGCGGTCGAGTTGGGTCTGCTGGCTCATCACCTCGGAGACGAGAATCTCGTAGGGGTCCTCGGTCTGTCGCCACGGGTACTCGCGGTGGTCGGTCTCGTACCACTCGACGAGCGCCCGCTGGATCGCTTCGAGGTCCGCGGGCACCTCACCCGGCACGTCCGTCGCCGACTGCTCGCTCATTGCCCACTCGTTCGTCCCGTCCCGGTTTGTGTGTGGTGGTTACGGTCAGTCGTCGTCGGTCGTCGCCCACTCGAAGGCCGACGCCTCCCACCCGTGGTCGTCGCGGTCGAACACGTCCGCGAAGACGAACATCGCGCCGTCCTCGTAGGTGGTGTCGACGTAGAGCCGCCACCCGTGTGCCTCGGCGATCGTCTTGACGATGGACAGGCCCAGACCGGTGCCGCCCTCGCTGTCGGTGTGGCCGTACTCGAAGATGTCGTCGACCGCGTCCTCCGGGATGCCGGGCCCATCGTCGGCGACGTAGAAACCGTCGCTCAGCGTCCCCAGTTCGACGGTCGCTTCCTCCCCGACGTGGTCGATGGCGTTTCGGAACAGGTTCTCGAAGGCCCGCAGGAGGCGGGACCGGTCGGCCTCGATGGGGCGACTCTCCGCCACCACGATGCTGGCGTCCTTGCTGTCGACGTTCGCCCACGCGTCGCGGGCGACGTCGCCGAGGTGGACGCGCTCTGTCTCCTCGACGCTCGCGCCCTCGCGGGTGAGCGTGAGGACGTCCTCGATGATGGACTCGATGCGGTCGTGTGCCCCCTCCAGTTTGTGTACGTGACGCTGGAGGGCGTCCGTCTCGACGCCGTCCGCGGCCAGCGTGTCGAACTGCGCCGAGAGCAGATTGGCGTGGCCACGAGCGACCGTCAGCGGGTTCCGCAGGTCGTGTGACAGCGTCGAGGCGAACTGGTCGAGGCGGTCGTTCTGACGTTGGAGTTCGCGTCTCGACCGCTCTGTGGCCTCCCGCGCCTCGTGGGCCTGGCGCAGCTGCTCGCGTGTCCTGTCACGCATCCCCTCGACGGCGGCGTAGAGCCTGCCCACCTCGTCTCGTCGGGCCGTCGAGAGGTCGGCGTCGAGGTCACCCTGCTCCATCGCTCTGACTCGCCGGGTCAACCTCGTGAGCGGCCCGACCGTCCACCGAGTGAGGAACAGACCGACGGCACCGAGCGACAGGACCGTCACCGCGAGTATCGCCGCCGCGGTCAGCCCGACGACTCGCGTCGGCCGGGCGAAGACGTCTCGCTCGGCGGCCGTCGCGACGACCCACTGTGTACCGTCCACCGGCGCGTACGCCACCACGGCGTCACCGCGCGTCGCGGTCACCGCTGTCCCGTTGGTGACCGCGTCCATCCTCGATTCCGGGGCCGTCTCGGGGACGATATCCGAGTCGCTCGCGAACACCGCCTCGCCCGCCTCGCCGAAGACGGTCAGCGGCGTCGACCCGCCGCTCAACCGTCGCTCGTCCACCGTCCCGACCACGACGAGGACGGCATCGCGGCCGGGAACGGGACTCGCGAACGCGAGCGCCGGACCATCCGAACTGTCGTAGGCCCGTTCAGAGTGGACGACGCCGTCGTCGCCGTCGTCGCCGTTCGCCGCTGCCACGACCGGCCGCCACGCCGGCCCGGTTCTGGCGAGCAACCCACCCTCTACGGACTCGTTCGTACTGACGGCGACGGTGCCCCGCACGCCTGCCGTCTCGACGTAGTGGACCGCTGTCACGCTGTCGCTATCCGTCGTAGGACCGTTGCGGAGAAACCGACGTATTCGTGTCTCGTTGTCCGACTGGAGCGCTGCCGCGTTCGAGAGGGTTCGGGTCCGCACGCGGAGCGCGTCGTGCCACCCGCCGACCGCTTCGGCCTGAACCGTCGCCGTCGTCCGCAAGTCGCCGATCCTCTCGGACTCCGTGGTCTGGTGGGCGATCCCGTAGCTTGCGACGCCGGTCGCGGCGACGAGGAGGACCACGACACCGAACGCGACGGCGACGGTGCCGCCGTATCGACGGCTGATAATCGCGAGACTGCAGCCGTCTCCGAGACGGGCGTCAGCGCTGTCGCTCGACCGGTCGTCTACGTCCCCCGAATCCCCGTTCTGGCCGCCTATCCGGCGACCGCCGTCGTCGCGTCCTGTCATGCGAACTCGCACACACCGGGCCCCCGACCCGAGCGTTACGTGGTTTCACATCCCCTATCACGTATAAGATTTGGTTTTCTAGGACCGATACTAACGGTGGCTCTCGCCCCGTCGAGTCGCAAAGCGTTTCCGCGCGGTTCGCCTTCGACCGGACATGACTCTCGAAGACCTTCAGGACGACGTCGAGAAGCGATACGCCGAGTTCGGCGAGGACCTCTCCGTCTCGCTCGACGGCGAGACGCGCAACGAACTCGCGATGCTGTCGGTCGCACTCGACCCCGAGGACGCCGACGAACTCGTCCATCGGGCGGTTCACATGCTGTTCCAGTCGATGGTCGATCGCGGGCAGTTGGACTTTCACCTCCGCTCTAGCTACGACGCCACGTACGACGAGTACCTCTCGGGGATGACCTTCGACGAGATGACCGGCGGGAACCAGTTCCCGCAGGCAGAGGACAACGACGACCGGCGCTATCAGTTCTGAACGGCCTAGGCCAGCATCGCGACGACCGTCAGACTCGCGCCACCGAGGACGACTGAACTCCAGAGCGCGACGCGGGAGGCGAACTTCCGGTTGGGCCCGGGTGCCGTCAGCGCCGCCTTGACGACGATACTGGCCGCCGTGGCCACGAGAATCGCGACCATCGCCGTCTGCTCACCGATAGCCCCGCCGCGGTACAGGAGGACCGCGGAGGTGGTCGCGCCCGCACTGGAGACGAGGCCGCTCAGCGCCGAGGTGACGTAGAGTCCGGCCGTGCCGAACCGCGCGCTGGCGACGCCCCCGACGACGACGACCAGCAGGAACACGCCGCCAAAAGCGAGCGCATTCTGCAGGGAGAACGGACTGTCGAGTTCCATGTCGACCGTCTCGCCCCAGTCCGCCGTGTGGGCGGCGACCACGACACTCCCGACGATGACCGCCGAGAGCGGGACGACGGCAGCCAGCAACAGGCCGTGTTCGAACGAGAACACGACGGCGATGAGGAGGTTCCGAAGCGCCATCGCGGCGTCGGCGAGCAGGATTGCCGCGACGGCGTACGACGTCGCCTCTGGCCGCTGTCGGACGTGATCGAGCATCGTCCCGACGACGGCCGTCGAGGAGGCGAGGCCGCCGAAGAAGCCGGTGATGGCGATACCGCGGCCGCCGTAGCTCTGGACGACGGCGTAGTTGACGATGCCGATGCCCGCGACGAACACGACCATCAACCAGATAACCCGGAGTTCGACGGTGATGTCGAGCAACCCGCCGGGCACCGCCACCGGGTCGGCGGGGAGCAGCGGATAGACGACGAACGCGATGATGGCGAACTCCGTCGCGGCCCGCAACTCCTGTCGCGAGAGCCCCCACGCGAAACTGTGCAGTTCGCGTTTGAGGACGAGCAACAGCGACGAGAGTACGGCGACGGTGACGCCTTCGAGCGTGTAGCCGCTCGCGATGAGCGCGCCCACGCCGTAGGCGACCAGCATCGACACCGACGTCGTCAGCGAGAGTCGGTCGTCCTCCTGTAAGAGTCCCTGTACGGCCAGTAACACGCCCTGAACGATGACGAGGACACCACCGACGACGAGGAGAACCTCGCTGCCGACGATGGTGAACACCGCCGCGAGGAGACTGATGAGCGCGAACGTGCGGATGCCCGCCGTCTTCTGTGACCACTCCCGCTCCAGCCCGAGAAACATACCCAGCGCGCCCGCTAAGAGGATGCGAAGAACGGCCGTATCGACCGGAAACGACGACAACTGTATCGGAACGCTCACACAACCGCTACTCGGCCGGAGGGTAAAGTATTCGGGTCAGCGACAGCACACCTTTTTGCCGGGCGGGGTGAAACCGGGAGTAATGGCACAGTACGACGTGGACGTAGACTGGCCACGTGCGTTCTGGATCGGATTCGGCGTGATTCTCGCAGCCACGCTCCTGTTCGTCCTCTACACCTTCATCGGGACGTTCGTGTTCGGTATCTTCCTCTACTACGCGACGCGCCCGCTCTACCGGCGCGTCTACCGTCGGGTGCGCCAGCGAACGATCGCGGCGATGCTCTCGCTGTTCCTCCTTGCCTTTCCCGTCATCATCCTGCTGTACTACACTATCGCCATCGCGTTACAGGAGTTCGACCGGTTCGCAGACACCGCTGACATCGGTCCGTACGCCTCCTTCGTGGAACCGTACCTCGACGTCTCAGACCACGTTCAGAACCCACAGGCGTTGCTCTCTGACGCCGCCGGTCCCGGTGCGATCGTCGATACGCTCGGCCAGTTCGTCAACTACCTCGGGTTCGTCGGGACCGGGTTGGTCCACGGCTTCGTCATGTTCGCCGTCGCGTTCTACCTCCTCCGTGACGGCCCGCGACTGGCCGAGTGGGCGAAGAACTTCCTAGACCACCGCGGCGTCTTAGACCGGTACTTCCACGAGGTCGACCGGAGTTTCCACAAGGTATTCTACGGGAACATCCTCAACGCCATCGTCACCGGCGCTATCGGTGCGATTTCGTTCAGCCTCGTCGACGTGGTCGCGCCGGCCGGGGCGTCGGTGCCGTATCCCGCGTTGATCGGGCTTCTCGCCGGGGCCGCGAGCCTCATCCCCATCATCGGGATGAAAATCGTCTACGTGCCGATGGCCGCGTATCTCGGGATACAGGCGGCGCTCGGTGGCGGCGAGTGGTGGTTCGTCGCCCTCTTTACGGGCGTCGCGTTCGTCGTCGTCGACACGATTCCCGACCTCCTCGTCCGCCCCTACGTCTCCAGCGGCAAGTCGTTCTCTATCGGCCGGTTCGGCGCGCGCGACACCGAGGAAACGGCCGCCGCGGGCCTCCACACGGGGACGCTAATGTTCGCGTACATCCTCGGACCCTTCCTCTTTGGGTGGTACGGCATCTTCCTCGCACCGATGCTACTGGTCTTCGTCGTGCAGTTCGCCCGGTTCGTCCTCCCGGAACTCATCGAGGGCGAACCGGTTCGTCCCAGAGCGGTCGACCCGACGAACCTCATCGGTGAGGAAGTGGGCGACCCGGAGACGGATGCACAGATCGATGCCGAGAACGAGACCACGGCGTCGGAGCCGACCAGCGAGTCACCGTCACCCCCCGGGTCCGACGATCCAGAGGTCGGCTAAGCCGTCTTCAGAGGTCGACGTACTGGTCTTCCCAGTCTCGCCGGGCATCGATTTCGCGTCGGCCGCGCCGCGTCAGCGTGTAGAAATTCGTCCGGCGGTCACGCTGTCCCTTCTCGACGAGCCCTTTATCGACCAGCGTATCGAGGTTCGGATACAGCCGGCCGTGGTGAATCTCTTTCTCGTAGTACTCTTCGAGGTCCTCCTTTATCGCGAGTCCGTGTGGCTCTTCTCGGCCCGAGATCACGTAGAGGAGGTCACGCTGAAAGCCTGTCAAGTCGTGCATCGATACGGTCTAGTTGTACATTATTGTCTGAATCGCTTAAATGTGTCGAATCGGAGGTTTTTGTTCTCCCCCTCTAGCTTAGGTCGAGTTATCGGCCGCATGTAGCGTCTTGTAGACAGAATTTCCGCTTCCCTATTTCGAGTCAAGATTACATCATACCGTCAAAGGTGATGCCAGCGGTATTATTTATTGTCGGACCCAAGGGAGTGTATGCCTGAAGAGATTCTGTTCGAAACCGAGCAGCGAATGGGGCGCGAAGCCGTCGCTGACTACCTGCGTTCGCTCGCCGACTCCGTCGCTGCCGGCGGCGACGTGACGCTCAGTTCCGGTGATCGGTCGGTGTCGCTCGACCCGCCCACCGAGGTGGAGTTCGAAGTCAAAGCAGAGCGTGAGGGCCCCGTCGACGGACCCGGTGAACTGAGTATCGAAGTCGAACTGGAGTGGCCCGAGGACGCTTCTGGCGACGACGCGACCACTGGCGAGTTACGCATCGAGTAAACGGCCCGCCCACAGAAGTGACTCCCCGGCGTCGTCCAGCGAAGTAAGTGGAAAGCGGTCGCGAAAAACGCGACCGCTTGCCGCCCTGAATTGGTCCCCGCTGACGCTTCGGCCCTCCAAGCGAAGCGTCACTTGACAGAATGGGAGTGATGAACTTAAAAGTACCGGCACCCGCCCAGTGGTGTTAGTTACCGAACCTTATTCAGCCGGAATAATCGCACTCAGATGTGCTCTTCTTCCAGTACCCACCCCAGCGCTCGCTTGTAATATGTGAACATCATCCGGATCCGTTCGTGACGCATCTCTTCGCTTTCTAACTGTTCTGCGAGGAACTCGTACTGCTCGCGTACTTCGGATTCCGAACGCATGGCCTCGCCTACGGACCGCTCGCGGAACAAACTTGAGGACGGCGAGCGCAGAGACGAGTATGAAGATTCGCGGTGACCGCGAGTGTCGGTCCTGTGGGGCCCGCTGGTCGTACTACGACACCGGGAGCATCGCCTGCCCCGAGTGTGGGAGCGTCCATAGCGTCGGTGTCGACGAGCGCACCGAACACACCGACGCGCCGGTCTCGCTCGACCTGACACCGATACGGAGCCGTATCGACGAGGCGTCACTCGACGACGTCGCGAGCAGCGCCGCCGAGACCTGCCGCGAGTACACTCGCAAGCGCGGGTTCATCGACACCGGCACGCTCAAACCGCTAGACGAGACGTACGTCGCCGCCGTCGAACTCCAGTACGTCGCGAGCGCTATCGGCAGAGAGATGCGCCCGAGCGACGACGCCGAACTGTACTTCTACGACCTGTTGGGCGGGGCCGACGACGGAGACCGTCCGGACACCGACGAGGTGCCGACCGAACTTCAGTCGGCCTTCGGGCTCGCGATGGCCACCGCCGTAGAGCGCTATCAGTCCGACGTCCGCCAGTATCTCGACGACCATCCCAACGAGCAGGGACGACAGCTATCTGGACGTATCCGCGACCACCGAAAGCGAATCGAGGCGCTCGACGGCGACGTCGACCCCGCGGACGCCAACCGCCTGCTCCACGCCGTCCGTGACCTCGGCCGGTTCGTGGGCGACGGCGACGAGAGCGCCTACGTCACCGCCGACAACTGGCTCACCGGCCTGGACGAGTCGACGCTGTGAGCCCGGTCGGCCGAGTCAGCGAAAGCGCTGGAGCAACTCACAATCGAGACAGTTCTCCGGCACCGACTGCCGCCAGTCCACCCGTTCGATGGCCTCGCCAGGGAGACCGGGGTCCGTCGTGAGCGTCGTCTCTGCCGGCGTCGCTCGGTAGGTGCCGAAGTGAAAGCCGGTCTCTCGTACTCCGTCGGTCAGTGTCACTTCGGTCACCGCAAGCAGTTCGTCCGGCGTCACGGTGACGCCGGTCTCCTCGCGTACTTCGCGGACCAGTGCCGTCTGCCGGCTCTCGTCGGGTTCGACGCCGCCACCGGGGAGTTTCCACATCTCGTCCTCGTAGACGAGGAGGAGTCGGTCCTCGGCGTCTTCGACGAGCGCACCGACGCCCCACCGGAGGCCGTCCTCGACCCGGTTCTGGAACGCCGCGAACGCGGGTGCCTCGACTGTGCGGGTGACCCGCCGGGTGTAGACGCCGTCGTCCGCGAAGGCGGCGAGCGAGGGCATTCAGGGGAGGTCGACGTCGATATCGTGCTGCAGACCCGCGGCTTTCACCGTGTTGTAGAGGAGCATCGCCCGCGTCATCGGGCCGACGCCGCCGGGAACGGGCGTGATGGCACCCGCAACCTCCTTTGCGCTCTCGTAGTCGACGTCGCCGACCAGTTCGTACCCCTTCTCGGTATCGGCCTCGACGCGGTTGATACCCACGTCGATGACCGTCGCGCCCTCGCCAACCATGTCGCCGTCTATCATCTCGGGGACGCCGGCGGCGGCGACGAGGATGTCGGCGTTCCGGGTCTTCTCCGCGAGGTTCTGGGTCCGGGAGTGACAGACCGTCGTCGTCGCGTTGCCGCCCGGTGCCTTCTGGATGAGGAGGTTCGCCATCGGCTTCCCGACGATGTCGGAGCGACCGACCACGACGGCGTCCTTGCCCTCGGTATCTACGCCTGCGGACTCGACGAGCTTCTGGATGCCGTGGGGCGTACAGGGCTTGTATCGGGCGTCGCCGGCGACCAGTCGACCGACGTTCTCCGGGTGGAAGCCGTCGACGTCCTTCCGTGGGTCGATGGCCCGCAGGACCTCGCGGTCTGAGACGTGGTCCGGGACCGGCATCTGGACGAGGATGCCGTTGACGTTCTCGTCTCCGTTCAGGTCGTCGATGGTGTCGTACAGTTCGCTCGCGTCGGCGCCGGGGTCGATGTCGATGTCGATGGCCTCGATACCGACTTCGGCGCAATCGTCCTGCTTCATCGAGACGTACGTCTCGCTGGCCGGGTCGTCGCTCATCAGGACCGTCGCAAGCGAGGGCTGGACGCCCGCGTCGGCGAGTTGGTCGATAGCCGTCGAGAGGTCCTCACGTACCGACTGGGCGACCGCGTCACCGTCGATTATGTCTGTCATCACGTGGAGAGGGACACTCGGAGGGCAAAAACGTCACTATGCCACACTGGATACAGACGCCTGTACGCCGTTAGGGACACGCTTCGGTGTCGAACTGTCGACGCTCGCGTCCCTGTCGAACGGGCGTCGTCTCGCCCCCCGGGACGCGCACGAGCATCGCCTGCCCGCCGTAGCCGTGGGTCTCATCGTGACCCCGAACGGCGACACAGCCCACGTCTTCGGGGACTGTGACCGTCTCGGAGCGCGTAAACGGCGCCGTCGAGTGGGCGTGCAGGAGGTCACGGCGACCCAACTGCTCGCCGTCGAGCGTCTCGACCTGCCACCAGTTCGCGTAGCCGTCCTCGCCGTCGTCGTCGTGATAGAGGGTCACGTCGAACCGGTACCGGCCATCGCTCTCGGCGGCGAGTTCTACGGCGGTGACGTTCGCTTCTCGCAGGTCGAGGTCCGCGGTGGGGTCGGTAGTCGTGGGCCCGTCGCCGCCGGTCACACGCTCGTCTGTCGACGCCTCGCTGCCGGAGCGACCACAGCCAGCCAGCCCGGTCAGGAGTGTCCCGCCTGCCGCGAGGACGGTCCGACGGGTGGGTGCCATACCGGTCGCTGGGGGCCGGGAGACAAAAAGAACTGTGTGGGCCGCTCAGTCGTAGAGGGTGTACTCGTCGGTGAGTTCGTCGACTCGCTGGCTGACCTCGGCGACGACGTCCTCGTCGTGGGGGGCGTCCACGATGTCGTAGATGAGGTCCGCGACTTCGCGACAGGCGTCCTCGTCGAAGCCACGCGTCGTGAGGCCGGGCGTGCCTGCGCGGATGCCCGAGGGGTTGAACGCGGAGCGCGTCTCGCCGGGGACGGTGTTGGCGTTGAGGACGATGCCGGCTTCTTCGAGGCTCTCCTCGACTTCCTTGCCCGTGGTGTCCGGGTGGGACGGGCGGAGGTCGACCAGCACGAGGTGGTTGTCCGTGCCGCCCGAGACGAGTTCGAGGCCGTGCTCTTTCAGCCGTTCGCCCAGCGCCTTCGCGTTGTCGACGGTCTGTTCGGCGTAGGTCTCGAACTCGGGTTCGAGCGCTTCACCGAAGCCGACGGCCTTGCCGGCGACGTTGTGCATCAGGGGACCGCCCTGCGAACCCGGGAAGACGGCGCTGTCGATGTCGTCTGCGTACTCCTCGTCGCACATGATGATGCCGCCGCGACCGGCGCGGATGGTCTTGTGCGTGCTCCCGGTGACGAAGTCGGCGACGCCGACCGGCGACTCGTGGACGCCCGCCGCCACTAGTCCCGTGATGTGGGCGATGTCGGCGAGGTGGTAGGCGTCGACGGCGTCGGCGGCCTCCTGAATCCGCTCGAAGTCGACCTCGCGCGGGTACGCGGAGTAGCCCGAGACGATGATGTCCGGGTCGTACTCCTCGGCGTGTTCGTGGAGGCCCTCGTAGTCGATGTAACCGCTCTCCTCGTCGACCTCGTACTGCTCGACTTCGTAGACCTGTCCGGCGAAGTTCGCCGGGTGGCCGTGCGAGAGGTGGCCGCCGTGGGTCAAATCCAGCGAGAGAATCTTGTCGCCAGGTTCGAGGACGCCGAGATAGACGCCCATGTTCGCCTGTGAGCCGGAGTGGGGCTGGACGTTGACGTGTTCTGCGCCCCATAGCTCTTCGGCCCGTTCGATGGCCAGTTCCTCTACGTCGTCGGCGTACTCACAGCCGCCGTAGTAGCGCTCGCCGGGGTAGCCCTCGGCGTACTTGTTCGTGAGTTCCGAGCTCTGGGCCTCCATGACGGCCTCGGAGACGTGGTTCTCGCTCGCTATCATCGCCAGCGTGTCGTTCTGCCGGGCACGCTCACCTTCGAGGGCGTCTGCGACGGCCGGGTCCGTCTCGCGGACGGTGTCGTAGGTCATGTGCCATCCTCCGGACCCGCCCGTCAATAATCTACCCTTTGTCCGAGAGTATGCCACCAACTGACAGGACAGGGGCGGAAAGACCCCCTCCGAGACCGTGCCGAACCATGTTCCCGACGTGTAAATTCGGTTACCAGTATGTATATAATCCAGAAGGACGCAGTGGGTATCACATGGTCACCTGGGGGGTGACAGATGCGAGTACTGGTGGGACTGAACTCGCATCTGTCAGCGACGAGGAGCCAGTGTGCTCGACAGCCCTGCTAGAACAGTTAACGAACCGACGGCAGAAAAGCGGGGAGGCGATACCGCGACCGACGGACGAGTGTTACAGCGGCGAGGCGGCACAACTCCTCGTGCCGTGTGACGACGTCACCGTGACGGCGCTGGACTGTAACGCACAGTACACGCTCGCGACGGCCTCCGAACTGCCGGCCGGGTCGTTCCTCCTGAGCGGGACGACCGAGACGACCCCGGACGCTGCTTCGGGCGACCCACTGGCCAGCAACGCCCTCCGCCTGTACGTGCGGTTCGACGGTCCTGCATCGCTTCGCCCGACCTGTGACGGGACCGTCCTCTCGCTGTGGGAGTCGAAATCCGTCACCGTCGGGTCCAGAGAGACGACCATCGGCCTCCCCCGCGTGCAGGTCCCCGAAACGGCCGCTGGCCTCGCGACGGGCATCTCCTATCTGAGCGCGGCCCACCACACCACCAGCCCCTCGCGTTCGCATCCGAACCAGCGGGACCACCCGCCACTCCTGACGACCGGCGAGACAGTGTCGATTCCCGACAGTATCGCGGAACAACGGCCGACGACGGGTATCGAACTGTGTCTGCCGTCGACCGTCGAGTCACTGTTCGTCGCGGCGCCGCTCGCGTACTACCTCGGTGCGGAGGTGTGCGTCGACGACCGTGAACGGCCCATACTGACCGCTACAGGAACCGACGTCAGACACGAGTTCAGTCCGCTTCCGACGTTCCAGAAAGAAGTCGCGTCGTTGCTACAACAGGTGTTCTACCTCGACTGTCTCGTCCGTCGGATGAGTCCCGAATCGGCTCCGGAACTCCTCGAGGCGTGTTCGCTCGACCGGCAGTCGGTGCGGACACTGTCGCCCGCGGGCAGACTGGAGCGGTATCTCTCGACCCCGACGGAGACGGTCCGAGCTGCCGCCCCCGAGTGGCACCTCTCGACGCACGCACGGCCCTCACACGACAGGGCGCGCTGTCTCCCCTTCCTGCTCGACAAACTGAGCCTCGTCTACCTCTCGGAGGGGTCGGAACTGGACCGGAACGATCTCCTCGACCGAACGCTCTCGGACGCGTATCCGACCCGCGGGAGCGCTCGACAATCGTCTGTCCTCGACCCGCGCGGGGGAAACAGTCGGGTGCAGGCGTGGCTCGCGCCGGGAACGCCCATCGACGCGTTCAAGACGACGACGACGGCCTACGAGAACCGGTATCGGTTCCGGGACCGCGACAACGACCGTATGCAGGTCTCGGTCGTACTGAACGACACTCAGATGAGCGACGAGCAGGGGACGGTCACGGAGATCTATCGCGCAGCGGATCTCCCGATGGACGTCACGGTCAGTGAGTCGTTGACGACGGTCGAACTCGCCGACGTCTTCGAGGCGGAGAACGACTTCGTTCACTTCATCGGTCACTGCGACGACGACGGACTGCGGTGTCCCGACGGCAACCTCTCGGCAGCCGAGCTATCGCACGCACGGACTCCGACGTTCTTCCTCAACGCCTGTGGCTCCTACGAGGAGGGGCTGGACCTCGTCGAGCGCGGGGCGGTAGCCGGTGCGGTGACGTTCAACGACGTCCTCGACCGACACGCGGCGATGGTCGGCACCGCGTTCGCTCGCCTGTTGAGCAACGGGTTCAGCATACAGCGGGCCCTCCAGTTGGCTCGGCGGCGTATCATGATGGGTCACGACTACGCCGTCGTCGGTGACGGCACGTACGCACTCTTGCCGAGCCCGACCGACCCGGTCGTCGTCTGGGTGCAGGAGACGGCAGACGGGTACGACCTCGTCTGTGAGGTGGTGACCCCGCGCGCCGGCGACGGGTACGCGCTCCCGTTCGACGGCGAAGTCGCGCTGAACGGACGACGAACCGAGAAGACGGTCACCGAGGAGACGCTCGTCGACACGCTCGAATCGGTCTCGGTTCCCGTCATCTTCGACGGGGGGTTCCACTGGTCCCGTACCCTCGCGACTCGGCTGCGCGCGTCGGCATAATATCCCAGCGATTATCACAGAGGGTCACTAGTCCGCCGATAGCGACCACAGAACACACCCAGTAGCGCCATCGAGTTTCGTTTGTGATAGCTGGGCCGGAACATATATTTAAGTCGTCGTAAAGGTGCCTGTGGCTGGTGTGTTCAAGAATTCAACTCGAATCGGCCGATGAAATTAAATGTTACAAGCCACAATACATACATTGGGACAATGAGTGCAACCCTATTGAACGACGACGTCGGTGCGATGCTGTCGTCGGTGTTCGACGACGCCGACGACCCGATATACGTCGTGAACCCGGACCGAGACACCATCTCGGCACTCGTGACGACGTTAGACGAACAGACAGAGCCTCCGGAAGTGCGGCTGCTTGCGGACGAACGAGCCCTGAAAGACGTCATGGACGACTTTCTGGTGGCGAGTACGGCCGCCGACCTCGTCGAGAGCGGCGACCTGACGATGCGACTGTTGGCGCACGTGCCGACCCACTCGGTCGCAGTCACGGCCGACAGCGTCTTCGCGCTCGTGACCATCGGCGACGCTGTCGGCGGTCTGGGGACCGACGACAGCGAGTTCGTAGACGGGGCATACGAGTACTACGAGACCACGTGGGAGGGGGCTGAAGCGTACTCCCTCCGAACACCACCAATCACTACCGTCCGTAGCACGCTAGAGAGCGAGATCGGCGAAGCGACCGCGGCGGACTTCGACAGCGTCCTCGGGTCGCTCACGACCGCGCGCGGCGACGGCGACGGCCTCGACGAAGTGACGATCAGTCTGCTGGTGGCCGCCCGGAACGGCGAACTGCTGTACGACATCAGCAAGTGGGGCGAGGACGTCGGGCTGGCGAGCAAAGCGACGTTCTCCCGGACGAAGACCAAACTCGAAGACATGGGGCTCATCGACACAGAGAAAGTCCCCATCGACGTCGGGCGTCCGCGCCTCCGCCTGATGCTCGGAGACGAGCGCCTCGAAAGCGCCGACGCCGACGAACTGGCGACGGTCGCACAGAGCCTGCTGGCCGCATAGGTTTTTCCGCCCCCTCTGTGTTTTCCCGGACATGAGTACTGTCGAAGTCGTCGGGAGCGGTCCCGCCGTCGAGTCGTTGGTCGCGGCGCTGGCGGAGACGCCGTCTGAGGTAGTTCGGCGGGAGGACCCGCTCACCGGCGACGCCGACCTGAGCGTCGTCGTCGGGCAGGTCACGGCCGACCTGTTCGGCACTGCGAACGAGCGTGCGAGAGCGACCGGGACGCCGTGGGTAGCCGTCGAACTCGGCGGCATCGGTGGCGTCCCCGTCACCGACGCCGCAATCGCCGGATTCGGCCCACAAACCGGCTGTTACGACTGTCTGACCGAACGCGTGCGCTCGAACGCCGACCAGCAATCCGACCCCGCAGGGGCCCCCGCCGCCAGTACGCAACGGTTCGCCGGTGCCGTCGCGGGACGACGAATCGAACAGGCGCTCGCCGGGGAGGGCGTCGTCGTCGGGACGGTGCTCGAACTGCCCCACACCGAGCGACAGTTCCTCCCAGTCCCGGGGTGTGCGTGTCGAGACGCGGAACGGTGGACGCTCACTCACGCTGGGGACCGTGACCACGACCGAGAGGCGTTGTCCCGCGCGGAGGCCGGCCTCGACGAGCGAGTCGGTATCGTCCGGAACGTGGGCGAGGCCGAGTCGTTCCCGGCGCCGTACTACCTCGCGGAGCTCACGGACACCGCCCGGTTCAGCGACGTGACGGCCCCACAGCAGGCCGCCGGCGTCGCGACGGACTGGGACTCGGCGTTCATGAAGGCGCTCGGCGAGAGCTACGAACGGTACGCCGCCGGCGTCTACCGAGCGGCGGAGATGGTCTCGGGGACCGGCGAGGCGGTGGCAGAGCGCCTCGACCCAGCAGAGTTCGTCGCCCCCGACGGCGGCGCGTGGGGCGGGGGTGAGGCCGTACCGTGGGTCCCTGCAGAGAACCTCGGCACGGGTACACAGCGCCTCGCTCCGGCAGAAGTAGTCGTCTACCCGCCGCCATCCCACGCCGTCCGCCCGGCGACGACGACGGGACTCGGACTGGGAAGTTCGGAGACCGACGCGCTCCTCTCGGGCCTCTACGAAGTGGTCGAACGCGACGCGGCGATGCTCTCGTGGTACGCCACCTACGACCCGCTGGAAGTCGTCGTCGAGGGCAACGAGACGTTCGACGCGCTCCGGCGACGTGCCCGCTCGGAGGACCTCGACGTGACGGCGCTGTTGCTCACGCAGGACGTCGACGTGCCCGTCGTCGCCGTCGCCCTCGAACGCGAGACGTGGCCGAAGTTCGCGCTGGGGTCGTCGGCCCGCCTCGACCCGGCCGAGGCGGCCGTCGGGGCGCTCGAAGAAGCGCTCCAGAACTGGATGGAACTCCGCGGGATGGGGCCGGAGGACGCCGCGGACGCCGACGGGGCAATCGGATGGTACGCGGACCGACCGGAAGCGGCCGCGTCGCTGACCGAGACGGCGACGGCCGTGCCCATATCGAGCGTCGGTCCCGACTCCGTGCCGACCGGTGGGGCCGAACTCGACGAACTCGTCGACCGGGTGGTGGATGCTGGTCTGTCCCCGTTCGCAAGCCGACTCACGACGCCGGACCTCGAACTGATGGGGTTCGAGGCGGTCCGGGCGTTCTGTCCGACCGCCCAACCGCTGTTCTTCGACGAGAGCTACTTCGGCGACCGCACGGAGACGGTGCCGACGGCCCTCGGCTTCGAGCCACGACTGGGCCGAGACCACCATCCGTTCCCCTGACTCGATTACCGGTTAGTTTAATACGAGCCGCGTCGTCAGTTACCGTCGTGTGATAGGCGGTATCACAGCGCATGGACACACATGGTGACAGAGTTCGACCTCCCGTGTAGCGATTGCGGACACGACCTCGTGCGCGTAGAGACCACGGCGACCGACGGGTCGCCGGTGGCGGTCGCGGAATGTCCGAACTGCGGGGTGCGACACTACCCCGAGTCGGCGCTGCGAGAGTTCTGAATCAGATGGCGAACGTGGCCCGCAGCATGTCCCGCGTCCCCGGTCCGAGACCGACCGCGGTGACGGCGACGAGCAACAGCAACGCGTAGCGCGGGCTCTCGTCTATGAACTCGTCGTTGAACAGCCAGACGACGAGCGACGCGACCACGAGTTTCACGACGAGGAACGGCCACGAGGTACCGATGGCGGCGGTCAGGCCGGCGGGCTGGAGCGCCTCGGTCGTCGCGATGATGAACGCGTTGGCCGGGTGTTTCGGGTAGTAGGTCAGCGGGACGTTCAGCACGTCCAGCCAGTCGGCCAACACGACGTTCGCGACGCCGTCGATGGCGTGGCCCCAGATGACGACCAATCCGATGTAGCCGGTGCCGTCGTTGACCTCGGGGGCGAACGACTCGAAGGCGCGATACAGGCCGTAGGACAGCACTGTCGCCAACCCGACGGTCGTGAGCAGGACCGACGGGTACAGCGTCGAGTACTCCGTGGTCGTCGCCACGCCAGTCAGATAGAGAACCGTCACGGCGACGAGGACGCCGCCGACCGCCGCAGTCGACCGGTAGTAACTATCGACGTACCCCTCCCGGTCGAGTCTGAGACAGAGAATCAGCGTCGCCAGCGTCACGACGAACAACGTGCCGTAGATGACCGGGCTGATGATGAGCGAACTGAGCGGATAGTCGACGATGGGTGCGAACCCGGCTTCGATCGCTCGGTCGGTCGCGTCTTCGACCGTTCGGAGCGCCCCGCCCAGCAGCATGAACGGTACGAACGCGAAGTACAGTTTCGGGTCCTCGGCGATCTCCAGTCGATCCAACAGGAGATAGACGCCGACGAGCATGTACACCAGAATCAGCATGTACCCGATTTCGGAGACGACGGTGTAGCCGGGTTCGGCCACGATACGGCCCTGCTGGACCGCGGCGGTACAGCCCTCGTACAGCGGTTCCGGGCCGCTGTCGGTCATCACGGCACAGCTCGCGGCTTCGGCGTCGGCGTACACTGGTCCCCAGAAGTAGTGCCAGAGGAACCGGTCCCAGACGGCACGCGGGAACGCGAGGACCGCACCCAAACCGGCTACGAGGATGGCGACGAACGAGGCGACCCAGAGGCGCCCGGCCCCGTACTCGTCGACGACCTGCTCGAACGTGTTCATGGCCGAGTCACCGGCGTGCGTCGGTTTCAGGTTTCCGGTCGCGTGCGTGGGTGCTGCGACACCGACACGGCGGACCGACGGGAACGACTCAGGCCAGCGCGTCCGTCGCCGCCGCGACCAGTTCCGCGTGTGCTTCGCCGTTCGAGGCGACGAGGCTGTCGCTGTCGTGGCGCCAGCGCTCGCCGTCGGCATCGGTCACCGTCCCGCCGGCCTGTCGGACCATGTGGACACCGGCCAGCGTGTCCCACGGGTGGTTCGGGTTCGTGCAGACGGCCCCGTCCAGCGCCCCGTCGGCGACGTACGCGAGCGTGGCCTGAAAGCTCCCGATGCGCCGCATGTCGCCGAACCGGCCGACGACGGCGCCACACAGGTCGGCGAACTCGGTTCGGTCGTCACGGTCCCACCAGCCGACCGGCGCGACGGCGAACGTCTCGGGGTCGCTGCGCTCGCTCACGGAGAGGGTCGCGCCGTCCCGCGTCGCGCTCTCCGGTCCGGCGGCAAAGAGGTCGCCCTCGGACGGGAGGTAGGTGGCCGACCCGACCGGTTCGCCGTCCTCGACTGCGGTGACGCTCGTCGCCCACGTCCGGTTCCCGCGGACGAAGTTCGCGGTCCCGTCTATCGGGTCGACGACCCACACCGGTCCGGTCGCCGGGACCTCGTCGAGGACGGACGGGTCGGTCTCGCCGGTCTCGGGCCCGCTCAACGTGACCACGTCCTCTTCCAGAACGAACGCGTCGTTGGGGAACTCCTCACGGACCGTCGCGACGACCTGTCCCTGCGCGTCCCGGTCGGCCTCTGTCACGAGGTCGTTCTTGTTGGCCTTCGTCTCGACGGCGAGGTCGCCACGGAACGCCTGCCGCGCGACGACGCCCCCGGCCCGGGCAGCACGTTCGGCGAGCGCCGCTCGGTGATGTGCATCTGGCATGCCCGGGGCTGGCAGGGCTGGGGACTTACCACCTCGGTTTCAGGAAAAGAGAGACTACTCGTGGCTGGCCTCGTCGACGGCGTCCAAGATGGACTGTGCGATGTCCCGGGCCTCCTCGGGCGTGTACAGTACCTGGTTCCCGAGCGACTGCTCGATGCGGACGTAGTCGTCGTCCGCTTCGATGGAGAAAAACGCCGTGTTCTCCAGCGGTGGCACTCGGATACCCGAACCGTCGGAGTGGTCGGTTGCCATGCGAGTTGTTAACTCACGTCCCCGTATAAAACTACTCATATGTGAGAGATCGGCTGACACATCCATATTAGTGAGAGACGAACACACGGAGTATCTTCCGTAGAGACGACCGAATGCCACGTCGTCGGCACCGACCACGGAGCAATCTATACGTCGGGACCAGGCCGGTGGAGCCGTCGCGGCGCGGCCGGTGTCCAGCGCCGCCGCTGGTGGGTGTGGTTCAGAGAGTTTGCGAGGGAAGACCGCTCCGTGCGAGTCTTCCGGCACTGTGTGCGAGGGACCGTATCGGTCCAACAGTGCGAGGGAAGGGATTTGAACCCTTGGACCCCTACGGGAGCGGATCTTGAGTCCGCCGCCGTTTCCTGGCTTGGCTACCCTCGCACGCGTTGCTCGCATCACGTTCTGACGACGGTGTGGTATAAATGTCGTACGGAACTGTGGCGGCGGGCAAACGACTAACAGCGTGGAACGCGAGTGGCGACGTATGCCGTCCCTCGCGACCCCGTTTCAGATGGGTGGGGCGCTACCGGTCGTCGGTGTCCTTCTAGCGTTGCTCCTCGCCGCCATCGTCGTCTACGCGCTCCGGAACACCGGCGAGTATCACGACCCGGGGGCGGGAGACGCCGTCGTCTGCCCCCGCTGTCACCACTCGACGGCGGCCTCGGATAGCGTCTGTCCCGAGTGTGGGAAGGACCTCTGAGGACCGGTGGATTGACCCATGCAGGTCACGAACGAGGAGTATGGACGAACACACGCGAGACCCGACTGTCGCCCCGCCGGACGGCGACCCGGCCGGATGGCGGGCGGACGGGCAGTGGGAGCACGCGACGCTCCGGCGGGCCGTCGTTCACGGCGTCCGTCTGTACAACGCCGGGGAGTTTCACGACTCACACGACTGTTTCGAAGACGAGTGGTACAACTACGGCCGGGGGTCCACCGAGAGTAAGTTCCTCCACGGGATGGTACAGGTGGCCGCTGGCGCCTACAAGCACTTCGACTTCGAGGACGACGACGGGATGCGCTCGCTGTTTCGCACCTCGCTGCAGTACTTTCGCGGGGTTCCCAACGACTACTACGGCGTCGACTTACTGGACGTTCGGACGACAGTGACGAACGCGCTGCAGGACCCGAGCGTGCTCGACGGCTGGCAGATACGACTCGACGGCGGCTACCCGGTCGCCGACGAGACCGACGTCGCGTTCGCCGAGGACCTCGACTGACACTCGGTCGCCGCACGGAATCCACACGACTCTAATGGCCGGGAGCACAACTACGACCGAATGCGAGTGGAACAACTGGGTGAGGGAGAACCGGACGTCGCCGTCGTTGGGAGCATCCACGGCGACGAGCCGTGCGGTCGGGACGGTATCGAGGCGGTCCTCACGGACCCGCCGACCGTCTCCCGGCCGGTGAAGTTCGTCGTCGGCAACGAGGCGGCGCTGGCCGCCGGCGAGCGATACCTCGATACCGACCTCAATCGAGCGTTCCCCGGCGACCCCGAAAGCGAGGCCCGCGAAGACCGACTGGCCGCCGAACTCGCCGCCGAACTGCGTGGCTGTACCGTGCTGTCGCTGCACTCCACCCAGTCCTACGACGGCATGTTCGCGCTCGTCGACGACGTGACGACGCTGGTCCGTGACATCTGTCCGAAACTCTCCGTCGACGCCGTGGTCAAGACCAAAGGGGTCAACGAGGGCCGACTCTTCTCGGTCGTCCCCGCCGCCATCGAGGTGGAGTGTGGGTATCAGGGGTCACCGGAGGCGGCCGCCAACGCCGAACAGGTCATCCGCGAGTTCCTCGCCGCGACGGGCGTCACCGACGACCCGGCGCCGACCCGGACCGAGTCGCTCCCGGTGTTCCAGCTCGGCGACCCGATTCCGAAGGCCGCCGCCGAGGAGTACGAGGTGTACGCCCGGAACTTCGAGGAACTGGCGGCCGGTGAACCCATCGCCGCCGCCGACGGCGATCAGGTCCTCGCCGACGAACCGTTCCATCCCATCCTCCTCTCTGCGGAAGGGTACGAGGACGTCTTCGGCTACACGGCTGATCACGTCGGCGTCCTCGACTGAGGTCGACGCCGTCACTCACGTCTCACCGGCAGGTACTCGGGGTAGCGGTTGTCGTAGCCGACGGCGCGACCGAGGACTGCGGTCGTGCGAATCCCGAGCAACTGGAGCCACATGGGGAGATGCGCGAGCAACAGCATGTCGTCGAACTCGTCGAGCAGCACCGCCAACCTGAGGGCGTTCAGCGGCATCCCCGACGGCGTGACCGGGGCGCCGTCGCGGGCGAGGCCGTAGGTCACCCGCATGAACTGTTCGGTGCGGAGGCCGGGCGTCACCGACCCCCTGACGTGGAGTACGTCGTCCCCGGCGTTCCAGAACCGATGGACGTCGCCGGCAGGGACGACGGCCGTCGCACCGGCGGTCAACTGCCGTCGGTCGCCCTCGTGGGTGATACCCATCGTCCCGGACTGTACGGACAGCCGTTCCACTTGCTCGGGGTGGACGTGACGCATCGGGCCGTGTGATCCCTCGGCGGCCAGCCACATGTCGAACCGGAGCGGGTCGGTTTCGGGGTCGTCGGGTCGTTCGCGGAATCGGACGACTTTCCCGGCCGGCGGACTCGCCAGACAGTCGTCGTCGACGAAGTGCGTGTGGCCGAACGGCGAGTCGTCGGCGTCCGTATCAGCACTCGGGGTGTCGCTCACGCGTCGTCGGGGGCGTCCAACTCGACCAGCGTGAGGTCCCGGTCGAGCATGCAGTAGTCGTGTGGCGGGTCGCCGACGACCTCCTCGATGCGGTACTCCTCGTCGAACTCGGCGCCCATCGGCTCACAGTACTGGTGGCTCGGACATTCGGTGTGGGGACAGGGACCTGCCAGCGACGCGTTGCTGCCGGCGTAGGCACCTTTGGTCGGGACGTTGGCACGGATGGGGGCAGGTTCGACCTCGACGGCGCGGACGCCGGTGTCGTGGATCGCGCAGTCGAGCGTCTGGCCGCTCTCGCGGACCTCGGTGATGCGATAGCGGCGGCCGGGCGTGAGATTGAGACACTGGGTCCGGTACGGACACCCGGCACAACCGTCGGCCTCGCCGTGGTAGACGAACTCCTCGCCCACCTCCGCGAGGCGCGTCCCGACGAGCGTTACAGTGGTCATAGTGAGGGATAGATCCGGGCGGAATTTAAGGGTCAGGACCGGCCGGTCAGGTCGTCGAGTTCGTCGAGGTAGTCATCGCGCGGTACCTGATACAGCGAGCGGTAGTCGACCTCGCCCGAGGCAAAGCGGTTCGCGAGGTCGACGGCGGCGTCGACTGCGGACGCCCGGTCCTCGAAGGACTCGGCGTCGCGGTCCACTTCGGGTTCCAGATACAGGGTGACGTACCAGTCATCGCCCGACCGGTCGAGGCCGGGTCGGCGGGTTCGTTTCCCCCGTGTGAGGTATATCGTCGGGAGACAGGGCGCAGGGAAGTTCTGGCTGTCGAAGACGTCCGGACGGTACGCGAGGATGAGTTTCGCCTCGGTCTCGTTCCAGACCGTCCAGTCGTCGGCCAGTCCGTCGAGGTCCATACCGACGGCTTCGTCTCGGCAGGCAATACTCTATCGACTACTGACTCGTCGCCCGCTTTCGGGAGGGGCACTTATAAATCGTCTCGGCGCTCACCCTCGTGTGAATCCGTACCTCAGCGATGCCGTCTCCGTATTAGGTCCTCATTCGAGGCGTCGAAAACCCGGCGTTATATGGGTAACGGGAAAAGGTTCTTTATGCTGAAGCACTCATGTGTTAAATAGTATCGGAAACAGTAACCCACTGTCACCCGTTACCACTGGGGTGGGTCCGTCCCCGCGACCACCCGGCCAGCACACATGGCATGGTACGACTACCGGCCCGCAATAACGGGTCCTACCGCGGCCGCCCGCCTGCACGCACGGAGCGGCAGTTGGTGGCATCGGTGTACTGAGTCCGACACGCTGGCCCTGCGTGCCCGCGTGCCATCGCGTGCCGAACTCACAGAGATAGCATGAGCAAGAACAAAGAGACACTGGAAGCGCTGAGCAAGGAGTACCAAGACACGATACCGGCCGATCTCCGGACGACGCGGAGTTTCGACTGGTATCTCGACCAACTGTACGACGAACCGCGAATCGCCCGCAACGCCCACCAGCGCGTCGCGGACATGTTCGACTACTACGGGACGTCCTACGACGAGGACGCCGGCGTCGTAGAGTACGAGATAGCCAGCGAAGACCCGCTTCACGACGGCGAGAACACCTTCTACGGCCGCGAGGTCCACGAGGCGATACACGAGTTCGTGAACAAGGTCAAGTCCGGAGCGCGGGGTCTCGGTCCAGAGAAACGAATCAAGTTACTGCTCGGTCCCGTCGGGTCCGGGAAGTCCGATTTCGACCGACAGGTCCGTCGGTACTTCGAGGACTACACCCGCCGCGACGAGGGGCGGATGTACACGTTCCGCTGGACGAACCTCTGTGACGTCATCGGCGATCAGGACCCGGCCGACGACGTGGTCCGGTCGCCGATGAATCAGGACCCGATGGTGCTGCTGCCACAGGACCAGCGAGACAGGGTCATCGAGGACATCAACGAGGAACTCGACGCCCCCTACACCATCCGGAACGAGCAGGCGCTCGACCCCGCCTCGGAGTTCTACATGGACCACCTGCTGGCCAACTACGACGACGACCTGCAGGCCGTCTTAGAGAACCACGTCGAAATCGTCCGGTTCGTCGCCGACGAGAACCAGCGACAGGGTATCGAGACGTTCGAACCCAAAGACAAGAAGAACCAGGACGAGACGGAACTGACCGGCGACGTCAACTACTCGAAGATAGCTATCTACGGCGAGAGCGACCCGCGAGCGTTCGACTACTCCGGGGCGTTCTGTAACGCCAACCGCGGCATCTTCTCCGGCGAGGAACTGCTGAAACTCCAGCGCGAGTTCCTCTATGACTTCCTGCACGCCAGTCAGGAACAGACGATCAAACCGAAGAACAACCCGCGTATCGACATCGACCAGGTCATCGTCGGCCGGACGAACATGCCCGAGTACCGGGACAAGAAGGGCGACGAGAAGATGGAGGCGTTCAACGACCGGACGAAACGCATCGACTTCCCGTACGTCCTCCAGTACGAGGAAGAGGCCAAGATATACAACAAGATGCTCCGGAACGCGGACTTACCGGACATCCACGTCGAACCGCACACGCTGGAGATGGCCGGCCTATTCGGCGTCCTCACCCGCATCGAGGAACCCGACACGGAGTCGGTCGACCTCGTCCAGAAGGCCAAAGCCTACAACGGCGAGATAGACGAGGCCGACGACATCGACGTGAAGAAGCTCCGCGACGAGGCCGCCACCACCGCCGACATCGGCGAAGGGATGGACGGCGTCTCCCCGCGGTTCATCGGCGACGAGATCGCCGAGGCCATCATGGACTCGATGCACCGCGACAGGCAGTTCCTCTCGCCGCTGACGACGTTCAACCACCTCGAAGGCAACTTAGAGAACCACGGTTCCATCGACGAGGAGTCCTTCGACCAGTACTACCGCTTCCTCGAACTCGTCCGCGAAGAGTACAAGGAACGGGCCATCGAGGACGTGCGCCACGCGCTGGCCTACGACATGGACGAGATCCAGCGACAGGGCGAGAAGTACATGGACCACGTCATGGCCTACATCGACGACGACACCGTCGAGGACGAACTGACGGGCCGCGAGCAGGAACCGGACGAGCAGTTCCTCCGCTCCGTCGAGGAGAAACTCAACCTGCCCGAAGACCGAAAAGACGACTTCCGGCAGGAAGTGTCGAACTGGGTCTCACGGAGAGCACGCGAGGGCGATACGTTCAACCCGCAGGACAACGACCGCTTGCGCCGCGCCTTAGAGCGCAAACTCTGGGAAGACAAGAAACACAACATCAACTTCTCGGCGCTGGTGTCCTCCGGCGAGATGGACGACGACGAGCGCAATCAGTGGATAGACGCCCTGATCGAGCAGGACTACTCCGAAGAAGGTGCCCGTGAAGTGCTCGAGTTCGCCGGCGCGGAGGTCGCTAAAAGCGAGATGGAGGACTAGATGAGCGGCGAGGAGTACATCGGCCGGGCGGACGACTCGCTTGACGCCACCTACGAGGCGCCGATGAGCCTCGCCGAGTACGTCGACACCGTCCTCGAGACGCCCGGGATAGCCGCACACGCCTCGAAGTACATGCTCGCAGCCATCGAGGCGGCGGGCACGCGCACCGTCATCGAGGAAGGCGAGGAGAAAGAGCGCTACCGCTTCTTCGACGACCCGTACAACGACGGGGAACACGCCATCCTCGGTAATACGGAGGTGCTGAACGCCTTCGTCGACGACCTGCGCTCTATCGCCGCGGGGCGCGGGAAAGACGAGAAGATAGTCTGGCTCGAAGGCCCGACGGCGACGGGCAAGTCCGAACTGAAGCGGTGTCTCATCAACGGCCTCCGGGAGTACTCGAAGACGCCCGAAGGCCGGCGATACACCGTCGAGTGGAACGTCGCCGGCGCGGGCGGGAGCGACAGCGCCCTGACCTACGGCGACGCACCGGTCGAAGACGAGGACGACTGGTACGAGAGTCCGGTGCAGGTACACCCGCTTACGGTGTTCCCGGCGGACGTCCGCACCGACCTGCTGGCCGAAATCAACGAGCGGCTGGACGATCACATCGATATTCACGTCGACGGCGAACTGGACCCGTTCTCCAGAGAGGCCTACGACTACCTCGAAGAGCAGTACCGACGGCAGGGCACCGAGGACCTGTTCTCGGCGGTCACCGACCCCGCTCACCTCCGGGTGAAAAACTTCGTCGTCGACGTGGGACACGGCATCGGCGTCCTCCACTCCGAGGACGAGGGGACGCCCAAGGAGCGACTGGTCGGGTCGTGGATGCACGGCATGCTCCGCGAACTGGACTCTCGGGGTCGGAAGAACCCGCAGGCGTTCTCCTACGACGGCGTCCTCTCGCAGGGCAACGGCCTACTGACGGTGGTCGAAGACGCCGCACAGCACGCCGACCTGCTCCAGAAACTGCTGAACGTCCCCGACGAGAGTCGCGTCAAACTGGACAAGGGCATCGGGATGGACGTCGATACGCAACTGGTCATCATCTCGAACCCCGATTTGGAGGCACAGTTGAACCAGCACGCCGACCGAGAGGGACAGGACCCGCTGAAGGCGCTGAAACGTCGGCTGGACAAACACGAGTTCACGTACCTGACGAACCTCTCGCTTGAGGCCCAACTGCTCCGGCGGGAACTGACCAACGAGACGACTGTCTGGGACCCCGATTCGTGGGAGGAACTGGAGACGTGGATCCAGGAGCCAGTGACCGTCTCGGTCCGTGACGACGTGGCGTCGGCGACGGACAAGGAACTCGCGCCACACACTATCGAGGCCGCCGCGCTGTACGCCGTCGCCTCGCGACTCGACGCCTCGAACGTCCCGAACGGACTGGACCTCGTCGACAAAGCGCTCCTGTTCGACCGGGGCTACCTGATGGAGGGCGACGAGCGAATCGACATCGACGACTACGACTTAGAGACGACGGACCACGACGGGGACCACGGCATCCCCGTGACCTACGTCCGTGACGTGGTCGCGGACCTCCTCCACGAGACCCAGGACCGCCACCACCCGGACCTGCCCGTCGAACACGTCATCATGCCCCGAGACGTGCTGAACGCCGTCGCCGAGGGGATGGGCGACGCCCCGGTGTTCTCGGCGGCGGAAGCCACCGAGTACGAGGAGCGCGTCGTCCCGGTGAAGAATCATATCTTCGGCGAACAGGAGCGAGACGTGTTAGACGCGATGATGCGGGACAAGCGCGTCGACGAGGCCACCGTCGAAGAGTACATCGAACACGTCTACGCGTGGGCCTCCGACGACCAGATAGAGAACGAACGCGGCGAGTACGTCGACCCGGACCCGCTGAAGATGAAGGTGTTCGAGATAGAGCACCTCGGCCGGTTCGACGAGGAGAACTACGACGACAACGACCCCGACGAGGCCGTCGAGGCGTTCCGCACCGACAAGATAATCACGGCGCTGAACCGCCACGCGTGGCAGCGCCGCGACGAGGAGTTCCGCGTCGGCGACGTCTCCCCGAAGGAGATTCCGGTCATCAAGACCGTCCTCGGGAGCCACGACTGGGACGACGTCAAGCGGACGTTCGAGGACTTCGATCCCCGACAGTGGGACGAACCGCCGTCGGGGACCGAGACGGCTCGACTCAAGCAGATGACTATCGAGAACATGGTCGACATGCACGGCTACAGCGAGGCCGCCGCCGAACTGACCAGCCGGCACGTCATGAATCAGGTGAGTTACCGATGGGACTGAAAGACGACCTCGAACGGTACCGTGAGGTGGGCGAGGACCGCCGGCAGGACCTCGCCGAGTTCATCCAGTACGGCGATTTGGGGCAGTCCCGCGGCGACGAAGTGCGCATCCCCATCAAAATCGTCGACCTCCCGGAGTTCGCCTACGACCAGCGCGACAAGGGCGGCGTCGGGCAGGGTGACGGTGCCGAACCGGGCGACCCGGTCGGCCAACCACAGCCCCAGCCGGGCGACGACGGCGACGAGGACGGCGACCCCGGCGAGGAGGGCGGCGAACACGAGTACTACGAGATGGACCCCGAGGAGTTCGCGAAGGAACTCGACGAGCAACTCGGACTGGACCTCGAACCGAAGGGCAAGAAGGTCATCGAGGAGAAGGAGGGTGACTTCACCGACATCACCCGAACCGGCCCCTCCTCGACGCTGGACTTCGAACGCCTGTTCAAGAAGGGGCTGAAGCGAAAGCTCGCGATGGACTTCGACGAGGACTACGTCCGCGAGGCGCTGAAAGTCGACGGCTGGGGGCCGGCGACGGTGTTCGAGTGGGCCCGCGGAAAGAACATCCCCGTCTCGAAGGCGTGGATAGAGGACGCCTACGAGGACGTCCCGTCGAGCGAACGGGGGGCGTGGGACACCATCGAGGAGATGGAGGCCAACGTCGAGGAAGAGGACGCTCCCACGCGCATCCGACGCGAGGGCGTCGACGAGATTCCGTTCCGCCGGGAGGACGAGCGCTATCGCTACCCCGAAATCGTCGAGGAGCGCGAGAAGAACGTCGTCGTGGTCAACATCCGCGACGTCTCCGGGTCGATGCGCCAGAAGAAGCGCGAACTCGTCGAACGGACGTTCACGCCGCTGGACTGGTACCTCCAAGGGAAGTACGACAACGCCGAGTTCGTCTACATCGCCCACGACGCCGACGCGTGGGAGGTCGAACGCGAGGAGTTCTTCGGCATCCGCTCGGGCGGCGGGACGCGCATCTCCAGTGCGTACGAACTCGCCGCACAGCGACTCGAAGCGGAGTACCCGTGGAGCGAGTGGAACCGCTACGTGTTCGCGGCGGGCGACAGCGAGAACTCCTCGAACGACACCGAGGAGAAGGTCATCCCGCTGATGGAGCAGATTCCCGCGAACCTCCACGCCTACGTGGAGACCCAACCGAGCGGGAACGCGATCAACGCCACCCACGCCGAGGAAGTCGAGCGGACGTTCCGCGACAGCGACAACGTCGCCGTCGCCTACGTCTCCTCGCCGGGGGACGTGGTCGAGGCCATCTACGAGATACTGAGTACGGAGGACAACGGATGAGCACCGACGACAGATTCGCCAAACAACGCATCGCCGACGACCTCGAAGAACCGGTTCAGGAGGCGGGCAAACTCGCTCGTCGACTGGGCCTCACACCGTACCCGGTGAACTACTGGGTCGTCGACTACGACGAGATGAACGAACTCATCGCCTACGGCGGGTTCCAGCAGCGGTACCCGCACTGGCGCTGGGGGATGCAGTACGACCGCCAGCAGAAGCAGGGCCAGTTCCTCGGCGGGAAGGCCTTCGAAATCGTCAACAACGACGACCCGTCCCACGCCTTCCTACAGGAGTCGAACACGCTGGCCGACCAGAAGGCGGTCATCACGCACGTCGAGGCCCACGCCGACTTCTTCGCGAACAACAAGTGGTTCAAGATGTTCAGCGACGGCGCACCCCGGTCGGCGGACGGAGAAGGCCGGGACAGAGGCCCGGACGCCGCCGGTATGTTGGCCCGACACGCCGACGCCATCCGGGAGTACATGCAGGACCCCGAGATAGAGCGCGGGGCCGTCGAACGGTTCGTCGACCACGTCCTCTGTCTGGAGGACAACATCGACCAACATCAGCCGTACAGTCCGGTCGAGACGGCCGAGGAACACTTCGAGGACATCGAGGGCGTCGACGTCACCGAGCAACTGGACGAACTGGACCTCTCCGAGGAGGTCAGGCGGCAGGTGTTCGACGACGAGTGGTTGGACGCACAGGACGACGACGGCGAGGGCGTCTCCTTCCCGGCCGAACCCGACAAGGACGTCCTCGGGTTCCTCAGGAAGCACGGGATGGCCTACGACGAGGACGCCGGCAAGGCCGTCGAGATGACCGACTGGCAGAAGGACGTCCTGGAGATGTTGCGCCGCGAGGCGTACTACTTCGCCCCACAGAAGATGACGAAGGTGATGAACGAGGGGTGGGCGGCCTACTGGGAGTCGCTGATGATGACCGGCGAACGCTTCGCCGGCGACGACGAATTCGTCCTCTACGCCGACCACATGGCGCAGGTGCTGGGGTCGCCGGGGCTGAACCCGTACAAACTCGGCATGGAGATATGGGAGTACGTCGAGAACACCGAGAACCGCCGGGAAGTGGTCGAGCGGTTGCTCCGCGTCGACGGCGTCACGTGGCGGACGTTCGGCGACGTCGTGGACTTCACAGAGGTACAAGAGCACCTCGAACCGCCCGCGTGGCTCCGCGACGTGGCCGGCCACCTCGACGAACTCGACCCCGAGGACCCGCGCGTGGACGCCGAGGGCCTCGAAGCGGCCCGCGACGGCGAGTTCGACGTCGACCGCTACCCGTGGAAGGTCCTGACCTACGAGGGGCTGGCCCAGCGACACTACTCGCTCCTGAAGCCCCAGTATCGCGGGTTCGTCTCGCGGGTCGGACAGGAGGGACTGGAGCGCGTCTCCCGCTACATGTTCGACGACGCGCGCTACGACAGCATCGAGGAAGCGCTGGCCGACGTCGAGTACACCCGCGGCTGGGAGCGGATGCGCGAGATTCGCGAGAGCCACAACGACGTGACGTTCTTAGACGAGTTCCTCACGCAGGAGTTCGTCGACGACAACGACTACTTCACCTACGAGTACACCCACGCCTCCGGCGACTACCGGGTCACCTCGACGGACCACGCCGACGTCAAGAAGAAGTTGATGCTGAACTTCACGAACTTCGGCAAACCGACCGTCGTCGTCGAGGACGGCAACTACCAGAACCGCAACGAACTGCTCTTGACCCACCAGTACAACGGCGTGATGCTCGACCGGAGTCAAGCGACGGCGGTCCTAAAGCGCGTCTTCGAACTCTGGGGGCGGCCGGTGAACCTGCTGACCATCACCAAGGAGTTCGACGACCACGACATCGAGGTCGCGAAGCGCCGCGACCGCGAACCCGAACCGGAGGAGGTCGGCAAGCGACTACGCTACGACGGCGACGAAGTCACCATCGAGGACGTCCCGTGGAGCGACGTCGAACACCTCGCGGCGACGGACATCGACTACAACACCAAGCCCGACGAGTGGCTTGCCTGAGCGCTTTTTGCCCGCTTTCACCGGTCGCTCAAACCACCGTCGAACCGTCCAGAAGATATGTGCCCGTCTCGGCAGGATCGGGGTATATGCCCTCTCGACGCGCGTTTCTCGCACTCACGGCGGCCACCGGCGTAGCCGGATGCCTGACCGACGGCGACCGAAATCCTGCGGGTGACGGAACCGGGTCGTCGAACGCCACCGACGACTCGGGGGCGTCGACCGACGGGACAGAGGCGTACGCGGACGCCGACCACGTCGCGTGGACCCGGTCGCTCCCCGCACGGTGGTGAACCCACCGACGCCGACCGGCGACAGCCTGTACGTCGGGACCGACGCCGGGACGCTTTCCGCGCTGTCCTCCTCGGACGGGAACCGACAGTGGACCTACGACGCCGGACGGGAGATTCAGGACTCGGCGGTCGGCGGCGGAATAGTGCTGGCCGTCGCGGGTGGCGACGGCCTCAACTCGGCACAGCGGCTCCACGCCGTCGACGCCGGGACAGGAAAGAAACGATGGGACTTCTCGCCGACCGACTGGTGGCTCGACGTCCTCGCCGTCACAGACGACACCGCGTACGTGGCGACCACCGACGACCACGTCCAGTCCTCGGGCGAGACGCTGTACGCGCTCTCGCTCGCCGACGGGACCGAACGGTGGGCCGTCGAAATCGGCGACCCGAGCGGCGGCCTCGTCACCGACGAGCGAGTGTACGTCCCGGCCTACGGCGTCCTCGACGTGTTCGGCACCGACGGGACTCGGGCGTGGGCGTACTCCGTCCCGGAATATCAGTACCGGACGCTCTCTGTGGTGGGCGACACCGTCGCCCTCGTAAGCGCCGCGGACCCGCGCGAACCGACGGTCCACGGTATCGACGCCGCGACGGGCGCGCAGGCGTGGACCTTCGACGAGTGGAACGCCTACACGACACAGGCCGTGGGCGACCAGTTGCTCGTCGGCGGCGACGCCGTCGCGAGTCTCGACCCGGCGACCGGCGAGGTCGAGTGGCGCGCCGACGTGAGCGCGACCGTCTACGACGCCCCGGTTGCCGACGGCACGCTGTACGTCGTCAACGAGGAGGCGGCCGCTATCTCGCTGTCCGACGGAGAGATTGCGTGGCGGACACCGGTGGACGCGTACCTGGCCCGGCCGTCCGGTCTGCTCGACGGTCAGTTGGTGATACAGCGTTCGGAGAGCGAGGACGACCGGGACCGGCACGTCCTCGCACTCGACGCCGACACGGGCGAGACGGCGTGGTCGTTCGCCGCCGAATCGCGACTCACACGGCTCGTCGTCGGTGACTCGCTCGCGTTCGCCGGCGAGGACGGGACGGTCATCGGCGTCACGCCCTGACCACCGGCGAAGGGAAACCCGTTTTTCCGCCCGTCACGTTGACCGGGTATGAACGTACGCAGTGTCGCCGACCTCGGCCCCGACGAGCGCTCGGCCCTGTTCGAGAGGGACGCCGGCGTCGACGCGGTCAGGGACGACGTCCGGGACATCGTCTCGCAGGTCCGCGAAGAGGGCGACGTCGCCCTCCGCCGCTTCGCCAGCGAGTTCGACGACGTGGAAGTCGGCAACGTCGACATCACCGACGCCGCCGAACGCGCCTACGAGGCGATAGACGACGACGTGCGCGCGGCCATCGAGGACGCCGCCGAGAACATCCGGGCGTTCCACGAGCGACAGGTGCCCGAAGACTGGCGCGAGGACTTCGACGGGCGGGAACTCGGTCGGCGGTTCCGACCGCTCGACAGCGCCGGCGTCTACGCCCCCGGCGGCACCGCGGCCTACCCCTCCAGCGCGCTTATGGGCGTCGTCCCCGCGAAGGTCGCGGGCGTCGAACACGTCGCCGTCGCGACGCCACCCGCCGAGGAGGTGAACCCCGTCACGCTGGCGGCCATCCACGTCGCCGGCGCGGACGCCGTCTATCAGGTCGGCGGCGCACAGGCTATCGCCGCCCTCGCCTACGGCACCGAGACGGTGACCGCGACGGACATCGTCGTCGGCCCGGGCAACCGCTGGGTCACGGCCGCGAAGGCCGAGGTGCGCGGCGACGTGGCCATCGACTTCCTCGCCGGGCCCTCGGAAATCATGGTCGTCGCCGACGGCGAGGCCGACCCGGAACTGGTCGCCTCTGATCTCGTCGCACAGGCCGAACACGACGAGAACGCCTCCGTCGTCGCCGTCACCGACGACGCCGACCTCGCCGAGAGCGTCGCCGAAGCCGTCGAGGAACAGGCGAGCGAACGGGACCGCGAGTCCGTGATTCGGGGCGCACTGGACAACGACGCCTCCGGCGTCTTCCTCGCCCGGTCGATGAGCGAGGGGGTGCTGTTCGCCGAGGAGTACGCCGCCGAACACCTCTCGATACAGGCCGACGACGACGAGGCGCTGCTGGACCGGATTCCGTCCGCCGGGTCGGTCTTCCTCGGCCCGTACAGCCCCGTGGCGGCCGGTGACTACGCCGCCGGGACGAACCACGTCCTCCCGACCGGCGGGGCCGCACGCGTCACTGGCGGCCTCTCCGTGGACACGTTCGTCCGGTCGACGACCGTCCAGCGCCTCTCCGAGGACTCGTTGGGAGACCTCAGCCAGACGATCACGACGCTCGCGGAGGCCGAAGGGCTGGAAGCCCACGCCGAGAGCGTGCGGAAGCGGTTCGAATAGCGAGGGGCGCGCAGACGCGGCCCTCGGTGGAACGGCGACCGAAGAGAGCCGTGGCGCGTAGCGAACCCCGACGTGGGGTGCGAAGCGGCGTCAGTGTTAACACGTTCGGGGGCACATCTATCAGTATGAGCAGCACCGTCGACGGTGAGCCACAACTCGGTGGCGAGGACGTGGGTGTCACCGAGGAAGCCGCCGAGGAAGCGATAGCGCTCCTAGAGAGTGAGGACATGGACACCGACGTCGCCGGTCTGCGGTTGTTCGTCCAGCAGGGTGGCTGTGCCGGCCTCTCTTACGGGATGCGCTTCGATCACGAACCGGAGGAGAACGACACCGTCTACGAGCGCCACGGCCTGCGGGTGTTCGTCGACGGCGCCAGCATCGACTACATCGAGGGGTCGGTACTCGACTACGAAGGCGGACTGCAGGGCGCCGGGTTCCACGTCGAGAACCCGAACGTCGTCAGCGAGTGTGGCTGTGGCGAGTCGTTCCGGACCTAGTCTTCGAGTTCGAAGGCGACCGTCACCTCTGCCTGGTACTCACGACCCTCGACGCTCGCTATCTCGACGCCGAGTTCGTCCACTTCTACCCACTTCAGGTTGTCCAGTGTCGCCTCCGCCCGCTCGATTGCGTCGTCGGCGGCGGCGTCGAAGCTCTCCGAGCTCGTTCCGATCAGTGTGATCTTCTTGAAAACCATCTGTTGTCACCGTGTGCTGTCGTGAGACGACCGTCCGATGCGGGCACGCCTCGGTCGGACTTCACGCGGTACCGACAAATATCTTTGTGAAGGAGTATCATGGGCCGGCGGCGTTGGACGACGCCGTCGGGACGACTCACTCCCCGTTCGAGCAGTCGACGTTGGGGTTGAAGTTCGCGAAGGTGCCGTTCGGGTTCGCCTTCCAGAGCCACGCGTGGAGTGAGTACCACGGTCCCGGCCCCTCGTGAGACTCGTGTCCGAACATGGTGAACGGTTCCGTCGAAATCCACTCGACGGCAACGAGGTTCATGTTCCCGTTGTTCGGTTCGTAGACGAGCACTTCCGGATTCATCGGGTCGAGCGAGTTATCGAGGTGCGTGGGATTCCCGTTCGCGTCGAGGAAGTTGACGTAGTGGACGCCCATGGCCCCCTTCCCTTGGGGGTGGGCCACGCAGTGCCCGTCGGTGACGTATCCGTCCGCCTCGGCTTTCGCGACGTCCTGATACTTCCTCGTTGCCCGCCGCACCGCCGCGAGCTTTTTGTGGTGGTCTGCAGCGCCTCTACCGCCCGCGATAGCGTTGCCAGTGACCCCAACGACTGCACCGGCCGCACCGAGCGACCGGAGTACGGAACGTCTGGTTTGTGGTGACATACTGCACGTTCAGATACTTACGGTTTCGACATTGTTAGACCCGATCTAACCACGGCGAAACGGTCCGCTTCTCACCCGGTCCGCGTCTCTAGCCACTCCTCGACGTACCCGACGACGTCGGTGAGGTGAGCGGTGCCCCAGATAGCGACGACGACGGCGCCGATAGTGTCGAAGACGAGGTCCAGCATCGTGTCTTCGAGGCCGTATTGAGTGAGGATAGTGGCGTTGCCGGTGGCCTCGGCGACCAACGTGATGGTGAACTCGATGACCTCCCAGACGACGCCAAACGCCAGCACGAACAGCAGGATGAACACGAACACGAACCGCGGCGGGAGGTGTATCTCATCGGAGTGGCGGTCGAGCGCCCGGACCGTCGTGTAGCCGACGGCGGCGACGAGCGACGACGACAGCGCGTGGGTGACGTGGTCCCACCACCAGATGCCGGCGTAGAAGTTCGTCTCCGACCACGGCAGACCGAGGACGCCGACGGCGTGGAGGAACACCGCCGTCGTTATCCACAGGGTGAGTGCGGGGTCCAGCGCGATGCCGAAGTCCCGCTCTAACAGCGGCGGGAGCTGAGTCACCAGCAGACCGACCCCAGTGTTGACGATGACGCCCGTGCTCCCGCGTTCGATACCGATAGCCAGGATGCCGACCATCGCGAGCGTCATCACTCGGGAGGCTTGGCGCTGTCGACGGGGGGTGATACCGAGGTAGTCCCGAATCCTCATAGGTCGGGTTGCACCTCCTCGGGAACCCGGGTCGTGCCAATCTGTCGGCGGACGTAGTACGCGAAGACGACACCAGCGCCGACCCCGGCGATGGTCGAGGCGACGAACTCCCACATGAGCGCGCGTTCGATGGCGTGTTCGGTCAGCGCGGGGTCCAGGATGAACGTCGTCCCGAGTAGCTGGTCGGCGGTCCAGCGGACGACGGCCCAGACGCCGGCGGCGGCCATCGTCGTCACGCCGACGAACACGACGGCGAACCGCGGCGTCATCTTCACCGGCGTGAACACGTGGAGTTCGACGGCGAGGATGAGCGCGATGGCCGCGATGGAGAGGTACGTCGCGAGGTTGCCGGTCACGGACACCGTCGCGAACAGACGGCCGACGACCGGGAGGGCGGCGAGAAAGAGTATCTCCCACGGGAGCATCGCGTCACGGTTCCACAGTAACACCGGCGGCAGGAGTGCGAGTGCGGCGACGGTGGCGGCGAAGGCGGCCCAGAGAAGTTGCGTCTTCAGTACGCTACCCGCAACGACGGTGACCAGTATCGCGATCACGACCCAACTCACCAATGCGTTGGTCCGCCGGTCGCGTAACAACTCGGTCACGTCGGGGCTCATGTCCGTCAGATACGGCGCTGCGTGGAAAACACTATCGGAGGTCAGAGGACGCCGTAGGCGAGCGCGTAGGCGACCACCGCGACGCTGACGGCCGCTAACCCGGTGACGACGGCCTCCAGAGAATCGACGCCGCGCGAGAACGGACGGACCGGTGCGCCGACGACGCCGATAGCGAGGACGCTGAACACGAAGTGTGCGGACTGCTCCAGCGTGGGTGCCGGAAGCATGATGGCGGCGGCGGCGTAGCCGACGCCCAGCGACGCCCGCGGGTTGACGAGGGCGGGCAGGCGGTACCCCGTGAGACGGGCGTACGTCCAGACGGCCAACCAGACCGCCCCCAGTTCGACCGCGAAGGCCGCGAGCAAGTGCCCCGTCGCGTGGGGGTGGAGCGCGATGCGTTCTGCGACCAGCACCACGTCGAAGGGGTACAGCAGTGCCGGCGGCGACCCGGTGAACAGGTCCCCGAAGGGGTGTGAGAGGAGGCCGACGGACGCGACGGCGAACAGCGTCCGCGGACGCACGTCGAGGCGCCGACTGAACACGGCGACGCCGAGGCCGGCCAGCGCGAACGCGAGGACGACGACGGCACCGACAGCGCCACTAACGAGTCCGGCAGCGCCGACGAGGAGCGACAGCAGCGACAGCGAAGCGGCTCTGGTGGGACGGGTACCGTGTGCCCACAGGCCGACGGCGACGGCGAGTACGGCGCCCATCACCAACGAGTGCGTCGGGCCACGGTGGATGACGTTGGCCGTCGCCCAGAACACGTCTGGCCCGACCGTCTCGACGGAGCGCATCAGGAGTCCGACCGGTGCGTACACCACGTCTACGTCGGGCACGGCGGCGAACAGACCGCCCACGAACCCGTACTGGAGCGCACGCTTCGGACGCACGTCCAGTCGTCTGGCCCCGAGCGCCACGATAGCGAACGCCAGCAGGGCATGCCCCACGAACATACCACACCGTTCGGTGTCGACACGCATAAGTATCGCGTGTCAACGGGTGTATCACCACACGCAGCGGCAGGTTCCGACGAGCGGATTCAGGCGTCGTCGGTCACTTTCGTCCAGCGTTTTTCGATGTCCGCGTTGGCCCGAACCACCGTGTCGCCGCCCACGTCGAAGCGCGTCTTCCGGAGTTCGATAGCCGTCACCTCGCCCGTCGTGTCGCCCGCCGTGACGGTGTCGCCGGGGTTGAAGTCCGGGTCCCGGAGGAGGTAGACACCGGCGACGGCGTCGGCAATCATGCCCGACAGCGCATAGGAGACGCCCAGCGCGAGGAATCCGGTCGCCGTCCCCAGCGACGCAGCGACCAGCGTGAGGCCCACGATAGAGAGAAAGGAGAGGACGACGCCGAACCAGAGGAAGACGAGGACGATCGTCGCGACGAACTGTCGGTACACCGGTGCCTCACCGGGGAGTGCCCGCTTCAGTATCGTCCGGACGACGAACATGAGAGCCTTGATAGCGATGCCTGCGATGACGAGAAAGACCAATCCAGTAAGCAAGTCGGGGAGAACGCTCTGGACGTCGGTGAGGAACTGTTCGAGCGCGGTAGCGATGACGTTCATCTGCACGCCCCAAGGTCGGTGGGGGCGTCCCTAAGTCTTGGTCCCGGGGTGGACGATGTCGTAGTCGCCGTCCTCCCGGACGCCGATGATCGCCCACTCGTACTCGACGTCCATCCGTGTGAGACGTCGTGCGAGTGTCGTCGCCTCCGACGACCACGTGACGAAACAACGCAAGTCGCCCGTCTCCGGGAGTGTCTCGTCGCCGTCGAGGACGGTGACACGGACGACGCGCCACTTGTGTTCTGCTCGCAATCCGCTGTCGGTGCGCGACACGGTGTACCCGATATCGTCGAATATCGACTGGGCCTGCTCGCCGAGTGATGTGGTAACGGCCCCCATCTGCCAACGCCTACCAGTGGGTAGAGTATAAACGTTCCCACTCGACAATCGGGCGACAGGAAACGGACGGCGTTACTCGTGGGCGGCGTCCCACTCCTCCGCCTTCCGGAGGTTGCTACACTCGTTACAACGGATTCGGCCCATCGAGTCCATGGCGTTGTTGAACGTCTCACAGTTACCACAGAAGTACCCCCACCGGCGCTCTCTGCCCTCGCCGCGGTAGACGACGTAGAAGGGACCCTTCGTGCCGATGTCGCCGTCCTCGCGGTCCACGTACAGCGTCGTCCCGTCCGGACCGTCACGTTCGTCCATACCGAGTGAAACAGATCCAGCGGCTAAATCACTGCGGTCCCAGACGCCGACGGGCGTTCGATCCCGACGCTGGCGTCAACCCCGTCTCGCCGCAGGACCCGCGCTACGCGACCGGTTTCGAGGGGCGACGGCCCTCATCGGTCTCTCGAATCGCGTGACGCTCCCGTCCGGTCGTCCCGTCGGCGGCGCAACCGCTTTGCCGCTCCGTCCCGCTACTGAGAGTGATGGGTCCCCGCCTCGTCCACTATTCGGACGTCGAGAACGCCTACGACGACCCCGACCGGATCGGTCGGCTTGCCGGCACGCTCCAATCGCTCGACGGTCCGGACGCGCTGCTCGTCGGGACCGGCGACAACACCGCGCCGGGCGTCCTCTCGCTGGTGACGAACGGGCGACAAGCGCTCGACCTCTTCTCGGCCGTCGACCCCGCGTTCGAGACGTTCGGAAACCACGACTTCGACCACGGTCTGGATGCCACTCGGGACGTCGTCGAGGCGTCGCCACAGACGTGGCTCACCGCCAACGTCCGGAACGGCGACGGACGGTTCCTCGCCGACGAGACGGCACAGTGGGCCGTCCGCGAGGTGGCCGGCACCCGAATCGGGTTCGTCGGCGTCACGGCACCAGAGACGGGGGCTGCCAGCCCCGCCGCCGAACCGCTGACGTTCACCGATCCGTTCGACGCGGTGGCCGACGCGGAAGCGGCACTGCGGAACGCGGGCGCCGAGTACGTGGTCGTCCTCTCACACCTCGGGCGGGCCGACGACGACCTCGCTCGCCGAAGCGACGTCGACGTTATTCTGGGCGGCCACGTCCACCAGCGGCGCATCGAACGCGTCGACGGGACCCTGCTGGCCCGACCCGGATCGAACGGCCATACGGTCGTCACAGTGGCGCTCGACGGCACCGAACCGACCGCGGAGTTCAAGACCGTCGACGATGCCGCGCCCGACGAGCGCGTCGCTGGAGCCATCGAGGACCGACTAGCAGAGACCGGACTGGACGAGGTCGTCGCCACCGTCGAGGAACCGATCTCCCGCGAGCGGATGGACACCTACGGCGGCGAGAGCCGCATCGGTAACGTCGTCGCCGACGCCTACCGGTGGGCAATGGACACCGACGTCGGCCTCCAGAACGGTGGCGGCGTGCGCGAGGACGAGACGCCGCTGTCGGGGGACGTGACGGTCGCCGACCTCGTCTCCGTCGTCCCGTTCGAGGAACCCGTCGTCGTCGCCGAGGTGACCGGCGCGGAACTCCGGACGCTCTGCCGACAGGCCAGCGGGCAGGTCGTCCCCTACGGCGAGCCGGACTGGTGGAACGCTCACCTCAGCGGCCTCGAAGTCGTCTGGGACCGCGAGAGTCGGACCGTCGAACGGCTTCACGTCGGCGGTGAACCGGTCGACCCGGAAGCGACCTACACCGTCGCGACGACGGACTATCTGCTCCACACCCCGGTCGAGTTCCCCGTCCTCACGGGCACCCACCGCGTCGACGTGGGGGCGCTTCAGTACGAGGTCCTCGCGGAGTACGCGCGAGCCGAGGGCATCGATCCGTCGGTCACCGGTCGAGTGGTGCGTCGCTAGGGATTTAACCCCGGCCACCGAACCTTCCGGTGATGCCACAGGTCGTCGTCCCGGTTCGTTATCCCCTCTCCGAGAACTCGCGTGCCACCCTCGCCGAGGCTATCCGAGTCGCCGAGGAAGCGGACGCGGACCTCACCGTTCTCCACGTCAACCTCTATCAGAACGGGCACAAGATATCGCGGTCGCAACTGAAGAGCGCCGTCGAACGTGAGTTCGGACACCTCCGACGGACACGCTACGTCGTCCGGTCGGGGATGCTCGTCGAGGAGACGATTCTCGACGAGGTGGCCGCACAGGACGCCGACGTCGTCGTCATCGGCGACAAACAGGTGAGTCGCTGGCGGTCGATGGTTCGCCGCCTCGTCGACGACCCGGACATAGAGCACTTCCTCCGTGAGGAACTGGACTGTGACGTCGTCACGGTCAGCCCCGACAGCAAGCGGTCGGGTTACTCGGCGTCGCGTTCGTCGGGGAACTGAGCGCCGGGCGAGGGTCCCGGTCCAGCGTCGCTCTCGGACAGCGACACCTGCATCTCCCCGCTCGTCTCGTCGAAGAACAGGTGCGAGTGGGGATAGGCGATTTCGACGTCGGCGTCGTCGAGTGCGTCCCAGACGTTGGTCTGGACCTTCGACCGAGAGGCCAGTAGTTTGTACGGTTCCGTCACCCAGTAGCGAAGCGTCAACAGGACGCCGTGGTCGCCGAACTCGTTGATGTACGCCGTCGGTGCAGCGGGGTAGCGGGCCGCCCCCACGCGGATGTTGGGGCCGCCCTCGATGACGTTGTCCACGTCGCGGGCCGCACGTTCGACGAGTTTCCGGGCCTCGGCGATGTCGCTCTCGTAGGTTACCAGCACGTCCAGCGAGAGGCGGGTTCGCGGGTCCTCTGCGGAGTAGTTGACGACGTCCCGGTCGCGCATCGACCCGTTCGGAATGACCAGAAAGGTGTTGTCGAGCGTGAACACCTTGGTGTGTCTGAGCGTGATGTCCTCGACGAACCCTCGCTGGCCTCGGTCGGCCAGTTCGATCATGTCGCCGATCTCGTAGGGCTGGTCGGCCAGCAGGAAGACGCCGGAGATGAAACTCCCGACGATGGGTGCGACCACGACACCCACCACGGCGGAGAAGACGGCCACCGAGAGGCCGATGTCGCCGATACCGAGGCCGTAGATGCCCATGATCGTCAGCAGGGCTAAGACGTAGACGCCAACCCGGATACCTCGGAGGGCCGTCCGCGTCAGACTGGGGCGGCGGAACCGCTGTGCGACGCGACGGCCGAGCAAGCGAACGAGAAGGCGCGACGCCAGTAGCGCCAGTACGATGACGAGCAGCGACGTCAGCAACTGGGACGCCCAGAGGGGTATCTCGAAAGGGAGCCACGAGAACAGCGTCTGGGTCGCCTCCGCGGCCGTCTGGGTCGACGTCGCGTTCGTCGGCGTCGCCGTTGGCGTCGGCGTCGGTGTCGCCGTTGGCGTCGGTGTCGGCGACGCCGTCTGAAACAACACGACGTAGCCGGGATGCATGGCACAGACTGAACGGTCCCACGAGAAAAACGTTCCCCTCCCAAACCGATTAGACGACGGCAGACGAGACAGTCACCATGGTATCAGCTGGCACTGCCGGACCCACCTTCGATTTGACCGCCGAACCGCCTGACGTCGACACGCTCGCCGTCGGGTTCACCGAGTACGGTCTCGCCGGACTCACCGCCGTCGACTACCTCGTCGACCAGATGCCGATGGAGCAGGTGGGCTACCTGAACGGCGGCGGTCCACCGACCATCACGCCGTTCGAGAACGGCGTCCCGCGACATCACACGCGCCTGTACGCCGACGAGGACACCGCACTGGGCGTCGTCATCAGCGAGCGGTTCGTCCCGCCACAGATGGCCGAGTCCTTCGCCGACGCCGTCGACGACGTCTACGCGCAGTTGACGCCGACGAACCTCACTGTCCTCTCGGGCGTTCCCGTCGCACACGGCCCCGAGGACCACGTCCCGTTCTACATCGCCACCGAGGACTACCGGGAGCGCTATCTCTCGGATACCGACATCAGGGCGATGGGGACGGGGTTCTTAGACGGGGCCACGGCGGAACTGGTCGCCCGGGGAATCCCCGACGACGAACGCCCCGTCGGCGTGTTCACGACGCCGGCCCACCCACAGGCGCCAGACGCCGCCGCCGCGGTCCGTCTCGTCGAGGCGCTCTCGGCGACCCACGACATCGACGTCGACACCGAGCCGCTCGCCGAGTTCGCCGCCACCGTCGAGGCCCAGTACCGGGCGCTGGCCGAGCGAATCGAAGCGAGCCAAGAGGAAATGATGCCAGACGACCGGATGTACATGTGAGCCCGAGGGAGGCGAACGTGTCACACAGTAGGTACCGGTCGGAACTCGTAGACAGGGCGTTTCTCCGTGAATAATTAAACAATTTGTCAACACATACTTCACGCTCCGGCCCCTCTCTAGAAGTGATGACTTCTATCGAAACCCACCCGGTGGACGCCGCTGACCCACAGCGGTCGATCCATCAGCGCTCGAAGGGCGTGCTGTTCTGCCCGGCCTGCGGCCACGAGAGTCCAGTGGGTGGTGACTGGCACGTCGAACTGACCGGTGACACGCGGACCCGCCGCTGTCCCGACTGCCGGACGGTCGTGAGCGACCGCTAGTACTCGCGTATCTCTTCGTCTGTGACGACCGAATCGAGTAGCGACGTCGGCGTCGCGTCGTAGGCCGGATTGGCCACGCCGAACCCCTCTGCCGGTTCGCGCAGTACCTCTGCCGGCGACCGGAACTCGTTCTCGAAGGCGAACGCGCCGTCGACGAACTTCGCGTCTGCCCCCACCACAGTCATCGGGACGCCGGTGTCCTCGGCGGCCGTGGCGATGGGGTAGGTGCCGACCCGGTTGTACAGCGTGTCCGCTACGATACAGTCCATCCCGACCAGCACCCGGTCACACTCGGACAGGTAGTGGCCCGCCGCGCTGTCGACGATGAGCGTCACGTCCACCCCGTCTCGCTCCGCGAGTTTCCGTGCCATCTTCCGGCCGAGGAACCGCGGTCGGGACTCGGTAGTGTACACCTCGAAGGAGCGTCCCGATTCAAGCGCGTCGTCGATAGCCGTCAACACCGTCGAGGAGAAGTCGTGTGTCAACAGCGTGTCGTCGTCCGCGATGAGGTCTGCGGCGCGCGCCGCCGCGCGGTCCTTCGCGTACTCCACTTCGTCGACGACCGCGTCGATGGCCTCCCCAGTGAGTCGCTTCGCGGCGGCCACGTCGTCCGGGTCGGCGTCCGTGACGGCCTCGACGATCTCCAACTGCGTGGTGTGAAGCGATGCGTGCGACGGATTCGCCCGCCGGAGGGCGTTGCTGTTGCGCTCCAGCGTCCGGAGGTACTCCTCGACCGTCGGGAACTCCCGGTCTGTGAGGGCGCGCAACGCCTTTGCCGCCTTCATCGCCACCGTCGAGGAACTGTGGGTCTGCATCTCCTCGATTTCCTCGACTGTCTCGTCTATCATGTGGGGGGTTGTGACCCGAATCGATATGTGCTTTCCCCTCTCGGGGAGCCGAACAGCATTTAACGCCGTCTACCCATGTAACTGGCAGGCGATGGGTGGGCGCAGTCTCAGCGACGACACGATGGGGATGTCGGAGTCGATAGGCGTCGGTGTCCTCGTCTTCCTGACCATCTTCGTGACGGCCATCGTCGGCCTGAACGTCCTCGTCGTCGAAGACGACAGCGGCAGCGGCCTGCAAGCGAACTTCACCTACGACTACGTCAGCGACAACGAACTCCTCTTGGTGACCTACAGCCGCGGCGACCAGCTCGAAGCGGGCAAAATCGAGTTCGAGGGGCCAAGCAAGCGGGTGACGTGGGCACGACTCGCGAACCGGAACAACACGTCGATGGTCGAACCCGGTGACATCGCGCAGTTGAGCAGCGGCAACGCCTACGGGCGACGCGTGAGCGCGAGAGACACCGTCGAGATATACTACAACCGGAGCGGCAACCGGACGAAGTTGGACGAGTGGAGCGGCGGGTGATACTGGTGGCTGTAACAAACTGAAGTAATTCGCCACCCCGGGGTGGTGAATATCTGTACGAACTTACAGCCACCAGTATGAGTCGTACGGATCGTCGGAGCTGTGTACCGATGCCGACGATACCGGTACGAGACTACGACGATCCGTCTCAACCCTTGACGTTGCAGACGGGGAAGGTTCGGGCGACGCGGTCACCGATTCCCAGCGCGTCCGACACCCGGACGACTTCGTCGACGTCTTTGTAGACGCCGGGTGCCTCCTCGGCCACCGTCGCCCCCGACTGCGCTTTGACGTAGACGTGCTGGTGGTCGCGCAGGTCGTCGCGCACGTCCTCGCCCCAGTACTCCTGTTTGGCCTGCGTCCTGCTCATCAACCGTCCGGCGCCGTGGGCCGTCGACCCGAACGTCTCCGCCAGCGAGTTCTCGCCGCCGCGGAGGACGTACGACCCGGCACCCATGCTCCCGGGGATGATGACGGGTTGGCCCACGTCGGCGTAGGCCGGCGGGAGTTCCGGCCGACCGGCGGGGAACGCCCGGGTCGCCCCCTTCCGGTGGACGTACAGTTCGCGGTCCTCGCCGTCCACGTCGTGAACCTCCTTCTTCGCGATGTTGTGGGCCACGTCGTACAGCAGTTCGAGGTCCTCCCGTTCGACGCCGAACACGTCCGTGAGCACGTCCCGCGTCCGGTGCATGACGAGTTGGCGGTTCACCCACGCGAAGTTGATGGCCGCACACATCGCCCGGTAGTACTCGTCGGCCAGTTGCGACCCCGCGGGTGCCGCCGCGAGTTCCTTGTCGGGCAACTGGGCGAGCAAGTCGCCGTGGCGCTTCTCGATTTGTCGGAGGTAGTCCGTACACACCTGATGGCCGAGGCCACGGGAGCCACAGTGGATGAGAACGACGATCTGGTCCGGCGAGAGACCGAACTCCGTCGCCACGTCCTCGCGGTAGACGTCCGTGACGCGCTGGACTTCGAGGAAGTGGTTGCCAGAGCCCAGCGACCCGACCTGTTCTTTCCCCCGGTTCTTCGCTTTCTCCGAGACGACGCTGGCGTCGCCCTCTGGGCGGTACCCCTCGTCTTCGCAGTGCTCGAGGTCGGCCTCGGTGGCGTAGCCCTGTTCCAGCGCCCAGTCCATCCCGCGTTCGAGGATGGCGTCGACGTCCTCGACGGACCCCTCGTAGACGCCACCGCCGCCCAGTCCGGAGGGGACGGCCGCGAACAGGCGGTCGACGAGTTCTTCCTCGTGGCCCTGTACGTCGGCGTATTCGAGTGGTGTCGTCAGCATCCTGACGCCGCAGTTGATGTCGTAGCCCACCGCACCGGGCGAGATACACCCGTCCTCGGTGTCGATGCCGGCGACGCCGCCGACGGGGAAGCCGTACCCCTGATGGCCGTCGGGCATACACAGCGTGTACTTCTGCACGCCGGGGAGGTGTGCGGAGTTTTGCAACTGTTCGAGCGTCTTGTCGTCGCTAATCTCATCCAGCAACTGCTCGCTCGCGAGAACGCGCGCCGGCACGCGCATCCCGTCCGTCGGCGGAATCTCCCAGACGTACTCCCGGACCCGTTCGAGCGTGACCGAACCAGTGTCGTATGTCACCATGTGTGAACGTCCGCCACGGACGCCCAAATGTGTATGGTCGCTCGGCTGTCAGTCGGCGGGGACGACTGGTTCCTCGTCGGAGACGGCTGGTCGGCCGAACCAATGGTCGAAGGAAATCGGCCCGGCCCCCATCGTGAAGACGGCCGAGGCCATCCCGAAGAGGGTGATGTGAGCCAGCACCGGGTCGTCCGGCAGTCCGAACAGCGTCGTCGTAAAGAGGACGAACGACGCGGCGGCCGCCCCGCGCGTGAAGAAGCCGGCGATCAGCGCGAGACCGACCAGCATCTCGGTCACGCCGGCACCGACGACCCACATCCCGGGGTCGACTGGCACGACGGCCGTGAGGTCGTACTTCTCGACGACCAACAGGCCGCTCCCCGGGTCGGCGAGTTTCTGGAACAGGCCCAGATAGACGAACGCGACGCCCATCCCGACCCGCAATACGGTCGGGACGTACGGGCGGAAGGGGTCGGTCACGTCGTCGAAGAACGCCTTCAGGTGATGGACCGGGTCGACGCGGCCGTAGTAGGTCCCTTCGGTGCTGGCGACCTCCTGTAACATGTCGTCGGCGCTCGGTCGGCCGCCGCCGACGACGAGCAAGGCGAGAAATGCCGGGACGTACTCCATCGCGAGCACGACACCGGGGTCGACGGTCAGCGCCCACAGATAGGTGAGCAGGCCGACTGCGGTGACGATGCGCGTCGCCAGTCCGAACAGGATGCAGAAGCCGAGGCCGATGAACAGCACCCTGACGAGCGGATTTGCGCTCGGGTCGAAGGTGACCGTCGGCGCGAACAGGTAGCCTTGGAACCCCGCACCGACGAGCGGGAGTCCGACGGCGAGTCGGAGCATCCACGGCACGAGGTCGGCGTAGCCGGCGAGTTTCTCCCGCAGGATGACGATGTCGGCGATGGTCGGACGGACCCAGAGATACGCGGCGATGCCAACGACGCCCGCGAGTCCGGACACGCCGAAGATGGCGGCGTTTATCGGATTCGAGAGGACCTCGATGAGGAAGGCGAGCGCGTCGAGTGCCGCACCGGGGCCGTCTGTGACGTAGTCGACGTGTGCAACAGCAGGCCGACTCGTCGCGACGACAGCGACCCCCAACAGAACCCCCGTGAGTATCGAACGGCGTTTCATACACCCGCTAGGGCCACGAGACACCTAATCCTGTTCCTCTTCGTCGCGTTCGATACCCTGTTGGGCCTCTGCATCCGGTTCGGCGTCGGGGGGCTGGATGTCTCGTGGCAGGTCGCTTTCGTCACCGAGCGTTCCGTTCCCCTGTTGGAGTTCTTCGGGGTGGTCCGCGTCGGTCCCGACCGTCTCCTCGGTATCCTGCCGGCGCGCCATAGCCTCTGGCGTCTCCGCGTGTTCTGGGTCCATGGTCTCGCTGTACGCGGCTTCACGGTCCTGTACGTCCGTCTGAGGCATCGGTTCGCGCATCGCACCGTCCGGTTGGTACTGCGCCTGTGCCGGGTGGCCGGCGCTGGCCGTCGTGTCCCCCGCTCCGATGGGTGTAGAGACAGTTCCCTCGCCGATAGCGACCCCGCTCGTGACGATAGAGCGGATGCCCTCCTCGACGGTCATGTCCACGTCGTACACCCGGTCCACCTCGACGTGGATGACGTATCCGCCCATCACCGGGTTCGGCGCCATCGGCATGAACAGCGTCACCATCTCCCCGTTGTCCGTCGCGTCCTCGATACTCTGGGGCGTACTCGCGGTGACGAAGGCGATGGTGAACGACCCCGCTGTCGGGTACTCGACGAGGACGACCTCCTTGAAACTCTGCGTGTCGCTGTCCAGTAACATGTCGCTCATCTCGTCGAAACTCGTATACAGTGAGCCGACGCCGGGGATGCGCTTCATCGTCGCGTCGAACGCTGACTCGATACGGCCGTTACCCGAACGCCGCTCGGCGACGAACCCGATACAGAAGACGCCGACGACCAGCACGACGAGCGCGAACACCTTCAGGAGCAACGGCGACGTCTCCGAGGGGCGAATCTGTGACCCGGTCATCTCGAAGGTGAACGCCACGATAGGGTCGAGCACGTTCGAGAGCGCGTTGACGATGACCCCCATGACCAACAGCGTCACCAGCAGCGGAATCGTCAAGGCGAATCCCGTGACGACGGCCCGCCGTGCCGTCGTCCTGACCGTCGTCGGCGAGACGCGACTCGGCGCTCTCCTGTCACTCATGCCGGCGACGACGGCGGGTAGTCGGAAAAAACTGCGCGTCAGCGTGTCGGCGGTGGAATTATATTCGTGCCGCTACTACGTGAGTGTCAGTGAGCGTCAACATCGAAACACGGGTCGTCGACCGGGGGAACGACGAGTACGTCGATGACGCGTGGCGACTCAAAGAGAACATCCGGGAAGCGGACGGTGTACTCCGGCAGCGCCGGGGCTTTTTCAGAAGCGCGTACCGCCGTTCGACGGTCTATCTCTACCTCGATCGCTCTTCGGACCGACTCGTGGGCTTCGCCGCGGTCCGTCGAGATGGCTACATCCTCTTTCTCGCCGTCGACGACGACTACCGTGGCCACGGGTTCGGGAAGCGCCTCGTCGCGCGCGTCGCCGAAGACTACGGGAGCGTGACCTGTCACGCCCGGTCGACGAACGAGGGCGCACTGGGTTTTTATAAGCACATCGGCTTCGAGATTCGACGCCGCATCGACAACTACTACGAGGACGGCGGCGACGCCTACTACCTCAAACTCGGCGACGACTCGATAACCGACAAATTATCGAAGTTCCTGCGCGGGTAGGAGAACCCTTTTGAACGGGTCCCCCCAACCGAGTCACCGATGGAAGCGCGGACCCTCGAGTATCTCCGTGGCCGCTTCGGCGACCACTACCGTCGCACGTCGATAGCGCCGCCGCCGGCCGCGAACGAACGAGAGTGGGGGTTCATCCCGTGGACGGACGGCCCCGGCGAGACGATGGTGCGCCACCGCTCGCTACTGGACCTCGGCGACATCGAGGAGTTCCTCGGTCGGAAGAAGCCACGCCACGTCTACTTCTCGGCGGGCCGCTACGACGACCCCAGCGCCTCGTCGATGAGCGATAAGGGATGGCGCTCCTCGGACCTCGTCTTCGACTTAGACGCCGACCACCTCCCCTCGGTCGTCCTCGGCGAGGACTCCTACGCCGAGATGCTCGCGAAGTGTAAGGACGCGTTAGTTCGCCTGCTCGACTTTCTGGAGGACGACTTCGCGTTCGACGACCTGACCGTCGTCTTCTCGGGCGGCCGCGGCTACCACGTCCACGTCCGCGACGAGTCGATACGCGGCCTCGAACGGGACGCCAGACGGGAGATAGTCGACTACGTTCGCGGCATCGGACTGGAGTTCGAAGAACTGGTCGAGATAGAGACGGTGGCCGGCACCGCCGGCCGGTCTAGCCCCGCCGAGAAGCGCACGCTCACCACCGAGGGCGGGTGGAGCGCGCGCGCCCACCGCCACATCATGTCGGAGGTCGACGCGTTGCTGGAGATGGACGAAACCGACGCTCTCGAACGGTTACAGCGGTACGAGGGCATCGGTGAAGGGAAGGCGACCGCGGCGCTCAACGCCGCCCGGAGCAACTACGACGAGTTAGCCGCCGGCAACATCGACGTCCACTCGGCGTTCTACCAGATTTCACAGGTGCTGGTCCACGAGGTTGTCGCCGACGAGAACGCTCCGATCGACGAACCGGTGACGACTGACACGAACCGACTCATCCGTCTGCCCGGGTCGCTCCACGGCGGCAGCGGCCTCGAAGTCCAGCGCATCGACCGGGACGCAGTCGACGAGTTCGACCCGCTCGTCGACGCGGTGCCAGAGACCTTCCGCGGCCACGAGATAACCGTCGAGGTGACCGACGGTGGCCTCGTCGAACTCGACGGGGATAGCTTTACAGTGGAGGCGGGTAATCACACAGTACCAGAGCACGTGGGCGTGTTCCTGATGGCCCGCGGTCGCGCCGAGAAGGGTGCAGAATGAATCTCGACGAACTTCAATCGGTCCAGTCACGCGAGCGCCAGACCGACCAGCTACAGCAGTTGCGCGCGACGTTCTACGAGGAGGCCGGCCAGTTCGTCAACCAACTCCGCGAGGAACGTGACCGTGCGGCCGACCGGGCCGACGACCCGTTCGACTCGCCGGAGGTCAACCGTCTCACCGACGACATCAAGACCGCCGAACAGACCGTCGAGGCCATCTACGAGCGCCGCGTCGGGAAAATCGTCAAGATGGCGTCGCTCGCGGCCGCCGACATGCCCACCGAAGACGACGGGCTGACACAGGAAGAACGGCACCTCTTCGAGACGATGGTCGGGGCCATCAAGGAGAACCGCCAGCACGTCTTGGACGTCATCGCGGGCGAGGTACCGACCGGCGCCGTCGGCGACGGCGAGAGTTCGACGACGCAACCGCCGACCGACGACGCCGGCACGCCGACGCAGGATTCGGCGCCAGCCCCGCCGTCCGACGTAGCGCCCGACGCGCCCCAGCGGACCGCCGACGAACCGGCGTCGAGCGTCGATGCGGCGGACCTCATGGGCGGTGGAGCCGACGCCTCGTCCGGTACCGACGCACAATCGGCCGAGGACGGCGACACGACCGACGCCCCGACGCCACCACCCGAAGAACCGGGCCCCCAGCGGCCGCCGGACGAAGCCGCGACGGCCGGCGGCGGTGACGAACCACCGGCGACCGGCGACCGAGACGGTGGGACGGACGACGTGGCCAGAAAGACCGTCCGTATCACGGACGACGTGGGCGAAATCTTCGGCGTCGACCAGCGCGAGTACGACCTCTCGACGGACGACGTGGTGACGCTGCCAGCCGACAATGCCGACCCGCTGGTCGAACGCGACGCCGCCGAACCGCTCGAGTAAGCGGGACAGTGCCTCTCGGCAGTCGCTCGAACGGCCCCCAGCCACGGGCGTAGTTATACGTCGTAGCCGGTCGAACCGAGTTACATGCTGACAACCCAGACGGCGAGACTTAGCCGAGGGGACCTCCCCGGAGTACTCGCGACGATTCTACTCGTCAACGTCGTCGGCGCGGCGCCGGCCGCCCTCGGCGGTCCCGACTCCGCGTGGTTCCAGCGCCTCGTCAAACCCGGTCTCTACCCACCGCCGTGGGTGTTCGGTGTCGTCTGGACGACCCTGTTTACGCTCATGGGCGTCGCACTCTACCTCGTCTGGCGGGCCGACGCGGGCCGGCAACGGCGTCTCGCACTGGGCCTGTTCGCCGCACAGATGGCGTTCAACGTCGCGTGGACGCCGACGTTCTTTCAGGCACAGAACCTCACGCTGGCGCTCGGGGTCATCCTCGGCCTGTTGGCCCTGCTACTGCCGACGACAGTCGCCTTCTACCGGGTCCGTCGGCGGGCCGGTCTGCTGCTCGTCCCGTACCTGCTGTGGGTGGCCTTCGCCGCCGTCCTGAACTACCGCTTCGTCGCAGTGAACTGACGCCCGACGGGTCAGGGCCGCGGCCGCCGACCCAGTTTCAGTTCGACCGTCCGCGTCTGGCCGTCACGCACAATCGTCACGTCGACGGTGTCGCCGGGGCTGGTCTCCAGTGCGAGGAACGTCGCGAGCGCCTGCCGGGTCGGCGTCGGCGTGTCGTCCAATCGTCGAACGACGTCGCCGCCGACCGGAATCTCCGTGTTGTTGATGGTCTCGGAGCCGTCGCTCCCTTGCAGGACGCCGTCGGAGGGGCCCCCGTCGACGATCGTGTCGATGTAGACGCCCGAGGCCCGCCGGAGGTCGTTGGCTTCGGCGATGAGCGGTTCGACGCTCTGGAGGGTCACGCCCATGTAAGAGTGGCGGTAGGTACCGTCTTCGACGAGCGCCGGGACGACCCGCTGTGCCAGTTGGGCCGAGATTGCGAAGGCGACGTTGTCGCCGCCACCGGCGTTGATGACGCCGACGACGCCGCCGTCTAAATCGACGAGCGGTCCGCCGCTGTTGCCGGGGTTGACCGCCGCGTCGGTCTGGATAGCGTCCGCGATAGAGAAGTTGTTCGCACCGCGGAGCGTCCGGTCGACGCCGCTGACGATGCCTTCAGAGACGGACCCCGAGAGACCGAAGGGGTTCCCGATGGCGACGACCCGCATGCCGACTGCCGGGTCGTTGTCACGGAAAGTGAGCGGCGAGACGTCGTCGGGACTGTTCCGGACACGTAACACCGCGAGGTCGCTGTAGACGTCGGTTCCGACGACCGATACCTGTCGCCACCCCGTGTCGGCAAAGCGGACGTAGTACTCGTCACCGCCGGCGACGACGTGTTCGTTCGTGACGACGTGCTCGTCGTCGACGAGAAAGCCGCTGCCCTGTGACCCCCGCCCGATGCGAGAGTAGACCCGTATAGAGACGACCGAGTCCGCAACCTCGCGATAGACGTTCGTGTAGACGCTACCGCCGGACTGCGTCGACTGCTGGGACTGCCGAGACTGGGGCGTCGTGTCTGTCCCGGCCGTCGCGGGACCGTCTACTTGCCCCGGCGCTTGGCACCCTGCTGTCCCGGCGAGGGCGACGCCGAGTGCGCCGAGAAAGCCCCGGCGCGAGAGCCTGTCGTTACCCATACCGACGTGTTAGGAGAGCGACCGAATAAAGCCACGGTCGCGGGGCACAAACTACTATATCGAGGCTAGCAAATGGGACGTATGGCTGATGCGTCACAGGACTCGACTCCGTCTCCGGGGTTCGTCCTTCCGGGGCTACGGTGTGCCATGGAGATGGCACTCGTCGGCACCATCGTTGCACTCCTCGGCCTCCCGGCGGACGAACCGATGGTGCTTGGCGTCGTGCTGTTGTCGGCGCTCGTCGGGATGGTAGTGGTCCTCTTCTGGGCGCTCAATCGGCACATGCGGCGTTGGATACGCTACGCGCAGGGGAAACCGACGACGCTCGGTCTCTTCGACTGACGGCCCCAGTCGCGGTGTAGTCTTAAGTGCGAGCCACGAGTATTCACAGCCGACTCATGGAACTCACATGGCACGGCCACTCCACGTGGCACGTCAGCGTCGACGACACGGACCTGCTCATCGATCCGTTCTTCGACAACCCCTACACCGACACCGACCCCGAAGAGCTAGACCCCGATTACGTCCTGCTGACACACGGCCACGCCGACCACATCGGTGACGTGGACCGCTATGAGGGTGCCGGCCTCGTCGCCACGCCGGAACTCGTCGAGTACTGCGAGGACAACTTCGGCGAGTTCGACGCCGTCGGCGGCATGGGGATGAACCTCGGGGGCACCGTCGAGATCGGTGACGCCTTCGTCACGATGCACCGGGCCGACCACACCAACGGCATCGACACCTCCTACGGCACGAGCGCCGGGATGCCCGCCGGGTTCATCATCTCCGATACGAAGCCCACGCAGGTCAGCGACGAGGAGTCCACGACGTTCTACCACGCCGGGGACACGGGTCTGATGACCGAGATGCGCGAGGTCATCGGGCCGTACCTCGAACCGGACGCCGCGGCGCTCCCCGTCGGAGACCACTTCACGATGGGCCCGATGCAGGCCGCCATCGCGGTCGATTGGCTGGACGTCGACTACGCGTTCCCGATGCACTACGACACGTTCCCGCCAATCGAGATAGACACCGACGACTTCGTGAGAGAAGTGAAAGCGGCCGGTAGCGACACGGAAGTCGTCGTCCTCGACGGCGACGAGACCTACGACCTGTAGCCACGGTCGTCAGTCGTCGTTCACACTGACGTTTGCCATTTCTTCGAGTGGTTTGAGTACGGCCGCCATGTCCTCGTCACCGTAGCCGCGGGCGCGGGCCGCGCTGAACGCCTCGCGGGCCGCCGCGGTCTGGGAGAGCGGAACGCCGATGTCGCCGGCGCGGGCAAGTGCCAGTGAGAGGTCCTTGAACTGGTAGTCGACCGGGAATCGCGACTCGAAGTCGTCGTCCGCGATGGCCGCGCCCTTGCCCGCGAACAGCGGACAGTCGAGGCCCCCGCTCCCGACGACGGTACGCATGTCATCGAGGGCGAGGCCGTTCTTGCGACCGAAGACGAGCGCTTCCGCGAAGGCGTTCATCGCGTTCCCGAGCAGGAGGTTGACGAACAGTTTCATGTTGGTCCCCTGTCCGACGCCACCGCAATGGACGACCGGGTCACACATCGCCGCAAGCACTGGGCGCACGTCCTCGACCACGGCCTCGTCACCGCCCGCGAGTCCGACCAGCGTCCCCTCGCGGGCCGGGCCGACAGTTCCGGAGACCGGGGCGTCGACGAACCGGGCGCCAGCCTCCGCGACCAGTTCGGCCGCGGCCATCGTCTCCTCGTAGGCGATGGTGCTCATCTGGACCACCGTCGTCGACTCGTCGAGGCCGTCGAGGACCCCCAGATCACGTTCGAGCACCTCGGCGACGGCGTCGCCGTCGCTGACCATGAGACAGACCACGTCGGACCGCTTGGTCAGGTGTTTCGGCGAGTCCGCCACCGAGACGCCCGCTTCGGCGAACGGTTGCTCGTGGTCGGTCGTCCGGTTGTAGACGACGACGTCGAACCCCGCGTCGTCGAGGTTCCACGCCATCGGCGTTCCCATCGCGCCGAGACCGATGAATCCGACAGTCGTCATGGGTGCGTCTTCGGGCGCGCCAGCCTTCAATCCGCTGTCGGTTCTCGCTCACCGAGACACGCTATCGGACAACGTTTACGTTACCGGGACGAGACTCCCCGAGTGCTATGGCAGACATCGAAGTCACCAGCACGTGCGAGGAAGGCTACACAGTCGAGAGCGTCATCAACGGCGAGTGGGAACTCGTCGTCGACGCCCTGAGCAACGACGGCCCGTCGGCCAACGAGGTGCTCGCGGCCGACTACGCCTCCTGTTACATCCCGGCGTTCCGCGTCGCCGCGGACAAACACGGCTACGACGACGTAGGGAACATCGAAGTCGACGTCGAAGCCGACCTCGACGAGGACGACGACCTCGTCTCCATCGCCTTCGACATGTCGGTCGAAGAAGACCTCGGCGACGACGAACAGGACATCGTCGAACTCGGCGAGGACATCTGTCACGTCCACTCGGCGCTACGTGAGGAACTCCACGCCGACATCGCCATCGAGTCCGGCGTCTGAGGCCACCGACCGACCCCGTATTTTTCCGCGCCCGGGAAACGCTCATGGGTGAGGGCCCCGAACAGGGAGCCATGAGCGACAACGACTGGACGGACCGCATCGCGGGCGAGCGGATGGAAGTCGACCGGTTGTTCAACGACCAGGTCACCGCATCTTCTTTCTCTAGCCAACAGTGGGGTCTCGTCATGACCGCCGTCGAGTTCGAGATAGAGGGACCAGAGGACCCCGAGACAGCCCGTATCGTAGCGAACACGTCGAAACTCCCGAGCATCATGCCGGAACTCGACCGCATCGACCAGCAACCGGGGATGGGGCAGCAATCCGGCGGCGGCGGCGGGGGCGGTGGTGGCGGACTCTTCTCCGGCGTCAAGGACGCACTCGGATTGGGCGGCGGCGGGGGTGCAGACCAACGCACCGAGGAAGCAGCGGAACTCGCCCAGCAGTACGCCGACAAATTACAGGAGAAACTGGAGTCGAACGGGCGCTGGCAGGCAATCTGTAAGCAAGCGACGAACTAGTACTCGTCGCCGCCGTGAAACAGCGTGAGTTCCTCGGCCTCGTAGATGTTGATGAGTTCGGTCACCAGTTCGTCGTAGGACTCGTCCTCGACGCGCAGATCGTCGAGTCGCTGGACGGTGTCCTCGTCGAGTTCGACTGTCGGCATGGTCGAGGGTTCCCCTCGCTGACACTTAACGTTCGGGGACGTGCAGAAACAGACTCGGACAGTAGTAAAAAATCACAACCGAAAACTGTTAATGTGCGTTCTGGGTAGATTTTCGATATGCGACCTGTAGCAGACTCGCCGCTCGTTCGCAACGACAAGACGCTCGTGCTGGCCCACGACCACGGCCTCGAACACGGGCCGAAGCAGTTCAGCGGCGTCGAGGAGCGCCTCGACCCCCGCGAAGTGTTCGAGATGGCGACCCACGACGCCGTCACGGCGCTGGCGGTCGGCAAAGGACTCGCAGAGACCTACTACCCCAGCTACGAGGACGACGTGAACCTCCTCGCGAAGCTCAACGGCAGCTCGGACCTCTGGATGGGCGACCCCTACTCCGCCCACAACTGGTCGGTCGAGTACGCCGCCGAACTGGGCGCCGACGCCATCGGCTACACCATCTACCCCGGCGTGAACAAGGAGCCCGAGATGTTCGAGGACTTCCGCCCGGTACAGGAGGCCGCCCGCGACCACGACCTCCCGATCGCGATGTGGTCGTACCCGCGCGGACAGGCCGTCAAGGAACACCGAAGCCGCGACATCATCGCCTACGCCGCCCGCATCGGCCTCGAACTGGGCGCTGACTTCACGAAGGTGAAATACCCCCGGGACAAGGACGCGATGGCCCACGCCGTCGACGCCGCCGCCGACAACCGCGTCCTGCTCTCCGGCGGCTCGAAGACCTCCGACCGCGACTTCCTCGAACTCGTCGCCGACTGCATGGACGTCGGCGTCTCGGGGCTGGCCGTCGGCCGCAACGTCTGGCAGCGTGAGGACCCCGACGACATCCTCGATAAGTTAGAAGGCGTCGTCTTCGAGGGCGAAAGCGCCGACGACGTCCTGTAGGCCATGGACGAGGCTACCCGACGGGCCGTCGCGGACGCGCGCGAGGAGCTGCCCGACGCCGAGGCGATAGACGCTGGCCGCGTCGTGTTCGGCTTCGACGGTTACCTCGACCGCGTCCGGGAAGTCGTCGCCGACCGGACGGACCCGGACACCTACGAGCGACTGGCGACGATAGCCGCGTTCGGAGAGCGGGTCGACCGCTCCGTCGCCGCCGACAGTTCCCTCACGTTCGAGTGGCTGGAGGAAGGCCGCCGAACGGGTGGCCACACCTGTCACCTCGCCCGCGCCTTCGGGACGTGGTCGTTCGACCCGACGCTCGTCGGGATGTACGGCGACCCCGTCCACGAGGCGTTCGAGGCGGAGTTCGGCGAGTTCGATCTCAACTCGATGGGTGCCCCCGGCATCACCGACGCCGTCGAGTTCGACGACGGCAAACTGATGCTGAGCGAGATCGGCGACACGATGCACCTCGACTGGGCCGACATCGACGAGCGATTCGGCCACGATAGACTGGTCCAGCGCCTCGACGGTGCCGACCTACTGGGGATGGGCTACTGGTCCGAAGCGCCGAACCTGCCCGACATCCTCGACGGCCTGTGTGACGTCTGGAACGACATCGAGACCCCGCCGGACCACGTCCTCGTCGATCCGGGCGACGTGCGGAAACTCGACGCAGACCGCCTGCGCGCGGGCCGCGAGGCCATCGGTCGGCTGGACGAGGTGACCGGCGTCGTCGTCTCCTCGAACCGCGCCGAGACCGGCGTTCTGGCCGACGCCTTCGCGGGCGAGGCCGAGCGAACCTTCGAGACGGCCGCCGAGGCCGTCCACGAGGCGCTCGACCCGACGTGGTTCGTGGGCCACGGCGTCGACCGCTCGGTCGTCGTCTCTCCGGCCGGCACCGAGAGCGTGAGCGTCCCGAGCGTCGACGATCCCGAACTGACGACGAGTTCCGGCGACCACTTCAACGCCGGTCTCGGTCTCGGTCTGGTGACCGGCCTCTCGCCGGCGGCGGCCGTCGTCGTCGGCAACGCCGTTGCCGGGCACTTCGTCCGCACGGCCGACCAGCCCTCGCTCCGCGAGGTCCGGTCGTTCGTCGACACCTACGACGAGAAGTTCTGACTCAGCCGTCCAGTTCCCGGACGGTCACTCGTTCTCGCAACGCCGCGACGTCGTCGAGCGCCGGCACCGCCGTGCCGGCCTGTTCGACCAGTCGAGAGGAGACGGCGACGCCGTTCTGTAACGCTGCGGCGTCGTCGGCACCCGCGTCCCACGCCGCGAGAACCCCCGAGAGGAGCGCGTCGCCCGCACCGACTGTCCCGACTACGTCGACGTCCAGCGCTTCGGCGTACAGAAGCGTCGACCCGGTAGCGAGTACCGCGCCGTCGCCCCCCATCGACGCCAGTACGCGGTCGAATCCGCGGTCGCGGAAGGCGTCGGCCGCGCGAGCGCACCCCTCGACGGTCGAGACGTCGGCACCGGTCGCCTCGCCGAGTTCCTCGCGGTTTGGCTTGCACAGCGCGTACTGCTCGTCGAGTTCGCGGAGAGCGCGTCCCTCCATGTCGACGACGGTGTCCCAGTCGCCGGCCGCGGCGACGGCGTCGACGTCGGAAAGCGACACGCCGGGCGTGAGACTGCCGCTGACGACGACCTGTTCGGGGTCGTTCGAACGAATCCGATCGATAGTGGCGTCGACGACCGCATCGTCTACCGTCGGCCCGTCGTGGTTGAGTTTGTACTCGGCGTCGGTGGCCAGCGCGGTGGTGTTCAACCGCGTCGTCCCGTCGACTTCGACGAAGGCCGTCTCGACGCCGTCGGCTGCCAGTTCGTCGCGGATGAACTCGCCGGTGAACCCGCCGACGATGCCGGTCGCGGCACAGTCCGTATCGAGCGCCGTGAGAAACTGGGCGACGTTGATTCCCTTGCCCGCCGCGTCGAACCGAGCATCGGTGGCTCGCATGACGTGGTCGGGTGCCATCGGTTCGTCGAACTGAATCGTCTGGTCGACTGCCGGGTTGAACGTGACTGTAACGATCATTTGCTGACTCCTTCGACGACGACGTCGGCGTCTGCGAACGCATCGGCGAGGGGGGACGGGAGTTCACCGTCCGTAACCACCATGTCCACGTCGTCTAGGTCCGCGAACGAGACGAAACTGCGCTCTCCGAACTTCGAGCTGTCCGCGACGAGTACCACGCGACCGGCCCGTTCGACCATCTGCCGCTTGACTTCGGCCTCGTCCTCGTTCGGTGTGGAGAGACCGGCCTCCGCGTCCAGCGCGTTCGTCCCGAGAAAGAGGAGATCGAAGTTCGTCCGGTCTAAGAACGCCTCGGCGGTCGGCCCGACCAGCGCCTTCGTCCGGGCCCGGAGCGTCCCCCCGGTGGACTTGACGTCTATCTCTCGGTTCGAAAGCTCCATCGCGAGTGCTGGCATGTTGGTCGCCGCGACGTAGCCGCCGTCAGGCGCGGCGCGTGCGACTTCCATCGTGGTCGTCCCAGCGTCGAAGAAGACGACCTGTCCGTCGCGGATCTCGTCGCTGGCGCGGGCGGCGATGGCCTGTTTGGCGTCGAGTCGCTCGACCTCGCGCTGGTCGTACGACCGCTCGGTGCCGACCGAGGAGGCCGGAACGGCACCACCGTGGGACCGCTCGATGCGACCCTCGGCTTCGAGGTCACGGAGGTCACGTCGGATGGTCGCCTTCGAGAACTCGAGTTCGTCGGCGAGTACCGCGACCGAACAGCCGTCTCGCTCTGTCACTAACTGGACGATAGTCCGCTTGCGTTCGGCCGGGAGCATACTGTTCCCGTGATTGTTTCGCTTCGGTTTTACCACTTTCTATCGACTGTTGCGCGTTTGTGACCGAAGAAGGGAGCGGTCGGTCGCTACAGTTCGTCGACGATTGCCGCCGTGACCGCCTCGGTGGAAGCGTCGCCGCCGAGATCCGGGGTCCGTGGTCCGGATTCGAGGACGGCCTCGACAGCGTCGCGCACGCGGCCGGCCTCCTCGTCGTAGCCGAGATGGTCGAGCAGCATCGCCGCGGAGAGAACCATCGCCGAGGGGTTGGCGATGCCCTCGCCCGCGATGTCGGGCGCAGAGCCGTGGACGGGTTCGAACAGCGCGTTCTCCTCGCCGACGTTCGCCGACGGTAGCAGTCCCAGTCCTCCGACGAGGCCGGCCGCGAGGTCAGACAGCATGTCGCCCGCGAGGTTCGGACAGATGACGACGTCGTACTCCTCGGGCGTCATCACGAGGTGCATCGCCAGCGCGTCCATCAACGCCGTGTCGTAGTCGGCACCGCGTTCCGCTGCGACGGCCTCGGCGGTTTCGAGGAACAGGCCGTCCGTCTCGCGCATCACGTTGGCCTTGTGCGCGATGGTCACGTCGTCGTAGCCGTTCTGTTTCGCGTAGTCGAAGCCGAACTCGGCGATGTCTCGGGATGCGTCCTCGGTGACGACGCGTGTCAGCGTTCGGACGCCGTCGACGATCTCGTTCTCGATGCCAGAGTAGACGCCCTCGGTGTTCTCGCGGATGAAGACGATGTCTGTGTCCGGTTGGACCGCATCGAGGCCGGGGTACGAGCGTGCGGGGCGGACGTTGGCGAACGACCCGACGACGTCGCGCAGCGGGAGGATGACGTCGGCGGCCGTCTCGCCGGCCGCGCCAAAGAGCGTCGCGTCGGCGTCGGCGGCGATGTCCCGCGTCTCCTGTGGGAGTGCCTCGCCGGTCTCCGCCTTCACGGCGTCGCCGGCCGCAGCCTCGACGAACTCGAAGTCGACCGTCTCCAGCGCCTCCAGTACCGAGACGGCGGCGGGCGTGACTTCCTGCCCGATGCCGTCGCCGGGGATGACCGCAATCTCGTGTGTCATGTGCGCCGAGAGGCGGGCGGTCCGTGAAAGTGGTTCGGTTCGCGGGCGTCAGAACGTCACGCGGTCGCCAGCGCCGAGCCAGTAGCGATCGACGGCCAACACGACGGCTATCACGACCGGAAACGTGCCGAGCCAGTAGTACAGTTGCGTGAACGGGTCCGGCGGCGCGGCGATGGCGGCGGTGAGGAACCCGACCAGACTCCCGACGGCGAGCGTCCTCACGGCGACGTATCGGCGCCCCGGATCGCTGACTCGCTCCCGTCGCCGTCGAAGGAGAGACAGCGTCAGCGGGACGACGGGATAGGTCACGACCGCGACTGACCCCCAGAACCACGGGTTCAGACCGCGTGACGCCGCGTCGAGGGCGACCCAGAGCGCGACCGACACCACCGTAACGAGGAGTACGAGAACTATCAGAGCAAGCAGGAGGGCGTGCTGTGTCACGGTTACGCTTCGAGGGGACGGAACTAAAATCGGCCGGGGCGACCGCTCACCCCTGCCGGGCCAGCGTCACGCCGATGTCGTGTTCGACGAGCAAGAAGATGCCCAGCGCCGCGAGGCCGACCGCGGCCGGGTCGACGCCGCCGAAGCCGAGAGTGGCGAGCAGGCCCGCGAACTGCTGGCCCTCGAAGACCAGCAACAGCCACACTGTCGCTCCGATACCTTCGACGAGGCTGAACCCGATAGTGTTGAGGTTGACGACGTTCGATAGCGGCGCCTCCCCCCGGAGGATGTTGTCCTCGACGCTGTGCTGTGGTACGAGCAACACCGACAGGACCGCGCCGGCGACGAGGATACCGTCGACGCCGCCGAGTCTATCGGCGATACCGAGCCACACGGCCCAGAGCAACGCCTCGGAGACGCTGATACCGACGATTCGAGCGAGCGGGAAAGAGAATGAGAGGCCGTTGACGGTGGCGTCGGTGAGGACGTGTTCGACGACGAGCCCGACCGTCAACACACCGAGGCCGATGGCCGCCGGGCGGGAGATGACCGGCGCCCCCTGGACGAGTGCCAACCAGAGCCCCAGCGCGACCGTCTCGACCACGGTGAACCCGACCATGAGGAACGTCCGGGCCGTGGCCTGAAGCCCAGTCAGTGATTGCATCTGTCTCGCGTCGAACGTGGCCATAGCGCTGGTGTGGTCGGTCAGGGTTTAGTTAGACAGTCGCTAAGGCCCGCTGTGAGCGCGCGACTGGCCACCGTCTGGAACCCGCCAGCGACGGTGGCCGTTTTGCCGACGGCGACGCAGTGGCACACTGGCTACTACAGACAGTATTATACGGTTACCGTCGACAGAACCAGCGTCGTCCACTGGGTGAGTCCTGGCGGTTTGTGCAACACAGCGAGGGCCGCCACAGGGATGAACCCCTGCCTAGCTAATCGTCCGCTTCGACGTCCGACCGGGTCTGGTCGAGATACGGCAACTGGTCGGCCGTCGCCTCGATGGCGTTCCGGTTGGCTTTCATCAGGGCCGTCGTGTCCCAGATGCCCTCGACGAGTGCCTGTCGCTGCGCGTCGTCGACGGAGACGGAAATCTCGTTGCCGAGCGCAGAACTCTCCGAGTTCTGCTCGGCTCCGGAATCGTCCGATTCCGGAACGCCGTAGCGGACCGTCTCGGCCGCCACGTCGACCTCGATTTTCCCGTCCGGGTTGTCGTCGACCCACTGCTGGAGCGCGTTGATGCTCTCGTGGTCGGCGGTCACCGTCGGGATACCGAGCGCGAGGCAGTTGCCCGCGAAGATCTCGGCGAAGCCCTCGCCGATGATGGCGTCGATGCCCCAGCGCATCAGCGCCTGCGGGGCGTGTTCGCGGGAGGAGCCACAGCCGAAGTTGTTGTTGACCACCATGACGTTGGCGTCCTGGAACCGCTCCTCGTTCATGGGGTGGTCCTTCTGGTTGTCCTCGTCGTCAAAGCGCAGGTCGAAGAAGGCGAACTCGCCCAGTCCGTCGAAGGTAACGACCTTCATGAACCGGGCCGGGATGATCTGGTCCGTGTCGATGTCGTTCCCGCGGATGGGGATACCGGTTCCCTCGACGTAGTCGACCTCGGGAATCTCCTCTGTCGGGTCGCTCACGCTAAGTTCACCTCCTTCAGGTCGCGCACGTCAGACACCTCGCCGGTGATGGCCGCGGCGGCCACCATCCGGGGGTTCATCAGGACGGTCCGCCCGTCCTTCGAACCCTGTCGACCGACGAAGTTCCGGTTCGACGAGGACGCACAGGCTTCGTCGCCCTCTAGCTGGTCCTCGTTCATGCCGAGACACATCGAACAGCCAGCGTTGCGCCACTCGAAGCCGGCTTCCTCGAAGACATCCTTCAGGCCTTCCTCCTCGGCGGCGCGCTGGACGCGCTGACTGCCGGGGACGACGAAGGCTCGCACGTCCTCGTCGACCTGTCGACCCTTCACGATGCGGGCCGCACGGCGCAGGTCGGGGAGGCGAGCGTTGGTACAGGAGCCGAGGAAGGCGACGTCGATGTCGTAGCCCTCCATCGTCTCTCCGGGTTCGACGCGCATGTGCTTCTGGGCGCGTCGGGCGGTGTCTTGCTTGTCCTCGGCGAGGTCCTCGGGTGCCGGGATGGGGTCGTCGATGCCGATGCCCTGTCCGGGCGTGGTCCCCCACGTGACGACGGGGTCCAGTTCGCTGGCGTCGATCTCGACGACGTCGTCGTACTCGGCGTCGTCGTCGCTCTGGATGGACTCCCAGTACGGTTTGAGTTCCTCGAACTTCTCGGGGTGTTCCTGGAAGTAGTCCGTCTGTTCGAGCCACTCGAAGGTGGTCTCGTCGGGGTTGACGTACCCCGCGCGAGCGCCGCCCTCGATGGACATGTTACAGATGGACATCCGACCCTCCATGTCGAGGTTCTCGATGGTCTCGCCGGCGTACTCGTAGACGTAGCCGACGCCGCCCTCGGTACCGAGACGGCGGATGATTTCGAGGATGATGTCCTTGGCCTCGACGCCCTCGTCGAGTTCGCCGGTGACCTCGATTTTGCGGACCTTCTGTTTCTCCATCGCGATAGTCTGGGTCGCCAGCACGTCGCGAATCTGGCTGGTCCCGATACCGAACGCCAGCGCACCGAAGGCACCGTGGGTCGAGGTGTGACTGTCACCGCAGACGATGGTCTTGCCGGGTTGGGTGATGCCCTGCTCCGGGCCGATGACGTGGACGATACCCTGATCGCCGGTGGTCGGGTCCGAGAACTCGATGCCCGCGTCGCGGACGTTCTCTTCGAGTTCGGCCATCATCCGCTCGGCAGCGTCGTCGGCGTACGGACGGTCCTGATTCGCCGTCGGGACGATGTGGTCGACCGTCGCGTGGGTCAGGTCGGGACGCGCGACTTCGAGACCGCGCTCCTGGAGCATGCCGAACGCCTGCGGGCTGGTGACCTCGTGGATGAGGTGGAGGCCGACGAACAACTGGTCCTGCCCGTTGGGCAGGGTGGTGACTTTGTGCCGGTCCCATACCTTGTCGTACAGTGTTCCCTGGCTCATGCGAAATCACCGTGTGATTGAGCACGAGGTCGATAGCCACAGCCCGCGCAGCGACGCGAGCAGGAATGTCTATCGGAACTCATACTGTCTCGTCCCGTCCTTCGGTGCCGCGCTCGTAGGCGCGAGAGACGCCCTCTCCGGGCGCTTCGTGGTCGACGTCTTCCATCGTCTCCGCTGTCCGATCTCCTTCGGCGTCGGCCTCTGAGTCACGCTCACCGCCGTCGGCCGCCACCGCCGGGCCGCGCTTGAACGCGGCGCCGAACGTCTCGTTCGTGTGTGGGTGCGTGTGGTCCACGTCGCCCATCGTGTCGTTCGTGTCAGTCATCTGCTGGTGCTTCCTCTTTCTGCTGGTCGGCGTCCTCGCCCCACGCGAACAGTTCGCGCAGGCCGGCGCCGACCTCCTCGATCTGGTGGTTCTGTTCTGCGTTCCGGTACTGCTTGTAGGCGGGTCGGTTGGCCTGGTTCTCGTTGATCCACTCGCGAGCGAACTCGCCGTTCTGGACCTCTTCGAGGATCTGCTCCATGCCCTCGCGGTCGATGACCTCCTCACCGCGGGTCAGGCCGCCGTACTCGGCGGTGTCGGAGACGGAGTTCCACATCTCCATGTGGCCGCCCTCGTACATCAGGTCGACGATGAGTTTGAGTTCGTTCAGACACTCGAAGTAGGCCATCTCCGGGGCGTAGCCCGCATCGACGAGCGTCTCGAAGCCGGCCTTCACGAGGTCGGTGACGCCGCCACAGAGGACGGCCTGCTCGCCGAACAGGTCGGTCTCGACCTCTTCCTGGAAGGTCGTCTCGATGACGCCCGCACGGGTACAGCCGACGCCCTTCGCGTAGGCCAGTGCCTCCTCGAATGCGTCGCCGGTGGCGTCCTGATAGACGGCCACGAGGCCGGGGGTCCCCTCGCCGCGCTCGTAGGTCCGACGGACGAGGTGGCCCGGCGATTTGGGCGCGACCATCGTCACGTCGACGTCCTCCGGCGGTTCGATCTGGCCGTAGTGGATGTTGAACCCGTGGGCGAACTGGAGCGTGTCGCCGGCGTCGAGTTCGTCCTCGATGGCCTCGTAGACGGCTGGCTGGACCGTGTCCGGGACGAGCATCACGACGCGGTCGGCCTCGCGGGCCGCCACGTCGGGCGTCTCGACGCGCAGGCCGGCGTCTTCGGCGGCCTGTCGCGAGGCGGACGTCTCACGAAGGCCGACGACGACGTCGACCCCGGATTCGTGGAGGTTCAGGGCGTGAGCGTGGCCCTGTGAGCCGTAGCCGAGTACGGCAACTGTCTCGTCGTCGAGTGTCGATACGTCTGCGTCGTCGTCGTAGTAGACGGTCGTCGTGAGTTCGTCAGTCATCTTTATCGAGTGTTGTGGGGCCTCGTTCCAGTGCGGCGGCCCCCGTCCGCACGATCTCCTGCACGTCGAACTGCCGGAAGGCTTCGACGGCAGCGTCTATCTTCTGTTTGCTACCCGTGACCTCGACGGTCACCGAGTCGGTGGAGGCGTCGACGGCCTGTCCGTCGTACATCTCCGCGACGGCGTTGACGTCGTCGGGTTTCTCGCCACCGACCTTGATGAGCGCGAGTTCGCGCCGGACCGCTTCCGGTTCCAGTTCCATCACCGAGATGACGGGCACGAGCTTCTGCAACTGCTTTTTGGCCTGCTCGATGCCCGGTTCCGGCTCCTCGATGAGGATGGTCATCCGGGCTATGTTCTCGTCACTCGTGGGGCCGACGGTTAGGCTTTCGATGTTGAACTGGCGGCGGCTGAACAGTCCGGACACTTCAGAGAGCACGCCCGGACGGTGTTTGACCAGCGCCGACAGCACCGCCTGTCGCGGTTCGTGGGTCACTTCGGCCTCGGGGTCGACGCGAATCCCTTGCGAGTTGCGTCGGCCCTCGGGGCGCATCCGTTCGTCGGGCGCGGGGCCTGGCATTCCTCCAGTCATCGTTAGAGCATCTCCAGATGGTCTTCTTCCAGTGCGAACAGGCCGTTGTCGCCGCCGCTCGGGACCATCGGGAAGACGTTCTCCCCGGGGTCGATGTGGGCGTCGATGACGCTGGGCCCGTCGTAGTCGCGCGCTGCCTGAATGGTGTCCTCGACGTCCTCGGCTTCTTCGAGGCGGAAGCCGCGAGCGCCGAACGCCTCGGCGAGCTTGTCGAACTGCGGAATCCACGGATACTCCGAGGCCATGCGACGGCCCTCGTAGAACCCGTCCTGCCACTGGCGGACCATCCCGACGGCCTCGTTGTTGAGGATGACGTACGTGATGTCGAGGTTCTCCCGGACCGCGACCGAGAGCCCTTGCACCGTCATCAGGAACGAGCCGTCGCCGTCGAAGCAGACGACTTCCTGGTCGGGTGCGGCCAGTTTCGCGCCGATGGCCGCGGGAACGCCGTACCCCATCGTCCCGAGGCCGTGGGAGGAGACCCACGTCCGGGGCTCGGTGTACTCCCAGAACTGGGAGGCCCACATCTGGTGCTGGCCGACGCCGGTACAGACGATAGTGTCGTCCGGCGTCACGTCGGAGAACGTCTCGACGACGTACTGCGGTTTCAGCGGTTCGTCGTCGGGCATCTCGTAGGTCATGGGGAACTCGACTTTCCAGTCCTGGCACTGTTCGCGCCACTCGTCGGCGTCGGGCGCGCGCGGCATCGCGTCGAACAACTGGCGCAGGACCGCACGAGCGTCCCCGACGAGCGGGTAGTCGGCGTAGACGTTCTTGCTGATCTCCGCCGGGTCGATGTCGACGTGGACGAGGTCCGCGTCCGGCGCGAACGAATCGACGCCGCCGGTCAGACGGTCGTCGAAGCGCGTCCCGATGGCCAGCATGCAGTCCGTGTTCGTGATGGCCATGTTGGCGTAGCCGGTGCCGTGCATCCCGGCCCACTCCAGCGAGAGTTCGTGGTCCTCGGGGAAACTCCCGATACCGGGCATCGTCGTGATGACCGGAATCTCGTACTCCATCGCGAACTCCCGCAGGGCGTTGGAGGCGTCGGCCTTGATGACGCCACCACCGGCGAGGATGACCGGCCGGTCGGCGTCGGCAAGCACGTCGGCGGCCTCTTGGACGGCCTCGTCGTCGGCCTCCTCGGGCACGTCGTAGGTGTCGGGCGTCGACGGCGCCATCGGTTCGACGTCCGTCTCGCCCTGCGTGACGTCTTTCGGGAGGTCGACCAGCGTCGGTCCCTGTCGACCGGCGTCGGCCAGCGCGAACGCCTCGCTGACGTCGTTGCCGACGGTGTCCGAGTGGTTCGCGAAGTAGCTCTCCTTGGTGATAGGCTGGGTGATGCCGACGGTGTCCGTCTCCTGGAACGCGTCGTTGCCGACGAAGTCGGTCGGGACCTGTCCCGTCAGCGCGATCATCGGGTCCGAGTCCATCGACGCGTCGGCGATGCCGGTCACGAGGTTCGTCGCGCCCGGCCCGGACGTGGCGAAGCAGACGCCGGGGTCGCCCGTGACGATACCGTAGGCGTCGGCGGCATGAGAGGCCCCTTGCTCGTGGGCCATCGTCACGTGGGTGATGTCCGAGTCGTACAGGGCGTCGTAGACCGGCATGATTGCGCCGCCCTGGACGCCGAAGATGTACTCGGCGCCGGCGTTCTCTAGCGCGCGGACGACCGACTGCGCGCCCGTGGTGACCGGTGCCTGTTCCTCGGTCGATTCGTCGTCTGCCTGTTCGTCCTCCGCGGGGACGGACGCACGTTCGCTCATGCTGTCGCCCCCCCGTGTGTCTGTCGCGGTTGTGTGTGTCCTGCGTGCATAGCTGGCGTCTCTGCTGTGTGGTGGAAAGTCGGTACGGCCGGCGACGAAAGTGAGGTGTGAGGGGCTATACAGCCCCTACAATACGCACGTCGCGAAGAAGGTCCGCGCCGCTGGCGATGGGTCGAACCCGCGGTCCAGCGTGCGCTGTCATCACGTCGAAAATCTGTTTGCCACGGGTAATAAACGTTCTGTGAGAGGTGCTGGCGCACGCCTCGATCGCGAACACGCGACACTGCGCGCCGCTGGTGGCTGTTCGTCGCGGCCGAAGGTCCGGTCATCGGCCTACGCGCGGACCTCCTCGGTCTCCTCGTCGACGCCGACTTCGGTGGCGAACCGTTCCAGTTCGCTCATCGTGACCTGCTGTTTCTCCGCGCCGTAGTCCTTGACGCGGCGGGTCACTTCCCGCACTTCGGCGTCGGTCGGCGCGTAGCCCGCGTCGACCAACCGCTCGCGTACCGAGTGTGCACCGGTGTGTTTCCCCAGTACGAGTTCGCGCTCGGCGCCGACCATCTCGGGGGTCATGACGCCGGGTTCGAACGTATCGGAGTTCTCGATGACGCCGGCCGCGTGGATGCCGCTCTCGTGGGAGAAGGCGTTGCGTCCCACGATGGGTTTGTTCGCCGGAACCGGGATGTCGGACTTCTCCTCGACCAGCCGTGACAGCTCCGTGATACGGGTGGTGTCGATGCCGGTCTCGACGTCGTACAGCGACTCCAGCGTCATGACGACCTCTTCGTAGGCCGCGTTCCCGGCCCGTTCGCCGATGCCGTTGACCGACACCTGCGCCTGACTCGCGCCCGCCTCGAAGCCGGAGATGGCGTTCGCGGAGGCCAGACCGAAGTCGTCGTGGGCGTGGACGTCGATACGGGCGTCCGTGTGCCCGTCGACCATCTCGATGAGGTCGTAGAACCGACGTGGCGTCGCGACCCCGCAGGTGTCTGGGATGTTTATCCAATCCGCACCCGCCTCGGACGTCGCCTCGATGACCTCGACGAGGAAGTCCTCGTCGGTCCGGGTGGCGTCCATCGGCGAGAACATGCACTCGGCACCGGCCTCGACGATGCGCTCGACGCTCTCGACGGCGCTGTCGAGTGCCTCCTGCCGGGTCGCGTGCATGGAATCTTGCAACTGTACGTCCGACGTCGAGACGAACGTGTGGACCATGTCCACACCCGAATCTAAGGCCGCCTCGATGTCTTTCTCGACCACACGCGCTAGACCGCAGGTCGTCACGCTCGTGGACTCGGCGATGTCACGCACTGCCTCGAACTCCGCGTCGGAGTTGACGGGGAACCCGGCCTCGATGACGTGGGTCCCCATCTCGTCGAGTACAGCGGCTATCTCGCGTTTGTCCTCGTAGTTGAACGACGTGCGTGGCGACTGCTCACCATCACGCAGCGTGGTGTCGAAAATCCGTGCGTCTGTTATCTCAGACGTGGAATCCAGTGTGCCCTGGAAGAACTCGATCCGCCGGAGATCCCGACGTGCCCTCGTTGTTGGACATAAGCACCTATATCTGGACACTTCCGGTATTTATAGTTGTCCATCGGGCCGGTTCTGTGCGGTCGGTCGCTCCCTCGTGGATGCCGGACGTCAGACGCCGGGCCGAGGATTTTTGCCGTCGCCGCGTCTGTACGCGGGTATGAGTGATTTCGAGGGACTAGACCTGCAGGCCGTCGAGGACCAGATGGCGGCCGACGCCGACGCGGGCGGGAGCAATCGCGTCGTCCTCGGCGTCCTCGACGGGTCCGAGGAGGACGACGAGTGGCTAGACGTGATAGAGGAGGGCGCCGTCCTCGTCCTCGACGTCGACGGCGACCTGAACGAACTCGCGTCCGGGTTCGCCCGTCCGGTCAAGGAGTCCGGCGGCGAACTGATGCACTTCCGCGGCTTTCTCGTCGTCACGCCGCCGGGCGTCACCATCGACACCGGCCGGCTCTGAAACGGACCGCGGGTTATGCCCGTCGAGTCCGGGCCAGCAGCGCCACCCCGAACACGGCCAGTAGCGCCACGACGACGCCGAACCCGGGGCCGCTCGATCCGGTCACGGTCGGCGTCGGCGAAGACGTGGATTCGACAGTTGCCCGCTCGGCGGTCGCCGTCGCGGTCTCGGTGGTCGTCACTGTCTCGGTGGTCGTCACTGTCTCGGTGCGCTCGACGCTTCGCTGTGGCCCACCGACGGCGAACGTCGAGAAGCCGGGTGATTCTGCGCGGTACTCGCCGTCGCCGAGAGAGGTCGTGTTCAACGCCTGCCAGCCGTCGTGGTAGCGGTACACCGTGACGTTCGCCCGGCTAACGCCGAGGGACTCGCGCTCGCTCTCGGTGAGCATGACGTGTATCGCCGCCTCGGAGACGTTGCCGTCGGTGGTGCTGGTGTCGATGGTCACGTACTCGACGGCCGCGGCAGTACGCTCGGTCGAGAGCGCCGGGACGTCCGAGGGCGACTCAGACGACGGGCCGACGCTCACGTCGAGATTTTCGACGTTGTGTGCGGCGGTGACGTTGACTCGGGAGATTCGCGCCCCGTCGGTCGCGGTAGTGTCGTCGGCCCCGTCGAACTGGACCGACACCGTCTCGTTGGCCTGGACGGTCGCCACCGTCGCCGTCGCGATGCCGGTGCTCGCGTTCTGGACGGCGGACACCTCGACGGCTGACGGCGTCGTGGTCGTGTTCGCCGTCGTGTTCGTGGTCTCTTCGGACTCGGTGTCGCTCACCGTGGGGGCGGTCGTCCCGCTGGACCCGCCGTTATCACTGCCACCCGAGGTGGAACTGATAGCCGTCTCGTTCGGGGATATCTCGGCGTACCCTGCGGAGTAGCTGATGTTCTCGATGCGGATACGGGCCCCGTCGTCGATCTCGGTGACGGTGAACTTCCGGGGCTCGTTCTTGAACGAGACGTCGAGTTCGGTCTCGGGATCGTCGACGCCCCACTCGTTCAGTTGGGCGTCCGGGATGGTCGCCTGATAGAACCCGGTGTGTTTCCCACCGCTCGTGTTCTTACTCGGTGCGGCCATCCAGACCTGTAGCGACCCGTTGTCGTAAGTCGGCGGCGCGAACCGCTGGGCGTTCGTCGTCGTACTGATGCCGTTGAGGTTGTTCTGGACGGGTCCGGGCACCGTCGAGAGGTCGAACAGCCCGAAGTACACCGTCCGCGTGAATCCGACGTCGGCCGCCGCGTCCCGGCCGGTCGGCCAACTCACTTGCGACGGACTCTGGAACAGCAGCGGGCCGACGCCGTGTTTGTCGATGGCGACCGCCTGTAGGTCGACCGTCGAACCGGTGATGGTGATGTCGGTCCCGTCTTTCACGCTCGCGTTGGGTGAGGTCTCCCAGCTAGCGTTTCTGAGCCCCCAGATGAGCGAGTTGGGGTCGAAGTTTTTCACGGTGAGATCGATGCGGAACTCCGTCGACTCGGTAACGCCGAGGCTGGTGAGGTTGTCGGGCTTGCCGACGCCGCTGCCCTTGTAGGAGGACTCGTCGACGAGTTGCAGCTGGAGGAGGCCCGATTGGAGGTCGGTCCGCACCCCGAGGTTCGACCGGTCACCGGGCCCGGACGTGATGGTGGCGTTCGACGCCTTGACCGATGCTTTCTCCAACGTGAAGTCCGCCCGTCCAGTCTCGCCGGAACGCAAGGTGACCGACTTCGAGGACGCGCTCTTGTCCCGTGCGAACACCGAGACGGTGTAGTTGCCGGGCGAGACCGTAACGGAGTAGTCGCCGCTCTTGTCCGTTGCGGCCGGGTAGAAGTTCTCGCCGTCGCTGACGAGCACCTGCACGCCGCTCGCATCCGTCCCATCGACGTCAGTGACCGACCCCTCGATGGTGGCCGGGGAGGAGAGCGAGACCGTCACGTCGGTGGTCTCGCTCTCGTTGACGGTGACACCCCGGAGAACCTTCGGCCCATAGCCGGATGCATCGATGCGGAGCAGATAGGTCTCGGCTGACGTCGTGACGGTGGCTTTCCCCGTGCCGTCGGTCGTCGTCCGGCCACCGAATCGGTAGTCGGAGCTCCGGTAGCTGACGGTCGCGCCGTTGATCGCCTGTCCGTTCGGTCCAGTGACCGTCACCGAAACGGTCCCGTCGCCGGGAATCCTCGGCGTGGTCATATTCACCGTCGTCGTCGCCCCGTCGGTCACGGTGACACCCTCGCGGAAGTCGATATCGTAGTCGTCCCCGGTGCCCGGCGAAGCGAGGATGACGTACGAACTCGTCGCGGGGTCGAGTGCCAGCGAGTACGACCCGTCGCTGGCCGTCGTCGTAGTGGCAGCGAGGTCGTTCGACCCGGCCCGGAGGGCCTGAATCTGGACGCCGTCCAGCGGTATCCCGGTGCCGTTGGTCACCGTCCCGTTGACCCAGCCACCGTGCTCCATCGTCACGTCGTTCGTGACCGAGCCGCCGGTCGTGACACTCACCGTACTCGACTGGCGGGCGTAGCCGTCCGCCGTCACGTTGACGTAGTACGTCCCCGCGGGGACCGTGGCCCTGTACACCCCGTTGTTCGGGTTGACGCCGTAGCTAGTCACGACGGTCCCGGTATTTGGCTGGACGATGCGGACGTCGACGCTGTTGTCGGTGAGTGTCGACCCGCTCTCGTTGGTTACCGTTCCGGTGATGTCACCGCCCTCGACGATAGTCACTTCGTCGTTGGCTCGTTGGACGTTCTGCCCGTTGGTCCGGGCGTCGATGGTCACGTTGTGGTCGTCCGCCAGCGCAGGGTTCTGGACGGACCGCACGTCGAACGTGACTGTGACCGGACTCCCGTCGGGGATGTCGCTTGCAAGGGTGACATCCAGTGCCTCACCGCTTTTCACGGCGGTCGTGGAACTGACACCGACGTCCTGCCTTGTGCCACCGACGGTGACGGTGACGCCGCTGACGCGCGCGTTCTGCAGGTCGGCACCGGTACCGGTGAAGTTCACCCGAAGCGTCTGTGCTCGTTTGCTCAGTGGGTCGAACTCAGCACGGACCGAGTAGTCGGCGTACTCCCCGGCGGCCGACTGCGCCGTCGTCAGGTCGGCGTTGCCCGCCGCGTTCGACGCGGCGTTACCGGAGACCGCACCGCCGGGTACGGTTCCGACGCCGAACGCGAGCAGTGAGAACACGAGTAGCGCCGACAACCATATCGCCCGAAGTTTTCGAGTCTGCTCAGCCATGATTGGGGAAGTAACATTCTTTTAAAAATACGTTCGGGTCGCATTATCACTGCTGAGAACATATAGGCCAAATGTCAAACGTTCGTAAACCTCATTTGAGTTCTACGCGGCGCGTCACGACGGCGACACCAGCGTCAGGTAGTGCCCGTCCGGGTCGCGGATGCGAACACCGTCGTCGACGGACGTGACCGCCAGTGCCTCGTCGGCCACCTCGCGAGCGACCGACTTCGGGTCCGCGGCGGCGACGCCGAAGTCGACGTGGACGCCGCCGCGGGCGTCGGCGATGCCGAGTCGCGGCGACCAGAGTTCGAGGTCCAGTTCGCCCGTCGTCAACCGCACACGGCCCGTCTCGCGCCCGTCGTCGGCCATCTCGAACCCGAGCGCCCGGTAGAACTCCACGGCGGCGTCCAACTGCTCGACTTCGAGGACGAGTTCGAACAGTCCGGTGACGCCGTGGCCCTCGTGGGGGCGCTCGCCCAGTTCCACGCAGTTACCCTCCGGGTCGTAGAAGTACAGCGAGCGCTCGTCGCCGAACGTCTCCTCGACGAGGTCGAACCGCTCGTCGAGGCGGTCCCACCAGTCGTCGTACTCGCGTTCGGGGATCGTCATCGCGTAGTGGGTGTGTAAGCCACCACGGGGGACCGGTCCCGGCGACCGCAGACGGAGTTCGGTGTCGCCCGCGGCCAGAACCGCCGACTGTTCGGTCTCTCTGGCCACGTCCATCTCGAGGAAGGCGTCGTAGAACGCCGTCATCCGGTCGGTGTACTTCACTTCGAGCGTGAGCCACTCCGGGTGCGAGACCATACGACGACGTTCGTAGTCGAGGGGCAAAACTGTCCGTACCTGCGGGCCAGTCCGAGGCGGGTACCGTGTTCCAGATGGCCTCGTTTCGAACATTTATCCACGCTGAGGGCCTACGGAGCGATATGCCTATGAAAGGCTCCGGGCCGTCGACAGGGTGGGAGGAGACGAACCGCTGGGAGCGAGGCGTCAGTTGGCTCCCACATCCTGAAGAGACGATGCAGCGGGTGAGCCACGCCCTCGACACCGAGGCCGGCGTCGTCGTCGTCGACCCGGTCGACGCCGACGGCATCGACGACCTGTTCGCCGAGTTCGGCGAGGTGGCCGGCGTCGTCGTCCTGCTGGACCGGCACAAGCGTGACAGCGCGGCCGTCGCCAACCGCCACGACGTGCCGGTGTACATCCCGGAGTGGATGTCCGGCGTCGAATCCGACCTCGACGCGCCGGTCGAGCGCGTCCGCCGGCAGATTCCGGGCACCGATTACGGCGTCCACAAACTCTTCGACAACCCGTTCTGGCAGGAAGCGGCGCTGTACGGCGACGACGACGACACGCTGGTCGTCCCCGAAGCCGTCGGGACGGCGGACTACTTCCTCGCCGGCGACGAGCGTCTGGGCGTCCACCCGATGCTCCGCCTGACGCCGCCGTCGAAACTGAAGCGACTGGACCCGGACCGACTGCTCGTCGGCCACGGCCACGGCATCATGGCGGATGCTACGGAGGCGCTCATCTACGCGCTCCGGGGCTCTCGCTCCCGCACGCCGAGCCTGTACGCGAAGAACATCAAGTCGCTCGTTCTCGGCTGAACCGGGCCCCTCGGGCGCTCGTCGGCGACGGGGTTATACGCGTGCCACGACAACTATACGCGTGGTCTACGTCACACGCGGCCTCGTCGAGACGCTGTTACGGCTTGCGCGGGAGGCAGAGCCCGACGACGTGACGATATCGCTGGCGGTCACGCGGGCCGGGGAGCTACCCGACGCGGACTTAGACCCCGAGACGCCAGTGTTCACGGACTTTTACCTCCCGTCGGCCGGCGGGTCGGTCAACGCCGTCTTCGGGATGGACCTCGGGACGCCCGCCGGCCAGACGCAGGGCCGGTTCGTCTCCCACCCCGACGGCTACATGGGCGTCAGTAAGACGGACGACCTGCACGCGGTGGTGTTCGTCGCCATTCCCCCGTGGGACGAGGCGTCGTTCGCCGCATTCGACCGCTCGGGACGGCAACAGGACGTGACGATTCTCGACGTCGAACCGCCCGAAGAGTCGCTGGCCTGATTATTCGAGGTAGCCGAGGTCCCGCAACTGGTCGGCGATGTCCTGGAACTCCGCTTCCGTCAGTTCGCCCTCTCGCTGGTGCTGGACGACGATGCTCCGCAGGAGAAAGCGGACTAGGTCCGACGTACTGGAGAAACTGGTCCCCTCGATAGTGCCCTCGACGCGTTCGGCGAGGTCTTTCGGTATCGAGACGGTGGTGTATTCGGCCATACCTGAACGATTGCCGGCCGGCAGGAAAACGGTTGTGTCCCGTCGTCAGCGGGGTTCGTCCGCGTCGGTGTCGAACTGACCGGCAGTCGCGGAGCTAGTCGGTGAGAACATCATCTGCGCGCGGTCGGAACCGGACCGGCGCGCCGCGTCGAACGTCGGGGTGTCTGTCGGATACGCGTCGTCGTCGGTGGGTGTCGTGATTCGTGTCGTCATCCTGGGGGTCGTGTGGGTCGTCTAGAGTAGTCGTCTGTGTGGGCTGAGCGTGTGTGTGCGGCGAGACTTGCTTTGGGTACAAGCATAGGCTACCACCTCCTTTTGCCCCATCTATAATAAATGTTCATGATGGAGGGGCAGGAATGATATCTCTAGTGACAAGAACTTTGTCAAATCGCGTGGTATGGTAACGTGGAGGACACCAATGGGCCTCCTCTCACGACTCACAGGCATCGGCAGCAACGACACGGACGAAGCGGTCGAGATGGGCTACGAGTGCGTCGTCTGCGGGGAACAGACGGAGTTACCGGAAGCCGCGTGTCCGAACTGCGGTGGGCAGATGGAGCAGTTGTAGGGCGGCCTGCCCACCTACACCACCAGTCGTTTTTCGTACTCGGTGAGGTTCTCGTAGCCGTCCTCGGTGACGACGGCGATGTCCTCGATGCGGATACCACCCACCTCGGGGTCGTAGAGACCGGGTTCGATAGTGACGACGTGGCCCGGTTCGAGGTCCCCGCCGTTCGGCGAGAGACGAGGGAGTTCGTGGACGTCGAGGCCGACGCCGTGGCCGGTGCTGTGGATGAACCCCGTCTCCGTCCGGTCGTCGCTCCGCAGTGTCGGGTGACCGGCGTCCTCGTAGACGTCACAGACGGCGGCGTGGACGTCCTCGCCGGTCGCGCCCGGTTCCAGCGCGTCGAACGCCGCGTCCATCGCTCGCTCGGTCAGGTCGTACCACTCCTCGACAGTGTCGCTCGGCGTGCCCTTACAGACGGTCCGTGTCATGTCGGCGTGGTACTTCGTCGACTTGTCCTGCGGGAAGATGTCGACGATAATCGGCTCGTCGGCCGTCAGCGGGCCACTTCCGCGGTCGTGGGGGTCGGCGGCATCGGCCCCGCAAGCCACGATAGTCTCGTCGAGCGAACAGCCGTGTCGCAGGAGCGTCACCTCTATCTCCTCTTTGACGCGTTCGCTCGTCAACGTCTCGCCGTCGTGTGTGAGCGTGCCGTCGTCGTCGACTGTGGCGTCCGCAAGCAGGTCCTCCGCGGCGGCCATCGCCGCTTCGTTCGCTCGCTGGGCGGCGCGGACGTGGTCGACTTCCTCGTCGGTCTTGGTCGCGCGAATCTCGGTGACGACGCCGTCGGTGTCGGCGGTCACGGAGACGCCACGTGCGCGGAGGCCGTCGGCCGTCTTGAGCGGGAACCGCGGCGGAACGGCCACGCTGTCGACGTCGTAGGAGGAGAGAAACGCCGCGAGGACGTACGAAACGGCCTCCTCGGGGCCGTACTCGTCGACCAGTTCGGCGTGGTCGAAGTCCACGTACCGCTGGACCGACTCGGCCCGCGACTCCCGCTTGGCGCGGCCGAACTCCAGACTGCGCGGGAACAGCAGGTGCGTCTCCCCGTCGTACAGCGTGATGAACGGGTCCGGGGCGTCGAATCCCGAGAGGTAGTACTGGTCCGAGTCCTCCGAATCTGCATCCAGCAGGTAGCCGTCGGTGTCCGTCTCGTCGAGATACTCGTCGAGTGCCGAGAGGTCGGGGTCCATACGCAGGCGTCCGGGCGGCGACGGCAAAGGGCTACCGACGCCACGGTAGCAGTGCCCGTACCGAGACGGCACTGTCGACGGTCCGCGGGAAATCGGCCACGAACACGCGCGGTGACCCCTCCGCTTCGCGTATCGCTACTACGTCAACGTCCTGAAGGGACGCCAGCGGGCGCCGGGGAGACGTCGAGAGCGAACCGACAGGGCTAGACAGAGACGAGACTGTCCGGGCGGCGGTCGAACGACGAGTGTCCAGTCGCACGATAGCCGTGACCACAGTAGCTGTTTAAGCTCTGAGCCGACGTACGATGGACCGATAGCAACAGTCACGTCGCGATATCCGATGGCACAGGACGCCGGTGAACTCACCCGCAGAACCACGCTCGGCGTCCTCGCGGCTATCGTCGCCCCGCTGGTGGTCCTCGCTATCGTCGACGCCCTCGCCCTTCCGGCCGGTGCGACCGGGGAGACGAGTCCGTTCGCGGCCGCTCCGGTCGTTATCAGCACGCTTGTCGCCGTCCTCGTCGCGTTGCACGTCGTCGCCGTGTCGCTGGTGGCTTTCGTCGTCGGCGCAGTTCGGCGCTGAACGAGCCGTCACGTCCGTTCTCGCTCGATTTCTCAGAGCGGTAGCCTCTTGTCGCCCGCCCGCAATCGCCCGGACATGGACGTCACGATACGCGAGTCTGCGGTCGCGGGGACCACGCAGGCCCCGCCGTCGAAGAGTTACACGCACCGGGCCATCCTCGCCGCCGGGTACGCCGAGGGCGCGACCGTTCACGACCCACTCGTCAGCGCCGACACGAAGGCGACGATGCGCGCGGTCACCGCCTACGGTGGCACCGTCGACCGGAGCGACGAGAGCGCAATCGCGGTCGAAGGGTTCGACGGCCGCCCCGAGACACCGGACGACGTCATCGACTGCGCCAACAGCGGCACCACGATGCGACTGGTGACGGCGACGGCCGCCCTGCAGGACGACCTAACCGTCCTCACCGGCGACGACTCGCTCCGGTCCCGTCCGCAGGGGCCGCTACTGGACGCCATCGGGCAACTCGGTGGGCGCGCCGACAGCACGCGGGCGAACGGGCAGGCCCCCCTCGTCGTCGGCGGCGGCGTCGACGGCGGTACCGTCGCCATCCCCGGCGACGTCTCCTCGCAGTACATCACCGCCCTCCTGATGGCCGGCGCGGTCACCGACACGGGCATCGACGTGGAACTGACGACCGAACTCAAATCGTCGCCGTACGTCGATATCACGCTCGAAGTGCTTTCTGACTTCGGCGTGACGGCCGAACAGACCGACGACGGCTACACCGTCGCCGGCGGGCAGTCCTACGGCCCCGAGGACGGCACCTACCACGTTCCCGGCGACTTCTCCTCGATGAGCTATCTCCTCGCGATGGGCGCGTTGGCGGGCGACGACGCGGTGGCGGTCACCTCGGCGTTCCCGAGCGCGCAGGGTGACTCGGCTATCGTCGACGTCCTCGACCGGATGGGCGCGACGCTTGACTGGGATCAGCAGAACGGCGAGATAACCGTCGAGCGCTCGGCGCTGTCGGGTATCGAAGTCGGCGTCGAGGACACGCCGGACCTCCTGCCGACCATCGCGACGCTGGGTGCGGCCGCCGACGGCGTCACCCGCATCACGGACGCCGAACACGTCCGCTACAAGGAGACGGACCGCGTGAGCGCGATGGCCGAGGAACTGACGAAGATGGGTGCCGAAGTCGAAGAGACGCAGGACGAACTCGTCGTCTACGGCGAGGACACGGATCTGCACGGTGCGACGGTCGACGGCCGTGCGGACCACCGCATCATCATGTCGCTGGCCGTCGCCGGCCTCGTCGCCGACGGCGAGACGACCGTCACGGGGGCCGAACACGTCGACGTTTCCTTCCCGAACTTCTTCGACGTGCTGTCGGGTCTGGGTGCGGCCGTCGACCGGTAGCCGTCAGTCAGCGAATCGGGGGTACGCATCTACAAGGTTCAAATGCCCCCGCCCCCGAAACGTTGCTAATGAACGGCAACGAGTTCGGTCGTCTCTTTCGGATGACGACCTACGGCGAGTCACACGGGGAGGCCATGGGATGTACGGTCTCGGGCGTTCCAGCAGGCGTCGAACTCTCCGAAGAGCAGATTCAGGAGGACTTGGACCGTCGCAAACCCGGTCAGTCGATGATTACGACCTCGCGGGGCGAACCGGACAAGGTGAAACTCAACTCCGGCGTACAGGACGGCTACACGACGGGGACGCCCATCGGGATGGTCATCCAGAACAAGGACGCCCGCTCCGGCAAGTACGAACCGTTCATCACGGCCCCGCGCCCCTCCCACGGCGACTACACCTACTCGGCGAAGTTCGGGACGCGCAACTGGGGCGGCGGCGGCCGCTCCTCGGCCCGCGAGACGGTCAACTGGGTCGCGGCCGGCGGCGTCGCAAAGCAGGTCTTAGCACAGTCCGACTACGACGTGACGATCAAGGCTCACGTCTGCCAGATAGGAGACGTCGAGGCGGACGACGTGACCTTCGAGGAGATGCTGGAACACTCCGAGGAGAACGAGGTCCGGTGTGCCGACCCCGAGGCCGCCGAGGAGATGCGCGAACTGGCCGATCAGTATCAGAAAGAGGGCGACTCCATCGGCGGCGCCATCTACTTCGAGTGTCGCGGCGTCCCCCGCGGACTGGGCGCCCCGCGGTTCGACAGTTTCCCCTCCCGCCTCGCACAGGCGATGTACTCCATCCCGGCGGTCAACGACTTCGAGTACGGCATCGGCCGCGAGGCCCGGACGACGGCGGGCAGCGAGTACAACGAGGACTGGGCGTTCGACGAGAACGGCGACCCGGTGCCGGAGGGCAACGACCACGGCGGCATCCAGGGCGGTATCACCACGGGACAGCCCATCTACGGCGAAGTTAGCTGGCACCCGCCGGTCTCCATCCCGAAGACCCAGACGACCGTCGACTGGGAGACCGGCGAGGAGAAGGAAATCACCGTGACGGGCCGTCACGACCCCGTCCTGCCGCCCCGTGCCGTCCCCGTCGTCGAAGCGATGCTGTACTGTACGGTGCTCGACTTCATGTTGCTGGGCGGGCGCATCAACCCCGACCGCCTCGACGGGCGTCCCGGCGAGTACGACACCGACTACCACCCGTCCAGCCCGCAGAACGACCCCGAGGACGCCGAGACGCACGCCAAGACCGTCGACGAGGACTAACATGGACGCCAACCAGGAGTCCATCGCGAACCCGTTCGGGATGGACGAGAACTGTCAGAACTGCCCGGCGCTGTGTGAGACCCGGGAGAACGTCGTCCACGGCTACGGCGACGTCGGCGCGGAGTTCGTCGTCCTCGGCGATTCGCCGAGCGAGGGCGCCGACGAGTCTGGCATCCCCTTCACCGGCGAGACGGACCGCGAACTGCTGGACGTCCTCCGCAGCGTCGACATGGTCGAGGACACCGACGCCGACGAACCCGACCTGAAAAACGTCTTCCTCACCTACGTCACCCGGTGTCGCCACCCCGACCGAGCGGCGACGGACGAGGAGGTCGTGAACTGCGAACCGTACCTCAACAGCGAGATACGGATGATAAACCCCGAGATTCTACTCCCCGTCGGCCAGCGCCCCCTCGAAGAACTGGCCTTCGAGTACACGACGCTCTCCGAGGACGAGTTGGACATCGAGGAGCGCCACGCGACGACCATCCGCGGCCGTGGCTTCGAGATTCTGCCGATGCTCCCGCCCGCCGAGCAGACCGACGACGAACGAGAGGCGTTCGTAGAGCACTTCAGTGACGTCCTCGGACAGGACTACCGCCAGACGAAGGGCCGGCGCGGTCGATAGCTCCGTCGTCGCCTACCCGGGTGTTCTCGTCTCGTACACAGAACGGAACCGACTAACCACAGACGGCCCCAGAGTGAGGTATGACTACGGTCGCAGTCCTCGCGGACCCCCCAGTCGAGGGGTTCGTCCTGCCCGAGTTGGCCGCGGGACCGCTCGACGAATCCGAGGCGACAGCCCTCTACACCGCGATGCTGGGCGACGTCTGTCGCGCCGTCGAGGCCAGCGGTGCCGAGTTGCTCGTCAACTACCGTCCCGGCGAACAGGTGCCCGACGGCGTCGACCCAGAGGCGGCGGTCAGAGAGCCACTCGACGACGCCCTGCAAAACCCCGGCGAGGCCCGGTACGAAGTACAGGTCGGGTCGACGTTCGCCGGCCGCATCGGCAACACCGTCACCCACCTGCTCGACCGAGAGGGCGTGGCCACCGTCGCCGCCGTGAAACCGACCGCCGCGTTGCTCGCTCGCCAGCAGATAGATAGCGCCGCGATGAAACTCCGCTCCAGCGACGTCGTCCTCGGGCCGTCGACCGACGGCCGCGTGTACTACGCCGGGTTCGCCGACCCGATAGACTTCGAGGACGCCTACACCACGCCGGCCGTCGAAACGCTCGTCGACCGGGCCGCCGACGCCGACCACGGCGTCGACTTCCTCCCGACGAACCCCGTCGTCGAGACGCCGGCCGACCTCCGAACGATCGTCCCCCTGCTCCGCGCCCGTGTCCGGACCGGACGCGTGGTGCCGCCGCGGACGACGACGGTCCTCGACGAGTTGGGGTTGCGTGTGCGAGACGCCGACGGCGACCCAATGTTGGTTCGCGAGTAATCGATAGGCCTTAGAGGAATCACCCGTTAGCAGTGCCTGCGGTGGGGTGGCAGAGTGGCCTATTGCGCCGGTCTTGAAAACCGGTATCCTCACGGATTCCTGGGTTCAAATCCCAGCCCCACCGTTTTGCTCCGAGTCACGCGAGAGGGATCGGTACGACTGACAGTCGGACCACGGTAGACCGAGCGCAGTGCGCTGGCATCGGATTCACCTCCCAGCCCGACCGTCCGTCCAGAGAGAACGACGCGAGAGTCGGGGCAGCGTGATTCCCGACGAACGCCTCGTCCCGGGTCGGCCGAGTCGGCTGTCTGGACCGACGGTGACCGAGTGTGTCGAAATTGGGTACGACGGCGTATTTTTCAGCAACGATAGTTCAAAAAACCGTGGTAACGACCGGGCGGTTTTAAGCCACTGGTACGGGTCAGGACTACGTGATGCAGCCAGACATCTGGTCCGAATGGGACATCGGGAGCCGGTGTGTTTCCGTCGGTCTCGTAGTCCTCCTCGTCGCCGGGGCGCTTGCGACACCCGCGGCGGCGGCACCGAGTATGTATCTCTCGAACGCGAACGTACAGGAGTCGACGGTCCTCGTCGGCGAGAACGTGACCGTGACCGCCCGAGTGAAGAACCTCGGCGACGAGTCGGGAGGGTTCACGTTCGAGTTCAATCGCAACGGTAGCGACTTCGCCTCACAACGGGTCGTCGTCGCGGCAGACGAGTCTGTGCAGGTCAACCAGACGGTCTCGTTCAGTTCACCCGGGACCTACAGACTCTCGGTCAACGACCGCGAGGCCGGACTCGTCGAGGTTCAGCGGGCGAAAGCGACGGTCGAGAGCGCGGACGCTGCCCAGCGAGCCATCGAAGTGCGCGCGGGGTCCGTCTCGACGACGCGCCCGTACACGCTCGACATCCCGAACTCGACGAACCGCTCGTTCGCCGTCGAGACGTGGACCGTCCAGACGAGCGAGTCGTCGTACACACAGCAGATAATCGAGTACACCGACCCGTCGGCGGCGACGGTAGAAGTCCCGTCTGGTAGGTCGGCGACCGTCGCCAGCGTCTTCACCGTCGACTCGACGGCGGACATCGAGCAGGCCACGGTCCGGTTCTCGCTCGACCGGTCCCGACTCCGCGAGGTCGGCCTCGACCAGAGCGAGGTGACGCTGTACCACCGCAACGGGTCCGCGTGGGAGCCCCTCGACACCGCTATCGTCGAGGAGCGAGCGAATAGCGTCGTCTACGAAGTGACGGCGACGGAGTTCTCGACGTTCGCTGCCGGCCGTATCGAACCCGAGTTCACCGTCGAGGACACGTCGCTGAGCACGACGCAGTTAGACAGTGGGCAGCGCCTCGTCCTCGAAGCCGTCGTCAGGAACAACGGCAGCGTCGCCGGTGAGTACGAAGGGGCGATGGTCGTCAACGACGAGCGAGTGAACGCGACGACGGTGACGATGCCGGCAGACAGCGAGCGCACGATTCGTCTCACCCACGACGTTAGCTCGGCCGGCACCTACGAAATCGCATTGAACGACGACGACGCCGGGAGCATCGTCATCTCGGAAGGACAGGTCGCAGACGACACCCCGACGAGGACGGAAGCGACGACGACCACCAGTCAGTCCACGCCCGCAGAGACCACGGCGCCCGATAACGGCCCCGCTATCTCGGTCCCAGCGGGCGTCCCGGCGACGGTGATGGGTATCGACACCGTCTACCTCGGCGGCGGCATCGGGGTCGCTCTCGTCGTGTTCTTCGGTCTCGTGTTGGTGCTTCGCCGCGGCGGCGGCGGTGGCAGCGGCGGCGGATTCGACCAACTCTAGGGTCGAGTCGCCGGAGAGCAATCCTTTTTGTGTCGCTGTACCCAGCCACACGTATGGACTGGCCGCACGACCCAGATGGTGAAGAGGGCAGCGAAGGCCGCCGGAAGTACGGACACGCCGTCCTCGCGAAGAAAATCGACGAAGACGAGGACTTCCCGCTCACGGCCGAGGAGTACGTCGAGCAGTACGGCGACCATCCGGTCCGTATCGACTACGAGACGGTCGTCAGCGTCGAGGAGATATTCGAGTACGTCGATCAGGGCGAGTTCGAGGACTTCCCAGATTTCCACAGGGCCCTCGGCCGGGCGCTCCGCGAGGCCGATCTGTGGCCCTACCGTCTCGAACACGCCTGAGTGACGAGGCGACGCTCTCCGTGTGGTGTGAGTCCACGACACATACTTGTAGGAGACTGTCGTACGCTCCACTATGGCGACACGAGGCACTGACGGCGATTCCGACCCGGCGGAGCTACCGGAGGCCGTCGTCGACGACCTGCTGTCGGAGGATAGTCGGCGTCTAGCCCTGTCGATTCTCGACGAACGCGACCGAGCGATGGTCGTCGGCGACCTCGCGACGGCCGTCGTCGCCCGCCAGCGCGGGATTCCGGAGTCGACAGTCAGTGATGCCGACCGAGAGATCATGCGTGACGAACTGTTCACTGAACACATCCCGAAGTTGACGGCGACAGGGGTCGTCGAGTACGACTCGATGCTGGGGACCGTCGAGCTACGGCACCGGGGTATCGTCGGTCGAGGCCGGACCTGATTCGGCCCGCCGACTCGTCATCACCGATACCGCATAGCGGCCGCTCGGTCGGCTAGGCGCGTCCGCCGTTGTTGCGGGACGGCGCTCGACGGGGTCGGCGCAGTCATACCCGCAGGTCGATCTGAATCGGTGGGAGAGAATTAACCTTGGTCTTCGGTACCACGTAGCATAAACGTGATGGAGGTATCTTTTAGCCGCCTCGGCAGATAAAGACACACATGAACGATCCGGTCTCCGTACGGGAGGTGATGAACCGCGAGTACGTCGGCGCGAGCGAATCTGACGATCTCCTCGAGACGACCGAACTCCTGGTTCGGGAAGACGAACCGACCGCACTGGTCCTTCGTGGTAACGATCCAGTCGGCGTAATCACGCAAGTGGACATCCTCGGCTATCTCGTCTCCGAAGGCACCCTCGAATCGGCCACAGTCGGCGAGGTGATGACCGAATCGGTCCCGTCCATCTCACCGGACGCCCGGCTTCCGGAAGCGCGTGACCAGATGGCCGCGTGGTCGTCAGACTGGGTCCTCGTCACCGAAGACGGCGAACCGCTCGGGACGTTGACCGAACACGACATCCTCTCGACCGCGCGACTAGAGAGCGAAACGACAGAGCAGGTCCGCGAGGAAGCCCAGATGGCCCCCACCGGACAGGGGGCGACGACGGACGGAACGACGGCCGCCGAGGACTCGTTCGAAGAACAGGGCATCTGCTCTGCCTGCGGGACTTTCACCCGCAACCTCGCGTCGTTCAACGGTCAGTTGTTGTGTACGGACTGTCGGGACGTCTGATACCCGCTTTGGCACTACTGTTTTGGACTCGTGCATCCGAGATACCCTGTGGAAATAACGCTCGCGACAGCGGCCGACGTGGACGCCGTCGTCGACCAGTGGGTTGCCCTCGCACGCGACCAGCAGACCTACGGCTCGCACCTCCTCGCGTCCGAGAATCGGACCGCGATACGCGAGGCAGTGCTTCAGCGAGTCGTCGCCGACGAACTGCTCGTCGCCCGTGACGGGGAGACGCTCGTCGGATTCGTCATGGTCTCGATGGAGCGAGGGCGCTACGAACAGCGACGCACGCGGGGCCTCATCGAGAACATCTACGTCCGCCCCGACTACCGCCGCGAGGGTATCGGCAGCGAACTCCTCGCCGCTGGCGAGAAAGCGCTGGCCGAGAACGGCGCCACAGTCGTGGCGCTGGAGGTGATGGCCGCGAACGAATCCGCCCGCCGGTTCTACGCCGACCACGGCTACGCCCCCCACCGAATCGAACTCGAAAAGTCGACGGAAAACGATACTCTCTAAACAGTCCCCCTGCAACGGACGAACGCGAGCGCCAGGGGAGCTTGGGTGGTCCAAGCACTCGACTTGTAATCGAGAGTTCGTGGGTTCAAATCCCACCCCTGGCTCTTCTCGTCGCCACGTCGACGTTTCTAGTCGTCAGGCCACCACCGGAGCGTCATCGCCACCGAGTCGTCCAATCCGAACACGCTCGACTCTCGGTCGACGGTGGCCGTCTGCGGCGGGACGAGCGTCACCGTCTCCTCCCCGACGGCTATCGTCACGGCCGCCTCGCCGTCGGCGAGACGGTCGGCGAGGCCGTCGAGTTCGGCGAGCAACACGGCGCGGTCGACGGGCGCGCGACCGTCCGTCGCTCGTTCCGGGATGCCACCGACGACCGGTGCGATGTCGACGTCCGCAGAGCGGTTCGAGAGGACGGCGTTGACCACGGCGCCCAGCAACACCACGAGGCCGATGACGTAAAGCCACGTGAGGAGAACGAGGATACTGGCGACGAGGTTGGACCCGGCGCCGCCGGACTTGAACGTGGTAAAGAGCGCCTGTGCGACGGTGAGGCCGACAGCAGCGAGGGCCGTTCCGGGGACGACTTCGGCCAGCGAGACGTCGGTATCCGGGAAGACGTAGTACATGGGGTAGAACACCACGAACAGGCCAACGGCCGTCACCGCCCCCCGGAGCCCCGTACCGAGAGCGCCGTCGCCAGAGATGGAGACGAGGTTGCCGACGACGCCGACGCTGACGATGGCCACCGCGACGGTGGCGAGCAACAGCAACCCGTCCAGCAACTGGTCGGCGAAGGTGTTCTCGCTGCTGGTCTCGTAGATGTCCGAAAAGGCCGTATCGAGACCGCGGAAGATGCGGAGCGCGCCCCAGACGAGGAACGCGATGCCCAGCAGGGAGGCGGAGGCGTCCGCTTCGGTCAACCCCTGCTGGATGAGTTCGCTGGACTGCTCGGTCAGCACGGCCTGCATGATGCCGACGACGGAGTCGCGCACGGCGACGTTTTGCGTCCGCTGGACGAGTGTCAGGACGAGCAACAACAGCGGGAGGATAGAGAGAAAGGCGTGGTACGCGATAGAGCCGGCCATGAAGGTTATCTTCTCGGCCCTCGCTTCGTGGATAATCGCCCCCAGCACCTCCGTCCCGCGGGCGGCGTCGACGTGCATGGCCGGCTTTCGACGCCGCCGTGCAAATAGCCAGCGTCCCGTCGTCTCCCCCGACCGAAGCGCAGTGTGGGGAGCCAACACACGATTCGGCATACTCCGAACGGCCGGTTAATGCCGACCCTCGCGTACTCACCTCCGAGATGTTGTTCGACTCGACGACGCTCGGGACGCTATCGCTCGATAACCGGGTCGGTCTCGCGCCGATGACGCGGGTGAGCGCGACCGCAGACGGTCGGGCCACCGAGGAGATGGCCGACTACTACGCGAAGTTCGCCGACGGTGGCTTCTCGGTACTCATCACCGAGGGCGTCTACACCGACGACGACTACAGTCAAGGATATCCGAACCAGCCGGGACTCGTCACCGACGGCCACGTGACCGCGTGGTCACGGGTCACAGAGGCTGTCCACGATGCCGGGGCACCCGTCGTCGCCCAGCTGATGCACGGCGGGGCACAGACGCAGGGGAACCCCCACGTCGACGGCGAGGCGACCCTCGCGCCGTCGACCGTCGGCCCGGACGCCGAGAAGGCCGAAGCCTACGGCGGGAGCGGCGAGTTCCCCGAACCGAAGCGAGCCACGGAAGACGACCTCGACGCCGCCCGCGATGGGTTCGTCGACGCCGCAGTGAACGCCCACGAGGCCGGGTTCGACGGCGTCGAGATTCACGCCGCCAACGGGTACCTCCTCAACGAATTCCTCGCGGCGGACATGAACCGGCGTGACGACGAATACGGCGGTGGCCCGGACGCGCGGGTCCGCTACCCCGAGTCGGTCGTCTCGGCCGTCCACGACGCCGTGCCGGACGAGTTCGTCGTCGGCGTCCGTCTCTCACAGACCCGAGTAACCAACGACGAGTACGCGTGGCCCGAGGGCGAGGACGCAGCGGCAGTGTTCTTCGAGCGCCTCTCGGCCGCCGGTGCGGACTACGTCCACACCACGGAACCGGACGCGACCAGTCCCACGTTCGGCGACGAGGGACCGACGCTCGCCGAGGCGGCCGTCGAACACGTCACCGAGGGGACGACGGTCATCGCCAACGGTGGCCTCGGCGACCCCGACGCCGCCCGGCAGGCAGTGGACGACGGAGCCGACCTCGTGACGCTCGCGACGAGCGCGCTCGCGAACCCCGATTGGCCCGACCGGGTCGCAAACGACGAGGACCTGACGGCGTTCGACCCCGCGAGGTTCCTCGCCCCCAAAGCGTCGATATCGGCCCACGAACTCCCCGAGAAGCGGTCGCCGGCCGACGACTGAACCGGGGCGCTGACGTGGGCTTATACCCCTCCGGCCCCTACGAGCGGGTATGAGCGAACAAGAGGGCGAGCTGCCCGACAACGACGAGGAGTGGCGGGAGATACTGACCGACGAGGAGTACCGCATCCTCCGCGAGGCCGGCACCGAACCGCGGTTCAGCAGCGACCTGCTGGACGTCGAGCAATCTGGCGTGTTCACCTGCTCCGGGTGTGGCGCCGAACTGTTCGACAGCGAGGAGAAGTTCGACTCCGAGACGGGGTGGCCGAGTTTCTGGGACGTCTACGACGAGGGGACCGTCGAGACGCGACTCGACGAGAGCCACGGGATGCGCCGGACCGAAGTCGTCTGTGCCAACTGCGGGGGCCACCTCGGCCACGTCTTCGACGACGGCCCCGAACCCACGGGGAAGCGCTACTGCATCAACGGCGCGGCGCTCGACTTCGAACCCGAGGAGCGGTAAGACCACCAGACTCATCTTTCGTGCAGCAATATGGTACGCAGTGACAACCCAAGCCGATACCGACGACACAGCCGCCGCGAGCGGAGACGCCGACGACGCCGTTCTGTCGGCCCCTCTCCGGACGTTCCCGTGGACAGAGGCGAGCACGGCGGCTATCGGAACGTTCGTCCTCGAGTATCTGGTCGTCGCGGCGCTGTTCGTCGTCGGCCCCTCGTCGGTCGACCGGAGCGTCCCCGCCATCGACTCGACGGCGGCGGTGTTCATCCAGTACGCCCACGTCCTGTTCAACGCCCACCACGTCCCGACGGTGCTGCGGGCCACGATTCAGATAGCCGGGTCGCCGTACGGAAACGACCTCTACCTCTCGCTGGCCAACGGTGGGGCGAGCGTCTCACCAGTCGTCTACTTCCTCGTCCCCGTGGTCGCGTTGACCGTCGCCGGGGGGCTGTTCGAGGGGCGACGGCGCCGGAATCCGAGCGGTGGCCGTCTCCGTGAAGCGGCGCTGGTCGGTGTCGGCTTCACCGTCGGGTATCTCGCCGTCGGCCTCGTGGGCTCACTGACGATGGTCCAGCGGTGGGACCTCACGACGGCGGAGGGCGTCGTCGGGTCGGCCAGCCAGCAGCCAGACCCCTACTTCACCGGCGTCCTCTTTGTGCTGTTCCCGCTGGTGTTCGTGACCATCGGTGCGGCGCTTACCTTCGGTCGTCAGGCGTAGGTCTGCTCGGCGAACTCCAGAATGCGCTCTGACTCGGCCATCGTGACGCCGTACTCGTCGTCTACGAGGACCGGCACGCCGCGCTGTCCCGAGACGCGCTTGACCTCGTCCCGGTCGGAGTGTAACGCGTCGACCCAGATGCTCTCGTACTCGACGTCGAGTTCGTCCAGTCGGTCGGCCACTTTCTCACAGTAGGGACAGCCGTCCAGTTGATAGAGCGTTCGGCTCACGGGTGGCACTATCGGAGCGAACGGCAAAGAACGTGTGGTCGCGGAGAACCCGGCTTACTCGTACAGCCAGGTCTCGTCGACGCTTTCCCAGTCGACGAGTTCGTCGTCGTCGAAGAAGAGAGCGATTTCGCGCTCGTTGGCGCCTTCGTCCTCGTGGTCGGAGCCGTGGATGACGTTCCGACCGAGGTCTAGCCCGTAGTCGCCGCGGATGGTCCCGGGGGCGGACTCGGCGGGGTCCGTCTCGCCCATCATCTTTCGGACCTGTCGCGTCGCGTCCTGACCTTCCCAGACCATCGCGAAGACCGGACCGGACGTGATGAAGTCCACGAGGCCGTCGAAGAACGGCTTGCCCTCGTGCTCGCCGTAGTGTTCCTCGGCGAGGTCCTGATCGATCTGCATGAACTTGCCAGCGACCATCTTCAGACCGCGCTCTTCGAAGCGGGAGACGATGTCCCCGATGAGACCGCGCTGGACGCCGTCCGGCTTCACCATCACGAAGGTACGCTCGTCCGACATCAGGCTTCAGCCTCCTCGGCCTCTTCCTCGTCGTCCTCGTCGCCGTCGTCGTCAGCAGTCTCGACGTCTTCCTCTGCGGCTTCGAGGTCGGGTGCGGCGTCGACGTCGTCGTTCTCGTCTGCGTCAGCCGCTTCCGTCGCGGACTCGTCCTCGGCCTGCTTCTCGCCGCTCGCGTTGTAGCCGGACTCCGTCCAGCCGAGGTTGCGAGCCTCGCGACCGAGGTCGGCGTTGTTCTCACACTTCGAGGAGCAGAAGTGGATGGTCGTGCCGTCGTTCCGGACGAGCATCGTGCCCGTACCGGGTTCGATGTCCGCGCCGCAGTAGTCACATTCGCGCGTCTGTGGCATCGTTACTGCCCCCCGATGGAGTCGGCTTCGCGGGCCGTTTCGCGGAGCTGGAGCACGTCGCCCTCTCGGACGGGACCCAGGACGTTGCGCGTGATGATGCGCCCCTGGTTCTCGCCCTCGCGGATGCGGCACTTGACCTGCATGGCCTCGCCGTGCATCCCCGTTTTGCCGACGATCTCGATGACCTCGGCGGGCGTGGCGCCGTTGCCTTCGGATTCCTCAGCACTCATCCGTCGTCACCTCACCGAAGCTCCTCGACCTTCGCGGCGATGTCCTCGACGTCGCCCTCGGCCTCGCCCGCATCGACGACGGCGGCGGCGGCCGAACCGACTTCGAGGCCCGCGGCGTGGCCCAGGTCGTCCTGCTGCTCGACGAAGATGAAGGGGACGCCCTTCTCGTCGGCCAGCTCGGGGATGTGCATGACGATCTCCTCGGGCTGGACGTCCTCGGCGACGTAGACGAGCTCCGCGGAGCCGCGCTCGACGGCCTTGGTCGTCTCGTTGGTTCCCTTCTTGACGCTGCCTGTGTCTCGTGCGACTTCCAGCGCCTCGAGGGCGTCGTCCTCGAGGTCGGCCGGAACGTCGAAATCTACGTATACTGGCATTTGTATGGTCACCTCCTGCGCGCGGGCTCAGGCTCCCCCGCCGTCGCGGGCGTTCCCGCGGCGCACCGCGGCGGTGCGCGTAGTCCTAAAAGGGCTGGGAGCATCATCAACCCGGCGCAGGCTGTACCCCATTCTGTGCCACCGGCCCTAAAAGCGCTTTCGAAGCCGAAATGGCGTGCGAACGGGGTGCATAGCCGTCCTCCGACCGGCCGCTCGACGCCGGGTTCGGGCCGGTTCCCGGCGGAACCGTCAGGCCCATGACCGCGCCGGTTCGACGCCTCGGTATGGACCTCGCACGGTCGCTCCGCGCGGAGGCCCGCCGCTCGAACGAGCGCCGGCTGCTCGTGCTGGCCGGCGACCGCGAGCGGACCCGCGACCGTGCCGCCGACGCCCTCGACGCCGCCGACGTCGCCCGGGACGAGACCACGATTCTCGGCCCCGAGCCGATACTCGACTGCGAGCGCCACGAGCAGTCACGCGCCGGCGAACTGCTCGGTCGGACCCGAACCGCCGTCGTCCTCGACGCCCACGACGAACTCCGGCCGAACGCGCTCGGCACCGCCGTCGGGGCCGTCGACGGGGGCGGTCTCCTCGTCCTCCTGACGCCGCCGCTGGACGAGTGGCCCGGTAGGCGCGACGCCTTCGACGAGACGCTGGCGGTGCCGCCGTTCGACGTGGCCGACGTGACCGGCCACTTCCGTCGCCGACTGGTCGAGACGCTTCGGGTCCACCGGGGCGTCGCCATCGTCCACGTCGAGGCGGACGGTGACACCGTCGAGAGCGACGGCCTGACCGACCCGCCGCCACGACGCCCGCCCGAACCGCCTGCACTACCCAAAGACGCGGTCTTCCGGCCGGAGACCTACGAGGCCTGCCTCACCGACGATCAAGTGGACGCCGTTTACGCGTTCGAGGTGCTCTGTGACCCCGGCCACGCCGTCGTCGTGGAGGCCGACCGGGGACGCGGGAAGTCCAGCGCCGCCGGCCTCGCCGCGGCGAACCTCGCGCTGGACGGGACGGACGTCCTCGTGACCGCGCCGCAGTACCGGAGCGCCGCCGAGGTGTTCGTCCGGGCGGGGGCGCTGTTCGAGACGCTCGGCGTCGACGTCGAACGAGACAGGTCCGACACACCCCACGAACTCGCCGTCGGGGGCGAGGGCGGCGGCCGGATACGGTTCGCGGAACCTGCCGTCGCAGTCCAACTCCCCGACGACCCGGACGTGGTCGTCGTCGACGAGGCCGCCGCGCTCCCCGTCCGCCGCCTCGAAGCACTGCTCGACGCGCCGGCCGTCGCGTTCACGACGACGGTCCACGGCTACGAGGGCGCCGGTCGCGGGTTCTCGGTCCGGTTTCGCGACCGTCTGGCCGAGAGCGCCCACGCGGTGACGGACGTGACCATGACGACGCCGATTCGCTACGCCGAGGCCGACCCCGTCGAAGTGTGGGCGTTCCGGGCGCTGTTGCTCGACGCCCGCCCGCCCGCCGAGCAGTTGGTCGCCAACGCCACGCCGGAGACGGTCGCGTACCGCCGCCTCTCGACGGCGGACTTGCTCGCCGACGAGCACCTCTTACGGGAGGTGTTCGGGTTGCTCGTGCTGGCCCACTACCGCACCGAACCGGCCGACCTCGCTCGTCTGCTCGACGCGCCGAACCTCTCGGTGCGGGCGTTGACACACCACGGGCACGTCGCTGCCGTCGCACTGCTGGCACGGGAAGGGGGCCTCTCGGCCGAGACGCGGGCGACGATGTACGGGGGCGGGCGCATCCGCGGCAACATGGTACCTGACGTGTTGACGACGCAGTTGCGCGACGAGGGCGCGGGGGTGCCGGTCGGACAACGCGTCCTCCGCATCGCCACGCACGCCGCCGTCAGGTCACGGGGACTCGGGTCGCGTCTCCTCGGTGGGGTCCGGGCAGAGTTCGCCGACGAGGTGGACTGGGTCGGCGTCGGCTACGGCGCGACGCCGGAACTCGTGCAGTTCTGGCGGGCGAACGGCTACGGCACCGTCCACCTCTCTACCTCGCGCAACGATACGAGCGGTGAGTACTCGGCCGTGATGGTCGACCCCTGTTCCGAGGCCGGGGCGGAACTGGCGGCCCGCCACGCCGGGTGGTTCTGTGACCGCGTCGCCGCGGTGCTGTCGGACACGCTGGACGACTGCGACCCGGACGTGGTCAGAGAGACGCTCCGGGCCGTCGACGCCACGCCGGACCCGGGCCTCTCCGAGTGGGAGTGGCGACTCGTCGCCGGCGTCCCGGGCGGCGCCGCCATCCTCGACACGAACCCCGCGCCGTTCCGTTCCCTGACGGTGTGCCATCTCGTCGCGCCCGCCGACGAGGACGCCCTCAGCGACCGCGAGGAGCGACTGCTCGTCCGGAAAGTGCTGCAGGCACGGCCGTGGGACGAGGTGACCGCGGAACTGGAGTTCGTCTCCCGTCGGCAGTGTATGCGGGCGCTCGGCGGAGCCGTCGAAAGATTGACACGGCTCTACGGCGAGGAGTGGGTACAGGAGGAACTCGACCGCCACACATGACACCGGGGATGGAACTGCTGCTCGTCGGTCTCGCCTTCGCACTGCTGGTCGCCGGCGTCGTCGGCAGTCTGATTCCGCAGATGCCGGGGGCACCGGTGTCGCTCGCGGGGGTCTACCTCTACTGGGTCGCCACCGGCATGACCGAACCCGGGACGCTGTTACTGGCGGTGCTGACCCTCGTCGGCGTGCTGACGTGGGTCGTCGACTTCGTCGGCGGGGCCGTCGCGGCCCGCGTCGGCGGCGCGTCGAACGTCACGGCCGTCCTCGCCGGACTCGTCGGCCTCGTCCTCTTCTTCCTGACGGGACCGCTGGGTATCATCCTCGGCGTCGCCGCGACGGTGTTCGCCGTCGAGTTCTACCGACAGGAGGACGCACGGAAGGGGCTGAAAGCCGCGCTCGTGACGACGGCCGGGATGCTCGCCTCCGGCGTCGTACAGGCGCTGCTCACCGGGTCGATTCTGGTGACGATGCTGGTGGTCGCGCTCGTATGACCTCCTGCGAGGAGACGGACTGCGAGAACGAGGCCGCAGTGGAGCTACACGTCCCGTGGGCCGACAACGTACTCGTCTGTACCGCCCACGCCCGCGTGCTGGCACAGAAAGACGGCGTCGTCGCCGAACCGCTCGATGACGCTGTAGACGACTGGTCCTAGAGTTCCTTCGCCAGCATCACCTCGTCCGCATAGTCGTCGCCGAACTTGTAGTGGTCCTCGCGGACGGCTTCCGTCGCCCAGCCGTGGGCTTCGAGGAAGTCGATTGCGTCTTGATTCATCGAGGGGACAGAGTTGTACAGTTTCTCGTAGCCGTGGTCGCTGGCCCACTCGGTGCCGCGTTCGAGGAGGTGCGACCCGATGCCCTGCCCGCGGTACTGGACGAGGACGCCCAGCGTGAGTTCGGCGGTGTGGCTGAGCTTCTCGATTTCGGGGTGTTTGACGTGGACCCAGCCGATCACGTCGTCGTCGACGCAGGCCACGAAGAAGATGCGTGACTCCAGTTCGTTGTGTCGGAGGAGGACGCCCTCGCTGTCGATGATGTCGGCGAGCGTCTCGGCGTCGACGTAGGCCCCGCTCCCGATGGCCGCGCGGATGGCCCCGACGAGACCCTTCAGGTCTTCCTGCCGGGCCTGCCGGATGGTGTACTCCACCTCCTCGGTCTCGAACTCCTGCGTGTCCGAGTCCTCGTAGGCGATGCGGAGTTCGTCCCCGTCGCGCTCTAGCATGCCGGAGCGCTGGAGGATGGCGACGTGGTGGCCGAACGGCCGTGGCTCCATCTGCAGGGCCTTGCGAACCTTCTCGGCGTCGACGCGGCCGTGAGACTCGACGTACTCGTAGATGTCCTGTCGGTCTACGTGGTCGAACTGCAGTGGCGCTGTGAGCTCCATGGGTTCTGTTACCACACACCAGTATTTAATTGTTTGTCACGTGAGGGGTGAGAACACACTTCCGAATACGTCGAGGCCTACCGCTCGGGGACGCCGGTCAGCACCGTCGCGACGTCCCGAACGTCGTGTGTGTCCACGAGCAGTTCGGCGGCCGTGCGGACGGAGTACGTCCCGTCCAGTTCGACCCCGTAGCAGGCGGCGTACAGCCCCAGCCACTGGTTCAGCGTCGCTTCGAGACGGTCGAAGGTCGCCTCGTCGAAGCGGACCCACTGCCCGCCGGTCCGGGCCTCGCAGTACAGCGACACCGTCGGGCCGACACCCCGCCTGAGTATGTTCATCGCTCGCTCCTCCTCGGGCGGGTCCGGGTCGAAGTCCGCGGCGATCTCGTCGGCCCGGCGTTCGAGCGTCCGAATCCGGTCGCGGTACTGGTGGCTCATCTCAGCCCTGTTCGAACTCGACGCCCTTGCCCCCGGCGGGGTGTTCCCACTCGGTGTCGGCGACGACGGCGCAGGTACCACACTCGACGCAAGGCTGGGTGTCCAGACTGACGAGGTGTTCCTCGTGGCCGTTCGTCTGGACCATCTCGTCGCGGTAACACCCGCCGCCGAAGTCCGTCGCGCTGACCGGGCAGGCGGTCACGGCGGTGCCGGACGCCTCGAAGGAGTTGTCGACCAGTTCGATGTGCGGATCGCCCACGTCGTAGGTCAGGTCGCCGATGCGGTCGTCGAGTTCGGGCGGTTGGACGTGGTTCTCGTCGGTCACGACCTCGCCCAGTTCCTCGCCGATGACCGTCGGGAGCGTGACGTAGGGCAGTTTCGTGTCGGGAATCATCGAGACGAGCATCGGGGAGTTGTAGGCCCGCTCGACCAGTCCCTCCGCCGCTCGGACGCCGAAGCGACCGACAGCCGACTCCGCGACGGCGTTCGCGACGCCGTCTATCGGCCCGATTTCGCCCAGTTTCCCCACCACGCTGTAGCTGGTCGGTCGCAGTTTGTCCATGACTCCTTCGTCGTGGAGTTTCTGCTCGTAGAACTCGCCGGCGCGGTGCGGGTCGCCCCGAGAGCGGGCGTCGGCGAAGGCTTCGGCGGCCAGCGCACCCGCCGTGACGGCGTGGTTCATCCCCTTGATGATGGGGCCTTGAGCCTGCATCTGGCCCGCCGCGTCCCCGACGACGACGAGGCGGTCCTCGTGCGGGGCGGTGAGCGCCGCCTTCTTCGAGTCCGGGACGAGTTTCGCGCTGTACTCCAGTTCGTGGTAGTCCTCGCCCAGCCACTGGGCCATGAGCGGGTGAGTCAGCAGGCCGTCGAGCAGTTCCTGCGGTTCGGCCCGTTCCTCGGCGATGGAATCGAGGTGAAACACCGTCCCGATGGACAGCGACGCCTCGTTGGTGTAGAGGAACCCGCCGCCGCGCACCCCATCGAAGAGGTCGCCCGAGAACAGGTGGGCCTCGCCCTCGTCGTCGTCGATGTCGAACCGCTCGTCTATCGTGTCGGGGTCCATCTCGGCGACGGCCTTGACCCCCTGGAACCACTCGTCGGGGTCCTCCCAGTCCATCAGGCCGGCGTCGCGGGCGAGTTCGGAGTTGACGCCGTCGGCCGCGACGACGATGTCGGCCGCTATCGGGTCCAGTTCCTCGCAGGTGACGCCGACGATCTCCCCCTTCTCCCGGAGGAGGCCGGTGACGTGGACTTCGGTCAACAGGCCGCCGCCCGTCTCGTGGGTGAGTTCGTGGACGCGGTCGGCGAGCCACGAGTCCATCCGGCGGCGGAGAACCGAGTCGGCCCACGCCGTGTCGTGGTGGTGCAGGTCGCCGATGTCGAACGTCTTCACCGTGTCGCCGGCCACGTTGTGGATGTAGTTCTCGGTGACCGGTCGCTCCGTCGCTTCCTCGCGGAACTCCGGGAACAGGCCGTCGATGGTGTACGGTGCGGACTCCTCGGCATAGATGAGGCCGCCGGAGACGTTCTTCGACCCGGCGTCGACGCCGCGTTCGAGGACTAGCGTCTCGACGCCGTTGCGCGCGAGGTTCGCCGCCGCGGCGGCCCCGCCCGGGCCACATCCGACGACGACGGCCTCGTAGTGTTCGTGGTCAGTCATCGCTCGCCTCCACGGCCGCGGCCAGTTCCCCCTTCTCGACGGCCTCGGTCAGTCGCGGGAGCACCTCGAAGAGGTCGCCCTCGATGACGTAGTCAGAGAAGTCCCGGATGTCGGCCTCCGGGTCGGTGTTGACGGCGATGATGGTGTCTGCCTCGTCACAGCCGACCTTGTGCTGGATGGCCCCGGAGATGCCCGCCGCGATGTAGATATCTGGTTCGACGACCTGCCCGGACTCGCCTATCTGGCGCGCTTCCGTGACGTACTGCTCGACGTGGCTGTCGAACGCGTACGAGGACGTGATGACCCCGCGCGAGAGGCCGAGGTCGGCGTCCTCGAAGGCGTCCACGAGGTCCAGTGCGAGTTCGATGCCCGTCGTCGGGTCGTCGCCGATGCCCCGGCCGACGGCGACCACCACGTCGTTGCCGGTCAGGTCGACGCCGCCCGAGAGGCGGTCGAACTCCGTGACCTCCACCTCGAACCACTCCTCTTCGAGGTCCATCTCGTACTCGACCACCGCCGCCTCGCGGTCGTAGTCCGGGTCCGGAATCTCGAAACTGCCCGGAATCACGGACGCCCCCTGCGGGTGAAAGTCCCGGTTGGGCTTGTCGATACAGAGGATGGTCGAGTACTCGAACCCGGAGAAGTCCGGCCGTTTCATGTGAAGTACGCGCTCGAACTCCTTGTTGTCGCCCGCGTTGCCGACCTTCGCGGGGTTGGAGATCATCGCCTCCTCGATGTACAGCCCCGAACAGTCCGACGCCAGCCCCGAGTCCAGCGCCCCCTGGACGAGCGCCGAGAGGTCCCGGCCGTTGTTCGTCGCGGGGAATATCGTATAGCGCGGTTCGTGGTAGTCCTTCCAGTCGACGTCCGCGTGACCCTCGCTGGCGAGTTCGCCCCCCGCCCGAGACATATCGGTGACTATCTCGGTGTAAGGCGTGTGCCGGAACCGTTCGAGGCGGTCGTCCTCCATGTAGACCACGAGGTCGGCGCCGTAGGCGGTGGCGTCCTCGACGTGGTCGCTGGCGTCGGCACCGACGAGGACGGCGACGACGCGTTCCTCGGCGTCGTAGTCCGCGTTGTACTGGTCCATCAGATCGCGGGCCTTCCCCAGCATCTCCTTCGAGACGTCGACCAGTTCGCCCGCCTGCGTCTCACAGTACACCCACATGTCGCGGTACTCCGCGCCGACGGTGCCCTCGACCCACCGCTTGTCGTTGGTCGGGTGGTCGAGTTCGGGGTACTTCTCCTCTGGCGGGACGTACTCGACGTCCTCGCCCGCTTGCTCTTCGCTGCCTTCGACAGAGTCGATGCGGTTCTCTATCTGGGCGATGGCGCTCTTGCGTTCTTTCCCCTCGCGTTCGCGTTCGAGGACGTCCCGCAGGACGTCGGCGTCGTCGACGCCGCGAACCATGTTCGCGATGTCCGCGACGGTCATCTCCGTCAGGTCGACCGTCTCGGGGTCGAGTTCGCCGTCGTCCTCGGCTTCGACCTTCTCGATGCGGTCCTCGATGAGCGTCTTCACCGGAGCGCGGTCCTCGCCCGCTTCCTCCAGTTCCAGCATCTCGTGCAACTCGTCGGCGTCGTCGACGTCTGTTATCTTCGGCCCGAGTTCGGCGATCTCGTACTCAGTGGGGTCTATTGCTGGCATGATCAGTCACCTGCTGCGTAGGGCGTCAGTTCGTCCAGTATCGGTTCCATCGCCGCCGAATCGTCGCCGTCGACGACAGTCGCCTCGCGTTCGGAGGGGGCCTTCGGGATGGGGTCGACGCCGGCGACGATGGTCGGCGACCCGTCGAGGCCGATGTAGTCCGGGTCCAGATTGAGGTCTTCGTGGTCCCAGACCGTCACCAGGTCTTCGTAGTTCTCGGCGCGTTCTTGGGTCTCCTCGCGCAACTGTTTGTGTTCGAGGCGGTGGCTGGCCTTCCGGTAGGTCGGTTCGAACTCGGGGTCGGCGACGACGAAACAGGGCATCGGCGCCTCGACCGTCTCTATCTCGGAGACGTCGCCGTCGACCAGTCGCTTCGCTCGCAACAGGCCCGCCTCCTCGTCGATGTCGAGCGAGACGACGTGGGTGACCAGCGGCCAGTCCAGACAGTAGGCCGTCTGTGGGCCGGTGTGGCCCGTCTCTCCGTCTGCGGTCTTGAACCCCGCGAACACGAGGTCCGGTTGCGTCTCCAGATTCTGGATGCCTGTGGCGACAGTCATCGCCGTGGCCCACGTGTCGGCGGCACCCATCTCCCGGTCCGAGAGGAGATACAGGTCGTCGGCGTAGACGTCGCGCATCCCTTCCTGTAACACCTCCTGATACCCCGGCGGCCCCATGCTCATGAGCGAGACGTGACCGCCGTTTCGTACGCGAGTCTGGAACGCCGCCCGGAGCGCGTGTTTGTCGTTCGGGTTCATCACCGTCGGGGTCTTCCCGCGTTCGAGGTGCCCGTCCTCGTCGAAGGATACCTGTCCCTCTCGGAAGTCGGGGACCCCCTTTGTCAGAACTACTGTGTGCATAGTTGTCACGACTCTCGTCAACGTACCTCATCTCGGGCGGAACATAAATGTATGTTCACAATAACGGGTGACAGTTTCGTGGGGCGTCCGTCGGTGATGCGGCGGACACAGCACCCCGCCGGACCGACTACTGGAGGACACGGACGATACCGCCACTACGCCGAACTCGATACGGAAAACGGGCGTTCTGGACTCAGATACGGCCGGCGCGGCCGGGGTCGACGTCGATGGCGTCGACCGGACAGACGTCGACACACAGCATGCAGTCGATACACTGGTCCTCGTGGGCCGGGTCGGCCTTGATTTCGCTCTCGGGGTGGTCGGGCGTGTCTACCCACTCGAACACGTCGACCGGGCAGTCCTCCAGACAGGCGCCGTCGGCGAGACAGATGTCGAAGTCGACGGCGACGTGGGTGCCGTGGATACCCAGCGTGTCGGGTTCCTCGACCGGCCCCCAGACGTTGTGGCCGTCGTGTTGTTCGACCACGTCACGATTGTCCTCGAATTCGGGGTCTATGGCCATTGGTATCTAACAACACTCGGCGACGATACTTAAACTTTCGACAGTCAGCCTCAGAAACGAGGGTCGTCGGGCCCACTGGTCGGTCCACGGCCGGGCGGTTTGCCGGGACCACGTCCCTCGTCGAGTGACGGACCGTCGTGGACGCTCATCGGGTCGTCGGTGACACCGACGTGACGCTGGAGGAACGCAGCGGTGCGGTCGTAGACGTCGTCGTAGAACGCTCCCGCGAAGGGAAAGCCGTGACCACCCGGAACGGGTTCGTATGCCACCGTCGTCAGGGGATCGAGCGTCCGAGCGAGCAGTTCCGACTGGGCCGGCGAAAACACCTCGTCGTCCTCGGCGTGGAGCAACAGCGCCGGCGGCGTGGAGACGGTGGCCTGTGCCACCGGCGAGGCGAGTTCGTACGCCTCCGGAACCTCCTCGGGCCCGCCGCCGAGATACTGCCTGTATATGTCCGCATCGCCCGCGTCGTCGGTCTCCGCCATCGCCCGGAAGTCGTAGACACCCGAGTAGCCGACGACGGCCGACAGTTCGGAGGACGCGCCGGGATACAGGTCCGGTTCGAACGCCGGGTCGTCGGCCGTCGCCGCGGCGAGCGTCACGAGATTCGCGCCAGCGGAGTGACCGACGGCCACGACGCGTCGTGGGTCCGCGCCGTAGGCGTCCGCCTCCGCCCGGCACCACTCGATAGCGGCCTTCACGTCGACGAGTGCGGCCGGGAAGGTGTGGTCGGGTGCCAGTCGGTACTGCGGTTCGACGACGAGGTAGCCGTCCTCGGCGAGGTCGATGGCGTGGCGGGCGAACTCGCCCTTGTCACCGACCGTGAACCCGCCCCCGCGGACGAGGACGGCGACCGGTTTCGGCCCGCTACTGGCCGTCGAGTCGTAGACATCCAGCAGGAGCGTCTCGCCGGCCGCCTCGTGGAAGGGGATGTCTCGGTCGACGGTGACCGTCGTCGGAGCGCGCTCTGTCACGTCCCCTACTGCGGTTGGACGGAATAAAAACGCGTCGGGGACGGGTTAGCCTTCGATTTCGATGCGCTTGCCGCGAGTGACGGCACCCTCGGAGACGGGCAGGCGGACTTCGAGGATGCCGTTGGTGTGGTTCGCGGCGATGCTCCCGTCGTCGACCCGCTTCGGGAACCAGAACCGACGGTGGTAGGTCCGTCGCTGGTTCCGCTGGTCGTCCTCGTGTTCGGCGGCGACGTTCACCATGCAGTCGTCTACACGCTCTAGGGATGCGCGAAGTACGCGACCGACTCGCCGTCCGGGTCCACGTCGTCCACGCGGGCGAAGCCGACGCGCTCGAACTGGAGTACGTCGTCGGCGTCGTAGTCGAGGACGCCCGGTTCGGCGACGCCGGTCACGTCGCCGTCCATCGTCCGCAGTCGGAGCGCGGGACCGTCGGCCGGCGCCCAGTGGACGACGTCGACGCCCTCCTCGCGCACCGCCGCGATGTCGTCGCCGACGTACTCGAAGGCGTCGCGGGTGTGGCGAACACAGCCGTACCCCTTCAGCCAGACTCGCTCGCCGTGACCCGGCAGGTCGTCGCCCTCGACGGCGACGCCGCCCACGACCGGAATCTCGCGTCGGCCCCGGTCCTCGTGGTCCGGGTGGTACGGCGGTTCGCCCGCGTCGGGGCCGCCCACGACCTGTCGCTCGACCAGTCCGCCGTGGTCGTCGCTGTCACGGACGAAGAACGCCCGGTCGGTGTCGTCGTCTATCATCTCGCGGTTGTTCGCGTACACCGACGACATGGCGAGGTCGACGTTGGACGTGGAGGTGCCGAGTTCGACCATCGCGTCGACGAGCGCCTCGCCACGGATGCCCCGCCGGCGGAGACTCGCCACCGTCGGCGCACGCGGGTCGTCCCAGCCGTCGAGTTCGCCCTCGGCGATGAGTTCCGAGATGGTCGAGGTGGACATCTTCACGTCGTAGGCGTCCACCTGTACGTGCCCCCAGTGAACGACCTCCGGGTACTCCCAGTCGAAGTAGTCGTAGACGAACTGCTGGCGCTTCGCGGAGTCCTGCAGGTCGATGCCGCGGATGATGTGCGTGATGCCCAGCAGGTGGTCGTCGACGCCGCTCTGGAAGTCCAGCATCGGCCAGCAGCGATAGTCGGCGGCCGCCTCGCGCGGGTGTGGCGTGTCTATCATCCGGAAGGCGACGAAGTCACGCAGGGCCGGATTCTTGTGGGTGATGTCGGTCCGGACCCGGAGGACCATCTCGCCGCTGTCGTACTCGCCGTCGACCATCGCGTCGAACTCCTCGTGGACGGTGGCGACGTCTTTCTCGCGGTGGGGACAGGCCTCGCCGCTGTTCTTCATGTCGGAGAACTCCCCCTGCGGGCACGAGCAGGTGTAGGCACCCTCGGCGTCGATGAGTTGCCGGGCGTAGTCGTAGTAGGTCTCCACCCGGTCGCTCGCCGTGAACACGTCGTCGGGTTCGAAGCCGAGGTAGTCGATAGCGTCCAGAATCTGGTCGTAGGCGTCGAGGTCCGGCCGCTTCGTCTCGGGGTCGGTGTCGTCGAACCGGCAGACGAACTCGCCGTCGTAGCGCTCCTTGTACGTCCCGATGACGGCGGCCATCCGGGCGTGGCCGATGTGCCACGGGCCGTTGGGGTTCGGCGCGACGCGCATCCGCACGGTGTCGTACTCCTCGACGTTGGGCAGGTCGGGCAGGGGGTGGTCCTCGCCCTCGTCCTCGGCTTCGAGTTCTTCGAGTTTCTCGGGGGCGAGTTCCTGCAGGCGCTCACGGCGTTTCTCGGCGTCCATCCCGTTGACCCGGTCGACGATGGGCGCAATGATCCCCGGAATCTCGTCGCCGTGCTCTCTGAACTCGGGGTTCTCACCCATGAGCGGCCCCATGATGGCCCCGACCTGTGCCTCGCTGTCGTGTTTGACCGCGTTGAGGAGGGCGTTCGTCTCGGCGGCCTCCTCGATGCGGGCACGAAGCTCCTCGTCCATGCACGACTCTGGCACCGCCCCAGTCAAAACGGCGTCGGGTTGGCACGGCGCCACCGTTATCCTCCGGGCGGTCGGTAGACGAGACATGGCCGCCGACGCTGCCCGCTTCCTCGCGGACTCTCCGGACCGCCTCGCACTCCTCGAACGGCTCGCCGACGAACCGGGGACGCCGAGTGATCTCGACGACGACCTCGGACAGTCACGCCGCAGCGTCCAGCGGAACCTCGCGGCGTTCGCCGAGCGTGGCTGGGCGCGGAAACACGACGGTGCGTACGACCTCACGACTGCCGGCAGGCTGATCACACGGCGGCACCGCTCGTATCTCGACGCGCTGGCGGCCATCGAATCGTGGGAACCACTGTTCGCCCACCTCCCGGCCGACCAGGCCCCACGCCCGGAGCACCTCGCCGATGCGACGCTGGTCGGGAGCGAACCCGACCAGCCGCAGGCCCCTGTGAGCCACTACGTCGAGTCCATCGCGTCCGCGTCGACCGACTCGATCAGGATGCTCTCGCCGGTCCTGAGTCGCCTGTTCCACGACGCCCACGCCGGACAGGTCCTCGACGGCGTCACACACGAACTCGTCCTCGACGGCCCGACGGTCCAGCGTGCCCGCGAGCAGAACCCGGCCGAGTTCGCCACCGTCGTCGGCGTCCCGGGCTTCTCGCTGTACCGCCACCCCGACCCGCTCTCGTTCGGGCTGACGCTGACCGACGACCGCGTGTTCCTCCTGGCCTACGACGACCAGGGCCAACTCCACGCGCTGGCCGACGGGAGCGACCCCGCGTTCTACGAGTGGGCGAGTACGTGCTTCGAGCGCCATCGCGACCGGAGTGAACACGTTTCGGGGCTCGATGCCATCTCGTCCTGATACGACCGACAGGGGGTGACACAGGTGTCGGCGATTGACGTAAACTACCCCGAGTCCCTACGACGACGTGCATGCACTCCCTGACTGGCGCCCTTCGACCCTCCACAGGTGCCGAGGTTCGGAGCGTGTTCCGTCGGCCGACCACGCTCGCACTGTTCGCCTACCTGGTCGCGGCGACCTACCTGCCGGTGCTTGCGGCTGCTATCGGGCAGGTGGCCCCGGCTGCCGAGCCGTACGTCTCCCCGGTCGCGATACTCCTGTACGTCCCCGCGTACCTGCTGTCGATCCTCGTCTACGACAGCCCCTGGGGGCTGGAGAACGTCGTCTACGCTGTCGAGGGATTCCTGGGCGTGTCGAACTCCGGGCTCTACTACGTGGGGTTGGTCGTGACCTACTACCTCTGTAGCGTCGTCCTGGTCTGGTTCGGGGCGACGGTCCGACGAGTGGTCGGTCGCCACCGCGACTGACCGGCGCTACAGATCGGTTCCCAGGTGTGTAGAAACGCGTTCGAGTGCGTCCAGACCCGTAACCTCGCCCGATTCGTCCGGGATCGTCCAGACATCCAGGTCCGGTAGCGATTCGCGTAGCGTCGCGATCGCCTCCTCCTGGACGGTCTGCTTCCCACGACAGCGCTCGCAATCGCCGGGGTCCTCGACGACCTTGTTGACGACGAGCGTCGTCACCGGGACCTCGAAGGAACGCAACTGCTCGACCAGCCGTTCGGTCTCGCGGACGGCCATCGTCTCCGGGATGGTGACCGCACGGAACGCCGTCCGGTCGGGGTCCCGGAGGACGGTCCCGACCCGTTCCATCCGGTCGCGCATCTCGGTGAAGTCGTCCGGGCCGTCGGCGCGCCGTCGATTCGCCATCGGACCAAACAGCATCGTTCGCGTCGTGTTCACCTTCCGGCGAACCTGATCGCGCAGGTCCAGCGCCGTCGCCATCCCGCGGTCAAGCACCGACGGCAGGTCCAGCAGTCTGAGCGTGTGGCCCGTCGGTGCGGTGTCGAACACCACCCGGTCCCACCGGTCGCTGTCGGCGTAGGTCGCAAGTCCCTCTACTGCGGCCAGTTCGTCGCTCCCGGGCATCACACCCGCGGTGAACAGGTCGGTAATCTCGTCTTCGTCGAGGTCGATGCCTGCACTGGCGAACTCCGCGGCCAGCGCCTCGAACAGCGTCCGGTAGCGGTCGATACCTGCCTGTGGGTCGACTTCGACGCCCCAGAAGCCGTTGTGTATCTCCACGGGGTCGGCTCCGACCGGTCGCTCGACGGCGTCACCCAACGAGTGGGCCGGGTCCGTCGACACGACGAGCGTCTCGTAGCCTCGCTCGGCCAGCGAGACCCCCGTCGCCGTCGCGATGGTCGTCTTTCCCACCCCGCCTTTCCCGCCGTAGAGGAGGAACTCGGTCACGGACGCTCGTTCGTGTCGGTTCGCCTTAATTCCGACCCGGCGCTACCGCCGTGGGCGATGGGCGTACAAACGACCGCGCGGCGTCAGTACTCGCGCTCGACGAGGTAGTTCGCGATGCCGTCCAGCAGGTCGCGTGCCTCGTTGTCCGGGAGGACTTCGAGGTTCTCCTTGCCGCTCGTGACGAGTTCCTGCGCCCGGTTCCGGGCGTACTCGATGGACCCCGCTTCGCGGAGCGTGGCGACGGCCTCGTCTATCTCGGCTTCGGACACCTCGTCGACGGAGTCGGTGTCGACGAGGTTCTCGACGTCGACGCCCTGCTGACGGGCGTGCAACGTCACGAGCGTCTGCTTGTTCTCGACGAGGTCCGACCCGCGCTGCTTGCCCAGTTTCTCCGAGGGCGTGGTCAGATCGAGCAGGTCGTCCTGAATCTGGAAGGCCCGGCCCACGTCCAGTCCGTGGTTGTACAGGGCCTCGACGGTCTCCTCGTCGGCACCCAGCAGCGTCGCCGGGATGGACGCTGCGGCGCCGTAGAGGACGGCCGTCTTGAGTTCGACCATCTCCAGATACTCATCGGGCGTGACCGCATCGCGCTGTTCGAACTCGATGTCCAGCGACTGCCCCTCGCAGATGCGGGTGCAGGTCTTCGCGAGGCGCTTGTTCGCGGCGACGCTCCGGTCGTCGGCCGCGCCGGTTTCGAGCAGGAACTCGAAGGCCTTCGAGTACAACGTGTCGCCGGCCAGAATCGCCGTCGAGAGGTCGTACTCCTTGTGGACGGCCGGGACCCCGCGGCGGAGGTCGTCGTCGTCCATGATGTCGTCGTGGATGAGCGTGAACGTCTGGATGACCTCGATAGCCAGCGCCGCCGACAGCACGTCGGCCTGCCCGCCGGTGAGCGTCGGGAAGTCACGGTAGTCGACCGACAGTGGCTCGACGTCCAGTAGCGACTCCGCGACCAGCAGCAACACCGTCGGACGGAGTCGCTTGCCGCCGGCGTCCAGCAGGTAGCGGGTCGCCTCGTAGAGGTGCTCGGGCCGCGTCACTGGAAGCTCCTCGGGGAGGGCCTCGTTGACCCGCTCCCGGCGGGCGAGGATGGCTTTTTCGACCTGCTGATAACCTTCGGACATGTGGTTATTCCGTGAGCTGAATCATGTTGCCGTTACGCGTGATGTGCAGGTCGCGGCCGACCTTGTAGCCCTGATTCTCGGCGAGGTCCACGTACGGCGCGAACCCTTCGAGACTCTGGTGGGCCGGGATGACGTGCTGGGGCTGGAGCGCGTCGAGCATCTCGTAGTGGCCCTCCTGACGGAGGTGGCCCGAGACGTGGATGTCGTCGTAGATGCGGGCGCCCTGCATGCCCAGCAGTTTCTCGGACTGGTAGCGCTGGCCCTCGTTGGTCGGTTCCGGAATGACCCGGGCGGAGAACAGCACCTTGTCGCCGTCGTCTAGCTCGTAGGGCGTCTCGCCGCGGCCCATGCGGGTGAGCATCGCGCGCGGTTCGCCCTGATGGCCCGTGACGATGGGCAGGAAGTTCTCCTTGCCTTCGTTCATGATCCGCTTGAACGTGCGGTCGACGGACTTGCGGTGGCCGTACATCCCGAGGTCCTCCGGGAAGTCCACGAAGTCCAGTCGCTCTGCGGTGCCGGAGTACTTCTCCATCGAGCGACCGAGCAAGACCGGCTGACGGCCGATGTCGTCGGCGAACTCGACGAGGCTCTTCACACGAGCGATGTGCGAGGAGAACGTCGTGGCGACGATGCCGCCGTCGTAGTCCTCGATGCTGGTCATGACGTCCTTGAGGTGGCGACGAGCGACCGCCTCGGAGGCCGTACGGCCCTTCCGGCCGGCGTTCGTACAGTCCTCGATGTAACAGAGGACGCCCTCGCCCTCGCGACCGATCTCTCGGAACCGCTTCATGTCGATGGGGTCGCCGATGACCGGCGTGTGGTCCATCCGCTTGTCCAGTCCGTAGACGACCGACCCCTCCGGCGTGTGGAGGACCGGGTTGATGGCGTCGATGATGGAGTGGGTGACGTTGACGAACTCCAGTTCGTTTCGCTCGCCGATCTGCATCGTCTCGCCCGCGCTCATCTTGACGAGGTCGTTCTGGACCCCGAACTTCTCCTCGCCCTTTATCTGCTGTTTGACCAGTTCGATGGTGAAGGGCGTGGCGACGATAGGCGCGTCGTAGCGATGGGCGAGTTTCGAGATGGCGCCGATGTGGTCGAGGTGGCCGTGTGTCGGCACGATGGCCTTCACGTCACCTTCGAGGTCGGACATGACCCGGTCGTCCGGGATAGCGCCCATGTCGATGAGATCGAGCGAGTGCATCCGCTCGGTCTCGACGTTGTCGTGAATCAGTACCTTCGAGAGGTTCAGGCCCATGTCGAAGATGACGACGTCGTCACCTGCACGGACGGCCGTCATCTGACGGCCAACTGCCTCGTATCCGCCGATTGTTGCGATTTCGACTTCCATGGTTGTAGGTCCGAGTGGAAGCCGTCCGCGGGCCCGCGGTTGGTGCTGGCGACGACGGTAACTGCTGAAACGGCGTCTCGGTTCCTGTGGGCGTCGAGGCCGGCCGGGTACACCCCGTAGCCTCGATTCCCGAAGTGGAAGGGACTGACGTCCCGACGACTTTCCCCGTCGTCTGCCGGCCGCCAAACCGCGGTCTGCGGGCGGCCGTGCGCTCGGTTACGCGGACGTACAACGTCGCTTCTTAAAACGGTGTGGGTTCCGGGCGGCTATTCGTCGTCCAGGGCGTCCGACAGCGGATCGCTGTCCGAATCGACGTCGAACCCGGTGACGCCTTCGTCTGAGAGCGTCGCGTCGTCCTCGACGTCGTCGGCGGACGACTCGTCGCTCTCCTCGGCGACGTCGTCGACGATGCGCGTCTCTCTGGACTCGATACTCCCGAGCAGGTCCTCGTCGCTCTCTTCGGACGCCGACTCGCCGAACAGGTCGTCGGCGGTCCGTGGTCCCGCCGACTGTGTCTGGTCGTCGCGCTCGGCCGGTCCGGTCCCCGACTCCACATCCCAGACGGTCTGCTCCTCGGTCGTGGACTGGTCGTCCACCGGCACCGACTCGTCCGGACTCGACTGGTCGTCGTCCGACGCGGCTGGCTGTCGGCCCTGGAACTCCGACGGGTCCGGCGGCGACCACTCCTGTGGTTCGGCCGGCGCGTCGTCTTCGGCCGGCGGTTCGGCCGCGGCGGGGTCCGTGCGACCGACGTCGTCGGCCTGTTCGTCAGCGGGACCACCGAAGATGTCGTTCTCGTCCGAAGCGGCGGCATCGGCCGCCACAGGCCCCTGATCCTCGGCCGGTGCTGACGAATCGTCGTCGTCGTCCGCAGTCGTCGTCTGGTCGGCCGCCTCCTCGGCGGGACCACCGAAGATATCTGCATCGGGCTCCGAACCGCTGTCCGTCTCTCGTGCCGGTTCGGCAGCGGCCGCGGGCTGGGAGTCCTGTCCGTCCGCGGCGTTCTCGCGCGCCGACTGGTCGCTCTCGGCGATCAGTTCGGAGTCGTCTTGCACCGCGTCGGCTTCGGCCGCCGGCTCGGGCTGTGAGGAAGCCGGTTCGTCCGCTTCCGGGGGCTCTTCTTCGGGTGTCGCTGCCGTCGTCGACACCGCTTCGGACGGTGCGTCCGTCTCGGCTGGGCCGGCCTCGGCCGTCTCGCCGTCGGTGGCCTCGGCCGCGGTCGATTCGAGCGGGTCGTCGTCCGTCGTCTCGCTCGGCTCCGAATCGGCCGTCTCCGTCTGGGTCTCGTCGCGGGACTCCGCCGTCGAACCGGTAGCCGCTCCGGCGGTTGCTGCCCCAGCGGCCTCCTGTTCGCCGCTCACCTCGCGGCTCTCGGTGTCGGGCGCCGCTGCGTCGGTCGGTGCCGCCGCGTCGTCCGCTTTCGCGACGGCCGCGGCAGCACCGACCATCGTCGCGTCGGCGACGAGTTTGTGCAGGAGTCCGAACACGCCAGAAAGCGTAAGCAAGACCCCGATAGCAGCGACGGCGACGCCGAGCAGTGCTCGGTTCGTCGTAACGGAGGGCGACGCGCTAGGTGACGCACCGAGGACCACGCCGATGCCAACGAACAGACCGCCAACGATGGCGACCACGAGGACGTAACCGACGTACCGAGCGCCGTAGCGGTAGACGTCGGGTAAGCTAACAGCAGACATGAATTTACAATTAGCAACGGCGGTGAAATAGGTTACGACGGTCGTACGTTCACCGGTCCGCCTCGATCGTCGTCCCCGGCGCGTCGCCGTCGAGGAAGGCCGACAGCGCATCGGGGCCGAACACCGAGGCCGGGCTCTCGAGTTCGAGGAGCGCACGAACCTTCGCGGCCATCCCGCCGGAGACGTCCGTGGCGTCGCTGCCGCCGAGCGCCGCCGCGGCGTCCTCGAAGGCCTCGATTCGGTCGATTACGGCACCGTCTTCGTCCAGCACGCCGGGCACCGTCGAGCAGACGCCGACCCGGTCGGCGTCGACGGCTGGCGCGAGTTCGACGACCAGTTCGTCGCCACTGAGGACTGTCGCTCCTTCGCCCGCGTGGGCGACGAGGTCGCCGTGCAACACCGGGACGAACCCCTCGGAGAGGAGCGTTCGGACCTGCCCGGTCGGGAGCGTGAGCGTGCCGTCTGCGCCCCGGTCCGCCGCCGAGAACGGGTGGACCGGGACGGCGGGGACCCCACGCTCGGTCAGCGCCGTGACGATCCTGCTGTTCAGCCGCGTCATCGCGCCGTGGATGGCCTGTACGCCGGCCACGTCGTGCGTTCCCTCGGTCGTACTCACGCCGTACTCGGCGGCGTGGTGGTGGCCGAAGCTCCCGCCGCCGTGGATGACTACGACGTCGTGGTCGCTGGCCGCGACGGCGTCTGCGGCGGCCGCCAGCGCCTCGTCGTCGACAGTCTCCGGCGTCTCCTTCTCGGTGACGACGCTCCCGCCGAGTTTGAGGACGACGGTCATTCCTGCCGGACTCCGTCGGTGTCCAGTTCCGCCCGGAAGACCGATTCACACCCGGGCGTGTACTTCAGGGCGGTGAGCGCGTCGTCGGTGTCGTCAAGCGCGACGATACAGCCACCGCCGCCAGCCCCGGTTAGTTTCGCACCCATCGCCCCCGCATCGCGGGCGGCCCAGACCATCGAGTCCAGCGACCGGGAGGAGACGCCCAGCGCCGACAGGAGGCCGTGATTGAAGTCCATCAGGTCGCCCAGCGTCTCGTAGTCGCCCGAACCCAGTACTGACTCGCCCTCACGGACGATGTCACCGATGGCGCGGACGGTGTCCGCGGCGAAGTCGTACTCCTCACGGAGACTCCTGACGCCTGCGACCAGTGCGCCGGTGTCCCCGGCGCCCCCGTCGTAGCCGATGACGAAGGGCAGGTTGTCGACGCCTTCGACGGTTCGGCAGTCGTCGCCCTCGACGCGGACGGCCCCGCCCTTCGCCGAACAGAACGTATCGGCCCGCGAGGCCTCGCCGTCCTGTACGGCCGCCTCCACCTGATAGGCCCGTTCCGCGATGGCCTCGGCCGAGAGTTCGACGCCCAGTTCGCGAGTCGCGGCGTCGATGGCGGCGACGACGACGGCCGCCGACGACCCGAGTCCCGCCCCCAGCGGGATGTCGCTCTCGATTCGTATCTCGAAGCCGGCGTCGGGTACGTCGGCGGCGTCCCGGACCTGTGCCACCGCTTCGTTTACGTACCCCATCGCCGCTTCGAGTAAGGGCTCCGACGCGTCGACGTCGGGTCGACCCGCTCCGTCTCCGTCGTACTCGACGGTGAACCCGTCGAGTTTGAGGTCTTCCGAGTGAATACGAAGTCCTTCGTCTATCTCTCTCGCCGTCACGCGGGCCCGGCGCTCGATGGCGCACGGGACCGCTGGCTCACCGTAGACGACCGCGTGCTCCCCGAACAGATACACCTTGCCGGGAGCGCTCGACGTGACCATACCCGCCCGTGTGACCGGAGGGGGTTAGGCGTTTTCGGAGCCAGTTTCGGGCTACCGGCCGCCGTCTGTCGCTCGCCGTGGCCGCGATACGTCCCGATGGAACGATACAAGCGGGTTTTGAGCTACCTGAAAGACCTTTGACGCGCCGATGGAACGGGCGTGTATGAAACGTCGACGCGTACTGGCCACACTCGGGACTGGCCTCGCCGGTGTCGCCGGGTGTCTCTCTGAATCCCCGTCGACTCCGGACGAGGCGTCCGAGACACCCACGGACGACGAACGGACCGACCAGCGAACGCCGTCCCAGACGCACACGAAGGTCGCCGTCGAGGACGTCGTCGTCCGGAAGGCCATCACCTACGACTCGTCGATGGGGTCCGGTGGCGTACTGACCGGCGAGGATAGACAGTACGTCGTTGGCTCGGTTCGAGGGGTCGAAGACGTCCACGATTTGGCGTACACGTTCGAGACGGCCGACAGCGCGTGGGACCAAGGCCTTCCCGACACCGTGGGCGCGCGGAACCACGCCGTCGCGGGTCACGAGCGCCCGTACGTCGCGTTCACGGTTCCGTCACGGCTGTCTGCGTCGAATCCCCGTATTCGGCGCTCGGACGGGACCGAGTGGCCGGTACCGGCAGACGCACGCGACACGCTCGCGGCACCGGCACCGCAGTTCGAACTCGACAGCCTGACCGTTCCAGACAGCGTCTCGCAGGGCGAGCAGTTGTCGGTGTCGCTGACGGCGACGAACGTCTCCGAGACGGACGGCCGCTTCCTCGCGGCGGTGTACTGGCCCACGAAGGGAATCGCCGACGACGACGAGTCCCACGTCGTCGACCGGTCCGTCGCCGCGGGCGAACGGGTGTCGGCGACCCTCGACGTCGACACGGCCTACACGGCCATGGAGGACGGCCCGGTCACGCTGTCGGTCACCGGTCACGTCGCGGCCGAACGCGAGGTACAGGTTCGCGACGCTTCGACGCCGACCTAATCTCGCGTCTGTACTCGCATCGACATCTCCTGACGCGGGTGGGCGGTCAGCGACGGCATGAGTTCGAGCGGCGTCTCGCCCGTGAAGTCGAGGCGGTACTGCTTGGCCGTCGTGGCGACGATGAGTTGGGCCTCCAGCATCGCGAGGTGCTTGCCGATGCAGTGGCGCGGACCACCGCCGAACGGGAAGTACGCGAACCGGGGTCGTTCGGTCGCCCGTTCGGGCTTCCAGCGTTCCGGGTCGAACGTCCCCGGGTCGTCGTAGAACCGGGCGGAGCGGTGGACACCCCACTGCGGGAGCATCAGCGTCGTCCCCGCCTCGACGGGGTACGCCGACAGTTCGACGTCCTCGGTCGGTTCCCGGAAGATGGTGTACACCGGCGGGTACAGGCGCATCGCCTCCTGAACGACCCACTCCAGATAGTCGAGTTCGCGGACGTGGTCCATCTCCGGCCGCTCGTCGCCGACCACCTCGTCCAGTTCCTCGTGGACTTTGCGTTCGGCCTCGGGGTTCTCCGAGAGCAGGAACCACACGTAGGTGAGCGTCAGCGCCGTCGTGTCGTGGCCCGCAAGCAGCATCGTCATCATCTCGTCGCGCAACTGCTCGGGCGACTGCTCGCCGTCGTCGCGGGCACGGAGGAGGACCGACAGGAAGTCCATCGGGCCGTCCTCGTCCGTCCCCACCGAACCCTCGCGGACCTCGATGATGTCGTCCAACACCGCATCGAGCGTCTCGACGGCGCTGTCGAACGCCGCGTCGTCCGGCATCGGCAGCCACTCCGGTGCGGCAAAGCGGAGCGGGTCGGGTTCGAAGCGCTGTCCCAGCGGTATCAGTTGCTCCTCGATGGTCTGCACTCGCTGTTCGGACAGTTCGACCCCCATCATCAAATCGAGGATGACGTCGAGCGTCGTCCGCGTCATCGCCTGTTCGACGTCGACGACGTCCCCCTCCTGCCAGTCTGCGATGCGGTCCTGTGCGTGACCGGTGATGCGGTCGGCCATCCCCGAGAGCCGTGCCATCGAGAACGCGGGGTTGGCCAGTCGCCGCTGTCGCTCCCACGTCTCGCCCTCGCTCAACAGGAGGCCCTCGCCCAGCAAGTCACCGAGCGCGTCCCCCTGAAAGTCGGGCTTGCGGAACCGGTCGCTCTCCGAGACCAGCACTCGTTCGATGGCCGCCGGGTCACACAGCATGACGGTGTCCATCGGCCCCATGTCGAAGCGAGCGACGTCACCGTAGGCGCTCTCCAGCGTCGAGATGAACCGGAACGGGTCGTCGGCGTACGTCCTGCTACTGCCGAACAGCGGTTCGCCTTTCGGTCCGGGCGGCGTCTCTGCCATCGATCGAAGTTAGGACTGGACACGTTTGAATCGCATGCCAAATCGCCCGGTTACGGGCCGAAGGCGGGTCAGAGCCAGCGGCCGGGGTCTAGCTGCCACTCCGTATGTCGCGCCGCCCAGACGCCGCCAAGGCCACCGAGTGCGCTCAGTCCGACCGTGTACGCGAGAAAGAACGCGAACACGAGCGCGAGAAAGAGTTCGTACGCCGGCGAGGACGGGTGGATACCGAATCCGATCGCCCCGGCGATGGACAGCGCCGGGACGAACAGCACCAGCAACGGCACCATCGCGCCGACGCCCGCAAGCAGCCCCAGCCACAGCCCACTCGCGTAATCGCTGCCGTGTCTGTTGGCGGCGACAGCCCCACCGATGACCGACGAGAACGGGACGAACGAGAGTGCGACTGTCACCAACGCACCCCAGCCGGCGTCGACGAGCGTCTCACGCATCTCGTCTGTGTCTGTCGACAGCCGGTGTAATATAGCTGGCCACACCGTCGCCGGTCAGTTTCCGAGGTCGGTGTCGTACTTCACGTAGTTGCCCAACCACCCGCCGAGCGCGCTCAGACCGACGACGTAGACGGCGGCGAACACCGCCGCGCCGACGAGGAAGACGACACCGACCGCCCCCAGATGCATCGGCATCCCGCCGAGCAGGAATCCGAGGAAGACCAGTCCCACGAAGGCGAACACGACCAGCGTGAACACGAGGCCGATGGCCCCGGAGATCGCGCCGACTCGGAGACCGTCGTCTCGGTCACCACCTTCCAGATAGCCGGCGAGTGCGCCGCCGAACACCGGTGCGAAGGGGAAACCACTCAGGATAGCTGTCGCGACAGCCCCGATAACCGCGTTGAGGAGGGTATCTTGTTCTGCCATCGACGACCGGTACTCGGGGGGCTGTCCTATGTCTTGTGCCGTAGCGACGCCTATCGTCGCCACTGTCGCGCCGTGTAGAGAGAAAGTGAAGGTATCGAACGCCTGCGTTAGAGTTCGGACTCGAAGTCCTCGAGACCGTAGGACGGTTCGGCACCGCGGCGGTCGAGCGTCTCGTTGGCCAGCAGCCAGTAGACGACCGACAGCGCCTTTCGCCCCTTGTTGTTCGTCGGGACGACCAGGTCGACGTTCGACGTGGTGTTGTTGGAGTCACACATCGCGATGACCGGGATGCCGACCGTGATGGCCTCCTTGACGGCCTGTGAGTCACCGATCGGGTCGGTGACGACCACGACGTCCGGTTCGATGTAGCCGTCGTAGTCCGGGTTCGTCAGCGTGCCGGGGATGAACCGGCCCGTGCGAGCGCGGGCGCCGACGGCGTCGGCGAACTTCTCGGCCGGGAACCGACCGTACTGGCGCGAGGACGCCACGAGAATCTGCTCGGGGTCGTAGTTGGCCAGGAAGTCCGCGGCGGTGCGGATGCGGCTGTCCGTCATCGAGACGTCCAGCACGTAGAGCCCGTCGTCACGGACGCGGTGGATGAACCGCTCCATGTCCTGGGTCTTCTGCTGGGTCCCGATGTGGACACCGGCGCCGAGGTAGTCCTCGACGGGGATGAGGAGGTCGGCCTCGGACTGCTCGTCGGGCATGACGTCCTCGTCGAGCTGAGGTCCGGCGTCTTCCTCGTCCTCGGTTGTCTCTGCCTCGGCCTCCTCGGCGTCGGCGGGCTGTTCGGCTGCCGTCTCGGCCTCTGCGTCGACCGCTTCGTCGTCCTCCTCGGACGGGTCGAAGTCGGACTCGGACGCGTCGAGACCCTCTTTTTCGTTGCCGCTCATACTGCGTTGTCCTCGATACGGATGAGTTCGTTCAGCTTGGCTGTGCGCTCGCCACCGACCGCGCCCGTCTTGATGAACGGCGCGCTGGTCGCCACGGCGAGGTGTGCAATCGTGGTGTCCTCGGTCTCGCCGCTCCGGTGGGAGACGACGGATTCGTAGCCGTTTCGGGTCGCGAGTTCGATGGCGTCCACCGCGTCCGTGAGCGTCCCGATCTGGTTGGGCTTGATGAGGATGGAGTTGCCCGCACCGGCGCTGATACCGGCCTCCAGTCGCTCGACGTTCGTGACGAACAGGTCGTCACCGCAGACGAGCGTCTGATCGCCGACGCGGTCGGTCAGGTCGGCGAAGGCCTCGTAGTCGTTCTCGTCGAGTGGGTCCTCGACGTAGACGAGGTCGTACGCCTCGACTTTCTCGGCGATGTAGTCGATCTGTTCGTCGGTCGACTTCACGCCGTCGTCGTAGACGTAGCCGCCCTCGTCCTCGTCGTACAGTTCGGCACCAGCGACGTCGAGGCCGAACGCGATAGCGAAGCCGAAGTCGTCGGCCACCGTCTCGACGGCCTCGTCCATGATCTCGAACGCTTCGTCGTCCGAGATCGAGGGTGCCCAGGCGCCCTCGTCGCCCTTACCCGCTGGCAGGTCGCGGTCGGCCAGGATGTCGTGGACCTCCTGATGGACCGCGGCGTTGGCGAAGACGGCCTCCTCGACGCTCGGCGCGCCGACGGGGGCCGCGAGGAATTCCTGAATGTTGGTGGCGTCCGCGGCATGTTCGCCGCCGCCGATGATGTTACCCAGCGGCGTCGGGTACTCGTTGCCACGGAAGGTGCCGCCGAGGTGCTGGAACAGCGGTGCGCCCAGCACGTCGGCACCGGCCTTCGCGGCCGCCATCGAGATGGCGACGGCGGAGTTGGCACCGATACCGGAGAAGTCGTCCGTGCCGTCGGCGGCGTGGAGCGCCGCGTCGACGTCACGTTGGTTCCCGGCGTGGACTTCACCGATGAGGCGCGGAAGCGCGTCGTCGCGAGCGTTCGCGATTGCTTCCTGAGCCGGCAGTTCGATCGCCTCGTACTCGCCGGTGCTTGCGCCGCTCGGTGCCTTGCCGCGACCGAAGCCCCCACTCTCCGTGAGGACGTCGGCTTCCACGGTCGCGTTTCCACGCGAGTCGAGGACGCGGCGGAGTCGTACGTCGGTAATTAGCGTCATTTGTGGTCACCTCGCTTGACTGTGAACGGCAACACGCCAGCGTCGTACTCCTCGGCCGCGATGAGGATGGGCTGGGTGTGCTCCGTCTCGATGAGCACGGGTGCGCCGTGGGCCAACTGCAGCGCTCGCGCGCCGAGTTTGCGGGCCTTCTCGTATCGGCTCTCCTGTGCGTTCATTGGTAGGGCGCGACGATGTCGACGAGGTCTTTGTGCGAGACGAGCATTCGGCGACAGCAGTGCCGCTCGACGCCGAGTTCGTCGAGGACCATTTCGGGGTCCTCTGGCTCTTCGGCTTCGCGGGTGCGGGCCTTGAACTCCTCCCAGTGCTCGCCGACGACGTTACCACAGGTGAAACACCGGACCGGTACCATCATATCTGAATCACCTCAGCGGTAGGACTTCTGGTAGCGGGCCCGAGCGCCGGGGCCGCCCCACTTCTTGGGTTCGGACTGGCGAACGTCGTTGACCAGCAGCGAGCGGTCGAACTCCATGAACGCGTCACGGAGTTCCGCGTCGTTCGTGAAGTCGACGAGTCCGCGAGCGATGGCGGTTCGGGCGGCGTCTGCCTGCCCCATGACACCGCCACCTTCGACGGACACGTCGACGTCGACGTCGTCACGGAGGTCGTCCTCCGCGATGCGGAACGGCTCCAGCATCTTCAGCTGTGCCAGTTCCGGGTCGACCAGTTCGACGGGCTGGGAGTCGATACGCACGCGTCCCTCGCCCTCGCGAATCGTCGCGCGGGCGACGGCAGTCTTCTTCTTGCCAGACGTGTTCGTTACCATGTCTTGTTCGCTCCGAGTGCCTCGCTCACGTCGCCGAGCGAGACGAACTTGATGTTCGACAGTCGGTCCAGCGAGGTCCCTTCGAGGACGTCGCCGTCCTCGTCGTGTGGGTTCCCGACGTACACGCGGACGTTCTCGAATGCCTCGCGGCCGCGCTGCTTCTTGTGGGGCAGCATACCGCGAATGGCGCGCTTGAAGATACCGTCCGGGCGCTTGGGGTAGAAGTACGCGTTGTCGTCACCGATGTCGATGCGCTTCTTGTACTTCTCTACGATCTGCTCTTCGCGGCCGGTGATGACTGCGCGTTCGGCGTTGACGACGGCGACGGTCTGTCCGTCGAGGGCCTCCTCGGCCACCGCGGACGCGACACGGCCCATGATACAGTCACGGGCGTCGACGACGACGTCGGCGTCGAATTCGGCGAGGCTCATCGGATCACCCGCACGTGGGAGCCTTCGGGGTTGTTTTCAATTGCCTGTTCGAGCGATATAGCCTCTCCGACCTGTTCGATCTTCTTCTCGGCGGTTCCGGAGAAGTCGACTGCGGCGACGGTGATGTCCTTCTGCAGGACACCGGAGCCGAGTACCTTGCCCGGCACAACGACGGTCTCGTCTTCCTGTGCGTACCGTTCGATACGGCCCAGGTTGACTTCCGCGTGTGTGCGCCGTGGCTTCTCGAGGCGCTCGGCGACGTCGCCCCAGACGTTGCCACCCGCAGAGCGGGCGGCCGACTTCAGGTCGGCGATGAGACTACTGAGTCTCGGGTTCGTCTTGCTCATAGAGTTCCTCCTTTGTAGGAAAAGTGCAGGGAGCAGGATTTGAACCTGCGGACCCCTACGGGACAGCGCCCTGAACGCTGCGCCGTTGGCCAGACTTGGCTATCCCTGCTTGCATTCATGCGTTTTGCGTGCCCCGTAAAAACCCCTTCGGTCCTCGCGCTCGGGGGGCGGGCGGTCATCGGCGTCGAAAGGGTGTTTCGGGGCATGTGGCGTTACAGTTGGACTGCGTCTTTCAGTTCGGTCGCGCGGTCACGCAGCGTCTCGACCGCGCGCAGGACCAGTTCGTCGGTGGTGAACGAGCCGTCGGTCTCGACGTGGAACACGAAGGCGTTCTCGACGTCGGTGACCTCGACCTCCTTGCCCGGATAGCGCTGGGAGAGGTCGTTGCCGAAGTCGTCGGTCGGCACGAGGTCGCCGTCCGTCGCGTCGACGGCGGCGTGTTCGGCCGCACCCTCCTCGATGACGCCGCGGAGGATGTTGGGCTCGTCGTCCTCGAACTCGCTCTTCTCGCCGACGACTTCGACACGCTGGAGGTGTCGGTAGCCGACGGCCACGCCGCCCTGATGTTTGGCGTGTTCTTTCCCCGTATCGAGGACGGCGTCGGCCTCGACTTCGAGGCGCTGGCCGTCCTTGAGGTCGATGATGGGGACGTTGTCGTCGGCCGGTTTCACCAGCCCGTCACTGGAGACGAGGTCGCTGGAGTAGGCCGTCGCCGGCCCGTCCACGGAGAGCGACAGCGTCACCTCGTCACCGATCTCGAAGTCGTCGAGGTCGGTGGTGAGCGGGACCAGCCCCAGTCGGAGGCCGATCTGCTCGTTGAACATCACGCTGGTGTTCTCGATGACGCGGACCGTATCGATACTGAACGTGGGCACGTCGGCGATCATCGCCCGGCGGATGCCGTTGGCGAACGCCGGCGTGATGCCCCGAATCAGTACGAGCGACTCCCGCTCGCCGCGTTCGACGAACTCAACCTCGTAGTCCTGTGTCATGGGTTAGAATCCGGAGTTTTTCGGTGCGCGAGTGCCGTCGTGCGGCGTCGGCGTGACGTCCTCGATGCGACCGATTTCGAGGCCGGCACGGGCCAGCGCTCGGATGGTCGCCTGCGCGCCCGGACCGGGGGAGGTCTGCTGGTTCCCACCGGGGCCGCGGACGCGAACGTCGACGCCTTCGACGCCGCGGTCGAGGGCCTTCTCGGCGACGACTTCGGCCATCTGCATGGCGGCGTACGGCGACGCCTCGTCGCGGTTCTGCTTGACGACCGTCCCGCCGGAGCTCTTTGCGAGCGTCTCCGCGCCGGTCTGGTCGGTGATAGTGATGATGGTGTTGTTGAACGATGCGTGGACGTGTGCGACGCCCCAGATGCCGTCGTTTTCTGCTTCGCTCATTCTTGTGCCTCCGCGCGCTCAGGGTGCAGTTCGTCCGCAAGCGAGCTGTTCTCGTCGAAGCCGACGGTGTCCTCGACGGCGACTTCGACCTTCATCGACGGGCGCGTGACGCGCTGGCCGCCCAGCACGATGTGGCCGTGGACGATGAACTGACGGGCCTGCTCGGGCGTGTTCGCGTAGCCCTTGCGGTAGACGACGGTCTGGAGTCGGCGTTCGAGGACGTCGGTGACGGCGAGCGACAGGACGTCGTCGAGCGTGTCCTGCTCGCTGAGGATACCGTAGCGCTTCAGGCGGGCGAGGAACTCGTCGGCCTCGTCCGTCTGGGTGGTCTGGCCGAGCAGTTTCCGGGCCTCGCGGCGGTAGCCACGAAGCTCGGACTGGGCACGCCAGAGTTCCTCTTTGTTCTTCAGACCGTAGCGTCCCAGCAGATTGCTCTCGTCGGCGATTCGCTCGCCCTGGAACGGGTGGTTCGGCGTCTCGTAGAACTTGGTGTTGGAGCCGAGTGCCATTATTCGTCATCCTCCGCGGCGGCTTCCTCAGCCTGCTCTTCCTTGATCGCCTCGACGTTGACGCCGATGGTCCCCTCGGTACGACCGGTGGACTTCGTTCGCTGACCGCGGACCTTCTGGCCGCGCTTGTGGCGGACGCCGCGGTAGGAGTCGATCATCTTCATTCGGTTGATGTCCTGCCGACGGGTGAGCTGGAGGTCGTTCCCGGTCTCGTGGGTGGTCTCACCGGTGAAGTAGTCCTTCTGGTGGTTGGTCATCCACTCGGGGACCTCGTCGGCGTAGTTCTCGACGGCCTCGACGACGGAGTCGATGACGTCGTCGTCGAGCTTCCCGAACACCGCGCGACGGTCTACATCAGCCTGCTGGGCGATGATGCGGGCGGCGCGGTGGCCGATGCCGTTCAGTTCTGTCAGTGCTCGCTCGACGGACTTGGTACCGTCGAGGTCGGTCTGTCCGATACGGACGAAATAGCGGATGTCCTCCTCTTCTTCGGCATCCGCGTCCTCGCCCGCGTTGGGGTCTTCTGCACTCATATATGGGTAATCGGTTGGGTGAGCGTCGTGGCTGGGATTCGAACCCAGGAGGCTGTACGCCACAGAGTTAGCAACCCTGCGCCTTGGGCCAGGCTTGGCTACCACGACACGTGCTTCTGATACTCGCGCCCGCGGCACGCGGACTCGGGGGCGCGTCCCCCTACACGAGTCTGTCCCAAGCTATTCCGGGGTTGTATTTAAACGCAACGGAAGGCGCTCCCCCCGTGAGAACGGCGCATACGTGAGTATTCCCCACGGACGAGCGGCACAACTGCTTCGGCGCTGGCGGCCGTACGACCCGACGTGAAAACTCTCGCGCGTGCCGACGGCGGCACCACAGTCGACCCGACCGACAGCGAAGCCGTTCGGAGCCACCTCGAACGGTTCGCGGGCCCGAACCGCGTCACCGAGCGCGACGACGGCACGCTCACCGCGGAGTTCGGCGCCTCGACGTACGTCTCGGTCGGCCCCGAGGGCCGCGTGGCGACGGGGATGCCGCTGCACGCCTTCGACGCACCGGCCGACCGCCTCGTCTTCGACCACGACGCGGGGGAACTGCACGTCGAGGGCAGGTCGGACGGGGGGCAAGTCACGTACACGTTCCGGCGGCCCTGACCGACGGCGGACGCCCGGTCCTGTCACAATCCTTATCGCACCTCCGGGGCCTACCCGGAGACATGAACGAAGACGACGTCCGTGAGCGTCTCCGGACCGTCCAGGACCCGGACCTCGGCGACGACATCGTGTCGCTGGGTCTCATCAACAGCATCGAGGTCACAGACGACGAGGTTCGTATCGACCTCGCGCTCGGCGCGCCCTACTCGCCGACCGAGACGAGCATGGCCAACGAGGTCCGGGAGGCGCTCTCGGACCTCGACCGCGAGGTGGACCTCTCGGCCAGCGTCGACCGCGGCGTGCCCGAGGCCGAGGACCCGCTCCCCGAGGTCAAGAACGTCATCGCTGTCGCCTCGGGCAAGGGCGGCGTCGGGAAGTCGACCGTCGCCGTCAATCTCGCGGCCGGCCTCTCGCGGCTCGGCGCCCGGGTCGGCCTGTTCGACGCTGACGTGTACGGGCCGAACGTCCCCCGGATGCTCAACGCCGACGAGTCGCCCCGCGCCACCGAGGACGAGGAGATAATCCCCGTCGAGAAGTACGGGATGAAACTGATGAGCATGGACTTCCTCGTCGGGAAGGACGACCCGGTCATCTTCCGTGGGCCGATGGTCGACAACGTCCTCACCCAACTGTGGGACGACGTGCTGTGGGGGAGCCTCGACTACATGGTCGTGGACCTGCCGCCGGGGACCGGCGACACGCAACTGACGATGCTCCAGCGCGTCCCCGTCTCCGGGGCCGTCATCGTCACCACGCCGCAGGAAGTCGCACTCGACGACGCCCGCAAGGGCCTGCGGATGTTCGGCCGCCACGAGACGCCCGTGCTGGGTATCGTCGAGAACATGTCCACGTTCGTCTGCCCGGACTGTGGCGGCGACCACGACATCTTCGGCAGCGGCGGCGGCCGGAGGTTCGCCGACGAGAACGAGATGCCGTTCCTCGGCGAGATCCCGCTGGACCCGGACGTCCGCGAGGGCGGCGACAGCGGTCAGCCGCTGGTCCTCGACGAGGACGACGAGACGGGCGAGGCGTTCCGCGACATCGCCGCCCGCACCGCGAACATGCAGGGTATCATCCACCGCAAGCGCCAGTCCGACTCGCGGGCCGCCGAGGCCGAGCAGTAGGGCGGTGCCGCCGCTGTCCGAGACGAGGCGGTAGAGAGAAAGACCGAGTTACGCTTCGACCGGGTTGTTGTACTTACGGGTGACGTAGCCGGCGATGCGGTTGCGCACGCCCTTGGACTCGATGTTCGTGACTTCCTCGACGACGTCCTTGTTGTGCTCGAAGTCGGCACCGAACGCGTCGGGGTATCGCTCCATCAGCAGTGTCCCGGTCTTCTTGACGTAGGCGGGTTTGATTGCCATGCGTGCATCTTGCTAGGTGGCGTTCAAAAAGGGTTCGACTTCCACGCCGGGACGCGAACCGTTATCACCCGATGCGGCGCCAGCGGTCCCGTTATAGCGGCTTCGAGCGCGGTGTCGAGCGATTCGTGCCGGGCGGTGTCTCACCACTCGGCGTCGACGAGGTCCCGGACGCGCTCGAACGCCTCCCGTTCGCGCTCGCTGCCGGCCGTCTCGACCACCGACTCGAAGTACGCGAGCCGATCCAGTAGCGTCTCGCGGTCGTAGGTCGGTACGTCCAGCCGTGAGGCCGCGACGGTCGCTTCGACCACTGCGGCGTGGCCCCGGTTCGTCGTCGGGACGACGCGTCGTTCGACGCCGCTCTCGACTGGCCGGAGCGCCCACTCGACCCACTGTGTCCCGCCTTCCTCACCGTCGGCCAGTCGCTCGACGCCGACCCGGACCCACGCGTCGGCGCGCTCTAAAACCGGGTCGGCCTCCTCGCGGACGGAGAGCGCCGCCTCCGCGAAGTCGACCGGGTCGCGGGTGAACTGGACGTACCCCTCGCCGCGCTCCCGGAAGTTCCGCCACGTGCGGGTCCGGCCCCACGTCGTCGCCGTCACGGGACCGTCGCCGTCGGGTGCCGTGAGGCCCAACGCCGCGACGTTCCAACGGTCGTTGGGTCCCAGCGTCGTCACGACGGACTCGGTGACGCCGGCGAGTTCGGCCGGCCAGTCCGTCTCGCCCATCAGACGACCAGCCCCCGTTCCAGCGCGACGAACAGCGCCCCGGCGACGAGGTCGGCCGTCGTCCCGGGGTTCACGTCGCGGGCGACGAACTCCGCGGCCAGTTCCGTCGCGTCCTCCTCGCCGTCCAGCACCGCCTGCGCTCGTCGCTGAACCTCCGCGGCCGTCTCGCGGTCGTTCCGCGTGACGACGAAGGTGTCGACCTCCGCGGCCAGTAAGCGGAGGAACGCACGCGAGGCGCGGTCGGCGACCGGCCCCTCGTCGTCCAGTATCCCCTCGGCGGCCTCGAAGACGCGTTCGAACCCGCTCGACCACTCGGCGGCGACGCCGTCGACGTCCGCGCTCTGGGCCATCACGTCCGACAGCGTCAGCCCCCGCTTCTCCAACGTCGGTATCGCCTCGCTCCCGCGGCGCACGTCCAGCGGTTCGAGTCCCTCTGGCGGGTCGTCGACGGCCACGTCGACGTGCTCGAACGCGCGGTAGAAGTCGGCGGCGTCGGCCACGGTGGTCTGATCGACCGCTCGCTCGACGCCGGCTGTCGTCAGGTCGTCCGCGCTCGCGGCCGCGACCAGCGGCGTCAGCACCAAGAGCGCGCCGAACTGGGTGTTACCGCCCGACTGGCCGGACATCCCTTCGACTGCTCGTTCGAAGGCGTGGCCCACACGTTCGCCGGCAGCCGCGAGTTCGAGGCCGGGGCGAGCGCCGACGGCGCCGGCCAGGAAGTGCTCGAACCGGAGGTCGTCGTACTCCCGTTCTCTGTCGACGTTGCCGGGTTTTGGCGTCCCGCTGACCTCCAGCAACAGCGCCAGTTCGGCGTTCTGGTCCGTCGAGCGGTCGCTCACCGTACCACCTCGCGACCGGTCAAGTCGTCGGCGGCGGCCCGGACTTCCCGCAGGACCGCAGGGTCGTCGCTCGCCCGCCCGACGCTGACCGCGTCGGCCCCGTACTCGAAGTACTCGGTCGCGCTCTCCCGGTCACGGACGCCGTTGTTCGCGATGACGAAGCAGTCCGTCGCTTCGACCACGTCGCCGACGACGGCCTCGGAGTCCATGGCGTCGACGTGGACGGCGTCCGCACCTGCCGCCGCTGCGGTTCGTGTGACCTCGGGCAGGTCGACGCCCGCCACCTCGGTCCGGACCTTGACCGAGACGGTCGCCCCCGCCTCGCTCGCGGCGGCGACCTGTTCGGCGAGGCGGTCGGCGTCTCGAAGGAGTGACTCACCGGCACCGGCGGCGCACATTTCCTCCTGTCGGCAGTGCGCGTTCACTTCGAGGAGAGCGCCGTGGTCCCGACAGACCCGGGCCGCGCGCGCTATCGGGTCGATCGACGCACTCCGGACGTTGAACGCGGGTCGAATCGGCGCGCCAGCCAGTGCGGCCAGTTGCGCGTCGACGAAAGCGACCGGGTCCTCCGGCAGGAACTCCGAGCGGTCGCGGTCCACCATATCGCGGGCGGCCGCACGCGTGGGGCTGTCCAGCGCGACACCCCCGAGGAAGGCACACCCGACGTGGTCCTCGACGGCGCGGGCCCACGCGGCGTCCGCCTCGCCGCTGAGACTCGCCAGCGCGACCCGTGGCTCGAACATCAGGCCACCTCCGAGAGGGCGTCGGTCACCGCGCGGGCCACTCGGTCGGCGTCTCCGGGGCCGTCGAGCGTCGTGTCCGTGCGGACCACCGGCCTGTCGAGGTCGGTGCCGTCCTCGGTGTCGAGGACGAACGCGTCCGCGAAGGGGTAGCTCTCGGCGACGCCGGCGGTACTAGCCTCGCGGCCGACGCCCTCCATCAGGTCCGCTGCGGGCCCCGAGAACACCTCGTCCTCGACGAACGGCGAGACGGCGACGACCGGCGTCTCGGCGAGCGCGTCCCGAATGCCTTCGACGGCGAGCATCGGCCCGAGCGACGTGACGGGGTTCGAGGGACCGACGACCACCGGGTCCGAGAGGGCGGTCAGGACGGCGTCGGTGGCCGTGGCCGTCTCGCTGCCGCGAAACGCCACGTCGTCGACCGCTGGGTCGCCGTTCCGCCCGACCCACCACTCCTGAAAGTGCATCGGGCCCTGCGGCGTGTGGACGATGGTCGCCACCGGGTCGTCGCTCATCGGCAGGAGCGTCCGGTCGAGGCCGAACGCGTCGGCGAGCGTCCGCGTGACGTCCGTCAGCGAGTGCCCCGCGTCCAGCAGCGAGGTCCGCGTGACGTGGACCGCCCGGTCCCGGTCGCCGATGTGCATGAACTCGGCGACGCCGGAGAATCGCCGCCAGCGGGCGATATCGCGGCCCGCCGTCTGTGCGTCGTCGGAGAGGTACTGGGGACCGGTCGACAGGCCGGCGGCCTCGGCGAGGCGGTGGAGTTCGGCGTGTGTCTCGGCCGTGTCGTCGGCGATACCCCACCACGTCTCCCGGTCGAGTTCGCCCCCGTCGAGAAAGAGGACCGTATCGAGGTCGGGACAGACGAGGTGGCCCCCGAGTTCCACGTCGTCGCCGGTGTTGGCGACGACTGTCGTGGCCCCGGGGTCGAACACGTCGTCGGCGCCGGCGAGGAGTTTCGGCGTCCCCGTCCCGCCGGCAAGGAACGTCACCATACGCCGACGTAGGGGTGAGTGAACCTATAAACGTGGCCCTGTCCGGACAGCGGGCAGTTCGCCCCACACAGTCCCGTCAGTCGGCTGATAATCAGTCGTGAGAACCGAGGGGGGAGACTGAAGTTAGTGGCCTGAGAGGCAGTGGACAACAGCAGTCATGCGTAGGATTCACGCCCACAGGTTCGCCCCCGCAGCCCCCGACGAAAAGTACGTCTTCGGCGCGTGCGCACCCGGCTGGCACAGTGCTGCCAGCCACGACGCGGCCCTCTCGGACTGGATACAGTCTGTTCGCGACTGTCAAGTAGAGCGCGTCTGCTGTCTCCTCGCGGGGACACAGTTAGACGAATCCGGGTCGAACGTAGAGCGGTACGCCGACGCGTTCGGCGAGTCGAACGTCCTCCACGTCCCGGTCCCCGACCAGCAACTCATCGGGAAGGAGGCCCTCCACGAGGAGGTGTTGCCGTTTTTGGCGACGTCGGTAGATACCGAGGTTCGCACCGTCGTCCACTGTCTGGCCGGCATCGGACGGACGGGACAGGTACTGGCCGCGTGGCTCGTATACAACCGCGACTACGGCCCGAGGCGGGCCATCGAGACGGTCCAGCAGATGGGGCGTGACCCGATGGACGCCGTCGAGTACGGCGACGCCGACGAGGACGCCCTCCTCGAGTTACTGGGGTCGGTCGCACGACTCTGACCACCGTTCGGGCCGGTACAGTCACGAGATGTGGCAGTACCGTTTTGCCGACGGCTCACGAACCGACACGCGATGACCACCATCAAGGACAGCGTCCACGACCACATCGCGGTCGAGGGCGTCGCCGCCGACCTGCTGGAGACCCCGCCCGTCCAGCGCCTCCGCCGGGTCAAGCAGCTCGGGACCGTGACGCTGGTCTATCCGTCGGCCAATCACACCCGGTTCGAACACTCGCTCGGCGTCTATTACCTCGCCGACCGGGCGCTCTCGCATCTGGGTATCGAGGGCCAGCAGGCCGAGCGGGTCCGTGCCGCTGCCCTCCTGCACGACGTGGGTCACTCCCCGTTCAGCCACAACGTCGAGGCGGTCATCCACCGCAAGACGGGAAAGTACCACGACGACGTCCACGACCTGCTGGACCGCGGCGAGGTCGCTCGCGTGCTCACCGACCACGGCCTGAATACCGACCGGGTGGCCGATCTCGTCGCCGGTGACGGCGAACTCGGCCAACTGGTCTCGGGCGAACTCGACGTCGACCGGATGGACTACCTCGTCCGCGACGCCCACCACACCGGCGTCCCCTACGGCACTATCGACCACGAACGGCTGGTCCGGGAGTTGCGCTTCGTCGACGGCGAACTCGTCTTAGACGAGGGGAACGTCCAGACCGCTGAGTCGCTGTTGCTCGCTCGTGCGTTGATGAACCCGACCGTCTACGCCCACCACGTCGCCCGCATCGCCAAATCGATGCTCCGCCGCGGGGCCGAACGGCTGCTGACCGCGACGAACGTGACGGCCTCGGACCTGCGCCGGTGGGACGACGCCGACTTGCTCGTCCGCCTGCGGCAGTGCGACGAGACGGCCGAATACGCCCGTCGGCTGAGCGAGCGAGATCTGTATAAGCGCTCCGTCTGGGCCGAACGGACCGCCGTCCCCGACGAATTAGTCGCGGCCGACCACCGTGATATCCGGACGTGGGAACACGCCATCGCCGACAGCGCGAACGTCGACCCCGACTCGGTGGTCCTCGACGTCCCCTCGGAACCGTCGATGACCGAGTCCACGAGTCGCGTCCTCGTCAACGGCGAGGTGCGCCGCCTCGGCGAGCAGTCGACGCTCGTCAACGCCATCCGCGCCGCCCAGCGTGACCAGTGGCGTCTGGGCGTCTACGCCCCCGAGGACGACAGCGACCGTGTGGGCGACGTCGCCATCCGCGAACTCGGCCTCGACTTAGACGGCGCGCGGGTCCGGGACGTCCGACCGGGTATCCACGCGACCCTCGACGAATTTAACTGAGCATCGAGTGGAGAGGAGTACATGAGTATCGAAGGGACGATTCTCCGCGGCCGGACGTTCGAACCTATCGAGGGGCGAGTCGTCGTCGAAGACGGCGAGATCGCCGCTATCGAGGCGGACAGCGTCGACAGCGACGCCATCGTCTGCCCGGCGTTCGTCAACGCCCACACGCACATCGGCGACTCCATCGCGAAGGAGGCCGGCGAGGGCCTCTCGCTTGAGGAACTCGTCGCGCCGCCCGACGGCCTGAAACACCGTCTCCTCCGGCAGGCCGACCGGTCCGAACTGGTCGAGGGGATGGTCCGGTCGCTGTCGTACATGCACCAGTCCGGGACCGGCGCGTTCGTCGAGTTCCGCGAGGGCGGCGTCGAGGGCGTGCGTGCCATCCGCGCGGCGCTTGCCGATTCGCCGCTCCGGAGCGTCGTCCTCGGTCGCGAGACGGTCGAGGCGATGGAGATGGCCGACGGCTTCGGCGCCAGCGGCGCCAACGACGCCGAGTTCGGGCCGGAACGCCGGGCGACCCGCGAGGCCGGCAAACTGTTCGGCATCCACGCCGGCGAGGTGGACAGTTCGGACATCAACCCGGCGCTGGACTTAGACCCCGATTTCCTCGTCCACATGGTCCACGCGAAGCGTCTCCACCTCGAACGCGTCGCCGACAGTGAGATTCCGGTCGCCGTCTGTCCGCGGTCGAACCTCGTCACGGGTGTCGGGAAGCCACCGGTCGAGGAACTGGCCGAGCGGACGACGGTGGCGCTGGGGACGGACAACGTCTTTCTCAACAGTCCGTCGATGTTCCGCGAGATGGAGTTCACCGCGAAACTGTACGACCTCTCTGCGCGGGACGTCCTGCGGATGGCGACGGTCAACGGGGCCGAACTGGCCGGTCTCGATTGCGGCCTCATCGAGGAGGGGCGGCCGGCCAGCCTGCTCGTTCTGGACGGCGACTCGGACAACCTCACAGGGGCGCACAACCCCATCCGAGCGGTCGTCCGCCGCGCTGGAGCGTCCGACGTGGAACGGGTCGTTCTCCCCGAGTCGTAGCCACGTTTATCGGCCACGGACTGCAAGGGGAGCGTGATGTCCTCCACCACTGACCGCGCCCTCGGCACACTTTGGCGAGTGTTGCTCGCCGGTGTGGCCCTGCTCGTCGCTCTCAGCGTCGCCGCCGCGGTGCTCGCCGTCCTCCAGAATCTACTCGCGGCGCTCCTGTCCCTGCTGATGACCGCCCTCCTCGTCGTCGGCGTCGGCTACGCGGTCTACTGGGCCGGGTCGTCTCTCCTCGGCAGCGACGAATCGCCGGCGGAGGCGCCCGCCGAATACGGCCCCGCGGCCGACGCGGACGCCGTCGACCGACTGACCGAGAAGTACAGGGACGGCGCACTCACCGAGCGCGAGTTAGAGCGCGAACTCGAACAGGTGATGGACGAGGCGGCCGGCGACGGTGACGACGAGCGCGAGTCAGAACTGAACTGAGGCGCGGTGTGTGGTACCAATTGGCGAATAACTAAACGCGCCGCCGTCGTACTGTCGGGTATGTACGACCGGATACTGGTGCCGACAGACGGGTCCGAGGGGATGTCCCGGGTCGTGGACCACGCCGTCGAACTCGCGCGGTTCCACGACGCCGAGGTACACGGACTGTACGTCGTCGACACGGGTAGCTACGCGACGTTGCCCGTCGAGACGACGTGGGACGGCGTCACCGAGATGCTCCGAGAGGAGGGCGAACTCGCGCTCGAATCCCTCGAAACGATGACCGGCGACCTCGAAGTCGTGACGGCCACCGAGGAGGGGGCACCGAGCAAGCAGATCGTCGAGTACGCCCGCGAGAACGGTTGTGACACCATCGTGATGGGAACCCACGGCCGAGGAGGGCTCGACCGGATATTGCTCGGCAGCGTCGCCGAACGTGTCGTCAGGTCGTCGCCGGTCCCGGTGGTGACGGTTCCGGTCGGCGACACGGACGTCGGCCCGGGAGACGACGAACCGGAAGCGAGCGTCACGCAGTGAACTACCCCGCCCGCAGACTGCGGCCGCTACACCGGCCGAAGGTGTTCGCAGTCGCCGGCGGAGACGGTCTGGCGTCCGTCGTCGGTCTCGACCACCAGTCGTCCCGGGAACTCGACGTCGACGGCGTCGCCCTCCACGACGCCCGTCGGCGTCTCGACGCGGACACGTTTCCCGAGCGTCGTCGCGTATTCGCGCCACTCGTCCAGCACGGACTCGGGCGTCTGCCGGAGCGTGTCGAACGTCTCGACGAGGCGCTGGGTGAACAGGCGCCTGTCGACTGTCTCGCCGCGGACCGCCTGCAGACTCGTCGGGTTCGCCTCGCTCGGTAGCGAGTCCGGGTCGACGTTGGCGTTGACACCGATGCCGACGACCACCCACGAGACCCGGTCGGCCTCGCCCTCCATCTCCGTGAGGATACCGACCAGTTTCCGCTCCTCGCCGCCGACCAGCACGTCGTCATCGTCCGCTGACGACGTGCCCGCACTCGTGACACTCACGAGGACGTCGTTCGGCCACTTGATGGTCGCCTCGACGCCCGCCTCGCGTGCCGCGCGGGTCGCCGCGACGGCGGCGGCGAGCGTGTACACCGGCGCGTGGGCCATCGGCACGTCGGGCCGGAAGAGGATGGAAAGCCAGATACCGCCGCTCGGTGACACCCAGTCCCGGTCGAGGCGTCCCCGGCCGCCAGTCTGTTCGTCCGCGAGAACGACGACGTCCTCCGCGCCTCCGGCCGCGAGGTCACGGGCCCGGGCGTTCGTACTCGGAATGCTGTCGTGGTACTCGACGTCGAAGGGCGCGTCGAGGCCGTATTCGACGGCCTCACCACCGAATTCGGGCACCTCGGCAAGCGAGTAGCCCGCGTCGTCGCTCTCGATTTGGAATCCCGCCGCCCGAAGCGCCTCGACGTGTTTCCAGACCGCGGACCGCGAGATACCGAGGTCCTCGGCCAGCGCCGGTCCCGAGACCGGGCCGTCAGAGAGCGCGTCGAGAACCCGATGGCGTGTCTCGTTCATGCCAGTCGCTTCGACGGCGACCGGGAAAAAGGGCGCCACTCGACCGGGACGCCGTCGCTTCGGCGCTTATTCGGACCCGATGACGAACAGGAGGTCGCCCATGTCGACTGAGTCGCCCTCGCCGATGGCGACGTCGTTGATGACGCCGCCGCGTTCGGCGACGATGTCGTTTTCCATCTTCATCGCCTCCAACACACAGAGGACGTCGCCGGATTCGACCTCGTCGCCCTCGTCGACGGACACTTCGAGGATGGTCCCCTGCATCTCCGCGGTGACTTCTTGGCCCTCGGCGCTGGACCCGCCGCCCCCGCCGCCGTCGGACCCGCCGCTCTCGCCCGGTCGCTGTGGCCGGTCACCGCCGCCGCCGACGTCGACGTCGCCGACGTTGATGGGCGGCGCGCCGCGCTCTTCTAAGTCCACCTCGAAGCGCTTGCCGTTGACCTCGACAGTGAACTCGCGTTCGACGACCTCCTCGTCCTCGTCGGCGCTCGTCTCCGTCTCCGTGCCCCAGCGCTCTTGGGCCTCCTCGATTCGGGACTTCTCGAGCGTCTCGTCGAGGTACTTCGTCGTGTGGGTGCCGCCGACGAACTCCTCGTCGGTGAGCATCAGCCGGTGGAACGGGATGACCGTCGGGAACCCTTCGATGTCGTACTCCGCGAGCGCGCGCTTGCCGCGTTCGATGACCTCGTCGCGGTCGGACGCGTAGACGATGAGCTTTGCGACCATCGAGTCGTAGTCGGTCACGAGGTCGTCGCCCTGGCGGAGCGCGTCGTCGAGTCGGACGCCGATCCCGCCGGGCGGGTCGTAGGTCTCCAGCGAGCCCTGATTCGCCGGTGCGAAGTCCTTGGCGGCGTTTTCGGCGTTGATCCGGAACTCCATCGCGTGGCCGTCGATCTCCACGTCGTCCTGTTCGAATCTCAGTTCCTCGTCTTGGGCGACCCGGATCTGCCATTTGACGATGTCGATACCGGTAATCTCCTCGGTGACACAGTGTTCGACCTGAATACGCGTGTTGACTTCGAGGAAGTAGAAGTTCGTCTCCGGCCCCAGCACTTCCCCGGGTTCGCGGTCGGTATCTTCCTCGACGAGGAACTCGACGGTCCCGGCGTTGTAGTAGTCCGCTGCGCGGACGCCCCGGCGCGCGGCCTCGCCGATCTTCTCGCGGAGTTCATCAGAGAGCGCGGGCGACGGGCCTTCCTCGATGACCTTCTGGTGGCGACGCTGGAGCGAGCAGTCACGCTCGCCGAGGTGGCGGACGTTGCCCTCGTGGTCCGCGATGATCTGGATCTCGATGTGACGGGGGTTCTCGAGGAACCGTTCGAGATAGACGGAGTCGTTCGAGAAGTACGCCTCACCCTCGCGTTTGGCGGATTCGAGTTGCTCCGCTATCTCGTCGGGATCGCGGACGATCTTCATCCCGCGGCCACCGCCGCCACCTTCGGCCTTGATGGCCACGGGGAAACCGTGTTCCTCGCCGAACTCGACGACTTCCTCGGGGTCGTCGACGGGGTCCGTCGTCCCGGGGACGATGGGAACGTCCGCCGATTGCATGATCTTCCGGGCCTTCGTCTTCTCGCCCAGTTTCTCCATCGCGTCGCCGGCCGGTCCGATCCATTTGACGCCGTCCGTGTCCTCTACCTTCCGGGCGAAGTCGGCGTTCTCGGCGAGGAAGCCGTAGCCGGGGTGGATGGCGTCGGCGCCGGACTGCTTTGCGGCGTCGATAATCGCCTCTTGGTCCAGATACGAGTCGGCCGCTCGTGCCGGCCCCACGTTGTACGCCTCGTCGGCGTAGCGGACGTGCCCCGAGTGTTTGTCGGCCTCAGAGTAGACAGCAACCGTCCCAATGCCCAACTCCTCGCACGCGCGCATGACCCGGACCGCGATTTCACCGCGGTTGGCGACGAGTACTTTGTCGAACATATCCCACCATACCGAGAGTTGGCCCATAAAACTATGCGGAGCGGCGAATCGACCGACCGCTCTTTTTTTCCACGGTACACGAGCGGTCGGACATGGACGAACGGACCACTCGCGGAGGTGTCCACATCCTCGCCGCCGGTTCGCTGCGAGCGGCCATCGTCTCGGCGGCGACGCCGATACCATCGGCGCGGTGACCGTCGCCGGCGCACGCTTCGGCATCGACGGGGTACCGGTGGCGTGGCTGGAGACGCTCGAAGGCCGGGGGAGCCTGCCGCTGCTGGCCACCGAACTGGCGGAGCTGGGCGGCCGAACCGTTACATCCGGTCTGTCCGCCCGGCCGCACTCCACGGGTCCGTCGGCGCCTCCTCGCGGACCCTGACGTGGCGCTTCTGTGTCCCTTCGACGCGCTCGGAGAACGACCACTCCTTGCCGTCCCACGATTCGCCGCCGGCCGCCGCAGCCGCCGCAGCAGCCGCGGCGGCGGCCCGCTTACGGTCCGTGAGATGCGCGCCGACGGCGACGGCGATGGCCGCCGCCTCGTCCGTCGACGCGTCCGGGAGTTGGGCCGCTATCTCCGCCACCAGCGCGCCGTCGACGGTGTCTGCGGTATCGGTAGCCATGGTCACAGTGGGATGTTCCCGTGTTTGCGGTCCGGTTGGTCGCTTCGCTTGCCCCGCAGGAGGTCGAGGTCCTCGACGAGTCGCGGTCGGGTGTCTTTCGGTTCCAGCACGTCGTCGACGAAGCCGCGTTCGGCGGCGGTATAGGGGTTGGCGAAGGCGTCGCGGTACTCGTCGATGAGTTCCTGCCGGCGGGCCTCGACGTCCTCGGCGTCGGCGAGTTCGTCGTCGTAGAGGACGTTCACGGCGCCCTGCGGCCCCATCACCGCTATCTCGGCCGTGGGCCACGCGTAGTTGGCGTCTGCGCCGATGTGCTTCGAGGCCATCACGTCGTAGGCGCCCCCGTACGCCTTGCGCGTGATGACAGTCAGCAACGGCACCGTCGCCTCGCTGTAGGCGTACAGCAGTTTCGCGCCGTGGTTGATGATGGCGTTGCGCTCCTGGTCCTTGCCGGGCATGAACCCCGGCACGTCGACGAACGTCAGAATGGGGATGTTGAAGGCGTCACAGAAGCGGACGAACCGCGCGCCCTTCCGCGAGGCGTCGATGTCCAGCGTCCCGGCGTTCACGCGCGGTTGGTTGCCCACGACGCCGACGCTGTGCCCGTCGAGTCGGGCGAACCCGGTGACGATGTTACGCGCGAACCCCTCGGCCACCTCGAAGAAGGAGTCCTCGTCCAACACGCCGTCTATCACGTCCACCATGTCGTACGGCTTCTGTGGCTCGTCGGGCACCGTCTCGACGAGACTCTCGTCCCGGCGCTCCGGGTCGTCCCACGGGTCGACGCGCGGCGGGTCCGCGACGTTGTTCTGCGGGAGATACGAGAGGAGATAGCGGATGTCGTCCATCGCCGCCTTCTCGTCCGCGGCCGTGAAGTGGGCGACACCGGACTCCGTGGCGTGGGTTTGTGCCCCACCCAGTTCGTCGAAGCCGACTTCCTCGCCGGTGACCGTCTCGATGACGTCCGGGCCGGTGATGAACATGTGGCTGGTCTCCTCGACCATGTAGACGAAGTCCGTGATGGCCGGCGAGTAGACGGCACCGCCGGCACAGGGGCCCATGATGGCCGAAATCTGCGGGACGACGCCGCTGGCTTTCTGGTTGCGGTGGAAGATGTCGGCATAGCCAGCCAGCGAGTCGATGCCCTCCTGAATGCGTGCCCCCGCCGAGTCGTTCAGCCCGATGATGGGCGCGCCGTTCTCGATGGCCTTGTCCATCACCTTACAGACCTTCTGGGCGAAGGCCTCGCCGAGCGATCCGCCGAAGACGGTGAAGTCGTGGGCGAAGACGTACACCCGTTCGCCGTTGACTTCGCCGTAGCCGACGACGACGCCGTCGCCCGGAACGTGCTTCTCGTCCATGTCGAAGTTCGTCGAGCGGTGTTCCCGCAGGGCGTCGATCTCCACGAAGGTGTCGTCGTCGAGGAAGTAGTCGATGCGCTCACGCGCGGTGAGTTTCCCCTTCTCGTGTTGGGCCTCGATGCGCTCGTTACCACCGCCACGTTCGGCCTCCGCCTTCCGTTCGCGGAGGTCCTCGACGCGGTCGTCGTGGTTCACGCGACATCACGGCTCCCGGACCTGAGCATACCCGTCTCGTCGGGGGCATCCGAAAAAAGCGTTGCCCGCCCGAGACCGTCGGAGTTTTCCCGACCTGCTTCCAGACTCCCCTCGTGAAGAACATCACGGCAACCCAGCACAACCCGTTTGGCTTCCAGCCGCCGTGTGAGCCGTTCGTTCCGGGCTACGGTGATGCGAACGCGGACTTCCACGTCATCGGTGACCACCCCGGCGTCCACGGCGGCAGCGAATCGGGCATCCCCTTCACCGGGACCCCTGCCGCCGAGCGACTCCAGCGCGCGCTCGTTGCGGGCGGCCTCCTGCAGGAGGCCGGGACGCCGCCGACCGTCGACAAGACGTACCTCTCGTATCTGTTCCTCTGTGGCGACCGCGTCCCGACCGAAGCGGACTACGCGGACCACGAACCGATGTTCGATACCGAGGTCCGGGCCATTACCTCACACGTCCTCCTCCCGGTCGGCGAACGCGCGACGAAGCACGTCTTCGCGAACATGACCGCCGAACCGGCCGACGCCGTCGACATGGAGGAACTCCACGCGACGGAAGTTCGCGGCAGCGGGTGGCTCGTCTACCCAGTCAAAGACCCCGTCGAGTGGACCGACGAGGACGAGGACGAACTCGTCGCCGCACTCACGGCGCTACTGGCGACCGACTACAGACAGGAAGCGGAACTGGGTCGGTTCCTCCCGGGCGACGAGGTCTGGCGCGTCCGCTGATACCGTCGGTTGCCAGCCAGTGGCGACCGTCGCCCGGGGTGGCGACCGTCTTCACGAAGGTGCAGTCGACAACAGGACTCAGGGTCGGAGGTCGGCCGCGGTGAGCGGCGCCGATTGCTCGCGGTAGTCTTCGAATCGGGCCTCGGCCCACGAGTGGACGGTTGGATGGTCGGTGTCGACGGCCGCCTGCAACACCCCGCGCTCGTCCCGGACGAGGAGGTTCACCACGTCGTCGACGATAGTCACCGCGAGCGGTATCTCCCCGTCGTAGACGCCGATTGACGCCGTCTCCGTCTCGACGAGCGAGCGGAGGCGGGCCCGCAGCGTCTCGTCTCCGGTGAGCGCGTCCACGGCACTCTGTGACAGAATCGCCCGGAACTGCTGACTCCCTGCCCGGTCGGCCGCGACCGAGAGGCTCTGGTCGTTGAACGCGTGGGAGAACGCCGTCACATCGTCGGCGTCGCGCATCAGCGAGAGGAGGCGCTGTAACGGCGCGTTCGGCCGCGTCTGGGACGGCGTCGTAATCGTGGCGTCCGCGAGGTGTCGCAAGTCGAAGTCCATCGCGTCAGTCGGCAGATAGTCGACGATATCCCGCAGGTCGCGTTCCGTCTCCAGAATGTCCAGTAAGTCTCTGAACCCCTCGGCGACGAGGCGTCCGGTCGCCGTCGCGACGTAGCCGCCCTCGGTCCGTCGGACCCACTTCCGGTCCTCGAAGTCCCCGAGGATGCGCCCCAGCGTCGCCTGCGACGCACCGGTCTCGGCGGCGAGTTCCGAGCGTGTGTGCCAGTCGGCCGCGAGGAGCTCTAACACCGCGACCCGATTCGGTGAGAGCGCGAGAAACTCTATCTCCGAAAGCGTGGCGTCCATACCGGCGCTTGCTGGCCCGTACGGATACGGTTTTCGTGTCGTGCAATAATTTCACTCCGTGAAATACCGCCGCGGGTCGTCGGTCCCGACCCGTCGTGTAAGAGTTTCTAAACGAGACTATAACCCTACTACGTCTACTCGAAAGTACGATGATACAGCCGTCATATGCGATTCTCTTGCGTGTCTCGGTACCCGGTCAGTCCGTCGGCGAGGTGTTGCTATAACGATGGTGTCACGACGTGTCCTCGCGCTCGGTGTGGCCGCCAGCGTCCTCTTTGGCGGGACGTTCGTCGCGGCGAAGGCCGGCCTCGACCACTTCCCGCCGCTCCTGTTCGTCGCGCTCCGGTTCGACGTCGCCGCCGTGGCGTTGCTCGGCTACGTGGCGCTCACCCGGTCTCGGAGCGACCTGCTCCCCCAGAGCCGTGGTGACGCGCTGGGCATCCTCTCGACCGGACTGCTGGCGCTGGGCCTGACCAACGCGCTCCTGTTCGTCGGCCAGCAGGACGCCACCAGCGCCGTGGGCGCCATCGTCTTCAGCCTCAACCCCATCCTGACCCCCGTGTTCGCGGCCCTGTTGCTGGCCGACGAGCGCCTCTCGAAGCGCGGTGCGGTCGGCCTGCTCGTCGGCTTGCTCGGCGTCGCACTGGTCGTCAACCCCGACCCCGAGATGCTGTTCAGTGGCGGCGGCGGCAAACTCCTCCTGTTCGGCGGCGCGGTCAGCGGGGCGCTCGGGAGCGTCCTCGTCCGCTGGAGCGACAGCGACCTCTCTAGCACCGTCCGGACGGCGTGGGCCCTGCCCGTCGCCGCCGCCCTGTGTCACGGACTTAGCTGGCAGGCCGGCGAGTCCGTCGCCGCCGTTAGCTGGGGTCCTGCGGCGCTCGTCGCGCTCCTCTACGTTGGCGTCTTCGCCGGCGCCGTCGCCTACGTGGCCTACTTCGGCCTGCTCGACCGGTCGGGTGCGACCCACGCGAACCTCGTGTTCTACGTCGTTCCGGTCGTCTCGACGCTCGGTGGGTGGGCGCTACTGGGCGAGTCTATCTCGGAGCTAGCCGTCGTCGGCTTCCTCACCATCTTCGTCGGGTTCGCCGTACTGGGCAGCGAGTCCATCGCCATCCCGTCCATCGGTTCCCGACTGCCTACCGACGCCGTCGTCTCCACCGACGCCCTCGACGTCGGCGAGGACGCGACCGGGTTCGAATCCGACTGAACGCCCGGGCCAACCTTCATTATATAGGCCAGCAAACATGCTCGTATGGACTGCAGAGTTGTCGTCGAGGCAGCCGTCCCCGTCTACGACGTAGCCACAGCCGACGAAGCGGTCCGAATCGCTATCTCGAAGACCGGCGATATGCTCAATCCGGACCTCAACTACGTCGAGATCAACATGGGCGAACGGAGCTGTCCACACTGCGGGGAGGAGTTAGAGCCCGCGTTCCTCGCGGCCGACGAGAGTCTCGTCGCGCTCGAACTGGAGATGACCGTCTTCAACGTCGAGCGTGACGAACACGCCGCCCGCATCGCGCGAAAGGAGATCGGCCAGCGACTGGAGAACATCCCGCTCGACATCGTCGAGATAGAGGAGATACCGGACGAGGACGAACCGGCGGAAGCGGAGGCGGACGACACGGAGGCGGACGACACCGCGACCGACGAAGAGATACTACCCGAGTTCGAGGAACTCATCGACGAATAGCCGTCGGCGACGTCTCGCAGTCCGTTTTCGGCCGTGGCAGCCGCTGAGTAGCGGCGCTTCTGAAGGAACGATGCGGGAGAGTTAGTCAGCGGCGGCAGAAACAGGCTCTTTCTCCTCGGCGGTCATCTCCGAGGTAATTCCGTCGGCGATAGCGAAGACAGCGGCCTTGTGGTCTGTCTTCGACTTGTGAATCGATGTCGGCTTGACGCCGAGTTCGGCGTACTCGTCGTGTTCGACCGTAGAACCGGTGTCTTGTTCGTAGTGGTTCTGTACTTGTGCAAGCAGGCCGTGAAGGTGAATGAGTTCCTGCTTCTTCATGGTCAACCCTTGCTAGAGGACGGAGGGTTATAGTACTACTCTGACGGTGGTTAACACACCGACCCGATGATAAAACGTTAGAATAGGCGGTCTTAGACGGCCGAATTCGCGTAGCGGGTCACGTCCGACCGGGGCCGGTGTCGGTGGGTTTGAAAGATTTTTGACGCCGGGCCGTCCACTGTGTCGTATGGACTACGACGATATGCTCGACCGGGCGATGTCGGAGACGCCCGACATAGAGGGGTCGTCAGAGCGGTTCGAGGTACCGGACCCCGAGGTCAGACAGGAGGGGAACGCCACCGTCGTGGAGAACTTCCAGTCGCTGTGTGACCGATTGGGTCGGGAGCCAGACCACGTCCTGCAGTTCCTCCAGACGGAGGTGGGGACAAGCGCGCACATCGACGAGAGTGGGCGGGCACGGCTCACCGGGTCGTTCGGCGCCGACCGTCTGGGGACGGCTATCGACGAGTACGTCGACGAGTTCGTCCGCTGTTCTGAGTGTGGGCTCCCCGATACGCGACTCGAACGTGAGGGAGACGCACTGCTCTTGCGCTGTGAGGCGTGTGGTGCACGCTCGGCGACCAGCGGCTAGTTACTGAAGCCCTTTCAGCGTCTGTAAGTCGCGATCGGTGCGTGTGAATTCTGCGAGGCGTCTGCTCGCGTGACAGTTCGGGCAGTGATACAGCGTGTCGTGTGTCGGTAACTCGCTCGGCGTCGACTCCCAGTCTTTCGTACACTCGGGACAGAGCAACCGGACGTACGCTTCCTCCATGTGTGATATTGACACACGCCGGAAGTGGAAAAAGGTTGGCGTCACCCCACTGGTCTGCCTCAGACAGTGTCGGCGTCAGGGGTCCAACGAAACCGTCTACGCCGGGACGTTCTCGGCTTCGAGGAGTTCCTTGTAGCGGTTGCGGATGGTGACCTCCGAGATGTTGGCCACGTCACCGACTTCGCTCTGGGTGACCTTCTCGTTGGTCAGGAGCGCAGCGGCGTAGACGGCGGCAGCCGCGAGGCCCACCGGCGACTTCCCGGAAAGGATGCCCGCCTTGCGAGCGCGTTCGATGAGTTCGCGGGCCTGCCGCTCCGTCTCGTCGCTCAGGCCGAGGTCCGAGACGAACCGGGGGAGGTACTGCTCGGGGTCCGCCGGCTTGACTTCGAGGTTCAGTTCGCGGACGATGTAGCGGTAGGTCCGGGTCAGTTCCATCTTATCGACCCGGGAGACGACCGCCATCTCGTCGAGCGAGCGGGGACTCCCCGCCATGCGCGCCGAGGCGTACAGCGCCGACGTCGCGACACCCTCGATGGAACGGCCGGGGAGCAGGTCCTCGTCCAGCGCTCGGCGGTAGATGACACTCGCCGTCTCGCGGACGTTCTGCGGGAGGCCAAGCGCCGAGGCCATTCGGTCGATCTCGCCGAGCGCCTGCTTGAGGTTGCGCTCTTTGGAGTCGCGGGTGCGGAACCGCTCGTTCCACGTGCGCAGACGTTGCATCTTCTGGCGCTGGCTGGACGAGAGCGACCGCCCGTAGGCGTCCTTGTTCTGCCAGCCGATGTTGGTCGACAGGCCCTTATCGTGCATCATGTTCGTCGTCGGCGCGCCGACGCGGGACTTCGAGTCACGCTCCGAGGAGTCGAACGCACGCCACTCGGGTCCCCGGTCGATACTGTCTTCTTCGACGACGAGCCCACAGTCCTGACAGACCGTCTCGCCGTGTTCGGTGTCTGTCGTGACGTTGCCGCCACACTCGGGACAGACGTCCTGCTGTTCTGTCGTCTCCTCGCCGATGTCTCGCTCCTGTACTTGTTCTTCTGTCGTGTTGCGTACTGTGGATTCACTCATGGTGGATGTTCCCCGACTGCCGGGTGCGTAATGCTAAAGAACCCTTGCCGGGTTTCTCTTACCAATAGTTAGTTCGACAAGTATAAAAACCTTTCGCCGAGTGTGCGCCCTAATCGCATGCAAGCGCCGTGGTAGAAGATATCACGGAAGACCACACCCTCATTTAAACCTGCCGCCTCCCCGGCGCTGTGGCGACGGTGACGCCGGGACCGGAGGTCGACCAGTCGTTCATTTCAGGCCCGGTCAGCGGATCATCGACGCCTGTTCGACCGATAGCTCCGCCACGACGTCGGGGAAACCGGACGTCAGGACGGTGAGCGGTATCAGGGCCGTGCGGATGCGTTGCCGAAGACGCAGTCAGACCGGTGATGTATAAAAGGGGTTTCCGAACTACGACCGGGTAGTCATCGAGGTTGCACTCCACATCCGTCTACGTGCGTCGTTTTGGTCACTCTGGGACCGCCAGTATCTCCTCGACGGTGTTCCGGTAGTTCCGCACGTGGTCCGTACGAGAGACACCGAATGCCGGGGGGTAATTCGGCGGCGCAGACGGCCTCAGACCGTGAAAAGATGGCCCTCGGTCGGCACGTCGAACAGGCCAATGCGGGCGCCCGCGTCCAGCCACGCGTGCCCGTAGGAGAACGACGCCAGCGCGTTGACGAGGTCGTCCTCCGTGCGGAAATGGCGCCCGTCTTCGAGGTACGACGACGCCATCTCTTCGCAGTCGAGCGCGGCGTCGTGCATCGGCGTCCCCTCGGGCGGCGCGATCTCGGCGGCGTCCAGTGCCTCGGCGAGCAGTCCCTCGTACCGGTCTGTCTTCTCGGTCAGGTCGGCGGCCATAGCCGGAGCGAGCGACGGCGAGCGTGTAAGCCTGTCGGCGTGGCTGTGTGCCGTCGACACGACAGCGCAAGGTAAATACGCCGCTGTGGAGTACCACGGGTAATGACAGACACCGAGGACCACCGCCGACTTATCGTCGCCGGGACCGGCATCGCCGGCCTGACAGCGGCCATCTACGCCGCCCGCAGCAACAACGACCCCCTCGTCCTCGAAGGGGACGAACCGGGTGGCCAGTTGACGCTCACGAGCGAAGTCGAGAACTACCCCGGCTTCCCCGAGGGCATCTCCGGCCCCGACCTCATCAACGAGATGAAAGCGCAGGCCGAGCAGTTCGGCTCCGACCTGAAACACGGTGTCGTCGAGAACGTCGACGATTCAGAGCGCCCGTTCCGCGTCGAACTCACCAACGGCGACGTCTACACCTGTGACGCCTTCATCGCCGCCTCGGGTGCCAGCGCCCGCACGCTGGGCATCCCCGGTGAAGACGACCTGATGGGCTACGGCGTCTCGACGTGTGCGACCTGTGACGGCGCGTTCTTCCGCGGCGAGGACATGCTGGTCGTCGGCGGCGGCGACGCCGCCATGGAGGAAGCTCACTTCCTCACGAAGTTCGCCAACAAGGTGTACATCGCCCACCGCCGCGAGGAGTTCCGCGCGGAGGACTACTGGATAGACAAGGTCCAGAAGAAGGTCGAGTCGGGCGAGATCGAGATCATGCGCAACACCGAGGTGCTGGAGATGCACGGCTCACCCGAGGACGGCGTCGACCACGTCACCCTCGCCCGGAACGACGCGGGCCATCCCTCCGAGAAACTCGACGACGACGAGACGGAGGTGTCCGACTTCGACGTGGGCGCCGTGTTCATCGCCATCGGCCACACGCCGAACACCGACTACCTCGAAGACACGGGGGTCGAACTCGACGAGACGGGCTACATCGTCGCGAAGGGCGGCAAGGGCGGCGGCCAAACCGCCACGGACGTCCCCGGCCTGTTCGGGGCCGGCGACGTCGTCGACTACCACTACCAGCAGGCCGTCACCGCCGCCGGGATGGGCTGTAAGGCCGCCATCGACGCCGACGACTACCTCGAAGACCTGCCGGAGAACGAGGAAACCGAGGCCGCCGCCGAAGCAGCGGACGACTGATCGCACCGCTCACGTGCGGGTGTTTTTCGGCGAATCGCGTGTACACACGGCTCAGTCTGTCTGTATCGTATCAGCGAACGTCTACGGAAACATGAGGACCATCGAGACGACCATCGACGTCGACGCGACCCCCGCAGACGTCTGGGCGACGCTGACCGACTTCGAATCGTACCCCGAGTGGAACCCGTTCGTCACGGCTATCGAGGGGACGCCGACAGCGGGCGACCGTCTCGATATTCGCATCGAACCACCCGAGGGGCGCGGCAGGGGATTCAAACCTCGAGTCACGGCCGCCGACCCCGGCGAGCGACTGGCCTGGCTGGGCCGACTCGGCGTGCCCGGCCTCTTCGACGGCCGCCACGAGTTCCGACTCGAAGAACTCGACGACGGTCGTACTCGACTGCACCACAGTGAGTCCTTTTCGGGACTGCTGGTCGGTCTCCTCCTCGACGAGGCGAACATCCGCGCTGGCTTCGAGGCGATGAACGAAGCCCTCCGAGCGCGTGTCGAGGGGACTGCTCAGACCACGGCGACCGAAACACGGGACGGCGGCGTCGCGGCCTGATTCGGTCAATGACGGCGTGGTAGTCGGCGGACACGAACCCGACAGACCCTTCCGTCGGGTGGGCGAACGGGTCCGTATGGATAGTGACACTGTCACGCTGACTATCGAAGGCGACGACGCGACCGACGAACTGACCGTTCCCAGCGGCCTGCTGGACATCCTCCGCGAGGAGGCCGACGAGACGGACCCGCAGGTCGTCGGTGACATCGCGATGTTCGGTCTCGCTCAGCGAATCCACGGCGCCGTCCACCACAGTCAGGGCGAACCGGACGAAGAGATTGCGGCGCTCGAAGAACTCACGCTCGACCTCTTCGAGGAGCGCTTCGGCGCGACGTTCGGCGAACTGACCGGCCACGACCACTGACTCGTTCTACTCGGTTCGACCGTCTACCGACCACGTCAACAGGACGCCGTCGTCGAGTCGTTCGACGCCGGTGAGGTCCAGTGCCGGGAAGTCCTCGACGAACCCGTCGCCGTCGGCGAGCGTCGGGGCGTCCCGTCCACCCAAGATTTTCGGCCCGACGAACACGGAGAGCTCGTCGACAAGCCCCTCCTCGAACAGGCCGAAGATGAGTTCGCCGCCGCCCTCGACCATCAGTTGGTCGACGCCCTCACCCTCTAGTTTGGCGAGTACCGTCGTGAGGTCGACCCGGTCCTCGCCGGCGGCGATGACGTAGGCGCCCGCGGCCTCCATCTCCTCGATGAAGTCCGTCGGCGCGGCCTCGCTGACGAGCAGATACGTCTCCGCCGAGCCGTCGAGGACCCTCGCGTCCGGCGGCGTCCGGATGCGCGAGTCGGCGACGACGCGGGCGGGGTTTGCCGGGTCGCCTCGCTCGGTCCGCGCCTCACGACGGTCCGGATCGTCGACCGTCAGCGAGGGGTCATCGGCCAACACCGTCCCGACGCCGACCATGACGGCGTCGCTGTCGGCCCGTAACTGGTCGACTCTATCGAAGTCGTCGGGCCCGGAGATAGGTATCTGCTCACGGCGCCGCGTAGAGAGCTTTCCGTCGGCACTCATCGCGGCGTTGACGACTACGTGCATACGACACGGCAGGCGAGTAGAGAGGAAACGGGTTTCGGTTCTGGTGAATCAGGTGGTGTTCGCGTCGGGTTTGCTGGCCAGTTTCTCGACGTCGAGTGACTTCTGGCCGCCGTCTGCGGTCCGCAGACGGAGGGTCGTCCCGTCGAGGACGAGTTCGTCGACGTCGATGGTGGTCTCGCTCGTCCATCCCTTCAGCCGAACCATCCCCGCCTCGTCGATCTCTATGAACGTCCGCGGGCGTTCGGAGGCCCCCATCGTCCACGTCTCGCCGCCCAGCGAGACCTCCTGACCCCCGGATTTGGCCCAATGAAACACGCAGACGTGCTGTTTCCGGGGGTCCTCGCCGCGGTCGTGGTCCACTCGTTCCCACTCCTCGTAGTCGACGCCGAAGTGTGCCGCCCACAGTTCCAGATACTCGAAGTCGAACCGCTTTTTCCCGCCATCGTCGCGACCGCTCCGCCAGATAACGTGTGCGTCTGATGGTTTCGACCCGAAGAGACTGCCCACGTTACGCTCCCCCCGCGCAATCGGTATCATGGCTGGGAATTAGAGCCATCAACCGAGCCGATAATGGCGTAATATAGCTCCCTAGACCATACAAACGCCACATACGAGACATACAAACTGCGATAGACATTATCAACAATAAAAATATCGGCCGAATTGGTCGCTCGGTGACAGGACCCCCTTCGCGTCGGCCCACAAACCCTTTTCAACGCCCCCGCCGAACCCTCCTTCGATGTCTCTCGAAGACCATGTCGAGGAACTCGCCTCCGACCTCGACGTCGACAAAGAGGAGGTCAGACGCGACCTGGAGAACCTCGTCGAGTACTCCGTACCGATGGACGAGGCCAAGCAGAGCCTCCGCCGGAAGTACGGTGACGGCGGCGGGAGCGACGGCACCCCATCGAGTAAGGCCATCAGCGAGGTCTCGACCGACGACTCGAACGTGACGGTCACCGCCGTGGTACTCACGTCCGGTCGGCGGTCCATCCAGTACAACGGCGAACAGCACGTCATCCGTGAGGGCGAACTCGCGGACGAATCCGGCACCATCTCCTACACCGCGTGGGACGGCTTCGACGCCGACCTCGAACCCGGCCAGACGGTGCAGTTCGGCAACGCTGGCGTCCGCGAGTGGGACGGGAAGCCCGAACTCAACCTCGGCGACAGCACCCAGACGAGCGTCGTCGACGAGACGCTCGATATCGACGCCGAGGTCGGCGGCGAGTCGAGTCTCACGGACCTCGAACCCGGCGACCGCGGCATCACCGTCGAAGTGCAGGTCGTAGAGTGCGAGGAGAAAGTCATCGACGGCCGCGACGGCGAGACGACTATCCTCAGCGGTGTCCTCGGCGACGAGTCGGGACGCCTCCCCTTCACCGACTGGGAACCACACGACGCCATCGAGGCAGGCGCTTCGGTCCGCATCGAAGAGACGTTCGTCCGGGAGTTCCGCGGCGCGCCGTCGGTCAACGTCTCCGAGTTCTCGACCGTGACGCCGCTCTCGGAGTCGGTAGCGGTCGCTGAGGACGCCCCGCGGATGTCCATTCGCGAGGCCGTCGAGAGCGGCGGGCAGTTCGACGTCGAACTCGCCGGCAACGTCATCGAGATACGCGACGGGTCCGGCCTCATCGAGCGCTGTCCGGAGTGTGGCCGCGTCATCCAGAACGGCCAGTGTCGCTCCCACGGCGCCGTCGAGGGCGAGGACGACCTGCGGACCAAAGCGATACTCGACGACGGCACCGCCACCGTTACCGTCATCTTAGACGACGAACTGACCGCCAGAATCTACGGCGGCGACCTAGAGGACGCTCGCGAACACGCCCGCGACGCGATGGACAAGGAAGTCGTCGCGGACCGCATCGCAGACCGCGTCGTCGGCCTCGAATACGTCGTCCGCGGCTCGCTCTCGGTCGACGAGTACGGCGCCAACCTCAACGCCAGCGAGTTCAGCGAGTCTGAGGACGACCCGTCGGAGCGTGCGAACACCCTCCTCCGGGAGGTGGAGGCATGAGCGAGTCCGAGGACGGTGGACCGGGCCGCCGCGAGGTCGCCCACCGCCTGTTCGCCGCGGAGTTCGACGATGCGGACTTCTCGTACTCCGAGTCCGACGAGGAGCGCGCTCCGAACTACGTGGTCACGCCGACCGGCACACGGATCAACCGCCTGTTCGTCGTCGGCGTCCTCACGGAGGTAGAGCAGGTCAACGAGGAAGTCCTGCGCGCCCGCATCGTCGACCCGACGGGGCCGTTCGTGGTCTACGCCGGTCAGTACCAACCGGACGCGCTGGCGTTCCTCGAATCGGCGACCCCGCCGATGTTCGTCGCCGTCACCGGGAAGGCCCGCACCTTCGAACCGGAGGACGGCGACCGCGTGTTCACCTCTATCCGGCCCGAGTCCATCAGCGAGGTGGACGCCGACACGCGGGACCGCTGGGTCGTACAGGCCGCCGAGCAGACCATCGACCGCGTGGCACGGATGGCCAGTGCGAAACAATCGGGGCTGTCCGGCGACGAACTCCACGCGTCGCTCGTCGAGTCCGGCGTCGACGAGAGTATCGCTGCCGGCATCACCCTCGCGCTGGACCACTACGGGACGACCGGCGACTACCTGCAGGCGGTTCGTGACCTCTCGCTGGACGCGGCCCGCGTCGTCGCCGACGAACTCGACGAGGTCGGGTCGCTGTCGCTCTCGCCCGACGACGGGACCGACGACCCGATTCCGATACTCGCGGAGACGGACCTCGAAACTGCCGCGGCCGCGCCCGAGACGAGCGAGGACTCCGCCGGCGGGGACGCTGCCCCGGCGACGAGCGAGGCCGATGGCGAGACGACGGATGCCGACACCGAACCGGTGAGTACGGGTTCCGAGACGAGTCCAGCGTCCGACGCTGCAAGCGAGCCCGTAGAGACGACCGCGTCGGGCGCTGCCGAGACAGCGGACGTGAGCGCAGACGACGACGACGAACTCGGCGACTTCGACACCGACGTGGAGCGTCGCGACACGGCCGACGCGAGCGCAGACGAGGCCGAGACCGTCGAACCGACCGAGACGGCCGGCGACGCGGCCGCCACCGAGACCGGAGCCGCCGACCTCGGTGCCGACGAGGACGAGGTCGGCGACTTCGACACCGAGTTCGAACTGGACGAGGACGAGCGCGAGGAGATAGAACAGGAGTACGGGACCGACTTCCAGAGCGGGACGGAGGTCGACGAGGCCGGGGCGGCCGGCATCGACACGCCCGACCCCGAGGAACTGGCCGAGGCCGCCGAGTCTGGGGCACCGGCCGGGGCCGCCGACGCGGAGAGCGCTCCGGACGCTGCCGGTGCACCCGCCGGCGACGAGTCCGTCGAACCCGACGCCGAGGCGGCCACCAGCGACGCGCCCGTCGAGACGCCCGAGACGGCCACCGAGGCAGGAGCCGACGAGACGACGCCTGCCGAGTCGGGCGCTGAAGACGCGCCGGACGCCGACGACGTCGACCTCGAAGACGCCGTCATGGACGTGATGACGGAGTTGAACGACGGGGGCGGCGCCGACCGCGAGACCGTCCGCTCGACCGTCGTCGAACGGTACGGCGCCGACCCCGACGCCGTCGCGGACGCCATTCAGGACGCGCTGATGGGCGGGCGCTGTTACGAACCCGAAGACGGGAAGCTCACCCCCATCTGAGTCCGTATCCGAGCCGCGCCGTTTTTCTTCCGCCGTCGCCAACCCGACAGCGATGCGCGTCGAACCGCTCCCGAACGCACCGGCCGCGACCGTCGAGACCGACGGGGAGCGACTGCTGGCCGTCGCCGACTACCACGCCGGCATCGAGGCCGGTCTGCGCTACGACGGCGTCGAACTGCAGTCCGCCGCCGACCGACGCCGGGAGCGGTTGCTGTCACTCCTCGACCGGTCGGGGGCGGACCGACTGGTCGTCCTCGGCGACCTCGGCCACGCCATCGGGTCGCCCTTCGACGACGAACGCGAGGAACTCGCGGCGCTGTTCGACGCCGTCGACGTGCCGGTGACGCTGGTGAAGGGGAACCACGACGGCGACCTCGAAGGCATCCTCGACGACCTCGCCCCCGGCGTCGAGGTGACGCCGGGCCACGGCACCCGCATCGGCGACGTGGGGTTCGTCCACGGGCACACGTGGCCCGCGCCCGACGTACTGCACGCCGAGGTGGTCTGCATGGGCCACGAACACCCCGTCGTCAGGTTGGAGGACGAGGTGGGCGGCGCTCGCAAGGAACGGGCGTGGCTCCGCGGGTCGCTCGTCGCCGACCCGTTCGCGGACCACGACGGCGTCGCCATCGAGACGAGCGCGGACCTCGTCGTCTTCCCGGCGTTCAACGACCGCTCGGGCGGAACGTGGGTCAACGTCGAGGGACAGGACTTCCTCGCGCCGTTCCTCCCTGCGGGGATGGCCGACACGGAAGCGTTCCTGCTCGACGGGACGCGACTCGGGCGGTACCGCCGCGTCTGAGGCTACTCGCTCAGCGCCGTCTCCGTCCGCTCGACGAGTTCCCTGTTGCCGAGGAACGTCGGCGTCCGGTCGTGGAGGCCCTCGGGGCCGACGTCGAGTAAGGACTGCTCGCCGTCCGTCGACCCGCCACCGGCCGCTTCGACGAGGTACGCGAGCGGCGCGGCTTCGAAGTGCACGCGGAGTTTCCCGCCGGGATAGGTCTCTGTCGCCGGATAGCCAAAGAGGCCGCCGTACTCGAGCACCTGCGCGAGGTCCGCGACGGTCGCACCGCCGTACCGGGGTTTCAGCTCTCTCGACAGTTGCTGTGCGAACTCGTTCATCGGGTCGCTGCGTTCGTTGTACTTGCCGGCGAGGCCGACGACAGTCGGTTCGTCGGGCAGCGAGAAAGTCCCCCAGCGCTCGCTGTGGCCGTCACGGAGGAGGTACTCCTGAACCACGTCGCGGTCCTCCCGGGCGACGGTCATCGTGGTGTAGGGCCCGTACAACACCATCATCGAGGCGACCATCTCACGGCCGCTTGCGGGCACCGCTCCATCGTAGATGCCGACGATGGTGCCGACGGAGTTGTTCGACGCGAGGTTCGCAGAGCCATCGAGCGGATCGATGGCGACGGTGTACCCCTCGCCGCAGTCGACGACGTCCTCGCGCTCCTCGCTGGCGTACCCGCCCACGCCCTCGACGTACGAGAGGGCGTCGAAAAAGAGGTCGTCGGCCCAGACGTCGCCGCCGACCTGTTGCTCGCCGCTCGGGTTCTGCGCCCCGGAGCGGTCCGCGTAGTTCGCCAGATTGCTGCTGACGTAGTGCGCGGTGTCCTTGACCGCTCGCTCGATGTCGTCCAGCGTGTTCATCGGCCGGCCCTCCGTAACTCGCCGCTGTCGTTCATCTCACCGGGACCTCGGAGGGCCACCGACATAAGGCTACACGTGGGCTTTCGGTAGCAAGTCCTCGAACCGCTGGTCGGCGAGCCACTCACAGAGGTGACAGAGGTTCGAGAGGGCGGCCTCGAACAGTTCCTCGCCGACCTCGGCGGAGGCGTCGGTCTGGTCACCGAGTACGCCGTTCTCGGTGTTGTCGATGGCGTCGTAGAACGTTCGCGCCCCGTGGACGCGCCCGGTCGACTCGTCGAACTCCCGCAGACCGCCGTCCCGCGCGTCCTCGATGCGGTCTTCGTGGACCAACTCGGGGGCGAGGTACTGGACGAGCGACGTCTCCTTCGGACCGCCGTGGGGGCCGGGCGTCTCGAATGCCGCCTCGATGAGGTCGGTGATGCTCTCGTCCCACATCCACTCGATGGCGTACATCGTCCCGTCGTCGCGTAGGCGGCGACCGACCTCACGCAGATGCTCGACGTTGCCCCCGTGGGCGTTGACGAAGACGACGCGGTCGATGCCGTGGTACGAGAGGTTTCGGGTGATACTCTCGACGTAGTCGCGGAACGCGGGCGCGTCGGCCCACATCGTCCCGTGGAACTGCCGATGGTGCGGGCTGACGCCGACGGAGATGGTCGGCGTACAGAGGTATCCAGTGTCCTCGGCGGCGGCCCGGGCGAACGACTCGGCGATGAGGTGGTCCGTCGCCTCGGGGAGGTGCGGCCCGTGCTGTTCGGTCGACCCCAGCGGAACCAGCGCCAGCGACTCAGACTCGAAGTACGATTCGAGATCCGGCCACGCCTCGTCGGCGAGATACATACGCGGTAGTCCGGGTCCCGATGCCTTCAACCTGTGCGACAGCCAGTGACACAACGTGTTTAACCCGATGTAGTCGCTAGACGGCCTCGATGACCGACGGGGTGACACAGGGCCACGACGCGTTCACGGCGCTGGGCGACGCGGTTCGGGCCGCCCTCTCCGAGCGCGGGTTCACGACGCCGACGGAGCCACAGCGGAAGGCCATCCCGGCGCTCGCCCGCGGCGACGACGCCCTCGTGGTCGCCCCCACCGGCACCGGGAAGACGGAGACGGCGATGCTCCCGGTGCTGGACGCCCTCGTGCAGGCCGACGACCGGTTCGGCATCGGCGCGCTCTACATCACGCCGCTCCGGGCGCTCAACCGGGACATGCGCGAGCGACTGGAGTGGTGGGGCGAGACGCTCGGTCTGGACGTCGACGTTCGCCACGGCGACACCACCGACTACCAGCGACAGAAACAGGCGAACGACCCGCCGGACGTGCTGGTGACGACGCCCGAGACGCTGCAGGCGATGCTGACCGGGTCGAAACTCCGCGTGGCGCTGGAGGACGTCGACCACGTCGTCGTCGACGAGGTGCACGAACTCGCGGCCGCCAAGCGCGGCGCCCAGTTGACTATCGGCATGGAGCGCCTGCGAGAGGTCGCGGGCCGGTTCCAGCGAATCGGCCTCTCGGCGACGGTCGGTGACCCCGAGGAGGTCGGGCGCTTTCTCACCGGTGGCGGTCCCTGTTCTGTCGTCGAGGTGGACATCGGCAGTCGCCTCGACGTCGAGGTGGTCCGCCCGCAGGTGACCGACCGGGACGAGCGCCTCTCCAGCGAACTCGTCACCGACGCCGAGACGGCCAGCCACGTCCGCTACATCGACGACCTGATCGCCGAGAAAGAGTCGGTCCTGCTGTTCGTGAACACGCGCCAGACGGCGGAGGCACTCGGCTCGCGGTTCAAGGAACTGGGGACGAACCTCGGGGTCCACCACGGGTCGCTCTCGAAGGAGGCCCGTATCGACGTCGAGGACCGGTTCAAGGCCGGCGACCTCGACGCCCTGCTGTGTACTTCCTCGATGGAACTGGGTATCGACGTGGGCCACGTCGACCACGTCGTCCAGTACGGGAGTCCGCGGCAGGTGTCCCGATTGGTCCAGCGCGTCGGCCGTGCCGGCCACCGCCGCGACGAAGTGTCGACGGGTACCGTCGTCACGACCCACGCCGACGACACGCTGGAGGCGCTGGCCATCGCCAGGCAGGCGCAGGACGGCGACGTGGAACCCGCACAGATTCACGACGGGAGCCTCGACACCGTCGCCAACCAGATAGCCGGCCTCGTGATGGACACCGGGGAGATTCGGGCGATGGCGGCCTACCACGTCCTCGCGCGGGCGTACCCGTTCCGTGACCTCGGGGAAGCCGAGTTCAAGGAGGTGGTTCGGGAACTGGCCGAGAACAACGTCGTCTGGTTGGACGAGGAGCGCGACACCTTGGAGAAGCGCCGCGGCACGTGGCAGTACTTCTATCAGAACCTCTCGATGATTCCCGACGAGGCCACCTACGAGGTGGAGGACGTGGCCTCCGGCAAACAGGTCGGGACCTTAGACGAACGCTTCGTCGTCAACTTCGCCACCCCCGGCGAGGTGTTCGTCCAGCGCGGCGAGATGTGGCGCATCACGAACATCGACGAGGAGGAGGAAGTGGTGACCGTCTCGCCCATCGAGGACCCCGCCGGCGAGGTGCCGTCGTGGACCGGGTCCGAGATTCCGGTGCCGGAGGCCGTCGCGCAGGAAGTCGGGGAGTTGCGCCGCGTGGCAGGGAGTCAGTTGCAGGACGGCGCGCCGGTCGACTCGGTCGCCTCCCACGTCGCCGCCCGGTACGACGGTGACCGCGAGACGGTCGCCGACGGCCTCTCACAACTGGCGGGACACGAGGGGCCGATTCCCGACGACGAGACCGTCCTCGTGGAGTTTCACGGCCGGGAGGTGGTGGTCAACTCGTGTCACGGACACACCGTCAACGAGACGCTGGGTCGCATCCTCTCGGCGCTGCTGGGACAGCGGGCCGGGTCCTCCGTCGCGATGGAGGTGGACCCCTACCGCATCGAACTGGAGGTGCCGCGGCGAATCACCGCCGGCGACGTCATCGAGGTATTGGAGGAGACGGCCCCCGACCACATCCCCGCCTTGGTGGAGTTGAGCCTGAAGAACGCCGACGCGCTGAAGTTCAAACTCGCACAGGTCGCGACCAAGTTCGGGTCGCTAAAGCGCTGGCGCGGCCGCGGGTCGACGGACTTCGGACGGGACCGCCTGCTGGCCGCGCTGGAGGACACGCCGATGTACGAGGAGGCCATGCGGGAGGTCCGGCACGAAGATCTGGCTATCGAGGCGACGGCGACGCTCCTCGAACGCCTCCAGTCCGGCGAGGTGGCGCTGGAGACGGTGGCCGAGCGGACCCCCGTCGGCCTCGGCGGTCGTTCGTCGGGCCGTGAACTGCTCTCGCCGGAGAACGCCGACGCGAGCGTCATCCAGACGGTCAGAGAGCGCATCCAGAGCGACCGAGTCATCCTGCTCTGTCTGCACTGTCAGGACTGGGACCGGAAACAGCAGGTCGGCCGGGTTCGTGACAAACCGGAGTGTCCCAAATGCGGGTCCACCCGCGTCGCCGCGCTGAACCCGTGGGCCGACGAAGTCGTCTCGGCGGTGCGGGCCGACGAGAAGGACGAGGACCAAGAGAAGATGACCGAGCGCGCCTACCGCGCTGGATCGCTCGTCCAGACCCACGGCAAACAGGCCGTCGTCGCCCTCGCCGCGCGGGGGGTCGGCCCGCACAACGCCGCGCGCATCATCAACCGCCTGCGGGAGGACGAAGACGAGTTCTATCGGGACATCCTCCGACAGGAACGGGAGTACGCAAGAACACAGTCGTTCTGGGGCTAAGCAGTCAACTCAGGTCCCGAATCGCCTGCGTCAGCGACGGTTCGATGGCCGCCGGGTCTGCATCCTGAACCGTAAAAGAGGTGTGCCGTTCGTCGATGTCCATGGCTTCCGAGAGCAGACCGCCGCGTCGGTCGACCTCCATGTGGACGGTCAGACCGTTCCCGTCGTACACCGGGATTATCTCGACTTCGTCAACCTCGCCGGAGAACTCGCCGCGCTGGGGGCGGAACTCGAACTCCTGGACGAAATTCGCCGACGTCGAGAAGATACCGCCGGGACGGGCCTCGCAGGAGGAGGACTTCATCGAGAACCCGACGTTCTCTAGCGCGTCGAAGACGGCCTGCAGACGCTCGGTCGGTCGGACCTCGATTCGGTCCTCGTCCTCGGGGTCGACGGCCATCGAGATGTCGAGTCCCGTCTCGATTTCGACGGAGACGGACCCGACGGTCACCGGCGTCCGCCGCGGGACGTCGATAGTCGTCTCGAAGCGCCGTTCCTCGCCGGACCCGATGGTGAACGGCTCTGTCAGTTGCCACTTGTCGACGATGGCGTCGGCGTACCCCTCCTCGGTGCGGTACTCCGTCTCCAGCGCGAAGTAGATGGCGTCGATGTCCTGGTCGGTCGAGCCACCCTCGACGTGGACTTCGGCGTCGACGGCGTCGCCGGCGCGGACGGTGCTGGAGGGCAAGACAGTGTCGACACGGGCGGAACCAATTCCGATGCGGGAGAGCACGTCTTTCATGCCATCAGTGGGTGGCGTCGCCGTCGGTTATAAACTTCGTGTCTGTCAGGGAGTGTCACCGTCGTCCTCACCGTCGGGTTCGATACCCGCGCGTTCGTGGAGCGGTCCGGGTTCACCCCGGGCCTGTCTCGCGGCCCGGGCCGCGACGCGGCGCGCCAACAGGACCGCGGCGACGGCGGGCACCGCCAAGAGCGTAGCGACGAGTCCGGTTCGCTGGGTGACGAGCGAGGATCCGCCGGTGACCGCGTCGTAGGCCACCGCGAGGACGACGGCGACGACGCCGACGACGACGAGGTAGAGGCCGCGTGCGAGCGCCGCACTTGGCGAGGGGAACCGGCCGAGGTACGCCGCCGGGAGGAGCCACCCCGCGAGGAGAAGCACGGCGAGGGCAGACAGGGGGAGGTCACCGACCGCGATGACGGCGGCGTAGGCGACCAGCGGCGCGATGGCGATGCCGAGTGCCAGTCCGGTCAGGACGACGGCCCACCCCGGTGCGCCGTCGCGGTCGCCCTCGAAGGCCGCCGCCATCCGCTCGTCGAGTCGGGCCAGTTGGGCCTCGGAGAGCAGTCGCTCCCCGCAGGCCGGACACTCGAGTGTGAGGGAGTCGAGGGTCGCCCCGCAGGCGGGACAAGTCGGCCCGTCGGCGTCCGGTCCGTCGGCCATACGACCCGCTTACGACGCCGGGGGCTTGAGTGGTCCGGAGACAAGGGCGGTCCGTCTTCGAGTGAGCGTCGGGTCTGGCAACGATACGGCCACCCTATCGACGCAAAGGTCGCCTTTCCAGTCGGCCGGGCGACCGCCAGCGCCGGTAACGCGGTCTTGTACTCGTTTCCTCGTCTCGTTGGACTCGTTAACAAAGGACGATGCGTGAGGACGGCCCGCCATGGGACAGTACCCACCAGACTCCTCGCGGCGAGACGTGATGAAGGCGCTCGGTGCCGGTGCCGTGCTGTCGGGGCTCGGCGGGACGGCGACCGCACAGGCGGACGACGGCCAACAGGGCGGCGGCGGCGAGCAGGAGACGGACGGGCGGGGGACGGTCCACGAAGTGCAGACGCTCATACAGGGACCGCCGACGAACCCGAACCGACCGGCCGACTTCTTCTACCAACCGACCGGTCTGCACGTGCAACCCGGCGACGTGGTGAAGTTCGTGTTCACGACGCCCGACCACAACGTCGTCGCCTACCATCCCGCGTTCGGGATGCGACGGCGGGTCCCGACCGGCGTGACGGCGTACTCCTCGCCACTGCTCGGGTGGCGGCCCGAATCCATCGCGGACGACCAGATAGAGCCCCCCGCCGAGACCGGCGGCGGTGAGGGGGAAACCGGAGGGGGCGGCGAAGGAGGCGGCGGTGCCGGCGCCGACCAAGGTGAGAGAGAGGCGGACGGTCCCCCGGAGCCAGTCCCGGACACGTGGCTGCAGGCCTTCGAGACGCCGGGCGTATACGACATGCTCTGTTCGCCACACGAGGGATTCGGCATGGCGTTGCGCGTGGTCGTCGGCGACGTCACCGAGGCACCCTTCGAGACGTCGACTCCCGAGAATCTGGCCGAGCCACGGACCGGGCCGGTCGGCCTCGCCCGCGTGACGCTCACGGACCCGGCACTACAGCCAACGGCTATCGTCGAACAGGGGGCCGTCGACTGGCAGGACCTCGAAGCCAATCAGGCCCAGTCCGGCGAGTCAGAGGGGTGAAGACGGCCCGGAGAGGCCATGATAAACGACTAAACCCGGGCCGCCCGTCGGCCCGCCTATGCGATTGGAGGAGTACTGGGGCATCGGCCCGAAGACGTCCGAACTACTGAGCGAGGAACTGGGCGTCGAACGGGCCGTCGAAGCCATCGAGTCGGCGGACACGCGCGCGCTCACGGCGGCGGGCCTCTCGCGAGGCCGGGCCACGCGTATCCTCCGGCGGGCGACGGGGGCCGAGTCGATGGACCTCCTGGCGACCCGTGACACCCGCGACGTGTACAAGGAACTGCTGGACCTCGCCGAGGAGTACGCGGTCACGCCCGGCGCGGCCGACAAGATTCGGGTCCTGACCCCACTGCCGACCCGAGAGGCGATGGCGGAACGGCTGGACGACGTATTGGCGGCCAGAGACACGTGGGCAACCCTCTCGGAGGACGACCATCGGGCCGTCCTCGACGCGTTCGAACGCTACGAGGCCGGCGGGGAGCGCGCGGCCGTCGAGACGGCGCTCGCGCTCAAGGACACGGGCGTCTCAGAGGGCGTGTTCGACGCCGTCGCGGAACTGGACGGCGACGCGCTGACCGACGCCCGGGCCGCACTCGCCGGCCTCGCGGGCGAGGGCGACCGGGTCGGCGAGGGTGCAGACGAGCAACTCGACCGCTTACGGACCCAACTCGGCCAGATAGCGGACCTCGCCGCGGCGACGCCCGAAGTGGTCGAGGCGGTACAGGCGGACGCCCGCCGACCCGACGAGTTTCAGGACGCGCTGGTCCGGCACGTCACCGACGAGACGGGCGTCGACGGCACGCGCGTCCGGGACGCGATGCCGCGCGAGGCGACGGACGCGCAGGACTTCGTGGACGCCGCGCTCCGCGAACTGCGCTCGTCGCTCCGGAGCGCCGTCGAAGAGCGCGAACAGACCGTCGCGGCGAGCCTCGAAGACGACCTCACGGCCGCGCGCGAGGACGTCGACGCCGCCGTCGCCGTCGTGGGCGACGTGGCGCTGTCGGTGTCGCTCGCCCGGTTCGCCATCGCCTACGACCTCACCCGGCCGACGTTCGTCGACCGCGAGACCATCGCCGTCCGCAACGCCCGAAACCTCGCGCTGGCCGACACGGACGACGTCCAGCCGGTCACCTACGCTATCGGCGACCACACGCTGGCGGTCCACTCCGCGAACGACCCGCCCAGCGGCGACCGTGTGGCCGTCCTCACGGGGGCGAACTCCGGCGGGAAGACCACCCTGCTGGAGACGCTGTGTCAGGTCCAGCTGCTCGCCCAGATGGGCCTCCCGGTGCCCGCCGAGGCCGCCGAGGTGGGACTGGTCGACACCGTCGTCTTCCACCGCCGGCACGCCTCGTTCAACGCGGGCGTCCTCGAATCCACGCTCCGGTCGGTCGTCCCGCCGCTGACCGGCGGGGACCGGGCGCTGATGCTCGTCGACGAGTTCGAAGCCATCACCGAACCGGGCTCCGCGGCGAACCTGTTGCACGGTCTGGTCACGTTGACCGTCGACCGCGACGCACTCGGCGTGTTCGTTACGCACCTCGCGGCCGACCTCGAACCGCTGCCCGCAGCGGCCCGCACGGACGGCATCTTCGCCGAGGGACTGAGTCAGGACCTCGACCTGCTGGTGGACTACCAACCGCGTTTCGGCACCGTCGGGAAGTCCACGCCGGAGTTCATCGTCTCCAGACTCGTCGCCAACGCGAACGACCCCGTCGAGCGGAGCGGGTTCGAGACGCTTGCCCGCGCCGTCGGCGAGGAGGCCGTCCAGCGTACCCTCTCGGACGCGCTCTGGACCGAGAGCGAGTAGACGCCCGGAGTGCCGACAGGCGAGGGTTCAGGTAGGGAGAGGCCCAACGTGGACCTGATGCTACGACGACTCCTCCCACTCAGTTACGCGTGGATGGTCGGGCAAGGACTGCTCGCGGTATTTCTCCCGCGGCAGGCCATCAAACTGAACGCGAAATTCCTCCTCAGCGGTTACGAGAACCCCGGCGATCTCGAACCCAAAGACTGGTACGTCCGAGCGACGCGAATCGCCGGCGTCGGGATGCTCGTCACCGGCCTCACGGGCCTGCTCGCGGGCGAACTCGACGCCGACGAGGACGTCGAACCGGTCGAAATCGAGGGCGAGGACGGTCACCAAGTCGCCGAGTCGGACGAGTCGGTCTGATACCGGCCCTCGTCCAGTAGCGTCCCGCCGTAGGGTTCGCACTCGAAGTCGTGCTTCTCGGCGACGAGTTCCAGTTTCTCCTCCCGCTGGGCTATCGTGTCCGTCTCGAAGCCCGCGTCCTCGACGGTGCCGACGAGTGCGGCTAGTGAGTGTCCGTCGTGCTCTCGAAATACGGCCAAAACCCCGCGGTGTTACCGACGGCGGGTGCGTCGGTGCTTCTCGTCGCTATCCTTCGTCTCTCGTCGCTGTCGCGCGATCGCGAGTAGGTAGGTCGGTCGCATGAATTTCGCTCCCCGCCGGGGGTCGAACCCGGTCCCGGGCGTCCGGGGTCCGCCAGCGGACTCGGGGGCACTGAGAGGTGGAGCGACGCGTCAGGCCTCCTCGACGACAAGGTCGTTCACCGACGTGATTCCGAACCCGTCGGGGAGTCGCTCCGCCACGTCCGCCTCCGGGTCGGCGTCGGCGGGGAGGGCGATAGTGATGGAGACGTCGGCGTCTACGCGGATGTCGGTAAACGTCGGGCGGACGCTTGTCACGCGGTCGACGGTGACGGCGGTGACGCCGTCGACGCCCTCGATGACCGCGGCGACGCCGCTCTCTAGGTCTTCAGTCCCGCCACGGGGGACCCGGAGCGAGACGTCAGCCGATGCGTCGACGGGGACGGTCGCATGGAGCGACATACGCCGACGGCCGGAGTCGAACCGGCCCCGAGACGGGGGCTCACCGGTCGAGCACGTCGGGGCGAGCGACGGTCGCGTCGCTCGACGGAGATGTATCTCTAGTGTGGTGCATCTCTGCCGACGGCCGACAGCGGTCGATGGCCGACGCCACCGAATGACTGTCCCTTCGTGGGTATCAGACCCGCCGTCGTGACACTCGAACCGTTCGAGGCCACGGCCGACGCCGTCGTCGGTGTCGGGAGTCGAAATCGAGGCCCCACCGCAGTGGGCGTCCGCGCGACCGGACGGCCGTCCCACGGTGGCGCTGTACCCCTATGCTGCGGGGCAAAGCGGACGGGCGTTCACCCGACCACTCCGACCCCCAGCAAGAGATACCGGATACGCGGCATCGATGCCGCGTCCGATAGCCCACCCTCCGCCGGACGACCGGCGGGGGGCGGGCAGAGACGTTGGGGTAGGAGTGGTACGGGTCATGTGAACACCACGTCGGTCTGAGTGACGTATCTACACCATCACGAGGTGATATATTAAATCTATTGCACGCTCGTGATAGAGTAGCACGGTTTCGTTCCCTCGACGGAACTGTATCGGATGGGCGTCGTGGGCGAATTTCGCTGTCATCTAGCCGCCGAGACAGAGGGATACGATGTCATCCCGTCGTCGGCACTGTCGAACACTATCGCGTTCGTTCCTATCCGCTGAGAACAGCCCTCCGCTTTTAGGCTCGTCCGTCGCCGACTCGTCAGGTAAGGACGGTCGGTTGCTGACGGCTCGGACGCCGCTCGTCCAAAGAGACACCCATGACTGGTTCGATGACGCGGCGACAGTTCGCGCAGGTGACCGCCGGGACGGTCGCACTGGGCGCTACGACGGCAGTATCGGCACAACAGGGACCCGACTACGGCGGGTGGTTCGACGGCGTCGCGAACTTCGACGGCACGGTCGACGAGACGGGACAGGACACTGTCGAGATAACCGTCGGCGCCCAGGGCAACGGCGGTGCGTTCGCGTTCAGCCCGGCGGCGGTCCGCGTCTCGCCCGGTACCGAAGTCGTCTGGACGTGGACGGGCGAGGGCGGCGGCCACAACGTCGTCTCCGACGGCGACGGCCCCCTCGACTCCGGTGGTCTGGTCTCCGAACAGGGCACGACGTACTCACATACGTTCGAGAGCGAGGGCATCTACAAGTACGTCTGCGAGCCGCACAAGGGCCTCGGCATGAAAGGTGCCGTCGTCGTCGGGGCGGCCTCGGGCGGCAGTAGCGGGGGCGGCAGCACCGCGACGGCGACCGCGAGCGGCGACAGCGAGAGCAGCGGCGGGAACGCGACGAGCGGTGACGGCGGTCGCACGGGGTCCGCCAGCGGCCCCGTCACTGCACTCGCGGCCGTCATCGCCATGGCGTTCTTCTCGCCGCTGGCTTTCGCTGCGCTCATGCGGCGCAAGGCGAAACAGACAGACCGTCGGCGGTGACCTGTCGGGCCGAACCCGTACCGCTTTCTCCCCGGCGGTCCGACGTTCGGGTGATGCCGTTCGACCTCCGAGAACACACGGCGGACGTCGCCGTCGAAGCCACCGGCGAGACGATAGACGAGACGTTCGCCGCCGTCGCCGACGGCCTCGCCGCCGCGATGTGTGAGTCCGTCCCCGAGGAGGGGAGTCGGTTCGACCTGACCGTCACCGCCGAGTCGCGGGAGGCACTGCTGTTTGACTACCTCGATCAGTTGATCTACGAACGGGACGTACGGAACGTCCTCCCCGTCGACAACGAGGCGACCGTCAGCGGCGGCGGCGAAGAGTGGCACGTCGATGCGAGCGCCCGCGGCGTCCCGCTCTCGGCCGTCACTGCTCGCGAGGTCAAGGCGGTCACGTACTCCGAGATGGCGCTGGAAGCGACCGACGACGGCTGGCGGGCGTACGTCGTCTTCGACGTCTAGTCCAGTCGCTCGCCGCAGTTCGGACAGAACGACACCTCGGCGTCCGCGGCTATCGTTTCCCCACAGCCCTCACAGACGTCCGGCGACGAGTCCTCGCGGTCGAACGAGAACACCGCCGTATCGTCCTCCCACCCGTCGTCCGTGTCGTCCTCGTCGTGTCCCATCCCGTCGACGGTGGCCACCTCCGTCGGCGTGCCACTGTTCTCGGGAACGGGGTCGTCGGGCGTGAAGACTCGGGTGTGCGAGCGGTCGTCGGCGGACGCGTCGTCGGTCGTGTCGGGTTCGTCCTCCGCGGACACCTCGTCGACTGTATCTGCCTCGCCGTCGTCCGATCCCGAGCCGACGGCCACAGCACCGTTCTCGCCGGCGTCGCCGCGACTCACCGGCGGCATTATCGGGAACCGCTGTCCCGGGCGTCGGGTCGGGTTCGAAAGCGGTGCCTGTATCCGGACGACGGTTCCAGCGACGAGTTGGACCGCGAGATAGGCCGTCGCGAGGAGTGCCGGTACCGACACGAGGACCGCCAGCGCATCGGCCGGCCCGACGCCGGCGAGCGTGAGGCCGGTCTCGACCACCGAGGACAGTCCCGACCGGGCCACAAGCCCACCCGCTGTCTCGCTCCGTTCGGCGAGGACCGTCGCCGCGACGAGCCATCCCCCGGCGAGCGCAGCCCCACCCACGGCGAGAGACGCCGTGAACAGTCGCGGAACCGACAGCGTGTAGACGCGATAGCCGTAGGCGACGGTGCGGACCAGCAGGTGGACGCTCGCGACGAGGGCTATCGCCGTCACCGCCGGTGACCGTCCGGCCGTGACGGTGGCCACCAGACACCCGCCCATGACCAGTCCCGGCAGCGCGAGCAGGAGGGCCGGGTGGTCCAGTCGATATCGCTTTTCGAGGTTCCCGTGTTCGTTGCGGAACCGTCGACCCGCGAGTACCGACACGGCGATGGCGGGCACGACCACCCACAGCACCAGTGCCAGCACCGACAGCCCAGTCACGGTGACGTCGCCGACAGTCGTCACTACGCTGCTCGCCAGCCCCGGTGTGGCGCTCCCGACCGCGATACCGGTCGCGAGAACCCACGCGCCGTAACACAGGGCACCCAGCAGCGCGCCGGTGAGCACCCACACCTCACTCCGTAGCAACGAGATCGACCGTCGAAACTCCGCGACGAGAACGCGGTCAGCCATTACTGGGGTATCTCCGAGGGGCGGCTTAGTTCGTGTGGTCCGGTCAGGGCGCGCGAATCGTGAGCGTGGCGACGCCCGACAGTTCGAGTTCGTCACCGGGCGCGACCGACTCGCGGTCGCCCTTCTGCAGGGCGTGGCCGTTCAGGCTGGTCGGGTTGTCGCCGAGGTCGACGAGATAGAAGGCATCGGACTCACGGACGAACCGGACGTGTTCGCGGTGGACGCGAACCGCCTCGTCCTCGGGTCGGCCGGCGTCGGTCAGTGCCGCGCGGACCTCACGACCGACCGTGTCGCCGTCTTCGACGGGGATCTCCCGACCGCGAACCGCGAGGACGAGCGAGTCGGGCACCGGGTCCGACCCGCTCTCCTCGTCGGACTGCGCTTCGAGCGCTTCCACGGCGTCCTCGGCTTCCGTGTCGGTCTCGGCCGGAGCGGCAGTCTCGGCGTCGTCGCCGTGGGAGTCCGTCTCAGTCTCGTCGTCCTCGCCCGCGTCGCCCTCCCCGCGGTGGGCGTCGAGGTTCTCGCCGCACTCGACACAGAAACTGTCCGTCTCGCCGACGTCGGTGCCGCAACTGGGGCACTCGGTGAGCGGGGCGGCCGGTTCGACCTCTCGAACGTCGGCCCCGCACTCGACACAGAAGTTCGCGTCGGCGTCGAGTTCGGCCCCACAGTCCGGACAGTCGATGGCCGACAGACCGTCGTCCGCCGCCTCGGTGGCGTCGGTATCGCCCTCGTCGTCGGTCGCCGTATCCGCCGTCCCGGCCGGGGCTTCCGACTCGGTGTCGGCCCCAGTCGGCAGGTCGTCTGTCTCGCTCGCACCGGCGTCCGTCGCGTTCGCGCCGCCGTCCGCGCCTGCCGCCGGTTCGGCGTCGCTCGCTGCTTCGGTCTGTTCGGCGGTCGAGGCTTCGGCGTCGGTCGGCCCTGTCTCCTGTGCCGGTTCGTCGTCCGTCGGCGACGCCTCGGCGGCCTGCGAGAGGAGGTCGCCGCCGTCGGCAGACGACGCTTCGGTCTCGCTCTCGTCGTCGGTGTGTTGCCACTCGCCACACTCCGTGTTCGTACACCACCCGCCCGCGACTGTCGGGTCGAACTCCTCCCCACAGATCGGGCACTCCACTGTCTGTCCGGTGCTCGCGTCTGACATACTCGTTCGTGAGCGGTTTTTACGGGGAGAAAGAAAACAGTTGCCCCCTCACTCTTCCGATATGATGACCGTCTCACGGTCCGAGACGTCCACGTCGGGGTCGACCGCTCGTATCGGTAAGCCGCCGCTACTGGGCGTCTCGGGGAGTGCGTCGTCCTCGAACAGCAGTACCGAGACGTTGTCCTTCCCGCCGCGGTCGTTGGCCAGCGAGACGTACTCGGCGGCGGCGGCGTCGAGCGACTCGGCGTCGAGCAACACGTCCCGGATCTCGTCGTCGGTGACGACGGCCTCGCGGACTCGCTCTGCGGCGTCCTCGGACTTGTCGGCGTCGACGTACTGTTCGTAGAGGTCCGGGGCGTCGGTCTGGGCGTCGATGAGGCCGTCGCTGGTCGCCAGTACCGTGTCCTCGGCGAACAGACGAACGGTCCGGGTGTCCACGTCGACCGTGGCTCGGTCGGGGTCCTCGTGGCCCGACCCGCCGAGCGCCCGGGTTATCTCGTTGCCGTTGGGGTGGACGTGGGCTTCTACCGAGTCAATCTCGCCGGCGTCTTCCCACTCCTGTACGACGGCGTGGTCCTTCGTGAGACGGGCTATCTCCTCGCGAGCGTGGTTGACGAGGTAGGCGCGACTGTCGCCGACCCACCCGAGGTGGAGTTTCCCGTCGGCGTAGACGCCGGCGACGACGGTGGTGTACGACTGGGTGCCGGATTCGCTGGCATAGCGGAGTATCTCTCGGTGCGCCTCGACGATGGCGTCCGCTATCGCCGCCTGAACGTCTTCCGGCCCGAGCGCGTCCGGCAGGACCGCGGGGGCTACGTCCACGTCGAAGGCGTCGGGATGACTCCGCGCCGTACGGATTGCGATGGGGGCGAGACGCTCGGCGACGACTGTCGTCGCGATGTACGAGGCCGCGTCCCCCGCGTCGTGGCCGCCCGCGCCGTCCGCGAGGACGAACACGCCCGCAGAACGGTTCGCAGGGCGGTCGACCTGCTCGGCGTCCGTGTCGCTGCTATCGACTGGTGGCCGGGTCTGTCCCCGGTAGCCGTCCCGATGGCCCTCCTCGAAGACGGTCATCGAGATGCTGTCCTCGTTGATTCCCTGTCCGCGCTTCCGGTCGCCGATGTCGTAGTTGGTTGCGTATCGCATGGTTACTCCGAGTTGAACTCGAACGTGACGCCGTAGGTCGGGTGGACGAGCGAGACGAGGTCGCCGTCCCGGAGCCGAATCGACTCCGGCGGCACGTCGCCGTGGCGGTCGGTCGGGTCCTCACCCTCGCTGCGGAGGCGTTCGCGACCCGCCTCACACAGGACGCGTTGCCAGCCGGCACCCTTCTGGACGAACGTGCCGTTGAGGCTTCGGTCGACGAGGTACCAGTCGTCGCCTTCCGTGTCGAACTGGACTTGCACAGAGGAGATGTACTCTCCCTGCGGGTCGTCGATGGTGATAGAGGCCGGCGGGCCGCTTGCGCCGGCGCGGCCGATAGTGTCGCCGGGTTCGACGGTGAACCGCTGGTCGGCCTGGATGTACCGCACCGAGGCCGTCGCCGGCGGGGTCGGGTCCCTCGCTTCCAGTACGTCGCGCAGGACTGTGGCGTTCCGATAGCGCTGGCGGTAGTCCGACTGGGTGGCCCGTTCGACGATTGCCGCGAGGGCGTCCTCGCAATCGGCGCCGAAGTCCTGCGGGTTGACGCCGTCTTTCTTCGGTACACTGCCTTTCAGCAGGAAGAGCAGAATCTTCCCGATGGAGTAGACGTCGGACCACGGTCCTTGACGGACGTCGGTCCGACTGGCCTCGGCGACCTCTCTGGGTTTGAACGGCCCGAGAATCGTCGTCCCGGTGTTGCCCGTCGACGGGTCGCCCGTCGCGTCGAACCCCGTCGCCGTGTTGAAGTCGATGAGCGTCGGCGTGATGTCGGGCGTGAGCATCACGTTCTCCGGTTTCAGGTCCCGGTAGACGATTTCGTTCTCGTGGATGAACCCCATCGCGTCCGCGAGGTCGATGCCGATCTGTCGCACCTGTTCGGCGTCGATAGGGCCGTGTTGCTCGATGACCTCGTCGAGTTCGATACCGCCCTCGACGAGTTCGACGACGAGGAACGGCGTCCCGCGGTCCTCGACCGCCTCGTACAGCGCCATCACGTTCTCGTGGCCGCCCGCGGCGGTGATGCGTTCGAGCGTCTCGGCCTCCTTCTGGAAGTACTCCTCGATGACGCCCCGGTCGTTCTGTGACTCGCTGTAGTTGGGGTGTTTCAGGACGACGCTGTCCCCGGTCTGGGTGTCGAGTGCCCGGTAGGCCTTTGCAAACCCGCCCTTGCCGAGGAACTCCGCGAGTTCGTAGCGGCCAGCGATGACGTCGCCGGGTTCGGGTTCCCACGCCATGGTCACGCCTCGCCGCATCCCGCTGTATCGCCGTCAGCCGCTGGGTCCGCCGTCACTTCTGGAGGCCCTCGTCGGTGACGATCTTCGTCGCCTTGCTCTGTTCCTCTCGACCCCCTTCCATCACGATTTCCGTCTGGCGTTCGGCCGCCTCGACGGCCTCCGTGTCGGCGCCGTGGACCTGCGTCATCCGCTCTATCTGAGTCTGGGCCTCGGCGACGTTGCCCTTGCCGAGTTCCGTCTTGATGACCGTCTGGCGGTGGTCGACGTCGACCCCCTCGTTGTGCTCGCCGAGTTTCTCGGGGTCGTCGGTGTACTCGACGGTTATCGCGCCGGTGGCCGTCTCGCCGTCGGCGGTCAGGGTCACGTCCGCGAGCGTGACTTCCTGTCCGATGTCACGGGCGGGCGCGTGCACCTTGAGGACGACGCGCTGTGTCTCTCGGTCCAGCAGGTCCGGGAGTTTGACGACCGTCGTGTTAGCCTCCCACTCCGGCGTGACCTCCTGTGTCTGAGGGAGCGCACGGTACACCTCGCTCACCTCGACGCCGTCGGCCACGTTCAGTTCCAGTCGGGCGTCCGGCGCGACGACGGTGCCGGCCTCCTCGACGGCGTCGCCGAAGAAGTCCTCGATGTCCCCGGCCGCTTCGAGGTGGGTCCACTCGCCGCGCGCGACGCTGCCGAGCGTCCGGATGGTCTCTTCGCGGTAGTCGCTCCCGATACCCGCCGACTTGATTCGGATGCCCTCGCTGTCTATCTCCCGGGCGAGCGTCTCGAACTCCGGCGTGTCGTGGGTGTTGTCCTTCCCGTCCGAGAGCAGGAGGACGCGCCGGGCGGTGTTGCCGTCGTCGGGGAGTTGCCGCAAGGAATCAGCCGCGGCGGCGAGACCCCGGTACATATCTGTCCCGCCGCCCGCGGCGATGTCTGCCACCGTCTCCATCGCTTCCTCGCGGGCGATGTCTCCCCACCGCGTCGCGTCAAGGACGACGTGGACGTCGCTGTCGAACGCGACTATCGAGACGTAGTCGTCGTCTTCGAGCAGCCCGAACACCCACTCGGCACCCGAGCGGGCCCGTGCTATCTCGTCGCCGGCCATCGACCCGCTGGCGTCGATACACAGCGCGATCTGTCGCGTCGGCCGCTCGTCCTGCTGTCCCGGCTCGACCTCGATCTCGGCGGTGAGTTTCGCCCCGGACCCCGGGACGTACGGCCGGTTAACGTCGGTCACGACGTTCGCAGTCATACTGTTATGAGGGACTTACGAGCTAATTATAAGTTTTCCCCACGGTGTACGCGGAGAGCGGCCACAGTCTGTCGGTTCCCGCCCGGTTCGATAATCATTAATAGGAACGGGGTACTCGATTAATACATGACCGTCGTCAGTGTCTCCATGCCGGAGTCGCTACTGGAGCGCATCGACCAGTTCGCCGACGAACACGGCTACACGGGCCGCAGCGAGATTATCCGCGAAGCCAGTCGGAACCTGCTGGGCGAGTTCGAAGACAAGCGACTGGAGGGCCGCGAACTGATGGGCATCGTCACCGTCCTCTTCGACTACGACACGACCACCGTCGAGGAGAAGATGATGCACCTGCGCCACGAACACGAGGGCCTCGTCGCCTCGAACTTCCACAGTCACGTCGGCGAACACCGCTGTATGGAGCTGTTCGTCCTAGAGGGCGACTTAGAGGAGATATCGACGTTCGTCGGGAAGATTCGCGCGACGAAGGACACGCTGAACATCGATTACTCCGTGGTCCCCGTCGACGAGTTCGGAGCGCTCTCGGACATCGAGTAGTCAGGCCTCGAGGTCGACGTTCGTCCCGACCCACAGCAACGTCCCGACCAGTGCGAGCCCCGCGAACGGGACGAGCCACTGAAACACCGTGAGCACTGTGGCGCTGGCCTGTAGCCCGACCACCAGCAGTATCGTCGGCCCGCAACAGGCGAACCCGGAGAGCAGTCCCGGGAGCCCCGCGGCCGCACCCGCACCGGGACCGATTTTGCAGGCTTTCGGACCGCGGTAGGCGACCACAGAGACGGCGAGGTTCACGCCGACGAGGACCGCCAGCGCCGTCCCCAGCGCGACGTTCAGTGGCGAGACGAGCAGTTCTACCGGACCGGCCACGACGAGCGCGACCGGTTCCCACTGGAAGGGGCTGACCATCCGCGTCGCCCGGGCGAGCGGGTCCGCGACGACGGATAGCTCGACTCCCCACGGCCCGAAGCCGAGGTGTCGCAAGCCGGCGAGGTAGACGAGGAGGTACGACACGCTCGCCACACCGAACGTCGCACGGCCGTCGCGGCGGGAGAACGCCCCACGAATCGCCACGCCGGTTTGCCGGAGGAGTCGTTCGACGTGGGCCACCGCCGACTGTGACCCCGCGGCGACGTCAGCGGACATAGTCCACCCCGGGGTAGAATCCTGCCCACGCGAACCACATCCCGTCGAAGGCGAGTGACCGTTCCAGCGGGAGCGAGTCGGCCGTGTACGTCTCGCCGCCGACTCGGTACCCGTCTTCGACGGCGTTCACCGACACGCTCTCGGGGTTCGCGTAGACGTATCCCGTCGAGAGTGCGTCGTCGGCGACGGCGACGTACTGGGTGCCCCCGATGTCGCCGGTGCGAACTCGGTCGGTCAGGAGCGTCTCTTTGTCGAAGGTGAGTGCGCCCTCCGTGGTCCGTGTGCCGAGGACCACACGCTTCGGGTCGACCCGGTCGTCGGACTCCAGCGGTGCGAACAACGTCTGGGCGCTGGCGTAGTACCCGCGCTTCGGGTTGTACGAACCGTACGGGTCGGTCCCGTAGCGGCGCTGGAACCCGGTGTCCTCGGTGAGCACGACGGTGTCGGGATGTTCGGTCTGCCACGCCTCCCACGTCGTCCAGACCACACGGAACTCCCTGAGTGTCGCCCCCTGCATCTCGCCGCGAACCGCCGTCGCGAGCACCTGCGGCCACCAGCTATCGGTCCCACGGTCGTACATCGTCAGGTTCGAGTTCACGAGTCGACCGGAGACGCCGAACTCGACGGGCCCGCGGTCGAACCCCTGTGCGGTGCCGGTCAGCGGGCAGTACGTCACTGCCACCGGGTCACCGGCGATGGTGTCGTTTACGACCTCGTGGTAGACGAGGATGCGCTGGGGGTACGCCTTCGCTTTACCGTCGCGGACGACACCGAACACCGGGTCACCCGGGTCGAGTGGGGCCGCACTCGCCGGCCCGAACTTCGGGTCGTCGATAGCCGGGATGCCGTCTTTCGGGACGCCGCCACTGACGATGTTGTCCGAGACGTGTTCGATGTCGTGGCCGAGGTACAGCGACCGGTCGGCCGTCGGCGGTCGTCGGGCCGCCGACGTGGACTGCCCCGTCTCACCCCCGGTTCGGTTCGGCTGGTCGGCGCCACCGCCCGACCCGCCGCTGCCGCTACACCCGGCGAGGCCGACGACGCCGAGCGCACCGGTCGCTCGGAGCCAATCACGGCGCGTCATGGTCATGCGTGACGTACGGTCGCGGTCGTCAAAGCCTCGCGGTGAGCCCGCAGTAACCCGGTCGCCGGCGCCTCACCCGAGAACGTCGGCGACCAGTTCCGAGACCGCGTCGAGTTCATCCTCGTTGACGCCGTGGCCCATCCCCTCGTAGATGCGCTCGTCGACGTCGCCGTTCAGCCGTTCGAACGCCTCGGTCGTCTCGTGGACCCGCTCCAGCGGGATGTGCGGGTCGACGTCGCTACACCCGACGAGCACGGGCGTCCGTTCGATGTCGCCCTCGTATTCCGTCGGGTCGACGGACTCCCCGATGAGACCGCCACTCAGCGCCGCGAGACCGCCGTACCGTCGTGGGTTCCGTGCGACGAACTCGCTCGCGAGACACGCGCCCTGCGAGAACCCGAGCAAGACGACTTTCTCCCGTGGAACGTCGCCCTCCGTCGCCGTCTCGACGGCGTCGCCGACGGCCTGCAAGCCGGAACTTCGGCCCGGTTCGTTGTCCTCGACGGGGGCGAGAAAGGAGTTCGGATACCACGTGTTGCCGGCGGCTTGCGGCGCGAGGAGGGCGAGGCCGTCCCGATGGACCTCCTGTCCCATCTGGACGATGCTCCGGGCCGTCGCCCCGCGCCCGTGGACGAGCACCATCGCCGCGTCGGCCGCTTCGAGCGGCGTGCCGGCGGCGACGAGTTGCTGGCCCTGATGTGGCCCGTTCATCGTCGCCCCTCCAGGACTCCCGCCGCGTCTATCGTCTGCCACCCGCCGTCGTGTACAGCGCTCGCTACCATACCCCCGTTACCGCGTCTGCCCCCTTGAGTAGCCGGTAACACCGACACAACCGGTTCACGATCGGAGACGCAGCGTGATGTCGTCGCCGTCGGTGACCGACACCCCGTCTCCGTCGGCCGTCACCTCGTAACCCGCAGTCGAGAGTCGGTCGGTCGCCGCCTCGACGGTCCGTGAGTTCGGGAACACGAGTTCGAACCACGCGAGTCCCCGACCGCTTGCCGGGTCTGTCCGGCCGTTCCAGACGTTCGCACCGACGTGGTGGTGGTAGTCGCCGGCGGCGAGAAACAGCGCGCCGTCGTAGGTCGTCCGGACGTTCATCCCCAGCGCATCGACGTAGAACGCACGGGCCGCTTCGAGCGATGTGACTTCGAGGTGAACGTGGCCGACGTCGGTTCCCTCGGGCGCTCCTTTCGCGCCGGTCGCAGCGGCTCTGACACCGTCACGGTCCAGCGTTTTCGTCGCCATCTCGACGCCGCCGTCGGCCGTCTCCCCCCACTCCTCTCGCGGTCTGTCCCGGTAGATTTCGACCCCGTTTCCCTCCGGGTCCCGACAGTACAGCGCCTCGCTCACGAGGTGGTCCGACACCCCGGACAGTTGCCACTCGGTGTCGATGCGTTCCAGCGCGTCACCCAGCGCTGCCCGCGACGGAACCCGAAACGCCGTATGGAACAGGCCCGCCGCCGACCGAGAGCGTTCCGGGGCCCCGCTATCCTCGTGTAGTTCCAGCAACGGCGTCTCGCCGTCGCCGAGGACCGTCCGCGCCGCCTGTCGCTCGTGGACAGACAGTCCGACCACCGTCTCGTAGAACTCGACCGTCTCGGTCGCATCACCCACGGTGAGAGCGACCCGCCCGATATCTGTCTCGGCCGGTAGCGCGTCAGTCTTGTCCGCCATAGCTACTGTTCGCCGGAGAGACAGATATCGGTTGTGCCGCCGTTCGGTCCCGTGGGAACGCTTTATATCACCCGGCACGACGATTCGGTATCCAATGGAACGGACGCCAGCCGATGTCGACACACTCCTCGCCGAGATGGACCGTGCGGAGAAACTATCGCTGGTTCGCGGGACCGACGACCCTGAAGGGACCGCGACTGGCTTTCTCCCCGGCGTCGAACGGCTCGGAATCCCACCGTTCAGACTGGTCGACGGTCCCCTCGGAATCCGGGCCGAGGGCGAACGCGCGACGGCGTTCCCCGCCTCCCTCGCGACGGCGGCGACGTTCGATCCCGACCTCGCACGGACGCAGGGTGCCGCGATGGCCCGCGAGGCGCGCGCCCACGACCAAGACGCGCTGTTGGCCCCGGGTGTGAACATCATCCGCGTCCCGCAGTGTGGCCGCAACTTCGAGTACCTCTCCGAGGACCCCGTTCACGCGAGCGACATCGGCCGAGCGCTCGTCTCCGGCATCCAGTCCGAGGACGTCGTCGCGACGGTGAAACACTTCGTCGCCAACAATCAGGAGACCCACCGGACGACGGTCAGTGCCGACGTCGACGAACGGACGCTTCGCGAACTGTACCTCCCGCCGTTCCGGGCCGCCGTCGAGGGCGGCGTCGGGTCGGTGATGACCGCGTACAACCGCGTGAACGGCACGCATATGAGCGACCACGAACGGCTCGTCGGCGACGTGCTCAAAGACGAATGGGGGTTCGGCGGCTACGTCGTCTCCGACTGGTATGGGCTGGAGACTACTGTCGGCGCGGCGAACGCCGGACTGGACGTGGAGATGCCGGGCGTCCCGGAAGCGGGCGACGACGCACTCGACGACTTCGAGTGGCCCGACGGCATCCCCGACGCGACCCACGCGGGCCTGTTCGGCGACCCGCTTGCGACCGCTCTCGACGACGGCGACGTCTCGCCCGAACGACTGGACGACATGGTTACGCGCGTCCTCGGGCAGATGGCTCGAATCGGCCTGTTCGACGACGAGGACCGTCCCGGCGAACTGGATAGCCAGCGCCACCGCGACCTCGCCGAGCGGTTGGCCGTCCGAGGGACCGTCCTGCTCGACAACGACGACGTCCTCCCCCTCGCCGACGACGCCGACGTCGCAGTCGTCGGCCCTCACGTCCACGAACCGAAACTGGGTGGCGGCGGGTCCTCGGAGACGACCCCGTTTCACTCGGTCAGTCCCGCCGACGGAATCGAATCGCGGGCCGACGGGACAGTGACGGTCGCACCCGGCGTCCCCGAAATCGAGGACGTATCGCTGTTCGACCTGCTACCGTTCGTCGAGAGTGGCCACGACAGCGACGGCGGGTCCACACCCCCCGTTGACCCGTCGCTCGATGCCGCCGTCGACGCCGCCGCCGACGCCGACGTACCGATCGTCGTCGTCCGAGACGCGACGACGGAGGCCCGCGACCGTGATTCCCTCTCGCTTCCCGGTCGACAGGACGAACTCGTCGAGGCCGTCGCCGCGGCTAACGACCGGACCGTCGTCGTCGTCCGCTCGGGCGGCCCGGTCGAGATGCCGTGGCGCGACGACGTAGCGGCAGTCCTCGAACAGTGGTACCCCGGACAGGCCGACGGGTCGGCGCTCGCTACAGTCCTCTACGGTGACCGCGACCCCGGTGGTCGACTCCCCGTCACGTTCGCGCCCGAAGAGGCGTACCCGACGAGCGACGAGCGACGGTTCCCCGGCGTCGACGGCGTGGCCCACTACGACGAGGGCCTGTTCGTCGGCTACAGACACTTCGACGCGACCGACCACGACCCGACCTACCCGTTCGGCCACGGCCACTCCTATGCGACGTTCGAATACCGCGACGCTGTGGCCATCGACGAGTCGACCGTCGAGGTCACCGTCGAGAACGTCGCAGACCGACCGGGCCGCGAGGTGGTCCAGGCGTACGTCCGCCCACCGGACACCGACGACATCGACCGTCCGGTTCGGGAACTGGCCGCCTTCGACGCAGTCGCGCTCGATGCCGGTGAGTCGCGCACCGTCTCGCTGTCGCTCGACCATCTCGCCTTCTCGCGGTACGACCCGGCCGGGGGATGGACCGTCGACGACGGCCGCTACACCGTTGACGTTGCGCGTTCCGCCGCCGACGTTCGGGCCTCGGTCCGCATCGACCGTTAAAAACCGATCGGGGGCCCCGGCAGTTATCTCTGTGACAGTAGCGTGCCGAGTATCGTCGACCTCGACCGCCCACGGGACGCTCTGACGACGCTACCGGTGCGCACTATCAGCGCTCCTCGACTCCACCCAGGAGTGGCTACGGCCTGACGGAGACGTTCCCCGACGCCCCCTTGCGGGTCGGTTCATCCCAGCGCTGTCGTGGCTGCCGCTATCGAGCGAAGACGGGCACGCGCGTCGATCCCACGGTCGAGAGTGCGCGATGCGCCCCGCATGTCGACTGCAACAAGTGTTCGACTACCGCCGTTACAGACGACGGTTACGTCGGCGGTCAGCGTCTCGTCGTCCGCGAGCGTCTCCAGGGCGTGAACGCCGGTCCCGAACGCGTCACGTCCATCAGCCGTTATACGACGCCCGGGTTCGCTGGCATACCGTGTGCCGACGGCGCAGCCTCGAACGCGTTCCGCCGCCGACAGCGCTGCCGCTCTCTATACATGCAAAAAGCCCCGCAGAGAGATGACTCTCTGCGAGGCTCGATGAAAGTATGAATGGTGGCGGCGAACCAGATTTCCCAGAGGCTCGCGCACTCCAGTACTCCCTGGAACGCTGGCGGGCTTATCTTCCGTGTTCGGGATGGGTACGGGAGGCAACCCCGCCGCTATGGCCGCCTAACGCCGAGTCGCGGAATCGAACCGCGAAATCACCAGTCTCGGTCGAACAACCTTGTGTACGTGCGATCCAGTTTGCGCCTGGACTCGTTCAGTCAGCTCGATGGCTGAACTGCGAGTCACAGTGCGTATGAATGATGGCTTCAGACTGTTAGTTCTCGTGGGCTCAACACTTCGTTACCTCAGTGCGTACACCCCGAGTCTATCTACCCTGTCTTCTACAGGGGCCTTCAGCGGTGTCTCTTTTCCAGGTGGGTTTCGAGCTTAGATGCGTTCAGCTCTTACCCCGTGCCGCGTGGCTACCCGGCAGCGCTCTCTCGAACGACCGGTACACCAGTGGCGGCCAATCGTAGTTCCTCT
>NZ_BMOU01000002.1 GCF_014647235.1 Haloarcula pellucida
TAAGAGCTGAACGCATCTAAGCTCGAAACCCACCTGGAAAAGAGACACCGCAGAGAGCCCCTGTAGAAGACAGGGTAGATAGACTCGGGGTGTACGCACTGAGGTAACGAAGTGTTGAGCCCACGAGCACTAAGCGCTCGAAGCCATCATTCATACGCACTGTGACTCGCAGTTCAGCCATCGAGCTGACTGAACGAGTCCAGGCGCAAACTGGATCGCACGTAGACAAGGTTATTCGACCGAGACTGGTGATTTCGTGGTTCGATTCCACGACTCGGCGTTAGGCGGCCATAGCGGCGGGGTTGCCTCCCGTACCCATCCCGAACACGGAAGATAAGCCCGCCAGCGTTCCAGGGAGTACTGGAGTGCGCGAGCCTCTGGGAAATCTGGTTCGCCGCCACCATTCATACTTTCANATCATAGGCTGCAGGTAACTATGGGACCACGAAGAGAGACATCTGTATGCCACGCGAAGTCAAACTGAACGAACTGACGGACCTCCTCGGGGAGGCGTCGTATCCGCTCTCGGCCGAGATGGTGCAGTCGAAGTTCGGCGACGTGACGCTCGTCTATGCCGATGGGTCGGAATCGATGTCGGAGGTACTGGACCGTATCGAGAGCGAACAGTTCGATTCTGCAGAGGACGTACAGACCTCTATTTTCAACGCTGTCCCGGTGGAGGGTGTTGGCGAACCCGGACAATCCGAGGGAGAGGGCTAGACGAATTCGCTACCCTTAAGCGACCGACTTCATTATACCTAACTGCGCCAAGGTGGCAGAGTCCGGCCTAACGCAGCGGCCTGCAGAGCCGCCCATCGCCGGTTCAAATCCGGCCCTTGGCTTTTTGATTGAGGCCGTACGCTTTTCGTACTGGCAAGAGTCGTGACGATCCGTTCGGGTGGCGTCCCACCTGTTCGCCGGTCTTACTGCGTCTATATCCCGTCTCATGGCAGATGAAGAACGGTATGGCGTTTCGACGGTCGTTCTGCGAGACGATCGGGCTCGCGGTTATCGGTACGGCAGTTGGCGAGACGGCCCGTTCGACAACCGATGCGGCCATCGCGGGGGTCACTGTGTGACTACGACGTTCGTGGAACGGGCTACAACGTCGGCAGTGTCATACTCATCGACCGTCTGTTTGCCGACTGTCGTCAGCGGCTTCCGGCGGACGGCGATGGGTCGGCGCCGGTACGCCAGCAGTCGTCGAGGACAGTGTTCACAGCCGGCAAATGTTGCTTGGACGCCTGCACAGCGAGCGACGGGTGTATTCTCGGCCGCCAGTCTCGGTTGCCGTGGGTCGCTGTTACTGATTGGCGCGCTACGCGTTCATCGTGGGGTCGAAAAGTAATCATTAAACCGCGCGCCGACTGACCGTCCGGATATGCAACGACGAGCCGCGGCGGCATACTTCGCGTTCTTCCTCGTCGTCAGTGTCGCAGCCTACGCGTACATTGGCGTCGCGGAGAGCCAGCGGCCGGAGGTGTCACTCGAAGCGAACGCTAACTTGACAAACGATACTACGTTCACCGTCGACGGAACGACGTACACTGCCTCGAACATCCACATGTCGAGTGGTGGTGGTGGCGGTCACGGTGGCGGTGGTGGCGGTTCGATGGTCGCTGACCTGTCGTGGACCAACGACTCCTGGCAGTACTCTGGAACCGTAGAGAACGGGTCGACGACGAGCATCGACAACACCACCTATCAGGTCACGACGAGCAACGAGTCCAACACGGTGACGTTCACCGAGCAGTTAAACGCCTCCCAACTCGTGATCGAGGACCCGGCAGTCGAGGACTCGCTGGCGACGCAGAACGGCACGCAGTACGTCGTCTACGAGGAGAACGGAACGCTCCAGCCGGTCAGTGAGTGGCTTCCGGAACCGGAGACCCGGACCTACCAGCAGTCCGAGACCATCCCCTACCAGAGCGACAGTGGCGTCCAGCAGACCACGTTGTCGCAGGTGTCCACAGACAGCGCGACCGTCACGTGGGTCGCACCCCGTAACCGCACTGTCGAACTCACCGAGGGTGGGAACGTCACGCTGCAGGGCCAGCAGTACTTCGCCCACTTCCCGAACCACGACTCGGTGCAACTGGTCAGCGTCGACGAGTACCCGACCTATCAGGAGCAACTCGACAGTCAGGAGTACTTCCACGAGCGCAAGAACGGGCTCTGGGGCGTCTCCATCCTCGCCGGCATCGCGGCCGTCCTGATGCTGGGGATGGCGTACCTCCCGACTCGCGGCTGACTGCAGAAGAACGCTTTTCGTGGCTTATTCGCCGTCCGCCAGCGCGAGGTAGGCGAGCCCGGCGCCGACGATGGCCATCAGTACCACGCCGACGACCTGTAGCACTGCGCTCGCCATCGTGGCGTGGGTGGTCCACGGTGCGCCGGCAATCGTCCCCAGTGCCGCGAGGACGAGGAACGTCCCGGCGGCGACGCCAAAGGGTTTGAGTGGAGTCCCGAACCGCTCGGTGAGTGTGCTCATATGCGACCGCTCGGTGGTAAGCGTGGTAAATCAACCGGTCTTCAGAAGCCTCCCGCCGCGGCATACGTGGCTCGACACCGATTCGCGCCGCTCATCGGTTCACTGCACGGGCCGGGAGGGAGTTGAACCGAGTGGAGACGGTGGGCCGCTGTGACTCCCCGGGTTCAACTCCTTCCTGCCGGTTCACTTACTGACTCGCTGCGCTCATCAGTTCGTTGCACGGGCCGGGAGGGAGTTGAACCCCCGACCATCTGGTTAAAAGCCAGACGCTCTGCCTGACTGAGCTACCGGCCCTCGATAGTCGGTGGGGGGAGTGGCGATTAAGGCCTTACGGTCCGTCGTCGAGCGTCGTCTCCAGTGCGTCGGTGACGACGGTGCTCGGGTCGGTGGCGTCGAGGGCCGCACGCCGTCGAAGTTTGCAGTAGGCGTCGACGTCGATGGTGACGGTGAGACGGCCTAACTGGTAGCCTTCGGAAGCTAACGCGTCCTCGATGCTCGCGCCGTCGTTGACGTTGCTCGCGACCGAGCGGATCTGCCGGACCGTCAGGTCGTGGTCGAGTGCGGCCCACGCAAGCAGTAAGCGGGCTTCGCCGGCGACCCGGGCGATGTGTTTGGCCGCCGTCGGAGCGATTTCGCCCTTGGCGACGTGGATACGGATGGAGCGCGGGAGGTCGTGGACACGCGACCACTTGCGGATGAACGAGACGGTGGCCTCGCCACCGGCCCGTTCGGCGGCGGCCTTGTACGACCCTTCGCCGCGGACGAGCGCTGCACACGCCGCTGCGCCACGGAGCATGTAGACGTTGTCGTCAGCCCCGGCCGTGTTCTCGGAGAAGCGGCGAACGGTCTCTGCGGCGAGTTCGAGGCTCGCTGGGTCGTCGGGGTTGAATTCGACGGCCTCGTCGGCGTGCTGGCCGGTGAAGTTCGGGTCACCACGGATGACCGGCTTCCCGACCGGTGATTCGCGGTCGGTCGACGGCTCGTCCTCTGGCATCGTCTCCTCGTTCGCGGCCAGCGCACAAAAGTATCCCGTCCGGGGCCGTACTGCCGCCTGTACGCCTATCGAGAACGCCGTCGCTTCGGTGGCGAATGTCTCGAAGGAGTTACAGGTGTTAGTCGTCCGAAGCGCTCTCGCGCTCTTCGCTCATGTGTTCCCAGATCTCCGTACAGCCACAGCCGTCCTCGACGTTGTCGAGGTGGTCGGTGGACGGTTCGTCGATTTCGGCGTCGGTTTCGTCGTGCGTCTGTTGTGCGTTCGTCATCGTTTCTGTTGGCACGGCGACCCGAGTCGCCGCGTGTCGGTATCCCTTCGTAATAGACCTACCATCATAAGGGCGCACTCTCCTGTAATTGTGACCCGCACTGCGGCTTACCGGCAACGCGTGCAGCTACCTTGTACGACACCTGACAGAACGTGATTCGTGATAGCTCGACACAGGGGGCGCCAGACGGGAGTGGGTTCGGTCCGACCCCGGCGAAAATTGCGAGCGCCGACGCCCTCAGGTAGTCGGGGGGCCTAATGAGATGTAATGACGACCGACGTTCATCAGCTCGACGACGGGGCGTGGATATCCGTCAACGACTCCAGAGAGGTGAACGTCTCGGATCTGTGGTTGTTGGCGCGAAGTGACTTCTGTGACTGTGAGACGACCGATTTCCTCGCCGAGGGGTTCGTCAAGGTCGGCGTCGACCACCCGGACATCGAGGCTCGCATCGCGGGGCAGTGTATCGCGTGTGGTGCGAGCGGTATCACAGACTGGCTGACCGTCGGTCGCGTCGTAGACCCGAAGTCGGGGGATTTCTACGGTGTCGTCCACGAGAGCGTTCATTTCCCGGAGAAGCGCACCCGTCTGGCCCGCACGGCGGATTAGGCAACATTGTCCTGTTTCGGGGAGTGGGGGAGACGGTTGACGGCAAAGCGTGTCGTATAAGGCTGGGTATCTAGTGATGGTACACAATCAGCCATGCCGAGCAAAGTAGAGAAATGGAAAGACGACGTCTACGGTAACGAGATTCGGGAGCATCTTCTCGAGTTCGCAGAGCAGGGTTGGGAGTCGATCCCCGAGGACGAACACGACGCCTGGTTCGAGCGCTTCAAGTGGTGGGGTCTGTATCACCAGCGCTCCGGGCAGGAGTCGTACTTCATGATGCGGATCGGGACACCGAACGGTGTCATCAAGCCCGGCCAACTCGAGGTCATCGGCGACGTCGCGAAGGAGTACGCCACCGGTCCCGCCGACAACCCCGAGTTCGGCGACGCCTACTGTGACTGGACGACCCGACAGTCCGTCCAGCTTCACTGGATCAAGCTAGAGGACATCCCGGAGATCTTCGACAAACTGGAGTCCGTCGGCCTCTCGACCCAGCAGGCCTGCGGTGACTCCTGGCGGAACATCGTCGGCTGTCCGGTCGCCGGCAAGGACAAGCACGAACACATCGACGCGTGGCCCGTCGCCGAGGAACTCAACGAGACGTTCAAGGGCAACGACGACTACGCGAACCTCCCCCGGAAGTGGAAGGTCGCCGTCACCGGCTGCGACGAGGGCTGTGGGCAGGGCGACATCAACGACCTCGCCTTCGAACCGGCCGAGAAGGACGGCGAACTCGGCTTCAATATCCGCGTCGGCGGTGGGCTCTCCCGGAAGGAGGCCCGCCTCGCCCGCGACATCGACGTTTGGGTGCCCCCGGAGCAGGCGGCCGACGTCGCCGCCGGCATGTCCGGTCTGTTCAACGAGTACGGCGACCGCGAGGACCGCTTCAACGCCCGTATCAAGTTCCTCGTCGACGAGTGGGGCCCCGAGAAGATGCGGCAGGTCCTGCAAGACGAGTTCGTCGACTTCGAACTGGAGACGGCGGGCGAGGACATGCGCGACCAGTACACCTACAACTCCGGCGGCAACGAGGGTCACGACGACCACGTCGGCATCCACGAACAGGACGACGGCAACTACTACGTCGGCCTGAACGTCCTCGTCGGCCGGATGGGCGCCGACGACACGCTGGAACTCGCAGAACTCGCCGAGGAGTACGGCTCCGGTGAGGTCCGTCTGACCCAGCGCCAGAACGTCATCATCATGGACGTCCCCGAGGAGAACCTCGAGGACCTCAAGAGCGAACCCCTGCTGGAAGACTACTCCCCCGAGCCCTCGCCGTTCATGCGTGGCTCCATCGCCTGTACGGGCACGGAGTTCTGTTCGCTTTCCATCGTCGAGACGAAGAACCGACAGGTCCGCTACGCCCGTTGGCTCAAGGACAACGTCGAACTCCCGGCCGACCACGAGGACTTCCACATCCACCTCTCGGGCTGTACGGCCTCCTGTGCCCAGCCCCAGATCGCCGACGTCTCCCTGCGCGGCATGAAGACGCGCAAGGACGGCGAACCGGTCGAGGCCCTGGACATCGGTCTGGGCGGCGGCCTCGGCGAGGACCCGCGCTTCGCCGACTGGGTGGAGATGCGCGTCCCCGCCGACGAGGTGCCCGGCGCCATCAAGAACCTCGTGAACAACTTCAAAGACCGCCGCGAGGACGGCGAGACGTTCCGTGACTTCGTCGAGGCGCGCGACGAGGACACCCTCGCCGACCTCGTCGAACCCGAGGAGACGGACTACCACGACCCGTACATGCACAACACGAAGATGACGTGGTACCCCTACGTCGAGGACGACGACATGCAGTCCTCGCCCGCGCCGACGAACGGCGACGGCGAGCCCCTGCCCTCGGACGACTGAGGCGACTCGCTCGGCATCGCAGGCCGCCTCTCTTCGCACGCTTCTGTCTCAGACCGGCGTATCCGCCTGTACCGTGTACGTCTTCGCCTTCTCGTAACGCTTGTAGAGGTACACCACTGGGAACGGGACCAGCAACAGCGCCAACAGATACCGCTCCCGAGCGACCGAATACCCGGCGAGCGCCGTCGCGAACAGGATGGAGACGTGGCCGTACACCCAGACCCAGCGTGTCATCGACTCCCACTCACCGTACAGGTTGGCGTAGTAAAACGCCGCGATGCGGTCGCGCATACGGGGGCGTCGAGGGCGATTACGTTATGTTTTCGGGACCGTCGATTTCGTATCGAACGCCACTCTCCGACGACCTGCCCGATCAACCCGTTCGGCGATTCGACGGTCACGCGCGAGGGCCACACTCCTCGAAACCGTCGGTACGTATATCCGGGTCCGTTCGTCCAACAGTATATGGACGTCGCCGAAGCGGGAACGCACACGCAGTCGATTATCGACGAAGTGGGGGCCGCGGTAATCAGCGACAGGGCGTTTCTGGAGACCATCATGACGAGCGTCGTCGCGGGCGGGCACGTCCTGCTGGAGGACGTGCCGGGGACCGGCAAGACGCTGACGGCGAACAGTTTCGCGAACGCACTGGGACTCCAATTCTCGCGCATCCAGTTCACGCCGGACCTCCTGCCGGCGGACATCACGGGGTCGAACATCTACAACGACGCCGAGAGCACGTTCGAGTTCGTCCCCGGCCCCATCTTCGCGAACGTGGTGCTTGCCGACGAGATAAACCGTGCCCCGCCGAAGACGCAGTCGGCGCTGCTGGAAGCCATGGAGGAGGGGCAGGTCACCGTCGACGGCGAGGAACACGACCTGCCGGACCCCTTCTTCGTCATCGCCACGCAGAACCCGGTCGAACAGGAGGGGACCTTCCCGCTGCCGGAGGCACAGGTCGACCGCTTCTGGTTCAAAGACTCCATCGGCTATCCGGACCGGAGCGGCGAGAAGGACCTCATCGACCGACGGGCGGACCGACAGTCGTCGACACCGACCGTCGATCCGGTGGTAACGACCGAGGAGATCACGCGGATACAGCGCCTACCGGAGTCGGTGACCGTCGACGACGACCTGCGCTGGTTCATCACCGACCTCGCCCGCGAGACCCGCTCACATCCGGCGGTCGACACCGGCGTCTCGCCGCGCGGGACACAGCGGTTGTTCGAGGTGTCGCGCGCGCGGGCCGTCCTCGATGGCCGGGACTTCGTGACGCCGGACGACGTGACGACGGTGGCGCCGGCGGCACTGGCCCACCGTCTCGTCCTGACCGCACAGGCCCGGATGGACGACCGGGACAAACGGGCCATCGTCCGGGAACTCGTCGAGCGACTCGACGTGCCCAACGTGGACGGCGCCGAGTAGGTCAGTCGGCCTCGACCCGCGGAAGCCACAGGAGGGCGAGCAGAATCGCCAGCACCAGCGTCCCGATGAGGACGACGCTGGGGAACGCCGAGGCGAGCGAGCGGTCGGTGGCCGCGGTGACGCCGTAACCGACGCCGGCACCGACCCCGCCGACGAGCAGACTGCCGACGAAGTGCGCTCCCTCCGGTCGCGTCACGGTTAGCCGTCGCCCGACCTGTTGCCCGAGGACGATGGCGTGTTCCTGTACGTCCCAGATCAGAACCGCGCCGACGCCACCGCCCAGTGCCAGCAGCGGCCGGCCGTGCCGGAGCGCCAGCAAGACGACGCCCAGATACAGGAGCGCCGCGGCGCCACGGACCCGCGCCGTGTGCCCCTCGCTCCGCGTGAACCCGTCGGCCACGCCGAGAAGCAACCGCAGGGTGAGCGCCAGCGAGAACAGCGCGAGGCCGACGGCTCCGAGAAGTAGTGCCCGGACCGCGAGTTCGTTGGGTAGCTGGTCCACAGTGCGGACCAGATTGTCGACGACGGGCGCGGCCCGCGACGGGAACGGGGCGGTGAACGCCGCCACGGCCACGACCGCGGTCCCGCTCTGTTCCGTCGCCAGATTCGCGAGCGTGTCGCTCTGCGTACGGCGTATCAGGCCCAGCACGGACGTGACGACGAGCAGGCCCGCTTCGAGGAGGACGGCGACGGCGAGGCCGTCATAGAGCAATGGCGGGCCGACGAGGAACGGGATTCCGACGGTCGGCGACCCGAGGCGGACGAACATGGCCACGAGTGCGACCAGTGCGCCGAGACCGACCAGACTGCTGCCGAAGCGCCCCCAGTCACGGCCCTCGCGGGCCGACGGCGGCGACCGGAGGTCGAGCGCTTCCACGCGGACGAGCAGCAACCGCCACAGCACCACGACCAGCAGGACCAGTCCCGGCACCAGCGTCGTCGCCAGCACTGGTTCGGCCCGCGCCGCGATCAGTCGCTCCCAGACGGAGACGACCGCCGTCGGCCGCAGGGTCGGCGGGAGGTACGCCACCCATCCGACCACGGGAACGAGTGCGACGGCGAGGATCGACTGGCTGACCAGCGAACGGTGGGTGCCGGCGAGACCGGTCCCCTCGCTGTCCTCGACGAAGGAGAGTTGGCGGGCCAACGCCACCACGACGAGGAACAGACCGAGGCCGGGGAGGACGAGCAGTTTCACACCCACGAGCGGCTGTGACACCCCGCCGTCGGTGAACCCGAGGTACCACCAGTAACAGACGAGACCGACGGCGGCGGCGTAGCCGACCGGCGCGGCGACGTTCCCGACGAGTGTCGCCACGCGCGTCTCGCTGTCCGTGAGTCGCGCGGCCACCGCCAGCACCGCCGCCGCGCCGAGGCAGCCGGCGGTCAGCGTGACCGTCGCCACGGAGCCGATACTGACGGCGGCGACGAGCGCGGCGAGACCCGCGGCGAGCAGGGTCCCGCCGACCCGCGGTCGGGGGTCGTGACCGCCCATCAGAGCCACCTCCTGACGAACGACTCCAGCGTGAGACGGAGCGGTTCGTCGGGGTCCCAGTCGACGACCGGGGCACCGCTCTCCTCTAGCACCCGGACGCGCTGTGCCCGTTCGGCGGTGCTGACCGCCTTCCCGACGGTCGTCGTCGCGGCCAGTCGCGGCGAGACGACGCTGACGTCGTGCCGGTGGGCCGCGAGTCGTTTCGCGAGGGCGACCATCTCGTCGTCGAGCAGCGGCGAGACGAGGACCACCTGTGCCGAGGCCGGTACCCACGCCAGCAGGTCCCGCTCCGGCGACACCGAACTGCGGTCCGCAACCGTCTCGGCGTCGGCAAACAGCTCCCGGCCGGTGGCGGCGTGGTCGGCCCCGACGCCGGGGTCGAGCGCCCGAACTCGATCGGGGTAGAGGCCGACGCCGACGCGGTTGCCGCCGGCCAGTAGTTCGTAGAACGTCCGCTCGGCGGCGTACAGGGACAGTTCCGACCCGGTCGGCCGGTCGGTTTCCGTCCGGGTATCGGCGGCCGCCGACCGGTCCACCAGCAGGACCACCGTCGCGGCGTGTTCCTCCTGGTACTCGACCGTCGAGAGTTCGTTCGTGCGGGCGTAGCGCCGCCAGTCGATGCGTCGGGCCGGATCGGAGGTCCGGTACTCGCGGGTGCTGTGGAAACTGATGCCCTCGCCGGCGATGTCCGTCGGTATCTGGCCGGCCCGCCGGGCGGTCTGACTCGTCAGCGGCACGTCCTCGACGGGCACCTCACAGCGGAGCGTCGTCTCGACGGGCACGGTCCCTCTGCTGTCGTACTCGCCGCTCAGGCCCACGGAGGCGACGGTGAGGTCGCCGAAGTCGTGCGTACCGCGCTTGGCGATCACGTCGTAGGCGACCGTCCCCGTCTCCCCGGCGCCGAGCGAGAGCGACTTCCGGGGGCTCCCCTCGGTGACGCCCAGTTCCCCGGGGACACCGTCGACCACGCGGAGGTCGGTCACGGCGTCGGCACCGGTGTTGGTGACCGAGAGCGTGACCGTGACCGACTCGCCCGGCGCGGGCGTCTCGGGGTCGAGCGTTCGCTCGGCCGACAGGCGGTCGGTCGCCGGGTCGGGCGTGGTCAGTTCGCCGTAGAGCACGTAGACGATGGGGACCGCGCCGGTCGCGTAGACGACGGGCGACTGGAGGGCCACACCGAGGACGACCGGGACCAGTATCGCGCCGACGAGGTGGCGATAGCGGTTGGTCCGCTCTGCCGTCGGATCGGTCATCCGTCACCCTCCCGCTGTCGGTCTCGCTCCGCGAGCGCCAACAGCGCCCGTTCGACGCGTCCGATTCGACGGGCGGCCGCTCTGTCGCCGAGGAACCACTCCCAGACCCGTGTCAGCAGCGACGGCCGGAACTCGGGGTCGGGACTCAGGACCGCCGCGGCGTAGGCGTCGTCGGTCCACTCCCCGGATTCGATCCGCGCTCGCGCCCGTTCGGGGCGTTCCTGATACGCGTCGGCGACGAGCGGGACCGCCGCCTCGCGGACGTCTTCGAGCAGGAGCGCCGGGTCGAGGTCGCCTCGGGTCCCCTCGGTTCGCAGCCGTTCGATGCGCTCGTCGAGGTCCCGCTGCATCACTCCCTCGTCGCTCGCGGCCGCCGTCTCTGGGTCCGAGACGTCGAACGCCGGGCGGCGGGTCGGGGCCTGCAAGACGGCGACGGTCCCGGCGAACAGGCCGGCGACGGTCCCGAGTCCCAGCCAGACGAACGCCGAGTCCGTCGGGACGAGCGCGAGCGCCCGCTGGAACTGCGGGGGATACAGCGCCGGTCGGAGCAGCGCCGTCGACGCGGCGCTGACGAGGCCGACGACGACGGCGAGTTTACACACCCGGAAGACCGTTCCGATCACGCGTCTCCCCCCTCGGTCGCCGCGGCGCCGTCGCTTGCCCCGTCGTCGTCACTTCCGAGGTCGGTCGCGGCCTCGGTGACCGCCGCGAGGGTGTCGGTGTCAAGCGGGTAGTGGCCGTATCTGACGTGGCGGAAGGCGTCGGTTATCCGCTCGACTCGTTCGGACGGATAGCCGTGGGACTTCGCCGCCGAGGCGACCCGAATCGGCGTCTCCGTCAGCGAGGCCCCGGGCGTCCGCTCGGCCAGTTCCACCCACGCCTCGACGACCGTCGCTATCGTCGTCTCGTCGGGCGCGTCGGGGTCGGCGGCGGCCGCGGCTACGAGTCCGGCCTCCGTCGTCGCCGCGTCGTCCGCGCCCCCGGCGGTACGGGACGCCGCGAGCGCGGCCCGGAGGCGGCCCGGCAGCGCACGGAGCGCCGCCGGGAGGCCGCGGAGCCACGCGGCCAGCGCGGTCAGGAGCGTCCCGAGCGCGGCGACCACCGTCGGTGCCTGTCTGATGGCCTCCTCGATTCGCGCGCTCGCTCGGCGGGCGGCGTCGACGAGGGTTCGACCGACGGCTGCGACCATCTCACCGGCCGCGAGGACGGCGTCGACGACCCACCGAACCGTCCGCCGGGTCAGCCCCGCCGTCGCCGCCCCGCCGCGAGCGGCCTGTCCGACCAGTCCGTACCGCCGGGTGAGGCCGACCACGGCACCGACGAGGAGCGCCGCCGCGCCGCCGTAGAAGGGCCACAGCGGCCCAGTGGTGTGCCCGCGTGTGGCCCCCCGCTGGACCGTCCGCTGGAACGACGGCCGCGGCGGCAGTAGCGCGACCGTCGCCACGAAACGCCCGTTCGCGTCGGTTCGCGCGACGGCAGTGTCACCCCGCAGGACGGTGGCGTTCGGGACCGGATGGCCGGCGATGGTGGCGTTCCCGGTCACCTGCTGTCCCGGAATCGCTCGCCCCTCCAGCGAGACGTTGATCGCGGTCGGGAGCGGCGCGTCCGCCGCGGCGCTCAGTTCGCCGCGCCTGACGGTCACGTTCAGCCGCTCGCGGTAGGGCACCGTCACCGTCGCCGTCCCGTTCTCGTCGGTCCGCCCCCGTCGCTCGCCGTCGACGCGGACCGTCGCGCCGCGGAACGGGTCGCCGGCCAGCGTCGCCGTCACGCGGTGTGGCTGGCCGGGAACGGGGTCCCGTGCCAGCGTCAGCGACGTGTTCGAGCGGACGGCGAACGCCCGTTCGGCCGTCGCCTCGCCCCGCGAGACGGTCAGCGGGCCGTCGCGGACGTACGGTACCGTGACGACGGCGACGCCCTCGTCGTCGGTACGCCCCGCCCGCTGTCCGCCGATGGTGACCGTCGCTTGCCGGACCGGCACGCCGTCGACGGCGGCAGCCACCCGAACCGTCTCGCCGGGCCGGCGGGCCTCGCCGACGTCGAGCGAGACGTTCAGGTCAGTGCCGCGAAACGCCGCTGCCCCGTCGGCCCCGCTCCGCCGGACCACGATTCGATACTGCTCGTAGTAGGGCACTCGCACCGTCGACTCGCCGTCGGCGTCCGTCTGGCCGACGATGTCGCCGGCCACTCGCACCGTCGCGTTCGGGACCGGAACGCCGTTGATAGCGGCCCGAACGGTGGTCTCGGTGCCGGGGGTCTGCGTCGTCGCGTTCGAGAGGCCGGACGCGGTCACGTCGACGTCGGTGTCGATGTCGTCGTAGGTCCGGGCTCCCTCCGCGTCGCCGCGCGTGACCGTCACGGTGAACGACTCCTGATACGGGATTCGGACGGAGGCGGTGCCGTCGCTGTCCGTCGTGGTCACCGCCACGCCGTCGACGCGGACCGTCGCGTCGGCGACCGGAACCCCCTCTATCTCGGCTCGAACCGTCGCGTTGGTCCCCGGCGTCCGGCGCGCTATCGAGGAGAGACCGATGGTCGTGTTCAGTTCTCGGCCGCCGCCGTCGCCGGTCTGCTGGGCGAACTCCGGCGACGGTCGTTCGTCGGGGAACGACCCACGGGAGAGGGCGTTCGTCTCGTCGCCCTCGCTGGTGTTCTCGACCGCGACGACGTCGACGTGGTACAGGACCTTCGAGTCGGGAATCGTTATCGAACCGCCGAGGCCGACCGATTCGGGATTGCTCCCGGCGGCCGCCGAGGGCGACTGGCCGGCGCCACTTCCGCCGGATTCGCTCTGTGTTCCGCTTCCACCGTCGCCTTGCTGGCCGTCGTCACCCGACTGGCTCCCTTCGGACCCGCCCTGTTGGCTCCCGCTGTCGCCACCCTCGGCCTGCCGTAGCGCCTTGTAGACGCTCACGTTCAACTGGGTGGCGTAAGGGACGACGCCGTCCACACGGCCGAGACCGTCCGTCCGACCGATGGCCTCGCCGTTGAACGTGACGAGCGCGTCGCCGAGTCGCTGGCCGCCGAGCGTGACGACGACCTGTATCTCGTTGCCCGGGACGACCCGGCCGTCGAGTCGCACGTCCGCGTCGACTTCCGGTGGCCGGTCGGCCGCGGTCTGTCGGACTCGGTCGGCGTCGGTCCGTGCGAAGTTCGGGTCCGTCTCCGGGCGGTCGAAACTCGCCTGCGTCGTCCCGGACTCCCGGAGTGCCTCCCGGTCGGCCGGCGTCGGGTCGAAGGTGACCCACCCGGTTTCGGGGACGTACACCTCGACCCACGCGTGGGCCTTCGAGCGGTCTATCCGCAGGCTCCCGTCGTCGGCCCGGCCCGAGGCGGGCGCGTACCCCTGTACGTATCTGGCCGGGACGCCCTGCGTTCGCAGCATCGCCACCATCGTACTCGCGAAGTACATGCAGTACCCCCGCTCCATCTCCGTCGCGAACGTCGTCGCGTAGTGCTCGGAGGGCCGGACTATCTGCGTCGAGTAGGCTTTCTCGGTCTGGAGCCACTGCTCGATCAGTATCGCACGCTCGTACGGCGTCGTCGCGTTCCGCGTGACCTCGTCGGTCAGCGTCCGCAGGCGGTCGGGCGTGTCGGCGGGCATCTGCGTGTAGCGCCGCTCTACGTCCGCTGGGTACGCCCGCCCGGCCGTCTGGAGGTCCTCGGTGGACCATCCGGGGAGCGTCGCCGTCGCGGTGTAGGTGGTCCCGTTCGGAAGCGCGGCCGAGGCCGGTTCGACCCCTGCGCCCGTCGTCGCGACGCCGTCGGCGTCGAGGCCGTCGACGCCCTCCGGTCGCCACGGCACGGGGACGGCAGCCGTCTGGTTGACGACCGTATAGCGAAGGCGCACCTGCTGTCCGGCCCGCGGGTAGTCACTCGCCGGCCGGGACCGCTCCGCGTCGCTCGCCTGCCACCCCGACCCGGTGTAGCGCGCGTAGGAGACGGTCCGCCAGTAGGGGTCCTCCTGCGGGCCGATGGCACAGGTCTGGCCGACCACGTCGGCGACGACGGCGGGGTCGTTGAGGCCCAGTCGAGCGGCGTCGGCCCGCGTGCAGTTGCTGACCGCACCGGCCGCTCCAGCCGACCCGGATCCGCCGGACCCGCCCGCTCCGGACTGTCCGCTCTCACCGCTGGACGTCCCTGTCTCGGACTGACTTCGGGCACCGAGGCCGCCGTCCGCGGACTGTGACAGCGCTCCTTCGAGGCCCGATTCGTCCCACGTCGTGCTCGTCTCCGCACTGTTCTCGTCGTCCGCCCCGTCGGTCCCGCTGGTGTCCCCGCTCTGTCTGTCTCCGGTCGGCTGGCTGTCGGCGTCGCTCGACTGCCCCCCGGACGGTGGCGTCGCCGCGCTGTCCCCGTTTGATGCGCCGACGGCGTCGCCGGACGGTCCCGCTCCGGCGGCCGACGGCGTCGCGACTGGCCCGGAACTCAGCAGGGGTGCCGATAGACCGAAACTCGCGACACAGAGGAGTGCCAGCGTCACCGATAGCACTCGGTTCGCGTCCACAGTTGCTGTCTGACGCATGCGAATACCCCTGACATGAAAAGCATGTGGGACGACTCAACGCACGATATCTCGTCGCGGGACGGGGTGGTAAGCCTTATCGGCGGCAGTCGCCTACGTTCGCCCGGCAGCGGGAGGCCGGCTCCCGTGCCGAGAGGCATGAGGAAAGTCCCCCCACCTGCTGGACGGGTGACCGGACGCAAGTCCGGGGCGGGAGACCGTCGGCTATGGAACAGCAACGACACGTCGTCACAGGACCGATGAGGTGCGCGAATCCCGAGCGACGGGGCGTGTGCGGCACTCCGTGCCGCGATTCGAGGCGGTGACACCGCCTCGACCCGGAAGCGAGGGAGAGATAACCCACCGAGGGCCACCGTGGGGCACCGTCCGGTGTCCGACGCCTGTGACGGACCGATGGAACGGCGAATCCTCACCGGTGCAAGGCCGCGTCGACAGGTAGTCCGGTACCGCGCGCGAGCGCTGGACGCGGCCGCTGAGCCGAATGCCGGCCCGAACAGAAGGGGGCTTACTCCCCGCAGCCGATTTGTGGCCAGAACCGACTAATAGCGACAGGTCGACCAACAGACGATGGACCGACGACTGGCGGGTGCGATAGCGCTGTGTCTGGTGCTGGGCGGATTGGCCGGGTGTAGCGCCGCGTCCGAGGCGCTTGACTCGACGTCGGAACTCGTCGAGCGCGGCCACCCGTTCGCCAACGAGACGGTGACCGTCGCCGTCGACGGAACCGCCCGCGAGCGAGCGCTCGCCGCGGACGGACTGGCCTACTGGGAAGCGAATGCACCGGAGTACGCCGGCTTCACCGTCGACTTTCGCGTCCTCGAATCGGGCGAGACGCCCACAGAAGGACCGCCCGACGTCGAGATAACCTTCGTCGAGACGGTCACCGACTGCGGCGAGTCCGACTACTCCGCGGGGTGTGCGCCGCGGCTCACCGCCTCCACGCGGGTCGACCGCCCGGCAGAGGTGTCGATACGACGCGGCTTCGCCGACGAGTCGACGCGACTGATCGTCGAACACGAGGTGGGGCACCTGCTAGGCCTGCGCCACGGCGACCCGCCGAGAGACGTGATGCGCCACCAGCGAACGCTGGCGACCCTCCCGCGACCGAACGCCAGCGAGCGCCCGGTCCCGTGGAACGACACCACGCTGACGGTCGCGGTTCGAAACGAGAGTCTCTCGGCCGAGGAGCGGGCGGCCTACCGCGAGGAGGTGGCCTACGCGCTTGCGTACGTGACCGAGGGTGCCGACGGCGCCGTCCCGTCGAACGTCTCCGTCGAACTGGTGGCGGCCCCCGAGGACGCTGACGTGGTGGTCGGACCTGTCGCGTCGAGCGAGTGCCGGAGCGACGCGGGCTCTTGCCTGCTCGTCGAAGGGGCGGACCCGGACCGCGACGGCGCTATCGAGACGTACACGCGCGCCGAGATTCTGCTCGTCGACCTCGATACGGAGGCGACCAGTTGGCACGTCGCCCGGCAACTGCTCGGCGTCCTCGGCGACGACGGCCTGCCCGCCCGTCTCACCGACGCCAGCTACGAGCAGCGCCGGGGCGCGTGGCACGGGTAGGTCCGACGGTTTCAAGCCCGCGCCGGGCGGAGTCGCCCCTATGACCGCCGACGATCTCATCGAATCCGTCCGCGACGACCAGCAGACAGAACTCTCCCGACTCGGCTCCTCGAAGACGCTGTACGCCGACACTCGCGGCGAGATGGAACCCGCCGCCGTGCGTGCGGCCGCTGCCGCGCGCGAGCAGGCAGCCCACGACACCTTCTCGGCGTGGGCCGACGACGAGAGCGACACCGCGGCCGCCGGCCTCTTTGCCGATGCGGCCGAGGACGCCGCCGGCCGACTGGACGGGGTGGGCGCCGACCCGGCCGACCGCGACTTCGCGATGCACGACGCGCTCTCCGACCTGACCGACACCGTCGAGCGACTGGGCGGCCTCGTCGGCTGGACGCTCGTCGACGAGAAGACGAAGGGCCAGCTAACCGGGTTCTTCACGGGACAGGCCGACCCCCAGACCGCCAGCACGTTCCGGAGCGCCGGCAACGACGTCGAGGCCCTGCGTGAGGACGCCGCCGAACTGCTGGACGAGACGTGTGCCGACGGAGACGACTGGGACGCCGCCGAAACCGCCGCCGTCGACGTCGTCTCGGCGGCCTACGACGACTACTTCGAGACGCTCGAAGAACTGGGCGTCAACCCGAAGCCGGTCTGTTGAGCCCCGTTTCGCCACTGCTCTCCGGAGACCCTCGGGTCGCCGCGTCACGCCGACGGTCCGCGCTCTCTTCGCGGCTTCGCCGCTGTGCGTCTTCGAGGGCCGCTCACTTCGTCGTCTGGCGACGGTGCCGCCCGACTGCCCGAGGGACCGACGGTCCCTCGCTGTTTTCGCCGCTCGCTACTCCTCCGGTGCCGGCGCGTCCTCGACGTTCCCGGGACCGCTCGGGAAGTAGAACTCCCGTTCCGCGTCGGTCTTGAACCGACCGAGGACGTCGCCGAGCGGTGTCGCGTACCGCCGGAGTTTATCGGCCTGTTGGGTCACCTCGGTCAGTTCGGCGGCCTGCTCCTCGGCGGCCCCCGCCACCGTCTCGGCCTCGGCAGTCGTCTGGTCGGTGCCCTCGGCGACGTCTGACAGCGTCGCCGCCGCGCGCTCGACGTTCGCTATCGGCTTTGTGACGTCGATGTCTCGCTCGTCGGCGTGGCGTTCGAGCGCCGCGGCGGCGGCGTCCATCTCCTCTGTGGCCGCCTGCAGTTTCGCTCGCTGGTCGTCGGTGTCGATGGAGACGGTCTGGATGGACTCGGCTATCTGCTCGGAGGCGTCCTGCAGGCTGTAAGCGCTCGATTCGATGGTTTCGCCGGTTTCGGCGACTTCCTCGGCGAACCGCTTGAGTTGACCGGTCGTCTTTTCCAGTTCCGACAGCGTCTCGTTGAAGTCCGCGGCGATTCGGTCCATCGCGTCGTTCTCGCCGTCGGGGTCCATCCGGACCGTCAGGTCACCGGCCGCACACCGCGCCAGTATCTCCGAGTACTCGTCGGCCCGTTCCTGCAGGTAGTCGTTCATCGCGACGGCCTCCGCGCGTGACACCTCCGCTTTCTCGCGTGCCCGCTCGGCCGTCGCTATCTCCTCTTTCAGCGCGGCCTGCATGTTCCCGAACGCGGCGGTGAGTCGACCGATTTCGTCCGCCCGCTGGCGGTCGAACGTCACGTCGAGGTCCCCGTCCTCCATCCGTTCGGCTTTCTTCGTCAGTCGTTCGAGTGCCGACCCGGTCCGCCGACCGAAGACGGCCGTCGCCGCGCCCAGTACCACCAGCGGAACGAGGACGAGGGCGGCGATGGTCGTCAGCAACTGGTCACGGAGCGCGTAGGCCTGTCGGGACGGGACGTGCGTGGCGACGGTCCAGTCCGTCCCCTCGACGGGTGCGTAGCCGACGACGGACCCGGACAGCGCCGCCACTCCGGTCGACTCGCTCCCTATCGCTCCGTCGGGTACCGGTGCGTCGGCGTGGTCCTGCCCGTAGACCAGCGACTCGTCCCCGTTGTGGACGGTAGTGAACGCCCCTTCGGTGGTCTGCTGGAACGCGCCCCCGGCCGACAGCGCCGCCTCCACGACGACGACGTGTTCGGTGTTCTGCGGCGGCGCACTGATGAACGCGACCACGGTCTCGTCGGTGGCCGACTCGTAGGGCGTGTCCGCGACGACGACGGTCGAGACGGTGTCCGTCGTCGCGTCTATCTCTTCGGTCCGCGTCGCCCACGGCACGCCCGCCGCTTGCAGGTCCGTCCCGCTCATCCCCTGTTCGGTGCTCTCGACGACCGTCGCGTCGCTACTCTTCACGTAGTGGATGGCGACGATGTCCGAGCGGGCGTTCTGCAGTCGATTCAGCAGGTACGCCGCCACCCCGTCGGTCCGACCGGTCTGGAACGGCGGGGCCTCCGAGATGGTGCGCGTCTGGTGGCGCAACCCGTCGATCCATCCTTCGAGACTGTCAGCCTGTAACCCCGCGGTCGACGCCACCTGCTGTTCGACCTGTCCGTTCAGCGTCGCCGTCGCACTCGCGCCGAGGGCGACGCCGACGACCGCCGTCAACAGCATCGCCACGACGACGATGCCGAAGTACTTGCGGACAAACCGCCGCCGGACCACGTCCGGGACGACTCGGCTTATTCCCCCACCTGTATCGGTGCCTGACATGGTAAATGCGCCGTAATTCGGGGTAATAAAATCCTACTGTAAATATGATTTATAGGGACCGTCTCACGCACGTAGCACTACATACCGATATGATGTAACTCGTCATCACTCGTCGGTCTCCGGTCACCGCGTCGCTTCGCTCCCCGCTGCGCTTCGTCGAGGGTCTTCGCTTCGCTCAGACCCTCGCTACTGCTCGCGGCTTCGCCGCTCGCTCATCCCGAGGGACCTCGTTTCACTCGGTCCCTCGCTAGCCTCAAGTCGCTCCAGCCCTACCCCCACACAATGAGCGACGCCGGAGGCCCCCTCTCCATCGACCGCCCGGACGCCGACAGCGAGTTCCGCGTCGACGCGCCGTTCGACCCCGCCGGGGACCAACCCGAGGCCATCGAGCAACTGGCCGAGGGCTACCGGCAGGGGATGGACAGACAGACCCTGCTCGGCGTGACGGGGTCGGGCAAGACCAACACCGTCTCGTGGGTCATCGAGGAGATACAGCAACCGACGCTCGTCATCGCCCACAACAAGACGCTGGCCGCCCAGTTGTACGAGGAGTTCCGGAACCTCTTCCCGGACAACGCCGTCGAGTACTTCGTCAGCTACTACGACTACTACCAACCCGAGGCCTACGTCGAGCAGACGGACACGTTCATCGACAAGGACGCCTCCATCAACGACGAGATAGACCGCCTGCGACACTCCGCGACCCGGTCGCTTCTCACCCGGGACGACGTCATCGTGGTCGCGAGCGTCTCGGCCATCTACGGCCTCGGTGACCCGCGCAACTACGTCGACATGTCCCTCTCGCTGGAAGTGGGACAGGAGATAGAGCGCGACGAGTTGCTGGGCCGTCTGGTCGACCTGAACTACGAGCGCAACGACGTGGACTTCACGCAGGGCACCTTCCGCGTGCGCGGGGACACGCTGGAAATATACCCGATGTACGGCCGCTACGCACTGCGCGTGGAGTTCTGGGGCGACGAGATAGACCGGATGCTGAAGGTCGACCCGCTACAGGGCGAGGTCGTCCGCGAGGAACCCGCCGCGCTCATCCACCCGGCCGAACACTACTCGATTCCCGAGCAACGACTGGAGCGGGCTATCGAGGAGATAGAGGAACTGCTCGAACAACGCATCCGCTACTTCGACCGCAAGGGCGACGCCGTCGCCGCCCAGCGCATCGAGGAGCGGACCACGTTCGACTTAGAGATGATGCGGGAGACGGGCTACTGTTCGGGCATCGAGAACTACTCGGTCCACCTCTCGGACCGCGAGAGCGGCGAAGCACCTTACACCCTGCTTGACTACTTCCCCGATGACTTCCTCACCGTCATCGACGAGTCCCACCAGACTATCCCGCAGATTCGCGGCCAGTTCGCGGGCGACAAATCGCGCAAGGAGAGTCTGGTCGAGAACGGCTTCCGCCTCCCCACCGCGTTCGACAACCGTCCGCTCACCTTCGAGGAGTTCGAGGCGAAGACCGACCAGACGCTGTACGTCTCGGCGACGCCCGGCGACTACGAACGCGAGGAGAGTGCGCAGGTCGTCGAGCAGATCGTCCGACCCACGCACCTCGTCGACCCCGCCGTCGAGGTGGCCGACGCCACCGGACAGGTCGACGACCTGATGGACCGCATCGACGACCGTATCGAACGGGACGAACGCATCCTCGTCACCACCCTCACCAAACGGATGGCCGAGGACCTCACGGAGTTCCTCGAAGAGGCCGGCGTCGACGTGGCCTACATGCACGACGAGACCGATACACTGGAGCGCCACGAACTCATCCGCTCGCTCCGGTTGGGCGAGATAGACGTCCTCGTCGGTATCAACCTCCTGCGGGAGGGACTGGACATCCCCGAGGTGAGTCTGGTCGCCATCCTCGACGCCGACCAAGAGGGGTTCCTGCGCTCGGAGACGACGCTGGTCCAGACGATGGGTCGCGCCGCGCGAAACGTCAACGGCGAAGTCGTCCTCTACGCCGACGACCGGAGCGACGCCATGCAGTCGGCCATCGAGGAGACCCAGCGCCGCCGCCGCATCCAGCAGCAGTACAACGAGGAACACGGCTACGAACCGACGACCATCGAGAAGGAAGTCGGCGAGACGAACCTCCCCGGGAGCAAGACCGACACCGGCGACGTGGCCGGCGACGGGCCGGCCGACGAGGACGAGGCGGCCCGCCGCGTCGACCAACTCGAAGAGCGGATGCAGGAGGCCGCCAACAATCTGGAGTTCGAACTCGCCGCGGACATCCGCGACCGCATCCGCGACCTGCGCGCGGAGTTCGACCTCGACGCGCCCGAGGCCGACGACGGCAGCGTTCCCGCGCCCAGAGCCGACGAGTTCTGACCGCCAGCGCACAGTTTGGGGCAACACTTATCAACAGTCATACATCTAACTACGTGTAACTGAGGCGGTCAGCGACTGGCCGTCGACGCTCACTATGGATGTCTCCTCTCTCTCCCGACGAGTCTCCCCGAGCGGACTGGTCGTCGCCGCCCTCGGCTTCTTCCTGACGCGGTTCACCGTGACGCTCGCGGCGTACGACGACCCGCTCCGGTTCCTCGTCGGCGGTCTCGTGCCCTTAGCGCTGGGGCTCGGACTCTCGGTGTTCGGAGTCGCCCTCGCCGTCGGGGACTTCGAGCGGTCGTTCGTCCGCACGGTGGCAGTGTGGTGTGTCGCGGGCGTGGGGGCGATGCTCGTCCTCGTCGTCCTGACGCTCGTTGCCAACGACACGAACCTCGCGATGGAACCGGTCCGCTCACAGACGTACCTCGCGAACTTCCTCATCGGCGGGAGCGCTGGCGGCGCGCTCACGGGCGTCTACGCGGCACAGACGGCCCGCCAGCGCCGCCAACTCGAACGCCAGACCGGTCGGCTGGAGATGGTGACGCGCCTCCTTCGCGACGAGGTACTCAACGCCGTCACCGTCATCCGCGGCCGCGCGGAGGTGTTACAGCGGACCCACGACGTCGACTCCGCGGCCGCCATCGAGCGCCGGACCGACGACGTGGCGACCACCGTCGAGAACGTGAAACACATCACCCGCGACGGGGACGCGGTCGGGGCGCTCGACGCGATACCGGTGGCCGACTGTGTGGTGGCGGCCATGGAGACTGTCAGGCAGCGGTACCCCGACGCCCGAATCACCGCCGACGTCTCCACGGCCGAGGACGCCACCGTCTGGGCGAACCCGCTGTTGGAGGACGCGCTGGTCCATCTCGTCGAGAACGCCGTCGTCTACGACGACGCCGAGGCGCCGGTCGTGGCGGTCCGAGTGACCACCGACGAGTCGGCCGTCGCCATCGCCGTCGCGGACGAGGGTCCCGGACTCCCCGCCGACCAGCAGGCACTCGTCGACCGGGGCGAGGTCGCGGTGTACGAGGAGCGTTCGACCGGATTCGGATTGAATCTCGTCCGCCTGCTCGCGGGCAGTTACGGTGGGCGCGTCGACGCGGCGGTCGACGAGGCCGGGACGACTGTCACGCTGACCTTACGCCGGGCGGATACGGACGCCGCCACCGGGGCCGACCCGAGGACATCCTACGGACTCTCGCGCCGCGGACTCGGACTCGTCGCCGGCGCGTCGCTACTGGCGGGGGCGGTCATGGGGCTGTTGATGCAGGTCCTCGGCGGCGCCGTCCCCATTATCGGCGCGCTCTATGGCACGACGGACGCCACGGTCGGCTGGATAACCCACGAGTTCCACAGCGTCGTCTTCGGGCTGACGTACGCCGGACTCGTCCAACTCGTCCCGCGGTCGGTCGACGCCCGCGTCCGCTACTACGGGACTGCCGTCGGCTGGGCGGTGGCGCTGTGGCTGGTCGCGGCCGGTCTGGTCATGCCCCTGTGGCTCCGCCTCGTCGGCATCCCCGCACCGCTGCCGAACGTCGCCGCCACGACGCTCGCCAGCCACCTGCTGTGGGGCCTGACCCTCGCGGTGCTGTACCGTCACGGCCGGCGGTGGCTGGACGAGTAACCAACCTCGACTTGCACTAATACAACCAAAATTGTTTTAGGCGCTACTGCAGTTGTATAGCGTGATGTCCCGCGTCTCGCTTCCCCACGACGCGAAGGCAGGCCCGACCAAATCGGAGGTCCGGGCCGTCCTCGCCAGCAAACTCGCGCTCACAGCGGACGACCACTTCGTCGAAGTCGGGTCCTGTACCGGTGCGGTCACCGTCGAGGCGGCGCGCCGCGCCGGTCGGGTCACCGCCCTCGAACGGAAGCCCGACCGTCTCGACGTGACCCGGAAGAACCTCGCGGCAAACGAGACGAGCGCCGACGTCGAGTTGCGCGGAGCCGAGGCCCCCGACGGCCTGCCAGCGGACGCCGACGCGCTCTTTCTGGGCGGGTCGCGCAACTACGAGGCCGTCCTCGACCACGCCGTCGAGACGGGCGTCGACCGCGTCGTGATGAACGTCTCACGGCTGGAGGTCGCCGGCGCGGCGACCGAGGCGTTTCGCGACCGCGACCTGCTGGAGGGGGTTCTCCAGTTCCAGGTCAGTCACGGCTACGAACTCGCCGGCGCGACGAGTTTCGACTCGCAGAACCCGGTGTACATGCTCGTCGGGAGCGCGAGCGAGGCGGTCGCCGCAGACGGCGGCCGCACGGAGGGCGACCGATGACGCTCTACGGCGTCGGCCTCGGTCCCGGACAGGCCGACCTCGTGACCGTCCGCGGGAAACGCGCCCTCGAAGACGCCGACGTGGTCTACTCGCCCGGCCGACTCTCCCGGTCGGTGGCGACCGAACACGTCCCCGAGGCGCGCATCGGCGACCTCGACTTCCCGATGACCCGCGACGAGGAGAAACTGCGGGCGGCGTGGAAGGAGGCGGCCGCCGAGATAGCGACGACCGCCCGCGACGGCGACGCGGCCTTCGTCACGCTGGGCGACCCGAACGTCTACTCGACCTTCGGCCACCTCCGCCGGACGCTCGCGGCCTTCCACCCCGAGGTCGACCTCGAAGTCGTCCCGGGAGTCAGCGCCGTCACCGCGTTCGCGACGGCGCTGGGCGTCGAGATAACCGCCGGGTCCAGTCTCGCACTCAGAGAGGCCGACGGCGGTCGGTCGCCGACCGGTCCCGACCGCATGGTGCTGTTCAAGGTGACCGACGCGCCGTCGACCCACACTGGCCTCGTCGAGGCCGGTTACGACGTGACCTACGGCCGCCGCCTGTTCATGGAACAGGGCGAGACGCTCGTCACCGACGACCCGACGGCAATCGACGAACGGGATTACTACACGCTGGCCTACGCCGAGAAACCCGAGGCCCGCGTCGAACAGGCGACCGACGCGTTCCTCGAAGCGAGCGACGAGAGCGGTCTGGTCTCGGACGGCGGTGCGCAGGATATCGCCCGACAGGAACGTTCCGAAGGCGTCCTGTGTGGCGACGAGCCGGGGGGTGACCGACAGTGAGCGACGAGACGGACCCGCAGGACGCCATCGATTCGGTCGCCGGCAACCGCGACGACCGGGTGTACGACCACAGCGCCGGCGACGAACAGGAGGGGATTCCCTTCGTCGGTGCCGGGCCGGGCGACCCGCGCCTGCTGACCGTCGCCGGGCGTGAACTGCTCGCCGACGCCGACCTCGTGGTCCACGCGGGGTCGCTCGTCAACAGCGAACTCTTAGACGAGTACTGTGCCGACGCCGAGACGGTGACCTCCATCGGCAAGGACCTAGAGGAGCTGATTCCGCTGATGCGGGACGCCTACGAGGCCGGCGACACGGTCGTCCGCCTCCACAGCGGCGACCCGGCCATCTACGGGGCCGCGCTGGAACAGATGGACGCGCTGGAACACGAGGGGGTCCCGACCTACATCGTCCCCGGGGTCACGAGCGCCTTCGCCGCGAGCGCCACCCTCAGGACGCAGTTGACGCTCAACGAGGTGGCCAACCACGTCGCCTTTACCCGCCCGCAGGGGAAGACCCTGAGCGAAGACGAGGACCACATCTCGGAGTTCGTCGGCATGGGCGACGTGACGACGTGTATCTACCTCGGCACGCACGCCGTCAGCGAGACGATGGACCGACTGTTGGCGGACGGTCACGACCCCGAGACGCCCGTCGCGGCGGTGTACCACGCCTCGTGGCCCGACGAGGACGTCGTGGAGGGCACCATCGCCACCATCGGCGAGAAACTGGAAGCTGCGGGGTACCGCGCCTCCGCGATGGTCGTCGTCGGCGACGCCGTCGGCGGCGAGAACTACGAGCGCTCGTTCCTCTACGGCGACTGGGCGAACCGTTCCGCGGATGGGTCGTCTGATTCGACGGGGGAGGCCGACGATTAGGATGGTCCACTGCTACCGCGTACAGCCAGAAAGCCCCCGGACGCTGGAGTCGCGCGACTCGCCGCGGTCCTCGGCCGTCGGCCTGCGGTCCTCGCGTCGTCGTGCTTCCTCCAGCGCCCGGCCCCTTTCAGTCCACCCTGCGTGGCTGACCGGCCGGCAGTCACGTGCGGTCGCGTCACCGGCCGAGAGGTTCTCATGAGTACGGACAACGACACAGACAGCGGCTCGAACAGTTGCAAAGCGCCCGACTCGGACGGCGAGGTGGCCGAGGACATCGCCATCGTCGCCTTCGAGCGGAAGATGGACACCGCCCAGCAAATCGTCGACGGCATCGGCGACCGCTACGACTCCATCGAGATTCTGGCGTACCACGGTGACGTCTTCGAGGAGCACTGGGGCGAGTACGACTGCTTCGTCGGCCTGATGGCAAGCGGTATCGCGATGCGCAAGACCGCCCACCTGCTGGACGACAAGTGGGACGACCCCGCCATCTGCGTCGTCGACGAGGAACTGACGTGGGCGATTCCCATCACCGGCGGCCACCACGGCGCGAATCAGGTCGCCGACGACCTCGCCTCCATGGGCGCGGTGCCGGCGATGACCACCGCCAGCGAGGCGGCGGGCAAGCAGGGCGTCGAGAAGCAGGCGAAGGCCCTCGATTCCCACGTCGTCAACGGCGACTCGACGGTGGCGACCAACCTCGCGGTGCTGGACGACGAACTCGGCCCCGTCGAGCGACTCGACGGGCCGCGAGCAGTATTGGTCGACGACGACGTGACCGTCCTGAAGCGCAACGGCGAGGACGGCGTGGTGCTGGGGACCGGGAGCGTCGCCGGGGCCGACGTCGAGCAGTTCCACGCCGCGTGGGACCGCGCCCTCGACGAGGCGGGCCTCGACCGCACTGACGTCGACTTCGTCGCCACCGGCACCCGGAAAGCCGACGAGGAAGGGATGCTCGAAGCCGCCGAGGCGTGGGACCTCGGCGTCGTCGCCTTCGAGAAGGAGACCCTCTCGGAGTTCGAGGGGCCCACTCCCTCGCGGTCGAAGGAACTCATCGGGTGGCCGGGCATCGCCGAGGCGTCGGCCATCGCCGGCGGCCGCGACCACGACCTGCTGGCCGAGAAGACGCGCTACGACGAGGCGGTAACGGTGGCGATAGGCGAATGAGCGAGGCCGACGAGGCGTCGGCCGCGACCACGACCGACGGGCGGCGGTCGGCGTACGGCACGCTCTCCGTCGTCGGCATCGGCCCCGGCCTGCCCCACGACATGACCCAGCGAGCGAAGCAGGTTATCCGGACCGCCGACTGCGTCATCGCCTCGAACCTGTATCAGGAGTTCCTCCGGCGAGATGGGACCCTCCCGCCCGAGAGCGCCGAACTCGAGGCCAGCGCCGACACCGGCGTCGACGAGGCGGGCACCGTCCTCGAACGGCCCGACGGCACCCACCAGACGCTGGTCCGGTCCTCGATGGGCCGGCAGGTCGAACTGGCCCGCGAGGCCTTCGAGCGCGTGCGAGACGGCGAGGACGTGGCCCACGTCTCCGGCGGCGACCCGAACGTCTACGGCAAGTCCGACCTCCTCTTCACGATGGCGGAGGCCGAGGACGCCGGCGACGTGCCCATCGAAATCGTCCCCGGCGTGACGGCGGCGCTGGGCGGGGCGGCCAACCTCGGCGCGCCCCTCTCGAACGACTTCTGCACCGTCTCGCTGTCGGACAAGTGGCGCGGCTGGGACGAAATCGAGGAGAAACTGCGGGCGGCCGCAATCAGCGGGTTCGTCGTCGTCCTCTACAACTGCTGGCGCGACTACGAGCGGGCCGTCTCGGTCCTGCGCGAGGAACGGGCCGACGACGTGCCCGCCGCGATAATCAACGACGCCGGCCGCGGCGAGGCCGGCCGCAACGTCGACGGCGAGACACAGACCATCACGACGCTGGGTGCGTTGCCCGACCACGACGAGAAGGTCGGCGGGATGGGGTCGTCCATCCTCGTCGGCACCCACGAGACCGACGTCTGGGAGAACGACTACCGCGACTTTCTCGTCACCCCGCGCGGCGGGCGTGACGTGGAGGATTTCTGACTTATGAGTACTGACGACACCACCGACGCGAGTACAGACACCGAATCGAAATGCGGAGCGAGCACGTCGACGGAGACGAGCGCGGAGACCGACGACGGTAGTTCGAAGTGCGGCGCGTCGTCGTCGTCCAGCAGTAGCGGGTGCGGGGCGTCCACCGACGACGCCGACGAGGAGGAGGTCGGCGCCACCGTCGACGACTTCGACGCAGACCCCGGACAACTCGTGGCGGTCGGCCTCGGACCCGGCCAACCGGAGGGGATGACCGCCCGCGCGAAGGCGGCCCTGTCCGACGCCGAGCACATCGTCGGCTACACGACCTACGTCGACCTGCTCCCCGACGACATCACGGAGCGCGCCGACGACATCTACGACACGCCGATGTGTGGCGAAGTCTCCCGAACCGAGGAGGCCATCGACCGGGCGCTCGCCGGCAACGACGTCGCCATCATCGGCAGCGGTGACCCGAACGTCTACGCGCTCGCCGGCCTCGCGCTCGAAATCGTCGAATCGAAGGGCGCGACGGCGTCGATGCTGGACTTCGACGTCGTGCCGGGCGTCCCGGCGGCCCAGTCGTGTGCCGCCCGCGTGGGCGCGCCGCTGGTCAACGACACCGTCTCCATCTCGCTGTCGGACCACCTCACGGACATGCCGACCATCGAGTCACGCCTCCACGCCGCCGCCAAGGAGGGATTCACCATCACCATCTACAACCCGTGGAGCCGCAAGCGCCGCGAGAACTACGAGAAATGTTGCGAGATCCTGCTGGAACACCGCGACCCCGAGACGCCGGTCGGCGTCGTCCACGCCGCGGGCCGCGAGGACGAACGGGCCGAAATCGTCGAGTTACAGGACCTGCCCGAGTTGGGCGAGACGGACCTCGTCGACATGACGACGACCCTGCTCGTGGGCAACGAGGACACCTACGTCTGGGACGGACGGATGGTCACGCCGCGTGGCTACGAGACGAAGTACGACTACTGAGCATGTACCGAATCACCATCGACCGCGAGGCCTGCGACGGCGTCTTCGCCTGTCTCGTGCGCGACGACCGGTTCGTGGAGGAGAGCGCGGAGCGGAGCTCCGCGGACCAGTCGAGCGGGCAGCGCCCGCGAGAAGACAGCGAGGGCCTCGCCGTGCTGGAGGTCGACGGCGCGGAAGCCGTCGCCGCCACGTTCGACGACGACCGGCGTGAGTCGGCCGAACAGGCGGCCGCCGCCTGTCCGCTGGACGCCATCAGCGTCGAGTCCGTCGACCGCGAGACGGCCGCCGCGACCGAGGAGGCCGAGCAATGAGCATCGAGACCGGCGCGCCCGGCGACCTGCTTTCGGCCCATCCCGAGACGGCGTACTTCTGGGGCCGGGTCGCCGCCGACGGGGAGTGCGAGGACGGCTGTGTCACCGTCAGGACGAGCGACGAGACGGCGGCCCGACGGCTGGCGTCCATCGCTGGGGCCGAACGGGCCGACCACCGCATCGTCGAGCGAGAGTACGCCCACGACACGTCGATAACTCGGACCGAGGACGAGTACACGGTACAGGTCCTCGGTGGGCTCGCCGACCGGGCCAGCGCCGCGCTGGGCCTGCCCTTCGACGGGCAGGCCGGGGGCTACCGCTTCGATACGCTCGCCGCCCACGACCGGCAACTCCTCCGGGGCCTGCTGGAGGGGTGTGGCACGGTGTGTTTCAAGTCCGACGACGAGGCGGTGGGCGTCTCCTTCGTCCACGAAGACGAGCGCCTCCTCCGGACGGTCCAGTCACTGCTCGACAGCGCCCCCGTCGACGCGCCGTACGACGACCTTGCCGACGCCTCGTCGGGCTACTGGTTCGGCGTCGCGGACGACGCGGTGCCGGACCTCGCGGACTGGGTCTACGACGGGAGCGAAGGGACGGGGCTGTTCGCGCCGAGTCGGCGGCGAAAGCTCCGAAAGAGCGTCGAGCGAGTCCGATGAGCGAAGCGACCGCCGCCCCCGACGGCCTCGACGACGAAGCGGTCCTGCTGGCCGGCCACGGCTCCCGTCGCGAGAAGTCCAACGAACAGGTGCGCGAACTCGCAGCCGACCTCGAAGGACGGCTGGGCATCCCTGTCGACGCCGCCTTCCTCGAACTCGCGGAACCGGCCATCGACGAGGCAATCGCGGGGTTGGCTTCGACGGTGTCGCAGGTGACGGTCGTCCACCTCTCGCTGTTCGCCGCCAGCCACGTGAAGAACGACGTGCCGCTGGCGGTCCAGCAGGCCCGCGAGGCTCACCCGGGGCTGACTATCAACAACGGCGCGCATCTGGGCGTCCATCCGGCGATTCTGGACTTGCTGGACGACCGGGCGGCCGCCGTCGAGGCCGAGTTGGGCGTCGACCGCGAGGCCGACGACGTGGCCGTGGTGGTGTGTGCCCGCGGGTCCTCTGACCCCGACGCCAACGCTGACGTCCACAAACTCGCCCGCCTGCTGTACGAGGGCCGGGAGTTCTCGCGCGTCGACGCGTCGTTCGTCGGCGTCACCGAACCGCTGCTGGACGAGACGCTCCACGACCTCGCGAAGACCCGGCCCGACGCCGTCGTCGTCCTGCCGTACATGCTCGGCGACGGCGTGCTGACCGGGCGCATCAAGGACGGGGCCGAGGAGTTCGACGCCGAGTACCCCTACGTCGACGCCGCCTACGGCGAACCGCTGGGGACCGACCCGCGCCTGCTCGACGTGCTCGGCGACCGCTGGCAGGAAGCGCGAACGGGCAGCGTCGAGATGTCCTGTGACACCTGCAAGTACAAGGTGGAACTCGACGGCTACGAGGCGGATCAGGGCGGTGCCCGCGCCATGCTCCGGGCGCTGACTCATCAGGCCGAACACGCTGACCGCGAGGACGTCGACGACGACCCGCACGTCCACGACGCCCCGGAGAAACACGTCGCGGTCTGTACCAACCAGACCTGCGCGCAGGACGGCGCGCCCGCCGTCCTCGAACGCCTCCGGCAGGCCGCCCGCGACAGCGACCAGTGCGACGCTCGCATCACCCGGTCGTCCTGTCTCGGGCGCTGTGGTGAGGGGCCGATGGTCGCCGTCTACCCCGACGGCGTCTGGTACGGCGGCGTCGCCGAGGGCGACGCCGACAGTATCGTCTCGTCGCATCTGGACCGCGACCGCATCGTCTCCGAACTCGTCGACCAGACACTGTAACACGATACACCCATGAGCTGCTACGAAATCGAGGCCCTCAGACTGGGCCTCATGAACGTTCTCGGTACCGAAGACGACCACGCGCGCCAGCACGCGAAACAGGAGCTGGAGGGCCACATGACCGGCCCAATCGAGGCACTCGCGAACGCCGGGACGCTCACAGCTATCGAGCGCCACCTCGACGCGGCGCTCGTCGACTTAGAAGAGGAGATAGCGCGGACCGACAGCGACGACCCCGAGTACGACTACCTGCGGGGCCGACTCGTCGCGGTGCGTGACGCCGAACGGGCGGTACAACGACTGACGACACAGGGCGAGGACGTCCTCGCGGGTCTCGGCGAGGCCCACGACGTCCTCCACGAGGCGTTCCCAGTCGATGAGTGAACACGCGTCGACCGTCACGCTCGGCGACGTGGCGCCGGCTCGCTCACGCCAACAGGGCCGCCGCTCTGCGGTCGCACTGGCCGACGGCGTCGCCGTCGTCGGCACGGCGGACGGCGACCTGCGGGCGGTCGACGTCTCGGGGCCTCGGCCGACGGTCCGCTGGCACCACGAGGGCGACGACGGGCAGAGCGTCGTCGCGGTCGAACCGTTCGGCGGTGGACCTGCCGTCGGCGAGCGCAGCGCCCGCGGTGAGATACGCTGTCACGACGTCGACGGGAGCGTGCGGTGGCGCTACGAGACGCGCGAGGACGTCGGGACGCCACAGGACGACACTCGCTTTCTCCTGCCGTTCGTCGCCAGCCTCACGACCGACGGTGACCGCCTGTATGCGGCCGCCCGCCGCTACGAGCGCGTCGACGGGGACCGAACGTTCCAGAGCGTCGTCTACGCGTTCGCGCCGGACGGCGGGGTCGACTGGACCTACCGGACAGACGCCTCGCCTATCTCCCTCTCGGTCCGGGACGACCGCCTCGCCGTCGCGTACAACCGCTGTCCCGGCGACCACCAGCACGGCCTCGTCGTCCTCGACGCCGACGACGGCTCTCCCCGATGGATGTGGGACCCCGGCACCGCGGGCCAGCGACGGGTCGGCGACGCGACACTCCTCGATTCGGGTGCCGTCGTCGCCAGCCACGGTGACTACTGCGGTTACCACCTCGATGCGGACGGCGCGGAGCGCTGGCGCGTCTCGCTGGCACCGTCCCGCACCGTCGACGGCGAGGCAGTGTACGCCTATCCGAACCACGTCCACGCGACCGACGACGGCGCGGTGTTCGTGACCGGCAACACCTACCCCGAGGACGGCCGCCAGACTGACGCCCGTCATCCCCGGGAACACACCGCCGTGGGCGTCTCGCTCGACGGGACCGAACGTTGGACGGGTCCGGTCGGCGGGTTCGCCAGCGGACTTGGTACCGACGGCTCGCTCGTCGCGGTCCCGGGCGCACAGCACTTCCGCGACCGCGACGCCGACGCCCACGCGGTCCGGGTCTACGATACGCTCGGCGGCCGGGTGGCGACCCACGACACGGCGGGCGTCGTCACCGCAGCGGCCGTCGAGGGCGATACGGTCGCCGCCGTCGAGGAACCGGTCGTCTACCACGACGAGGGCCGGGAACGCGGCGCGTACCGCCTCCATCGGTTTTCCGCCGAGTGACGGACCGACCGTCACGACGCCGTCGTTCGCCCGAAACAATCGTCTTCGGTGAGCGTCTGCCCGCCGACCGACCCGACTCTTTTGCCGCTACCGCCCGTGGGACAGATATGGACAGTCCGACGGCCGACGGCGACGCGACCGGAGGTGCCTAGCGTGGGCTTCTTCGAGAAAGCGGGTCGGAAGGTCGAGAAGTTCAAGCAGACGGCCAGCGAGGCGGCCGAAGAGCACCGGACGGCGGAGTGTCCGGCCTGCGGAGAGTCGGTTCCGGACGACGCCGAGGAGTGTCCCCAGTGTGGGGCCGACGCGACCGACGGGAACTGACTCAGTCGGCCGTCGCCGGATAGTCGGTGTCGACCTGCGTGGTCGCTGGGTCGCCGAGCCACGCGTGGACCGCCGCGAGGGTCGCCCAGAGCAGGGCCTGCCCGAACACGACGGTCCAGCGGTAGGCCGCGACGAGCGCCGCCGGCACGTCGCCGTGGACCGGGTTCGCCGGTGCGAGGACGACTGGGACGGCCAGCAACGCGAGCGGTGCCAGCGTCGCCGCGGCGGTAACGACACGGGACCGCCCCGCCGTCCACCGGTACGCCAGCCCGCAAGCCACCGCGACGAGCGCGCCGACGACCATCAGGCCGCCGTACCACGCCAGCCGCGTTTCCGTCGGAAGGGCCTGCTCGACGCCCGGCGGTTGCGGCGGGAGAACGAGCCACGGCGCGCCGGAGACGGTCAGAAAGCCCGCGCCGGCCAGCGCCAGTCGTTTCGTCGCGCCGGTGCCGGGCAGCGCCGGTTCGAGGAGGTAATAGCCCACGCCGAAGACGGCGACGCCGAACAGGAGCCCCCAGAGGACGCCGCCGCCGACGCTCGCGAGCGTCGTCGTCAGCCCCGAGACGACGGGACCGCCCCCGCCGTGGCCGTGTTCGAACGTCTCGAGTCCGGCGGTGAAGCTGTTGCCCACCGTCGCGACGAACAGGCCGTAGGTGAGGCCGCCGCCGACGCCGGCGAGTGCGCCGCGTTCGAGGTGGTCGGTCGTCATCAGTGACAGGTGATACCGGCGCTGTGACGGAAGTTGTGCAGCGAGTCGTGGAGCATCGGCTCTTGCACGAACAGGAGCGCGAACCCGAGTGCGGCCACGAGTGCGACCCCCACGGCGACCTGTGTCCCCGAGAGACTGGCTCTGGCGCGTTCGAAACGGTCGTAGACGCTGTCGTCGGTTGGCTGCATTGAAACTCTACTTGCTAAGAGAGCAAGTCAGATTGTAAAACTTCCGGCTGCTCTCACCCGTCGACTGCGGCGTCCACTCGGTCGGCGCTCAGCGCCGAGAGCGGGACCACGTCGGCGGCCGTCTCGCTGGCGACGAGGTCTGTCAGTCCCGCGTGTCCGCCGTCACCGACGTCGACGACGAGAGTACGGTCGGCGACTGTCCCGAGCGCTCGCGCCGCCTCGCGGGTCTCACCGACCGGGCTCCCGTCGGCGGCGTTCGCCCGGCCGTCGGTGACGAGGACGACGACTGCCGCGTCCGGGTCCGCCCGGGCTATCACTTCGCCCGCAGTTCGCAGACCGGCCGGCAGCGGCGTCCGGTCGCCGGTCGGCAGGTCCTTGAGGTGCCGGGCCGCCCGCGTCACGCTGTCGGTGGGCGGCAACACCACGTCGGCGTCCTCGCCGGCGAAGGTGACGAACGCCACTTCGTCGCGGGCCTGATACGCGCCTTTCAGCAACTCCAGCACGGTTCCCTTCGCGGCCCGCATCGCCGACCGCATCGACGCGCTCGCGTCGACGGCGAACACGACCAGCGTCTCGGCGTCGCCCGCCCTGACAGACTGCCGTAGGTCACGGGACCCGACGCCGTCGGCGCCGCGTCTGGCGGCCGCCCGAACCGAGGCCGCCGCGTCCACCTCGTCACCGGCACCGGCCCGCTCGGTCCGCACCGTCGCCCCGCGGTCAGTCCCGGTCGCACTCGCGCGGCCGCTGGCCGCGCCGCCGTCTGTGTCGACGGACGGGGCTGTCATCGTCGGGGCGTCGCTCTCTCCGATGTCCGCACGGGACTGCCCGGGGAGCAGCGGCGGGGCCGCCTCCTCGGTGTCCTCGTCGTCGCTCTCTGGGCCGTCGTCGCCTTCCCGTTCGTCGTCGTCGCGCTCACCGTCGCCGGCCTCGGCGGGCGCTGGCGACCCGTCCCGGTCGCTCTCGTCCGGGCCACCGCCGGCGTCGTCCTCGTGACTGTCGTCGTCCGCAGACGTGTCACCGGTCGACTCGTCCGTCCCGTCGCCCTCGTCGGCCTCGGCGTCGCCGTCGTCGCTTGCGCCGTCGCTCCTCCCCTCGTCCGTCTCGCTCTCTCCCTCCTCGCCCTCGAAGTGGTCGTCGAGCACGTCGTCGACGTCCGGCGGTTCCTCGAACGGCTCGGAGGTCAGGCGGTGCGGGAGCGCGAACTCGGCGGCCCGCTCCACGTCGGACTCCAGCACCGTGGTCCGTCCGTCGAGTGCGGCGAAGGCCCGTGCCGCCCGCGCCGTCGCGATGTCACCGCGGTGGCCGTCGAGTCGGGCGTCCCGGCAGAGTTCGGCTATCTGCTCGCGGAACTCCCGGGCGATGTCGACGTCACCGAGCAACTCGCGGGCCGTCAGCAGGCGTTCCCGAGCGGACTCGTCCTCGTCTGGGTCGTCCGGGTCGACCGTCTCGTCGCCCAGCGCACGGTCGATGATGGCTACCCGGTCGTCGACACCCTCGCAGGCCGTGACCTCGGTCTGGAGGGCGAAGCGGTCCCGGAGTTGGGGCCGCAACTCGCCCTCCTCGGGGTTCATCGTCCCGACGAGGGTGAACTCGGCGGGGTGGGTCACCGTCACGGCGTCGCGCTCGACGCGGTTGACGCCGCTCGCGGCCGCATCCAGCAGGACGTCCACGAGGTGGTCGTCGAGCAGATTCACCTCGTCGACGTAGAGGACGCCGCGGTTGGCTCGCGCCAGCAGGCCGGCGTCGAACTCGTACTCGCCGCCCAGCGCGTCGGCCACCGAGAGCGTCCCGACCACGCGGTCCCGCGTCGCACCCAGCGGCAGCGTCACGAGCGGCACCGACCGCTCCTCGACCGTCGGTTCGGCGCGCTCTCGACAGTCCGCACACTGCCGGGCGGCGTCGTCGGGCGGACAGCCGTACGGACAGTCGGCGACGGCGCGCTGGCTCGGCAGCAGGTCCGCCAGCGCCCGCACCGTCGTCGACTTCGCGGTGCCCTTCTCGCCGCGAATCAGCAACCCGTCGAGGCTGTCGTCGGCCGCGACCGCCAGCAGTCCGTCCTTGAGGTCGCGCTGGCCGACCACGCCGGAGAACGACGGCCCCTGCGAAGCTTTTTTGCCCGCACCGAATACAACCATACTTGTATTAGTGCAAACGGGAGTTTAACAACCTTATGCCACACATCGGACTCTACACCGCGACGGAGAACGAACTCGGGGCCGTCCAGCGCGCCGCCTCAGAGGTCGACGCCGACCTCACGGTGCGCTCGGAGAGCGACTTAGACGACGAACCGGCCGTCGAGTCGTTCCTCACAGAACTGGAGACGGCCGACGCCGTCGTCCTCTGGCTTCACGGCGCCGAGGACAGCATGCCGGGGTACGAACGCGCTGTCGAGCGACTGCGGGCGGCGGGCGTCCCGTTGGTCGTGAAGGCGACCGGCGACGCCTTCGCGTTCGAGGACACGTCCGTCCCCGACGATCACCGCGAGACGGTCTACGAGTACTTAGAGCGGGGCGGGGCGAGCAACGTCGCCAACTGCGCGCGCTACCTCGTCGCGCAGTACGGCGACGCCGACCCCGCCTACGACGACCCGGTCCATCTCCCGACGGAGGGGGTCTACCACCCGGACCACCCCGCCGCGGGGTTCGAGGACCTGTACGCCACCTTCGACCCCGAGAAACCGACCGTCGCCGTCTGGTTCTACGAGTCCCACTGGACCCACGAGAACACCCGCTACGTCGACGCGCAGGTGCGGGCCATCGAACGCGAGGGGGCGAACGCGCTCCCCGTCTTCTGTGAACCGGCGACCGACGCCGAGGGGCAGTGGAACGCCGAACAGGTGACCGAGGAGTGGTTGCTGGACGCCGACGGGAACCCGCGCGTGGACGCCGTCTGTTCGTCGTTCATGTTCTCGCTGTCGATGGACGAACGCGGGCGGAGCGCCGACGGGGAGGGCGACGGTGCCGAGGATGTGTTCCTCGACCGCCTGGGCGTCCCGGTCCTCCAGACGGTGACGACGATGCGCTCGCGCTCCCGGTACGATTCGAGCGACACCGGCGTGATGGGCTTCGAACTCGCCCTCTCCGTGGCCCTGCCGGAGTTCGACGGCAACGTGATTACCCACCCCATCTCCGGGAAGGAACGCACCGACGACGACGCCGACATCGGAAGCGCCCCCAAACAGCACTTCCCCATCGACGACCGGGTCGACCACGTCGCCCGCCTCGTGGTCAACTGGGCCGACCTGCGCCACACGCCAAACGGCGAGAAGAACGTGGCCGTCGTCCTCCACAACTACCCGCCCAGCGACGACGGCATCGGGACGGCCTTCGGCCTCGATTCGCCGGAGAGTACGGTGAATCTCTTAGACGAACTCGACGCGCGGGGGTACGATACCGGAGGGGAACTGCCCGACTCCGGCCAGTCGCTCGTCGAGCGCTTGACTGCTCAACTGACGCTGGACGACCGCTGGGTCGCGCCCGAGGACGTCCGCGAGCTGAGTGTCGACACCGTCTCGCCCGACCAGTACGCCGAGTGGTTCGACGCCCTCGATTCGGGCTTCCGCGAGAACGTCACCGAGGAGTGGGGCGACCCGCCGGACCGCCCCTTCGCCATCCCCGGCGTCGAGTTCGGCAACGTCCTCGTCACCGTCCAGCCTCCGCGCGGGTTCGGGATGGACCCCTCGAAGGTGTACCACGACTCGGACCTCCAGCCACCCCACGACTACGTCGCGTTCTACCGCTGGCTCCGCAACGCCTACGAAGCCGACGCCGTCGTCCATCTGGGCACCCACGGCAGTCTGGAGTGGCTCCCCGGCAAGACCGTCGGGCTGGACGGCGAGAGCGCGCCCGACCAGCTCATCGACGACCTGCCGAACGTCTACCCCTACATCGTCAACAACCCCGGCGAGGGGACCCAGGCCAAGCGGCGCTCTTACGCCGCCATCGTCGACTACCTCACGCCAGTGATGGCCAACGCCGGCACCTACGACGACCTCGCCGAACTGGAGGAACTGGCCGACCGCTACCGCGAGGCCGGCATGGAGGACGCCCGAACGGACGACGGCGACCATCTCGCCGACCTGATTCGGGAGACGGTCGACGAACTGGACCTCGCCGTCGAACTCGGTATCGAGGGCGAGGCGCGCAGCGCCTCGGAACGGTCGAGCGGGGAGCGCAGCGACCCGCGAGACGAGGCGGGCACGACCCTCGCCGAGGGTGCCGTCGAGGGCGACGACCTCTCCATCGACGAACTGGTCGAGCGCGTCCACGAGTACCTCACCGACGTCAAGACGACCCAGATTCGGAAGGGCCTGCACACGATGGGCGAACCGCCCGCCGACGACCGCCTCGTCGACTACCTCGTCGCGCTCACGCGACTGGAGAACCCCGGCGCGCCCTCTCTGCGCGAGAGTGTCGCGGGTGTGTTGGGCGTCGACTACGACAAACTCCGGAACGCCCCCGGCGAGTACGACGAGGCGCTGGGGATGACCTACGCCGAGGCCGCCGACCACGTCCACGAGACGAGCAAGGACCTCGTCCGGACGCTGGCCGACCACGACTTCGACGTGCCCGAGAGCGAACTCGACGACGGGGACAGCGAGGTCAACATGAACCTGCTCGTCGTCGACATCGACCCGCTCGGGGACGCACGCGCCCGGTCGGGCGCTCACGACGACCTGCGCGAGGTGCTTTCCTACGTCTGCGAGGAGGCCGCCCCGCGGGTCGCCGGCGCGGCCGACGAGATACCCCGAACCGCAGATGCCCTCGAAGGCGAGTACGTCCCGCCGGGTGGCTCCGGCGCACCGACCCGCGGCGGCGTCGACCTGCTCCCGACGGCGCGGAACTTCTACACGCTTGACCCACGGAAGGTCCCAGCCAAATCCGCGTGGGAGGTCGGGAGCGAGGTCGCCGAGGGAGTCCTCGACAGACACGTCAGCGCGGCGCGAAGCGCCGCGGACCAGTCGAGCGGAGAGTCCGACGAACCGCGAGACGAGACCGACGAAGGCGACTACCCCGAAGAGATAGGCGTCGTCGTCTGGGGCACGCCGACGGTCCGCACCCGCGGGGAGACCATCGCACAGGTCCTCGCGCTGATGGGGGTCGAACCGGTCTGGTCCGACGCCGGCCGCGTCGAGGACGTCGACCCGATTCCGCTGGACGAACTCGGTCGGCCGCGAATCGACGTGACGACGCGGGTCTCCGGTCTGTTCCGTGACGCGTTCCCCGCCGCCGCGAGCGTCGTTCACGACGCCGTCGAGGCCGTCGTGGACCTCGACGAACCACCGGAGATGAACTACGTCAAGAAGCACGTCGAGGAAGAGACCGACGACCTCGTGGCCGACGGGATGGCCGAAGGCGACGCCCGCGACGCCGCGACGCACCGCGTGTTCACGACCCGACCCGGCGGCTACGGTGCCGGGACGAACAAGGCCGTCGACGAGGGCAACTGGGAGGACCGATCGGACCTCGCCGACGTGTACGTCCAGTGGGGCGGCTACGCGATGGGGTCGCGGGGCCGCGTCAGCGACGCCCACGACGCCTTCGAGCGCCGCCTCTCCTCCGTCGAGGCGACGGTCAAGATAGAGGACACCGCGGAACAGGACGAGTTCGACTCCTCTGATTGGTACGCCTTCCACGGCGGGTTCATCTCCGCCGTGACCGAGATAGCCGGCGAGGAACCAGATTCCTACGTGGGCGACTCGTCGGACCCAGATAACGTCGACGTCTACACGAACGAGGAGAAGGTCCGGAAGGCGATGCGCGCCCGCGTCCTCAACCCGTCGTGGCTCGACTCCATGGAGGAACACGACTACAAGGGTGCTGGCGACCTCTCGACGACGGTCGACGTGGTGTTGGGGTGGGACGCGACCACCGGCGTCGTCAGCGACACGCTCTGGGCGGACGTTGCCGAACGCTACGCCTTCGACGAGGACAGACAGGAGTGGCTCCGGGACGTGAACCCGTGGGCGCTGGACTCGATTACGGACACCTTGCTGGAGGCCATTGACCGCGGCCTCTGGGACGCCGACGCCGAGACCGAGGAGCGGTTGCGCGACCTGCATCTCGACGTCGACGGTGACCTGGAGGCGCGTGCCGGGAGTGGTCCCGGCGGCGACCCCACGGAGGTGACGAGCGATGACGACTGATAGCGCGAATCAGGAGGATTCGCGAGACGGAGGCGGCGAAGCCGCCGCCGACGACTTCGAGGACTACGCCGACCTCGGCGCGACTACGGAGAACGCGATGGACATCGCGGAGACGTCGATGGACCGCGTGCGCGAACTGGTCCCAGACGAGACGCTGGCCGACCGGATTCGACAGAAGTCGGTCCACGCGACCGGCGACCCCGAGTTCCAGCATCTGGTCCGGTTCACCGGCGTCGACGACGACGAACCGGTCAGGGCGGGCGCGCGTGCGGTCCTCGATACGGCCCCCGTCGTCACCGACATCACGATGGTGAAAGCCGGTATCACCGGCCGAGGCCACGACTGTCCGGTCCGGAAGGCAATCGGTAACGGCGCCGACCTCGCGGCCGAGACGGGGATGACCCGGACCGCCGCCTCGGTCCTCGAACTCGACAGGGAGGGCGTCTACGACGGATCTATTGCCGTCGTAGGTAACGCTCCGACGGCGGCGCTCGCACTCGCAGACTGCATCGAGGACGGGACCCGTCCCGCCGTCGTCGTCGCCACGCCGGTCGGATTCGTGAAGGCCGCTGAGAGCCGCAAACGCCTCCGCGAGGTCGCCGCCGATCACGGCGTCCCGGCCATCACGAACGTCGGGCGTCGCGGCGGGTCCGGACTCGCGGCGGGACTCACGAACGAGTTGATTCACGTGGCTTCGGACGCTCGCGAGGGGGCGGTCGATCTGTGACCGCTCCCTCGGGAAGAACGAGCGGGGAGGATGGACCCGCGAGCCGCGAGGGGGCGGTCGACCTCGATGGCTGACGACTACGACCTCGATTCGGGACCGGACCCGGCGACCCTCGCGGCCGCGGCCCCTGAGGACCCCGACGCCGCCCGCCCGGTCTACGCTGTCGGCATCGGCCCGGGGAACCTCGACTACCTCACGCCGCGGGGCGAACGAGCCATCCGCGAGGCCGACGTGGTCGTCGGCTTCGAGACGGTCGTCGAGTTCGTCGCCGACCGCACCGACGCCGACCTGCTGACCTGCGGGTATCGAGACGAGAGCGAGACGCTGGCGACGTTCGCCGAGCGGGTGGCGTCGGGCGAGCGCGGGGCGGCGGTCCTGATGGGCGACCCGAACCACTCGGGCTATCAGTTCGTCGGGAAGGTCCAGCGCACCGTCGACGCGCCGGTCCGGGTCGTCCCCGGCATCTCCTCGCTGCAGGTCGCGGCGAGTCGCGCCCGGACGCCGATGGAAGACACGACGTTCGTCACGCTCCACAAGAGCGGCGACCTCTCGGCCGACCGCGAGCGACTCCGCCGCGCCGTCGGCGAGCGCCACCTGCTGGTGTTACCCCGTCCCTACGACGTGATGCCCGGCGACGCCGCCGCCGACCTCCTGGAGTCGGGCGCGGCCCCCGACCTCACGGCCATCGTCTACGAGCGACTGACACACGACGACGAGGCCAGAACCGCGACGACACTCGCGGGTCTCGCCGACCACGCCGGCGGTGACGGCGCCGACGGGACGCCCTTCTCCGACCTCTCGGTGCTCGTGGTCCGGCGGGACTGACTACCGGCCCTCGCCGTCGGTCGCCATCGCGCGTGCCGTCGCGGTCAACGTCTCCTCGAAGGTCTGTGGCGTCGGACCCGTATCGAGGGCGCGTTCGGTCTCGACGGTCGAGACGATGGCTTCGGTGACGTGTTCGTGGTCGCCGAGCGGGGCAGCGTATGTCAGCCCACCACGGCCGAGCTGGAGCTTCTCCGGGATGTAGTCGGCTGTGGCGGGACACTCGCTGAGAAAGAGCGGCACCGCGACGGCGTGGTCGCCGGTGAGGTTGTAGCGGACACACTCTACCGCGGGGTTCTGCCGCAGGTAGCAGGGGACGACTTCGCCGAACGCGGACCGTCGACGGAGTCGCTCGGCGTGGTACTCCGTGACCTGTCGCTGGTACGGTCGCCTGCTCGACCCCGCCGCGACCAGTGCCACCGACGTTCCGGGGTCGGTCGGGGCGGCTGCTGCCGCCCGGGCTTCGATGGCGGCGGTCACGAGCGCGTTCCGACCGACGGGCTCACAGTACCGCACCGTCGCGTCGAGGTCGTCCAGCAGCGTCGGCACCGTCCGGAGCGTCGTGTGATCGTGTGCGACCGTCAGCGGCACCGCGACGACCCGGTCCGTGTCGAGGTCGGCGACGGCATCGGTCAGCGTCCGACGTGGCTCCTCGCCGTAGGTCAGCAACCGAACGTCGTCCACGAGGTCCCGGTCCCGGAGCCGCCGGGCGTGCGTCTCGAACGCGGTCGTCGCGCGGGCAGTCTCTCGACCGATGAGCAGGAGTGTTTCGTGAGGCATGGGTTCTCTGCGGACTAAATCAAGTCAGATTGATTTAGCCAAACTATTGTTGCCTTGACGATGGAACGCGGGCACTAATAGCTTGTGGTCACCTGCCTCGCGGCCCGACGCTTATTTCCCTCGCGGTGGTTACCCCGGTATGACCGTCTACGAGACAGACGTTCCCGGCGTGGGCAAGAAGTTCGAGGTGGAACTCGACGGGGACGAGCGACTCGTCATCGTCATCCACCACGACGGGAAACGCGAAGTGTTCCACAAGGACGGGCCGGACGTCGACGCCGACCGCCTGTTCACGCTCTCCGGTCGGCAGGCCCGCGAGATAGGTGCTATCCTGCAGGGCGCGTATTTTCAGCCGGTCGAGACGGACTCGGTGGACGTCCCGCTGGGCGACGCCATCATCGAGTGGGTCGACGTCGAGGCCGACTCGCCGCTCGCGGGCCAGACGCTGGCCGACGCGAAGGTCCGCCAGCAGACCGGGGCGTCCATCATCGCTATCCAGCGCGACGAGGAGACGCTCCCGAATCCCGACCCCAACGACACCATCACCGCTGGCGACATCCTCGTGACGCTGGGGACCCGCGACGAACAGTCGGCGCTCGAAGACCTGATCACCCCCGACGACGATGGCTGAACTCCTTCTCGAAGTCGGTATCGCCGTCCTCGGGGTCGCCCTCGCGGGCATGCTGGCGGGGCGTATCGGCCTCTCGGTCATCCCGGCGTACATCCTCGTCGGCGTCCTACTGGGTCCCAACGAGCCGACGGCGCTGTTGGGCGTCCCCGTCGCCCTCGTGAACGAGGGGGAGGTCATCGACGTGCTGGCGGAACTGGGCGTCGTCTTCCTGCTGTTCTTCCTCGGGTTGGAGTTCAGCGTCGACCAGTTGCTCCGGGACCGCCGGAAGATATCCGCCGTCGGCGCGCTGGACTTCGTCGTCAACTTCGGCATCGGCGCGGTCATCGGCCTCGCCTTCGGGTGGACGCTCGTCGAGACGCTGTTTCTGGCGGGTATCGTCTACATCTCCTCGTCGGCCGTCGTCACGAAATCGCTCATCGAGACGGGGTGGATAGCCAACGCGGAGTCCAGTCCCATCCTCGGAACCCTCGTGTTCGAGGACATCCTCATCGCCGTCTACCTCGCCCTGCTGGCGGCCATCACCGGCGGCGGGGGCTTGCGGTCGGCGGCCACCTCCGTCGGCGTGGCCTTCCTCTTTCTCGGCGGCCTCTCGGTCGCCGCGTGGTACGGCGCCGGGTGGTTCGAGCGGTTCTTTGCGACTGGCTCCGACGAACAGTTCGTCCTGCGGGTCGTCGGACTGACCACCGTCGTCGCGGGGGCGGCGCTGGCACTGGGCGTCAGCGAGGCCGTCGCCGCCTTCTTCCTCGGCACCGGCCTCAGCCAGACGACCCACGTAGAGCGCATCGAACACATCGTCGCGCCGGCCCGGGACCTCTTTGCGGCCGTCTTCTTCTTCGCCATCGGTCTCTCGACGGACGTGACGCTGCTCGCGGGCGTCGCCGGCCTCCTCGCGGTGGCGGTGGTGGCGACGACGGCCGGGAAACTCTTCAGCGGGACCCTCTCGGGCCGGGTGTACGGTCTGAACCAGCGGCGCTCGCTCCGGGTCGGACTGGGACTGGTTCCCCGCGGCGAGTTCTCGCTGGTCCTCGTCGCACTCGCGGCCAGCATCGGCACCGGCCGACTCGGCTCCGTCATCCCCGCGTTCGCCGTCGGCTACGTCCTCGTGATGAGCGTCGTCGGGAGCGTCCTCGTCGACCGGGCCGACGGCATCACCGACGCCGTCCTGTCGGTGACGGGCGGCGACCGAGCTAGCTAACCGCGTTTCTCTCCGGCGGGGTCCGCCGGCTAGCGCTCTAGCCAGCGTCTGTCGAGCGACGATGTCGGCTCTCACCCGCCGCAGCGTGTGTGCCGTTTGCGGCGACGACGTCTGGTCTCATTGCTCGCCAACGAGATTCCAGCCGCCACTGACCCACGCAACGTTGCCGATTCGTCGAAACCCGCCAACGCCGACAGGTGCTCTCCTCACTCGGGGATGTAAAAATCAGACTTCGACTTTTTGTACGGCGAGGCGTTTTTGAGTTTGGCGATCTTGGCCGGACTTCGATGTCGGACGATGACGACGTCGTAGGACTCGTCTGCTGCAACGGTTCCCCCTACGCTGCTCACTCCTGTAACGAGATGCCCGGCGTTTTCACTGCCGATGAAGACCATCGATGCGTCTTCTTCCCGCGCCACTCTCCGCAGCTGTTTCGCTATAGTGCCGGATGGAGCGTACCGATCTACGACTTTGTGTCGGAAATCGGCACTTGGGCATAACTCTGTCACTTGCTCGTGTAACGTGGCAACGACAGACGCCATATCAAACGCTTCGTCCTGCTCGATCCAGCCGTGTTCTCTGGCATAGTCCGCCTTTCCCGCCGGGATTACGCTTACAGCTAACACGTCTTCGTCGAACACGTTCCCGAACTCCGTGGCGCGGACGAGTGCTGCTTCAGCTAGCTCTGACCCATCGAACGGAACAACCAGCGTCATGCTTCGATATTTTCGGCCACGACGAAAACACATCTGATTGTTTTCACGCGATGAAAAACCGACGATACGATCGACTCCGATCGATCGGGAGTCCGATTCCAAACGAGTGTTCCAGACGCTCTCGAACCTCGGCACGAATTCTCTGCACCCAACACGAATCGGCCCCAACGAGCGGGAGGCTCCGGAAAAGGTGGCCGCGGACGGCGAAGAGACGGCCGTTGAATCAGCAGTCCATCTCGAAATAGCGGGATACCGCTATCCCGTCGACGACCGGAGAAGGAAGGTGGCGTTCGCAACGAACTTTGATATCGCGTAATACGATTTATCAGATCGACGGTCCGGCGCACAGAATCGGCGACGAGATCGCCCGAACAGTCCCAAACGAGTCGAATTCGGTTCAGACGACGAAACGCTTCAGTGGATGGCCGACGAGCGTCCGCCATGGTCGACGAGGGAGCGGTCACGGTCGAGGGCGCGCGCATCCACTACAGAGCGGCCGGTGACGGCCACCCTGTCGTCCTCTTACACGGGGGTATCATCGACGCGGCCCGCGTCTCGTGGCCGCCGGTGTTCGACCGTCTCACTCCCGAGTACTACGTCCTCGCGCCGGACTTGCTCGGCTACGGCGAGAGTGACCTGATCGACGACACCTACTCGATTCCGCGACACGCCGAGATAGTCGCGGGCGTCCTCGACACTCTCGACTGCGGGCCGGTGACGCTGGTGGGCCTCTCGCTCGGGGGCGGTGTCGCCATCCAACTCGCCCTCGACAGACCGGACCTCGTCGAGACGCTGGTGCCCATCGATCCGTTCGGTCTCGGACGCGACCTGCCGAACGGCCGCCTCTCGCTGTTCCTCGCGCGGGTGCAGGTGTTCAACCGCATCGCTATCGCGGCCTTCCGCCGGAGTCGCCGTCTCACGCGTGCGAGTCTGGGTGGTCTCGTCCACGACCTCGATGCGCTCCCCGCGGCCGCCGTCGACGCCGTCTACGAGGAGGTCAAGCGACCGGCCGCCGGTGCGGCGTTCCGGCGGTTCCGCGACGCGGAGGTGAGCCGACACGGCTACCGGACGACGTTCACCGACCGCTACGACGACCTCGTGGCTCCGACCCGGTTGCTCCATGGCGCCCACGACGAGTTGTTCCCGGTCGCGTGGGCCGAACGTGCCGCCGAGGGGATTCCCGACGCCGAACTCCACGTCCTCGACGACTGCGCCCACTGGGCGCCCCGGGAGAATCCCGACGCCGTCGCTCGACACGTCGATGCGGCCGTCGCTGGCCGCTGAGAGTGTGCGACTGTCGCTCTCCGCTAGGCTACGCTGACCCTATGATTAAATCACATACCGCTATACAGAATCCCGCCACGGCGGTCGTGGGGGCACTCGGCAGCAATCGAGAGTCGGCAGGACTGCCAGCGGCGGTCGCTACGGCAGGACGTCCCGTCTGACGTCGGACTGTATCCAGGCACCCTCGTTCTCGGTGTCCTGGATGATCGTCACGAGGCCGTTCTCGCCGCGGTATTCGATGGCACGGTATCGCTCTAGGGTCGTCTCTTCTTGGTCGTCTTCGTTCGCAATCATGGTCGAATCTCGGTCGTGGTGTTCTCGCATCGGTTGCCGTTCAGTCCTGTACGGTCTCTACGGGCGACGGTTCGGCACCGAGCGTCCTGACCGAGACGGTCCCGTCGTGGTCTACCTGTATCTCGTTGTACTCGACCTGAAAACGGACGCGCCCGGACGTCGTCAGGTGGGCGCTTCCGGGCGAGTTGAACAGGGACGCGAGCGCGTCGACGTTGACGTAGTCGTTCAGCGGCGGCAGTTCTCGGGGTGACACCCCACGTTCGGCAGCGAGTTTCTCGCTGATGGTGACGACCAGGGAATCCGGGTCGTCGGCGACGACGTTCTCGTTCGGTTCGGGGGTGGTTCCGATCATACTACAGTGTACTGTCCCTACTTACATAGCCGCTCTCGATAAGGATATACCGCCGAGCCGAATCCGGGTGCTAGATACCTAGCCTCGGTTAATCGTCGCCGTCGAAAACCAACTCGAACAGCTCTCGCTCCCCGGTTCGGATGTGTCGGCTGACTGTCGGTTGCGAGATGTCGAGCATCTCCGCCAACTCCTGTCCGGTCGTCTCCCGCGGCCACTCGAAGAACCCGCTGAAGTACGCCGTCTCCAGCACTTCTCGCTGTCGCTCTGTCAGTCGGTCCCGGAAGTTCGCCTCGAACTCCGCGAGCGTCTGGACGGGGGTGTCTCGTTCGGTTCGCGCGGCCAGTTCGCTCCCCTCGTAGCGCTCTAGGAACATCCGGACGAACGACTGCACGTCGCCACTCTGTGGTAGCTCGACACACACCTCTCCGCCGTCGGCGCTGGCGGTCACCGCCGTCGGGTGCGCGCCGTACGCGACGAGTTCCGCGAGGAACCCCGAATCGCCGACCATGGCCTCGTACCGACACGTGTCGTCGTGTTTCGTGAGCAAGTTGACCTCGTGGACCGACGGTATCTCGTCGCTGTACCGGTAGACGGCCTCGGGATCGGACCCGGTGACGGTGAAGAACACCCGGATGCTGCCGTCACTGTGTTGGACCAGTTCGTCGAACTCGAACTCGCTGTCGGTCGCTTTGCAAAGTTGGAGTGGAGGGATCGTCTCGTCGTCGACAGTGAACCTGAGTTCGACGGCGCCGTCGCTGACGAGGGCCTTCTTGCGCTCTATCGCGTTGATGGCGTACCCTATCATCGTGCCCAGTTCGGCGAGTACCGCCGTCTCCATCCCGTCGAAGGTGCCGGTTTCGTCCGCATAGAGGTTCAGAACACCGTAGACCGTCTCACGGAACATCAGCGGCACGGCGATGCTGGCGTGATAGCCGCTCTTGAGCGCCTGTGTCTGCCACGGCTCTAGGGGCGGGTCTGCGTGCAGGTTGTTCTCGACGACGGGTTCGTGGGTTCTGATGGCGGTTTCGGTCGGCGTCTCGTCGCTCGCCGGCGCGTCCGCGTCGACGAACCACTCGAGGTACCCCTCGTCGTCGCCCGAACTCGCACGCGGGACCACGTCGGTGCCGCTCGCTCGCTGCTCGGCTATCCACCCGAAGACGTACGGATCGGCGTCGGTGAGGTTCTCACAGACGGCCCGCTCGATGTCGTCACGCGTCGCGGCCTGTGTGAGTTCCTGGGTCAACCCGCGGATGATGTCGTTGAGTCGGTTGATGCGATGGAGCGACTCGTTGTGTTCCGCCAGTCGGGCGGTCTTCTCCCGCAGTTCCCGCTCGCGGTCGACCCGGTCGAGGGCGGCGACGGCGTTCGCCACGAGGATCTTCGCGACCATCACGTCGGCGTCGGTGAACGCGTCAGTCTCCGTCGCTCCAGCGATGAAGACGCCGTGGGTCCCGACCGGGAGGATGATGGCGCTCTCTAGGGGCGTCTCGTCCTCGTCGAGGCTGTCGTCCTGTTCGAGGTCGGCGACGACCCGCCCCTCACTCTCCGCGTACACCTGCGACGGGACGCCCCAGTCCGAACTGAACACCGGCCCGTCGCCGACGAGCGTTTCGAGTGCCGCCGTCTGGGCGGCCGAACGAAGCCGTCCGGCCGCCTCGTCGTAGTACTGGACGGTCGTCAGCGGGAGGTCGAGTATCTCTCTGGCCCCGCCGACGACGATGTCGGCCACTTCGCCCGCCGTCTCGGCGGCGGTCAGGGCCTGTCCGATCTCGTTGAGGCTGGCGAGTCGCTCCTCGCGGCGCTTTCGGTCCGTGATGTCCCGGACGACGGCGACCCATCCGTCGCCCTCGTCGTCGAACTCGAACGGCGAGATGTGGGTCTCGATAGGGACCTGCCCGCCGTCTGCCGTGGTCAACACCGCTTCGAACGTGGCGCTCTCGTGTCCGTTGGCATCGGTGTCTGCCTGCAGGGAACGCGCCTCGTCGGTGACTCGCGCATCGACGAACTCGCTGGCGTGGCTTCCGACGAGTTCCTCGCGGTCGTACCCGGTGAGTTCGGTGTAGGCGTCGTTGACGGCGACGAACGTCCCCTCGGCGTCGACTGCGTACAGGCCGTCACGGACCGTCTGCATCACCGCCTGCTGTCGCTGGAGGCGGCGCTCTCGCTCTTTCCGGTCGGTTACGTCCTGCAGGGAGTACACCGCGGAAGTCACCGCGGCCTCCTCGCCGCGTAACGGTGCCCCGCGGACCGACAGCCACCGCGTCTCGCCGTCGATTCTGAGCAGCGCTTCGCCGCCGATCGTCTCGCCGTCCTGTATGATCCGGTCGTGCGGCCGCCGGTGTTCGTCTACGGGGACGCCCTCGAAGCCCAACAGTTCGGCGTCCAGCGCCGCCTCCGTGACCGGCCCCTCGTAGGCGTCGATGCCCATGATGTCGGCCGCCCGGTCGTTGATGTACCGGAAGGTGTCGTCCTCGTCGACGATGACGATACCGACCGGACTCGTCTCTAGGATGCGGTCTTTCAGCTCTCGCTCCTCCCGAAGGGCCGTCTCCGTCTTGAGGCGCCGCAGCAATCGACCGAGGTCCGCGGCGACGGTCGTCGTCGCTTCGATCATCGCCTCGTCGGGTTCCCGAGTCTCGTCCAGGAAGAACGCCATCACCGCGACGACAGTGTGGTCGCTCAGTATCGGGACGCCGAGGGCCGCCCGCAGACCGGCGTCGTCGGCGGCCGACGCCCGTACGAACGGCGCCTCGTCGGTGGTGATGTCGGTCACCCACTCGGGCGACCCGGACTCCCAGACGTGGCCGACGAGGCCGGACCCCGGTTCGAAGGAGATGGGTGACGTGGCGTTTGCGAACGCCTCGGCCGACTCGCTCGCGACGTACCATCCGGGAACGCGTTCGAGGTGGTCCTCCGCAGACCGGACCCACGCTTCCCCGTACTGCCAGTCCATCGCCGACCCGACCGCCTCGAGGCCGACGTGCAGGCCGTCCTCGAAGGAATCGGCCTGGAGGATTCGCTGAGTGGTATCGTGGTACAGTTCCCGCTCTGCCCGTAGCCGTTTGCGGTCGGTGATGTCACGCATGACGCCCGTAAAGTACCGGTCGGACCCGACGCGGAACTCCGAAAACGAGATGCTGAGCGGGATACTGTGGCCGTCCTTGTGCTGGCCGACCAGTTCGACGTCGTCCCAGTCGATGGTTCGCTCGTCCGTCGCGAGGTAGCGTTGCATCCCCGCGACGTGTCGCGCCGCGAGTTCGTCGGACATCAGTACCGTCAGCGGTTCGCCGAGCAGCGCCTCCGGTTCGTAGCCGAACACGTCCTCGACGGCGGGGTTGGCATAGCGGACGACGCTCTCTTCGTCGACCGAGAGTATCGCGTCGGACATCGTCGTGGCGAGCGACGTCATGTGCTCGCTCAACCGCGGTTGCCACGTGGCGGACTCGTCGGTCCCGAGGTAGTTCTGGAGGTGGTGGCTGAGGAGGCGCCGCTTCTCGGGCCCGGTGTAGTGGACGACTTCGTCGATGCCGGCCTCGTAGGCCCGCTCGAGCAGCGACCGGGAGCACTCCTCGGCGACCAGTATCGTGAGGACGCCGGAGTGTGCATCGAGACAGCGAGAGAGCATCGAGAGTCCGTCTCCGTCGGGCAGGTCGTACTGTGCGACGACGGCCGCTACCGACTCGCTCTCGACGGCCTCGAGGGCGTCCGCGGCCGTCCTGACGGTACGTTCGGCGCGCGCCTCGCCGGCGTCGCCCACCGCGGACCGCAACCCGTCGGCCCACAGTGACTCGGCGCCGACGTAGAGGACACGGCGCGCAGATTGTCCCTGATTGATACTCATGTATTATCCATTTGGGTTCATCGTGGAAGTGGAACGCGCCTATTTTGTGAGGGTCGACCACGGACCTCCGACCTGCCCGCCGCCGACGGCCTACGCCGTGGTCGGTATCGCGGTGGTGAGACACCGGTCGAGGACCTTGCGCTCGGCCTTGCGGAGGTGCTGGTGGAACGTCGACGCGGCGATGCCGAGCGAGTCCGCCACGTCCTGTCCGGAGGCGTCCCGCGGCCACTCGAAGAACCCGGCGTGGTAGGCCGCTTCGAGGGCCGTTCGCTGCCTGTCGGTGAGCGCCTCGGTCAGTTCTCGTTGGAGGCGGTCGTCGCTGTCCCGCGTTCGCTGTCGACGCTTGAGGAGTTGCGCCGCGGGATACGCGTCCGTGACGACGTCGATGATCTGGCGTGCGTCGACCGTCGGCGAGACGCGAATCGTCATCCGGTAGTCGCCGTCCTCGATGACCGCCGACTCGACGAACCCCCCGACTGAGGCGACCACCGACAGCACCGGCGGTTCCGAGAGACGGGCCTCGAACTCGTCCCCGTTCTCCCGGAACGTCACCGACTCCCAGTGTGGCACGGCGTCGGTGATTGTACGGACGCTTTCGGTGGCGTCAGGTGTCGCCGACCCGTAGACGACGTACTCGTCGTCGGCGACGGGAATCGCGTGGTCGAGACTGATGGTCCCACACGTCCCGGTGCCGATGTCGAGCGTCTCGAAGATATCCGGGACGTGAAACTCCAGTTCGACGACTTCGTCGCTCATCAGCGCCTGCTTTCGCTGGGTGGCGGCGATGGCGTGTCCGACGATGTCGCCCAGTTGTCCGATGACCACTCGCTCCTCGCCCTCGAACGCGTTCGAGCGGGCCGTGTAGACGTTCAGGACGCCGAACATCGTGTCCTCGTGGGTAATCGGGACGGCGGCCGAGGCACGGAAACCGTGGGCGTCGGCGTGGTCCGCCCAGCGCTTGGCGGTCGTGATGTCCTGTCGGGTCCGGACCTCGCCCGTGCGTAACGCCTCGCCAGTCGGGCCTTCGATCCGGTCGTCGTCCGGGTCGACGGAGAGTTCGATGCCGTCGAGGTACCCGTCGACGCCGGCCTCGGTCCGCGAGACCACGCGCTGTGAGGTGCTCTCGCCCTCTCCTATCCACGCGAACTGGTAGGAGTCGGCGTCGGCGAGGTGTTCACAGACCGTCTGCTCTATCTCCTCGCGGGTCGACTGGGTGGCGACCGCCTCGGTGATCTCGCGAACGACCTCGTTGAGGTTGTTCAGCGCGTCGAGGCGCTCGCGCTGGCGAACCAGTTCCTGTTCGTCGTCGTGTCTGGCGATTGCCGAGGCGAGGATGGCTGCGATCGACTGGACGAAGTTGACGTCGTGGTCGGTGAACTCCCTGCGGGCGGTGTCGTGGGTCCCGAGAATCCCCCACGGGTCGTCCTGCGGCCCGACGATGACGCTGATACCGCTCCGGACGTCGTGGTCGGTCAGCAGGTCGGGACCGCTGAAGCGCCGTTCCGTCGTCAGGTCCTCGACGACGACCGGAGCGGACGACGCCAGCGTGTAGGACGCCTGCGAGTCGTCGGCCACGGCGGACACCGTCGCCGACCCGACGAGTCCGTCGTCCCAGCCGACGCCCTCTCTGAGCGACAGTTCCTCGGCCTCGGCGTCGAGATCGAGGACCTTGCAGTACTCGTTGTCGAGCGTCTCGGCGACGAGTTCGGTGGCTTCCGCCATCAGTGCGTCTACGTCCCGGTCTGCGAGCGCTCGCTGGCCGAGGTCCGTCACGACCTCTTGCTGGTGGACCCGACGCTTGAGTTCGTCCTCCCGGTCGAGGCGGTCGGAGATGTCCCGGACGACACCACAGCGGCCGAACCCATCGTCGAGCGGAAACGGCGAGAAGCGACTCTCACAGGGGACGGTGTCCCCGTCACTCGTCTGGACGTCGAGTTCGAACCCCGCGACGCCCCGGCCGCCCGAGACGACTTCGTCGGCTATCGACTCGGCCGTCGCCGACACCACTTCGCCGTGGACTGTCGTCGCGTCTGCCCCGAGGAGTTCCGCCTCCTCGTAGCCCGTCAGTTCACAGAACTGCTCGTTGACGAGGACGAACTCGCCGTCGGTATCGACCGCGTAGATACCGTCGTCGACGGTCTCGACGATACTCTCGTACAGTTCTAGCTCCCGCTCGCGTTCCGTGCGGTCGGTGACGTCGCGGACGACGCCGACGCGTTCGTACCCGTCCTCCGTCTCGAACAGCGCGAACGTCGCTTCGCCGGCGAACGTATCGCCGTCCGCCGTCTCCAACTCCGCTTCGAGGACGGCCTGCGTCCGTTCGCCCGTCGCAAGTTCCTGTTCGAGGCGCTTGGCCTCCGCGAGGACGCCGTCGTCGTCGACGACCGCCGAGACGTGTTTCCCGACGAGTTCCGACGGGTCGTACCCGACCATCGAGGCGTAGCTCTCGTTGACGTGGGTGAAGTGGCCGTCGTCGTCAGCGACGTAGATGCCGTCCTCGACGGTCTCGACGATGGTCTCGTACCGTTCGAGTTCCCGCTCGCGCTCGACGCGGTCGGTCACGTCCCGGAAGTACACCGAGAGCCCGGTTTCGGAGGGGTAGGCGGTGACCTCGAACCACGTCGCGAGCGGCGGGTAGTACGCCTCGAACGACCGGGACTCCTGCGTCTCGAAGGCCCGCTCGTACTCCGTCTGGAACTGGGAATTGACCGCCTCCGGGAACGCGTCCCAGACGCTCTCGTCGACCAGTTCGTCGGCCGAACGGTCGAGTAGCGTCGCGGCCCGGTCGTTGACGTGGGTGAACCGCCACTCCTCGTCGAGCGCGAAGAAGGCGTCGTCGATTCGCTCGAACACCTCTCGCAGTTCGTCTTCGACCCGTTCGCGGTGGCGTTCGAGTTCGGCCTGGGTCCGCCGCAGCGACGTGACGTCCGTACAGGCGAGGACCGCTCCGTCGCTGTCCCCGGCCGCGACCGGCGACGCGGTGAGCCGTACCCACCGACGGTCCCCGTTCGGCGTCTCGTGTCCGAGTAGCCGATCGGTGACGGTCGCGTCGTCTTCGAGGACAGTCCGGATGGGATGATCAGCCGGCGGGAGCGAGTCGCCGCCCTCGTCGTAGAACTCCAACGCCGTCGTCGCCGACCCCGCCGACCCGTCGAGGCCCAGCGCGCGCCTCGCTCGCGCGTTGGCGCGGTCGACGGTCCCGTCGGCGGCGACGGCCACCAGTTCGACGGGGGCCGTCTCGAACACTCTGTCGGCGTCCGCCTCTCCGGCGGGGTCGTCCGACGGCGGTCGCCACCAGACGCGGGCGCTCGCGCCGACTTTCTTCGTATCGAGACGACCGCGGTCGACGAGTCTGTCGAGGCGGTCGTAGGTACTCCGCCGACCGAGGCCGAGTCGCTCGGCGGCCTCCGTGGTCGTCACGGGCGTCCCCGCTCCGTCGAACAGTGCGAGCGTCTCTCGGAGGGCCTCGGTCAACGAGTGTCGAGTCATGTTCTCGGGTAGCGACGCCAGCCCGTTATAGACTCCGCCGGCGGAGTCATACCGCGGTGCGTCGGCGGTCGACCGATTCGTGTCGGCGTGCGCGACAGTCCGTGGGCGGAGCGGTGTGGTCCGCCGCCAAAACCGCGCGGTGTCCACAGTACCGCCCTAAAATCTTCTAGACCATCCTTACCCCCGCGTAGTGCGTTGGACAGCGTACGCCCACAATCCGACTGGATTGGCGAGAGACTCATGACTCAGATACACAGCGACACCGACGGTACACTCGTGGGTGCGGTCGAACTGACCGACAGCGACCGCCACCGACTCCTGACCGACGAGCGTCGCCGCATCGCTCTCGACGTGCTTTCTGACCGGCCCGGCCCGGTCCACCTCGACGAACTAGCGACGGAAGTCGCGACACGGGAATCCGATACGGCGATGGCTGACCCGTCCGCCGTCGAACGCGCGGCTATCGCACTCCATCACAACCACCTCCCTCGATTGGCCGCCTCCGATATCGTCGAGTACGACCCTGAGACGCGGCAGGTTCACTAGAGCCACTGTTTTCCACCCGTCGATCCAACGCGTGGACACATGGCTCCGGTTCCACAGCACGACCGCCTCGATACGACGCTTCCGGCCGCCGTCGCCGACTACTTCGCCCGCGAACGCCGGACGCTCGACGCGTACCTCGATCTGGTCCCCGACCGCTTCGGCCCCGGTGCCGGCGACCCGACCGTCGGCCCCGTTCACGCCGTTCCCTGGTTCTACGTCCCTGACCTCACCGGCTGGCGCGGCATCACGCTCGCCAGACTGCTCGCCGCCGACCGCGACTGTCCGTGTTTCCGACTGTCCGCGCTCGCCCGCGACGGCGTGGCGACGCTGTGGCGCGTCCTCGACGGGAGCGCCGACGGCCCGGTCGTCGTCCACGTCGAACTCCGGGGCGACACCGGCCCGATTCCGGGGACGCTCCGCGAGGCACTCCGGCGGGGGTACGACCAGCCACCCCAGTCGGCAGGCGACGGCGACCCGGTGTCGGGCGACCCGGCCAACGCCCTCGTCGTGTTCACGGACACGCGTCCCTCGAAGCGCCTGACGTCGCCGCTTCCCGACGCCACGGAACCGGTCAGCGGCGCCGTCCTCTCGTACGCCCCCCGCGACAGCATGACCCCGGAACAGCCAGACGGGACCACCGTCCTCGACGCGCCGCCCGCACTGCAGGACCGAACCGAGCGCCTCGAACGCCTGCTGGCCGCATCACTCGACGGCGTCGGAGCGCCCGACGCTCGCGACCGATTCGTCGAGAGCGCCGTCGAGACGCTCGCTATCACGCACTCGACGATCGGGAAGCAGGACCTCCTGTTCGACGTCTCGCCGCGGGTCGCGCTGAAACACGGCCATCGCCTGGACCGTCTCGGCGTCGACGAGGCGCTGTCGGGCCTCCGGACAGACATCCTCGCACAGGTCCCCCAGAGTCCGGGGAGCGCGGACCTCCGACGGACGCTGTCGGACCTCCTCGCGGAGTGATCAGGACCGCCGCGGCCCGGGTGGCTGCCGTTGTCGGGCGCGTTCGCGCAGTCGCTTCACCCGGTCGTCCATCGGCGGGTGCGTCGACAGGAGGTTCGACAGCGGGCCGTCGTCGTCGCCGTGGACGTACAGCGGCGTCAGCGGGCCCATATCCGGCGTGGAGACGCGCTCTATCGTCCGGAGCGCCCGCGCAAGCGCCAGTGGCTTCCCGGTCACCTCGACGGCACGGTCGTCGGCCGCCCACTCCCGCCGTCTGGCGTACGCCAGCACGCTCAGCGTCACGGCCAGTCCCAGCAGTGCGACCAGTCGGAAGGCGGTGCGCTGGGTGCGAGCGAGCCACGAGCGGGACCAGTCTTCGGGGCGTCCGCGTATCAGCGCCCACGCCCGAGCGATGCCGCCGATCAGGACGACGACGGGGAACAGCACCCCGCTGACGACGCCGACGAGTCCCTGTGTGAGGGTGTAGGCCAGCGTCTGGACCAGCGCGTCCCGCCGCTCCAGGTGGGCGAGTTCGTGGGCCAACAGCGTCTCCATCTCGTCGGTCGAGAGGTACCCGAACAGCCGCCGGTCGACGACGATGGCCGCCCCGAACCCGCCGACGGCGAAGGCGTTGGGAACCGGCAGCCGAGCGACCAGTAACGTGGGCGTTCCGGCGCTCATCCGCGCCGTGAGCGCGTCGAACCGTCGGTACGTCTCGGGGGCACGCGAACGCGGCAGCACCACCGCGTCCAGCGACCGTTTCAGCCGCGCCGTCCCGACCCAGTAGCTCACCACCCCGAGGACGAGCATCGTCCCGACGAGCGCCCCTGCCAGTACCACCGGCGACGGCCGGGACGCCCACACCGCTCTGAGAAATCGATAGCCGACCACCGCAGCCGCGACGTACAGGACGAGCGACGCGACGCCGAGTATCGCCAGCACGACTCGCCGACCTGCGTCCATCGACCGGTCGTACGGGCGGGACGGCCAAACGCCTTCTGCTCGCGCCGGTTCGCAGGACGGGGTGGCCGAACGATGTCTGATTCTATATCGCGGATAGCAGTTTATAACTCGGTGATGGTGTGTCCCTCCCGAACCGCTATCGACAGCGCGATGCGGCAACGAGACGCGCTGAGGGCTGTTCTCCCGGGCCTTGTCCCCTCGGCGACGACGGGGCGGAACGAACTCCACGCTCTTTGTGCTGGCGACGGAGCGCGACTCGGTGGACCGCGAGGGGTGTTGGCCGCCGCACCCCTCGCAGCGGTGCTGTGGGGCGGGCTTCTGAGAGCCCTCCTCGTGGGCGTGTGCTCGGTGGACAGTACGCCAGCACACGCGGGCGGAGCGGTCTCCGTGTCGCGAAACCGCTGTTCGCCGGTACTGTCGATTCCGCTGTTGGGCGCGTGGTTTCACTGCCCTCCCGGTGCGCTCGGTCTCGGCGACGCCGCCCGACGGTGTCCGCCGTCTCGGACTCTGCGGACGTGTGGGCGCCGCCTCGTTTTCGCCCAGTCAGCCTCGGTACGTGGGTGCCGTCTGCCTCGACGCGTGGGCCTCGGTCGCGTTGCTCGACGGCGTGTGCTGGTGACCCGCGAGTCACGTCGGCGGGAAAACCGCTGAGTCGATAGATTTCGACGAGTGACGCGTCTCAGCGCCGACTCACGCAGTCCGCCCGCAGAACGCGATAAATCACTATCTGCGATACAGAATCAGCCTAACCGACTGCGAATCGTCTCCGCCGTCGCTGTGCCGACGCCGTCGACGCTGGTCAGTTCCTCGGGCGAGGCCTCGCGGACGTTCTCGACGCTGCCAAAGCGACGGAGCAGTCGTTTGCGCGTCTCGGGGCCAACGCCGGGGAGGTCGTCCAGCGCCGTCGACACCTCGTCTCGGAGGGTTTGGTGGTACTGTACGGCAAAGCGGTGGGCCTCGTCGCGGACGCGCTGGAGGAGGTGTAGGTGCGGGGCGTCGTCGGGCCAGTCGTACACACCGTAGCTTCGCTCCGCTTGCGACGAGGTCCCACTCGCTGCGCTCGCGGGACCCCTGTCCGGCGTGATTACGAGTTCCTCGTCTTTCGCCAGCGCGACGGCCGGGACGTCCCACCCCGTCTCGGCGAGGGCGTCGCGGGCCGCGCCCAGTTGTCCGTCGCCGCCGTCGATGAGTAACAGATCGGGGTCGGGCCGGTCGTCCCGACCTGAGACGGCGCGCTCGGCCCGCCAGCGGACCAGTTCGCGCATATTGGCGTAGTCGTCGTTGCGCTCGGTGAGTTTCTTCCGGCGGTAGTCGGACGTCTCGGCGCTCCCGCCGACGACGGTGACGTTCGACCCGACGACGCTCGTGCCCTGCGCGTGGCTCACGTCGAACCCTTCGATGCGTTCGGGCCGGTCGATACCCAGCGCGTCGGCCAGCGCACCGACTTCGTCGTCGGCCCCGCCGCGCTGTCTGGCGTTCTTCAGCGCGAGGTCGACCAGCGTCGCTTCCCGGCCGGCACCGGGCACTCGCAACTCGACGCCCTCGCGTTCGAGCCACCGCGCTATCTCGGCGTCGGCGGGGTCCTCTGCACACAGAATCGCGCCGGGGAACTCTCGTTCGGCGTAGTACTGGGTGATGAAGGCCCGATAGACGCCCTCGGGCCCCTCGCCGTCGGGGGCGTCGAGCGTGTGGCGTTCCCGCTCGACGAGTTTTCCGCCTTCGGCGTGGAGGCGGGCGACGACGGCCCGGTCGCCCTCGACGACGGCGCCCAGGACGTCCGTCGCGGCGGCGCCGCCGGCGTCGCTGACCGCCGCGTCGCCCTCGCCGTGGAGGGCTTCGACGGCACCGAGTTTGTCCCGCAGGTTCGCCGCGCGCTCGAACTCCTGTTCCTGCGCGGCGGTCTCCATCTCCCGGCGGAGCGGGTCCGCGAGCACCCCCACCTCGCCCTCGAAGAACCGCTCGACGCTCTCGACGTCGGCGGCGTAGTCGGCCTCACCGATCTCGCCGGTGCAGGGGGCGGTGCAGATACCCATCTCGTAGTCCAGACAGGGCCGGTCGCGGGTGCTGTACTTGTGATCCGAACACCCGCGCAAGCCGTAGGTCTCCCGCAGGGCCTTCACGACCGTCTCGACGCGCCCTTTGTCGGTGAACGGGCCGTAAACGGTGGCGCCGTCGGCCGGGTCGCGGGTCACCTCGATGCGCGGGACGGCGTGGTCGGTGAGTTGGACCAGCGGGTAGGACTTGTCGTCTTTCAGGCGGACGTTGTACGGCGGCCGGTGGCGCTTGATGAGGTTCGCCTCCAGCAACAGCGCCTGCGTCTCCGTGTCGGTCACCGCGAAGTCGACGACGGCGGCCCGTTCGACCATCTTCGCGATACGGTTGCTGCGCGGGTCCGCGTACGAGCGCACGCGGTCACGCAAATCCACGGCCTTCCCGACGTACAGCACCCGGCCCTCCTCGTCTTCGAACTGGTAGACGCCGGGCTCTCGGGGGAGGTCACCTGCTCGCGCGCACACGCCGTCTGGGTCCATCGCCTCCGGGTTAGCGCTCGGCGGAGTTGAACGTCACGCCAGCGGGTCGTCCGGGGCCGAGGGTTGGGTGGTGTCGGACGGCGGCGTATCCGGTCGGATCGCCGCCCGGACTCGTTCCAGCACGGCGTCGTCGTCGGGTGCCGGGAGTTCGACGTCGTCGCCGCCGGCCACCGAGACGACGAGCAACCGCTCGCGGCTCCAGAGGTAGACGCCGAGGGCGACGGCGGCGACGGCCAGCGCCAGCCCACCGAACAGCGTCATCAGGTCGTCAAGCTGGGCCATCAGCCGGAGCATCCCCTCTAAGAGTCCGAGCATCCCACCGAGGCCCATCGCGCCGGCGCTGCCGACGCCGGAGAGCGAGACGCCCGCCACGAGGCTATCGAGGCTGACCATCTGCCCGGCCGCGACGAGGACGGCGCCGACGACGAGCGCTTTCACGCCCTGTTCGAGGAAGTCGACGTTTCCGGCGCGTTGCCGGTCGACACCGTCCACGTTCGGCCGGTCGACCTGCCGGAAGTTCGGCCCGTCACGGTCCGGGGTAAACGCCAGCAGACGGTGGCTCGTCACGACGACGCCGCCGTTGCCCACCCGGACCTGCTCCCGTATCGTCTCGCCGTCGTAGAGGAGGTCCCCGGCCCGTTCGACCCAGTCCATACACCGTGTATGCGGATCATCCGATTTCAATGCTCCCCCGTGCAAAACGGCTATCTCGTCAGCGCCCCGACAGACAGGTATGGTGAGTGACCCCCGCTGTCCGTACTGCGACGGCAAGGTCAGTGCGACGGCGACGTGGTGTATGCACTGCGGGCAGGACTTCGAGACGCCGGTCGACGCCGACGGGGGACGCGTCGTCGGCTACGGCAGCGACGACGCGGCCGACTTCGAGGCGGCGCTCGATGCCGGTGACCTCGACGGCGCGATCCGAGCCCTCCGAATGCGAGAGAACGGCCCGAAAGTGGTCGGCATCGTCCTCGGTTTGGTCGCGCTGGTGACGGTCCCGCTCGTCTCCCCGGCCGGCGTGACGCTGCTGTATCTGGCGGCCGCCGTCGGCGTCGGCCTGTACGCGTCCCGTCAGCCCTCCGTCGACGACGCTCTCCGGGACGGCGGCACCGTCCTCGCAGTCGTGCCGCTCGTGCTGTGGTTGGCCGCGGCCCTGCTGTCGGGGTTCGTCGGGTTCGGTGTCCTCGACCTGTTCGGGCCGGTGGTGTACGCGGGACTGGTGTTGTTCGCGACCCGTCGGATGACGCAGTGACACACACCGGTATCAAAACTACCATGGCCTCCGACGACGAGACTCCACCTATCAGGTGGCTTCCGTGACAAAGAAACAGGAATACACAGGCGACTACCCAGAGAAGACGCTGTACATCCCCGGCCCGACCGAAGTCCGTGAGGACGTCATTCAGGAGATGGCCCAGCCGATGTTCGGCCACCGCATGGACCGGATGACCGACCTCTATACGACCATCGTCGAGGACACCAAGGAGTTCCTCGGCACCGACAACGAGGTCATCGTGCTGACGGCCTCCGGAACCGAGTTCTGGGAGGCCTCGACGCTCAACCTCGTCGACGAGAACATCCTCGTGCCGACCTGCGGTAGCTTCAGCGAGCGCCACGCCAACGTCGCCGAACGACTCGGGAAGGACGTCGACCGCCTCGAGTACGAGTGGGGACAGGCCATCAAACCCGAGGACATTCGCGAGACCCTAGAGCAGAGCGACAAGCACTACGACGTCGTGGCGACGGTGATGAACGAGTCTTCGACCGGCGTCCGCAATCCCATCGAGGAGATCGGCGACGTCGTCGCGGAGTACCCGGACACCTACTTCGTGGTCGACGCCGTCTCCGCGCTCGGTGGCGACTACGTCGATATCGACGAACACGACATCGACGTCATCTTCGCCTCGACCCAGAAGGCCTTCGCCATGCCGCCCGGCCTCGCGGTCTGTGTCGTCAGCGACGACGCCTACGACCGCGAAGTAGACACGGAGTCGGCGTCGTGGTACGGCGGCTTCCAGCGCTGTCTCGACTACTACGACCGCAAGGGCCAGACCCACTCCACGCCCGCCATCCCCGTCATGCTGGCCTACCGCAAGCAGATGAAGTACATGCTCGAAGAGGGTCACGAGGGCCGCGACCAGCGCCACGCGGAGATGACCGAGTACGTCCACGAGTGGGCCCGCGAGCACTTCGACCTCTTCGCCGAGGAGGGGTATCGCTCCCAGACGGTCTCTTGTATCGAGAACACGCAGGGCATCGATGTCGCCGCGACCATCGAGGCCGTCTCCGAGGAGTACGACATGGTCTTCTCGAACGGCTACGGGTCGGCGCTCGGCGAGAAGACGTTCCGCATCGGCCACATGGGCGAACACACCGTCGAGAGCATCAAGGAACTCACAGACGCTATCGAGGACGTCGCTGGACTGTAACGATCCGGCTGTCGCGTGAAGCGGCCACCATCGTCGGTTCTGCTGGTCGCTTTCGTCTCCCAACGGGAGCGCCGGCTGTCTCGATTGGAGACCTGATCACAGGAACCGCGCGAGTCCCACCGTTATCAGAACGTATACTGTGAGGCGTAGATATAAATCCGTCTTCCGGACTCTCTTCGCTATGGAGACGACACGCGGATTGGAACCGATAGCTGGCCACTACAGCAGGCGCATCGGCGCGGCGCTTGCCGCCACGCTGATCGTGACGCTCGCGTTTGGCACGCTCTTTGCGATTCACGCAGCGAACACGGGGGCGGGGCTGTCGGCGATCGCCGGAACGCTGTTCGTCGTCGCGCTCAACCTCGGGTTGCTCGGCATCGTCCTCGGAGGCAACGCGGCCGTCGCGCTCCGGCGACTGACCGGTGCCGCGGAGGCCATCGAGGACGGCGACCTCGAGGCCAGTCCCGACGTGGACCGGGCCGACGAGTTCGGCCACCTCGCCACGGCGTTCGACAACATGCGTGGCTCGCTCAGCGAGGCTCTCGACGAGTCAGAGGCGGCACGCGAATCGGCCGAGGACGCCCGAGAGGACGCAGAAGCCGCCAGACGAGACGCCGAAGCGTTCAACGAGACGCTCATCGAGCACGCGACGGTCATCGGGGACGCGATGACTTCGGCCGCAGACGGAGACTTCACACAGCAGCTAGAGACGGACGTCGAGGTCGACGCCATCGAGCGAATCGCCGTCGCGTACGAGGAGATGGCCTACGGGCTCTCTGACACCGTCGACGAGATCCGCGAGTTCGCCACCGACGTCGAGAGCGCCAGCGACTCCGTCGCCAACGACGCGGCCGACGTCGAGCGACTCAACCAGTCGCTGGCAGGCGATATCCGCGAGTTGGCGCGGGACATCGAGGGGCAGGCGAACCAACTCCAGACCGCCGTCTCGGAGACGAACGACCTCTCGGCGACGATTCAGGAGGTCGCCTCGACGACGGACGAGGTGGCGCGGCAGGCCGGGCGCGCGTCCGACGTCGGTGCGACCGGCGCGGAACGCATCACCGATGCCATCGAATCCATCGAAGACGTCGAGACCGCTATCGCCGAACTGGACGCCCTCGTCGAGGAACTGGACGACCGGATGCACGACGTGGAGTCGACGACCGGCATCATCGACGACATCGCCGAACAGACCAACATCCTCGCGCTCAACGCGAACATCGAAGCCTCACACGCCACCGAGGGCGGTGCGGGCTTTGCCGTCGTCGCCGACGAGGTCAAGACTCTCGCCGAGGAGACCCAACACGCCATCGACGAAATCGATGGCATCATCGCCGGCGCTCGGTCGGACGTCGACGAGGTGAGCCACGAGATGGACGCCACCAGAGCCCGCATCGACGCCACCGTCGAGACGGTCACCGACGCGGGGGAGACGCTGGCACAACTCAGCGATACCGTCGACGACGTCGACGAGGCGATGGGCGAGATCGCCCGAGCGACCGACGACGGCGCGGCCGCCACCGAGGAGGTGGCCGCAACCATCGACACCGTTGGCGAGGCCGCCGCCGACGTCGCCGACCGCTCTCACGCGCTTGCGGACACCGCAGAGGAGACCGCGGGGACGATGAGCGACGTGCGCCGCCGCGCCGACGACCTCTCGGAGCGCACCGAGGAACTCATCGACCGCCTGTCGGCCTTCGAGACGCGCGAGGCCGATCACGGCGAGACGGCCGAACCGGGACCACCCACCGAGCAACAGAGTGTGGGGGACGACGATGATTAGCCAATCTGCCGTCTACGGCGTCTCGGTGGCCGTCACCGCCGTTGCGTTTCTCGTGTTTCTCGGCTGGCTCAGTCGCATCCCGTCGTCTCACCGTCGGTACTGCTATCCGGTGGTGGCAGTCGTCGGATTCTCGACGGTGATGTCCGCGCTGATGGCGGCCGGTCTCTTCTCCCTCGGCGGGACCCAACTCACCGTCCCGGGCATCCTCGACGACTTCGTCGCGTACACGGTGCTGTGGGTGGTTGCAGTAGCGCTGGCCGGGGAGTCCCGGCGGATGCTCGCCGTCGCCGCCGCCATCCCGGCGATACAGGTTATCGGATTCAACGGCGGGGCGATCGTCGGCGGCGTCGTCGGCCTCGCCGGCTTTGCCGCCGTCGTCCTCGGACACGTCCTGATGGCGTACCTGTTACTCGGGCCGATATGGCGACGCGCGGCCGACGTTCCCGACAGACAACGACTCCTCCACTGGAAGGCTCGGAACCTCCTGTTGTTCCTCATCGGGATGCTCGTCGTCTCCTCGCTCCTCTCTGTCGCGGGGGTGTTCGACTCGTTCGTCATCGCCGTGATCGGCGAGTACATGGGACTGCTCATCAGGATCGGCTTCGCCGGGTTCTTCTTTGCCAACGTCGAGGCCATCGCGGTCGACCGGGACGACCCGGCGCGTCTCGGCTCACCGTCGTTTACCGACGAGACCGGCGCGAGCGGCAGCGATTGAGGCCGACCGGACTCTCTTTCGTCCATCGCTCGACTAGATCCACGGCGGGACAGCCAACGGCACCCGTCCCGCCGTGTCCGGGGTGGCGTTCTCAGCTGTTGAAATGGCACGTCAATACTTATCTCCGAACGGGCTAAACCGCCGGTAGTATCCGATATGAGCCACTCTTTCACTGCCGATACCCGAGAGCGAGCACGTGGTGAGCCCGTTAGCAAGCAGTTCGATTGGTCGGTGACCGCACCGAGTACGGCGGTCGTGCAGGTGATCGCTGCCGCGACCGGGACGGAGCCGACCGAGGGAACGCCGCTGTACGACTCTGTCGATTCGGGGGCGCTCGACACGCTCTTTGGGGACGCGGACGGCGACCCGGATCGCCGGTTTTCGTTCACGCACGAGGGACTCACTGTGACACTCACGGGCGACGGCACTGTGTCGGCGCGCCCCATCGCCGAATCGGCGTCCCGCTGAGCGGTCGCTGCGACGGTCGGCCCTGACTCGTCACCGATAGCTGCCGATCCGGACGGCGACACGCCGGGGTGGCGACTCCGTTCGAGATGGTCCAGCCGGCGTATGAGGAGACGACGTCGCCGATGCCATACGCACAGCGGGCAGTATTAGTGGGTGGCTCTCTCAGTACCGGCGATGGCAGCCCTCGAAGACGAGACCGACAACCCCTACGTCTCTGACCCACCGACGGAGTTCGCTCCCGTCGAGGAACTGAGCGAGGCCGAGGCCAGCGAGCAGGCCGCCCAGTTGCGCGAGGCCGTCCGGTATCACGACCACCGTTACTACGTCGAGAACGACCCGGTCGTCGGGGATCGGACCTACGACGCCTTGTTCTCGCGCCTGCAGACACTCGAATCGGTGTTCGACCTCGACACCGAGGGAAGCCCCACGCAACGCGTCGGCGGCGAACCGCTCGACGAACTCGGCGAGGTTGAACACGTCGCGCCCATGCAGTCTATCGACCAAGGTGGCGAGGCCGAGGACGCCCGGGCGTTCGACGAACGGGTGCGGAGACGGCTGGCCGACGCGGACTACGACGGCGACGTAGCGTACTTCTGTGAGCCGAAGTTCGACGGCCTCTCGATCGAAGTCGTCTACGAGGACGGCGAGTACCAGCGGGCGGCTACCCGCGGCGACGGCGAGGTGGGCGAGGACGTCACCGAGAACGTCCGCACCGTCGCCAGCGTCCCCCAGCGCCTGCGCGGGGACTACCCCGACTTCCTCGCCGTCCGCGGCGAGGTGTACATGCCACGCGAGGCCTTCACGCAGTACAACCGCGAACGCGTCGAGGCGGGACGAGACCCCTTCGCAAATCCCCGGAACGCCGCCGCCGGGACGCTCCGCCAACTGGACCCCAGTGTCACTGCAAAGCGCCCGCTTTCGGTGTTTTTCTTCGGCGTCCTCGATGCCTCGGTCGAGTTCGAGAGCCACAGCGCACTCCACGAGCGGTTCCCGGAGTGGGGCCTGCGGGTCTGTGACCGCACCGCCGTCGTCGACGATATCGAGGCTGCAATCGACTACCGCGACGAGCAACTCGACGCCCGCGACGACCTCGATTACGAGATAGACGGTGTCGTCCTGAAGGTCGACGACATCGAGGCCTGTGACCTGCTGGGGACGACCAGTCGCGCGCCGCGCTGGGCGTTCGCCTACAAGTTTCCCGCCCGGAAGGAGGAGACGACGGTACGGGATGTCGTCGTGCAGGTCGGTCGGACGGGACGGTTGACCCCCGTCGCACTGATGGACCCCGTCGAGGTCGGCGGCGTCACCGTCACCCGCGCGTCGCTGCACAACCCCTCGCTCATCGAGGAACTCGGCGTCGACGTCGGTGACCGCGTGCGCATCAAGCGCGCGGGCGACGTGATCCCGGACGTGGTCGAGGTGGTCGAGAAGTCGGGCGAGGGCCACTTCGAGTTCCCGGAGACGTGCCCGGTGTGTGACAGCGCCGTCGAGCGCGACGGCCCGATGGCGTTCTGCACCGGCGGCCTCTCCTGTCCCGCCCAGCGCGAACGCGCCATCGAGCACTACGCCAGCAGGGACGCCCTCGATATCGAAGGGCTCGGAGAGAAGGCCGTCGAACACCTCCTCGACGCCGGTCTCGTCGACGACGCCGCCGACCTCTATGACCTCTCGGTCGACGAACTGGCCGAACTGGAGGGCTGGGGCGAGACCAGCGCGCAGAACCTCGTCGACGAACTCGACGACGCCCGGGACCCGCCGCTCGCGAACTTCGTCGTCGCACTCGGCATCCCACACGTCGGAGACGTGACCGCACGGAACCTCGCAGCGGAGTTCGGGACGTTCGAGGCGATTCTCGAAGCGGGTGAGGACGGCGACCGCGAGGCGTTCGAGGCCGTCCCCGACGTCGGCCCGGAAGTCGCCGAGAGCATCGTCGAGTTCTTCGAGAGCGAGGGGAACCGCGCGGTGCTGGACCGACTACTCGACCACGTCGACCCGCAGGCCGCCGAGGCCACCGGCGGCGACGCACTGGAGGGCCTGACCTTCGTGTTCACGGGATCGCTTTCCGGCCTCACGCGCGGGGACGCACAGGACGTCGTCGAGCGCAACGGTGGCTCGGCGACCAGCAGCGTCTCGGGGAACACCGACTTCCTCGTCGTCGGCGAGAACGCCGGCCAGCGAAAGCGCGAGGACGCCGAGGCAAACGACGTCGAACTGCTGGACGGCCGCGAGGGGTTCGAGGCCAAACTCGGGGAGTACGGCGTCGACGTGGAGTGACCGACTTCGGAACTGCCGAGGTGACCGGTGTTACACAGTTGGGTGGGACTGAAAGGGGCCGGGAGCTTTCTGGCGGTCCACCGACCCAGTCGCCATCGCGACAGTAGAAAACGAACTGGCTGACCGTTCTAGAGGTCCGCGAGGTTGAACGTGTAGTAACTGACGCTCGCGGCGATACCGATCCACGCGAGCATGAACACGACGACTGCGGGGTCGGAGTAGTAGAACGGCAGCGACCCCGACCCGGGCGCGCAGGTGATGATCGTGCCGAAGACGCCTTCTTGGGCCTGCGGGGCGCCGTTGAGGACGTCGGCACAGATGGTCCGACTCGCTTCTTCCCCCTGCCTGAACATCCCGTAGCGGGCCGACAGCGCGGGCGCTTCGCCGGACCCGAGCATCGAGTTGACGAGGGTCTTGTAGGCCTGATTCGGGTTGACGAGTTTCAACAGGAGGACAACGTGCCAGCGGATGGCGCCGGTGACGCCCAGTTCGTTCGAGAGGATGTTCCCGACGCCGTTCGCGCCGGCGTTCCAGAGGAACGTGAAGTAGAAGTAGACGATGAAGTTCGCGGCGCCCGACCAGAGGCTCTTCTTGAAGGCCCCGGAGATGGAGACGACGATGGCGACGAACACCAGCGCGAACACCACCGTGAAGAACGAGAACAGGCCGAACAGTTCGGGTTTGAACGTCAGTCGCGAGGCGGTCAGGAAGACGGCGGTGATGGCCAGCGAGGCGACGAGAGGGACGCCAAGCACCGCACACCGACCCAGCACCTTCCCGATGATGACGTCCTTCCGGGAGTGCGGGAGAGACAGCAGGAGCTTCAGCGACCCCGACGTGCGCTCTTTCGAGATGGCGGCGAAGCCGAGGAAGATGGCGACGATGGGCAACAGCAACGTCACCATGTTCAGGTACACCTGCGAGAGCAGGAGTTGCATCCCCAGCCCCTGTCCCTGCTGGCCCACGCCGATGTCGAAGTACAGCGCCAGCGCGACGGGGGCGATGAACGCCGTCGTGAAGATGAGGCCCAGCAGCCACAGGCCCTTCGAGCGGATGGCGTCCTTGAACTCCTTTTTCGAGACGGTGTACCACTCGAAGGTGTTCCTGAGCAGACGGTCGAGGCCAGCGAGGCCGCCCTCGTCGGCGGTGCTCATGCCTCTACCTCCTGCCGTTCGGTGTAGGCGGTAAAGAGGTCCTCCAGCGAGGCCTCCTGGGTCTCGAAGTCCTCGACGGCGACGCCGGACTCCTCGAAGGTGTTGAGGACGGTCATCTTCGCGTCGCCGTCGCAGTTGACGGTGATCCGGTCGGTGTCCATCGTCACGCCGGACACCTCGGGAAGAGAGCGCACGTCCTCGACGGCGGCGTCTAGGCCGTCCGTGTCGCCGACGGTGACGACGAGTTTCATGTCTCCCTGTGCGGCCGCGCGGAGGCCTTCGACGCTGTCTTTCGCGACGAGTTCGCCGTCCTGGAGGATGCCGACGGTGTCACAGACGGACTCGACCTGTCCGAGGATGTGCGAGGAGAAGAAGACGGTCGCGCCGCGTTCGCTCTCCTCGCGGACCAGGTCCCGCATCTTGCGGGCGCCGTTGGGGTCCAGTCCCGTCGTCGGTTCGTCGAGGATGAGGAGGTCGGGTTCGTCGACGAGTGCCATCGCCAGCACCAGCCGTTGTTTCATCCCCTTCGAGTAGCCGCCGGCCCGGCGGTCGGCGGCGTCGGCGACGCCGACGCGTTCGAGCAGTGCCATCGGATCGTCGTCGGCGTTTTTCGACTCGATGACGAACTCCACGTGTTCGCGCCCGGTCAGCCGTTCGTAGACGTCGTAGCCTTCGGGGAGGACGCCGATGCGCTCGCGGATGGCTTTCGACTCCTCGTTGACGTCGTGACCGAGGACCGTCGCTGACCCCGCTGTCGGTCGAACGAAGTCGAGCAGGATGTTGATCGTGGTCGATTTCCCGGCCCCGTTGGGTCCGAGAAAGCCGAAGACCTCACCCTCCTCGACCGTGAGGTCCACTCCGTTCAGGGCGACGACGTCCCCGAACTCCTTGCGGACGCCGTCCAGTTCGATAGCGGTCATACGCGCCGGTTGTGCCGCCCTCCGGTATAGTCTTTCGTGTTACAGACCGACAGGTAGCGCAACGAAGTCGTTCAGACCTCCTCGTCCGGGTCGCTCGTCGCTGCCATCCGCTGTGCTTCGGTGGCGTACCGTTCGAGCGTGTCCTCGTCACCGACCGGTTCGAGGCGGTCGGGTTCGACGTCGATGGCGGCGGTCACGCGCTTTTTCATCAGGAGGTTCGTCGAGAACTGCTTGGTCACGTGGCGGTCGCCCTCGGGCGTGGCATAGACGAGCGTCACCATGCGCTCGTCGCCGTAACTGGAGCGTTCGACCAGCCAGCAGCGGACTGTCTCGTCGGCGTCGGTCATCGGGTCGCTCTTTCAGTGCCAGCGGTTTGTATCCTCCGAGGCCGGCAGCCCTGCCCGGCTGCGTTGCCGAACCACCGGCCACTCAGACAAGATATCACACCACACGGGGAGAGTTTTGCCGTAACTCGTGGTTATAGATACGTAGAGATATATGCATACTGCACATGACTAACCGCTACGGATTCGGGACGAGATGCGTCCACGCCGGGCAGGAGGAACCGGACCCGGCGACGGGCGCGCGCGCCCCGCCCATCTATCAGACGTCCTCGTACGTCTTCGAGGACGCGGAGACGGCCGCCGACCGCTACGCCTTAGAAGACGACGGCAACGTCTACTCGCGCTTCGACAACCCGACCGTCCGGATGCTCGAACACCGACTGGCGTCGCTCGAAAACGCCGTCGACGCCGTCGCCACCGGGTCCGGGATGGCGGCGCTGGACGCCGGGACGACGGTGCTGGCGTCGGCCGGCGACAACGTCGTCTCGGCCTCGTCCATCTACGGCGGCACGCACTCCTATCTCGCGAACACCGCCAGCCGACGGGGCGTCGAGGCCCGGTTCGTCGACACCTTAGACCCCGACGCGTACGCCGAGGCTATCGACGACGACACCGCCTACGTCCACTGTGAGACCATCGGGAACCCGTCGCTCGTAGTCCCGCCCCTCGAAGACATCGCCGAAGTGGCTCACGACCACGGCGTCCCCCTGTTCGTGGACAACACGTTCGGGACGCCAGCGCTCTGTCGACCGCTGGACCACGGTGCCGACATCGTCTGGGAGTCGACGACGAAGTGGATTCACGGGTCGGGTACCACCATCGGCGGCGTGCTGGCCGACGGCGGGTCGTTCCCGTGGGGCGAGTACCCCGAGAAGTACCCCGAGATGGGCGGCCAGAACCCGGCGTTCGACGCGAACTTCGCCGAGCGCTTCGGCGACCGCGCCTTCGCGATGGCGGCCCGCCAGCGTGGGTTGCGCGCGCTCGGTGACGGACAGAAGCCCTTCGACGCGTGGGCGACCATGCAGGGCAGCGAGACCCTCTCGCTTCGGATGGAGCGACACTGCTCGAACGCGCTCGCCGTCGCCGAACACCTACAGGACCACCCCGAGGTGTCGTGGGTCACCTACCCCGGACTGGCGAGCCACGAAACCCACGACCTCGCCAAAGAGTACCTCGACGGCGGATTCGGCGGCGTCGTCACGTTCGGCCTTTCGGGCGGGTACGCCGCCAGCCGACAGTTCTGCGAGGAGACGGACCTCGCGCAGTTCCTCGCGAACATCGGCGACGCGAAGACGCTGGTCATCCACCCCGCGTCGACCACCCACGCCCAACTCTCCGAGGAAGAACAGCGCGAAAGCGGCGTCAGCCCGGACCTCGTCCGGATGAGCGTCGGCATCGAGGACCCCGAAGACATCCTCGCGGACGTCGACGCGGCCATCGAGCGAGCCACATGACTGTCGAGTCACAGACCGTCTCGATCGGCGAGTTCGAGTTCCAGTGTGGCGAGACCATCCCCGACCTCGAACTGGCCTACGAGACGTACGGCGACTTTACGGGCGACAACGCCGTGCTGGTCTGTCACGCCCTGACCGGGAGCGCCCACGTCGCCTCGCGTGGCCGCTTCGAGGAGGGCGATCAGGCGTACGCGTGGTGGGACGACATCGTCGGCCCGGGCAAGGCCATCGACACGACGGAGTACTTCGTCGTCTGTGTGAACGTCCCGGGGTCGTGTTATGGCTCGTCGGGCCCGTCGAGTACGAACCCCGAGACGGGCGAACCGTGGGGGCCGGCGTTTCCCCCCGTCACGGTCGCCGACTGGACCGACGCCCAGCGCGCACTGCTGGACGAACTGGGCATCCCCGCGCTGTACGCCGTCGTCGGCGGCAGCGTCGGCGGCATGAACGTCCTGGAGTGGGCCAAACGCCACCCGGACCACGTCGAGAAGATCGTGCCCATCGCCGCCGCCGGTCGACTCGACCCGCAGTGTCTCGCGCTGGACGGCATCGCACGCCGGGCCATCACTACCGACCCGAACTGGAACGGCGGGAACTACTACGCCGAGTCCGACGGCGGCGAGCACCCAGACCATGGACTGGCGCTGGCCCGCGAGATCGGCCACGTGATGTACTTCTCGAAGTCGAGCATGGAGCGCCGGTTCGGTCGCCGCGCCGCGACGCGGGAGGCCGAACGCGCGTTCCCCACCGACCCCGCCGGGCGCTTTTTCCCGTACCGCGACGTGGAGTCCTACCTCGACTACAACGCCTCGAAGTTCGTCGAACGCTTCGACGCCAACAGCTATCTCTACCTGACGCGGGCGATGGACAACTACGACCTCTCCTCGGGGTTCGAGTCGGACGCCGACGCGCTAGCGGCCTTCGACGGCGAGGCGCTGGTGATGTCCTTTACCGGGGACTGGCACTTCACGACCCAGCAGTCTGAGTCGCTCGCAGACGCCCTGCGGGAGACGGACACCGGCGTCGCCCACCACGTCGTCGATTCGGACTACGGTCACGACGCCTTCCTCGTCGAACCCGACAGCGTCGGCCCGCCGCTCTCGGACTTCTTAGAGGAGGGCCTGCACGGTAACGCCGTCTCGGACACACAGGAGAGCGAGGACGAACCCTCGGACTTCGCGCCGGTCCACAACAGCCTCTTCTCACGCTAGTCTTTAACACACTTCGGCGTGACTGTCAGTCTGTATGAGCGATATGTCCACACACACGGAGAGTGACGAGGTCTCGTTCGGACAGCCGGTGTACGACGACGAAGGTAACGAACTCGGGACGATACGGGGCTTCGACGAGCACGGCTTCTACGTGACCATCGACGACGGTATCGAGGCGCTCTCCAGCGAACACGTCTCGACGGGCAAGGCCGGCGAGGCCGAACTGATGTGGCGCTGCTGGTCGTGCGGTGAGATGGGCCAGATAGAGCACCTCCCCGAGGAGTGTCCGGCCTGTGGCGCCCCGAAAGAGGAGATATACTACTGGCAGGAAGACTGAGCGTCCGGTCCCGATCTCCGTCCGTCGAGTCAGCACCGCTCGACGCGGTCGGCCGTCGCCGCGTCGAGCCCCGTTCTCACCGCCGACAGCGCGTCCTCGGGCACGGTGAACCGAACCGTCTCCTCGCGCCACTCGACCAGCGCGACGCCGTCGGCGTCCCGGACGAGGAGGTAGGTCACCTCGTCTACGAGCGTCGTGACGGCGTCGAACGTCTCGCCGGTGAGCGGCACGGTGCCGGCGGTGTGGTCGCCGTCGACGGTGACGTCGGCGTGGCCCGAGAGCGTCTCTAGCTCGAAGCGCGGGCGGCCGGTGAGGCCCGCCCGCCGACCGACGTCGAGGTACACGAACAGTTCGTCGGGCCGGCGCGGCGACGCGTCCAGCACCGCCGCGAGCGCATCGACCCGCGCGTCCGTGTCGCCTGCGGGCGGGCGAACCCGAAACCGCGGCCCGTCGTCGGGCCACGTCGGCGTTCCGGTGTCCAGTCCCGCCCGTTCCCACACGTCGACGATGGCGTCGGTGAGGCGGTCGACCCCGACGGCGTCGATGGCCTCGGCCATCCGGTCGGCGTCTGTGTCCATCTCGTCCATACGCCCGCTTCGTGACCGGCGCTGTTGTGGCTGGTGGTCTGTCCGCGTTGGAACCCTTTTGTACGGCCCCGCCCTCTCGTCGCGCATGCACATCGCCGTCGTCGGTGCGGGGAGTCTCGGGACTCTCCTCGGGGGGTTGCTCGCCCGCGAACACGACGTGACGCTGGTCGGCCGGGAGCCACACGTCGGCACCGTCGAGCGCGAGGGATTGGACGTGGTCGGCGCCGAATCCGTCCACGTCGACCCGGCGGCCGACACCGACCCACCGGACAGCGCCGACCTCGCGCTGGTGGCGGTCAAGAGCTACGACACCGCCGACGCCGCCGCGGCACTGACCGACTGCTCGCTCGACGCCTGCCTCTCGGTCCAGAACGGGATGGGCAACGAGTCGACGCTCGCGGCCGAACTGGACTGTCCGGTGCTGGCCGGCACCTGCACCTACGGCGCCAGACTGGCCGATCCGGGTCGGGTCGAGTTCACCGGTCGCGGCGAGGTGGTGCTGGGTGCCCGCGAGGGCGGCCCTTCGACGCTTGCCGACGACGTGGGTGCGGCGTTCGACGCCGCCGGCGTCGAGACGACGGTGGCGACAGACATGCCGACGCGTCTCTGGGAGAAACTGGCGGTCAACGCGGCCATCAACGCGACGACGGCGCTCGCTCGCGTCGAGAACGGCGCGCTCACAGCGGGGCCGGGACGCGAACTCGCCGCCGACGCCGCCCGCGAGACGGCCCGCGTCGCCCGAGAGCAGGGCGTCAACCTCTCGAACGAGCGGGCCATCTCGCTGGCCCGACGGGTGAGTCGAGACACCGCCGCCAACCGCTCGTCGATGTTGCAGGACGTCGAGGCGGGCCGGCGAACGGAGATAGACGCCATCAACGGCTACGTCGTCGAACACGGCGAGGGGACGGTACCGGTCAACGAGACGCTGACGCGGTTGCTTCGACTGTGGGAAGCGGGGGACGAAGGCGACGAGCAATCGTAGCGAGCGGCCGAGTGAACCGACCGCTCGCACGGCGACGCGGTGACCGACGTGTCCCGCAGCGACGCGACCAGTCCAGTGCGGTGACGGCCAGTGGTTGGGCCGACGTAGTGTCTCACGCGCTCGAATCGCGTCTTCGGTCGTTCACCGTCGATATCCCGCTCTGAACTGGCCGTAGGTGTCACCTACCGCCGCGCTGTGTCGTCGCCGGGGCCGAACCACTCGCTGACTGCTGGACTGTCCACGTCTCGAACGGACGAGCCACCGACGCGTGCTCAGTCCCAGTCGGCGGGCCGTTCGACCTGCTGTCGAGAGATGCCGAGCATCTCGCGGGCCTCGTCTGGCGTCGCCACCTCCCGGTCGAGTCGGTCGATGATCTCGACGGTACGCTCGACGAGTTGCTGGTTACTCTGTGCCTTCTCGCCGCGGCGGTAGTAGAGGTTGTCCTCCATCCCGACGCGGACGTGCCCGCCCAGCAGGACCGCCATCGTCGTCAGCGGCAGTTGGTGTGGGCCGATGGCGAGGACGTTGAACTCCGCGCCGTCGGGGATGTTGTCGACCATGGTGAGAAGCGTCTGCGGGTTCGCGGGCGTGAACGACCCGCCGAAGATGAGGTTGATGTACGGCGGTTCCTCGACCAGCCCCTCGTCGACGAGCCGTTTGACCTCGGCGAGCTGGCCGGAGTTGAACACCTCCAGTTCCGGCTTGATGCCTTTCGATTGCATCTCGACGGCGAGGCGCTCGATGTTGTTTCGGGTGTGGTTCGTGATTATGTGTTTGTCGCGTTTGAACGGCCCCAGATCGAGGGAGGCCATCTCCGGTGGGGGGTTCGTCCGGATGCCCGCGACGCGGCGCTCGTAGGGGCTCTGCCCGCCCGTGGTGTTCTGGATGATGATGTCGTCGCAGCGCTCTCGAATCGCGTCGTTGACCGCCTGCAGTCGCGATGCGTCGTTCTCACCGTGTTCGTTCCGACCGTGGAGGTGGGCGATAGACGCCCCGAGGTCCTCACAGGCTGCTACCTGTCGGGCGATTTCGTCTGGCTGCTCGGGCAGGTTCGGATTGGCGTCCTTGCCGTGGACTGCGCCCGTGGTGGCAACAGTGACGATGACCTTCTTTTGCCGGTGGTAGTCGTCGTATGACACTGGTATCACTCGCACCGTTCGGTACTTCGTTACAACACGGCTATCGGCCTTAGAAGGCCGGTAACGACCTGATACGTGTAGAATGACCTCCATAACCAAACACGCCGGGGCTGTCGTTCACGGCGATGGTCTGCCCACATCTCGACTACCGAGACACCGACGGGGAGCACTCGTTCGACCACGAACGGCCCTACTGTGAGATACAGGGGGCGTTCGTGTCGCCGATGGCGGCCGACCTGTGTAACGACCGTGCGCACTTCGACCACGAGACTCACTGTACTGTCTATCAGCGACACCACCTCGGCAGCGACCAGTTAGTCCCCGGTCTGGACCTCACCGATGCCGACTGAGACGACGACCGTCGAGCGACGCCAGTCCGACGACGACTACACGATTCGGTGGTACCGGCCCGAGGACCGTGAGGGGTTCCTGACGCTGCACGACCGCGTCTTTTCGGGTTTCTCCGCCGAGTGGTTCGATTGGAAGTTCGCCGACAACCCGTATCTCCCGGAGGCACCCATCGTCGTCGCCGAACGCGACGGCCGGATAGTCGGCGCGCGCCCGAACCTCGCCTTCCAGATGCGGGCGGGCGATACGTACCACACCGCCATCCAGTCATGCGACACGATGGTCCACGAGGACCACCGCCGGCGGGGCCTGTTCAGTCGGATGAGCCAGCGCCTGTTCGAGGACTACGCCGACGGCGGTGCCGACTTTACGTTCAACGTACCCAACCGGATGACGACCGCTGGGCTGGCGAAACTGGGCTGTGAGATAGCCGGCGAACACACCACGTACTACCGCGTGCAGGACCCCGCGGCCTACGCCGGCGTGGACAATCGACTCGCCGCCGTCGCCGGCGACCGGGCCGCGCGGACGTATCTCCGGGCCCGCGGCCGCCGAGTCGACGTCCCCGACGAGGTGAGCGTCACCCGCCACACCGAGATACCGGCGTCGACGCTAGCCCGCCTCTACCGACGGCGCCCGCCGACCGAGATACACGCCTACCGCGACGAGCAGTTCTTCGAGTACCGATTCGGCAACCCGCGGTGGGAGTACACGGTCTACACCGCCCGTCTCGGGGGTCGGCCCGTCGCCGGCGTCGTCACGGGGACGCGGGAGACGGAGTCCGGTCCCGTCACCAACGTCGCCGACGCGGTCCCGCTGGTCGGCGACGCCGAACGCGACCGGGCGCTCCCGGCCCTGCTGGACCGGCTGCTCGCCGACCACACCGACTCGACGGTGATCGCGGTTCGCGGCGACGCTATCCCGCCTGCCCTGCTCGCGGCCTTCGGGTTCCACAGCGACCGGCGCCTCCCGCTCCGACCGCTTGCGACCCCGACGACGATGATCGTCTCGCCCGTCCCGCCGGACGGCGACTGGCGCGTCGCTGGACGGGACCTGCGTGACATCTCGAACTGGCGGCCGACGTTCGTCGAACACAACACGACCTAGGAACGAACGAATTCGCGTCCGACTACCTATAGTAGCCATTGAAAATCAATGCACACCCGACCGCACGACAGCGGTGCGGTCGGTGTGTGAATCGTTTCACTTGTTACTATAGTCACGCACGAACAGCCGGCAAGCCCCACCGACGGGTCGTCACGCCGGCCGTGCCAGATGCAAGCAGTCTGCCGACACCTAGTTCCGCTTCAGCACGTACAGCGCTGCAGCGCCGCCCAGCAACAGCGCGAACACGTAACTCGCGACCCGATAGAGGATCGCGATGACCGTCGCGTCCGTCTGGCCGATACTCGTCAGCGCCACCACGAGGACGACCAGCGCCGTCTCGACGGCCCCGGACCCGCCGGGCGAGGGGACCAGTCCGGCAAGCGTCGACGCCGGGACGATGAAGAACACGAGCAGGACCGTCAGTTCCGCGCCGATGGCCTCCGCGGCGAAAAAGAGCGGGAGCGCGAAGAACACCCACCCGACGTACGAGAAGAACAGCGCTTCCACGAGGGCGCGGCGGTCGCGAGCGATGCGCTGGAATGCCTGTTCGGTCTCGCGCAGTCGCTCTCGAAGGCCCGCGAGCGTGACGCGGGGCGTCCTGCTGGCCAGCGGTGCGACCGCGTCGAGCAGCGCCCGGCCGAGTCGCTTCCGGAACCGCCAGCCGACGGCGGCGACGACCGGGACGCCCACCGAGAGGACGACGAGACCGCCCGCGAGCGGTTCGATGGCCTCGGGGAGCGAACTCCCGTACAGCAGGGCCGCGAAGCCGACGCCGGCGAACGTGACGAACGGGAACAGGTTCAGCAGGTCCGCCGTGACGACGCTCGCGAGGCTATCCTGATAGCTCGCCTCGGTGTCCCGCGAGAGGACGTAGGCGATGAACGGTTCGCCGCCGGCCTGTCCCAGCGGCGTGACGTAGTTGGCGAAGGTAGCGGCGTAGTAGGTGACGACGAGACGCGAGAACGATTCGTCGATGCCGGCGACGCCCAGCACGATTTGCCACGCCTTCCCCCACGCAGTGAGACACAGCGCCGTCGAGACGCAGGCCAGCGCCAGCCACCCGAGGTCCGCCCGAAGGAGGCCCGCGACGACGTCGGCCGTCCCGACGAAGTCCACGAGGAGGTAGACGACCAGCCCCGCGACGGCGAAACCCAGCAGTATCTGGGCGACGGTGCGTCTGTCGGCGAAGTCGAGGGCGGCGCTGTCCGAACTCACGTCAGTCGATGTAGCCGAGGTCCTGCAGGCGGTCTTTGGTGTCGTCGTCCATCTCGTCTAAGACCTCGCCGTCGGCCCCGTCGGCCTCGTCGGGCCAGTCGGCGTCGACGTCCTCGATGAAGGCCCACAGCGCGTCTTCGAGGTGGGCGGGTTCGGCGTCGGTGCCGACGAGGTTCTCCGTCTCGCCGGGGTCGTCGGCCACGTCGTAGGCCTCGTCGGGGATGCGGGTACAGTGGATGTACTTCTCGTCGGCGGTGCGGGCCGCGCCCATCCGGGAGTAAAAGCGGGACTGCTCGTCCAGTTCGATGCCCGCCGACTGGGCTTTCCCCTCTAGCTGGCGCAGTTCGACCACTGGCTGGTGGTACTCGACGAAGCCGACGTCGCCGCGGGGCACGCCGCCCACGTCGCCGGCGAACTCGCGGTAGTCCGCCGAGAGGAGCGAGCGGACCGACTCCAGTCGCTCGCCGCGGCCCTCGGCACCGGCCGCGTCCAGAATCGTGTGATAGAGGTCGACCAGTTCGACCACCGTCTCGTCGTCCCGACCCGGTTCGACGTCGGGGTGTTTGACCATCAGCGGGACGTTCACCAGCGGGTCGTAGATGCCGAACTCGTGGCCGTAGAGGCCGTGTTCGCCGAACAGTTCGCCGTGGTCCGCACAGACCACGACCGTCGTCTCCTCCCACTGGCCCGTCTCTTTCAGGTGCGAGAACAGGCGGTCCAACTGGTCGTCGATGTGGGCCAGTTCCGCGTCGTAGAGGCCCTTGATGTCGGCCCACTCCTCCTCGTCGATGTCGCGGGCGCCGCAGTTGTACTCTTTCGAGTTCTGGCACACCTCGGTGGAGTCGACGCCGGGCGCGAACTCCTCGGCGTACTCCTCGGGCGGGTGGTAGGGGAGGTGGGCGTCCATCAGGTTGATGAACGCGAAGAAGTCGTCGCTCTCGTCGACGAAGTCGATGGTCTTGTCGATGACCTGCGGGGTCTTGGTGTCGCCGCCGCCACCCTCGGCGAGGTGTTCGTGAATCTTGTTGCCGACCTGTACGAGTCGGTCGGCGACCCCCCGAAGGGTGTCGTTGTCGTTCATCGTCTTCCAGAGGGTCGCCAGCGGGCCCGAGAGGAGCTCGCTGGGCATGATCTGGAAGAAGTTGTCGTGGTCGTCGAACCCGGCCGTGAGGTTCGTGTAACTCGTGATCCACGCGTTCGAGGAGTAACAGGCGGTGTCGTAGCCCGCCGCCGACAGCGACTCCGCGAGCGTGGTCGCCCCCTCTAGGTAGGGGTCTTCCTGCGTCGCCCCGTGTTCGCTGGGGTACTTCCCGGTGAACAGCGAGGCGTGGACGGGGAGCGTCCACGGGGCCGGCGCGACGGCCTGTTCGAAGACGGCGGCCTCCTCCGCGAACTCGGCCAGCCGTGGCGTCGTCTCCATGTCGGGGTCGTAGACGGACAGTCGGTCCTTCCGGACAGTGTCCAGTACGACGAAAAGCACGTTCGACCCGTCCGTGTCGGTCATACTGGGACCATCTCCGCGACGACGTTAAAACGGTGTGATTTCTGCCGACAGTGTGCCGGCTCGTCGACTTGACCGGCTCTATCAGGCACTCTACGCCCGGTTCAGCGCTGATTCCGGAACGTACCGTCGTCGTCCGGCGTCGCCGTCTGCCGGGGGCAAGACGTATCCCACACCGCCACGCCCGAGGGAGTATGACACTCGGAGTCTGTTACTTCCCCGAACACTGGCCCAGCGAGCGCTGGGAGACTGACGTCGAGCAGATGGCCGACGCGGGACTGGCGTACGTCCGCATGGCCGAGTTCTCGTGGGCGCGCGTCGAACCGGAACGCGGCGAGTTCGACTTCGATTGGCTGGACGAGGCCGTCGAACTCGTCGGCGAGTACGGCATGGAGGCGGTGCTGTGTACGCCGACGGCGACGCCGCCGAAGTGGCTGGTCGACGAACACCCCGATATTCGGCAGGCCGACGCCGACGGGACCCCCCGCGAGTGGGGAAGCCGCCGGTTCACCTGTTTCAACTCGCCGACCTACCGCGAAGAGACCGAACGCATCGTTCGGACGATGACCGAACGGTACGCGGACGACCCCCACGTCGCCGGGTGGCAGGCCGACAACGAGTACGGCTGTCACCGGACCGTGCGGTGTTACTGCGAGGACTGCGCGGCGGCGTTTCGGGAGTGGCTCGAATCGACGTACGGCGACGTCGAGACGCTGAACGAGGCGTGGGGAAACACCTTCTGGAGCCAGCAGTACTCCGATTTCGAGGCCGTCGACCCGCCGGGCCCGACGCCGGCCGAACACCACCCCTCGCGCCTGCTGGACTACTACCGATTCGCCAACGACAGCGTCGTCGAGTACAACCGCCTGCACGCCGACCTGATCCGCGAGGCGAACGACGACTGGTTCGCCACGCACAACTTCATGGGCGACTTCCCGACGCTCGACGCCTACTCGCTCTCCGACGACCTCGACTTCCTCGGGTGGGACTCCTACCCGACGGGGTTCGTACAGGACCGCCAGCCCGGCGAACCCACCACGGACGAACTGCGGGCCGGCGACCCGGACGAAGTGGGGATGAACCACGATATCTACCGCGGTGCCAAACGGGTGCCGTTCTGGGTGCTCGAACAGCAACCCGGCGACGTGAACTGGCCGCCCCACGCCCCGCAACCAGGGGCGGGTGCGATGCGTCTGTGGGCTCACCACGCCGTCGCCCACGGCGCGGACGCGGTGCTGTACTTCCGCTGGCGCCGCTGTCGTCAGGGGCAGGAACAGTACCACGCCGGCCTGCGCAAGCAGGACGGCAGTCCAGACCGGGGATACCGCGACGCCGCCGCCACCGCGCCGGAACTGTTCGACCTCGCGCCCGTCGACGCGCCCGTCGCACTGCTCCACGACTACGAGAGCCTCTGGGCCACGGAATCTCAGCCGCACTCGCCCGACTGGCACTACTGGTCGCACCTCCGGGCGTACTACGACGCGCTTCGGGCGCGCGGCGTGCAGGTGGACGTCGTCCCGCCGTCGACCGACCTCGACGGCTACGCGGCCGCCGTCGCGCCGACGCTGTACCTCGCGGGCGAGGACCTCGCCGCTCACCTCGCCGACTTCGTCGCGGACGGCGGCCACCTCTTGCTCGGTGCGCGAACCGGCGAGAAGGACCCGCACAACCAACTTCACGAGGCGCTGGCGCCCGGTCCGCTCGCGGATCTCGTGGGGGCGCGCGTCGCCCGCCACGAGAGCCTCCCCGAGCAGTTCGACACCACCGTCGAGTACCGCGGTGAGACCTACGACTTCCGGACGTGGGCCGGGTGGCTCGACCCCGCGGCGGCCGAGACGCGCGGCCAGTACCGGAGCGGCGAAGCGGCCGGCGAACCCGCCGTCGTCCACGACAGCGTCGGCGACGGCACCGTCACGACCGTCGGGTGCTGGCCCGGCGAGGGCCTCGCGGACGCACTCGTCGAGGACCTGCTAGCGGCCGCCGCCGTCGACCACGCGGACCCGTTCCCCGACGGCGTGCGCGCGGCAGAGCGCGACGGCTACACGTGGGTGACGAACTTCACGAGCGACCCCCGGTCGCTCGCCACGCCGGCCGACGCCGCGTTCGTCGTCGGGGACGACACCGTCGGCGCGTACGACGTGGCCGTGGTCGAGGCGCCCGTCGACGAGGTCGGGCTCGAATAACAGACGGACAGATTATAGTTCGGCACAAATAAACAAATTCTGATATATACTCTCGTCTTCTCGAAAGTGATGCAAATATTCCGATTTAGGGGTGTTAAAACGTCTGAATACTCCGAATTGTGGGGTGAAATCTAGGCGTACCACTGGCGCTCTGTGACTGACGATACAATCGGGACTATAGTGGTCCTATACACGAAAAACGACGGGTATTACGATATCGCGAAAGGTGAAATGAGGTATCATTATAATGCTAGAGAATAATAGTCGGAAAATCATCGTTTGGGGGTTATCTGTTCGATGACTCGCGCCGACTCTGTCTTGCCAGCCACAGCACCCCGCCGGTGCGTTCCCGCATCGTGAACGCCGTCGTTTCCGGATGCCGCGGGAATCGGATAACAGGGGTACCTATGTTATCGGGCGTTCACGGACCGGACGTACGCGTCTTCGCGTGCAGTGCGGTCACTTTCTGCCGGCTCCGACGCCCCGACGCTGGACGGACGGCTGGCTTTGTAGCACGTTCACGCGCCCCTTCCGTTTCTATATCGTGAACGCACGTCACACGGTCTGGCCGTCTCGACGGCGGTCGTAATCTCTCGTGTGTGGTGTCCGAGTGAATACGCGATCCGTTCACATACCGTGAACTCCTTCGCCCATCCGGACCACCTATCGACACAACGATTAAATAGGTCATTCACAAACTGACGGACGATGACACCGACACCGTCACTCGCTTCGTGTGGTTCCGGACAGTCAGTACCCCGGCGACGGCGGGACGACTCGGCGACGACTACCACGACGCTCCAGACCACCCACCGATGACTGACAGCACCGTACGGACGGACGGCGGCGACGCGAACCGAATCGTCGACTACGAACTGTTCGAGGTCCCGCCCCGGTGGCTCTTCCTCCGAATCGAGACGGCCGACGGCACCGTCGGCTGGGGGGAACCCGTCGTCGAGGGCCGCTCGCACACCGTCGAGGCGGCGGTCGAGGAACTCATGGACACCTACCTGCTCGGGGAGAACCCCGAGAACATCGAGGACCACTGGCAGACGATGTATCGCGGCGGGTTCTACCGCGGCGGTCCCGTCCTCATGAGCGCCATCGCGGGCATCGATCAGGCGCTCTGGGACATCAAGGGCAAGCAACTCGGAGCGCCGGTCCACCAGTTGCTCGGCGGTGCCGCCCGCGACCGCATCCGCGTCTACCAGTGGATCGGCGGCGACCGGCCCTCTGACGTGGCCGAGCAAGCCCGGGAACAGGTCGACGCCGGCTTTACCGCCCTGAAGATGAACGCGACCCCGGAGATAGAGCGCATCGACGACCCCGCCACCGTCGAGGCGGCGGTCACCCGTCTGGCGGAGGTACGCGAGGCCGTCGGCGACGAGGTGGACATCGGCGTCGACTTCCACGGTCGCGTCACGAAGCCGATGGCGAAGCGGCTGGCGAAGGCGCTGGAGCCGCACGAACCGATGTTCATCGAGGAACCGGTCCTGCCCGAACACAACGAGGCCCTGCCGGACATCGCCGCCCACACGACTATCCCCATCGCGACGGGCGAGCGGATGTTCTCCCGGTGGGACTACAAGGAGGTGTTCGAGGACGGCGCCGTCGACCTGATTCAGCCGGACCTCTCGCACGCCGGCGGCATCACCGAGGTCACGAAGATAGCGTCGATGGCCGAAGCCTACGACGTGGCGATGGCGCCACACTGCCCGCTGGGGCCCCTCGCGCTGGCGTCCTGCGTACAGGTCGACGCCTGCTCGCCGAACGCGCTCATCCAAGAACAGAGCCTGAACATCCACTACAACGAGACGACGGACGTGCTGGACTATCTGGCCGACCCGTCGGTGTTCGAGTACGAGGACGGCTACGTCGCCGTCCCGGACGAACCCGGCCTCGGCGTCGAAATCAACGAGTCGTACGTCCGCGAACAGGCCGAGAAAGAGGTCGACTGGCACAACCCGGTGTGGCGACACGACGACGGCAGCGTCGCCGAGTGGTAGCGACCTGAGCGGTCGGGCACCCGTCTCGCGCCGACGGCCGAGCGACGACCCGCGCCCGCCCTCCAGAGGATATTTGTCGGTCGGGCGCGCAGTGGCGATCGATGGTTTCGACAGACCCGACTGCGAACGCCGTCCCGAACCGTCACGAACAGCGCGTCGTCGTCGTCACGGGGTCGACACGGGGCATCGGCGAGGGCGTCGCCCGTCGCTTCGCCGCCGAAGGGGCGTCTGTGGTCGTCACCGGCCGCTCCCGCGATCCCGGCGAGGCCGTCGCCGCGTCTATCCGCGAGGACGGCGGCGAGGCGACGTTCGTACAGGCCGACATGCGCGACCCCGCGGCAATCGAGGCGCTAATCGACCACACCGTCGCCGAGTACGGCCGCGTCGACGTCCTCGTGAACAACGCGGGCGTCCAGACGGAGACGACGGCGAGCGAGGCCACCCTCTCCGACTGGGCGTTCGTCGTCGAGACGGACTTCCGCTCGTTCTGGCTCTGTACGAAACACGCCGTCGAGGCGATGCCAGAGGGCGGCACCGTCCTCAACATGTCCTCGAATCACGCCTTCCTGACGATGCCCGGACTGTTCCCGTACAACGCCGTCAAATCGGGCATCAACGGACTCACGCGGGCGATGGCGCTGGAACTCGGGCCCCACGGTATCACAGTCAACACCATCAACCCCGGGTGGGTAGAGATAGAGCGCACGCGCGAGGAACTCGGCGACGACTACGAGTACACCGAACAGATTCATCCCGTCGGGCGACTCGGCACGCCCGCAGACGTCGCCGGGATGGCCGCGTTCCTCGCGAGCGACGACGCGACGTTCGTCACGGGCGAGAGCATCCTCGTCGACGGCGGCCGGAGTCAGGTGATGCAGGACGGACTGTACCGCGAGTACCGAACCGGGATCGAGTGATACTGGTGGCTGTAAGTTCGTAAAGATATTCGCCACCCCGGGGTGGCGAATTACTTCAGTTTGTTACAGCCACCAGTATGAGTCCCGGACGGGACAGCACGACACCGCGCTTTCGGATACGCGTACGGGCAGCGAACCAGCAGGGGGCGACGGTAACCGACCCGCCGATGCGGAGACGAATCTCGGCCGCTCGATGCTGTCGGTCGCGCCGTCGGGCACCGGTTCGTGTGAGTGAGTCGGTTATCTGCGCACCAACTACGTGCGAACTGGAGCGTCCGATTCGGTGGCCCCCGGCTGTTCACGTATCGGAAACGAATGCGCCCCGTTCGACCGTTCGATCCCCGTCGCGAGACGCCGCCTGGAGCGTGGCAAGATTTAACACCTCCTACAATATTGGATGTGGCATGGGCGAATTAGCCATACAGAACCTCACCAAGATATTCCACGACGACGGCGGCGATATCGTCGCCGTCGACTCGTTCGACGCGGAGATAGACGACGGCGAGTTCATCGTACTGGTCGGCCCGTCCGGCTGTGGGAAGTCGACGACACTACGGATGATTGCCGGACTGGAGACCCCCACGGAGGGAGACATCGTCCTCGACGGCGAGACGGTCACCGAGAAGAAGCCGAAGTCGCGCAACATGGCGATGGTGTTCCAGTCCTACGCGCTGTATCCGCACATGACGGCCCGCGAGAACATGGCCTTCGGGCTGAAGATGACGACGGACCTCTCGGAGGACGAGATAGACGACCGGGTCCAGAACGCCGCCGACATGATGGGCATCGGTGGCCTGCTGAACAAGAAACCGGACGAGCTCTCGGGCGGCCAGCAACAGCGCGTGGCGCTGGGACGGGCCATCGTCCGTGAGCCGGAAGTGTTCCTGATGGACGAGCCACTCAGCAATCTGGACGCCAAACTCCGCACGCAGATGCGGACCGAACTGCAGGAACTCCAGCAGGAGTTCGGCGTGACGACCATCTACGTCACGCACGATCAGACCGAAGCGATGACGATGTCCGACCGCATCGCCGTCCTCGACGACGGGCAACTCCAGCAACTCGGGACACCGCTGGAGTGTTACCACGAACCGGCCAACCAGTTCGTCGCCGGGTTCATCGGGTCGCCGTCGATGAACTTCTTCGACGTCGAACTCGACACGTCGGGGCCGACGCCGACGCTGGTCCACGACGCCTTCGAGTACGAACTCGACGACGACGTCTACGCCGACATCGAGGGACACGGGTCGCGGTTCACGCTGGGCATCCGCCCCGAGGACGTGAAGGCGGTGTCCGAGGGTACCCACAACGCTCTCTCGCCGACGGTGCAGGTCACCGAACCGCTCGGTGACGTGAGCTACGTCTACCTCGACATCGCCGGCGAGCAGTACACGGCGACGCTCGAAGGCGACATCGTCATCGAGTCGGGCCGCACGCTCACCGTGCAGTTCCCGCAGGACCGCATCCACGTCTTCGACGGCAAAACTGGCGAAGCGCTTCGAAACCGCGACCCGCCGGACAGCGACGACGTCGAGGCCCTAGTCGGTCTCGACGACGTCAGCGGCGTCGAAATCGGCGTCGAGTGAGCTACTCGCCCCGGCAGTCGTCTCGTCTGCCCTGTTCGAGGACTCGGGAGCGTCGCCACTCGCTTCGAGTGGCGACTGGAGAAATGATAGCACGCTGTCGGTGGCGCGTCGGTTATTCGAGTCGCGGGAGGTACGCTTCGTTGGCGGCGAGCAGTTCTTCGGTCATCTCGTGAATCTCCGGCAGGGTCAACTGGGCCGCCGTGAGCGGGTCCTGTTTGACCGCGCGGTGGACTTTCTCGCGGTCGTTCTCCAGTGCGCCCTCGACGGCGAGTTGCTGGACGGCGACGTGTTGCTGGGGGAAGGTGCGGACGGAGTTGGGGAGTTCGCCGACCGAACACGGGTGGAGGCCGGTGCCGTCGACGAGGACGGGGACCTCGACGCAGGCGTCGGTCGGCAGGGACTCGATGGCGTTGGTCTCGTTGCTGACGTTGAGGTTGAACCGGCGGGTGGTGTCGGTCTCGATGGAGTGGATGAGCCGGGAGGCGTACTCCTCGGAGCGTTCGACGCCCACTTCGTCCAGATCGACGCCCAGTTCCGGGTCGTCGCGTTCCTCAGAGCGTTCCTGCCACCCTTCGAGGTACGTCGCGGTGGGCATTCGTTCGGCGTAGTCCGTGCCGGTCAGCTCCTCGATGGTGTCCTCGTCGGTCCGGAAGTACGGGACGTACTCGGACATGTGGTGGGAGGATTCGGTCGGGAAGTAGCCGAAGTGTTTCAGCATCTCGAAGCGCACGGTGTCGCGTTCGTACGTCTCGGGATCGTCGTAGGCCTCGCGGAGGGCGGGATAGACGCTCTCGCCGTCGTGTGTGGCTTCGAGGAACCACGCGACGTGGTTGACGCCCGCGACCCAGTACTCCAGTTCGTCCTCGGGGACGTCGACGTAGTCGGCGATGGCCTCGGCGGTGTGGGGAACGCTGTGACACAGCCCGACGGTCTCGATGTCCGTCGCCTCGAACATCGTCTGACAGAGGATGGACATGGGGTTCGTGTAGTTCAGCAGCAGGGCGTCGGGACAGAGTTCCTCCATGTCGTTGGCGAGGTCGAGCATGGTCGGGATGGTTCGCAGGCCGCGGAAGATGCCGCCCGGGCCGATGGTGTCGCCGATGGCTTGCTCGACGCCGTACTCCTCGGGAATGCGGATTTCGTTCTCGAAGGGCTCGGTACCGCCGACGTTGATCATGTTGAGGACGTAGTCGGCGCCGTCGAGCGCTTCGACGCGGTCGGTGGTCGACTCGACCGTCGCGTCGAGGCCTTCGTTCTCGACCATCGCCTCGGCGACGCGGGTCGTCTGGTCGAGTCGATGCTCGTCGATGTCCATCAACGCGATGGTACTGTCGTTCAGGTCGTCGAACGAGAGGATGTCCCCCACGAGTTTCGTGGCGAACACCATACTACCCGCTCCGACGAAGGCAATCTTCGGCATGCACCATACTCTCCTGCATTCCAAGCAATAAATCTACTGCCGTGTGGGTCGCTGTCGCACTCATTGTCCACGGTCGATCAGGGGAAACTATAAATAGGGATAGGGCAATGTGCCTGCTAGGGTTTGCACCATGTCAGACAGTAGTTCATCTGGACTCAGCAGGCGGTCACTCGTGAAAGCGCTCGGCGTCGGCGCGGCGGCCGGACTCGCCGGTTGTGGCGGCACCGGCGGCGACGGGGCCGCAGACGAGATGGGCGGCGACACCGGAGACGGCAGTACCACCAGCGGTGACGGTGGCAGCGGTGACAGCGGGAACGCCCCGCTGTTCTGGAACTACGCGTTCCCCAACGACGGCACGGATCCCATCTGGAAGGACACGTTCCTGAAAAACGCCGAGGAGCGTATCGGTCAGGAGCCCAGAATGGGACGCTTCGCCTACGAGGACCTCCGGCAGAAGTTCCTCACCGGGGCCCGCACGGGCGACCCGGACGTCATCGAGGGGGTCCTGAGCCACCTCACGGAGTACGTCAAGGCCGACCACCTCGAACCCATCGGGGGCTTCGCCGAGGGGCTCCCGTGGTACGACGGCTACGTACAGAGCGCTCTCGACGCGCTGACCTACCGCGGGAAACTGTACGGGCTGCCCTACAACGGCAACGCCCGGGCGTTCATCGTCCGACAGGACATCCTCGACGAACTCGGACAGGACGTGCCCCAGTCGGCTTCGGCGTTCCACGAGGTCGGCCGGATGATAAACAGCGAGTACGACGACATCTACGCCTACCACAACTGCACCAAGAAAGGCAGCGTGCGGGCGTTCCAGGAGTGGATGTCCCACGTCTATCAGCACACCGACCAACTGTACGTCCCCGACGGCGACTCCTGGAAGCTCAACATCACCGCCGACCAGCTCGGCCAGATATTCGACAACTGGTACTACCAAATCTACGCCGCCGACGACCCGGTCGGCGACCCAGACACGCTCGGGACCGGCTGGCAGGTCAACGACCCCGGCTACCTCAACGGCCGCTGGGCGTTCATCGAGTGTGGGACGTGGCTCCGCGGCTGGACCTCCGGGGACAACATCAACAACAGCGAGAAGACCAAGGACATCCTCAACAACAAGACGCTCGTCGGCCACCTCCCGCGAGGTGAGGGGGCCTCGAAAGGGACGTTCCTCGAAGTCAAACCCGTCATGGTCAACACGCACTCCGACCAGAAGGAGACCGCGAAGGGCATCGCGGCGTCTTTCGCCTCGCCCGATACGCTCACCGCGATGGGCGAGGACGCGAAGGGGAACGGTATGACCCCCGTCCACAAGGACGTGGAGTCGACAATCACCAACGAGAACTGGGCGCCGTTCACCGATGTCTTCAAGACCGGGCGCGCGCTGGCGAAGATCGGCTGGGGACAGGTCCGCTCGCCGTTCTACACCTACATGCAGCAGGTCGCCTACGGCAAGACCGACCCGTACGAGGCCGGTGACCAGTTCCACGACGAACTGAAGAGTCTGGCGAGCGAGCTCTGAGACACGCATGGCAACGCGCACCGATACCGAACCGACGGGTGGCGCCTACGTCGACGAGTTCCGGGCGTTCCTCGAGGACACCTGGCTGGGGTACGCACTCGTGCTCCCCTCGGTCATCCTCATGGGGATAATCATCATCTACCCCACGCTCCGGGGCATCCAGCTGGCGTTCTACGAGGCGTCGCTGCTGAGTCCCCAGCAGCAGACGTTCGTCGGGCTCCAGAACTTCGCCCAGATGGTGGGTGCGCCGGCGTTCCAGACGGCGCTGTGGCACACGGTGTTGCTCACCGCGCTCGCGGTGTCCATCCAGTACGTGCTGGGACTGGGGCTCGCGCTGGCGCTGAAAGAGAAGGTGCCGGGCGCGGCGCTGTTCCGCAGCCTGTCGATGGTAACGTGGGTCCTGCCCATCATCGTGATGGTCATTATCTTCCGGTTCCTCACGCAGAACGGGTTCGGCCCGGTCAACATCATCCTCGGGAGCCTCGGGATGGAGACGACCGCTTGGTTCGGCGAACCGGGCGTCGCGTTCCCGCTGGTCGTGCTGATGCACGTCTGGCGGAACGTCCCGTTCTACGCCATCGCGCTGATGGCGGCGATGAAGTCCATCCCCGACACCCAGTACGAGGCCGCACGGCTGGACGGTGCCGGTCCGCTCCAGCGGTTCCGCTACATCACGCTCCCGCAGATATCGTACGTGTCGATGATCATGATCGTGCTCCACGTCATCTTCACGTTCAACAACTTCGACATCATCTACCTGTCGACGGGCGGGGGCCCGCTGGGCAACACCGAGGTACTGGCGACGTACATCTACAAGCAGGCGTTCCAACAGTACGCGATGGGTTACGCCGCGAGCATCGGCGTCACCATGCTGCTCATCATGATGGTGTTCACCGTCGTGTACGCGCATCTGGAGGCTCGTGACTGACCATGGCAACCGAAACGAAACAGCAGACGACGCAAGCCACCGACCGCTCGTTCGCCGACCGACTCGACGCGTGGCTCGCAGAGGACATGTCGCCGCGCCGGGCACTGGTCGTCTACGCCGTCATCGGGCTGTACATGACGTTCCTGTTGCTCCCGGTGTTCTACATGGTGCTGGTGACGTTCACGTCGGCAGAGTTCCTGTACTCGTCCCAACTCGTGCCCGCGTTGAGTGACTTCACGCTCGACAACTACGTCACGGTCATGTCGACTGGCCTGTTCCAGCAGTACTTCATCAACTCGGCCATCGTCGCGACGACGACGACGGCCATCACGCTCGTCGTCGGGACGCTGGCGGCGTACTCGCTGTCGCGGTTCGAGTACCCCGGACGGAGCGGACTCCTGTTCACGTTCCTCGGGACCCAGATGCTGCCCCGCGTGCTCATCCTCATCCCGTTCTTCCTGATGATGTTCACCATCGGGCTCATCGACTCGCTCGTGGGCATCATCGTCGCCCACTCGGTGCTGGGCATCCCGCTCGGGACGTGGCTGCTGAAGGGGTACTTCGACGACATCCCCAAATCGTTGGACGAGGCCGCGAAGATGGACGGCTGTTCGCATCTGGACATCCTGGGGCGCATCATCGTCCCGATGTCCCTGCCGGGCATCGCCGTCGCCGGCTTCTACACGTTCATCCTCTCGTGGAACGACTACCTGTTCGTCTCTATCCTCTCGCAGACGGCCGCGACCCGGACGCTCCCGTTCGGACTGCAACTGTTCCAGTCACAGAACGCCGTGGCCTGGGAACTGCTACTGACTGCGGCGACGCTCACGATGGTGCCCGTCATCGTGCTGTTCGCGTTGGTCCAGCGGTGGGTCGTCGAGGGCCTCGCCAGCGGCGGCATGAAGGGTGCCTGAGGCTCTCCAACGCACATCTGATTCTATTTCCGAAGTTATAGCAGTGAATGGCCTCTCCTCGATTATATAAATCGAATTTCATAGAGATATCTGGGGGGTTCAGAAGCACGGCCACTATCGATACGAGGATTTTAGCTATGCAACTCCAAATCGGGTTCATGTGGGTGTGGATGCGCGCCCACCGGTCGTGGACACGGACTACGCGGACGCGTGGCTCGTCGGCCGCGAAAAACGGGAGAAGTCTGGCGTCAGAACGGCGCTTCGGGGCCTTCGTCGTCGCCGCCGACGTCGCCACCGCGGGACTCGCCGGGGAAGGAGGGGCTGGCGCCGCCGGCCATGCCCTCTTGCTGGTCCGCCCCGGTGCGCGCGACGACCTCGTTGATCTCCGGGATCTCCTTGGTCATGCGCGTCTTGATCGCCTGGATGGTCATCGGCGAGATGCCACATCCGGAACAGGCACCGCCCAGACGGATCGTGACGCTGCCCTCTTCGCGGTCGATCTCCTCGATGGCCGCGCTGCCGCCGTGCATCTGAATCTGCGGGAAGTTCCGGCGCAGGAAGTTCGTGATGCGCTCGCGCAGGTCGTCCCCGTCCTCTGTTTCCGTGCTCATAGTGACAGTATGTCCGGGCCGGGGAGGCTTAGACCTTTGGACTGATTCGTTCGGCCCCGCGCCGAGTCCCGGTCGGGCCAAGGTTGAAGCGCGCCCGCGACGCCGGTGTGTGTATGGCTGACGCGGACGACGCGATGCGGCGTTTCGCGGTGCCCGACCACGACGACGTGCCCGAGGACCTGCGGGCCCGCATCGACGAGGAGACCGAGCGTGCGGGGTTCACGCCGAACGTCTTCTCGGCTATGGCCTACCGTCCCTCGCACTTCCGAGCGTTCGTCGCCTACCACGACGCCCTCGTTGAGGAGACGGAACTGGAACGCGAAGAGGTCGAGATGATCGTCGTCGCCGTCAGCGGCGTCAACGACTGTCTGTACTGCATCGTCGCACACGGGGCGCTGTTGCGTATCTACGCCGACGCGCCGAAACTGGCCGAGCAAATCGCCTCGAATCACCGGACGGCGGACGTCAGCGAGGCACACCGTGCGATGCTCGACTTCGCGGTGAAACTCACCGAGCGACCCGCCGAGGTGACCGAGGCCGACGTAGAGCGACTGGAGGACCACGGGTTCAGTCGCCGGGCCGTCTGGGACGTCGGCAGCGTCGCGGCCTTCTTCAACCTCTCGAACAGACTGGCCCACCTCGCGGATATGCGACCCAACGACGAGTTCTACGACCTCGGCCGCGGCGACGATTGAGGCCGCTCACTCTACTGCGATGCCCCCCTTCATGCCGAGCGAGAAGTGGGGTTCGCAGTGGTAGAGGAGGATACCCGCCTCGTCTAGGGTACGCGTGTACTTCACGCCGGACCCGCCCTCGGCTTCGCCGGAACTGAACTCGTAGTCGGACTCGCCGAGTTGCTCCTCGGGGAGCGCTTCGACGTTGTGTGGGTTCCCCTCGCCGGTCCAGTTCCACCGTATCTCGGTGCCGGTGGCGACGACAAGCGCCGATGGCGCGTACGCGAACGCCCCGCCGTTCCCCTCGGCGCCGACGTCGACGGTCACGCTGTCGCTGTCTCGCTGGTCGACGAACGACCCGTCGTACGTGTCGTCCGCCCCGCCCAGTTCCGTCTCGGTCAGCCACTCGTCTATCGTCGGGTACTCGTCCCCGGTGACGCCGCCGTCGCCACCGTCACCACCGTCGCCACCGCAGCCGGCCAAGCCGACGGCGCCCGCGAGACTCGCTGTTCGGAGGAACTGCCGCCGTGACGCTGCGGGTCGGGTCATGGCTAATCCTCTCCTACGCAGAAGGATAGTTATCCGTACTCTTCCCGACTCGAACGGCCCGCCGACACGCCCACTGTCCGCTATCTCACGGCTGTCGCATCTCGCCGCACCGGTCACCGGCGGTCCGGACGAGATAGTCACCCGCTGCTTTGGCGGGGTGCAACCTCGGCTTTCCGCTCTCCCGCCGACGGTGCCCTCACCGCGCTGACGGGCGGGAACGGCCGCCGCGGTCGGTCTCTCGGACACGGGTGGTCCACACACCGTGTCACGACTCCGCCGGCGGTCGAACAGCCCGATAAGTCGGGCTTATCGAATCCTTGCCTGCGGGTAACTATTCCTGCGATAGACGGAGGGGCCGCCATGGGTCGCCGCCCGCTCTCGCGTCTCCTGCTGGCCTTCTTCCTGAGCCTCTCAGTTGTCCTCGCTACGGCGCTCGTGGGTGCCGGTGCGCTCGCGGATACGTCTGCGACCGTCTCCGCACCAGATACTACGTTGCAGGTGGCCACAGAGACCGAGACGCCGTCGATTCCGCCGACTGCGACGGAGGCGACGCCGGAACCGACTGCGACACCGACCCCAGAACCGACGGCGACGCCGACGCCCGAGCCAACAGCTACGCCGACACCGGAGCCGACGGCGACACCCACGCCGGAACCGACTGCGACACCGACGCCGGAGCCAACAGCCACTCCGACACCGGAGCCAACAGCCACTCCGACACCGGAGCCAACAGCCACTCCGACGCCGGAACCGACTGCGACACCGACGCCGGAGCCGACACCAACATCGACGCCCGAGCCAACAGCCACTCCGACGCCGGAACCGACTGCGACACCCACGCCGGAACCGACCGCGACGCCCACGCCGGAACCGACCGCGACGCCGGAGCCAACTGCCACATCGGCGCCGGAGCCAACTGCCACATCGACGCCGGAGCCAACTGCCACACCGACACCAGAACCGACGGCCACGCCCACGCCTGAGCCAACACCAACGGCGACAGAGACGTCGACTCCGCCGCCGACGCCGACACCAACGCCTGAGCCAACGCCGACGCCGACACCAACGCCTGAGCCAACGCCGACAGAGACGTCGACTCCGCCGCCGACACCCACACCCACGCCGGAACCGACACCAACGGCGACAGAGACGTCGACTCCGCCGCCGACGCCCACCCCGACACCGGAACCGACTCCGACGCCCACGCCGGAACCGACACCAACGACGACAGAGACGTCGACTCCGCCGCCGACGCCCACCCCGACACCGGAACCGACTCCGACGCCCACGCCGACGCCGACAGAGACGTCGACTCCGCCCCCGACGTCCACCCCGACAGACTCGCCGACGCCAACCGCGACGCCGACGCCAACCGCGACGCCGACGCCAACCGCGACGCCGACGCCAACTGAAACGCCGACCGACACACCGACGGAGACGCTCACCCCGATACCGGCCGGGACGCCCGATCCGCTGTTCCCGCCGCTGTTCCCGTCGTCACCGACGCCCACACCGACACCCACGGACGCGCCGCCGACTGACGCGCCAACTGCAGCGCCGTCGAACACCGGCGGTGGCGGCGGTGGCGGTGGTGGGCCCGCCGACGGTGACGACTCCAGTTCGAACGACGGCGGTCCATCGGCCGTCTCGGGAGACGACGGGAACGACCTCGGGAGCAGTTCGAACGACGGTGGCGATTCGAACGCGCCGGGACGCGAGCAGTTACGCATCACGCAGTCCCGGACGGCGGAGGGCGTCACTATCACGATTCGCGGGGCCGCTGCCGGAGAGAGCGCGACGCCGTCGTTCGCCCTCACCGATCGGTCCTCGCAGGCACCCGCGGTGACGCTCTCCAGTATGAACGTCACGTTCGCCACCGACCAGTCGACCGTCGAGACGACGGTGTTCGAACCGACGACCGACTCCGGACCGTTGCCGCCGGTCCCGCGCGGCGACGCGCTGGGATACGTGCCCGTCGAGACGGGCATCGACGACGAGGCGGTCAGAAGCGTGGGACTCGCGGTGGACGTCGACGCGCAGGCCGTGCCCGACAACCGCTCGCGCGACAGCGTCGTCGTCTATCGGTACACGAACGGGGGCTGGTCGGCGCTACCGACGCGGTACGACAGCAGCGCCGGCCGGTATCTCGCCACCGCGGACGGCCTCTCGTCGCTCGCCGTGGCCTCGCTGGAACCGGGACAGGTCAGGGTCGTCAACACCACCAGCCCGCCGGATTGGGCCAGACAGGGGTACCAGACCAACGTCACCGCGACGGTCGAGAATCCCGGCGACCGGCCGGCCCAGCGTACCCTCACCGTCACCGTCGACGGCCGCCCGGTCGCCAACGAGACGGTCCGGCTCGACCCCGGCGAACGCGACGAGGTCACCATCGGGTTCCCGGCCGGCGGCGGCACCGTCGCCGTCGAGGGGACCGAAGCGGGGCAGATGAACGTCAGCGAGGGCAACCAGTGGGACAACGACCCGCCTTCGGGCCTGTCCGCTGGTGACGGCCCCGGGTTCGACCTCGGACTGGTGGCGCTCCTGTTCGTCGCCCTCGTCCTCGTCGGTGTGGCTCAGCGACTCCGACGACTCCGGCGTTGACGGCCGAACACAAACGACTTGTCGCAGTCGGACGACGGTCCGGTGATGCCCTCCAGTCAGCCCCGCCACGGACGTAGCTTCCCGCTCGCCCAGCCACGGAACCGACCCGCCGCCGGCGGCCCGCACCGGCGACTACGGCGGTGACGATGCCGTCGTTCGTCACGCGACTCGGCGACGGGTGGCGGCGGGCGCTCGACGTCCTCCCCCTCGCGCTGGTCCCCGTGCTGACCGCGCTGCTGAACACGGAGAAGCTCTGGTCCGTGCTGACCTTCGACGGCTTCCACGTCAGTCTTCAACTGGCGGCGCCGGTCTCCGTCGTCGATGTCTGGACCTTCGTCAACCCGCCGAGTCAGGGGGGAACGGTCCAGACCGGCGTCCCGATGGTCGGGTTCCCGCTGGTGCTTTTGGTCGTCCCGGCGGCGCTCGCGCTACAGGCGGCGCTGATCGCGGGCTACTTCGGCAGTCTCCAGGAGGCGCTCGTCGCGGGCCGGTACGACTTCGCGGCGAACGTCCGCCGGTTCTTCCTGCCGTTCCTCGTGCTGACCGGCGTTCCGGTGCTCCTCCTCCTGCCGTTCGGGTTCGCCGGCGCCAGCGGTGGACTGGACGCGCTGTTCCCGCTCGTCGTGCTGTCGATTCCGGTGTTCGTCGTCCTCGCGTACCTGTTCGCCGCGACGCCCTACCTCCTCGTCCTCCGGGAGACCGACCTCCTCGACGCGCTCCGGGCCTCGTACGGCCTCGCGATAGCCAGCGGTGCGTACCTCCGGTACCTCGTCGGGTTCCTGCTGTTCGTCCTCGTGCTTTCGCCGTTCGCGTCGCTGCTCGTCGTCAACGTACCCGTCGTCGGACTGGTCGTCGGGGTCGCGGGCGGCGCCGTCCTCGGCCTCGCCGCCAACCTCGCGACGATGCGGTTCGTCGCCGACATCGACCCCGAGTCCCCAGCGGTGGGGACGTGGGCGGACACCGGAGCCGAGTGACTACCCGTCGAGTTCGAACTCGATTCGCTCGACGTCGGCGCCCTTCGACGTGCGGTCGGTGACGCGGATAGCGCCGATCTCGTCCGTGCGGTCGACGTGGGTGCCCCCACAGGGACAGGTGTCGAACTCGGCTATCTCGACCACGCGCAGGGGGTCGACGTGGTCCGGAATCAGGTCGAGTTGGGTGCGGCCCTCGGGCGTCTCGGCCTCAACGTCGGCGCGCGGTCGCTCGGCCTTCGAGACGGGCAGGTCGGCGTCGACGACGCGGTTGGCCGCACGCTCGATGGTCGCCACGTCCTCGGCGTCGAAGTCGGCGGGTTCGAAGTCGATTCGCGAGCGGTCGACGTGAATCTGGTTGCCGGCCGTCGCGGCGTCGAACTCGTCCAGCACCACGCGGGAGACGACGTGCTGGGCGGTGTGCATCCGGCGCAACTGCTCGCGGCGGTCGGCGTCTATCTCGCCGGTGACGGTCGTTCCCGCTGCCGGCACCGTCCCCTCGATAGACTCGACGTAGTGGCGCACGTCGCCGTGGTTCTTGCGTACGTCCCGGACCGTCGCTTCGCCGCCGTCCCACGAGAGGCGGCCGCGGTCGGCCGGTTGGCCGCCCCCCTCGGGGTAGAAGTACGTCCCGTCGAGGACGACGTACTCCTCGGTCGCTTCGGTCACCGCCGCCTCGAATTCGGTGACGTCGTCCGCGTCGGGGAGGTACCGGAGGTCGGTCATAGCTACCGGTTGGCGGGCCGACGGCAAAAGCCGTTGGACGGCGGTGAGTGCGACGGCTGGGACCAGCACGACCGTCGCAAGCGTGCCTATCTCGTCGAGGAGGAGCCGCCACGCCGGTCGGGCGACGCCCGCTACTTTCGCGACGACGACGGCGACGAGGACGACGGGGACGACGTATCGGACGAGAGCGACGAACGCGCCGAGTTCCGCACGGACGGCGTCGAGGTCCGCGACGAAGACGAACACGGCCACGATGAGGATCGCCGAGACGGGCAGTGCGAACGTCCCCACGGTGGCGTCGACGATATCGAGGACGGGGACGCCGGCCAGCGCGAGGTTCGCGGGGCTGTAACTCAAGGCGGAGGGCGCGCCCGCGAGGAGCATCACGCCGGTAAGCAGCCACGTCGCGCGCCGCCGCCCGTACCCGGTCGCCGTCAGGGCGGCGACGCCCACCTCCAGCATGGCGACGGCCGAACTGAGCGCCGCCAGCGCCAGCAGGCCGAAGAACGCGACGGCGACGGGGCGACCGAACGGCATCGTCGCGAAGGCCGTCGGGAGCGTCGTGAAGGCCAGTTCCGTCCCGAGCGTCGGCCGGAGGCCGAAACTGAACACGACGGGGAAGATGACCAGCCCCGCCGTAATCGCGGCCCCGACGTCGACGACCGTAATCGCAAACGCCGACCGCGTGAGGTCGGTGTCGTCGTCGACGTAGCTCCCGTAGGTCAGCATGATGCCTTGCCCGACGGACAGCGAGAAAAACACCTGCCCGACGGCAGCACTCCAGAGGCCGGGGTCCGACAGCACCGAGAAGTCCGGCGTAAACAGGAACGCGACGGCACGGCCCCATCCGGGGAGCGTCGTCGCGTACGCCGCGAGCGCGGCGAGCAGGACGAACACCGTCGGTAACAGGTACGTCGCGAGCCGTTCGATGCCGTCGCGGACGCCCAGCGAGACGACGCCACCGGTCAGCGCCGTCGCGACGACGAAGAACCCGACCGGCCGCCAACCGGCGGTGAAGGCTGCGAACGTCGTCCCCGACCCGACGCTCCACGACACGAGAAAGCCCAGCACCCACCCGGTGAGGACCAGATAGTAGCTCAGGATGAGGAGGACGCCGGCCACGACGGCCCATCCGACGACGGCGTAGCGGTCGCCGACCGTCCGGAACGCCGAGACCACGTCCGTCCGGAGGGTGCGGCCGACGGCCAGTTCGAGGACGAGGAGCGGCACGGCACAGACGACGGCCGCGACGAGGTACGGAAGGAGGTAGGCCCCGCCGCCGTTCTGGCCGACGACGGCGGAGAACCGCCAGATGTTGCCTAGCCCGACGGCGGCCCCGACGGCGGCGAGCAGGAACCCGACTCGTGAGGACCATCGCTCGGCGGTCATGCCGGCCTCTGCTCGTGGTACCGTGTTAAACGTACGCTCGCACGGGGCCCGTCGAACGGACGTGGGGCGTCTGACGCTGGGCTGACGGCGGCCGCGTCGACCGCCCGCTGTCGGCCGGTTTTCACTTCCGACGCGGTTGGCTGACGTATATACTCGGGCCGACCGTCCTCCCGGCTATGTTGGAGCAGTTGAAACAGGCCGTCGGTCGGGGGACACCGTCACAGAGGGCGTCGACAGGGGCGTTCCACGAGTGTCGGCAGTGTGGGACGACCGTCGACGACGACGCCGACGGCTGCCCGGCCTGTGGCTCGACCGAGATCGCTCGATACGACCTCTGAGCCGACCGTTCCGTTCGGTCTACGGCCGCCCGCTACTGTGCTGATCGGTAGCATTTCGCGGCGATAGAACGGTTATTACAGTCGGGCCCGTCTCGAAGGCATGCATCCCGGTTCGTCGTCGGTTGCCATCCTCGGGGGCGGGGTCGGCGGCCTGAGCGCGGCACAGGAACTCGCAGAACGCGGCTTCGCGGTGACGGTGTACGAGGCCGACGACGCGCTGGGCGGGAAAGCGCGGAGCTTCGAGTACGAGGGTGACGCCGAGGGACCGCCCCTGCCCGGCGAACACGGTTTCCGGTTCTTTCCCGGGTTCTACACCAACCTCCGGGACACGATGGCCCGGATTCCGCTCGCCGAGGGCGGAACCGTCGCAGACAATCTGGTGCCGACCAGCGAGACGCTCGTCGCCTCCGTCGACGGCGGCGAGTCGCTCTCTCGGTCGGCGACACCGCGGACCGTCTCGGAGTGGGCCGACGCGCTCCGGCCGACCATCGGCAACGGCGAACTCACCGCTCGGGAGACGAACTACTTCCTCCGCCGCCTGCTTGTGTTGCTCACCAGCGGCCGTCGCCGGCGCGAACGGGAGTTCGACGCCATCACGTGGTGGGAGTTCGTCGACGCCGAGGAGCGGTCGCCGGCCTACCGGAAACACCTCGCCGAGAGCACGCAGGCGCTCGTCGCGATGCGGCCACAGATAGCGAGCGCCCGGACCATCGGGCGCATCTACGTCCAGTTGATGCTCGACCAGATAGAGCCCCGCCGACCGACCGAGGCGGTGCTGAACGGTCCGACGAGCGTGGTGTGGATACGGCCGTGGGTCGCGTACCTCCGCTCGCTCGGCGTCGAGTTCCGGACCGGGACGCCCGTGACGGCTATCGAGTCCGACGGCCACCGCGTCACCGGCGTCGTCGTCGATGGCGCGGACGGTTCGGAGACGGTGACGGCCGACCACTACGTCGCGGCGGTCCCCGTCGAGGTGATGGCACGGCTGCTCACGCCCGCACTGACTCGCGCCGCCCCCTCGCTCGCGGGCGTGCGCAAACTCGACACCGCGTGGATGAACGGCCTCCAGTTCTACCTCACCGACGACGCGCCGTTGGCACACGGCCATCAGGCGTACACGGACTCGCCGTGGGCGCTGACGTCCATCTCGCAGGGCCAGTTCTGGGCCGACGGCCCGTTCGACCTGACCGGATGCGCCGACGGGTCGGTGCAGGGCGTCCTCTCGGTCATCGTCTCCGACTGGGAGACGCCGGGCGTGCTGTTCGACAAACCCGCCAGCGAGTGCACGCGCGAGGAGATCGTCGACGAGGTGTGGGCGCAGTTGACCGCCCACCTCAACCGCGAGGACGAACGGCTCTCGGCGGCGGCGCTGTACGACGTGGTCGTCGACCCCGCCATCGTCGAGGCGGAGCGTGGGGACCGGATGGACAACCAGTCACCACTGCTCATCAACACCGTCGGGTCACTGCGACACCGACCCGACGCGGTGACCGAGGCACCGAACCTCGTGCTCGCGGCCGACTACGTGCGCACGGAGACGGACCTCGCCACCATGGAGAGCGCGAACGAGGCCGCCAGACGCGCCGTCGCCGGCGTCCTCGACCGTGCGGGCGTCGGGCCGCCGCCGACGGTCTGGGGACTCGACGAACCGGCGGTGTTCGAACCGCTGAGACGGCAGGACGACGTGGCTTGTGCGCTCGGTCTGCCGCACCCCGGCGAGACCGAACGGGGCCTCGGTCGCCTCCTCCGTGAATTCAGAACCCGGGTCGGCGCGTGACCTCCGTGGACGGGGCGGGTGACGACGCGTCGTCGGCGTCAGTGCGTGCAGCCATCGCCGCCTCGACGACCGCCGAGTTCACGACGGTCCGCGACGGGCGGCCGGCGACGGTCCCCGTGACGCCGACCTACGACCCGGCGAGCGAGTGCGTCGTGGTGAGTTGCGCGCCGGCCTTCGCCGAGAAGGCCGCACGGGCCGCGGCGACACCCACTGTCGGCCTCCTCCTGCACGGTCCCGACGGCCCCCGCCACGTTACGGGCACAGCGACGGTACGAGACGACGACCTCGAAGCGAACGCGCACCGTCTCCGGCGCCTGTTCGAGGCCGAACCGCCCTCGGAGAAGCGGACCGCGATGCTCGACGCCGCGTCGGTCCTGCAATCCCGACTCGGCCTCTTGTTGCTCGACTGGTACGGGCTTCGCATCCTGATAGAGATAGCGCCCGAGCGAATCGATCGACTCGACCGGACCGGGACCGGACGCGTCGAGGCGTGGCCCGCGGCGGACGTAGACGCCGGGGAGGCGGCGCGCTACGACCGACTCGTCGCGACGGCCGTCGACGCCGACGGGCGACCCCGCACGTGGCCGGTCGACGGGTTCGACCTGCACGAGGACGCCCTCGCGCTCTCGCCGCCGCCGGCGGTCTCGCTCGACGACGGCCAGCCGATCTGTGTCCTCTGTCACTGGCACAGTGCGGCCCTCGACGACCTCGGGCAACGCGTCGTCCGCGGCCGGGTCCGCACCGTCGGCGGCGTCCCGTGCGTCGTCCCGGGCAGCACCACCCGGTGGCGCAACGTGACGGCGCTCGACGCGCTCCGATTCGTCGTCGACGGCAAGCGACGGACGCGACGGTACTTCCGCGCCCGTGGCGAGACGTATCGGATCGTCCCTCGGGCACTCCTCCGCCGCCACCCGTTCTGAACGGGTGCGGCCCACGGTCCCGTTAGCGGCCGACCGCTCGCTGTCCTATCTGTGCCCATATCGACCAAATCTGGCGACAGAAAGCGCTAGGGTGGTGTATATACGGGCAAGCAGTACCAATAAAGGTATAAAAATCGAAATGTCGAGATAAGTTGGGGTAGTTTACTGACAATACGGCGAATAGCCATGTGTATATCGACAAGCGGCGGGTAAATTCGCATATACTGCCGATATGTGGGCGGTGTCGACGGGGATATCACGCGCGGACGACAAAGCGGCGACCACGATCGCGCACCTCGCAGTCGATTCCGTGACAGACCACGAACTGGTCCGGCACTCCCGTGCCGGCGTATCGGTCTCCGGTGTAGACGCTTCGAACCTGTCCAGAACACCGACACCGTGCCGCACTCGCAGTCACCCCTCCCCGCTGCTAGCCGTCGAGTGTTCACCTGAAGAGGCAGTCGGTGCCCCTTCGAGGAAGAAGCGTTCAGAATAACCGAACGAAATTTCATCAGAACGTTCGGTACGCCTATGTGTCGTCTCCCTGCTGCCTTCCTCAGACTCCCGATATCTAGCTCTAGAAACCTCCGCGAGGTGTGTGAACAATCGACGATGTGGGAATAACGGAAGTACTATTGTTACGAACTGCGTTCAGTATTGTTGAACAATTTTCCGGACTGACGGTATGTTCGTCGCTCTCTCCGAACGGTGGTTTCGGTTCGCGCGTCGTTCGCGTACGTCGCGTCGACCTCCGCGCCCGTCCGGACGTTCGCTCGAGTGGTGCACGTGGACCACCCCCGTCGACGAAACACTTTTTAGCGATTACCAGTTCTTAGACCGTATGCGGTACTATCAGCTCGGTAACGGAGACACCGGTCGGCTCGTCGTCTCGACGGGCGAGAGCCTGTACGACCTCACCGCCGCGAAGCCGCGCCTGCAGTCGTTTCGGGACCTCCTCTCGGCCGCGAGCGTCGCCGAACGCTCCCCCGACGACGTCGCTACGCGGCACGTCGACGCCGAGCACGAACTCGCACCGAACGAGGTCGACGCCGCCCGAACCGTGCCGGTCCACGCCGACGAGGTGTGGGCCGCCGGGGTCACCTACCAGATAAGCGAGGCGGCGCGCCGAGAGGAGAGCGACACGCCGGACATGTATCTGGACGTCTACGACGCGGACCGGCCGGAGATATTCCTCAAGTCGACGCCGAGTCGGACGGTCGGCCCGGGCGAGGAAGTCGGCATTCGCGGCGATTCCGAGTGGGACGTCCCCGAACCGGAACTCGGTATCGTCCTCTACGACGGGCGGACTGTCGGTTACACCATCGGCAACGACATGAGCAGTCGCTCTATCGAAGGGCAGAACCCGCTGTACCTCCCGCAGGCGAAGGTGTACGACCGCTGCTGTGCCATCGGTCCCAGCGTCGTCACAGACATAGCGGACCCGCACTCGCTGGACCTCTCGATGACGATCCATCGCGACGGGGAGTGTGTCTACAGCGGCGAGACGAACACGGGAGAGATGGTCCGCACGTGCGAAGAACTCGTCGACTGTTACACCGCGCACAACGCCGTCCCCGAACTCGCCGTCCTCCTCACCGGGACCTCGCTCGTTCCGGACGACGGGTTCACACTCCGCGAGAACGACGAGGTCGACATCGAGATCGAACGTATCGGGACGTTGCACAATACCGTGACGACCGTCTAACCAGCATGTGTAACGGACGAGACGACCCCTGACGGCGCTCGCTCGACTGTCCCCGTCGCTGTGACGCACCCGACGCGTCGCGACCGCGGCCAGCGAGTCGCCGAGTGGCCCGCGAGCGGCCGCGCTGCCCGCGCTCCGGCCCGAACGCCCGGAAGTGTTTTGCCCGAGGGTGTGTATTCCCCGCTGTCGTATGCACTACGGAAACTTGCGAGACCCCAACGCAGAGTACACGATGCGGGACCTCTCGGCCGAGACGATGGGCCTCACGGAGCACCGCGGCGAGCGTCGCGACGTCGAGATCACCGACGTCCAGACCGTCGTCGTCGACGGCAACTACCCGTGGACGCTCGTCCGCGTCTACACGGACGCCGGGCCCGTCGGCAACGGCGAAGCCTACTGGGGCGGTGCCCTGCCGGAGATAATCGAGCGGTTGACCCCCTTCGTCGTCGGCGAGAACCCGCTGGACGTCGACCGCCTGTACGAACACATGGTCCAGAAGATGTCCGGCGAGGGCTCCATCGCCGGGAAGGACATCGCCGCCATCTCCGGCATCGAACTCGCCTTGCACGACGTCGCCGGCAAGATTCTCGATGTCCCCGCCTACCAACTGCTCGGTGGGAAGTACCGGGACTCGGTCCGCACCTACTGTGACTGTCACACCGAGGACGAGGCCGACCCCGAGGCCTGTGCCGACGAGGCAGAGCGCGTCGTCGAGGAACTGGGCTACGACGCCCTGAAGTTCGACCTCGACGTCCCCTCGGGCCACGAGAAGGACCGCGCGAACCGTCACCTCCGGCAACCCGAAATCGACCACAAGGCCGAGATCGTCCGGCGGGTCACCGAACGCGTCGGCGACCGCGCAGACGCCGCCTTCGACTGTCACTGGGCGTTTGCCAGCGGCAGCGCAAAGCGCCTCGCGCGCGAACTCGAACAGTACGACGTGTGGTGGCTCGAAGACCCGGTACCGCCGGAGAACCACGACGTCCAGCGCGAGGTCACCCAGTCGACGGGCACGCCCATCGCGGCCGGCGAGAACGTCTACCGCACGCACGGTCAGCGCCGCCTCATCACCGAGGGGGGCGTCGACATCGTCGCGCCGGACTGTCCGAAGGTCGGCGGGATGCGAGAGACGGCGAAGATCGCGACGCTGGCGGACGTGTTCTACATTCCGGTGGCGATGCACAACGTCTCCTCACCCATCGGGACGATGGCGAGCGCTCACGTGGGTGCGGCCATCCCGAACGCGCTCGCCGTCGAGTACCACTCCTACGAACTCGGCTGGTGGGAAGACCTCGTCGAGGAAGACGACCTCATCGTCGATGGCTACATGGACATCCCCGAGCGCCCCGGTCTGGGCCTCACGCTCGACTTCGACGCCGTCGAAGCGCATCTGGCGGAGGGAGAGGAACTGTTCGACGAGGCGTGAGCGGACGGTCGCGGTCGGCGACGGTCCCGAAAGCGTCTGCTGTGGGTGTCCCTCCGATACCGGTCGGAAGTCGGGGATGACCCGTTCTGCGGGCTGAATCGCCGACAGTTTTATGTTCTCATAGATAATCGCTCTAAACCGTATGGCTGATAATGACAAACTCGATTCGGCAATGGACAGGCGAAGATACCTCGCTGCGCTGAGTACTGGGGCCGCATTCGGTATCGCCGGGTGTTCCGGCGACGGCGGGAGCGACGGTGGCAGCGACGGGAGCGACGGTGGCGGTGACGGCGGGAGCGACGGGAGCGACGGTTCCGGGGGTGGCGGGCAGTGGGGCGAGACGCTCGAAGTCCTCCACGGTTGGGCCGGTGGTGACGGTGAAGCCGCGATTACAGCGCTCATAGAGGAGTTCGAGAGCGAATATCCCGACATGGACACGCAGTTCCAGGCCGTCGGAGCGAGCGCGAACGTCAACCTCAACGCGACGATTCTGCGCCGGATGGTCAACAACAACCCGATGAGTTCCTTCGCGAACTGGCCGGGGAACAACCTCGAACGCTACCGGGGCCACCTGATGGACCTCGAATCGTCCGTCTGGGACCCCGAAGGGTACAAAGACGTGATGCAGGACCGCGCCGTCGAACTCTGTACGTTCAACGGCAAGATGTCCTCGGTTCCCCTCGGCTCTCACCGGATGAACAACCTGTTCTACAACATCTCGGCCTTCGAGGAGGCGGGCGTAGACGCGTCGAGCCTCGACGACATCGACTCGCTGCTGAGCGCGCTCGACGCCATCAAGACGGAGACGGACGTCACGCCCATGGGACAGGCGATGGTCGCACCGTGGACCGTCCTCCAACTGTGGGCGCAGGTCCTCCAGGGTCAGGCCGGCGTCGACGCCTACATGAACTTCATCGAGGGCAACGGTGACCGGCAGGCCATCGTCGAGTCGCTGAACGTCGTCAAGGAGATTCAGCAGAACTACATCACCGACGACGCCTCGTCGGTGAGTTTCACCGACGTCGGCGGGAAGATGATCAACGGCGAAGTCGCCTGCATGCATCAGGGCAACTGGCTGGCGGGTCAGTTCCGCGTCGACGACTCGTTCAACTACAAGGAGCACTGGGACTGGATTCCGTTCCCCGGCACCGAGGGTACCTACGGCTACCACATCGACGCCATCGTCGCGCCGGCGAACAACCCGAGCGAGGACGAGACCATCGCGTGGCAGAAGTTCGTCGGGACCAAGAAAGCCCAGATCGCGTTCAACAACCTGAAAGGCTCCGTCCCGCTCCGGACCGACATCGACCCGGGCGAACTCGGCGACTTCATCGGCCTGACCTACGAGGACCTGACAAGTTCCGAGCGGTACCCGCCCACCATCGCACACGGCCTCGCCGTCCCGCCCGAGCAGATGGGTGCCTGCAAGACGGCGATGAGCGAGAACATGATGGGGCCCTACGACGTGCAGTCGGCGGCCGACGGACTGCTCGACGCCGTGTCCCAGTAACGGGATCGACGAACTACACATTTTATTATACCGGAACGAAATCACACTATCTATGGACACCCACGAAACGGCAGAGGCAACCACAACCCCGACCGAGGAGGTCGACTGGGAGACGAAGTTGCGATACTTCCTCAACAGTGACTTCGTGCGGTCCTCGCCCTTCTGGGGGATTCCGTTCCTCGTCATGGGCGTCGCCGTCTACGGCGGGATGGGGTTCAACATCGCGATATCGCTGACCGACGCGCGGGGACTGACGCCGCCGGACTACAGTCCGGGCAATCTGGACCTCGAGATGTACACGCAGGTACTCGGGAGCAACGCGTTCCTGCAGGCCACCCAGAACAACCTGGTACTCCTCGTCACGTTCACGACGATTTGCCTCGTTCTCGGCCTGTTCCTCGCGGTACTCATCGATCAGGGGATTCGGTACGACGACAAGGTACAGACCATCTACTTACTGCCGATGAGTCTCTCGTTCGTCGTTACGGCCCAGCTGTGGCTCTGGATGTTCAACAACAACAACGGCCTGCTGAACATCATCGTGACGGCCTTCGGGTTCCAACCCGTCGACTGGATAGGGAACCCGTCGATTGCGCTCGGGTCGATCATCTTCGCGCTCATCTGGCAGTTCAGCGGCTACACGATGGTCGTCTATCTGGCCGGCCTGCGGTCGCTCCCCGACGACCAGTTCGAGGCCGCCCGCGTGGACGGCGCGAGCACGGCAAAGACCTACCTGCGCATCATCATCCCGCAACTGAAGGAGTCGTCGGTCAGCGCGGCCGTCGTCCTGATGGTGTTCGCGCTGAAGGCCTTCACCTTCCTGTATGCACTGACCGGCCGCTACCGACCGCCCAACGGGACGGACATCCTGGCGACGCTGATGGTTCGGCAGGCGTTCAAGTTCGGCAAGTGGGCCTACGCGGCGACCATCGCGACGTACCTGATGGTCCTCGCGCTTGGCGTCATCGCGCCGTACCTCTACTACCAGTACAGACAGGGGAGCCTCTAAGATGTCACAGTCAACGCCCGACACCAACATCGACGTCGCATCGCTCGTCGAGGACGTAAACCTCGCCCGAATCGGACAGTACGTGCTGGTCATCCTCTTCATCGGGTTCTTCCTCGCACCCCTGGAGACCGGCATCATGACCGCGCTGAAGACCAACGAGGCCGTCGCCCGCACGATTCCACTGGCGCCACCGACCGGCGAGGGGTTCACGTGGGGCAACCTCCAGTTCGCGCTCGAACAGCTCTCGGGCGCGTTCTTCAACTCCCTGTTCATGGCGATTCCCGCCACCATCGGGAGCGTCCTGTTCGGGAGCATGGCCGCCTACGGCCTCACGATGGTTCGCTGGCGCGGCCAGATGGCGTTCCTGATACTGTTCCTCGTCGGCATCTTCCTGCCGTACCAGGCGGTGCTGGTGCCGCTCGCGCGTTTCTGGAACAACATCTTCCCGCTCGCGTCGATGCTGGCGCCGACGTTCGAGACGCTCCCGTACCTCCAGGACTACCACTCGAACCTCGTCCCGCTCATCATCACCCACATCGCGTACGGGATACCCATCTGTACGATCCTGTTTCGCTCGTACTACCAGAGCCTCCCGAGTTCGCTCGTCGAGGCCGCGAAGATAGACGGGGCGTCCGTCTCGAAGATATACCGCCGCATCGTGTTGCCGATCTCGAAGCCGATGTTCGGCGTCGTGTTCATCTATCAGTTCACCCAGATATACAACGAGTTCCTCTTTGCGTTCACGCTGATCACTGGCTCTGACACGCCGGAGGCCGTCGTGACGCTCATCCTGCCGGCCGTCGGCGCCTCGACGTCCGGTATCGACTTCGGAATCCGCATGTCCGCGGCGTTCCTCGCGGCGATTCCGACCCTCATCATCTACGTCGCCTTCGCGGAGCAATTTGCGAAGGGCCTGCGGACCGGAGGTGGATAACGATGGGCGCAATCAACATCGAGAACCTGACGAAACGGTTCGGAGAGACGACGGCAGTCGACGACCTCTCGCTCGACATCGCCGACAGCGAGTTCCTCGTGCTGGTCGGCCCCTCGGGCTGTGGGAAGTCGACGACCCTGCGCTGTCTCGCGGGGCTAGAGACGCCGACGGCCGGCGACATCTACATCGCCGGCGACCACATGAACTACCGCGTGCCACAGAACCGGGACATCGCGATGGTGTTTCAGGACTACGCGCTGTACCCCCACATGACCGTCCGGGCGAACATGCGCTTCGGCCTCGAAGAGGAGGAGGGGTACACGAAAGCAGAACGCGAGGCGCGCGTCGAGGAGATAGCCGAGACGCTCGGCATCAGCGAACTGCTGGACCGAAAGCCCGACGAGCTATCCGGCGGGCAACAACAGCGCGTCGCGCTGGGGCGGGCCATCGTCCGTGACCCGGAAGTGTTCCTGATGGACGAACCGCTGTCGAATCTGGACGCGAAACTGCGGGCGGAGATGCGAACCGAACTCCAGCAACTCCAGCACCGATTCGACGTGACGACGGTGTACGTCACACACAACCAGACCGAAGCGATGACCATGTCCGACCGCGTCGCCGTGATGAACGACGGCCGCCTCCAGCAGGTCGGCCCGCCGCTGGAACTGTACCACGCCCCCGAGAACCGCTTCGTCGCGGGGTTCATCGGCGAACCGATGATGAACTTCGTTGAGGGGCGAAACGAGGGCGACCGGTTCGTCGGCACGTACGTCGAGTACCCGTTCGACGCCACCATCCGGGACGCTGTCGACGGTGCCGACGACGTCGTCCTCGGGGTTCGGCCCGAAGACGTCGCCGTCGATACGGCCGACGGGGTCGACGAGTCCGACCTCGGCGACTACGAGTTCGTGATGCACGTCTCCGTCATCGAACCGCACGGCGACCAGAACGTCGTCCACCTGAATCACCCGGGAGACACCAGCGAATCGGACCTGCTGCACGCGCTGACCGGCGGCACCGACATCTTCGAGCAGGGGTCCGAAGTCGTCGTCACCATCGACCCGAGTCACGTCCACGTCTTCGATGGGGAGAGCGGTGACGCCTTGCACAACCGCCGCATCGGGCCGGAAGCGGAGGTGACGAACGTATAATGGCCCACTTAGCACTCGAACACGTCACGAAGGTGTTCGAGGACGGCGAGGACGAAATCGTCGCCGTCGACGACGTCTCGGTCGAGATTCGAGACGGCGAGTTCCTCGTACTGGTCGGCCCCTCCGGGTGTGGGAAGTCGACCACGCTGCGGATGATCGCCGGACTGGAGACCATCACCGACGGCGAGATCAGACTCGGCGAGACAGTGTTGAACGACGTGCGTACGCAGGACCGGGACATCGCGATGGTGTTTCAGTCCTACGCGCTGTACCCCCACCTCACCGCCCGGCGGAACATGTCGTTCGGGCTGGAGGAGTCGACCGACCTCGCCGACACCGACATCGACGAGCGCGTCACCGAAGTCGCGTCGATGATGGGCATCTCGGACCTGCTCGATCGCAAGCCCGGTCAGTTATCGGGCGGCCAGCAACAGCGCGTCGCACTCGGCCGTGCTATCGTGCGTGACCCGGAAGTGTTCCTGATGGACGAACCGCTGTCGAATCTGGACGCGAAACTGCGGGCGGAGATGCGGACCGAACTCCAGCAACTACAGGAGCAACTCGGCGTCACGACGGTGTACGTCACGCACGACCAGACCGAAGCGATGACGATGGCGGACCGCATCGCCGTGATGAACGACGGCCGCCTCCAGCAGGTCGGCCCGCCGCTGGAACTGTACCACGCTCCCGAGAACCTCTTCGTCGCCGAGTTCATCGGCGAACCGTCGATGAACTTCCTCTCGGGCCGACGCGAGGGGTCGTCGTTCGTCACCGACCGTATCGAGTACCCCTTCACCGAGACCATCGCCGACGCCGTCGGGGACGCCGAGGACGTCATCCTCGGGGTGCGGCCGGAGGACGTCGAGATTCTCGCGGCGGGCGACGGCAGTGACCCCGCACGCGAGTTCGAGATGACGGCCACCGTCGTCGAACCGATGGGCAACGAGAACGTCGTCCACTTAGAGTTCCCCGGCGAGACGACGGGGACGGAGGACCTCGTCGCCATCACCGAGGGGCTGCGAGAGATCGAGGAAAACGAGTCCGTCACCGTCCACCTCCCCGAGGAGACGATACACGTCTTCGATACGGCCACCGGCGAGGCGCTCCACACCCGGCAACTGGAACTCGACGCGCAGGCGCTCCGCCTGTAAGTTCGCGTCGACGCGGTTTTCCTCGTGTGCAGTCGACACCTCAGAGCGCGCTGTCGGCGAATCCGCCGTCGACGGTGAGCACTTCGCCGGTGACGTAGGAGGCGGCGTCGCTCGCCAGATAGACGGCCGCGCCGACCATCTCCTCGCGGTCGGCGACCCGACCGAGCGGCGCTCGCTCGTCGATCTTCGCCCGCTTCTCGGTCCCCTCCGCGTACGTCTCGGCGTTCTGCGGCGTGATGACGAACCCGGGCGCGATGGCGTTGACGCGAATCTCCGGCGCGAGTTCCTTCGCCGACGCGCGGGTGAACGCCTCCACGCCGCCCTTCGCCGCCGCGTAGGCCGGCAGGTCGGCCATGGCGAGTCGGGCGGCCAGCGAGGAGATGTTGACGATGGCGCCGCCGTCGTCCATCGCCGGGACCATCGCCTGTGTGACCCTGCGGACGCCGTCTAGAGCCACGTCGGTCACGAAGTCCCAGTCCTCGTCGCTGATGTCCCGGACCGTCTCGCGGGAGATAGCGCCCTGCGAGGCGACGACGACGTCGACGCCGCCCAGTTCCTCGACGGCCGTCTCTCGGACCGCTTCGAGCGTCGCCATTTCGGTGACGTCACACGTCACCCGAGCGGTGTCGACGCCGTACTCCTCGATGATGTCTGCCGTCTCCTCGACGGCGCTCTCGCGGCGACTGGTGGCGACGACGTCGGCCCCTTCCGCGGCGAACCCCTCGGCGATGGCCTGCCCGATACCGCTCGTGCCGCCGACGACGACGGCTCGCTTGTCCGCGACTGTCACTGGCGTGTGGTCGTACGAACCCATACTCGGTCTGTCTGTGCGTGCCTATTTGACGTTTGTGGAGGGTGGGTGGGTACGTGTCTGGGTGCGATAGCGTCGCGACGAATCCGAGTACGCGGCATCGCATCTGAACCACCGAACGGCGCCTCGCCGACAACCATAGAATTAATACTCTCCGTCGACTGCCGAAACGTATGCGAGGACTCGCGAAAGTCAGCCGTAGTCACGGTGCCATGGAGTTCGTCGACCGAGAGCGGCCAGAACCGGCCCCTGACGAGGCGCTCGTCGAGGTCGATTACGCCGGCCTCTGTGGGAGTGACGCCGGCATCTACGAGTTCGAGTCGGCGTTCGAGCGGATGGCCCTCCCGACGGTCATCGGCCACGAGTACTCGGGGCGCATCGTCGAAGTCGGCGAGAACGTCACGAAGTTCGCGGTCGGCGACCGCGTCGTCGAGCGGCCGATTCGGGGCTGTGGCGACTGCTACCAGTGTGAAATCGGGGAGTCGAACGTCTGCCAGAACGCGGTCATCACGGGTGTCGACCACGACGGGGCCTACGAGCAGTTCGTCGCCGTCCCGGAGGACGCGCTCCATCCGGTGCCCGACGCCGTCGACCAGCAACACGCCGCGATGGTCGAACCGACGAGTATCGCCGCCCGCGCCGTCATCGAGAACTCGCGGGTGACGGCGGGCGACCGCGTCCTCGTGGAGGGGCCGGGGCCGATCGGTCTCCTCACGGCACAGATCGCCGACGCACAGGGCGGCGAGGTACTCGTCTCCGGCGTCGGGCAGGACGCCGCGTACCGCCTCCCGCTGGCCGAGGACCTCGGCTTCGAGACTCTCAACGTCGCCGAGGACGACGTCGAGGCGCGCCGGGAGGCGATCACCGACGGCGTCGGCTACGACGTGGTGTTCGACACGACCGGCCACCCCTCTGGGCTCCCCGCCGCCGTCGACGAGGTGCGAAAGGGCGGGCAGATAGTTCTCATCGGCCAGACCGGCGAGACGACGATGCCGTACTCCCCGCTGGTGCGGTCGGAGATAGACCTCCAGTGTTCCTACGCGTCGATGTACGACGACTTCGACCGCTCGCTCAGGCTCATCGACAGCGGCGACGTGGACGCCGAGACGTTCATCGACGACCGCTTTTCGCTTCTCGACGCCGAGGAGGCCTTCGAGGCGTTCGTCGCGGGCGAGACCTGCAAGCCGGTGTTCGACGTCTCCGAACTGTACGCGTGACGGCGTCCGCACGGCGATTAGTCCGTCCGCTGATAGCTATCCGAAGATTTTACTCACAGTCGTCGGTACCAGTACGCGATGAAAGACTGGCTCGACAGCTACGACGACCGCGACTGGCAGACGACCACGGAGGGCACCGTCCGATACGCGCTTCTCGGCCTCGGCTGGTGGACCATCGACGTCGCCCTGCCCGCCATCCAGCACTCCGACCTCGGCGAGGTGACGACGTTCGTGAGCAGTTCGACCGAGAAGGCCGAGCGGTTGGCGGCCGAAAACGACGTCGACCACGGCATCAGCTACGAGGAGTTCCACGACGGCGCCGCGACCGACGCCTACGACGCCGTCTACGTCGGGACGCCCAACGCCTACCACCTCGAGTACGTCGAGAGCGCCGCCGAACACGGCAAGGCCGTCCTCTGTGAGAAGCCCATGGAGTCGACGGTCGAACGGGCCGAGCAGATGGTCGAGGCCGCCGAGAGCGCCGACGTGCCGCTGATGATCGCCTACCGGATGCAGACCGACCCCGCCGTCAGACGGGCGAAGGAGTTGGTACAGGACGGGTTCGTCGGCGACCCGGTGTCCGTCTACGGCAACAACAGCCAGCCGTTGCTGGAGATGATTCCCGACCACGACCAGTGGCGACTCGACCCGGACCGCTCGGGGTACGGCACGTCGGTGATGGACCTCGGCATCTACTCGCTGAACACGACGCGGTTCATCTTAGACTGGGACCCGGTCGCCGTCCAGTCACAGATGAGTTCCCACCACGAGGCGTTCGACGCCGTCCCCGACGAGCGGTCCGGGGCACTGCTCACGCTGGAGGGCGGCGTGAAGATGGTCACCACCGACAGTCAACGCGCCCACGAAGACACGCAACTGAAGATTACGGGCACCGAGGGCCAGATAGACCTCCGCCCGGCGTTTCACGGCGAGTGTACGATGCATCTGTCCCGCGGCGACGTGACGGCCACCGTCTCACACGAGGCGTTCGACTCCCAGCGTGAGATGCGCGAGGAGTTCGACTTCTTCGCGGACCGCGTGCTCACCGGGGAGCCGGTCGTCGCCGACGGCCGGCACGGACTGCAGGATATGCGAATCGTCCGTGCCATCCATCAGGCGGCCGAGAGTGGCGACGTCGTCGAGTTGTAACGACCGCCGGACTTATTTCCGCTCCCAGACGACTCGACAAAACGAGCAACTGTTTTGTGCGTATACTTCGTGCTACGACTATGGTGAGTACAGCCCAAAACCCGGTCAAATCAGTCGGCACGACGTTCGAAATCCTGAACGGACTGAAAGAGCTCGGGGGTGCCCGCGTGACGGAACTCGCTCGTCACCTGGACCTGCCGAAGAGTACGGTCCACAACTATCTGAGCACGCTCGAACAGGAGGAGTACATCGTCAAGGACGGCAACGAGTACCGGGTCGGACTGCGGTTTCTGGAGCTGGGCGCGTACTCGCGTCACGAGCGGAAACTGTTTCAGATAGCGAAGCCGGAGGTCGACCGCCTCGCCGACGAGACGGGCGAACTCGCGAACGTCCTCGTCGAGGAACACGGCCGTGGCTCGTACCTCTATCGGGCCTACGGCGAGCAGGCGGTCCGCGTGAAAGCACACGTCGGGACGCGCGTACCGCTTCATACGACCGCGCTGGGGAAGGCGATTCTCGCGTATCTCCCGGGGGAGCGCGTCGACGAAATCGTCGACCGACACGGACTGGCGGAGAACACCGAGCAGTCCATCAGCACCCGCGAGGAACTGGACGAGACGCTCGAAGCCGTCCGGGAGCGCGGCGTCGCGTTCGACGACGAAGAGCGTCTCAACGGTCTCCGCTGTGTCGCCGCACCGGTGCTCGACAACAGCGACGACATCATCGGCGCCATCAGCGTCGCCGGCCCGACAAACCGGTTCCGCGGCGAGCGGTTCAGGGAGGAACTCCCACAGCGAGTCCTCGAAGTCGCGAACGTCATCGAACTCAACTTCACGTATTCGTAACCGCGGCGCGTCGGTCCCGAGAGACCGAAGCGAGCGCCGAGATCGCGCCGTGGCTGTTCACTATGACCGAACGGATCGCGGTCGGGCGTTCGTGTGTCTCGTGCCGATACGAAACTTCCAATACGGACGGAATACGCCGTCTCGACGGACAAACGTCCGCCGGAGCGACGAGAACCAGTCAGTCGTCCGGGATAACAGACGTACATCGGTTAGGGGATTCGTTCACCGTAGCTGAACACTCGTCCCGGAGTGTGCGGCGGTAGACGACCGCCACGGCGACCGCGTCCCGACGGTGGTTTGCAGTTGCCGATGCCGGGTCGGTTCGACAGACCACTAGTTTTATTCTCTCGTCGCTCGCTCTTCGAGTATGCGATTTGGCATCCTCAGCACGGCCGACATCGGGACCGGTTCCGTGATTCCCGGCATCGACAAGAGCGACCACGAGGTCGGCGCTATCGCCTCGCGGGACGGCGCTCGGGCACAGACGGTCGCAGACCGGTTCGATATCCCGGCGGCCTACGAGGGATACGAGGCGTTGCTCGACGACGAGGACCTCGACGCGGTGTACGTCCCGCTGCCGAACGGCCTCCACGCCGAGTGGATTCGGCGGGCCGCCGACGCCGGCTTGCACGTCCTCTGTGAGAAACCACTCACCGCGAGCGCCGCGGAGACGGCGGCGGTGTTCGACTACTGCAAAGAGCGTGGCGTCACCCTGATGGAGGGGTTCATGTACCGCTTTCACCCGGTGACGGAGCGAGCGGTCGAGGTCGTCTCCTCGGAACTGGGCGAGGTCCGAAACGTCACGTCGACGTTCACCTTCCGGATGCCCGACGAGGCCGAGGACATCCGACTGGATCCGGCGCTGGACGGCGGGAGCATCATGGACGTCGGCTGCTACGCCGTCAGCGCCGCACGGTTGTTCCTCGGCGACCCCGACCGCGTGTACGGCGTGACCAACGACCGCCGTGACTGCGGTGTCGACACCGAGATGGCGGGCATTCTGGAGTACGCCGACGGCGCGACGGCCCGCGTCCAGTCCGGGTTCGAGACGCCGCTCACGCAGTACTACCGCGTCGAGACCACGGACGGGTGGCTCACGGCCGAACCGACCTTCGACATCAGCCCCGATACCGCCGTCGAACTGACCTACGGCGTCGACGACCGGCAGGTCACCGAACGCTTCGACCCGACGGACCACTACACGCTGGAGGTCGAGCACTTCGCCGACTGCGTCGAACGCGGCGAGACGCCGCGGGTCGACCGCACCGAGAGCGTCGCCATCATGGAAGTCATCGACGCTATCTACGAGAGCGCGAGCGAGGGCGGCCCGGTGGCGCTGGACTGACGTATCCGAGCGCCCGTCGACCACCGATTCAGAAGTGCGAGAGCTTGTCCCGTCGATACAGGTCCAGCGACGTCACCGAGTTCGGTGGCTGTTGGCGGACGGCGTAGGCGATGGCGTCGGCGACTTCGATCGGTTCGGTCACGCTCCCGGGTTCGAACGCCTCCTCGGAGGGGGTACCGCTCTCGGACCCGAACTCCGTGCGTACCTCCGTCGGATTGATACACGAGACGGCGACGCCCTCCTCGCCGATGCTGGCCTGCAGGCTGATAGCGAAGCCCTTCGTCCACCACTTCGTCGCGGCGTACACCGGATTGGCCGGTCGTGGGTGGTTCCCGGACATGCTCCCGAGGAAGACGAGGTGGCCCTCCGAGTCGACGAGGTGCGGAATCGACTCGCGGGCGGTGTAGAACATCCCGTCGACGTTGACGCCGGTCATCGTCCGGTACTCCTCGTCGGTGAGTTCGCTGACGGGTTCGTCGATGGCGAGGCCGGCGTTACACACCGCGATGTCGAGACCGCCAAAGCGGTCGACGGTGGCTTCCACGAGCGCCGAGACGGCCGCTGCGTCGGTGACGTCCGTCGGGACGACGGCGACGTCTGCGTCCGTCGCCTCGCGTATCTCCTCGGCCAGCGACGCCAGTCGCTCCTCGCGCCGCGCGGCGATAGTCAGGTCCGCGCCGTCCTCGGCGAGGACGCGTGCCGTCGCGGCCCCGATACCCGAACTCGCACCGGTGATTACGGCTGTCTGGCCCGCCAGTGGCTCCTCCATACGGGTGGCTCGTTCCGCCATGCTCCCGACGAGGATGCCGTCCGACAAATGTGTTTCCCCGGCCGCGGCATTGCTCGTCGATACCCCGACGCTGTCCAGAGGGGAAGAATATGCGAGATAGCCTGGGCAATCTCGGACTAAAAGCGCCAACACGATAGTAGATATCGAAATACGCGTCCATATATCTGCATCTATGCTATCTGGGCCGAAATATGGCGACAGATACGCGGTGGATGGGACGACACGCCCGAGATCAGGATTCACATACCGCCATCTGTGATCGAATTCCCAATCTGTGCCGCGGCTGTGACAGACCGAACTGGAGACGGGTGAATTAAGTAGTGTGGTAGACATTAACAGACGCATGAACGCCATCTTCTACGAGGAGACCGGCTCGACCGACGTCTTGCAGTACGGCGAACAGCCGGCCCCGGAGATCGGGAGCGACGAGGTGCTCGTCGAGGTGAAGGCCGCCGGCCTGAATCACCTCGACGTCTGGACTCGCCGGGGTTTGCCGACGCCGCCGTCGTTCCCACACATCCCCGGGAGCGACGCCGCGGGCGTCGTTCGTGAGGTCGGCGACCGAGTCACGCGGTTCGAGGCGGGCGACCGCGTCGCGGTGTACCCCTCGGTGTATTGTGGCGAGTGCGAGTTCTGTCGACGAGGCGACGAGACCCGCTGTGACGAGTTCAAGATAATCGGCGAGCACACGCGCGGGGTCCACTCCGAACTGACCGCCGTCGCCGAGGCGAACCTCGTGTCCCTCCCGGAGGGCGTCGACTGGGAGACGGCCGCCGCGACACCGCTCGTCTTCCAGACGGCGTGGCGGATGCTCGAAACCCGCGCGGCGGTGTCCCAGAGCGACCACGTCCTCGTGCACGGGGCCTCCGGCGGCGTCGGCCACGCCGCGGTCCAGATAGCCGCCCACGCCGGTGCGACGGTGTACGCGACGGCCTCCAGCGAGGAGAAACTGGCGTACGCCCGCGACATCGGCGCCGACTACGCCATCAACTACGAGGCGGCGGACTTCGTCGACGCCGTCCACGACCGGACCGACGGCCGGGGCGTGGACGTGATAATCGACCACGTCGGCGGCGACAACTGGACGGACAACATGGACGCGGCGGTCAAAGGCGGGCGCATCGTCACCTGTGGGGCGACCGCCGGCCCGACGCCGGAGACGAACATCTCTCGCATCTTCTGGAAGCAACTGGACGTCATGGGGTCGACGATGGGGAACCCGGGCGAGATAGACGAGGTACTCCCCCTCGTGTGGGACGGGACCTTCGAACCCCGAATCCGCGAGGTGCTCCCGATGAGCGAGATAGCCCGCGGCCACGAACTGCTGGAGGAACGCGAAGGGTTCGGGAAAGTCGTCGTCGTCCCCGACGCCGAGTACGACGGCTGAGCGACCGCTCGCGTTCGAGGGCCGTCGCGTCCGGAGTGACCACACGGCTTTTGCGTGTCCGCGATAGCCTAGCGGGCAATGAGCGAGTCCGACGACGGGCCGAAACAGGTCTCCGACCCGGCCTACCACAGTGAGAATCACACGGCCGCCCAAACCTGCGGGTGGACGAAGAACGCCATTCAGGGCGACGGGAAGTGCTATAAGTACATCTTCTACGGTATCGAGTCCCACCGCTGTATCCAGATGACGCCCGTGGTCAAGTGCAACGAGCGCTGTGTCTTCTGCTGGCGAGACCACGCCGGCCACGCCTACGAACTGGGCGACGTCGAATGGGACGACCCGGCGGCCGTCGCCGACGCCTCCGTCGAACTCCAGAAACGGCTCCTCTCCGGCTTCGGCGGCAACGAGAACGTCCCACGAGACGTCTTCGAACAGGCGATGGAACCGCGCCACGTCGCCATCTCGCTCGACGGCGAACCGACGCTGTACCCCTACCTGCCCGAACTCATCGAGGAGTTTCACGACCGCGACATCACGACGTTCCTCGTCTCGAACGGCACCAACCCGGAGATGCTCGCCGAGTGTGACCCGACCCAACTGTACGTCTCCGTCGACGCCGCGGACCGGCAGACGTTCGACGCGACGGTGAAGGCCGTCGAGGACGACGCGTGGGACTCGCTCGTCGACACGCTGGACGTCCTCGCCGGGAAGGACGACACCCGGACGGTCGTCAGGACGACGCTCGTAAAGGGTCACAACATGCACCACCCCGAGTGGTACGCGGCGATGTGCGACCGGGCGGACGTCGACTTCGTGGAGATGAAGGCGTACATGCACGTCGGTCACTCCCGGGGGCGACTCGACCGCGACTCGATGCCCAGCCACGAAGACGTCCGCGCGTTCACCGAGGAGATGCAAGCGTTCCTCCCCGACCACGACGTGCTGAAGGAAGTCGAGGAGTCCCGCGTGGCGATGCTCGCCGAGGACGAACAGACGTGGGTACCGAAACTGGAGAAGTCGAGCGAGTTCTGGGAGCGAGACTCGCACGTCGAGTACTAGATGCGAGTGACCGAACCCGAACTGCCTACGTCTACCGACCGATTCCGCGAATCTCTGCGTGCGTTCTCCATATACTGATCCATACCCAGATATCGAACCGCAACCTCCCCCGAACTATGGGACGACGCTGGGATTCGGACCGGATATCGCGCTCGGTCTCTGGGAAGACTGTTCGGGTGATGCGGCGCGTCGGCCCGCCCACGCTCGCCGCCGAAACAACGATGTGACAGGCCGGCGAACGAACGGGCATGGCCGACGCAGAACTGGCGGAACTCGGCGACAAGCAGGTGCGCTACCTCGATCACACGTGGACGCTCACCGGCGGCGCCGACGTCCGGAACGACGGGGAACTGCTCGCAGTCGAGGCAGAACAGGCCGACGACGTGCGACATCAGCGGGCGATCCTCTTCTTCGGCCTCGAAGGGTCGTCGGCGTCGCTGAACCCGGGGAACCTCGGTCACCACTTCGACAGGCTCGAACGAACGGCCGAGGGGTACCGACTCGTCGTCAAGACGGACCGACGGACCTACCGGTACGTCCTCGAACGACTGGAGTACGAGTGAGGCGTCGCCTGCCCCGCCCGTCCGAGCGGCCCGAGTAGCGTCCGCTTATCCGGTGCTAACGAACGTACGTATGTTACCGTAGGTCGCGCGTATCGGTGCGGTAGCCGGTGCTGTCGCGGTGGCTTCCAGTCGCTGTCCTCTCCCACCCGGCGACCCGGCGTCCTCGGGACGGCGCCGGTTCCGCTCTACGTCTGGGCGCTGTTTGCAGCCCTCGCGCCCGTGCTGGCGGACGCGATGGAGCAGACACAAAGAAAAGTAGCGATGCTGTCGGCGATAGTGCCGAGACTGCTGCCGGATTGGCGCGAGTCAACGAACTAGATGGGACAATCTCGACATATGTGGATAGGAGATATATTGTTGTTGGTGAATGGGGAGAATCAGTAGCTATAACTGCGAAATATGGATGTATATGCCGGGAGTGGGGTCTTAGAAACCCGATATTTCGGGACGTATGGGGTTATTATCGCAAATCTCGGCCACTGGCGCTACACGATGGCACTGGGCGCGCCTCGACGGTGCGAGTCGGGCCTGAAAAAGGGGCGAAGATATGCGGCGGAAGGTTGACACCCCCGAACCACGAATCACACGCTGTCGGCCCACGCGACAACCGTTCACTCGTTCCTTCGCGTTCCAATATTGGAATGCATTCCACCTTCGGTATGCTTATCCGGGACGGCTCCGTAATCCGGTGTATGGCTGAATCATCGGGACGGGCCGTCGGGCGGGACGAGCTCGCGACCCTCAAACTGCTCGCGCTCGACGGCGCCCTCGACGAGCGGACGAAAGTCTCCTGTGCGGACCTCGCGGGGCGACTCGACGCGTCCAACCAGACGGCGTCGCGACGCCTCCAACGCCTCGACGACGCCGGCCTGCTCGACCGGGACATCGTCAGCGACGGACAGGAGGTCCAGATTACCGCCGACGGCGAACATCGACTCCAGTCCGAGTACGCCGACTACCGGCGCATCTTCGAGGCGGACGCCAGCGTCGACCTGAACGGCATCGTCACCTCGGGGATGGGCGAGGGGCGACACTACATCACCCTGCCGGGGTACATGGAGCAGTTCATCGAGCGACTCGACTACGAACCGTTCGCGGGGACGCTGAACCTCGAACTCACCGAGGAGAGCGTCCGCAAGCGGGCCCGACTCGGCGCGCTCGAACCCGTCACCATCGAGGGCTGGGAGGACGACGAGCGCACCTACGGTCCGGCGTACTGTTATCCGGCCTCCGTCGTCAGCGGCGACGGCGAGTACGCCCCCGCTCACATCATCGCCCCCGAACGGACCCACCACGGCGAGGAGCAACTGGAGGTAATCGCCCCCGAGAAGCTCCGTGACGTGCTGGAACTGGCCGACGGCGACGAGGTGACTGTCCATGTCACGGAGTGAGAGCGCCGTGGACGCCGACAGCGCCGCCGACGCCGTCGCGGCCTTCGCCCGCGGCGACCCGGTCCTCGTCCACGACGCCGCCGACCGGGAAGGCGAGACGGACATCGTCTACCCAGCCGGCGTTGTCGACCCGGCGGCCGTCGCACGCCTGCGGAACGACGCCGGCGGTCTCGTCTGCGTGGCGCTCTCGGACACCGTGGCCGACGCCCTTGGACTGCCGTTCATGCAGGAGGTACTCGACCATCCGACCGCCGCCGACCACGAACTCGGCTACGACGAGCGCTCGTCGTTCTCCATCACGGTGAACCACCGCGACACGTTCACCGGCATCACCGACGAGGACCGCTCGCTGACCATCCGCGAACTGGCCGACGCGGCGGCGGCCCCCGACGCCGACGGGTTCGCCGACGAGTTCCGGTCGCCGGGCCACGTCCACCTGCTCCGGGCCGCCCCGAACCTGCTTTCCGACCGCGAGGGACATACGGAACTGGGTATCGCGCTGGCCGACGCCGCCGACCAGCCACCGGCCGTGGTCGTCTGTGAGATGCTCGACGACGAGACGGGGGCGGCGCTCCCACCGACGGCCGCCCGCGCCTACGCCGACCGCGAGGGACTCGTGTACGTCGAGGGCGCGAGCTTACTCGCAGACCTGACCTGAGTACGCCGGCTTTTCGCCGGTTCCGATAAGCCCGGCTTTCACCGTGGCCGCGCTCTCTGAGCCGACCTTACGGGTTGCTACGACCGCTATAACAAATGCCGTCTGTCGTGGGGTTGGTCGGTATGACATCGGACTCCACTCCGCACAGACAGGTCGCCACGCTGGGCGTGGTTCTCGCCGTCGTCCTGGTCCCGATATCGGGCGTCGTGGCCGCACAGACCGCGGTGAATCAGACGGACGATAACCAGACCGCGAACGCGGACTTCGTCGCCGTGCAGGGCGAGCAGTGTACGCCGATGAACGCCTTCGCCGGCAACGAGTCTGCCCGAACGTTCTACGACTACCGCATCCCGTATCCCGCCAACCCCTACATCAACACGACCGGCGACGCGTACGGGTCCGAGGGGATGGGGGCGTTCCAGCAGGCGAACACGAGCGTCGTCTTCCTCTACCGGGACACGAACGGTACTGCAGACAGGAGCGACGACACGCTGAGTCTGGTGTTCGTCCACGGCGAGGAGGGCAACGCGAACTCCACCGGCGGGTCGGCCTCGTTCGACATCACCGGCCTCCCGGAGAACGGTTCGTGGACGGTCAGAGACGACGACTACAACGCGTCTGACAACTACGACGTCTGGACCGTCCAACCGGGTGCGACCCGCGTCGACTGGACGTGGGGCGATGCGGCGACGGACGGCGGCGTCTTCAGCGGTCTGAGCGCCACCGAGACGATTACGGTGCGCCCGGCGTTCAACGAGGACGCGGCGTTGTCGGGTCAGTACTACAACGGCACCGTCACGCGCTGGGAAACCGTCTCGAACGAGACGGTCGACGGGACGAGCGTGATGAACCGAACCACGCTGAACCAGACGCAATCGCTGACGATTGCCAGCGGGGACTGCGCGTCGGTCGTCGCCGGGACGCCGACGGAGACCGAGACGGAGGACGGGCTGTTCGATACGCCGACGGAGACGCCGACGCCGACGGAGACAGTGGCGGTGCCGCCGACAGAGACGCCCGACGGGGAGGGCAAAGCGGAACCGACCGAGACGCCGGTCGGAATATTCGACGACGAGACGGAAACGCCCACGCCGGAGAACGAGTCGACGACGGAGTCCGAGTAAGGCTCCGGCATACCGGTCCCCTGCCCGACCGTCGCGGCCGCTTTCGCGGTCTTGGGGGCCCGGATGTGAACCGGCGACACAGACCGTCAACACTCTTAACCGAGGACTTCAATGGGGTAGATATGACACACGACGAGGCACCTGCCGGTACAGAGGCGAGTCATCGCGGGACCCGGGGGGCGATCGCATGAGCGACCGTCCCGAGATGTTCGAGGCCGTCGACGAGGTGTGGATGGACGGCGAGTTCGTCGACTTCGAGGACGCGAACGTCCACCTGCTCACCCACGCCCTCCACTACGGCACGGGCGTCTTCGAGGGCGTCCGGTGCTACGAGACCGAGGAAGGCCCGGCCATCTTCCGCTGGGAGGAACACTTAGACCGCTTCTACAACTCTGCTGAGGTCTACGACATCGAGATTCCCTTCGAGAAGCAGGAACTCACCGAGGCGACTGAGGAACTCATCCGACGCGAGGGGTTCGAGTCCTGTTACATCCGCCCCATCGCCTTCTACGGCTACGGACCGCTCGGCCTGAACCCCGGCAAGTCGCCGGTGCAGGTCGGACTGGCCGTCTGGCCGTGGGGCGCGTATCTGGGCGAGGAAGCGCTGGAAGACGGCGTCGACGTCGCCGTCTCCTCGTGGCGCAAGTACGCGTCCAGCCAGATTCCCACCAACGCGAAGACCACCGGCACCTACGTCAACAGCGTCCTCGCCTCCCTAGAGGCGAAAGAGAACGGCTACACCGAGGCCATCGTCCTCAACAAGGAGGGCAACGTCGCCGAGGGGCCGGGCGAGAACATCTTCCTCGTCCGCGACGGCGAGATATACACGACCGGGCTGGCCGAGTCCATCCTCGACGGTATCACCCGCCGGACCGCCATCGAACTCGCCGAGGAGCGCGGCTACACCGTCCACGACGACGCCACCATCTCGCGGGGCGAACTGTACACCGCCGACGAACTGTTCTTTACCGGCACCGCCGCCGAGGTGACGCCCATCCGGAGCGTCGACGACAACGAAATCGGCACGGGCACCAAGGGCCCGGTCACCGACGAGCTTCAGACCGCGTTCTTCGACCTCGTCGAGTCGGGCGAGCGAGAGGAGTGGTTCCGCTACGTCTATAGTAACGATTGAAACGATTCACACACCGACCGCACCGCTGTCGTGCGGTCGGGTGTGCATCGATTTTCAATGGCTACTATACTCAGTCGTCTTCGCCGGCCATCGGAATCGGACTCTCGCCTTCGTGGGTGTCGCCAAACCCCGCACTCAGGATCCGCGTGAGCGCTTCCTCGACGCGTTCGTCGGTCTCCTCGTAGTCCTCGGGGTCGACTTCGACGACGTAGCCGCTGGTGATGTTCGGCGCCGTCGGCAAGAAGAGGACGTCCCGGCCGTCGTCGGTCGTCTGGCCGGTCTTGAACGCCGTCATCCGCATCCCGTCCCAGGCCTCGATTTTCACCGGGGTCTGGAGTTCTTCGGTGCCGGACACCGCCGTCTCGACGGCCATCTTCGAGGCGTTGTACACCACCCGGAGCCCCGGCACCTGATTCATGGCGTCGTCGAGGGCCCCCTCGACGAAGTCGCCGAAGGCCGTCCGCATCAGGTAGCCGACCGAGAAGACGAGGAGGACGAACAGCACGAGGGCGACGAACACCCGGGCGAACTCGACGGCCCGAACCGTGGCCATCTCCGCCGGGAGGCCGAAATCCTGCAGGAGTTGCGAGTCGATGGCGGGGATGAAGAACGCGGCCGAGGCGAGGATGCCATAGAGGTAGACGATGACGTAGAGCGTGACGATGAACGGCAACAGGATGATGAGGCCACTCGCGAAATCCCGCTTCCACGACGAGGAGGAGGCCATATCTGTTCCAGACGGCGACGGATTATCAGCCCTTCCCTTTCTGGTGCTGCTCCCTCGAAACTATCCGCTCGCGATGGCCCGAAGCGCGAACAGGGCGTTCTCCTTCCGTTCGCGGACGCGGCGCCAGAAGTAGGCGGGCCACTTCTCGCCGTAGGGCGCGTACTGCCAGACGTCGCAGGCGCCGGCGAGTTCCCGCTGGGCGTCCTCGCGGACGCCCATCAGCATCTGCACCTCGTAGGGCGTGCCGTGCTTGCTGTGGAGGTCGGCCGCCAGCGTCAGCATCGCCGGGTCGTGGCTCCCGATGGCGATGCCGTCGTCGAACTCCCGAAACATGAACTCTACGTCGGTCCGGTAGGCCTCGTTCACCCGAGACTTCTCCCTGAACGCGACGTCTTTCGGCGGGTCGTAGGCGCCCTTGACCAACCGCACCTTCCCGGGACAGTCGGCCAATCGTTCGAGGTCCTCGGCCGTCCGGCGGAGGTTCGCCTGCAGACAGACGCCGACGCCGCCGCCCCGCTCTCTGGCGTGGTGTTCGAAGGCGTCCAGCGTGGCGTCCGTCGTCGTGTGATCCTCCATGTCTATCCAGACGAATACGCTGTGGTCGGCCGCCGCGGCGACGACGCGCGCGAGGTTCTCCCGGAACACGTCTTCGCCGACGAACAGCCCCAGTTGTGAGGGTTTCACCGAGATACACGCTCGGAGGTCCGAGCCACCGATGTCGGCGACGAGTCGCTCGTAGGCCGCGGCGTCGGCGTCGGCGGGCGCTCGCTCGTGGTAGTGTTCGCCCAGTCGGTTGCAGATGACGCCGATGTCGGACTCGTTCATCTTGCGAGCGTGTTCGAGGACCGTGGCGGCCGACTCCCCGGCGACGAATCGACTCGCGACTGGCGGCAACATAGGTAATATTTGCCGCCCCGGTGGCAAGAAGGTTGTCGTCGGTACCTGCGCGGTGTTCAGCAGTCGGGGTTTCTGGCTGTTCGAGAGTTTGTCGACACCACACACTTCCCGACCAAACACGACCAGTACCCCCTACAGGACGCGTTCGCGCCGAGCCACACCGATTAAGACACCGGGCCGATAGGCCAGCATATGGACATACTCGGGGTCGTCGCGACGGCGCTGTGGGCGATGTTGCCCGCCTACGTGCCCAACAACGCGGCGGTACTGGCCGGTGGCGGCCGACCGATAGACGGCGGTCGGACGATGGGTGGGCGTCGAGTGCTCGGCGACGGGAAGACGTGGCGCGGGACGCTGGCAGGGACGCTCGCCGGGACGGCGCTGGCACTCGCGCTCTCGGCCGTGACGCCGACCGTGAGCGACGTCGTCGGCCACGAACTCCCGCGATTCCCCCTTCTGGCCGGCCTCGGATTGGCCTTCGGGGCGATGCTCGGCGACATCGGCGCGTCGTTCGTCAAACGGCGGAGCGGTCGCGAGCGCGGGGCGGCGTTCCCCGGCCTCGACCAACTGGACTTCGTCGTCGGTGCCCTCCTCTGCGCGTTCGTCCTCGCGCCGTCGTGGTTCGCCCAGACGTTCACGCTTCCGGTGGTCGTGGCCATCCTCCTCGTCACGCCGCTGTTGCACGTCGTGACCAACGGCATCGCGTACCTGCTCGGCCTGAAGAACGAGCCGTGGTAGGCCGGCGAGCGGATGTGATGTGCTTTTCACACCGGCCCATCGAAGTGTAGCACATGACTACGCGCGCGGACACACTGCAGCTGGCGACGCGGGGATCGGACCTCGCGCTGCGACAGGCGGCGACGGTCCGGGACCTCCTCTCGGGACGGCGGCTCTCCGTCGAACTCACCGAAGTCGAGACCACGGGCGACCAGATACGCGACGAACTCATCCACCGACTGGGGAAGACGGGGGCGTTCGTCCGGAGCCTCGACGAGAAGGTCATCGCGGGGGAACTGGACGCGGCGGTCCACTCGATGAAGGACATGCCGACGGAGCGACCCGACGATCTCGTGGTCGCCGCCGTCCCCGAACGGGCCGCACCGGGCGACGTCCTCGTGACTCCCGACGGGAGTGACCTCGCCGACCTGCCCGAGGGCGCGACCGTCGGCACGTCGAGTCTCCGCCGGCGCGCCCAGTTGCTCGCCGAGCGCCCGGACCTCACCGTCGAACCGCTCCGGGGTAACGTCGACACCCGCGTCGAGAAACTGCTGGCGCCGTCGCTTCAGCGCGAACACCAGGAGCGCCACGAGGCCGAACAGGAACGCAAGGAGCACGCGGGTGGCGAGGCCCAACGGGCCTCGGAAAAATCGGACGGGGAGGGAAGCGACCCGTCCGACGAGGACGACGACTACGAGTTCCCCTACGACGAGGACGTGGAGGCGTGGTTCGACGGGCTCGCCGAACTCGAACGCCGCGCCATGGAGCGGGATCCCGACACCGAGTACGACGCCATCGTCCTCGCGAAGGCCGGCCTCGACCGCGCCGGACTGACGCACCACGTCGGGACGAGCGACCTCCCGCTCGATACGTTCGTTCCGGCGCCCGGACAGGGTGCGCTCGCGGTGACGGCCGTCGACGGCGACCTCGCCGAGGACATCAGCGACCGCATCGACGACCCGCAGACCCGTGTCGAGACGACCGTCGAGCGGACCATCCTCGCGGAACTCGGCGGTGGTTGTGTCGCCCCTATCGGCGTGTACGCGACGCTGGAGGGCGGGGTCGTCCACACGAACGTCCGCGTCCTCTCCCGGGACGGCGACGAGGAAGTCCGGGTCGGCCGTGACCTCCCTGTCGAACGCCATATCGACGCCGCCGTCGATCTCGCCGCGGAACTGGCCGACCGGGGCGCCGCAGACCTCATCGCCGAGGCCAAACGGGACGCCGGCGCGGCCGACGACGACGCCGCAACCGCTCGTGAGGAGGACGAGGCATGACCGATGCCGACGGGTCGGTCGGCAAAGTCTACCTCGTCGGGTCGGGTCCCGGCGACCCGGACCTCCTGACGGTGAAAGCAAAGCGCCTCCTCGAAACGGCCGACGTCGTCCTCCACGACAAACTCCCCGGCCCCGAGATTCTCGGCCAGATTCCCGAGGAGAAACGAGAGGACGTCGGCAAGCGGGCCGGCGGCGAGTGGACGCCACAGGAGTACACGAACGCCCGAATGGTCGAACTCGCTCGGGAGGGCAAGACCGTCGTCCGCCTGAAGGGCGGCGACCCGACGGTGTTCGGCCGCGGCGGCGAGGAGATGGTCCACCTCGCACAGAACGAGATTCCGTTCGAAGTCGTCCCGGGCATCACCAGCGCCATCGCCGGGCCGGAGGCGGCCGGTATTCCCGTTACGCACCGCGATTACGTCTCCTCGGTCTCCTTCGTCACGGGCCACGAGGACCCGACGAAAGAGGAGTCGGCCGTCGACTGGGCGGCGCTCGCCGACACCGGCGGCACCATCGTCGTCCTGATGGGCGTCGGGAAACTGCCGGGCTACACCGCCGAACTCCGGAAGGCGGGGATGGACCCCGAAACCCCGGTGGCGCTCATCGAGCGAGCGACGTGGCCCGACCAGCGCGTCGCAACCGGCACCCTCGACACCATCGTCGACGTGCGCGACAGCGAGGGTATCGAACCGCCGGCCATCACCGTCATCGGCGACGTCGCGGGCGAGCGTGACCGCGTCCTCGAATTCCTGGAGGGGGCCTGATGCGCGAGGAACCACGCCTCCGGGTCGCGGCGTTCCGCCCCGACGACGAGCGACTGGCGGCGGCCGTCGAACTGCTGGAGTCGCTGGGGGCCGACCCCGTCGCCGACCCGATGCTCGCCGTCGAACCCACCGACAGGGTGCCACGCGGGGACGCCGACTACGTGGTGCTGACGAGCAAGACCGGCGTCGAACTCGCCGCTGGCGGAGACTGGGACCCCGGCACGGCGACGGTGTGTGCCATCGGCGAGGCCACCGCGGCGGCGCTCCGCGAGGCCGGCTACACGGTCGCCGTCGTCCCCGAGGAGTACTCCTCGACGGGGCTGGTCGAGGCGCTGGAAGCCGAGGTGGCCGGGTCGCGCGTCGAGGTGGCCCGCTCGGACCACGGCTCACCGGTCCTGACCGACGGCCTCGAAGCGGCCGGCGCGTACGTCCACGAGACGGTGCTGTACCGCCTCGTCCGGCCGCCGGAGTCCGGCGAGTCCGCCGAACTCGCCGCCGACGGCGAACTGGACGCCGCGCTCTTTACGTCCTCGCTCACCGTCCGGCACTTCCTCGCGGCGGCCGCCGACCGCGGGGTCCGCGACGAGGCTATCGAGGGCCTGCGCGAGGCGACGGTCGGTGCCATCGGAAATCCTACGAAGGAAACGGCGGAGAACGCCGGCATCTCCGTCGACGTCGTGCCCGAACGGGCCGACTTCGAGACGCTGGCCTGCGACGTGGTAGAGACGGCGGCCCCGACCTACCACGACTGACGCGTGTCTCAGTCGGCCGTCTCCGCGGCCTGCTCGTCGGCTTCCATCTCCTCGCGAAGCGTCTCCAGTTCGTACTCGACGGCGCGTTCGTTCGAGATGCGGTCTAGTTCCCGGTCGATGTCGTCGCCCTCTTCGAGCACGGACTCCAGTTGACCGCTCTCCTCCAGTTCTTCGAGGGCGGCGGCGCGGGCCTCCATGCGTTCGGTGCGCTCGGTCGCGCGCTCGATGGACCGGTTCACGTCCGCCATCGTGTCGCCGACGCCGGTGAAGGCCTCAGAGACGCGGGCCGACGCCTCGGCGGCCTCGTAGCGGGCCTTCATCGTCTCCTTGCGCGTGCGGAACTGCTCTATCTGGCTGGACAGTTCCGCGCGCTTACCCACGAGGCGGTCCTGAGTCTCCTGCAGGCTGTCTATCTGGTCGGTGAGGTCGGTTATCTGCTCGACGTGAGTCTGTTTCTTCTCCAGCGCACGGCGCGCGAGGTCGTCTCGCTCCTGTCGCATCGCCTCGCGGGCCTGTCCGTCGTACTTCTCGACGTTCTCGCGCAGTCGGCGGCGGTGAATCTCCAGTCGCTTCTTCTGGGTGGTCACGTCGGCGATGCCGCGGGTCACCCGCTGGAGTTCGTCGCGCAACTCCTCGTAGGAGTAGTCCAGTTCGGCCGAGGGGTCCGAGGCCCGGTTCAGCAGGGCGTTCAGTTTCGCGCGGATGGCGAAGCCGATGCGACCGAGGAGACTCATCGTGCCACCTCGTCGGTGGTCTCGGTTCGTCGGGCCGCGATAGCAGGTCCGGTGGAGAACATGCAGGTGCCTACGAGTGACAGCGAGATAACACCATCGGCGGGGATGGCGGGTCTGTCCGTCTCCCGATCGTTAGACCGAGTTACGTCGGCGAAAGAGGCGCTAATTCGGGGTACTCTGCGCTCACCGTCGACCCCCTTGATAGTGGCAGCGTCGCAACGGCCGGATACAGATGACGCGACAACTGCGCCGAACGGCCGGCGTGCTCGTGGCGATACTGACGCTCCTGACCGGCGCCGCGGCGGCGCCCGCGACGGACGTGACCGACGACCGGACCGTGACGTTCACCGAACAGCGACAGGTCGCCTGACTCGACTGGCGGGTTTATCTTCCACCGCTGCGTACCAGCTGTATGCCAACGTATCACGTCCCGCGTGGGGCGTGCAACCGTCCGTCCACCCGACGACCGACGGGAGTGTCGGTCTGACCGTGGCCGACGGACGCCTCGCGGCCGTCGCCGACAGGCGGGTCGGCGTCGTCGTCGGTATCCTCGCCCTCCTCCTCGTCGGCGCGGGAGCGGCGCTTCTCCTCGGTGTCGGCCCGTTCGGACTCGACGACGGGACGGCCGCCCCATCGGAATCGGACGGTCCGCCCCGGGCCACGCCCACCGAGGGACCGCCGCCGTTCACGCTCGGAATCGACCGGATAACGGAATGCGGGCGAACCTGCCGCGACGTGACCTCGACGCTCCGTAACGCACAGCCACGGGCGTCCTCGGACGTCGGCGTCACCGCCACTATCTACGCCGGTCAGGGAACCGACGGGAGCGTCGTCTGGTCCGGCTACGAGTGGGTCGGTGCCCTCGACGCCGGGGAGTCCTACACCACGACACAGCGCGTCGACCTCTCGCTCGGGCAGGCGCTGGCCATCGAACGCGCCGACGGCTACGTCACCATCGAGACGACCGTCGAGTACGACGACAAAGCGATGACGTTCTACCGCCAGCGGACGGTCGCCTGACGACGACTGAAGGTTTTTATCCCGGGGCGCGCCTACCCCGGCACGATGAGTACATCCGGCCCCGTTCCAGCGCTGGCCGACCGCGCGACTGCGTCTGCCGACCGGCTACGGGCGGCCGACCGCGTACTGCTGGCCTCCCACATCGACGCGGACGGCCTGACCAGCGCCGCTATCGCCACTGCGGCGCTGTCGCGGGCCGGCATCCCCGTCGAGACGGTGTTCAAGAAGCAACTCGACGCCGACGAGATAGCCAGCATCGCCGCCCGCGAGTACGAGACGGTGCTGTTCACCGACTTCGGCTCCGGCCAACTGGACGTTATCTCCGACCACGTGGCCGCGGGGGACTTCGAGGCCGTCGTCGCCGACCACCACCAGCCCTCGGCGCCCGAAGACTGCAACGCCGACGCCGTGGTCGAGACGGACGGCTACGCCGACTTCGAGTGCCACTGCAACCCGCTCCTCGTCGGCCTCGACGGAGCCTCGGAGCTGTCCGGCGCGGGCGCGGCGTACGTCCTCGCCCGCGCCCTCGAACCCGACGGCGGCGACAACCGTGACCTCGCGGCGCTCGCGGTGGTGGGCGCCGTCGGCGACATGCAGGCCGTCGGCGGCGAACTGGTCGGGGCCAACGAGGGCATCGTCGAGGAGGGTATCGCCGCCGATGTCCTCGAGGAAGGGACCGACCTCTCGCTGTACGGCAAGCAGACCCGACCGCTCCCGAAACTGCTTGAGTACGCCACCGAGGTTCCGATTCCGGGCATCTCGAACGACCAAGCCGGCGCCACGAAGTTCCTCGAAGACCTCGGACTGGACCTGAAACGCCACGGCGAGTGGCGGACGTGGGCCGACCTCTCCGACGACGAGCGCCAGACCGTCGCCAGTGCGCTCGTCCAGCGAGCGGTCACGCGCGGCGTCCCCGCCGACAAGATACAGTCGCTCGTCGGGACGACGTACACGCTCACGACCGAACCGACCGGCACCGAACTCCGGGACGCCAGCGAGTTCTCCACGCTGTTGAACGCCACCGCCCGCTACGAACGGGCCGACGTGGGGCTGGCGGTCTGTCTCGGCGACCGGGAGGCACCGCTCGAACAGGCCCGCACACTGCTTTCGAACCACCGCCGGAACCTCTCGGAGGGCCTCGATTTGGTCAAAGAGCGCGGCGTCACCCGCTCGGAGTACGTCCAGTACTTCGAGGCCGGCGACGCCATCCGTGAGACCATCGTCGGCATCGTCGCGGGGATGGCCCTCGGCACGGACGGCGTCGACCCGGACAAACCCATCGTCGCCTTCGCCGACGCCGACGGCGAGACGAAGGTGTCCTCGCGGGCGACCGGCCCCCTCGTCGGCCGCGGCGTCGACCTCTCGGTGGTGATGCGGGAGGCCGCCCAGTCCGTCGGCGGCGACGGCGGCGGTCACGACATCGCCGCCGGCGCGACCATCCCGGCCGGCGAGGAGGCGGCCTTCATCGAGGCGGCCGACGACGTCGTCGCCGGGCAACTGGACTGAGACGAGAGCTGTGTGGCCCTGTCTCACCGACGCCACGGGCAATAAGAGCTATACGGCCCGCTGTCAGATGAGGAGACGAATGGACTCGCGTGAACTGTTCGATCTCGCGTTGGTCGTCCTCGCCGGCTTGCTGGCCTACACGGAGACGTTCGGCTTCGCGGACCCGCGAGCGACCCTCGAAGAGATTCTCGCCGTCCTCGTGACGCTCGACGTCCGGGTGTATCTCGTCTTGGGCGGTCTGTTCGGCATCGCGTTCGTCGCGTATCTCGTCGTCTATCTGCCAAAGAAAGACGCCCGGTCGATGCGGCCCTGAAAGCGAGTCCGGGCCACCTTTATCCTCGGCCGCCCTCGTCCTCGCCAATGACGGAGTTCGACCCCGAGCAGTTCGAGGACAAGTACGCAAACTACTTCCCGGAACTGCAGAAGGCCTACAAGCAGGCCTTCGAGGTGCTGAACGACCGCTACGACTCGGAACTCGTCCACGCCATCGACCAGCAGATTCTCAACGAGTCCGAACCGTTCTACGATGAGGACGGGTTCTACGTGGAACTGCCCGAGGACCCACAGGAGCGCCTGACCGCCATCGTCGTCGACGACGAGAAGTTCGAGGTCGTCTTAGAGGAGTTCGTCGCCGAAATCGAGTCCCAACTGCACCGTATTTTCGGCGTCGAGGAGTAATCGCTATCGGCTGCATCGAACGTCTCACCACCTGATAGGAACCGCCTGCTGAATAGCGCGATGCGATTCAGCAGGGCGTGATCGAGGGGACGTGAGATAGCGTCAGTGTGGGTTCGGACTCGCCTGTGGGCCTCTCGACGCCAGTCAGGCCCCGAGTACGGCGTCGACAGCTGCAGCGTAGAGCACGGCGCTCACGACGGCGAAGGTTGCGTAGACGAGCGTCGGGGAGAGCAGCGACGCCGTGCGGTCGTACACGTAGGCCGCGACGCCGACTACAGCCACCCGAATCATCACCACGAGTGCTCCGCGAGGGGTTTCGGCCGCGAGTGTGAGGACGAGGGCGGCGAGCGCGAGCGTCACCAGCACGGGCAGCAGTGCCAGCGCGCGCACCCGGTCGTCGTCGCTCCGCTCGTCCGCGTAGACGGCGACGGCGAGTGCGAGTACGAACAGTACCGCCACCACGGCGCGGGTCCCCCAGAGGAACAGCCACGGCCCATTCGCGAAGGTGCCATACGTGAGGATAGTCGGCGTCACCAGATACCCACTCAAGAGCGTCGTCACGACGACCGCGAGGTCACGCTCGTCGCTGAACACACGCTGGAGCGCTCCTTGAACGAGGCCGTGATAGAGGATGACCATTCCCGACACGAAGAGCGCGATCCGTATCAGCGTCCGATTGAGGAAGACTCCGCCCAGGTCAGCGACTGTCGACGTGACGTGACTGACTCCGACGCCCATACGCAGGGCGAACAGACCGAACGGGAGCACAGCGAGTATTGCCGTGCCGGCCACGGCGGCCCCGATCAGCCATCCGTCCGTTCGATTGGGGATCGACACGGGGAGTGAGTAGCCCCGCCAGGACGCGTACGACGTGGTGAGCACGCCCATTCCGACCAAAACGAGTACGCTCCGTACGAGCAACAGGGAGATGTCGCTGTCGAGGAAGTACGGGTCGAGGGCGTTGTCCAGAGCGATAGTGGCGGCATAGACGCCGACGAACAGCGCGACCATGTTACCCAACTCGACGACGAACGCGCGCCGGACGAGGTCGGCGACGGACTCACGTAGTGGCGGTGTCCGATCGAGGACCATGGGTCAATCCATCGTCAGATACGGTAATATATATTGTCATTACTGTGATCGAATCGTGTGCAGTCGAACTCGGGGGTCGAAGGGGCAACGTGCTGTGGACGTGTCGCGTCGTTCCGAGAGCTTCGACGGATACCGCACGACAACTCGCCGACCGACACATACTGTCGGGACCGAGAGTCCTGCCCGACCGATCCGCTCGCTCTGTTCAGTACGGTTTCTGAAACCGATCACCGGCTGCGTTTCGACGGGGCGTCGCTATCGACAGTTTTCGGGCGTCTCTCGGGCGGCATACCGCACACCGTCGCCTGCTCTCTGGCAGTGAGACAGCGCGCTCGATCCGCTAGCCGACATGGGAAGTTTCCTTACTGTCGAACTGTAACCCGCCGATATGGACCAACGGAAGCCCCCGGAGACCGAAGAGGGCTGGTACGTGCTGCACGACTGTCGGCGCATCGACTGGGACGCCTGGCGGGAGGCCCCCCAGCGAGTCCGTGACCGCGCGCTCTCTGAGGGCATCGACTTCCTCGCCGCGTACGAGGCCATCGAAGACGCTGAGGAGGGCCAGACGGCCGTCTACACCGTGTTGGGCCACAAGGCCGACATCATGATTCTACACCTCCGGCCGACGATGGGCGACTTAGACGCCGCCGAGCGACACTTCGAGCAGACGGAGTTCGCACAGTTCACCGAACGTGAGTACTCCTACGTCTCGGTGACCGAGGCCTCGGGGTACACCGAGAAGTCCCGCGAGTACTTCGACGGCGACGTCGACGACGACTCCGGCCTCGCACAGTACATTCAGGCCCGTCTCCACCCCGAGGTACCCGACGAGGAGTTCGTCTGTTTCTACCCGATGAGCAAGCGCCGGGACCCAGAGCAGAACTGGTACGACACGTCCTTCGAGGAGCGTGCCGCCCACATCAAGCGTCACGGCGACATCGGCCGGGGCTACGGCGGCGACGTGAACCAGATGATCTGCGGGTCTATCGGCTTCGACGACTGGGAGTGGGGTATCACTCTCTGGAGTGAACACATGACCAACATCAAGGAACTGTTGACCGAGATGCGCTTCGACCCCTCCACCTCGAAGTTCGCCGAGTTCGGGCCGTTCTACGTCGGGCGGCGCTTCGACCCGACGGACCTCCCGGCCGTCCTCGCCGGTCAGCGAGTCCCCACGGGTGCGGACTCCGTCACGGCGGAGGCGGTCGCACACGCCGAGGGCGGCGGGCAGGGGCGGCCCGACGCGCACGCCGAGGGCGGCGGGCAGGGACGGCCCGACGCGCACGCCGAGGGCGGCGGGCAGGGACGGCCCGACGCGCACGCCGAGGGCGGCGGGCAAGGACGGCCCGACGCGCACGCTGAGGGCGGCGGGCACGCCCACGCCGGGGACGCCGAGGACCACGGCGGCGCCCATCCCGGGAGCGCGAGCGAGGGCGACCACCCACACGGCGGCGAGAGCGCCGACGCCGACCATCCGACGAGCGACGAGGACGACGACTCGGGTCACAGCGGCGGCCGGCCGGACGTCTCGGGCGACTTCGAGGAGATAGACGACGCCGCCCAGCGAGTCGGCCGTCTCGGCCTCCACGAGGGCGAGGCCTACGACGCGGGCGACTTCGCGCTGGTCTTTCACTCCTCGGCGGACGCCGAGGACATCGTCGACGACGTGGAGGACCTCGGCGAGAGCTTCGACCACTACGACCGCCACGTCACGACGACGGTCCGCGCCCAGAGCGGCCAGACCTACGTCGTCAGCATCTGGACGGCGAAGGAAGCCGCCGAGACGGCCGCCGGGTTCCTCGGTGACTTAGCGGGCGTCGAGGAGCGACTCGGCGGCCAGTTGGGAGAGGGCGACGCCGCGGACGACGGCGGGGACCACGAACAGGCCGCGGCGTCCTCCCAGTCCATCCGCGAGCAACTCGAAGCCGAGGGTGTCTACGCCGGCCAGCCACACGGCGAGGACGTCTACGCGCTGGTCGTCTACTCCGAGGCCGACCCCGACGAACTGGCCGACGAGGTGGCGGACCTCCGGAGCGCCTTCGACCGCTACGACACCCACGTTCGGACGACGGTGTACATGGACAGCGAGGTGCGTAGCGCCTCGGATACGAGCGGCGACGAGCCGCGAGCCGACACCACGGCCGTCGCCTCGCTGTGGGACACCGAAGACGCCGCCGAGACGGCCAGTGAGTACCTCACGGACCTGCCCGACGTCGTCCGTCGGCAGGGCGAGAGCGACGGGTTCGGGACGATGGGGATGTTCTACACCGTCAAACCCGAACACCGCGAGGACTTCGTCGAGAAGTTCGACACCGTCGGCGGCCTGTTGGCGGACATGGACGGCCACCGCGAGACGGCGCTGCTCGCCAACCGCGACGACGGGAACGACATGTTCATCGCCAGTCAGTGGGACAGCAAGGAGGACGCGATGGCGTTCTTCCGCTCGGACGCCTTCTCCGATACCGTCAGTTGGGGACGGGACGTGCTGGCCGACCGGCCGCGACACGTCTTTCTGGCCTGAGCCCCGACGAGTCGCCGTTCGAGCCGCTATCCGCGCTCCGGCGCGATTTGGGGGTCTCGGCCGCCGAGTACGACGACGTCTTTCGGTTCGGCGCGACGACGAGCGACGCCCCGGTCGGGTGTCCGCGCCGACGACTCCGGCGGTCGGTATAAAGGCCTGAAATAATACGTCTGAAGAGTGATTCACGAACCGGTCGTCTCGCTGTCTATGTGAACGCAAACCACACCTGTCGCGTCGGATCCGGACGTTCGACCGGTCAGAGCGGGAACCGTCTCGGCAGGTGTGGTTCGTTCGACCCGACGAGGCGGCCGCTGTGGCGGGGTGACGGCCGTGCGTCGCCTGTCTCGCTACACCACCCAGCCGCGTGGAGTGTCACATGTGCCTGATTGCTGCCATCCGAATCGAACACGAGAGGCTGACGCTGGCGCCCGCCATCGAGCGGGTGCCGTCGGTAGACGTACGCGTCGTAACGAACTCGATGACCGACCCCGAGACGTCGATGTTCTTCTTTCTGGTCCGGAGCGAGTCGGGCGAGTTCGACCGCTTCGACGCGGCCGTCGAACGGGACGAGACGGTCGCCGAGGCGATGGTCGTCTCCGAGTCCGATAGCGCCCGATTGTATCGGTTCACACACCGCTCGGAGACGCAACTCCTCTCCCCGAAGGTCACGGAACTGGGCGGGCTAGTACTGGAGGCGCGGACGGCCGACGCCGGGTGGCGACTCCGGTTGCAACTGCCCGACCGGGAGGCCATCGCCGAACTCTGGGAGTACTGCCGGTCGGAGGGAATCGCCTTCGAACTGATCCGCGTCTACGACCAGCACGGGATGACCGACACCGCTGTGACGGCCGTCAGTGAGGAACAGCGACGCGCGCTGACCGAGGCGTATCGGCGCGGGTACTTCGAGGAGCCACGCGAGACGACACAGGCCGAATTGGCCGACCGTCTCGGCATCTGTCCGACCGCCGTCGGCGGTCGCCTCCGTCGAGGGACGCGACAACTCGTCGAAGACGTCCTCCTCGACGAGTGAGCGCGGCCCGCCGACGCCGTGTGGTACTTAAATAGCGTGTCATCTGTGGTGAAGTCACATGGGGCTGTTGGGCATATGATTCGACGTATGACGCGGTGGAACACCACGAACGACGAGGTAGAGGCCGTCAGTCCCGACATCACCGACGAGGCGAACGCGCTCCCGGCGCGGTACTTCACCGACCCCGCAGTCCACGTGATGGAGAAAGACAAGATATTCGGCGAGTACTGGGTTTACGCCGGCCACGCCAACGCGATACAGGAACAGGGGGCGTACTTCACCCGGACGGTCGGGGACAGACAGGTCATCGTCGTCCGCGACGCCGAGGGGGAGGTGCGCGCGTTCTTCAACGTCTGTGCACATCGCGGCTCGAAGATGGTCGAGGACACGCCGATGACCGACCCCGGAAACATGGGCCGCATCCGGTGTCCGTACCACATGTGGACCTACGACCTCGACGGCGACCTCACGAGTACGCCAAAGAGCTTCGAGGAGGCCGGCCTCAACCCCGACTTAGACGACGCGGACGTGTGTGGACTCGACCCGGAGGCGAACGGCCTCCGAGAGGTCGAGACGGACCGCATCGGCCCGCTGGTCTTCCTCAACTTCGCCGAGGACCCGATGCCGCTGGCCGAACAAGCCGGCACGCTGAAAGACGAACTGGAGGCCCTGCCGCTCGGCGAGTACGAACACGCCGCCCGCTACGTCTCCGAAGTCGAGTGCAACTGGAAGACGTTCGCCGGCAACTACTCCGAGTGTGACCACTGCCACGCCAACCACCAGGACTGGATCTCCGGCGTCGAACTGAACGACTCCGAACTCGAAGTCAACGACTACTACTGGGTTCTGCACTACACTCACGCCGAGGACGTCGACGACGAGATGCGCATCCACGACGAACACGAGGCGACGTTCTACTACTTCTGGCCGAACTTCACGGTGAACATGTACGGGACCGCCGACGGCTACGGCACGTACATCATCGACCCCATCGACGAGGGGCGGTTCCAACTCGTCGCCGACTACTACTTCGAGTCCGCCGAGATGTCCGAGGACGAACGCGAGTTCGTCCAGACGAGTCGCCAACTACAGGAGGAGGACTTCGAACTCGTCGAGCGGCAGTACGAGGGGCTCGAGTCGGGGGCGCTGGCACAAGCCCAACTCGGGCCGAACGAACACACCGTCCACAAGCTACACCGGCTGGCACAGGAAGCCTACGAGGCCTGAGAAGACATGAGCCAACAGGACTCCGTCCCGTTCATCGCGCGGTGTACGAAGACCGGCGAACGCATCGAGGCGTCGACGGCCAACGACGTCGTCGAGTTCTACCGCCGCCGACGCCGCCTCACCGGGGGCGACGTCGCGTGGGTCTTCGCCGACCACCCCGCCGTGACGCAGGCGCCGGACGACGGTGGCCTCAGTCCCGTCCTCGCCGCGCTGGACGAGTACTTCGAACGGGGTATCCCCGTCGGCATCGTCGCCGCGACGACGAGCAAACAGGGGTGGACCGTCGGCGAGACGCTCGATACGTTGTCCGAACTGCGGATGGCCGGGGCGCTCTGGGAACCCCGCGACGACCACCTCCGCCCGGTCTGACCCAGCGGTCGTCGCCTCGCCGTGTGCGGTCACTTCGTGGCGACGAACCGAAGCCGCCGGTAGTCCGCGGTCCACGTCTCGCTGTCGGCCTCGAACAACGCTCCCCGCAACCGGTCTTCGACCGCGTCCAGCACTCGCTCGCGCTCCTCGGCCGCGACGTTCTCGAAGAACTCGTCACCGAACATCCCGACCCACTCGCGGAGGCCGGTATCGCCCCCGTCTAGCGTCGTCGGCCGGTCGAACAGCCGCGCGAACCGGACCTCGAACCCGGCGGACTCGAGTCGCGGCGCGTACTCGCCGATGCTCGGGAAGTACCACGGGTGGTCCACCTCGTAGCCACGCTCGGCGAGTTCGGCTTCGAGCGCGTCGGTGATGTGCCGGACGTTTCCGCGGCCGCCGAACTCCGCGACGAACCGGCCGTCGGCGGTCAGCGCGTCGGCGACGGTCGACAGCACGGCATCGTGGTCTGTCCCGGGAATCCAATGGAGTGCCGCATTCGAGAAGACGGCGTCGAACGACCCCGCTGGCGCGTACGCTCGGGCGTCGGCCTGCTCGAAGTCGAGCGATGGGTAGGCCTCGTGGGCCTGCCGGACCATCTCCGCCGAGGCGTCGATGCCGAGCGTCTCGGCGCCGGTGTCGGCGATGTCGGCCGTCAAATGGCCCGTCCCACAGCCGAGGTCGAGGATCCGATCACCCGGTTTCGGGTCCAGCAGGTCCAACATGTCACTGCCGTACTCGTAGACGAAGCCGTGGCCGTCGTCGTAGTCGTCGGGGTTCCAGTCGTTACCGTCGGTCATACACGGACGCACCGAGTCCGAATCGATAAACCTTCTCGACCCGTGATACCGCCACTCGTGACGCGACCGAACGGTCAGAAGCTACCCGTACACTGCATAGGGCGGCTACTTATACGCCAGCACGCGCTACGTTCGACCACGGAATGCTCCCCTCAATTCGGCGGAGTAGCGAACGGCGGACGACCCCGTTCGGGTCGGACGGACAGCGTGGCGACCGACTCGAATGTGAACTCTGCGGGGAAGAACACCAGTGTCTCGACCACTACGGTATCGTCGCGTGCCAGCGGTGCCGGGCACGACTCCTGCCGCGGCCGTCGCTGCTGTGATCAGTCGTCGTCTTCGGTCGTCGTCTTGTCGAGGTCCTTCTCGCCGAAGTAGATCTCTGCGCCGTCCTGTGCCACCTTCTCGGCCAGTACGGCACACTTGATGCGCATCGGGGAGATGTCGACCCCGAGCATGTCGACGACGTCGTCGCGGTCCAGTTCCTGCAGTTCGTCGACGGACATGCCGTGGAGCTTCTCGGTGAGCATCGACGCCGACGCCTGTGAGATGGCACAGCCGTCACCGCGGAAGACGACGCGCTCGATCGTCTCTTCGTCCTCGCTGAGGACGACGTCCATTCGTATCTCGTCGCCGCACATCGGGTTTTCACCCACGTGTGTGAACGTCGGGTCCTCGAGTTCGCCGGTGTTGCGAGGGTTCTTGTAGTGGTCGAGAATCTGCTGCCGGTACATGTCTGAGCCGCCGATACCCATTGTTAGAAACAGGTACGGCATTCCGTCGGAAAAGCGTTCCGAGGCAGGTGTTCGCACAGAGAGCGGGCCTCGACGGACCGCCGTCTCCTGTGGGGCGTCCCGCCGCCGTCTCAGTGGAAACTCACGAACGGCGACCGGCGCCGTGTCTCCATCTCGGCATCGGAGTCCGACATATATAATTAATAGTGGAGATGACTGCAATATATTCGGATGTTCGAGAACATCATCGAGGCATCGAAGCGGACGGTGTCTCGCGGGGAGGGTCCGGGGGGACCGACCGACGAGACGGTCGACGGGCTGTCAGAAACGCTCGTGGACGACGAGACGGCAGCGCACGTCCTGACGAGTTTGAACCCTATCCAGCGGATTCACGAGGGGCGGGCAGAGTCGATAGCGCCGCGACGCGACGGGCGGTCGTTCCTGTTGGCGACCGACCGACGCGTGCTCTTCGTGGCCGACGACGGTGCCCTCTCGTCGGTCGACATCGCCGTGCCGCTGGCCGAGGTCGACGCTGTCGTACACCGGTCCTCGCTGCTCGAATCCGCGCTCGTCGTCGAGACGGTCGACGAGGAGCGCATCTCCATCTCGCCGTCGGACGGGGACGCCGAGGCGGTGGGTGCCTACATAGAGCGAACCGCCGAGAGTTGGCGCGAGATGGGGGCGGCACTGGACAGCGCTCGCGAGACGCTCGAGACGTACCGTGACGAGACGGACCGTTACGAGGACCCTCTGCGGGCGTCCCAGCGGATTCAGGGGCGACTCGCGCTGGCCGACGACGCGCGCTCGCGCTACGCCGATACGCCGTCCGAGCGACTGGCCGAACACCTCCGATCGGTCGCCGCCGAGTTAGCTGACGCGCTCCACACCGAGGCCGAGCGACTGACAGACGGGGTCCACCCCGACGACGAGGGCGCGACTGCCGTCTACGAGCAGGCACGCGGCGTACTCGAACACGCTCGGCAGATCGCCGTCGAACACGCGGACGCCGACACGGAGACGTTCGACGAGTCGATGGTGCGTTTCGACGAGGCCATCGAGCGAAGCCGGTGGGTGTGGGGCGAGACCTGACGGCAGGCCGTTCAGATGTTCTCGTAGGGGCCGGCCTTCGACTCGGCCAGTCGCTCGAACTGTTCGGCGGAGAGGTCGACGTCGGCCGCACCGAGGTTCTCTTCGAGTTGCTCGACCGTGCGAGCGCCGACGAGCGGCACGGCCACGCTGTCGTGGTGCATGAGCCACGCGAGCGACACCTGTGCCGGGGTGGCGTCCACTTCGTCGGCGACGGCCCGCACCTCGTCGACGACGTGAAAGTTCTCGTCGGTGAGATACGACTCTTTCCAGTCCTCGCTCCGGCCGGCCGAGGCGTCGGTGTCGCGGTCAGCGCGGTCGTACTTCCCGGTCAGGACGCCCTGTCCCAGCGGGCTCCACGGACAGACGCCCAGTCCGTAGTGCGCACACATATCGAGGTAGTCGCCTTCGACCTCCCGGTTGACGAGGTTGTAGCGCGGCTGTGAGACGGTGAACGGTTCCAGCCCCTCGCGCTCGGCGAGTTCGTTGGCCTGCGCGACGCGCCACGCGTTGGGTTCGAACGTCGACGCCCCGAGGTAGTTCACCTTGCCGTCGTCGACGAGGCCGGTGAGCGTCCGCATCAGTTCGCGGGCCGGCGTGTCCTCGTCCCAGCGGTGGATGTACAACACGTCGAGGTAGTCCGTGCCCAGACGGTCGAGCATCAGGTCGATGTTCCGGCGGATGTGCTTCCGGCCGAGGCCGCGGCCGTTCGGGTCGTCCTCGCGGGTCGGCCAGTAGATTTTGGAGGCGAGGACGTACTCCTCGCGGTCACGCTCGGTCAGCCAGTCGCCGATCCAGTCCTCGCTGTCGCCGCCGCCGTACACGTCGGCGGTGTCGATGAACCGGCCGCCGGCCGCCTCGTAGGCGTCGAGCAGTTCGTGGGCGCGCTCCGCGCCGATTTCGAGCGTCCCGTCGGCTGTCTCTCGCCCGAACCGCCACGTCCCGAAGGAGAGTTCGCTGACCGAGAGCCCCGTCTCGCCCAGCCGCACGTAGTCGAGGTCGACGTCGTCGAGTGCCATGCGCCGGGGTTCGTGCCGCCACGGTTTGAATGGTCGGGCGGCGGCGCCGTTGACCGGTGCCACGCTCGCTGTTCGAGGCCACTCCGAACCCCTATACGAGCGAGTCGCCCGTCTGTCCGCTCACTGCTGTGTGCCGTCGCCTTACGCGAACAGCTGCCGGGCGTCGTCGATGGCGTCGATTAGTTTGTCGACTTCCTCGCGGGTGTTGTAGACGTAGAAGGAGGCCCGCGCGGAGGCCGCGACGCCCAACTTATCGTGGAGGGGCTGGGTGCAGTGGTCGCCGGCGCGGATGGCGACGGCCGAGTCGTTGAGGATCGAGGAGAGGTCGTGGGCGTGGACGTCTTGGAGGTTAAAGGAGACGAGGCCGCCGCGTTCGACGCCGGCGGGGGGGCCGAGGATGTCGATGTCGCCCTCGCCCTCCAGTTGTTCGATGGCGTACTGGGCGAGTTCGTTCTCGTGGCGGCGAATCGCCTCCATGCCGATGTCGTCCAGATAGTCACAGGCCTCCGCCAGCGCGATGCCCTGACAGATGACGGGCGTGCCGGCCTCGAACTTCCAGGGGAGGTCGTTCCACTTCGAGTCCTCGAAAGTGACCTTAGATATCATCATCCCGCCGTAGAGGTACGGCTCCATCTCTTCGAGGATGTGTTTCTTGCCGTAGAGGACGCCGATGCCGGTCGGACCGGCCATCTTGTGGCCCGAGAAGGCGAGGAAGTCGGCGTCGATGGCCTCCACGTCGACGGGCCGGTTGGGGACCGACTGGGCGGCGTCGACGAAGATGTAAGCGTCGTGATCGTGGGCGATGTCGGCGAGTTCGGAGACGGGGTTGACGGTCCCGAGGGTGTTCGAGACGTGGACGACGCTGACCATCGCCGTGTCGTCGGTGATGAGTTCGCGGGCGTGGTCCATGTCCAGCGTGCCGTCCTCCTGTACGCGGATGTACCGGCAGGTAGCGCCGGTCTTCTTCGCGATCTGCTGCCACGTCACGAGCGAGGCGTGGTGTTCCATCTCCGTCAGCACCACCTCGTCCTCGGGGCCGAGTTCGTTCATGCCCCACGCGTAGGCGACGAGGTTCTCGCTCTCGGTGGTGTTTTTCGTGAAGACGATCTCCTCGCGCTCCCCGGAGGCGCCGATGAACTCGGCGACGCGGTCGTGGGCGTCCTCGTAGGCGATGGAGGCCTCCTGACTCAACTGGTGGAGGCCCCGGTGGACGTTCGCGTTCGTCGTCCGGTAGTAGTCGGCGATAGTCTCGACGACCGGTTCGGGCGTCTGTGTCGTCGCCGCGTTGTCGAGGTAGACGACCTGCTCGCCATCGAACTCCCGCTGGAGGATGGGGTACTCCTCGCGGATGGCCTCGACGTCGAGCGGCTCGATATCGGTCTGTCCCATTAACGGAACACACGGGCTGGACGGGCAACTTTCCTTCGGTTCGCCTAACCCTTCGTCGGCGAGCGCGTAGTCACCGTCTACTGTGTGGTTAGTTGCCACAATACAATGGTCGCTGTCGGTGTGGGACAGTGCACTATGGGGGACCCAGAGACGGACGAACAAGGACCGGTTACCCGCGTGCGTACCGACCGGGCCGAACACGGCCACGAGTGGCACGGCCGGCGCGACGGCGCCCACGAGCAACCGGAGATGCGCCGGCACGAACTCCCGGGGACGATTCCGGTCGGCGCGTACCGCATCTACCACCACGACGGCCGCTGGCGCTACGACGATGCCCCGCTCGCCACGGGTGGTGACACCGACCTGCTGGTCACCGACGAGTGGCTGACCTACGCCGTCGACGCGCGCGAGGCCGGGCCACACGACGTGACGCTACGGGTCGCCGCGGCCGACGGATTCGGCGGTGGCGGCGTGGGCATCGCCGTCGACGGGAAGCCACGGACGCGGATCCGGTTCGACCCGACCGGTGGGTGGGACCGGTGGGGAGAGGTCACGGCCCGGGTGGATCTCGCCCGAGGCGCACAGACGATTCGGCTGGTCGTGCTGGAAGGCGGGTGGAAACTGGACAGAATCCGGGTGACGTAGGCGTCGGGACCCGCTCAGAGCCAGAGCAACTGCGCGTGGCGGGTGCCGTCGACGTCGAGGACGTTCGTCTCGTCGACGAACCCGTGTTCGACGGCCACGTGGACGCTTTCCTCGCCGACGATGTTGGCGACGCTACACCGGGCGAGACTGTCGATCACTTCCTCCTCGGAGACGCTGTCCCCGCCGTAGAACTCCTCGTCGACGGTCAGGGAGACGGGGCCGTCCTCGAACGTCTCGCCGATGATGTCCGGGTCACAGACCGAGACGAGCAGTCCCTCGTCGGTTTCGCGCTCGTTGAGTATCATTCCAGCAACTGCTCTTCGGCGTTCTCGCGCATCTCCTTGACCTCGTCGGCCAGTTCCTCGGCCTCCTCGTACTCGCCCAGTTCCTCGAGACCGCGGGCCTTCTCTTCCAGTACGTCGGCGTTGCGGAAGCCGAGTCTGATGGCGTTGTCGAAGGCTTCGACGGCGTCTTCGGCGAGGCCGCGTTCAAGCAGGAAGAAGCCGCGGTTGTACCACGCTTCGGCGAAGCGGGGGTCGATTTCGACCGCCCGCTCTGCGTGTTCGAGCGCCTGTTCGGAGCGGCCCGACTCCCAGAGCGCGTACGCGAGGTTCGTCTCGGCGGTGGCGGCGTGTTCAGAGTCCTCCTCGGCGTTCAGTGCCTCCTTGTACGCGCCGATGGCGGCGTCCCACTCCTCCAGTTCGGCGTGGGCCGCGCCCTTGTTCGTCCAGGCCTCCTGTTCGAGGTGGTCGTCTTCGGTGTACTGGGCGACCCGCTCGAACGTCTCGGCGGCCTGTTCGTGGCGGTTGATGTGCATGTACTCGAGGCCGACGTCGAGCAGTTGCTCGGGGTCGACGGCGTCGTTCGAGACGTTCCGCCGGTCGAGCAGGTCCGTCACGACGCGGGAGTCGACGGGGTCGACCTTGTCGGGGTCCACCTCGAACTCCGGGGGTTCGAGGTCGAAGCCCTCGTAGGGGTCGTCGAACCCTTGCCCCTCGGAGAACTCGTGGTCCTCGGGCTCTCGGTCTGTCATAGGTTCCGATTGACGGTCAGGGCGGTTAAGGGCTACGTCCCGGACTCACTCCGGTCTGCCGGGCCGTTCTCGTCGTCGTTCGCCCGGTCCGACTCGGGGACGAAGACGAGGCTTCCGGCCAGATACAGGAGCGCGCCGAACGAGATGGCGACCCCGAACGGCGACGCCGTCGACCCGGCGAGGGCCGCAATCACGAGTCCGAGCATCGTCACCACGACGGCGGTACAGCGGCGGACGGTCCGACGGAGGAGGGCGACGTCGTCCATACCGGTCGGTGGGGGCCCAGCGAGTAAACCGTTCGGTCGCGACCACCCACGACGAAGTGGCCGGCCCGCGTACGGCCGAGTATGAGCAAACGGCTGTTCGTCAGCGTCGACCTCGACGGCCTCGAAGACGCCGTGGGCGACGTACAGGGGCGCTTCGAGGGCGCGTCGGGGCTTCGGTTCACCGACCCCGGTCAGGTCCACGTGACGCTGAAGTTCCTCGGCGACACCGACCCCGACCGCGTCGACGACCTCACGGCCGAACTCGAACGGGCGGTCGCGGACAGCGGCGTCGGCCCCTTCGAGGCGCACTTCGGCGGTCTCGGCGTGTTCCCGTCGCTGGAGTACATCAGCGTCGTCTGGGTCGGCGTGCGCGCGGGCCACGGCGGCGCCGAACTGACGGCCCTCCACGAGGCCATCGAGGACCGCACCGTCGCCATGGGATTCGACCCGGAGGACCACGACTTCACGCCGCACGCGACCATCGCCCGGATGGACCACGCCGGCGGGAAAGAGCAGGTCCAGCGCGTCGTCGAGGACGAGGACCCCGACGTGGGCCGGTTACAGGTCGAGGAGGTACGACTCACCGAGAGCGTCCTGCGGTCGGACGGTCCCGAGTACAGTACTGTCTCTTCGGTAACACTATGACTGACCGACCCCGGCTCTAGGCCGACCGAAAAACAATCAGGTTCGTGATAATTGTTATGAGGACGACTCTCGTAGCTCCGGCATGGTCGCCTTCGAGAACGTCGCCTTCGTCTTCGTCGCGGGTCTCCTCACGGCGTTAGCGACGGGGCTGGGCGCGATTCCGTTCTTCCTCGTAGAGGAGTTTTCGGACCGCTGGAACGTGGTGCTGTGGGGACTCGCGTCGGGCATCATGGTCGCCGCGTCGCTGTTTGGCCTCGTCCGGGAGGGGCTTGCCTACGGAGGGGCGCTACTTCTGCTGCCCGGCGTCCTCGCTGGCGTCCTTCTCGTCGAAGGAGCGGACCGAGTGTTAGACGACGTCGACCACAACCCGAAGCAGTTCGAGCAGGCCGACTTCAAGAAACTCCTGCTCATCCTCGGCATCCTCACCGTCCACAGTTTTCCGGAGGGCGTCGCCGTCGGCGTCTCCTTTGCGGAACTCGGACTGGACGGCGTCACTCCGGGCGAGACGTTGCTGGTCGCGGGGACGGCCGTCCCGCTACTGGCCGTGTTCATGACCATCGCTATCTCCATCCACAACATCCCGGAGGGAACCGCCATCGCCATCCCGCTCCGGTCGCTCGGTATCAGCGAGTGGCGGATGGTCTGGTGGGCCGTCTTCTCCTCGCTCCCACAACCGCTGGGTGCAGTCATCGCCTACTATTTCGTCACGCTGGCCAAGCAGTTCCTCCCGTTCGGCTTCGGGTTCGCCGCGGGCGCGATGGTGTACCTCGTCGCCACCGAGTTCGTCCCCGAGGCGCTGGAGTACGGTGAGAGCCTGCAGGGCGGCGGGAAGCGCGAACTGGTGGCCGGCGTCGCGACCGGCGCGCTCTCGATGATTCCGCTGGCACTCGTCTAGAGCGGCGAGCGCTTCCGGACGACTTTCAGGTCCACGAAGGCCGTCAGCGGGTCGTCGAACTCCTCGACGCGGGTCTCCATCCGGTAGTTCGAGTGGTCGACGGCGAAGTAGTACGGCCCGGCGGTATCGACGGACTCGCGGTTGCCGCCGTCCGTCGTCGACGCCTCGTAGAGGTCCGACCCGTCCTTTGGCAGTGCCGTCTGGCTGAACTTCGGGTGGCCGGGCGGCGTGCTGTCCGGTTCCCGGCCCTTGATGTAGGTGTCGTACTCGGTAAACGCCGCCTCGTCGGCGAAGAAGTAGACGTCAAACGGCGTCTTCGACCGAACGATGTACTCGATGGACCCGCCCGAGTCCGAGAGGTCGGGGATGTCCTCTTCGAGCCACGCACTCCCCGGGTCGACGGTGACGTCCTGCTGGATACTCACGATGACCTCGCCACCGCCCCCGAGACAGCCGGCTCCGACGGCGGCTAATCCTGCCCCAAACGCTCGTAGTACCGACCGGCGTTTCATCGACTGAGTGTCACTGATTTCACTACTTAATTCTACGCGCCCGCTTACAAGCCCTGATAACGCCGGGTTGCGTTCGAGTCCCGCCACACGGCGCGGCCGGAAAAGGAAGGAATTTAAGTCGTGGCGCGGAACACTCGGGACACCATGAGTAAGAAGTCGAAGGCCAAAAAGAAGCGCCTGGCCAAACTCGACAACCAGAACAGCCGCGTCCCGGCCTGGGTCATGCTCAAGACCGACCGGGAGGTCCAGCGCAACCACAAGCGTCGCCACTGGCGGCGGAACGACACTGACGAATAATGAGCGCGAGTGATTTCGAGGAGCGCGTCGTCACGATTCCGCTCCGAGACGCCCGAGCCGAACCGAAGCACAAGCGTGCCGACAAGGCGATGATACTCGTTCGCGAGCACCTGGCAAAGCACTTCTCCGTCGATGAGGACGCCGTCCGTATCGACCCCTCGATCAACGAGACGACGTGGGCCAAGGGCCGTTCGAATCCGCCGAGCAAGCTTCGCGTGCGCGCCGCCCGATTCGAGGAAGAGGGCGAAGCAGTCGTAGAAGCCGAGACCGCGGAATAACGTTGCTCCGCGCGGCATTCTCCGGATCGTCGTACGTCGGTGTCTTCGCCCGTGCGACCGACGACTGCGTGCTGGTCCGCCCCGACTTAGACGAATCGCTCTGTGCGGACCTCGGCGAGGAACTCGAAGTCCCGGTCGTCCAGACGACGGTCGGCCGCTCGGCCACCGTCGGCGCTCTTGCGACCGGGAACGAGAACGGGCTCCTCGTCTCCTCGCGGGTCCGTGAGACCGAAATCGACCGCATTCAGGACGTCGTCGACGTCCCGGTGACGGAACTGCCGGGCCGCATCAACGCGGCCGGCAACGTCGTCTGCTGTAACGATTCGGGCGCGTACGTCCACCCGGACCTCTCCCGGGAGGCCGTTCAGGCGGTGCGAGACGGTCTCGGCGTTCCGGTCGAACGCGGCGTCATCGCCGGCGTCAACACCGTCGGCACCGCCGCCGTCGCCACCAACAGCGGCGTCCTCTGTCACCCGAAGGCGACCGACGGCGAACTGGACGCGCTCGAAGACCTGCTCGACGTGCCCGCCGACATCGGCACCGTCAACTACGGCGGACCGCTCGTCGGATCGGGCCTCGTCGCCAACGACTACGGCTACGTCTGCGGGTCGGACACCTCCGGGCCGGAGTTGGGCCGTATCGACGCGGCGCTGGGATACATCGACTGACCGTTCGGCTCGCCGTTTCTCACGACGGGTGCTGGTGACTGAGTCGCTCTGCGACGACGCCCGGCACGGGCATCTCACAGTCCGAACAGACCCACGTGCGTCCCGTCCCACTCCGCTCCCGAGTCATGTCCTGCCGATAGCGGAGCGTCGCCCCACAGACGCACTCGTACGTCGTGGCCATGTGCGTTGCTTGGGCCGGGACCGGCTAAACTCGCTCGCCCCCTTCGTATCAACTGTTAATATCTATCGGCGTGAACGTTCGCCCATGGTCCAGCGAGAGTCGTCTGCGACAGGCCGGAAAGTGCTCGTCTGCCGGAAATGTGAGTACAGGACGGACGTGCTTCGGCCGTCCTGTCCGGAGTGTGGCGGCGACATGATCGCCGCCGCCCGCGAGGAGTGACCGGTCGACTCACACCGACGCCAGCGTCACCGCGTTCGACGCGACGACGGCAAGCGACACGAGGGCAAACGCCGTGAGGACGGCCGTCGCCCGCCGGTCGTCGAACCACGCCCAGCAGACGACGACCACGACGAGCGCACTGAACTTCAGCAGGCCGACGCCGGGCGTGCCGTACGTCTCGATGAACGCCCGTGCGACGGCGTTGCCCTCGGTCAGACCCCGTTCGAGGCCGACCATCGTCGTCACGATGTCGAACAGCGACGCGAGGATGACGACCGCCCAGAGCACGGCGTGTGATTCCGAGAGCCGTCGCTCCAGCGGCAAACGACTGCTCGCGTCGCGCTCGAACGGTGAACGGTCGGGATCCACCTGTCTCGTCCCGTTCGACGCTACATACGATAATAAAGGTCGACTGTCTCTGCGGGCGGCGTTCGCGAGACACACTGAGCGGTCGGGCAAAACGCGAGGAAAGGGAAGATACTTCCCTGTCCTGCCCGCACCGAATGGTATGAGCACGTACACTGTCCGCGGTAGCTTCCCGGCCCGCGACGGGCCCCAGGAGTTCGAGACAGAGGTCGAGGCACCGAACGAGAACGTCGCCGAGGAGCGAATCTTCAGCAACCTCGGCTCCCAGCACAACCTCAAGCGCACCCAGATCACCATCGACGAGGTGGCAGCATGATGGGTGGCGGTGGCGGCGGCGGTCAGATGCAGCAGATCTCCCAGGAAATCGAGCAGATGGACCAGGAGATCGAGGCGATCCAGAACGAAATCGAGAGTCTCCGACAGGAAAAGACCGAGGCCGACGAGGCCATCGAGGCCATCGAGACGCTGGAGTCCGGGTCGACGGTGCAGGTCCCGGTGGGCGGCGACGCCTACATCCGTGCGACCGTCGACGACATCGACGAAATCGTCGTCTCGCTGGGTGGCGGCTACGCCGCCGAACGCGACCAGGAGGGCGCTGTTAGCTCCCTCGAAACGAAAAAGGAGACGCTGGACGACCGCATCGAGGACCTCCAGTCCGAAATCGCCGAAGTCGAAACCGAAAAGGAGGAACTCGAACAGCAGGCCCAGCAGATGCAACAACAGCAGATGCAACAGATGATGCAACAGCAGCAAGAAGAGCAGAGCGACGAGTAAGGCCGCCATGTTCGACGGACTGAAGGACAAACTCAGCGGCTTCACCAGCGACGTCGAAGAGGACGTCGACGAGGAGGCCGTCGAGGAGGAACCCGCTGAGGACGACCCCGTGGCGGCGGACGCCGACGAGCACGTTCCCGAGGGCGGACCCGGCGAGGAGACGGTCGAACCGACGGCAGAGGCGGTCGCGTCACCCGAGACGACCGCAGACGTCGACACGGCGGCCGAGGAACCGCCGGGCGGCGTCGAACCCGCCGACTCGTCGCCCGAGAGCGACGCACCTGCCGAGGACGACGAACCGGACGAGAGCGAGGCGACCGACGACGGCGATAGCCGCAGTCTGACCGAGAAGGCCAAGATAATGGCCACCGGGAAGACGGTCATCGAGGAGGAGGACCTCCAGAAGCACCTCGACGACCTCGAACTGGCTCTGCTGTCGAGCGACGTCGAGATGAGCGTCGCCAACGAGATTCTGGCCGGCGTCGAGGAGAACCTCACCGGCCAGACCCGCCGCCGCCTGTCGAGTACCGGCAACCTCGTCCGGGACGCGCTTCGCGAGGCGCTGTACGACGTCATCAGCGTCGGCCAGTTCGACTTCGACGAGCGCGTCCAGCAGGCAGACAGTCCGGTCGTCATCGTCTTCACCGGCGTCAACGGCGTCGGGAAGACGACGACCATCGCGAAGATGGCGCAGTACTTCGAGGACCGTGGCATGTCGACGGTACTCGCCAACGGCGACACCTACCGGGCCGGCGCGAACGAGCAACTCCAGAAGCACGCCGAGAACCTCGGCAAGAAGATAATCACCCACGAACAGGGCTCGGACCCGACGGCAGTCGTCTACGACGCCGTCGAGTACGCGAAGGCCAACGACGTGGACGTGGTGCTGGGCGACACCGCCGGTCGCCTCCACACCTCGGACGACCTGATGGCCCAACTGGAGAAGATAGACCGGAACATCGACCCGGACATGACCATCTTCGTCGACGAGGCCGTCGCCGGACAGGACGCCGTCAATCGCGCCCGCGAGTTCAACGACGCGGCGGAAATCGACGGAGCGGTGCTGACGAAAGCCGACGCCGATCCGCAAGGCGGTGCGGCCATCTCCGTGGCCCACGTCACCGGCAAGCCGATTCTGTTCCTCGGGACGGGGCAGGACTACGACGACCTCGAACCGTTCGACCCCGAGCGAATCGTCGACAGCCTCTTCGACGAGTAGCCGCCGCGACGTATCGGCAATTCTTTCCACGACCGACGACGCTGAGCGTCAGGTAACAGCCGGCCCTCGCCCCTGATCGGCCGACGGCAGCGATGGCCGCTCTATCGAATCCCGGCAACATTATCCTCGTCGGGGGAGGTGGGGCCGTATTCGCCGCCAGGGGCGCGTTGATTGTGCGTGGTGTTGTGTACCATACCACGACCCCCAGAGGTGGACTTCCAATGAACACTGTCGAACGATGGAAACAGGAGAAACACCCACTCGACGTCGTCGAGGACGTCAAGCGGTACGCCGACGCGGAGATGAGCTTCGAGGAGATAGCGGCCGCGGCCGGCGACGGCGAGTGGGAGCGCCTGAAGTGGGCGGGGCTGTACGCCCACGGCCAGCAGGACGGGTACTTCATGCTACGGACGAAGGTCCCCGGCGGCCGTCTGACGCCCGAACAGGCCCGCGTCGTCGGCGAGGTGGCCGAGGAGTTCGCCACGGCACCCGAGGAACACGGCGGCGCCGACCAGAACGCGGTCTGGGGCGACGCCTTTCTGGACATCACGACCCGGCAGGACGTCCAGATGCACTGGATAGCAGTCGAGGACGTCCCCGAGATATGGGCCCGGTACGACGAGGTGGGACTGACGACGATTCAGGGCTGTGGCGACTCCGCGCGCAACGTCCTCGGGTGTCCCGCCGCCGGCCTGAACGACCACGAGTGCTTCGACGCCCAACCAGTCGTCGACGCCGTCTCGGCGTACTTCACCGAGAACCGCGAGTACGCCAACCTCCCGCGGAAGTTCAAGATGACCATCACCGGCTGTCGGGCCGACTGCGCCCAGTCCCAGATAAACGACGTGGGGATGACGCCCGCGAAACGCGAGGTGGGCGGCGCGCCACAGTACGGCTTTCACGTCAGGGTCGGCGGCGGCCTCTCGGACGGCCCCCGGATGGCCTCGGACCTCGACGTGTTCGTCCCGCCCGAGGACGCCGTGGAGTTCTGCCGGGCCGTCGCCCAGACGTTCAAGGAACTGGGCGACCGGTCGAATCGGGGCGTCTGCCGGATGCGCTACCTCGTCCAGCAGATGGGGGCCGAAACGTTCGAGGAGGCAGTCAAGGACCGCTGTACCGTCGACTTGCCGACGCGTGGGACCGACCTCACGGAGGGGTACCGCGGCGACCACGTCGGCGTCCACGACCAGCGCGAAGACGGCCTGAAGTACGTCGGCTTCAACGTCGTCGCGGGCCGGATGGGCGGCGACGAGTTCGCCGCGGCGGCCGACGCCGCCGAGACGTACGGCACCGACGAGGCGTCGGTTCGGCTGGCGACCGACCAGAACTTCCTCGTCACCCACGTCCCCGAGACGCACGTCGGCGACCTGCTGAACGAACCGTTCGCCCGGAACTACCGGCCCGACCCCGGCCCGTTCTCCCGCGGTGCCGTGGGCTGTACCGGGTCGGAGTTTTGCAACTACGGCATCATCGAGACGAAACAGCGGGTTCGCCGGTGGGCGAAAGCGCTCGACAAACGAATCGACACGCCCGACGACCTCGACGTGGTCCGGATGCACATGTCCGGGTGTTCGGCCTCCTGCGCCCAGCCACAGATAGCCGACATCGGCTTCCGCGGCGAGACGGTCCAAATCGACGACCCCGAAGGGACGACCAACGAGGAGGGGGACAACGGCGAGGCGTCGGAGACGCCTCGTGCAGACGGCGAAGCCGTCGACATCGTCGAGGGGATGGACTTCGGCCTCGGCGGAAGTCTAGGGTCGGACAACGAGTTCTTAGACTGGGTCGAACACGCCGTCCCCGCCGACGCCGTGATACCTGCTCTCGAAGAACTGTTCGAGCGGTACGCCGCCGAACGCGAGGACGGCGAGCGCTTCTATCAGTGGTGTCGCCGGGTCGAAAACGACCGTCTGCGGTCGATTATGCAGCGGGCAGACGCCACCGTCGTCGGTGGCGTGGCCCGCGAGGAGGTGGCCGACGATGACTGACGACGAGCGAGAGCGAGGGCAGGTCGCGCCGGCCGACGCCGCTCCGGAACTCATCGAAGGAGCGCCCTCCGACGAGTGTGACGACGACCGTGGCGAGCGCCGACTCGTCACCGACGGTGGGCGGGACACCGGGCCGTTGCCGGGCGTTCCGTCGACGGACTCGGCCGACGCCGGGTGTGGCTGTGGCGACTCGTGTGGCTGTGGCGGCCACGACGAGGCCGTCCGACCCGACGGCGGCGCCACAGCGAGCAACGTCGACGAGCACGGCAAACTCAAGCCCGTGGAGTTCACCGAACCCGCCGCGGGCGTCAGTCAGGACGTCGAGGACGGCCGACCCGACGAGCGCGTGAACGTCCCCGACGGCGTCGAGTTGGACACGCCGGGGTACGGCATCCGCGCCGAGATGAGCGACATCGAGGAACCCGACGGGAAGACGTGGTTCATGGAACTCGACGAAGCGGTCATTCAGAACGACCGGTGTATCCAGTGTGGCACCTGCGTCGCCGCCTGCCCCAGCGACTCCATCGGCATCGGCGAGGACGACCTGCCGAAACTTGTCAAGATGTGCACGGGGTGTTCGCTGTGCTGGGACATGTGCCCGCGCGGCGGCCTGCGCTACGAGCGCCAGTGGAAGATTACTGGCGGCGAGGACAACGTGAAGGGCGCCGGCGACCCCATCACGGAGTTCTCGGCGAAGGTCGAAGACGACTGGCGCGAGAACGCCCAAGACGGCGGTCTGGTCACGTCCGTACTCTGTCACCTGCTGGAGGCCGACGAGATAGACGGCGCGCTCGTCGCCACCGAGAGCGACGAGGAGCCCTGGAAGGCCGAGTCGTTCCTCGCGACGACGCCCGAGGAGTGCATCGAGAACGCCGGGAGCTTCTACAACCAGACGCTGGCGCTGGGCAATCTGGACCTCTCGCAGTGGGCGCACAAACTCGGCGTCCCGCTCTCCGAGGCGTCGCTCGCGCTCGTCGGCACGCCGTGTGAAATCGAGGGCATCCGCGCCCTGCAGGACTTCGAGTGGGACTACGCGGCCCAGGAGGACGGCGTCCGGGCGATCGACTACACTATCGCCCTGATGTGTACGAAGAACTTCAACTATTACTCGCTCATCGGCGAGCAACTCGCGGAGAAACGGGACGTCCAGCCGGAGGATATCGGCAAACTGGACGTCCTCGACGGCGAGATGCGGGTGTACGACCACGACGGCGACCCCATCCTCGTCGAGGACGTCGAGGCGTTCCACGACGCCGCGCTCAAGGGGTGTGACGAGTGCGCCGACTTCACGGGCTACTGTGCGGACCTCACCGTCGGCTCCGTCGGGTCGAGCGACGAGTACTCCTCGGTCATCGTCCGGACCGAGCAGGGCCTCCGGGCCTGGGAGTTGACCGAACCGGACCTCGACTACCACGACTTAGAGGACCGCAGTGCCATCGGCGGCCTCCAGAGCTGGGACAAGAAGAAGGCCTTCGAGTCGCTGGAACGCCCGTTCGACCCCGACGCCCCGCGGTTCATCGACTACGCGGACCACGCCGAGCAGTACGGCACGGAACTGCACCCCCACGAGGCCGACCACTGAGCCGGGCGGCCCCGGTCCGGGGCGGCGTCAGTCGTCCGTCTCGCCCCCGCCCAGCGAGGGGCCGCCGGTGAAGACAAACTGGTGTTCGGATTCGGTCTCGAAGCGGTCGAGGACGTCGTACAGCGGTTTGACGTAGCGGACGAGTTCGTCGGCCCGCTGGCTGACCTCGTTGAGTTCGGCGGCCTGTTCCTCGGCGGCGCCGGCGACGTTCTCGGCCTCGGACATCGTGTGGTCGGTGGCGTCGGCCACCTCGTTGAGCGTCCCGGCGACGTCGCCGAGGCTGTCGCGGGCGCGCTCGATGTCGCCGTCCTCGAGAGCGACGACGGCCGCGTCGACCGTCTCGGTGGCCTCCTGCAGGCGCTCGCGCTGGCCGGTAGCGTCCTCGGAGATCTTCTGGATGGACTCGGCCACCTGCTCGGCTGCGTCCGTGACGCTGGCGGCGCTGGCTCCGACCACCTCCCCGGACTCTTCGACCTGTCCGGCGAAGCTCTTGAGTTGACCGGTCGTCTTCTCAAGTTCCGCAATCATCTCGTTGAAGTCAGTCGCGATGGCGTCCATCGCGTCGTGCTGGCCGTCGGTTTCCATGCGTTGGGTCAGGTCGCCGGCGGCGGCCTGTGCCATCACTTCGGAGTACGTGGCGGCCGTCTCCTGCAGATAGGCGTTCGTCTCGACGACCTCTTCGTGGGCGACTTCCGCGCGCTTGCGCTCGCGTTCGGCTTCGTCGATACGGTCCTGTAAGGCGTCTCGCATCGCCCCGAACCCGTCGTAGAGGCGCCCGACAGTGTCGATGCGGCCGGACTCGATTTCGACGTCGAGTTCGCCCGCCTGCATCCGTTCGGTCTTGCGAGTCAGGCGGTTGAGCGCGCTGGCAGTGTTGCGACCGAGGACGGCGCCGATGGCCCCGACTGCGGCGATGCCCAGCACCGTCGCCAGCAGGCCACGGTCGGCGACGCTCCGGACGGTGCCGTAGGCCGTCTGGACGTCGGTGTGGACGAGCACGACCCAGTCCGTGTCAAGCACTTGCGCGTAGCCGACGACGTACTCCTTGCCGGCCATGCTCGCGGAGCCATCGAGCGCCGCGTTCGCGGGCCCGGCCCGGAGCGCACCGGGATCGGCGGGGCCGCTCTCACGGGCCGCGGCCGGCGCGCCGTTGTCCTCGCCGTAGGGCTGGAGGAACAGGTCGGTGTTCAACTGGTGGAACAGGACGTCGTTCGAACCGTCGACCACGAGCGTGGTGCTACTGCCGGTGCCAGAGAGCGTCCCGGTGCGCTGTTGCAGCGGGACGGTGTATATCACCACGTCGCCGGCCCCGTTGTCTGCGGGCGTAACGTAGGCGATGCGTGGCTGTGGCGATTCGAGCGTCGGCGTGTCGGTGTAGGCCTCGGTGACGACCGTCCCGGACCCGCCGTCGAGGGCGGTCCTGACTGTCTCGTTCAGGATGTCGACGGACTCGCCACGGTAGTTCGACTTCGTCGAGGCGGCGACGACGCCCTCGTCGGTGTCGACGTAGTGGAGGTTCGGCTGGTCGTCCCCGTCGAACTCGCGTTCGCGTAGCTCTCGATCGAACTGCGACTGAATCGCCGAGATGTTTCCGGCCCGGACTGGCCGCGAGCGGGCCATCGTCTCGACGAACAACGAGTTCTGCGTGTTCCAGTTCGAGAGGCTATCGGCCTCCTGCTTGGCCGTCGTCGCGTGTTCGTCGAGCACCTGTTGTTCGAACTCGGCGGTCATCTGCTGGGTACCGACGGCCCCGACGCTCCCCACGAGAACGCCGATACACAGCAGCGCGATGAAGAACTTGAGCGCGAAACTCCGGCGGACGAACGCCGGCGTCACCGACCGAACGACGCTCAGGATGTCGTCGTCGCTCATCCGCTCACCCGCCGAACTGCGTCTCTTCGATCGGCTGAACGCCCCGATCTGGTTCCGACGCGACCCCACCGCGCCGACGCTGTTCCCCTGAGTGCTTCGCCATCCGTCACCATGGAGAAGATTTGTGAAATACTATTTCATAATTGTTTCCATACGTTCGGACAGTGAGCGCGAGTGCTGTCCGCTGTCGACGTCGCGACGAAAAAACGGCATCTGCGCGTCCGTCTCGGATCGTCTCGCGCTCCCCGTTCGCGTTCGAGGCTCCGACCACCGGGAGGTGGTTCGCTACTGCTTCGCGGTTCGTTCCGCTCACCGCGTCGCCTGAACGTGGTTCCTCCTTGCAGTCGGAACCACGCTACTCTCTGGCGGCCTCGACGGCTTCGACGAACTCGGCGGCGCTCTCCCGGACCTGCTCCATGTCGTCGTTTGCGATGGCCTCGTAGTCGACGAGCGCAGAGCCAGCGCCGACGGCGACGGCACCTGCATCGAAGTACTCCGCGACGTTGTCCGTGGAGACGCCGCCGGTCGGCATGATCGGGACGTCGCCGAGCGGTCCCTGGAGCGCGCCGATGTGGCCCGGGCCGACGGTCGAGGCGGGGAACATCTTCAGGATGTCAGCGCCGGCTTCCATCGCGTCGGCGGCCTCGGTGGGCGTCATCACGCCGGGGACGCAGACGACGCCCTCGCGGTTGCAGACGTCGACGACGTCCTCGTTGAGGTTGGGCGCGAGGACGAACTCCGCGCCGGCCTCGATGACGTTGCGCGCGGCGGCGGCGTCCATGACGGTGCCGGCGCCGATGACGGCGTCGGTGCCTTCGAGTTCCTTGTCGACGGCCGCGATCATGTCCGAACAGCGCTTGGCGTCGGCGGTGAGTTCGAGCGCTGTGACACCGCCCTCGTGGACGGCTTTCGCCACGTCGACCATCTTCTCCTCGGGAATACCACGGAGGACGGCCGTGACGCCGCTGTCTACGAGTTGCTGCTGGACTGCCTGTTTGTTCGTCATGAGAGGGTCTGGGCGGGGAGGGGGCAAAAGCGTAGGTGAAAGCCGTCAGCCGTCGGCGTCGTAGGGGAGCGCGATGTCCGTCTTCGGCGCGCCGACGCCCAGCACTTTCACGGACTCCGCCGCGTCCGCGGGATTGAACGCCCGATGGGGGCTCTCCGGTTCGGCGACGAACACGTCGCCCGCCGGTACGACGAACTCCCTCTCCGGCGTCTCGACGCGGAGCGTCCCCGAAACGACGTAGAACAGCTCCTCGCGTTGCTGGTGGTAGTGGTAGGTCCGGGGCAACTGCTCGCCGGGTGCCATCTCGTAGGTGGCGGCGTGGAGCGTGTGGAGTTCGGCGGCGTCGGAGATGCCCCGTCGGTCACAGGGGTAGTCCTCGGTCTCGGGGAGGTCCTCGGGGTCGAGGTGATGATAGCCCATAGCGGTGGTGGGGACCCCGGCGAGCAAAAGGATGTGGTCACCCGAACAGCCAGACCAGCACCGACAATGTGCCAAGCGAGGCGAGCGTCGTCGTGAAGACGTTCAGCGACGCGAACGCCTCGTCGCCGCCGAGTTCGCTGGTGTAGACGTACGTCGAGACGGCCGTCGGGACGCCGAGCATCACGACGGCCGCGGCCAGCGCCGTCGGACCGAGACCGAGCGCGGAGAACACCAGCCACGCCAGGACGGGCATCCAGACGACTTTCATCGCGACGACGCCGACGCTCTCGTCCAGTGAGGACGGCGAGAGGTCCGTATCGAGGGTGCCGCCGACACAGACGAGCGCCAGCGGGAGTGCGAGCGTCGAGACGGCCTCCAGTCCCGTGAGGACCGTTGCCGGGACGCCGACGCCGGCCAGCGAGGCGAGGATGCCGGCGGCGAGGGCGACCAGCACCGGATTGGTCAGCAGTTCCCGGAGTTCTCCCGCGAGCGACGCCTCGCTGTCGTTGAACCGCACGAGCAGGAAGACGGTGATGGGGACGTGGGTCAGCGCGCCGACGCCGAGGACGACGCTGGCGACGGCGGCGGCCTCGCCTCCGAGCGTCGCGGCCACCAGCGGGAGGCCGAGAAAGCCCATGTTTCCGTGGTAGGACTGCACCATGGCGACGCTCCGCCGGGCGTCGCTGTCGTGGTCGCGGTGGACGACCCAGCCGACGGCCAGCGTCAGCGCGAGTACGAGCCAGAACCCGCCCAGCAGGGCCGGCGAGACGAGTTCGCCCAGCGGTCGGTCGTACGTCGAGGCGAACACGAGCGCCGGGAGGGCGACGTAGAAGGCGACCCCGGTCAGCAGGCTCGTCCGCTCCTCGTTCAGGACGCCGGCGCGGCGCAGTCCGACGCCGGCGGCGAGGAAGGCGAGCATGTACGCTAGCTGTCCGAGAACGGCCATACCGGTTCCAACCGGTTGGCCCTCTTGTCCCTTTCGTCCCCGCCGTGGCCCCGACTCCCGGTGACAACAAGCCTTTACCCGTGCGGTCGCGTACCTCGGCACAACAATGGTACTCGACGATCTTGGGAGTTCGCTCCGCGGAACTCTCGACGACCTCCGGGGGAAGTCCCGAATCTCCGAGGAGGATATCGAGGACGTCGTCAAAGAGATACAGCGGTCGCTGTTGCAGGCCGACGTCGACGTCTCGCTGGTGCAGGAGCTCTCACAGAACATCAAGACGCGCGCGCTCGAAGAGGAGCCACCGGCCGGCACCACCCCTCGCGACTGGGTGCTCCGCATCGTCTACGAGGAACTGGTCGACCTCGTCGGCGAGTCGACGGACCTCCCGCTGGAAGAACAGACGATCATGCTCGCCGGCCTCTACGGGTCGGGGAAGACGACTACCGCCGCGAAGATGGCGTGGTGGTTCTCGACGAAGGGGCTTCGACCGGCTATCATCCAGACGGACACCGACCGCCCCGGCGCGTACGACCAGGCCAAGGAGATGGCCGACCGCGCCGAGGTGGAGTTCTACGGCGACCCCGACGAGAACGACCCCGTGAAGATCGCCCGCGAGGGCCTCGACGCGACGCAGGACGCCGACGTGCGCATCGTCGACACGGCGGGTCGCGACGGGCTGAACGCGGAACTCATCGAGCAGATAGAGCGCATCGAAGCCGAGGTGAACCCGGACCGGAACCTCCTCGTGCTGGACGCGGCGATGGGTCAGAGCGCGAAGAGTCAGGCCGCGGACTTCCAGGAGGCCATCGGCATCGACGGCGTCATCATCACGAAACTCGACGGGACGGCGAAAGGTGGCGGGGCGCTCGCCGCCGTCGACGAGACGGACTCGACCATCGCCTTCCTCGGGTCCGGTGAGACGGTCAAGGACATCGAGCGCTTCGAGCCCTCGGGGTTCATCTCCCGACTGCTCGGGATGGGCGACCTGAAGCAACTGACCGAGCGCGTCGAGCGGGCGATGGAAGAGACGGGCGAGGACGAGGAAGACTGGGACCCCGAGGACATGTTGGAGGGGCAGTTCACCCTCAAGGACATGCGCAAGCAGATGGAGACGATGAACAACATGGGGCCGTTAGACCAGGTGATGGACATGATTCCGGGCCTCGGTGGGGGGCTGATGGACCAGTTGCCGGACAACGCCATGGACGTCACCCAAGAGCGAATGCGTGACTTCGAGGTCATCATGGACTCGATGACCGAGGAGGAACTGGTGAACCCCCGCGTCGTCGGCCAGTCCCGCACCGAACGCATCGCTCGCGGGTCCGGCAAGCCTGAAGAGCGTATCCGGGAACTGCTCCAGCAGCACAAGCAGATGGAACAGATGCTAAAGCAGTTCCAGGGCATGGGCGACGGCGACATGGAGCGCATGATGAAACAGATGCAACAGGGCGGTGGCGGCGGCGGTATGGGCGGCATGGGCGGCGGCGGTCCGGGTCCGTTCTGAGAGCGGCCTCGACCGGCGACTCGACGACGGTTACTCCTCGTTGTTCGCCCGTTTTCGAGCGGCTTCGCTCTCGTTGAACCCCGCTACCAGCGTCTCGAGCGCGGTCGACTGGACGCCGACGGCGGGGGCCGTCAGCGGCGAGACGCTGACCTCCCCGTCGACGAGTGCGCGACGGTCGGTGCCGACCGGGTAGCGCTCGCCGAGGTCGGTGTCGTTCGCGAAGGGATTCTCCCAGCCGACGGTGTCGGGCCAGACCACGTCCCGGAGGGCGATGTCGCCCTCGGTGCCGGTGTTGGCCTGTTCGTCCACGGGCGAGTCGGTGTCGTGTTCGACCTGCAGGTCGTAGTCGTGGGAGGGTTCGGTCGGCCGCATCGCCGGGTCGGTCACGTCGACGGGGACGTTGACGTTGAGGAAGTCCGCCGTCTCGAAGACCCCGCCCGAGAGCGCCCGGACGACGATTTCCGTGGCGATGCGGGCCGGGCGGTCGAAGTCGTAGGCCTCGGGTGGCGAGACGAAGAAGTCCTTGCAGTGGTACGCGGAGACGGCGACGCCGGGGACACCCAGAAAGCCCGCTTCGACGCAGGCCCCGACGGTCCCCGACCGGCCGACGACGTAGTTGCCGGCGTTGGGGCCGTGGTTGCACCCCGACACCACGAGGTCGAACGACGCGTCGAGGCCGCGCAGGCCGTAAGCGACGCAGTCGGCGGGCGTGCCGTCGAGCGCGTAGCCCCACGGGTGGGACTCGCGAGCGGTCCGATGACTTCGGGTCCGACCGACGCCGCTCTGGTTCTCGGCGGGCGCGACGACCGTCACGTCCGCGACGGCAGTGAGTTCCTCGTAGAGGCTCGCAAGCCCCGGTGCGTCGATGCCATCGTCGTTCGTCAGGAGGACCCGTGGCTCGTCCATCGAACGTCCGTTGGCCCCTGCGAGCCTGAACGTGTCGGTCCGTGGACCGCCCAACCGCGAACACCGTTCTTTTTGCGAGTGGGGCCGGTTGAACCCTACTATGACCGTCCGCGAGGTCGCTATCGAAGCCTATCGGGAGTCGATCCCGGTGTTGCTGCTCAGCGCGGCGGGGGGGCTGTTCGCGGGCGTCGTCCTCGGGGGGATGGACGCGGAACTGGAACGGGTCGCGGGGTTGCTCGTCCTCGTGCCGGCGCTGCTGGCGACCCGCGGGAACGTCTACGGATCGCTCGGTGCACGACTCGGCTCAGCGCTGCACCAGGGGTTAGTCGAGCCACGCTTCTCGCTGGCCGACGAGCGCGTGAACGCGGCGGTGGCGGCGGCACTGGCGAACGGCGTCCTCGTCAGCGGCGTGGCGGCGGTGCTGGCCGTCGCCTTGCTGGTGGCGCTCGGCCGCCCGTCGGCCCCGCTGATGACCCTCGTGGGCATCGCGCTGGTGGCCGGTTTCGTCTCCGGCGTTCTCCTCACTATCGCCGTCGTCTCCGTCGTCTTCGTCGGTTATCGGCGGGGCCTGAACCCGGACACGCTGGCCGGGCCGGTCGTGACGACGACCGGCGACGTCGTCGGTATCGCGACGCTGCTGGCGGCGACTCGGTTCGTCCTCGCGCTGGGGGGTGCCTGACGTGGCGGGGTCGGAGTGGCGAGTCAGGGGCATCGTCCGCCGTATGTTCCCGGTGCTGGTCGTCCTGACCGCCATCGAACTCGGGAGCGGCCTCGTCCTCGACACCTTCGAGTCGGTGCTGTTGCGATACCCGTCGTTGCTCGTCCTCGTCCCCGTCACGATAGGGATGGCCGGGAACCTCGGGAGTATCCTCGCGGCCCGACTGTCGACGGCCTTTCACCTCGGCCTGTTGTCGTTCGACCCGACGGACGACCGACTGGCGGGCAACGCCGTCGCCACCGTGGCACTGGCAGTCACCGTCTTCCCGCTGGTCGGCGCTGGCGCGTGGGGCTTACAGAGCGCGCTCGGCGGGACCCGTCTCTCGTTGGTGTCGGTCGTGACCATCGCACTCGCAAGCGGCGTCACGCTGGCGGTGCTGGCTATCGCCGTCACCACGCTGACGACGTACGCGGCCTACCGGTTCGAACTGGACCCGGACGACGTGGTCATCCCCGTCGTGACGAACGTCTGTGACGTACTCGGCGTGCTGGTGCTGTTCGGCGTCGTGCGACTGTTAGTGACCTGAGCGCCGTCGTTCTCTGCCCCGACCGACGGACCTTTGCCACCTTCGACCCGATTGCCACCCGTGCTGTCGCTCGTCGCCGACCTGCTGACACACCCGGCCGCGGGCCTGTTGGCCGACGTCGCAGAGCGAGTGGTGCGCATCACCGTCTTCCTCTCGCTGGGCGTGTTCCTCGCGAACCTCGCGGTGGCGTTCGGCCTCGTCGACAAGATAGCGACCGTCTCCCAGTACCTGACGGAACCGGCCAACCTCCCGGACGAGGTGGGGACGGCCATCCTGACCACGACGGCCTCGCCGACCGCCGGGTACGGCATGCTCGCGGACTTCCGGGAGTCCGGTGTGCTGGACGACCGGGCGACGCTGGTCGCGGTGACGATAAACACGTTCTTCGGATTCGCCCAGCACATCGTCACGTTCTACGTACCCATCCTGATTCCGATTCTCGGCGCGCGAGTCGGCGTCCTCTACGTGACGACGCGCGGCCTCGTGGCGCTGGCCATCACGCTGACCGGCATCGCGGCGGGGGCGCTCCTGCTGGACGAGTCGAACGTCGACGCGGCCGGGGTCCCTGCCGACCACGAGGCGAGTCCGGACGGCGGGCGGGACGTCGACGACGCGGCGGACGGCCCGAAGACTCGCGAGGCGAAGGTCCGCGAGGCCTACGGTGAGACGGTCGCGAAGGTCAGGGACATCCTGCCGCGACTGGCCGCCATCTACGTCGTCGTCTCCCTGCTCGTGGCCTACTCCGAGGAACTGCTCGCGCTGTTCGGAGCGGGCGGGGCGAGCGTCGTCGGTGCCGCCAGCGACCTGACCGGACTGCTCGGCCTGCCGGGCGCGGCGGTGCCCGTCGTCGCGGCCTTCGCCCTCGATACGACGTCGGGGGCCGTCGTCATCGCACCGCTGATCGAAAACGGGACCTTCACCGCTCGAACGGCCGTGGCGACGATGCTCGTCGGCGGCATCGTCTCCTTCGCCGTCTCGACGTTCAAGCGCTCTATCCCGTTCCAGTACGGCATCTGGGGCCGGGAGTTCGGCTCGAAGGTCATCGCCGTCAACACGGGGCTGAAAATCGTCTGGATCGCGCTCGCGCTGGTCCTCTTGCTGGCCTAGTCGAACGTGTAGGCCATCATCACTTCGTCCACTTCCTCGTCGCCGACGGTGTAGTGGTTCCGGCGGATGCCCTCGGTGTGCCAGCCGTGGGCTTCGAGGAACGAGAGCGCGTTCTCGGAGACGGCCGGGACGCTGTTGTACAGTTTCCGGTAGCCGTTGGCCCGCGCCCACTCCATTCCACGCTCCATGAGTTGGCTGCCGATGCCGTGGTCGCGGTGGTCCTCGACGACGCCGACGGTCAACTGGGCCGTCTCCCGGAGTTTGTCCAGTTGCGGCAGGTCGAGGTGACACCAGCCGACCACCTCGTCGTCGACGGTGGCGACGAAGAACACGCGGGACTGGACGGTGTTGTGCCGGGTGACGGCGTCTTCGTACAGCAACTGCTCGGCGACGCTCTCGGCGACGACGTAGGTGCTCTCGGCGGAGACGTCGCGGATGGCCTCGACCAGTCCCTCGAAGTCGTCCGGTTGGGCGGGTCGGATCACGTAGCTGATACCGTCGTTCTGGTGCGTTTCGACGGAGCCGACGTCCAGCGCCAGCGCCAGCGTCCCGCCGTCGTCTTTCAGGTACCCCTTCGAGAGCAGGTGTTCTAGCGCCTCGTCGAACGTCTCGCTGTCCAACTCGGTCGCCGTCCGCGCCCGGTGCCGGGCCGCCGTCCCGTGTCGCTCGACGTACTGATACACCGTTCTGGCCGCACTCGTCTCGAACGTCGGCCGTTCGAATGCCTCCATACGTATGACACGTACCGGCGCGTGCTTAACGATTGCTACCAGTTAACACGACACGCACACTCACCCGGTCTCTGGGATGGGGTCCGAGATGACGACGGCGTCGCCTTCCACGACGCAGTCGCCGTCGGCGTCGTCGACGGCCGTCGCGAGTCGGAAGCGGTTCGCCTGCAACTGCTCGACCACCTCGCAGTGGGCCGTGACCCGCTCGCCGATGTCGACGGGGCCGCGGTAGCTGAGTTCCTGCGAGAGGTAGATTGTCATGCCCGGAAGGCGGGCGAGGGCGGCGCTGATGATGCCGGAGACGAGCGTCCCGTGGACGATGCGGCGGCCGAACCGACCCGCTTCGGCGAACGCGTCGTCGAGGTGGAGGCGGTTGGTGTCGCCGCTGACCTCCGCGAACCGCTCGACGTCTACCTCCGAGAGGGTCTTCGAGAAGCGGACGTGGTCGCCGACGTCGATGCCGTCGGCGGTGCCGTAGCTCTCGAACTCCCAGTCGTCGTTCTCGTACAGCGTGTCCGGCCGGGTGAACCGTCTGCGCTCCGGCTTCACCTCTCGCGACGGTTTCGGGTGTGCGAGGTGTGGGACGTACCGGGAGATGTCCGTCGTCGTGACGATGCCGACGAGTTCGCCGTCCTCGACGACGGGGAGTTTCTTGACACCGTGTGTGCGGAGGCGTTCGACCGCCGCCTCGATGTCGGCGTCGGGGCCGATGGTGACCAGCGCGGTTGCCATCACGTCGCCGACGGTCAGCGCGCGGGTGTCACCCTCCTCGGCGGTGACGGCGACGACATCGCTCTCGGTGATGATGCCGACGCAGTCGCCGTCTCGCTCGACGACGAGCGAGCCGATACCTTCGTCACGCAGGCGTCGCGCGGCTTCCACGACGGACTTGTCCGGGTCGATAGTCCGTGCCGGTGACTGCATGACCTCCCTGACGGGCAGTGGGACGAGCATCGTTCGAGACCTCTCAGTGCAGGACCATAAACTCCGCCCGGCAGACTTGTGGTCGTGGCACGCGTCGCTCCGACGATGCGACGAGTCCCGTCCGGTGTCGTGGTCGCGTTGCTGGTCGTCCTCGCCGGGTGTACTGGGTTCGGTGTGCCTGCGGACTCCGCGAGGACTCCCGATTCGACCGCCGTGGGCGTCCCGAACGCCGGGCCACTCCCCGAGACGACGACCGACGTGTCGGTCACCGCCGTCGTCGACGGCGACACCATCCGCATCGAGTACGCCAACGGAACCAGAGACACCGTGCGGTTGGTCGGCGTCGACACGCCAGAGGTCACCGCCGAGAACGACCCCCCGGAGTTCGAGGGCGTGCCCGACACCGAGGCCGGGGCCAGTTGCCTCCGCGATGCGGGCGTCGCCGCCTCGAACTTCGCGAAAGAGCGCCTGCTGGGCGAGACGGTCGGTCTCGCGTTCGACCCCGACACCGACAGGCGGGGGTACTACGACCGACTGCTAGCGTACGTCGTCGTCGACGACCGACTGTTCAACTACCGTCTCGTCGCCACCGGTCGCGCCCGCGTCTACGACGAGAGTCCCTTCTCCCGGAAAGACCGCTTCCTCGCGGCCGAATCAGCCGCTCGCGAGGCCCGGAGCGGTCTCTGGGGCTGTGTCGACCCCGCCGCCGTCGACCGGACGACGCCGACGGTCACCGCGAGTGAGTCGGGACTGGCCGTCACCGATATCCACGCCGACGCCGACGGCAACGACAACGAGAACCTGAACGACGAGTACGTCGTCCTCGCGAACCGCGGCGACGCCCCGCTGTCCCTCACGGGATGGACCGTCGCGGACGAGGCCGGCCACGTCTACACCTTCCGGAACTACACGCTCGGGGCCGGGGAGAACGTCACCATCCACACGGGGAGCGGCACCGACACCCGGCGCGACCGCTACTGGGACCGGACGGGTGCGGTCTGGAACAACGGCGGCGACACCGTCGTCGTCCGTGACGCCGACGGCCGCGTCGTCCTCGAACGGTCGTACTGAAAGAGCCCGGTCTCGTGGCTGTGCGTCTCGCTACTGCCCGGGGCGTCTCGTCGCCAGCGGCGACGTCGGCCGGTCCGTGACGCCGCCGACCAGCGTCCCGGCCATCGCGGCGAACAGCGCCGCGAGGGTGAGGAACGCCGCGGCGAACGCGGCGGTCACGAGCGGGGTCGACCCCGCGATATCGGCCGCTACCAGCGTCATCAGGGCGAGTACGTGCCCGCCGAGCAGTCGTGTTTGCAGTGTCTTCATCGTGGATCTAGTTCGGCGCTGAAGGCGGTTAAGCCGCGCGAGACCCCTGTCTACGGGGCACACAGTCACACAGTCGCAGTAAGAGGCCCCTTCCCGCCGTCCCCACTCGCCGACGGCGGTACCGACCGGCAATATAAGCGCGTCGAGGGCCAACACGGGTGTATGGACGTCCGCCGGTACGCCCCGTCGCCGCGAGCGGTCGACTGGGGGCTGTTCGCTTCCGTCGCCGTCCTGCTGACGACGGGCGTGGCGACGATGTTCACCGGCACCCCGAGCACGGCGTGGGTCGTCGACCTCCACGCTATCGCGGGGGTCGTCCTCGTCTGCCTGCTCCCGGTGAAACTGTGGCGGGTCCGCCGGCGGGTCGCGCCCGACCGCCTGACGGGGCGACGGCTCTTCTCGCTCCTGCTGGCCGTCGACGCGGCGGCGGCGCTCGCGACCGGCGTCTGGTGGATATTCGGCGGGTCGCTCGATCTGGGACCGTGGGGGCTGTTTCACCTCCACGTCGGTCTCGGTCTCCTCGTCCCGCCGCTCCTGCTCGCACACCTGCGCTATCGCTTCCACTCGCCGTCGAGCGTGACGCGCCGCGGGCGGCGCGACGCCATCCGCTACGCCGGCCTCGTGACGGCGGGCGCGCTGGTCTGGCGGCTCCAGGGGCAGGTCAACGACGCGCTCGATACGGCGGGCGCCGACCGGCGCTACACCGGGTCCCGCGAGGAGGGGTCCGACGCGGGTAACCGGTTCCCGGTGACCAGTTGGGTCGCCGACGACCCGGACCCCGTCGACGCTGGCGACTGGCGACTGACGGTGACGGGCCGGGTCGAGAGCGAGCGGACGTACACGCTCGACGACGTTCCGACCGGCACGAGCGAGGACGCGGTTCTGGACTGTACGAGCGGGTGGTACTCCGGCCACGAGTGGCGGGGCGTCGGCGTCGGTGCCCTGCTGGACGCGGCCGACGTCGACGACGCCGCGAGGTGGGTGCAGTTCCGCTCGGTGACTGGCTACCGCTGGAGCCTCCCACTCGAAGCGGCCCGCGGCGCCCTGCTTGCGACGCACGTGGACGGCGAGCGGCTCTCGCACGGCCACGGCTTCCCGCTCCGACTCGTCGCGCCGGGGCGCCGGGGGTTCCAGTGGGTGAAGTGGGTCGAGGAGGTTCGGGTGACCCGCCGGCGGGAACTCGGCGAGTGGCTGGCGATATTCGTCAGCGGACTCTAGAGCAGCGCCCCGATGGTCGCCCAGAGGTCCGGCCCCTCCGCCTCGTAGTGGATGGGGACGAACCCGGCGGCTCGCCCGCCCTCTACGTCGGCTTCGTACTCGTCGCCGACCATGACGTACTCGTCGGCGGGCAGGCGCTCACGCAGGAGGTCGAACGGGGCCGCATCGGGCTTGTGCGCGCCGGCCTCGTAGGAGGCGACGACGACGTCGAACAGGTCGGTCAGGTCGTGGTGATCGAGTTTCCCGACCTGCCACTCGCGGACGCCGTTCGTGATGACGGCGAGTTCGTTGTCCTCGGCGAGGCCTTCGAGACTGCTCCGAGCGGCGTCGGGGACCTCGGTCGCCGCGTAGTCGTTCTCGCGCAGTGTCTCGGCCATCGCGTCGGGGTCGGCGTCGACGCCCGCCTCCGCGACGACGGCGGCCATCGCCGTTCGGTGAGGGTCCGGTTCGAGCGCGTCGAAGGCGCGCTGGTAGGCCGACCGCCCGACGGCTTCGAGGCCATCGTCGAGGGCGATACCGTGGGCGGCGAAGGTCGATTCCACCACCTCGCCGTACGGTCGCGTATAGTGGACCAGCGTCCCGTCGAGGTCGAAACAGAGGGCTGTCGTCATCCCTGATCGACGGGCCGACCGTCCTCCGTCGGCGGCGCGACGTAGTCGATGTAGCTTTCGGCGTCCGGTTCACGGACGGTCACCTCGACGTGGATGTCGCCCAGTTCCGAGGGGTCGCCGACGGCGAAGTTGACCCGTCCCTCGAAGGCCGCCTGTTTCTTCAGGTCGAAGGCGAAGGTCTCCCCCGAGAGCGAGTCGAAAAAGACCGAGCGCGCTGTGTCGAGAATCTCCGCGCGGTGGAGTTCCTCGGAGAACCCCTCCATCGTGTGTACCTCCGCGACGAGTTCGCCCTCGCGGTGGTCGGGATCGGCCTCGGGGAACAGATTCCGAATCGCGTCGGCCACGCGGTCGGTCACCTCGGTGTCGTTGACCGGTGCGGTGATGCGGACGTCGACGCTGTACACTGCGCTCACGACTGGATCGCCTCCGGACCCTCCCGCAGCAGTGTGCGTACTTTCCGCTGGAAGGCCGCCAGCGACTCGGTGTTGTCGAGTTCGAGGTCGGCCATCTCCATGGCCTCGCCCATGCCAAAGCCCAGTTCGCGTTCGTCCCGGTCTTCGAGGGACTCGCCGCCGTCCTCGCGGCCGGCGTCACGGCCGCGCAGGTCCAGTCGCTCCGCGCGCAGTTCGAAGGGAGCGTCCACCTTCACGAGCAAGAAGTCCCCGCCGAAGGCGTCGCGGAACGCCTCGACTTCCACGTCCGAGCGGATGCCGTCGACGAGAACGGTGTCGCCGTCGGTGCGTTCGCGTTCGATGACCGGCAGCGACCGCTCGGCGATGGCGCCCGGCCCGTTCTCCTCGCGCAGGGCCGTCGCGACGTCGCCGTGGTGGGTCGCGGGGTCTAGCCCTCGGTCGCGGCACTCCTCGCGGATGACGTCGCCCATCGTCACGACCGGCACCCCCATGTCGGCGGCGACGTTGGCCGCCTCGCTCTTCCCACTGCCGGGTAGTCCGACGATACCGATGACTGTCATTGCCCTCGATTTGTCGACAGCGGGCTAAAGACCTGCTGTTCTCGGTGTCGTCGCTTGCTGGTTCGTGGGACCGCTGCGACCAGCACTGCCAGCAACCCCCCGAGCGCGCCGTTCGCTCGCGTGCGTCGTCGTGGTCCGGGAGTACGACGCACTCTCCTCAGCACGACGATCGCCGATTTTCGGCGACGACGAGACGCGGGACAGGCTCCCGGGGCTTTCTGGCTCTCGGGAGTATCAAGCGACGCGCTGCCAGCCGCTGTCTCGAAGCGGTAGTCGTCGGGTACTGCTACTCACCGCTCGCGGACGACGACGAACTCCGCTAGGTCGCGCAGGTATTCCATCGACTGGGAGTCCGGGGCGTTCACTGTCGAGAGGGCGTCAAGCGCCGCGTCGGACTCCGCGCGGGCACGGTCGTTTGCCTCCTCGGTGGTCAGTTCGGTCACCTCGACCAGCGACGGGCGCTCCATCTCGGCGTCGTGGCCCGTTGGTTTGCCCAGCGTCTCGGCGTCGGCGGTGGCGTCTAAGACGTCGTCACGCATTTGGAAGGCCACGCCGACTCGTTCGGCGTACTCGCCCACCGCCTCGACGGTGTAGCCGTCGGCGTCGGCGGCGATAGCGCCCAGTTCCGCAGCGGCCCGAAACAGCGCGCCCGTCTTACGGCGGGCCAGTTGCATGTACTCCTCCTCGTTCGTGGGCTGGGCGACCAGTTCCGTCGCCTCGCCCTCGCCGAGTTCGACCATCGCCTCTGAGACGGTCTGCATCGCCCGTCCGTCGGCCGAAAAGAGGGCGAACGCTTCCCCCAGCAGGCCGTCTGAGGAGATGATGGCCGGGCCGTGGCCGAACTCCGCCCACGCCGCCGGGGTCCCGCGGCGCAACTCGGACTCGTCGATGATGTCGTCGATGACCAGCGAGGCGTTGTGGACGAGTTCGATGCCGACGGCGAAGTCGACGGCGTCGGCCGGTTCCCCACCCAGTGCCTCGCAGACGAGCACCGTCACTGTCGGTCGAACGCGTTTCCCACCCGAGAGCGCGACGTGACGGACCTCGTCGGCGAGTTCTTCTGGCTCGATGCCGTCCAGAACCGCTTCCAGTCGCTCCTCGACGCGGTCACGACGCCGCTCGAGATACTCCATTATGTACCAGTTAGAACCACCCGGAAAAGTACCTGACGACCCGCTTCCGGTGTCGTGTTCGCAGTACCCGCCCAGCGTCGACCTTGGACGGCCGTCTGCGGTCGATCTCGTCCGGGCGGCCCTCAAACACCGGGGCCGTCGAGAGCGACCGACTACAATCAGTAGCAATCCGGAAGCAACTCTTCGATCTGAGATAAGTACTCAGACTCTCGAAATATAGTCAGAAGAAATACAGCATTTCACATTTCATGACAATTCATGAACACCAGTATGCTTCGCATGTTACTTGGAAAGAAAGAATCTAACCCAGGGCTTCAATTAACCTATTCAGCTGTTATCGCGTTCGCTCTTGGGTTTGGATACTCTTTGAACAGCTTCGGTACAAGCTCCTTCGCTCCCCGAGGAGGGCCGGTGCCCCCAACAGTTACGACAATACTTGCGATCTCGTTAGCAGCGGGAGTAGCGTACTTTCACGGAGGTCTCCTTACCGGACTGGTAGGCTCGGTTATGGCCTTCTTCTCGACAGCAATAGTTGATGTCTCCCAATACTCAGGCTACACACTTTTAGAACGATTTCGATTCTTGTCACAATTGCTATTTCTCATTTTCTCGTGGGGCGTCTTGTTCGGTTGTCTTGGCTTTGTTGTTGGAGTTGTACTTAGATCGGTGAGAACCCGCCAGTAATCGAAACGGAGTGGGCGTTCGAGTAGGCGAACTATCTGAGAGGACCGCGCTCTCTCCAGTATGTCCCTACGCGTCATCGATCACGGCAGACCGTTCTGGCGTTCCACACTCGACTGGGCAGTTGTCTCGCTCGCTCGATTGACGTGACTGCTGTGTGCTGGGTTCGATGACGACCTCGGCGATAGGCTGCTAACAGCAAGAAACCCACCGACGAGACTCTGTCGAGACGCCCGAATCGCTACCCACCGAACTCTTCGATGAGTGCGGGCACGACGTCGAACAGGTCGTCCTGGATGCCGTAGTCGGCGATGTCGAAGATGGGCGCGTTGGGGTCGGTGTTGATGGCGACGATGGTATCGCTGCCTTTCATGCCGGCGACGTGCTGGACCGCTCCGGAGATGCCGATGGCGATGTACACGTCGGGCGTGACGACCGACCCTGACTGGCCGACCTGCCGGTCTTTTTCCAGCCAGTTGTTGTCGATGAGCGGTCGGGAGGCAGACACCGTCGCATCAAGCGTCTCTGCGAGGTCGAATATCATGTCGAGGTTCTCCTCCTCTTCGATACCGCGGCCCACCGAGACGAGGACGTCGGCGTCCGTGATGTCCACGTCGCCGCCGCCGACCTCTTCGAATCCGGTGACCGTCGACCTGACCGCCGACTCGTCGATGTCGGCGTCGAACGATTCGACGGTGGCGTCGCCGCTCCCCTCGGCGACCGGCCACTCGGCGGGCCGGACCGTCACCGCCGCGCGGTCGGCGTGGACGTCGATGGTCGTCTCGACTTTCGACCCGTACAGCTCACGGGTCGCGGTGAGTTCGTCGTCGTAGCCGAGATCGACCACGTCCGTCACCAGCGGCCAGTCCAGTCTGCTCGCGACCGCGGGCGCGTAGTCGAGGCCGTTGACGCTGTTCGGCATGACGAGCAGGTCGGGGTCGACGGCCTCGACCAGTTGGGTCACGACCTGTGTGTACACGTCGTGGTTGAACTCCTCGCCCTCGTCGACGGTGTGTATCGCGTCGACGCCCACGCGGTTCAGTCGCTCGGCGAACGCCTCGACGTCGCCACCGATGACGGCGGTGTGCAGTTCGCCGCCGGTCGCGTCGGCCAGTTCGCGGCCCGCGGTCAGCAGTTCCAGACTCACGTCGCGCAGTTCGCCCCGGCGGTGTTCCGCGACGGTGAGGACCGTCATCAGCTACCCACCCCCTTCTCACGGAGCAGACCAGCCAACTCGCTGGCCGTCTCCTCGGCACTGCCCTCGAACACCGTCGCCTCGCTCTCGCTCTCGGGTTCGTAGAGGTCCGTCTGCTCCAGCGAGCTCTCGACGTCCGCCGGCGTCAGGTCGAGGTCCGAGAGGGAGTACTCGGCCAGTTCCTTGCTCTGGGCCTGTCGGATGCCCCGAAGGCTGGCGTACCGTGGCTCGTTGATGCCGGTCTGTATCGTCAACACCGCGGGCAGTTCCACGTCGGTCAGTTCCTCGACGCTGCCCTCCAGTTCGCGGTGGACGTGTGCGATCCCCGCCTCCCGGTCGAGGTCGAGAGCGTTGACGACGGCCCCCCACTCGAAGCCGAGGTGTTCGGCGAGCGTGACGCCGGTCGCACCGAACCCGTCGTCGGCCGACTGCACGCCGGTGAGCACGAGGTCGGGGTCCTCCTCGGCGGCGACGGCGGCGATAAGCCGCGCCTTCGTCTCGGGGTCTAGCAGTCCCGCGTCGGCGAGTGCGTCGTCCCAGACCCGAATCGCGCGGTCCGCACCCTTCGCCAGCGCCTGCCGAATCGTGTCCTCGGTGTCTGCATCACCGATAGTCACGGCCACGACTTCGACGTCGTCGCCGGCCTCCTGTATCTGGACGGCCGCCTCGACGGCGTAGTCGTCCCACTCGTTGAGGTCGTACGTGACGTACCGGTCGTCGATACCGAGTCCGTCTATCTCGAACTCGTCGTCGACGTGGGCCACCTCCTTCACCGTGACAAGGATTTTCATACCACGCAGTGGGGTCGGACAGCGAATAAACGTTTCCGAACCAGAAACCACTACGGTGGGGTTTACGACGACTACTCGTCTATCTCGGTGACGTCCTCGTCGGGGAAGGAGATGAGGTTCTCCCGGCCGATGCGGAGTTTGTCGATGCGGTCGTCCTCGTCCATCGCCGAGAGCAACTGCGACACTTTCGCGTTCGACCACCCCGTCTCCTTGACGATGCGGGCCTGCTTCATCCGGCCCCCGTTCTGTTCGAGGAGGCGCTCGACGCGCTCCTCGTCGCTCAACAGGGTGACGTCGACCTCCGCTTCGTCTGCCTCGTCGACCGCCGCCTCGTCGGCCGACCCGTTCGTGGACGCCCCGGTAGCGACCTCGGCGTCGGGCCCCCCAGTATCGCCGCCTGTCGTGTTCGTCGCTCCGGCCGCCGGCACGTCGTCGTCGTCGTCGCGGTTCATGTACCCGACGGCCACGACGAGTCCGATGACCAGCATGAGGACGGCCCCTATCCACAGCGGCGGGTCGCCGAGTAACTCACCGTTCGGCGTCTCCTCGGATCCCGGAGCCGACGTCTCCTGGTCACCCGTGTAGACGATTTCGAGGTAGCCTGGTTCGAACGTTCGGGGGCCGACGAACCGGAGTTCGCCGTTCTGGACACCCATCGTCGGGGGTGAACTCTGGACGCCGTAGCCCGTCGGCGCCGAGATGACGAGCGTCTGGTTCGCGGTGAGGCTGTCGAACCACGTGCCACTGGGCGTGTCGAACGCGTCGTCGATGATAAGGCGGTCGTCTTCGACCGTCGCGAAGTTGCGCCAGGTGAACTCGAGTACGAGCGTCCCGCTGTCCGCGTTGACGACGTAGTCCCGGTTCATCCCGGTGATGTTCATCTCGCGGCCCGTCGCCGCCGTCGCGGCCTCGTTGGCCTCTCGGAACGCCGTTTCCCACCCCGTTTCGGCCTCACCGTCGACGTACCGTTTGGCGAGTTCTTCGAATGCCTCCGTGTCGTTCCGGTCTTCGAGCGCGTACGTGTCGGTAATCGTCCAGCGCGCGTCACCGTTCGACTGTAACTGGAGGTAGAACGTCGTGTTCTCGGTGACCGGCGTCGGCGTCTCGGTCGGCGACGTCTGGGCGACAGCGACGCCGTCCGACAGGGCCGGTGTCGCCACGGCTGACGCCGTCGCCAGCACCGCGACGAGGACGATGAGGAGGGCGGCAGATATCCGCGAGGACATTTCCACTCGTGGATGCTCAGTCCGTCGGCAAAACCCTTTCCATCCGCGAATAAAACGTCAGCTCCCTTTTTGAAAGGTTTCGCGCCTTCTCTGCCGTCTATCCTCGCTATGGCAATAGGGGGATTTTTGTACTCTCCGCATTAACCCGGTGGTGATGCGACTCCTCCCTGCCCTCCTCGTCGCACTGCTGCTTGCGAGTGCGACGGCAGCCCCCGCTGCTGGCTGGAACACGGCACCGGCGCAGTCGGTCTCGGACGCGTCCGTGTCTCCCCGCATAACGCCTATCGCCAACACGACGAACCATCTCACGATTCCACCCGACGAGATACAGGCGACCGGGTTCAACGAGACGGGTATCGACGTCGGGACGGCGGTCGCCTCCGGCTCCCGACAGCTACACCAACGACACGGAGCGTCGACGTTCGAAAAGCGGTTCCGCCGTGCCGACTCGGAGGCCGCGCGACGGCAACTCGTCCGCGGGACGCTGGCGGCCGCCGAACGCAGAACAGCGCAACTGCGACAGCGCCAGCAGACGGCTATCAGCCGCTACGCGGCGGGCGAGATCTCTGAGCGTGAACTCCTCCGAGTCCGCGTACTCGTCGACGCCGAATCACGTGCCCTGCTCGACACGCTCGACCGTATCTCGGCGGCCCAGCAACTCGAACCCGACTACTCGATGACCAGCGGCATGGAGGCCCGTCTGCGAAACATCGAGGGGGCGTTACAGCTACTGCACGGACCGGTCAGCAAGCGGGTGCGAGCGACCGTCACGGGCGCCAGCGACGCGAGCATCGTGTACGTCGAGGGCTCCTCGGAAGGCTACATGTTCGCGACCGTCGACGGCAGCGAGTACGTCCGTGAGACGTCCCTCGGCAGCGAGCGACAACCCACGCAACCGGACCAGTTCGCCGAGGGCGCCTCCGGGGACACGAACCGCCTCGACGTGGCTGACAACCGCGCCTCGGAACTGTACACCTGGCTCTACGAGCGACAGCGGCCGAGTTTCACCTACTACGGGACCTCCGGCATCTACGAACTGACCGCGAACCACCCCAACGGTCGACTTACCGCGTACCTCGACGGCGGGACGACGAACGTCTTCTACGAACTCCAGCACCGACAGTTGGCTACCGTACAGACCACGGAAACCCGACAGTCGGTCAACGAGTCGCTCCGTCTGGAGGTCCAACGAGCGTACTCGACCGGTCCCCTGTTCGTCGAGGTCACGAACAACGAGACCGGCGCTCCGGTAGATGCGACCGTCCACATCGACGGCCGCCGCGTCGGCACCGGTGGGACCGACGGCGTTCTCTGGACCGTCGAACCGCGCGGGGAGTACACGGTGACGGTGACGACGGCCAACGGCACCCGGACGTCGGTCACCGTCCCCGAACGCTAACCGCCGGCGCGCGTCGTCGAACCGACGCCGACTCGGTACACGGCGTGGTACCGAGGGTCGTGTCTCGCCTCGCCCGCTACGGTACCGCCGTCGCTACGGCTTACTCCGGTACGTCGGCGATCGTGGTAATCGCACGCGGGCTACCCGGCCGGGACTGCTGGATGTGGTGCTCGAACCGCTCGAACCCGGCGGCCTCGAACATCCGGTCGGCCTCCGCCTCGTCGTAGAACAACATGATGGCGTCGGCCACCTTCTGGAAGAGCGAGGAGTTGGGGTAGTCCGGCCCGACGATGAGGACCGTGCCACCGGGTTTCGTGATGCGGCGACACTCCTCTAGCGCGTCGACGGGATTCGGCCAGTACTCGATAGAGCCCGACGACCAGACGACGTCGAAGGTATCGTCTTTGAACGGGAGCCGTTCGGCATCGCCCACGTGAAAGCGCACGTTCCCGCGCTTGCCGAACTTCTGGTAGGCTTTCGAGAGCTGGTGGGGGCTCTGGTCGAGACCGTACACGGTGTCGACGTGTTGAAGTAGCCCTTCGGTGGCGAAACCGGTGCCACAGCCGATGTCCAGGACGCGGTCCTCTGGGGCTACGTCCAGCATCTCGATGGCCTCGTCACGCATCCGCTCGTCCCAGATGAATGGGTTGATGGTGTCGTAGACCTTCGAGAGGTACTTATAGAACGTCCGCGCACGGGCTTTGTTCTCGAGGACTCCCATTACCCACTCGTTAGGGGTTCGCGGTCATAATTCCCCGGATTTCGGTCTGGGGCCACACGCCGCCCCGATTCGCCGGTTGCGAGAAACTCTCATGCAGGCGCGGAAACTTCGCAACTACCAAATAGCCGCTCTAGCAACGGGCACACGATTAGAGAATGCCACGGCCAGAAGTTCTAGACCGGATAAAGGAGGCCGAGCAGGAGGCCGACGACATCGTCGCTGAGGCCGAAGAGTACCGCGAAGAGCGGATCGCAGAGGCCCGAGAACGGGCCGACGAAATTCGCGAAGAGGCCGAGCAGGAGGCCGAGGCGACGGCCGAGGAGCGTCTCGAAGACGCTCGCGAGGACATCGAGGCCGAACGCGAGGAACTCATCGCCGAGGGTGAGGAGGCTCGCGCCGAACTCGAGGAACAGGCCGCCGGTCGCGAAGACGAGGTGGTCGACTACGTCACAGACCTCTTCGAGGAGGCGGTACATGCTCAGACCTGAGAAGATGTGCCGCGTCTCGGTGACGGGGTCGAAGCGTGTCATGGGGCAGGCCATCGAGGCGGTCCACGACCTCGATATGCTTCACGTCACCGAGTACGACGGGTCCTGGGACGGGTTCGAGCCCGGTGACCCCGTCAAGGGGGCCGACTCGGCCTCCGACCAGCTCGTCACCGTCCGGTCGCTGCAGTCCATCCTCGACGTCGACGAGGAGGACGCCGGACCGACGCGCCTCGTCACCGACGACGCGCTCGAAGAGGACCTAGAAGAGATCCGGACGCAGGTCAACGAACTCGACGACCGCCGTGACGACATCCGCGACGACCTCCGGGACGTCGAGGAACGCATCAGTACGATGGAGCCGTTCGTCACGCTCGGCATCGACCTCGACTTGCTTCGGGACTACGAGTCGCTTGCCGTCGCCGTCGGCGAAGGCGACGCAGACGAGGTGAAGATCGCGCTCGCGGACAGCGACGTCGACACGTTCGAGGTCCGGTCCGAGGACGACGTCGTCGCCGTCTTCGCTCAGACCGACGAGAGTACGCTCCAGGACACCCTCGTCGGCGCGACCTTCTCGGGACTCGAGATACCCGATGGCGACGGTGACCCGACGGAGTACTTAGAAGAACTGCAACACCAGAAACAGAAGCTCGAGTCCAAGCTCGGCACCGTCGAGGACGAACTCGACGACCTTCGACTCGACTACGCGGGCTTCCTACTGGCCGCAGAAGAGAAGCTCTCCATCGAGGTCCAGAAGGCCGAGGCGCCGCTGACCTTCGCGACGACGGAGAACGCCTTCATCGCCGAGGGCTGGATTCCCAACGAGCGCTACAGCGAGTTCGAGAGCGCAGTCGAGGCCGACGTTTCGGAAGCGGTCGACATCGAGAAGCTCGAAATCGCCGAGTACGACGAGGGCCACGTCCACTCCCGCGAGGAGGTCGAACACGAGGGTGGCAACGGTGGGGTCGAAGAAGACGAGGAAGCGACCATCACAGAGGCCGGCGACACCTCCCAGGAGGCCGTCGCCGACGGCGGACTGGTCACGATGGACAACGACCAGCCGCCCGTCATCCAGGACAACCCCGGCGTCGTCCGACCGTTCGAGGACCTCGTCGAGGTCGTCAACCGGCCGAAGTACAGCGAGTTCGACCCGACGGTCGTCTTCTTCCTGACGTTCCCGGCGTTCTACGGGTTCATGATCGGCGACCTCGGGTACGGTCTGCTGTACTTCCTCGCGGGGTACTTCCTGTACTCGAACGTCGAGAGCGACGTCTTGAAGAGTCTCGGCGGCGTCGCGATGTGGGCCGGCGGGTTCACTGCGCTGTTCGGCGTCCTCTACGGCGAGTTCTTCGGCTTGCACCAGCTCGGTGAAATCGTCTGGGGCGGCAACCCGCCGATCCACAAGGGACTCCAGCCGGTCTACGGTGACTACGCCATCGCGTGGCTGACCATCAGCCTGCTCGCTGGCATGCTCCATCTCGCTATCGGCTGGACGTTCGACTTCGTGAAGAACCTCGGCCACGGGCTCTGGGACGCCGTCACCGAGAGCGGGTCGTGGCTCCTGATGCTGTTCGGCCTGTGGGCGTGGGTGTTCTCCGGCGCCAACGGCGCCGCACCGAACTTCCTCTACACCGCAGAGGAGGGTATCTTCGCCGGGCACCCGTTCGCGCTCGGGTTCGCCGGCCTGCCGGCTATCAACCTGTTCACGATTCCGGGGCTCGGCGCGCCATTCTCGGCGTGGCTGATCCTGTTCTTCGCCGGCCTCGTGCTGCTGGCACTCGCCGACCCCATCGAAGTCGTCGAGTTCCTGAACGTGTTCGTGAACGTCCTGTCGTACACCCGACTCGCCGCAGTGTTGCTCGCGAAGGCCGGGATGGCCTTCGTGGTCAACCTGCTGTTCTTCGGCGTGTACGTCGTCGAGACGGGGCACGGTGCCGAATGGCACTTCGGTATCAATCACTCACCGGCCCATATGCTCGCGGAAGGGACCTATCACGGCCACGAGGTCACCGAAGTGATGTTCGGCGGCCTGATGCACTCGGGCATCGCCGGCGTCGTCGGCGGCCTCCTCGTCCTCGTGCTGGGTCACGTCCTCGTCCTCGTGCTGGGTGTCACCAGCGCGGGTCTACAGGGTGTGCGTCTCGAGTACGTCGAGTTCTTCGGCAAGTTCTTCGAGGGCGGCGGCAAGGCCTACAGCCCGTTCGGTTACGAGCGGAACTACACGACCGACGACTGAGCGGCCGACACCGTTCCTGACGACGCCTTTTTTGACGACGACCTCCCACGAGGGTAGCGATAGCTCCGGTTCGACACGAGCGACGGCTGGTACCAGCTCACAACCACCGCGTCTACAGCCGCTAAATCGCCCGAATAGCCTATTGACGAAGTGTTTTGGGAAGCTTTATGAACTACGTGGAGTCACATACGCCTGTTCGGACACGAGCAATCTCAGAGAGGACTTCAACAACATGATTGAAAACATCGCACTCGTTGTCAACGCTGTACTGCAGGAAGGTACCACCGGCGCCGCACCGGCCATCCCGGCTGGTGCCGCCGCGGCCCTCGCCGTCGGGCTGGCCGCGCTGGGCTCCGGATACGCAGAGCGCGGTATCGGTGCCGCCGCAGTCGGCGCCATCGCAGAGGACGACAGCATGTTCGGTCGTGGCCTCATCCTGACGGTCCTGCCGGAGACACTCGTCATCCTCGCGCTGGTCGTCGTCTTCATCCTCGGTTAACCACCCACCCCCTTTTCCAACAATGAGCCTTGATACAGTCGTAGAGGACATCCGAGACGAGGCCCGCGCGCGTGCAGACGAGATACGCGAAGCGGCCGACGAGCGTGCCGAGGAGATCATCTCCGAGGCCGAGGCCGATGCCGACCTGATCCGAGAGGAGCGCGAGGCAGAAGTCGACCGCGAGATCGAGCAGGAACGCGAGCAGCGTCTCTCCTCGGCGAAGCTCGAGGCCAAGCAGGCCCGACTCGGCGCCCGTCGCGACGTCCTTCAGGACGTCCGCGAGGACGTCGAACAGGCCATCGCCGACCTCGAAGGCGACCGCCGCGAAGAGCTGACGCGGTCGCTCATCTCGGCGGCAGTCGAGGAGTTCGACGACGATAGCCTCCAGGTCTACGGCCGCGCCGACGACCAGGACCTCATCGAGGATATCCTCACCGACTACGACGACGCAGAGTTCGCCGGGGAATACGATTGTCTCGGCGGTGTGGTTGTCGAGAGCGAGGCCTCCCGCGTCCGTGTGAACAACACGTTCGACTCCGTGCTGGAGAGCGTCTGGGAGGACAACCTGAAAGCAATCAGCGACCGCCTCTTCGAAGCACAATGAGCAGCCAAGGGACGGCAAAACGCGGCCGGAGCTCGAATTACGAGTACGTCATCGCTCGGGTTCGCTCCCGTCGTGCCTCGCTGTTCGACGACGACGACTACCGCAAACTGGTCCGCATGGGAACGGGCGAGATCGCCCGATTCATGGAGGAGACCGAGTACGAGTCCGAGATGAACGCCCTCGGGTCGCGGTACTCCGGCGTCGACCTCGTCGAGTACGCGCTCAACCGCAACCTCGCGAAGCACTTCGACGACCTGCTCCGCTGGTCGGAAGGCGCGCTGTACGACTACATCGCCCGATACCTGCGGAAGTTCGACGTCTGGAACGTCAAGACGGTCATCCGTGGCCTCTACGCCGACTCGGACGCGACCGAGGTCGAAGACGACCTCATCCGTGCCGGCGAGTTCAGTGAGCGCCGAATCGACCAGTTGCTGAACGCCGGCTCCATCGAAGAAGTCGTCGAGCAACTCGACGACACCATCTTCGGCGACTCGCTGGCCGAGGCCTACGAGGTGTACGAGGAGAGCAACGTCCTCGTGCCACTGGAAAACGCCGTCGACCGCGCTTTCTACGAGATGATGCTGGACGGGCTTCCGGACAACCCGGAGATAGACAGCCCGACCGGTCTCTACGTCGAGTTCCTCGAAGCCGAAGTCGACTTCCGGAACCTCCGGAACGCCCTTCGGCTGGCACGGAGCGGCGCCGACATCGACCCCTCCGAGTACTACATCGAGGGGGGCAAGCTGTTCGACGAACAGTCGCTCGCACAGCTCGCGTCGAACTTCGACGGACTCGTCGCCGCCGTCCGTGAGAGCACGTACGGTGACGACCTCGATCAGGCGCTCGGCGCGCTCGAAGACGCCGAGAACCTCATCGAGTTCGAGCGTGCGCTGGACGCGGCGCTATTGGAGTACGCCGACCGACTCTCGAATCGCTACCCGTTGTCGGTCTGCCCGGTGCTGTCGTACATCCTCGCGAAGGAGCGAGAGGTCGACAACATCCGTGCCATCGCACGCGGCCGGGAGGCCGGGCTCGAACCCGACGAAATCGAACAGGAACTGGTGATACTATGAGCCAGGAGATAGCCGTTATCGGGAGCCCGGAGTTCACGACGGGGTTCCGACTGGCAGGCGTCCGCAAGTTCGCGGACGTTCCCGCCGAAGAGAAAGACGAGCATCTGGACGACGCCGTAGAGGAGATACTCACGGACGACGACGTCGGCATCGTCGTGATGCACGACGACGACCTGGAACACCTCTCTCGCGGCGTCCGAAAGAACGCCGAGACGAGTGTCGAGCCCGTGCTGGTGACACTCGGCGGTGGCACCGGCAGCGGCGGGCTGCGTGAACAGATCAAACGAGCCATCGGTATCGACCTGATGGACGAAGACTAACTATGAGTCAAGCAACAGAATCCGACGTCCGCGAGGACGGTATCATCGAAAGTGTCTCGGGACCGGTCGTAACGGCTCGAGACCTCGACGCCCGGATGAACGACGTCGTTTACGTCGGTTCGGAAGGGTTGATGGGCGAGGTCATCGAGATCGAAGGCAACATCACCACCATCCAGGTGTACGAGGAGACCTCCGGCGTCTCCCCGGGTGAACCGGTCGAAGGGACCGGTGCACCCCTCTCCGTGGACCTCGGGCCGGGCATGCTCGACGCCATCTACGACGGCGTCCAGCGCCCGCTCGACGTCCTCGAAGAGAAGATGGGCTCGGCGTACCTCGACCGTGGTGTCGACGCGCCGGGTATCGACTTAGAGAAGACCTGGGAGTTCGAGCCGACCGTCGAGGCCGGCGACACGGTCGAGTCCGGCGACATCGTCGGGACCGTCCCCGAGACGCCCAGCATCGACCACAAAGTGATGGTCCCGCCCGACTACGAGGGCGGCGAAGTCACCTCGGCCGAGTCCGGCAACTTCACCGTCGAGGAGACGGTCGTCGAACTGGACAACGGCGAGGAGATCCAGATGCGTCAGGAGTGGCCGGTCCGCAGTCAGCGCCCGGCCGAGGAAAAGGAGACGCCGACCGAACCCCTCATCTCCGGGCAGCGCGTGCTGGACGGCCTGTTCCCCATCGCGAAGGGTGGGACGGCCGCCATCCCCGGTCCGTTCGGGTCGGGCAAGACGGTCACCCAGCACCAGCTCGCCAAATGGGCCGACGCGGACATCGTCGTCTACGTCGGCTGTGGCGAGCGTGGCAACGAGATGACGGAAGTCATCGAGGACTTCCCGGAACTGGAAGACCCCATCACGGGCAACGCCCTGATGGACCGCACCTGCCTCATCGCGAACACGTCGAACATGCCCGTCGCGGCGCGTGAATCCTGCGTGTACACGGGGATCACCATCGCGGAGTACTTCCGCGACATGGGGTACGACGTGGCGCTGATGGCCGACTCCACCTCCCGGTGGGCCGAGGCCATGCGTGAGATCTCCTCGCGGCTGGAGGAGATGCCCGGTGAGGAGGGGTACCCCGCGTACCTCTCCGCTCGCCTGAGCGAGTTCTACGAGCGCGCCGGCTACTTCCAGAACATCAACGACACCGAGGGCTCGGTCTCGGTCATCGGGGCTGTCTCCCCGCCGGGCGGGGACTTCTCGGAACCGGTCACCCAGAACACGCTACGTATCGTCAAGACGTTCTGGGCGCTGGACGCCGACCTGGCCGAACGCCGGCACTTCCCCTCTATCAACTGGAACGAGTCGTACTCCCTCTATCGGGACCAGCTCGACCCGTGGTTCGTCGAGAACGTCCGCGACGACTGGCCGGAGACGCGCCAGTGGGCCATCGACACGCTGGACGAGGAAGCGGAACTGCAGGAGATCGTCCAGCTCGTCGGGAAGGACGCGCTGCCCGAGGACCAGCAGCTCACGCTGGAGATCGCCCGCTACCTGCGCGAGGCGTGGCTCCAGCAGAACGCGTTCCACCCGACGGACACCTACTGTGAGCCCGAGAAGACCTACCGCATCATGGACGCCATCAAGACGTACAACGACGCGGCCTTCGACGCGCTCGAAGCCGGCGTCCCCGTCGAGGAGATCACCGATATCGACGCCGCACCGCGGCTCAACCGTATCGGCGTCCAGGAAGACTACAACGAGTATATCGACGACCTAGAGGACGACATCACCTCCGAGATCCGGGAGATGTACTAACAATGAAAGAGTATCAGACAATCACAGAGATCAGCGGACCGCTGGTCTTCGTCGAGACCGACGAACCGGTCGGCTACGACGAGATCGTGGAGATCGAGACCGGCGACGGCCAGACCCGCCGTGGCCAGGTGCTCGAATCCGCGAGCGACTACGTCGCCATCCAGGTGTTCGAGGGCACGGAGGGTATCGACCGCAACGCCTCCGTTCGCTTCCTCGGCGAGACGATGAAGATGCCCGTCACCGAGGACCTCCTCGGGCGGGTCATGGACGGGACCGGCCAGCCTATCGACGGCGGGCCCGAGATCGTCCCCGACGAACGGCAGGACATCGTCGGCGCAGCCATCAACCCCTATTCGCGTGAGTACCCCGAGGAGTTCATCCAGACGGGCGTGTCGGCCATCGACGGCATGAACACGCTCGTCCGCGGGCAGAAACTGCCCATCTTCTCGGCGTCGGGGCTGCCCCACAACGACCTCGCACTCCAGATCGCCCGTCAGGCGAGCGTGCCTGAAGAGGAAGAGGGCGACGACGAGGACGGCTCCGAGTTCGCCGTCATCTTCGGCGCGATGGGTATCACGGCCGAGGAGGCCAACGAGTTCATGGACGACTTCGAGCGCACCGGTGCGCTGGAACGCTCTGTCGTCTTCATGAACCTCGCGGACGACCCGGCCGTCGAGCGGACGATTACGCCGCGACTCGCGCTCACCACGGCCGAGTACCTGGCCTTCGAGAAGGACTACCACGTACTGGTCATCCTGACGGACATGACCAACTACTGCGAGGCGCTGCGCGAAATCGGTGCCGCGCGTGAGGAGGTCCCCGGCCGACGTGGCTACCCCGGATACATGTACACGGACCTGGCCCAGCTCTACGAGCGGGCCGGTCGTATCGAGGGTCGGGAGGGCTCTGTCACCCAGATTCCCATCCTGACGATGCCCGGCGACGACGACACCCACCCGATTCCGGACCTGACCGGATACATCACCGAGGGCCAGATCTACATCGACCGCGACCTCAACAGCCAGGGCGTCCAGCCGCCGATCAACGTCCTGCCCAGCCTGTCGCGGCTGATGGACGACGGCATCGGCGAGGGCCTGACCCGCGCCGACCACGCCGACGTCAAAGACCAGATCTTCGCCGCGTACGCGGAAGGTGAGGACCTGCGCGACCTCGTGAACATCGTCGGTCGCGAGGCGCTGTCGGACCTCGACAACAAGTACCTCGACTTCGCAGACCGCTTCGAGGACGAGTTCGTCGACCAGGGCTTCGACGAGAACCGCGACATCGACGAGACGCTCGAACTCGGCTGGGACCTGCTCTCGATGCTCCCGAAGGATGCGCTCAACCGCATCGACGAGGAGCTAATCGAAGAGCACTACCGCGAGGAAGAAACAGCGGAAGTCGCCGCGGACTGAGCCGGTCACCGCTCGGCACGGTCGCGGGTACCGTGTCCAGACCGGACAGTTTTTTCCGCCGTGTCGACAGGCTGCCGAGGGTGGTTGCTGGTCGACGTAATATCTGCCGGATTCTGCCTAACTGTTTGGGTACGCTAAACTTCACTTGTGCAGCCGAAACTACAACTGCATTATGCCACAACCAGGAGGCGAATCGGTATGGCTCTGGCTCGGTACTGCAGGCATGTTCCTCGGCATGCTGTACTTCATCGGTCGAGGGTGGGGTGAGACCGACGACCGACGACAGAAGTTCTACATCGCGACGATACTGATAACGGCGATAGCGTTCGTCAACTACCTCGCGATGGCGCTCGGGTTCGGGCTGACGATAATCGAGTTGCCAAACGACCCCGAAGCGCCCATCTACTGGGCACGGTACACGGACTGGTTGTTCACGACACCGCTGTTGCTGTACGACCTCGGACTGCTCGCCGGGGCCGACCGCAACACCATCGCGACGCTGGTCAGTCTCGACGTGCTGATGATCGGGACCGGCGTCGTCGCGACGCTGTCGGCCGGGAGCGGCGTGCTCTCGCCCGGCGCCGAACGGCTGGTCTGGTGGGGTATCAGCACGGCGTTCCTGCTCGTGTTGCTGTATTTCCTGTTCAGTTCGCTGTCCGGTCGGGTCGGCGACTTACCGAGCGACACACAGAGTACGTTCCGGACGTTGCGGAACCTCGTGACCGTGGTCTGGCTGATATACCCCGTGTGGTGGCTGGTCGGCACCGAGGGCCTCGGCCTCGTCGGCATCGGAATCGAGACGGCCGGGTTCATGGTCATCGACCTCGTCGCGAAGGTCGGGTTCGGGTTCATCCTGTTGCGGAGCCACAGCGTGCTAGACGGCGCCGCCGAGCGCGCACCGACCGGTGCGACGCCCGCCGACGACTAGAGGGGCCGAGCGTAGCGAGGCCGCTCCGCTGTGAGCGGAGTGACGCTCCGCATCGCAAGTAGCGGGGGTGGCGATACGCGTCGCCCGACCGCCTCCGCACGACGAATCGCGCCGTCGTTCGGGGGTGGATCGACCACAGTGGTTGTGCAGTGCCGTCGAAAGCTCACACCCCCGTTTTCACAGCCATCGCCGGGGAGCCACTGCTGTCGGCCCGGGACGACTGAAAACGGTTAACTGGCTCGGCCCGAAACGGCCCGGTAATGGCGAAGGACGTCAAACCCACCCGGAAGAACTTGATGCAGATAGAGGACCGCATCGAGCTCTCCGAGCGTGGGCACGACACGCTGGAGAAGAAGCGTGACGGCCTCATCATGGAGTTCATGGACATCCTCGACCAGGCACAGGACGTCCGTGACGACCTCGACGACTCGTACGACCGCGCACAGCGTGCCATCAACATGGCCCGTGCGATGGAGGGTGACGTCGCCGTCCGGGGCGCGGCGGCCGCGCTGAAAGAGCACCCCGAACTGACCACCCAGTCGAAGAACATCATGGGCGTCGTCGTGCCACAGATCGACTCGAAGGGCGTCCGTAAGTCCCTCGACGAACGCGGGTACGGCGTGATGGGGACCTCCGCCCGCATCGACGAGGCCGCCGAGGCCTACGAGGAACTGCTGGAGAACATCATCCTCGCGGCCGAGGTCGAGACGGCGATGAAGAAGATGCTCGAAGAGATCGAGACCACCAAGCGCCGTGTCAACGCGCTGGAGTTCAAACTCCTCCCGGACCTTCACGACAACAAGGAGTACATCGAGCAGAAACTCGAAGAGCAAGAGCGCGAGGAGATCTTCCGGATGAAGAAGATCAAGGCAAAGAAAGAGGAAGAGGAAGCCGCACTCGCCGCCGAGGAAGCCGAAGACGAGGAAGTCGAGCCGCTGGCGGCAGACGACTGACTCGCCGCTCTCTCCCGGCCGGTACGACTATCCACACGCCGTCCGTCTGTTCTCTATGTCCTGTGCCGAGTGTGGCGGCGAGACGCTCGCCGTTCCGGTTCCCGACGAACTCCGCGAGTACCTCCCCGGTGGCGCTGCGGGTGCGACCATCTGTCGGACCTGTTTAGCGATGGGGCCGACCGAGTCCCCGCCCGAGTCGACCCCCGATCTGACGGTCCTCGACGACGCGATGCCCAGCGACGCCGCGGCCGCCGTGCCGATGGTGCTGTTGCTCGGTCTGCTGGACTCGCTGGCGTTGCATCGACAGGAGATAACGGCGTTGCTCGAACGCGTCGAACGGGCCGGGACGGACCCGCTGCTGGTCGTCGACCGACTGGCCGAGAGCTACGGCGACGACGCGCACGTCGACCTCGCGCGCCGCCGCCACCAACTCGAACAGCTCCTCTGACAGTCTCCTCACTAGTAAGGGACAACGAGTTAGTAGCGACCGCGGTTGGTTTCGAACGCAGTATCCGAGCGTGTGTATCCGTTTCCGGACGGATGGCCCCCACTACGCCACCCCGTCCACCTCGTTCCCCACTCTGACCCACCGACCAGCGCCGTGGCCGTCGCGTCTCAGTTCGTGTCGGCACTACTGGACAGGACGGCGACGATGCCGTCGCCACTGACCGACCCCGAGACGGTACCGGTACGCTCGTCGACGGTCACGTTCGATAGCCGGGTCCAGTTTCCACCCGTCCACTGCCAGAGTGCGACGCGCCCGTCCGTCTCGCTCACTGCCTGTCGGTCGTAGCCGAGACGGACGTCGGCCGTGGCGTTGTGTCCCTCGTACGTCTCGATACGGACGCTGTCGCTGACCACCGTCGCGTTCACGGGCGGGGCGGGTGGCGACGACGCCACGGCTATCCGTTCGACGCCGCTCGTCCAGTCCACCGTCGTTCGGGCGCTGAGACGGGCGTTCTCGGCGGCGACACCGCCGAACGAACTCTCGCTCAGGTAGGCGCTGCCGGCGTTGTCCCGAATCGTCACGTCCCGGAGCGTGTCCTCGCTCGCGGGGTTGCTCAGTACGCCGGGACCGAGGTTACCGACCACTGTCGTGTTCTCGACGACGTTCCGGTAACTGTCGGCGAACTCGATTCCGGGGCCGCCGTTGGCGGTCACGCGCGCGTCGGTCAGTCGGTTCCGGGCGACGGACGTCGAGAAGGAGACGCCCTCGTCGTCGTTGTCGACCGCGGTGACGCGGCGGAACGTGCCGTTCGTCACCTCCTGTGCGAGATACAGGCCGGTGTCGTCGTTCCCGGCGACGACGAGGTCCGTGGCGCGGACGTCGGCCGTCTCCCAGAGCAGGACGCCGTCGGACCCACCGCTTGCAGTAACGTTACGGAGCGTCGACCGGTCGGCGTCCAGCAGACGCACTCCAACGCGGTTGTCGGCCGCGGTGACGTTCTCCAGCGTCGCCCGTGGACCGTCGCGGGCGAAGACGCCGAGGCCGACGCCGGTCTGCCAGCCACGGACGCGCAGGTCTCGGACGGTGACGTTGGACAGTTCGGGACCCCGGCGTCGCTGATCGACCGTCCCGTTGAACACGAGGACGCCGGTGCTGTCGGGCGCTCCACTTCCCGTGACGGCGTGGCCGTTCCCGTCGATAGTCACGTCGCCCGACCGGACGTACAGGCACACGCCCGTTTCGGCTGCGAGGTCCCTCGTGAGTTCGTACCGACCGGGGTCGTCGAGGACTGTACACGACGAAATCGGCGTGCCACCGCCGGGCGACGACTGGGCGAGCGTCGTGCCAGCCAGCACGAGGCCGACGCACAGTCCCAGTCCGACCAGCACGGCAGTGTGTGACCCTGCGGCTGTCGTTGACATACCGCCCGGTTAGCCAGCGACCGTATTGTTATCGAGACACCACTCCGAATAGGCGGGTCTTGGGACCGAGCGGTGGTCCCTACTCGTGACAGTCCGGCCGGTAATCGGTGCTTAGTCGGCCAGAACACAGGTCGACGACGGCAAGAGCAGGCAGGACTGGCGGCTATCGGGGCTTACACGCCCGTCGAGTATCGCAAGAGGCCCGCGACGCCGCCGAAGGCGGTCAGGAGCTGTTCGCCCTTCTCGAAGTCGGTCGAGATGAACATCGTCTCGGTCCCGCGCTGTTCGGCCAGTTCCATCAGGTGGTCGATGGCGTCTTCGCGCTCGCCCGCTTCGGCGTCGACAGTGGCCGAACATCGCGTACACTCGTGGTCGGACGTGGTCTTGCTGCTGTCTATGAGGTCGTACTCGTCGTGGCCGTTCTCGCAGGTGTAGGCGACGACGTCCTTCCGGAGGTCCTCGGAGATGAGGAGCGTCTCGACGGCGCCCATGTTGAGGTTCTGCCGGGTCTGATCGAACCCGTAGGTGGCCTTATCGCCGTCGTGGAGTTGCTTGAAGAACTCCTCCATGACCTGCTTGTCCTCCAGCATCTCGTGTTGGGCCAGCACCTCGTCGGCGGCGTCGACGAGGTCGTAGAGGCCGGACTCGTCGGTGTAGGCCACGTCGAACTTCCCCAGCACCATGTCCTGGAGTTCGTGGTGGAGGTAGTCACCGTCGAGGAACTCGTCTTTCGTCGGCGAGGGGCCGCCCACGAGGACGCCGTCCATCTCGTGGCGGTCGGGGACGAACAGTTCGTTCGCCATCCCCGCCACCTCCTGGTAGAAATTGTCGATGGCTTCCAACCGGAGTCGAGCGAATCGCTGGGCGGACTGGCCACCTTTTCGCTGCTTGCCCGGCACCAGCGACGAGGCGGACTTGACGGGTTCGACGCGCTTGCCCTTGAGCCACCCGACGTTGGCCTCGCGCCGGTCCAGCACGACGAGGCCGAACAGGCCCTTGTCGGCCAGCATCTCCTCTAGTGGCCCGGTGAGGAAGTTCGAGTCACAGTGATAGCGGAACGACTGGATTGGGTCCGGCGGACTCTCTAGCACCTTCGTCACCATGTCGGTGCGGCCGCCCCCGGTATCGATGGCACCGGAGAACAGCACCATCCCGTTCTCCGGCGCCGTGTCGTAGTAGCGCAGGCGGTCCTTGATAGAGGTCAAGGCGTCCTGCACCGCGGTGCGGGTGTCCTTCGACTTGATGTTCGAGGCCTCGGAGTGCTCTTGGGTGACGTGGGCGACGACGTCGCTCAGCAGCTTGTCCTCGGGAACGTAGATAGAGACGAGCTGTGTTCCTGACCCCTGATACCCCTTGAGCTCCTCGATTACCTTCCGGAACTCGTACTTCTGTTTGTCCGACTGCTCCTGTCCTTCCTGCTGCTCGCTCATTACACTGTTTTCGCCGACGTTGCGTAAGAACCTGTTGACAGCGAGAGCTACGGTCGACGGAGCCTCGCCACTCTGCCCGACTCACCCATGACACACGGAGACAGGGACAGCCGGGTTTATATAACTCCCCGTACAGAGGACACACAACCAGATTATGGCGGGGTACGTGTGTACGATTGCGGGCGGGAAAGGCGGGGTCGGGAAGACGACGACCGCGGTCAACGTCGGCGCTGGCTTACAGGAACTCGGGTACGACGTGGCCGTCGTCGACGCTGACCTCGGGATGGCTAACCTCGGTGCGATGCTGTCTGTCGAACCCGAAAAGAGCCTCCACGAGATTCTGGCGGGCAACGCCGCGGTCAGCGAGGCGCTCACCGACGCCGCGGGCGGCCTGACGGTCATCCCCGGTGAGCAGTCCTTAGAGGCCTTCGCCGATGCGGACCCGGCGAAGCTCCGGAAGGTCATCAAGACGTTGCGCAACGCCTACGACGTGGTCCTCATCGACACCGGTGCGGGCCTGAGCCACGAGGTGGCGGTCCCGCTGGGGCTGGCCGACGGCATCGTCCTCGTGACCACGCCGGACGACGTCGCCGTCGGTGATACGGTCAAGACTGCGGAACTGGCCGAGCGCATCGACGGCGAGGTCATCGGCGCCATCATCAACCGCGTCACCCGCCACACCGACGTCGCCGATATCGCCGACCGGTTTGCGTTCCCGTTGCTCGCCGTCGTCCCCGACGACCCGCAGGCGACGACGGACGAACCGCTGGTGCTCAACCGGCCAGAGAGCCCCGCCGCCGACGCCTACCTCCGCCTGACCGACGCGCTCGAAGGCCTCTTTTTCGAGGGTGCGACCGTCGAGGAGGACGTCGACACCATCGTCGACGACAGTTGGTTCGTCGACGAGGAGGAGGTCACAGATGCGGACGCGGACGAAGAGGAGTCCGGCGGCGTCTTCGGCCTGTTCAACTAGGGTTTCTGATCGGTTTCGACCCCGCCTCACATCGAGGTCGGTGCCGCGACACCGACGGCATCGAGGGCGTTCGCGACCGTGTGGCGCGTGCTGGCGACGAGCGCAAGCCGTGCTGCGCGGGTCTCCTCGTCGGCGTCGAGTACCGGACACTCCCGGTAGAACGCGTTGAACGTCTCGGCGAGGTCACGGGTGTACGTGGCGACGGTGTGGGGTTGGAGGTCCTCGGCGGCTTCGTCGATGACCGCCGGGAACCGAGCGATGACCCGCAGGAGGGCTCGTTCTTCCGGTTCGTCGAGGTGGTCGAACGAGGCCGTCCGTTCGTCGGCGCCGGTCTCGTCTAGAATCCCACAGCAGCGGGCGTGGATGTACTGGACGTAGGGGGCGGACTGGGCCTCGAAGTCCAGCGCGCGGTCCCACTCGAAGGTGATACCCTTCGTCGGCTGTTTCGAGACGATGTCATAGCGGACCGCGCCGATGCCGACCTGATGGGCGATGCGTTCGATATCGTCCTCGTCCAGTTCGCCACGACTCCGGTCGTCGAGCCGCGATTCGACCTCCTCGCGGGCCCGGGCGATGGCCTCGTCGAGCAGGTCGTCTAAATCGATGCCGGTTCCCTCCCGGGTACTCATCCCGCCTTCGGGGAGGTTGACCCACGAGTAGAACACCTGCCGGAGCTGGTCGGTGTCGTTGCCCAGCAGTTCGAGGGCAGCCGAAAGCTGGTCGGCCTGCAGTTTGTGGTCCTCGCCCAGCACCGTGACGGCGCGGTCGTAGTTGTCGAACTTCCACTCGTGATGGGCGAGGTCACGGGTGGTGTACAGAGACGTGTCGTCAGAGCGGAGAAAGACGAGGTTCTTCTCGAAGTCGGGGAGGTCGAGTTGCCACGCGTCCTCCTCGTAGACGGCGCAGTCGAGTTCTTTCAGGCGGTCGACCAACTCGTCGGTGCTGCCGTCGCGCATGAACCGCGTCTCTTTGACGAACTCGTCGAACTCGGCGGGGAGGCGGCCGAGCGTCGTCTGCATCCCGCCCAGCACGGTGTCGACGACTTCGGCGACGCGCTCGTACGTCGTCTCGTCGCCCGCCTCGAGACCCTGCAGGATGGCCTGTATCTCGGCCTCTGCCGTCTCTACCTCGTCCGGATCGCCGTCTTCGAGGAACGAGTTGCCCTTCCGGTAGTAGCGGACCATCTCGTACTCGGGGGAGTCACGCTCGGGTTCGGGGAGATCGGACTCGTCGAACGTCTCGTAGGCCCACGTGAACACCGCTATCTGTCGGCCGGCGTCGTTGACGTAGTAGTGCCGGTCGACGTCGTAGCCGGCGTAATCCAGCACGCGAGCGACGGCGTCGCCGATGATGGGGTTCCGGGCCCGGCCGACGTGGACGGGGCCGGTCGGGTTCGCGGAGGTGTGTTCGACGACGACGCTCGTCTCGCGGTCCGGGAGGCGACCGAAGTCGTCGTCCGTCGCCGCATCGAGCGTCTCCGCGAAGTAGGCGTCGCTCGGGAGGAAGTTAACGTACGGCCCCTGTGTCGTGACCGCGCTGACGTACGTCAGCGAGCCGACGTCGATGGCGTCGGCGACGTCGGCCGCGACTTTCGGCGGCGGCGCACCGATCTCACCGGCGAGGCGGAACGCCGCGCTCGAAGCGAGGACGGCGTCGACGTCTTCCGGGGGCTCCTCGACACCGAGGTCCGCCGTCGGGAGGTCGAGCGTCTCCAGTGCGGTTTCGAGGGCGTCCTCGACCTCCGCACGCATCTGTAGAAACATATCGGGTGTATCGGAGGGGCCGATTTAGCCTTAACGAAGCGGAGGCGGTGCGGTTCAGCGGCCGACAGCGGACGCCGTGGGCGCCCGCGTCAGCCCAGTAACTGCGGTGCGGCGATGATGAACACGAGGCTGCCGATCATCGCGAGCGAGATGCCCAGCGTGGTCGTCGTCACGATCCGCCGCCGGTTCGAAATCGGAAGGCGGGAGACGACCGACTCCGAGCAGACGCGCAGGATGTGCCCGCCGTCGAGCGGATACGTGGGGACGAGGTTGAACTGGCCGGCGACGAGGTTTATCCACCCTGTCCAGAACAGGAGGTTCGCAAGCAGGAACACGCCCTCGGTGCCCAGAACGCTCAGCGGGCCGGAGACGGTAAAGAAGTTCGTCGCGATACCGGTAAAGCCCGCGAAGTTGTACTGGAAGCCCAGTGCAGCGGTCGCAAAGGGCAGGGCGATGGACGCGCCGACGAGTTGGGGGAACGAGAGCGAGTCGAACCGGGTCTCTTCGGCCGGGTTCCCACCGATGAGTGCGAGGAAGGTGTTCGCGGGGTAGGCCTGAATTCCGAAGTCGTTGCTGGTAAAGCCGCTCGTCCCCCGGGCGACGTACTGGACGCCGATGCCGGGGTCTAAGTCGCTGCGCTCCGTGAGCGTGATCTCGTAGACCTGCCGTTCGCCGCCTGCGTAGCCGGTGATGCGAACCTGCTCGCCGGGTTCGGACCCCGAGAGCGAGCGGAAGACGGCGCTGGCGTTGGGCGTCCGCTGGCCGTCGACGCTGGTGATGTAGAGCGGCTGGTCGGTCGGTGCGCCCTCGGCGGCGAGCGGCCCGTCGTCAGAGACGACCGCGTACCCGCCGACCGGCGTCGTGACCGTCTCGCCGTCGTCGAGCGTGAACGTCGCGACGCTCCGGTTCTCGGTCGCCGCCCGGAACTGCGTCGTCGTCCTGACTTCCGTGCCGTTGACCGCGACTATCGTCTGGTTGATGCCGAGGGGGCTCCCTTCGACGGCGCTGTTTACCACCACCGACCGGGTGACTGTTCTGGTCTCGCCGTTTCGCAGTCCGACGTCGACCGTTCCGCCGGCGTCTTCGAGCCGCCGATCCAGGTCGCTGCTGTTCGCGACCGGTTGGCCGTCGACGGTCGTGATGACGGCACCGCTGTCGATGCCGGCCTCGTCGGCCGGCGACTGGGGGAGCGTCCCGCCGATGGGGACGCCACCGACGACGGAGATTGCGCCGACGACGGGACCGAACAACAGCGCCAGACAGAGGAGGGCCACGGCGAAGTTGTTCGTCACGCCGGCGACGTACATCCGCGCCTGCGCCCCGCGGTCAGCCGTCTGGACGTCCTCTTCGTCAGGTTCGACGAACGCACCTAGCGGGACGAGCGCGATCGTCGCGATGCCCATCGACTCGATGTCGATGTCGCCGACCCGACACAGCAGGCCGTGGCCGCCCTCGTGGACGACCAGCGTGATGACGAAGCCAGCGAGTATCTCCGGGGCGACCGACAGGGGGAGAAAGTCGTTGACGCCCGGGATGACGAGGACGTTTCGGGGTTCGGTGAGTTGTGAGGGCTGTGGGTTGACCACGGCTTGATACGCACCGAGGACGACCAGCAGGAACGACCCGACCATCACGACCAGCGCGACGCCGAACCCGAGGTTGGTCCAGGCCCGCCAGAACCGTTTGGGTCTGGCCAGTCGCTCTAAGAGGATCTTCCCACTCTGTGTGTGAATCGTCGTTATCGGACCGCTAAAGCGGATGAAATCGGGAACCACACCGCGGGCCTTCAGTGCCATCGCAACCAGCGTGTAGGCGACGACGCCGACGAGGACCCACGTGAGCGTACTCACCATGTACCGGAACGTGGGGCCAGCAAAGCAAGAGGGTTCGGGTTCGGCCGCTTTCACTCGGGACATCGCGCTCGTCTGCGGCGACCGCCTGACCCCGAAAACGGCTATGAAAAACGCGCTCACTCGCTTCGCTCGCGCCGGATGCTCGGACAGAGAACGTACACAACACGACTGTGAGCGTCGTGCTATCGCTGAACGAAAATAAAGGGTCGGTCGGCGACCCACTCTGCGGCGTCTATTTCGGAGCGAATCGATTCCTGAAGCCGGTCCGTCTCCGCAGCGGCGTACGAGAACCCGTTCGACTGGAACTTCTCGATCCAGTACTCTCGTGGTGCTTCGTTTACGTGATGGGTCCCGCGGTGCCCGGGTGGGGCGGCAGTGAAGACCACGCGCGGCGCCGCTGCCGTGACGGTCTCGACGAGGGTGTCGGCGAAGCGCGACGGGATGTGTTCGGCGGTCTCGATACACAGCGCCAGATCGTACCGGTCCTCGAACTCCAGCGGCTCGCGGAGGTCGTGGATAGTGAGCGCGTCGGCCGGTATCTCGGCGTGGTCTCGGGCTTGTGAACAGCCTTCGACGCCGTGGACTGTGGCGCCATGGGCCTGAAACCCAGTCAGGTACCGGCCGAGTCCACACCCGAGGTCTATCACGGAGTCAGGCTCGTATGCCTCGTACAGGACGTCGGCGACAGCGTGGGCTTCCTCGGTCGGCGTGTTGGAGACCAAGCGAAGCCAGCGGTCGCCAAAGCCGTAGATAACGTCGGGCGTGGCAATGCCGAGTTTGTCAGCCTTGGCAAGCGTCCATTTGCCGAGTGTGGTGATGAACGAGCGCACGCTATGACGTTCGAATCGACGCATATCACTATACGTCGCTTACCCGATGTCGTCCGCCTCGATTCAACAGACGGCGGTGGGGAAAGGTCGTCACTCGGCGGTCGCCCGTAACCGTAAGCGTCTCTTTATCAGTTGTCGAGTTTTTTAAGAGCGGGTTTTGACGACCCTGCCTGCTTGTCGCGTTCATCGTCCTCGGGAAACTGTCCCTCTCGATCTATCGATGGTCGCTCCATGCAGCAAGCCGTCGAGAATGTCGCCGCTCAGTTGTCAATACCTCGGGGAGCGAACCGAGCAGGCAGTGAGCGAGGTGGTTGGGGAGGAAGTCACGCCTCGCGTCGCAACCGCTTTACGACGAAGTCCCGGTCGAGTTTCGCGATGAACGGTCCGAGTTGCGGGCCTTCGGTGTCGTCGAACAGCAGGCGGTAGCCCGCCGCGAAGAACTCGCCGACGTCGACGTCGTGGCGCTTGGCCGTCTCGTATATCTCGCCCTGAATCGCCTCGCCGTCGTGGCCTTCCGCGACGAAGTCCGCGAGGTCGTCGAGCGCGGCCGCGGTGGCGTCGTCGAACTCGGCGTCGGGCAGTTCGGCCCGCTTGAGTTCGTAGTCGAACTCGTTGCTCGTCCGCCGGGCCCAGTTGCGGGCGCGTTCGACGCGGGCCAGCGCGCCGTCGACGGCCCACTCGGGGGCGTCGTCGGGGATGTGCCCCTCCTTCCGGGCGATGTCCTCGCGGAGTCCGGGGTCGTCGGTCATCCCCAGTACCGCGGCGAAGGTGTAGGGGATGCGGACCCGGTCCTCGCGGGGCTCGTCGACGACCATCGGGTAGGCACGCTCGGCGAGCGCTTTCTCCGTCTCGTCACGCGGGTCGACTTCGCCGAAGTAGACGGTCTCGAAGCGGTCGAAGTCGTCGACCAGCCGGTCCACGTTCGCGACCGAGAAGTCCCGCTGTTTCCGTGGGTTCTTCGTGAAGAAGTACTTGAACACCTCGGGCTCCAGAATCTCCAGCACCTCGTCGACGGTGACGACGTTCCCCGAGGAGGAAGAGAGCGGTTCGCCCTCCAGCGTAAACCACTCGTACACCATCGGTACGGGGGGGTCGACGTCCAGTACGTTCCGGGCGATGTCCTCGCCGGAGGGCCACGACCCCTCGGCGTGGTCCTTCCCGAACGGTTCGAAGTCGACGCCCAGAATCTCCCACTGGGCGGGCCACTCGAAGCGCCACGGGAGTTTGCCGTCACGCAGGCCGGCGACGCCCTCGTGACCACAGCCCTCGATGGTCTGGTCGCCGGCCTCGACGTCCGCACAGACGTAGTGGACCTCGCCGGCATCGAGGTCGACCTCGGTGACGCCCTCGGTGAGTTTCCCGCACGCTTCACACTGCGGGACGAACGGGACGTAGTCCTCGTCGACCTTGTTCTGGTACTCCGAGAGCACCTCGCGGGCGCGGTCCGCGCGTTCGAGGACGCGTCGAGTGACGGCCTCGAACTCGCCGTCTGCGTACAGTTCGGTGTTCGAGACGAACTCGACGTCGACGCCGACGAGTTCGGCGCTCTTTTTCAGCAGGTTCGTAAAGTGCGCGCCGTAGGACTCACAACAGCCGAACGGGTCCGGGATGTCCGTGTACGGTTTCCCGAGGTTCCGGCCGAGTGCGCCGGCGTCCACCTCGCCGAGACCGACGACGTTCCAGTCTAAGTCCGCGAGTTTCCGGGGGACTTTCCGGAGTCGGTCCTTGTCGTCGGCGGTGAACACCTGTCGGACCTCGTGACCCCGGTCACGCAGGGCCTCGGCGACGAAGTAGCCCCGCATTATCTCGTTGAAGTGCCCGATGTGTGGCACGCCCGAGGGCGAGACGCCCCCCTTGATGACGATGGGGTCCTCCGGGTCGCGGGCCTCGACGGCGTCGGCGACCGAGTCGGCCCAGAAGGCCCGTTCGGAACTCCGTCCGACCTCGTAGGGGTCGAGTACCGTCTCAGTCATCGTCCGGGAGGATAGTGGTGCCGTCGTAGTCGTCGTCCAGTACGGCCCGTTCGACTGCGGTGGGGTCGCTGCCGTCGACCACCGCGGCGGTGATAGACGAGCGTTTGAGCACTTTCGTCGCCAGCAGGTCGATTGGGGCGTTCGACCCGGCAGCCCCGAGCGACTCCCCGCGGGCGACCAGTTCGACGAGGTCGGAGGCCCGAATCTCGTCGTAGCGCTCGGCGTCGGGGTCCTCGTTGGGGTCGGCGTCGAACACGCCGGGGACCGACGTGGCGAAGACGAGGCGGTCGGCGTCGACGTACTCAGCAAGCGCCGCGGCCACGGCGTCGGTGGTCTGGCCGGGGACGACGCCGCCCATGACGGCGACGGCGTCGCGGTGGAGCGTCGTCGCTGCTTCCTCGTAGTCGGTCGGAATCGTCGGCGCGGCGATGTCGCCGTCGAGCGCCGAGAGGAGGAGTCGAGCGTTCAGCCGCGTCGTGTCGATACCGAGTTGGTCTAGTTCGCCCTCGTTCGCGCCCAGCGAGCGGGCGGCCCCGATGTACTGGCGAGCGACGGGGCCGCCGCCGACGACGACGCCGAGCGTCTGGTCCGCGGCGGCCAGCGACTCGACGACGTCGGCGTACGCGGCGACCCGGTCTGCATCGAGGTCCGGGACGAGGACGCTTCCACCGATAGAGACGACTGTCTTCATTGCCTCGCCGTAGCCGCGATGCGTTCTTAAGGGTTATCAAGCCCGCTCATCCGATGTACACCGCCGGATGGCAGACGCCTGTCAGACATAATATGAGCAAAATACGCCGTCAAATGGCCCCAAATCCGCTGATAATGGGGGGGTTCGAACCGCTCGCTGTGCCCGTCTACACTGTCGCGTTTACGGATCGAGAGGCGATAATAAAACGTCTAAGAGTTTTTGAAACCGTCGTAAAATGTGTATTTCACACCGATTTGAGCTGAAAGGCCCCGAAGCGACGCGAAGCTTCCTTTCTTTATATACTCCCTCCGATACAAGGCGTAGTCGAGGTGACACAGATGAGCGCTACTGCAACGCCCTCCGGTGAGGAAGAGCCCTCCAAAGAACAGCGTCTCAAGTCCTTCCTCGCAGAGAAGGCCGCCGACGGCGAGATGTACTTCAAGAGCAAGTTCATCGCGGACGAAGTCGATCTCTCCCCGAAAGAGATCGGTGCGCTGATGGTGAAACTCAAGGACAGCGCCACGGAGATCGAGGTCGAAAAGTGGTCGTACACGAGCGCGACCACCTGGCGCGTCGAACCCGCGTAACGTCGCTGTCTGGTGTCTGCCCGACCCCAGCTACGGTCCCCCTGTTCTCCATCCGCGGGCACGGCATATTTGTGCCCGCACGCTGTATTGCGATGTGATGAGTCGCCCTGCCGACGAACCCCCGTCGCCCGCCGACTTGTCGGGTGCGTTCCACGTCGCTGCCGTCCGTCAGGACGGTGAGACGGTCCGATACTTCGGTGACCCACTGGTCCCGCCCGACGCCGTCGTCGACGAACTCGGGCCACTCTTCTCCCGGCGGGGGTTCGACCTCCGACTCGAACGACAGTCCGCGACGGGCACGACCGACGGCGGGCACGACCTCGTCTCCGCACCGCCACAGCCCTACGCGCTGGTCGCGGAACCGACCACTACGGGCCCCGACGGCGTCCCGTGGCTCAACGTCGGGCTATTGCTCGTGACCATCGCCTCGTCGCTGTACGTCGGCGCGAGCAGTTGGTACTACATCCCCGTCCTCGAACAGCCACTCCGCATCTTCGAGGCGTGGCCGTTCGTCGCCGCGATGCTCGGCGTGCTGGGTATCCACGAACTCGGCCACTACGCCGCCGCCCGCTACTACGGTGTGGACGTGACGCTCCCGTACTTCATCCCGTTCCCGTCCTTGCTCGGGACGCTGGGCGCGGTCATCAACATCCGTGGGCAGATTCCCGACCGGCGGGCGCTGTTCGACATCGGCGTCGCCGGGCCGCTGGCGGGGTTGGTCGCGACGGTGGTCGTCACCGTCGTCGGTCTCACGTTAGAGCCTATCACCGTCCCACAGAGCGTCTTAGACGGCGGCGCGCAGTACGCGTTCCGCTTTCACGACCCCCTGCTCATGCAAGGCTTACAGGGGTTCGTCGACGTCATGGGCTGGGGCGTCGAGTACGGCCCCAACGAGTCGGTTCACCCGGTCGTCTTCGCCGGGTGGGCCGGGATGTTCTTCACCTTCCTGAACCTCCTGCCCGTGGGGCAACTCGATGGGGGGCACATCGTCCGCGCTATCGTCGGGCAGCGACAGGAGACCATCGCCGCGGCGGTGCCGGGCGCCCTGTTCGCGCTGGCTGGCTTTCTCTATCTCACGCGAGACGCCCCGCCAATCGGGTTCGGAGTCTGGTCGCTGTGGGCGTTCTGGGGACTGTTCGCCACCGGACTGGCGTACGCCGGCCCGGCGCGGCCGACGGTCGACGAACCGCTCGACCGGCGGCGCATCCTCCTCGGTATCGCGACGTTCGCACTCGGCGTGGCCTGTTTCACGCCCGTCCCGTTCGAAATCGTGGCCGCGTGAGCGTCGGGAATGCTCTCCGTTTCTATCGCCTGAACTCCCTCAGCGCTCGATTTAAACGATCTGGAGATCTCTGATGCGGTCTCGACGTCGAGCGACGACGCCGTGGGCCGGAGACAGCGACCTGAAGGACATAACGGTATGCTAAGCGGACACAACGGTCGGCGGTTTATACGGAGTCCCAGCCCGTAGCCGGGACTGGCGTATGAGCTCTCACCGCTGTGGCACCCCCGCTGACGATCCGAGTACCGACAGCGAGGCGGCCGAACTAACCCACGAAGAGCGTGCGACCGCCGCCGCCAGAGCCGTCGAACAGGTCGCGACGGCGCTGGCTGCCGACCGCTAGTGCGAGTAGCCACGGTCCGGTAGCGAGGTGCCGTCAAGCGTCACGGCCCCGTCGGTGACGGTGCCGATACGGTGTAGCGGACAGGGCACGGCCTCGCGCGCGCCCTCGAGGTCGGCCTCTGGCACCGTACACACCAGTTCGAAGTCCTCGCCGAAGAACACGCCCAGTTCGCGGCGTTCTTCGGCGTCGTCGGCCACCGCGTCGACCGCGTCGTCTATCGGGAGCGGTCCCGAGAGGTCCGCCCCGCAGTCGCTCGCCGCACAGAGCTGGTGGACCGACCGCGCCAGACCGTCGCTCGAATCCATCATCGCCGTCGCGTACTGCCGGAGCGCGACGCCCGCACGCACGCGGGGTTCGAATCGGAACAGGTCGTTGGCCCGCTCGACTTCGCCACGTTCGAACAGCCACACGGCGGCGCCCGACCGACCCAGCGTCCCGGTGACACACAGGGCGTCGCCCGGGGACGCGCCCGACCGGAAGACCGGGTCGTCGGTGTCGCCGAGCGCCGTCGTCGCCACGGTGAACTCGTCGTGGCCGTCCAGGTCGCCGCCGACGTACTCGGCACCGACCGCCTCGCAGACGTCCGCGGCCCCGTCGACGAACGCCGTCAGTTCGTCAGCGTCGAACTCGGGCGCCGCGTAGACGGCCACCGCCGCCGTCGCCTCGGCACCCATCGATGCGACGTCCGACAGCGACGCGCCGACGGCCCGCCACCCGGCGGTGTAGCGGGTCGTCCCTCCGGGGAAGTCCGTCCGTTCGTGGAGCATATCGGTGGTGACGACCTGTCCGTCGACGACGGCACAGTCGTCGCCCGCGGCCGAAAGCCGGTCGCCGATGAGCGCGAGAGCGGCCTGCTCGTCCATACGTGGGGTGTCGTGGTCGGGGGGCAAAACGCACGGGGATGTCGGACCGTCGCTCCCGGTCGGTACGTTGAAAGCCGAGACGTGCGACGAACCCCCTATGGACGGCAACCGGTGGGCGACGATTGCGGGGTTTGCGGGGGCGCTGCTCGTCCTCGGCGTCCTCGTCTGGGTCGTCGGCGTCGACCGGACGCTGGCCGCGCTCCTCATGGCCGACCCCGGGGCGCTGGCCGTCGTCGTCGGTATCGCCGCCGTCTGGCTGACGTCCTGGGGACTGGCGCTCTGGGCAGTCCTCCGGGCGCTCGGGTCCGAGGTACCCGCCCACACTGCCATACTCGTCTACGCGGCGGCCGTCTTCTCGAACAACGTCACACCGTTCGGACAGGCCGGCGGCGAACCGCTCTCGGCGCTGCTCATCTCCTCGGCGGCCGACAGCGAGTACGAGACGGGGTTGGCCGCCATCGCCAGCGTCGACACCGTCCACTTCGTCCCCTCCGTCGGGTACGCCATCGTCGGGTTCACCTTCGTCGCTGCCGGCGCCGTGCGACTCGGTCGGAATCTCGTGTTCGCCGCCGTCGCCGTCGCCGTCCTCGCCGTCGGATTGCCCGTCGCGGCCTACATGGGGTGGCGCTACCGCTACGAACTCGAAGCCGCCGTCGTCAACCTGTTCACGCCGCTCGTCAAACTGTTCGGCCGGGTGGTGCCCCGTCGCTCGCCGCCGACGGCCGCGGTCATCGAGACGCGCATCGAGAGCTTCTTCGCGGCCATCGACCGCATCGCCACCGACCGGGAGACGCTGCTCCAGACGCTCGGTTTCTCCGCGCTCGGGTGGGCGTGTCTGGCCGCGTCGCTGTGGACGTCGCTGTACGCCGTCGGCCACGCCGTCCCGGTGGCGACGGTGTTGCTCGTCGTGCCCGTCGGGAGCATCGCGAGCATGGTCCCGCTCCCCGGCGGGTCCGGTGCCATCGAGACGGTCTTGGTGACGCTGCTGGTCTCGACGGTGCCGCCGCTCTCCGGTCCGGCGGCCGCGTCGGCAGTCCTCATCCACCGCAGCGCGACGTACCTGCTCCCGACGCTGGTGGGTGCTGGCGTCGCGAGCGCCCTCGGTGCGGACCGTGCGGCGGCCAGCGCCGGGGAGTGAACCGTTCACGCCCGGAGACGCGAACGATGCGCTTAAATGACGCCGACGGAAAGCAAGTGCCAATGACGACACTCTACGACGCGCCCGCCGAGGACCTCATCGAGGCCCTCACCGAGAAGCTCGAAGACGAGGACGACATCGAGGCCCCCGAGTGGGTGGCCGTCGCCAAGACCGGCGTCGACCGCGAACTGCCGCCCGAACAGGCGGACTTCTGGGCACGCCGCGCCGCCAGCCTCCTCCGGAAGGTCGCCGTCGACGGCCCCGTCGGCGTCAACAGCCTCCGTTCTGAGTACGGCACCTCGAAGCAGGGCACCACGCGCTACCGCGTTCGACCCCACCAGAAGTCGAAGGGCTCGGGCAACATCATCCGCACCGCGCTCCAGCAACTCGAAGACGCCGGCTACGTCGAGACCAGCGAGAACGACGGCCGCCGCGTCACCGGTGACGGGCAGGCGCTGCTGGACGACACGGCCGGCGAGGTCATCCAGGACCTCGACCGTCCGGAACTCGAACGCTACGCGTAGACGCCGCTCTCTCCTGTTTGGCGGTCCGAAATCGTTTTCCGGCAGTCGCCGGTAGTTTCTGGTACTCATGAGTGGTGACCCCAGCGAGGAAGAGCTAGAGGAACTCCGCAAGAAGAAGATGGAACAGCTCAAAGAACAACAGCAGGGCGACGGCGACGCCGAGGCCCAGCAGGCCGCCCAAGAGCAGGCCGAAGCCCAGAAGAAGGCGCTGTTGCGCCAGCACCTCACCGACGGTGCGCGAAAACGGCTCAACACCGTCAAGATGTCGAAGCCACAGGTCGGCGAACAGGTCGAACAGCAGGTGGTCGCGCTCGCCCGGAGCGGTCGCATTCAGGACCAGATTGACGAAGAGCAGATGAAGGAACTCCTCTCGGAACTCACGCCCGACTCGAAGAGCTTCGACATCAAGCGCCGGTAGATGCACTGTGGACTGCTGTACAGCGCCGGCAAGGACTCGACGCTAGCGGCGTTGCTTCTCGACCCGTTTTACGACGTGACGCTGGTCAGCGGGACGTTCGGCGTCGTCGACCCGGACCCGGCCCGTACGTCGGCCGCGGCGGTCGGGTTCGCCCACGAGACGGTCGAACTGGACCCCGACGTGGCCCACGCCGCCGTCGACCGGATGTACGAGGACGGCTACCCGCGCAACGGCATCCAGCAGGTCCACGAACACGCCGTCGAACGGGTGGCCGACGGGGCGTGGACCGACTCGCTCGACGCCGTCGCAGACGGCACGCGCCGGGACGACCGGGTGCCGACCGTCGACCGACCGCTGGCCCAGAGCGTCGAGGACCGGTTCGGCGTGGACTACCTCGCACCGCTCGCCGGCGTCGGTCGCGGTGCCATCGACGCGATGGCTGCCCAGTCGCTCGACGTGGAATCCGGACCGAGCGCACAGATACCGAAAGCCGACTACGAGGTGGAGTTGCGGGCGCTGTTGGCCGAGTCGTACGGCGACTCCGCTGTCGACGACGTGTTTCCCGATCACACGCAGTCGCGGGTCGTCGGGTTGCGGTGAGCGGTCTGAGCGCTGGCTTCACTCACTTCGTTCGCTCAGCCCGGAACGGACAGGTTCAAGCGCGCCCTGCCTGTACGCGGGTGTATGTACGACCGCGTCAAGGGTTTTCGCGACTTCTATCCCGAGGAGATGGCGGCGCGCCGGTGGGCCATGGATACCATCGAGGACGTGGCAACGCGCTACGGCTTCCGGGAGATCGGGACGCCCGCGCTCGAACCCACCCAGATGTACACGGACAAGAGCGGCGAGGAGATCGTCGAGGAACTGTACAGCTTCGAGGACAAGGGCGGCCGCAGCGTCGCCCTGACCCCGGAACTGACTCCGACCGTCGCCCGGATGTTCGTCGAGAAGCAACAGGCTCTCTCGAAGCCGGTCAAGTGGGTCTCGACCCGGCCGTTCTGGCGCTACGAACAGGTCCAGCAGGGCCGCTTCCGCGAGTTCTACCAGACCAACGTCGACATCTTCGGCTCCTCTGACCCCGCCGCCGACGCCGAGGTGCTGGCCGTCGCCGTCGACATGCTCACCGACCTCGGTCTGACCAGCGAGGACTTCCAGATTCGCGTCTCCCACCGCGACATCCTCGCCGGCCTGCTCGACTCCTTCGACGCCGAGGTGGACACCCGCGAGGCCATCCGCGCCGTCGACAAGCGGTCGAAAGTCGACCACGAGGCGTACCTCGATGCGCTCGTCGAGGCCGGCCTGAGCTACGGACAGGCCGACTCCTTCGACGAGATGCTTCAGAGCGGCGAGGACGAACTGGACTCGCTGGCCGACATCACCGGTTCCGAGGCCGTCGCCGAGGCTACCCAGAACCTCCGGGCCGTCCTCGACGCCACCGAGGACTTCGGGGTGAGAGACCACCTCACGCTGTCGCTGACGACCGCTCGGGGACTGGACTACTACACGGGCGTCGTCTTCGAGTGCTTCGACTCGACCGGCGAAGTCTCCCGGTCGGTGTTCGGCGGCGGCCGCTACGACGACCTCATCGAGGGCTTTGGGGGGCAACCGACCCCAGCCGTCGGGTTCGCGCCGGGTCACGCGACGCTACAACTGCTGTGTCAGCGGGCCGGTGTCTGGCCCGAGGAAGGACTGTCGACGGACTACTACGTCCTGCAGGTGGGCGAGACGCGGGCGACGGCCGCCCGGATCACGCGCGACCTGCGCGAGAAGGGCCACGTCGTCGAGACGGACATCGCTGACCGCTCGTTCGGCGCGCAGATGGGCTACGCCGACGAGATAAACGCCGAGACGGTGGTCATCGTCGGCGAACAGGACCTCGAAAACGACGAGGTGACGCTCAAAGAGATGGACGAGGGCGAGCAGATTTCGGTCCCCGTCGACGCGTTCCCCGGCAACCACGACCGGCCGACGTTCGAGGACTTCGCGGAGTGACGGCCTAGTTTTTAGTCGATCGGAGTGCGGTATCTCCGTATGCCGCCGACCCTCCCAAAGAAGAAGTTTGCCGGCGTCGTCGCCGTCCTGACGTTCGGGCTGACGGCGCTGTTCCCGATTGCTGGGTTCCCGAAGTTGGCCGCAGCGACGGCCATCCTCGGATTTCTCGTCGTGTTGCCGCTCGTCGGTATCCTCGGCGCCGACTTCCCGCTCGTCGAGAGCGACGCGACCAGCCAGGCCCGTTCGTCCGAACCTGAGCCAACCGAATCGCCGATAGAACGGCTCCGCGACCGCTACGCTCGCGGGGAAGTTTCTGACGAGGAGTTCGAGCGACGGCTCGAACGCCTGCTGGAGACGGAAGACCTCGCGGCGACAGTGGTCGACGACCGGGCGGCGGAACCCGAACTGACCTAGAGCGGGCGTTCCATCTCGTGTTCGGCCCGGTCGCGCAGGCGGGTCTCGAACCCGACCTTGTCGTACAGTTTCATCGCGACGTGGTTGGTCCGTGAGACGGCCAGCCAGACGTGGTCTAAGTCGTTTTCCTGTCCGTAGCCGAGCAGTACCTCGATGAGTCGGGTGCCGATGCCCGCCGACTGGTACTCCGGATGGACGAAGATGGCCAGTTCCGAAGAGTCCCGTGACGGGACGAGGACGGCGTGGCCGACGGCGTCCCCGCCGTGCCAGACGACGACGTTCAGCCCTTCGTCGAGCAGCGTCTCGACCCAGTCGCGTATCTGTGTCTCCCCTCGCGGCGGGACGCCCTGTGCGCGGGAATCTGCGTCGAACTGTGTGTACATCGCCACCAGCGGGTCCGGCCCGTCAGCGTACGCCTCTATGTCCACCGTCCGACCGTTCTGGTCGGTGAACGTGACCGGCGGACGCGGGAACTGACGGATCTCTTCGGCGGACGGAGCCATTATGCTCGGCCTACGGCGTGGACGGTCCTAAACCCGTCTATCGTTCCCGCCGACCGGGAGTCGGGCCGCACAAGTGCTTGCTCGACGAAATCCGCCTATGCGCGCGTATCGGGTCACCTACGACGGCCGGCCGTACAACGGGTTCCAGCGCCAACCCGACGTCCCCACCGTCGAGGACGAACTGCTGGACGCGCTGGACCGACTCGGCGTCCGCGAACGAAGCGCAGGGCCGCCAGAGGGGTACGCGGCGGCGGGCCGGACCGACGCCGGCGTCTCCGCCGTCGCACAGACCGTCGCCTTCGAGGCCCCCGGCTGGCTCTCGCCGGCGGCGTTCAACAGCGAACTCCCGGCGAGCGTCCGCGCGTGGGCCAGCGCCGACGTGCCCGAGGGCTTCCACGCGACTCACGACGCGAGCGAACGGACCTACGCCTACCACCTCTACGCGCCCGACGCCGACGAGGGACGGGCACGGGACGCGTTCGCGGCGCTCCGTGGCGACCACGACTTCCACAACCTCACGCCGGACGACGAGGGAACCGTCAGGACTCTCGACGGCGACCTCGCCCGCGACGGCGACTACCTCGTCTTCGAACTTCGCGCGGGCGGCTTCTGCCGGCAGTTGGTCCGGCGGGTCGTCGGCCTCGTCGCCGAAATCGCCCGCGGCGAATCGCCGCCGTCGAAGGTCGACCGGGTACTCGGCAGCGACCCGCTGTCGGGCCCCGAGGGCGTCGCCCCGGCACCGGCGTATCCGCTCGTCCTGACCGACGTGACGTATCCGGCCGTCTCGTTCGCGCCCGACCCCGACGCGCGGTCCAGCGCCCGCGAGGTGTTCGCCGACCTGCGGGCCGAGCGACAGACCGCGGCGAGAATCGCCGGAACCGTCCGCGACGGCCTGCCGTAGCCCGGAAAGGCTTACTTCGGCGCCTCGCTTAGGCCGGGTCATGAGTTCGGTACCCGCACGCAGCGACATCGACGAGAGCTACAAGTGGGACCTCGAATCCCTCTTCGCGACGGACGAGGACTGGGAGGCCGCCTACGAGGAGGCAGAGGCCCTCATCGAGGACCTCGACGCCTACGAGGGGCGGGCGACCGAGGACGCCGCGACCCTGCTGGCGACCTTAGAGACCTACGAAGAACTGATGCGAACCGTCTCGAACGTCGCCTCCTACGCCCGGATGCGCAAGGACGAGGACACGACCGACGACACGTATCAGGCGCTGACCGCACGCTCGCAGTCGCTCTCCTCGGACGCGAGCAGCGCCGCCTCGTTCCTCGAACCGGAACTGCAGTCCCTGGCGTGGGACGACATCGAGGCGATGATGGACGCGGAACCGGACCTCGAAGCCTACGAGCACTACTTCGACGACGTCCTGCGGATGAAAGAACACACCCGCTCGGCCGAAGTCGAGAACCTGCTGGCCGAACTGGGCGAGGTCACGGGCGCGCCGGGCGAGGTGTACAACATGCTGGCCAACGCCGACATGGAGTTCCCCACGGTGGAGGACCCCGACGGCGACGACCAGCCCATCACGCTCAACAACTTCACGACGCTCCAGAAGCACCCCGACCGAGACTTCCGACAGCGGGTGTACGAGGCCTTCTACGACGAGTGGGAGGGGGTCCGCAACGCCGTCGGCACGGCCTACAAGAACGCCGTCAAGACCGACGTGAAGATGGCCCGAGCCCGCAACTACGACACCGCCCGTGAGGCCGCGCTGAACGGGCCGAACGTCCCCGTCGAGGTGTACGACACGCTGGTCGACGCCGTCCACGACAACCTCGATACGCTCCACCACCACGCCGAACTCAAACGCGAGGCCGTCGGCGCCGACGAGTTGCGGATGTGGGACCTCTACACCCCGCTCGTACAGGAGGAATCACCCGAGGTCGAGTACGAGCAGGCCTGTGAGTACGTCACCGAGGCCGTCGCGCCGCTGGGCGAGGACTACCAGTCCCGACTGGCCGAGGGCTTAGAGTCGCGGTGGGTCGACGTCTACGAGACGAAACACAAGCAGTCGGGCGCGTACTCCGGCGGCACCTACGACTCCCAGCCGTTCATCCTGCTGAACTATCAGGACGACGTCGAGTCGATGTACACGCTGGCCCACGAACTCGGCCACTCGATGCACTCTGAGTACACTAGCGAGGAGCAACCGTTCGTGTATTCGGGCTACGAGATTTTCGTCGCCGAAGTCGCCAGCACGGTCAACGAGACGCTGCTGACCCACCACCTGCTTGAGACCGTCGAGGACGAGCGACTGCGCCGGCACGTCCTCAACGAGTACCTCGAACGGTTCCGGTCGACGCTGTACCGACAGACCATGTTCGCGGAGTTCGAGCACAAGACCCACGAGATGGCCGAAGAGGGCGACCCCCTGACGCCCGATAGGCTGGACGACCTCTACGCCGACCTCAAGGGCGAGTACTACGCCCCCGCCGAACTGGACGACCGCATCGCCCGCGAGTGGATGCGCATCCCCCACTTCTACCGGGCGTTCTACGTCTACCAGTACGCGACCGGGATTTCGGCCGCGGTCGCGCTGGTCGACGGGATTCTGGAGGAGGGCGAACCCGCCGCCGAGCGCTACGTCGACTTCCTCCGCAGTGGCTCCCGGGAGTACCCGCTCGAACTCCTGCGCGACGCCGGCGTCGACATGGCGAGTCCCGACCCGGTGAACGCGGCGCTCTCGACGTACGGCGAGTACTTAGACGAGTTCGAGCGCCTGCTCTAGTCGGTCTTCGCCGAACGCGACGGCGGGTCGGCGACCGCTGGAGCGTATAAATACGTTTCACTCAGTATACCACCCAAAGGCACTTTGTGTCTCAACCGTGTAGTACCGCCCAGCCAAATGTCGCGTAGTCCCTCGCTTCCGGAGCGGCCACGGTTGGACCTCGACCCCGACATGACGCCCGAAGAGCGTCTGGAGGCACTCCGGGACCACTTCGAAGACATCGTCCGCGTCAACGAACAACTCACCGACCAACTGAACAGCGCCCGCGACCGTCGGGAGGACCTCACCGACGAGGTCGACCAGCTAGAGCGGGAGAACGAGACGCTGAAGACCTCCTCGCTGTACATCGCAACGGCCGAGGAACTCACCGACGACGGCGTCGTCGTCAAACAGCACGGCAACAACCAAGAGGTTCTGACCGAAGTCTCTCCCTCTATCCGCGACTCGCTGGAGGCCGGCGACCGCGTCGCCATCAACGACTCCTTCTCGGTCAAGGAGATTCTCGACCCCGAGACCGACGCCCGGGCGCAGGCCATGCAGGTCGACGGGTCGCCGGACGTGTCCTACGACGACATCGGCGGCCTCGAAGCACAGATTCGGGAGGTCCGCGAGGCCGTCGAAGAGCCGCTGGTCAACGCCCAGCAGTTCCGGGACGTCGGCATCGAACCGCCCAGCGGCGTCTTGCTCCACGGCCCGCCCGGGACGGGCAAGACGATGCTCGCGAAGGCCGTCGCCAACGAGACCGACGCCACCTTCATCAAGATGGCCGGGTCCGAACTCGTCCGGAAGTTCATCGGCGAGGGCGCCCGCCTCGTCCGTGACCTCTTCGAACTGGCCAGCGAGCGCCAGCCGGCCATCATCTTCATCGACGAGATAGACGCCATCGCCGCCAAGCGGACCGAATCGAAGACGAGCGGCGACGCCGAGGTCCAGCGGACGATGATGCAACTGCTCTCGGAGATGGACGGCTTCGACGACCGGGGAGAGATCCGCATCATCGCCGCCACCAACCGCTTCGACATGCTCGACCGCGCCATCCTCCGGCCCGGCCGGTTCGACCGCCTCATCGAGGTGCCCAACCCCGACGTCGCGGGCCGCGAGCGCATCCTGGATATTCACACGGAGGACATGAACCTCTCCGAGGACGTCGACCTGCGGGCGATGGCCCGCCAGACGGACGGCCTCTCCGGCGCGGAGCTGGCTTCGATGGCGACCGAAGCCGGGATGTTCGCCATCCGCGACGAACGGACCACGGTCGAACAGCGGGACTTCCGCGACGCACTCGAAAAGATCGATCAGGGCGGGGAGACGGGCAGCCAGCCGGTCGCCTTCGCCTGAGCCACTTCGTACTGCGTCGGGTGGCCCACGGCCACCGGGACGCGCGGCGACTACCACACGTCCGCTTCGTCACTCGTCGCTAGCGCCACGCGAGGCGACGTAGCCTCGTCCGCGGAAGGTGAACCGTCTCGTTTGCTCGTCGTGACCGAGCACGCTGTCGACGACGTGGGCGTCCGTGTGGACCACCACTTGCTCCACGTCGCCCGTGAGGAAGGGGAGGGCGTTCCGGAGGCCGCGTCCGTCGCCGCCGAACTGGCTGGGTCGCATCACCTGTTCGGCGACGACGCGTTCGCCGCCGGCATCGGCGTACTGGAGCGTGAACGCCGCGTCGGGCGGGTGGTCGTCGTCGCCGTACCGCTCGGTCGTGACCGTGACCGTCGACCCGTCGCGCTCGGTGGTGGCGTCCGCCGTGGGTACCACCGTCGCTGGCTCGCCGACGAGTTCGACCAGCGCGCCGCTCTCCGGTTCGGGGTGGCCGTAGCCGGCGACGACGGCGTACTCGCCGCCGCCGAGATACCCGCGCGTGAGGCCGCCGTGACAGTCCTGTCCAGTGTGGACTGCCTCGCCGTTGAACGCCCGGAGCGGCCACTGTTTCCGGTCGCCCGGCGACAGGAGCCGGCAGTCGGAAGTGTGTACCCACGGCCCGACGTGGAACCACTCGCCGTCGACGAGTTTGTATAGGTTCCAGTGACCACACTGGAGTCGCTCGTGGCTGTGGTTGATCACCTCGAACTCGACGAGGCCGTCGAGTTCGACGCGCTCGGTCGAGGGGCGGACGAACGCGACGGTGTCGGCGTCGGCCTCGTGGTACCACTGCACGCCACCGTCGCCGGGGAACTCGGGGAGCGACCGTCCGGCAAAGCGCGACTCGGCCGCCGGACCGGGACTGGCCGTGTCCCAGACGGTCAGCGTCGCCTCGTCGTCGAACTCGTAGGTGCCGGTCGGTCGGCCGGACATCTCCGGTGACCCGACCACCTCGTACTCCAGTCGGACCCACTCACCGGGGGCCATCCGGTAGGTCTCGGTCATCCACGGGCCGACGGCTTCGACGCGCCAGTACCCCGTCTCGTCGCGGACGACCGTCGGGACCGTCGCCGCCAGTTCGTTGTTCTCGGTCGGCGCGAGGTGGAGGCTGGCCTCGTGGTCGTAGCCACGCGGTTGCCGGGCGTGGACCCGGCCGACGACGGGCAGCCACTGAATCCGGAAGGTGTTCTCGAAGTCGTTGCCGTTTCTGAGCCATCCCCGGATACGGGCCGGATGCTCGGCCGTCGCGGTGCGGTCGAACCACAGGGCGACGCGTCCGCCATCGTCCACGCGGACGTACGGCGAGAGCGCGTAGGTCCGTGGCCCGGTCTCCAACTCGACCACGTGCGATGGCTCCTCGGGCCGCGGTGGCTCGCCGGTCCGCCGGTCCGCTTGGGTGTCCGTCTGTGGCTGTGAGTGAACGGGCGTGTCGGTCGCCGACGGGTCGACCGGGGTGTGTGTCGCATCGCTGCCGTCACCGAACGAACATCCGGCCAGTCCGGTCACGCCGGCCGCGAGCGAGGCGAGGAGGGCGCGTCGTCGCATAGTCTCGGGGTCGTCCCCTCGTAGTAAACGCTTTCTGGAGGGTCAGCCACGGTTTGAGCGACGGGTCGCCGCGCGATTTAAGCCGCCCCGCCCGGTAGCGGGTCGCGTGCACGAGCGCGGCCACACACGACGGGCGTTCCTCGCGGGCGTCGGCACCGCCGTCGCCGGGTCGCTGGCTGGCTGTCAGTCCGGGTTCGACCCGCTCGCCTCCACGTCGCTGGACGAGTTCGCGGCGACCCAGTTCCGGCAGGGGCTGTTGAATCAGGGCTACACCGACAGGGCGATTCCGGCGAGCGTCGAGAAAGCGTGGGAACTCCCGACCAACCACGGCGACCACACTGCGGCGAAGGGGAGTCCGGTGCTGGCCCCATCCGGCGATCTCGTCGTCGCCGACGACACCGGCCGGGTGCGGGCCGTCTCGACCGACGGCGAGGTTCGGTGGGCGACGACCATCACGCAGGCCGGCCGCGGGAGCCACGGCACGGCCGCCATCGCCAACGAGACGGCCTACGTCGGGGCGTACGACGGCGCGCTGTCGGCGCTCGATTTGGCGACCGGAAAGCGGCGCTGGCGGACCGACCTCGGCGACGCCATCGGCGCGAGTCCGACCTACTACAACGGCGTGCTGTACGTCGCCGTCGAACACGCCGCCCCCAGCGGCAGCGTCGCGGCCGTCGACGCCGCCACCGGGAGCGTGCAGTGGCGCGACTCCCGGCCGACGAACCACCCCCACTCGACGGTGGCGCTGGACCGCGAGGGCGGCCGTCTGCTGTTCGGGTCGAACGACGGCCACGTCTACGCGTGGTCGTTCCCCGACCTCGAACGCGCGTGGACCCACGACACCGGCGGCGACGTGAAAGCGCCCATCGCCGTCGCCGACGGTCTGGCGATCGTCCCCTCGTGGGCCGGCACTGTCACCGCGCTGGACGTGGAAGACGGCGCCGTCGAGTGGGAGTTCGAGGCCGACGCGGACCTGATGTGTGCGCCGGCCGTCGATTCGGGCACCGTCTACGTCGGCAGTCACGACGACAACCTCTACGCCATCGCGCTGGACAGCGGCGAGGAGCGGTGGCGATTCGACACCGGCGGGTGGGTCATCGGGAGCGCGGTCGCCACGCCCGACCACGTCCTCGTCGGGTCATACACCAGTACGCTGTACGCGCTAGAACGGGAGAGCGGTGACGTGGCGTGGGCCGTCGACAACCGCGGCCACGTCACGAGCGCGCCGTTGGTAACCGACGACGCGGTATACTACACGGAACGGGCGGTCGACGGCGAGGCCGACCGACCGGGCTCTCTCTACAAACTGACCGCTTAGTCGTCTTCGGCGACCGTCGCCGCCCCACCGGCGGCCGGCCGTCGTCTCGTCGCCGTCTCGAAGTCGGAGAGGGCGCGTTGCAACGCCTGTGACTGACTCGCCAGACGATCGATGTCGTCGGTTGCGTCGTCTAGCTCTGCCATCTGCTCGTCGGTCGCCGTCGCCGCCTGTTCGGCCCGCTTGGCCGTCTGTTCGGACACCTCGGCGACGTCTTCGAGCATCGTGACGACCTCCTGACTGGTCGCCGCCTGTTCGTCCGTCGCCCGGTTCACTTCCTGAATGCCCGCGTTGACGTCCTCGACTTCTTCGGTTAGTTCGTCCATCGCCGCTAGTGCCGACTCGACGGTCTCGGCCCCGTTCGCGACCCGTTCGTTGGTCGCTCGCATCTCGGCGGCCGTCTCGTCGGCCTGCTCGGTCACGTCGGAGATGATGTCTTCGATGCGGTCGGTCGCGGTCTGCGTCTGGGTCGCGAGGTCTTTGACCTCGTCTGCGACGACCGCGAACCCGTCGCCGTCGCCGTCGGCGTGTGCGGCCTCGATAGATGCGTTGATTGCTAACACGTCGGTCTGGCTGGCGATGTCGTCGATGAGGCCGACGATATCACGTATCTCGTCGATCTGCTCTTCGAGGGCCGCCGTCGACTCGACCATCTCCGCCATCGTCCGCTCGATGTCTCGGAGTTCTGCGGTGGCTTCGCCGGCCAACTCGCTTCCGTCCTCGCCGCGGTCGGTTGCGCTCTGTGCCGTCGACGCCATCTCGTCGGCCGAGGACGCGATCTCCTCGACGGTCGCCGAGAGGTCGTTCATCTCGGCGGTGACGGTTTCGAGGTTCCGGTTCTGCTCGTCGGCCTCGCTGGCGATGTCGTCGGTCGTCCGGATCACGTCGCGACTCGTCTCACGGGCGCTCGAGACGTGCGTGCTGGTCTCGTCGCTGGCAGCGGCGACGGTCCCGGAAAACGACTGGACCTCTTCGATTGTCGCGGCCAGCGCTTCGACCATCTCGTTGAACGACTCGGCGATGCGGGCCATGGCGTCCGCCTCGGCGTCGGTGTCCATCCGTCGAGTGAGGTCACCGTCGGCCGTCGCGGCCATGACCTCGCTGTACTCGTCGGCGCGGTCGCGCAGTTGTTCGACGAGTTTCTCGGCCTCCGTCTGTGCTTGTTCGGCGGCCTCCTGTGCGTCCTCTGCCTCCGTCTGCGCCAGTTCGGCCTCCTCGATTCGGCTACTCAGGGAGTCTCTGACCTCGCGGAGAGCGACGCTCAGGTCGCCGAGTTCGTCCCGGCGGTCCATCTCGACGTCCGCGTCGAAGTTCTCGGCGGCCAGTTCCTTCGCGCTGGCAGTCAGTTGGTTGGACGTCTTGATGAGTTCCCCACCGACGATGATGGTGCCTGCCGACATCACCGGGACCGTAATCGCCCACGCGGTCAGCGCGGTCGTGAGGTCGCCACTGCTGACCGTGACTGCAACGACCACGCCGATACCACTCAGGACTGCCCAGAGCCCCTGACTAACGAGTACTTCGTACAGCATTCGTTCTTGCACCCGCCGAGGCATCAGTCCGACGAGCGTCCGGACTATCCGCGAAATCATTATCCGGACAACAGATGTTTGCGCATAAATAGATTCGCGCCGTGATATCAAGCGTGAAAATCCCCTCGCTACTCGACTGTCACGCCGGGTGGCCGACTCGGTTCGCGGCCGCTCAGTCCGATTCGGCGGTGGCGTCGTGACTCGCCGTCGCCTGTACGTCGGCACCGTCGGCGTGGAACGCACCGAGCGTGTTGTAGAGGCCGCGTTCGTAGATGTCCGGGTCCTTGCTGATGCCGATGTGTGACCCGATCTTCGCGTCGGCCCAGTACGCGCTGTGGGGGCCCTCGAACAGGCGCATGAGCAGTCGCGGGTCGACGTCCATCTTCACCCACCCGTCGTCGTAGTCGTCGGTGTCGAGAGTCCGCGTGTAGTCGAATCCGCTGCCGTCCATCGACAGTTCGAGACAGACGTCGTCGACCAGCGGAATCAGGACGGTGGTGTCGGTCTCGTAGCCGATGCGGGCGCGTTTCCCTTCCATGTTCTCGTAGGCGAGTGGCACGTACGCCCGGAACTCGTCGAGGGTGGGCATCGGGTCGGCCTCGTAGTCGAATTCGCGGGGTGCCAGTTCCTCCTCGATGTACCGCTGTTTCGCCGCGGGGTCGGCCGGTTCGAACGGGGCCGACCGCTCGCCCGTCGTCACGTCGACGTACTCGCCGGAGTTGAGGAAGACGCACTCGTGGGCGTCGTCGGTGTTAGCCTCGAAGAAGGCCTTCGCGTCCTCGCGCGGCGGGTTGGCGGTGTACTCGTTGAGGTGCGCGAGGTCACCCGCGAGGACGTACTCGCCCGCGAAGGGCATGTAGTAGGTCGGTTCGAACAGGTCGATGAAGTTCAGCGCGAGTTCGTGTTTCTCCTGGATGACCCGGTCGCGCTCGGCGATCTTCTCCTCGTGGTCGTAGTTGGTCACCGCCTGCGGGTAGAACTGCGCGGCGCTGTACTGGTGACACAGCATGTCCACCTCGCCGTAGTCGGCCTTGATCTTCTCGCAACTGGGTTCGGCGATGGGGTAGGGGCAGTCGTTCGTGTTGACGAGCGTCTCCTCGCCGTCGTCGATGACCGCCATCGAGTCCACCTGCGTCGACCCGGTCTGGTCGGCCTCGGTGTCGTACCACGTGCATCCGAAGAAGTTCCCACAGCGCTCGGGGTCACAGCCGTCGGCCGCGAGGACGTTGATGTGAGTGTCCCCGCCGAGGTGGGTCCGCTCGTCGTGCGAGAGTTCGACCGCCTCGAAGCCGAGGTCCTCGACGGCCTCTCTGAGGTAGTCCCAGCGGTAGTCGTGGATGAGGACCGGAATGTCCGTGTCCATTCGTTCGAGGCTCTCCGGGTGGAAGTGGTCCGGGTGGACGTGGGAGACGTAGATGTAGTCGACGTGGTCGAAGTCTTCCGGTTCGAAGTCTGGCTCCGGGTAGTGGGCCCACGACCCGTAGTACGCGCCGTCGATGAGCCACGGATCACAGAGCACGTCCACGTCGCCGGTCTCGACCAACACCGCCGCCGATTCCAGATAGGTCACTCGCATGGCGGAGAGGCACGGCTGAACCGACCATTGTTATCACTGTATTGTCCGGAATAACCTCGGGCTATCGTTGTGGAACACCGAGTCAACCGGGAGTAAGGTGCGTACAAGACGAGGCTGTCGACGCTCTGTTCGACCAATCCTGTGGTATCGGTGGCTGGAAACGAAACGCCTTACCCGGCGCGTCGTCGATGCAGAGTCATGAGCACGATTCGGGTGGTGTGGGGGACCGCTACCGGGCCGACCGCGCTGTCGTCGTACGACGCGGCGCTGGCCGAGGCGGGCGTCCACAACTACAACCTCGTGACGCTCTCGTCGGTCATCCCCGAGGGACCGGCCATCGAGGTGGTCGAGACCGCACCGGACCTCGGGCCGCCGGGCGAGGCGCTGGAAGTCGTCCAGTCGGCGGCGACGGCCGCGCCGGGCGAACGGGCCGCGGCCGGCGTCGGGTGGGCCCGCAGCGAGGGCGGCCCGGGCATCTTCTACGAGGTGGACGGCACCGACCCCGACGCCGTCCGGACCGAGATTCGAGAGGGTCTCGCCGCCGGGCGTGACCTCCGCGAGTGGGACTTCGTCGAGGAGTCGGTCCACGTCGAATCGGTCGCCCCCGAGGAGACGTACGCAAGCGCCGTCGTGCTGGCGACCTACGGCGAGAGTCACCCCGTCGTCTGAACGCCGCGCTGTCGGCCGTATCTGACTAGTCACGGGGTTTTTAGTACCCTACCGCCTAAGTGGAGCAGAACGTCCATGTATGGGAATTCGCCGCTCGGTGGCGACACGGAGAAAGTGACGCTCACGCCGGAGCAACGCCAGACGCTTCGCGAGGACCTCGCGGGCGTCGCCGCCCGGACGCGGGAACTACTGCCGGGCGAGTACGTCGTCGGGTCCGAGATAAGCGACGGCCAGACGGGACCACGAGCGACCATCGCCGTCCAGCCACCGGTGGGGTCGGTCGTCAGCGCCGACTACGCACCAGAAGACCCGGAGAACGCGACCATCACCGACGCAGAACGCGACGACCTCGCACAGGGTATCGCCGCCTCCGCCGCCCTGCAGGTCAAGCAAGTGATGGGCGAGGAGACGACGCCGACGGCGCAGTGACCTTCTAGACCGCTTTCGTCGAACCGGGCGGGTTGTAAAACAGCGCGTAGCCGATGGACCCGCTGGCCGGCAGCGACCCGGCCGCGAGCGCGGCGACGACGCTGAGGGACGTGAGGACGGCACCGACGGCTGCTAGAAGCATCGAGAGTGCGATACTCGCGAGGACGAGGTCGGCCGTGGACAGCGTGGGGGCGGCACCGAGCATCGTGTCTGTCCGGACATACGCCAGCTAATTAAATATTATTACTAGCGTCGTCGCTGCACTGTCTGGGGGGTTACCTGGAAAAACCCTCCCGGGAAGCACTTGATTTGCTGAGCGAGATGCCACAAATACTCGGGGAGATCGTCCTCGACGCGGCCAATCTCCCCGATCGCTCGACGCTAATCAAGTGGTTTGATAGGATCAAGACAGCGCTCTGGCGAGTTGCTGTGTCTGTCGGCGCAGGAGGACGAGTCATCCGGTCACGCCGCCATCGACGCGACGTTCTTCGACCGCGAAAACGCTAGCAAACATTACTGCCGTCGGACGAATTACCGAGTGCAGACGCTCAAAGCGACAGCGCTCGTCGACACAAAAAGCCAAGCGATTCTGGACGTTCACTGTACGACTGAGAAACGCCACGACACACAGTTCGGCTGCCGACAAAGGCTACGATTGGATAGAGTTACGCGACAAACTCCGCGAAGAGGGCGTGAGACCGCTGATCAAACATCGTGAGTACCGGCCCATCGATCACGCGCACGCTCGGCGACGCCGTACGTGCGCGAACTTGGTACGGAGAATTTCGAGGGCTCGTCCTGATGTGTGCGGTTCACAACATCGAGTAGTCTCTGAAACCATGAAATCAAGCTACGTCTGGCGATTCACCACGGCCCATCAGAGTGTGACGGTTGACCTCCATAGGCATAGAAACTATATCGTCTGATATCTGAGATAGTTCTAAACAACGGGTGGAACCAGTTGTAACTGCCCGCTGAGGAACAAGCTTGAATAACCCTCCTATTAAATGGCGTGACATGGTGCTCAGCGTAGACGATGGTACGTTTTATCTCGTTCACCTGCCAGACGAGAAAACGCTACATAACGAAGAGGATGAAGCAATCGATTACTTACGCGACCAGTCTGAGGATGTTGACCCGGAGTCAGATGATGTCAGCGTTGTTCGTGTCGAAGTAGAAGGGGAGGACTGGACTATCGCGGAAATGTCGTGGCAGACAATCGCACTCCGTCTTATGGGCGGTAAATAAAATGGAAGTTAGAGAAATTGACCCATCTGAACTGGAAATCGACCCTCTCAATGAGCGAAATGAGAACGTTGGACCTCACAAAGATGATGAGTCGCTTGAAGAGAGCATTGAAAAGCAGGGCATAATCCAACCGCCTGTCGCACGACCTGATAATGGGAGCCTTCGGGTCGTGGTTGGGCAAAGACGAACTCTCGCAGCCCAATCTGTCGGCCTTGATAGTATCCCAGTTATCGTCATGAACTGGGACGATTCAGAAGCACTTGAAGCAAGCATCACTGAAAACGTCGAGGCGTTTGAAAAGGGGGTATCCCGGAGCGACCGTGCCGCTGCTGTTCAAAAGTTGATGGAGATTAATAACTGGACCCCACCAGACATCGCAGATGAGTTGGGGATATCGAACCGGAGTGTACAATACTGGCTTGAACGTACTCGGGATGAATGGGAAAGTACGTCTGTCCATGTTGATCCAAGTGATGAAGACGACGAAGAGACAGATGTCGAAGTTGAGACCCATGATTCAAACTCTTTGGGGATAAACAAGGAAGAAGTTGACGAAATCCCGGATAGAGATTTGGCAACAATTCGGACAGGTGCAGATTCCACTGAAGAAAGAGAAGAGGTGGTACAGAAAGTATCGAAAAACGACCTGTCCAGCGAGGAAGTACGGGAAGCAAAGAAGCGAGCGGACAGGAGCGAGCAGTCTTTTGTTGAAACAGTTGAGGAAGTGAGTAAAGAAAAAGAAGAGCAGCGAGAAGGTGATATGAAAGTTAGGACGGAGACTACTTTCACCGGCGACTACGCTGTTGGGCTAAAAAGAGCAGCGCGGGATTACGGCACCTCTGAGGAGCAGCTCGTGAGGAAAGCCATCGAAGCGTTCCTAACGGACGAAGGGTATCTCTAACTCCACGTTCAGTCTCTACCACACTTTTTAGTCGGTGGCTAACGCCCGTTTAGATACGACTGTAAACATGACTGACGAAGTTCCTTGGAAGGCCCTTGAGCCTCTTGTTACAGACAGCTTTCTAGATGAAAGACAAAAGAAAGAAAATACGAAACGCTACGTCCCTTATAGCTTCACACAGGGCCTTCGGAAGGCCATGGCTCATCTGAATGCCGATAATATTCAGGAACTGGACGCAAATCGTTCATTCAATACTGAGCGAGAGAGTATTGCAGCGGTTTCGTCTTCCGATGTTTCGGATATAATGGAGGGAGATGTCGTCAAGAGGAAACAATTCGAACTGGAATTTGACCGTGCAGAGAACGGTGACTTCCCTTGGTTAGACATCCAGTCTGTGCTTGGGCAGTCGTCTACTGTCTATGACCTGCCTGTTCGGCGTCTGGTAGTCCGTTTTGAGGATGAAGAATTTGAAAATGAATGGCGAGACGCTATCAGAGAGGCCCTCGACATGAATGATCCTCCGCTCTCTTGGATTGAATCACCTTTTTATGCGGTATTGGAGTCTTCGGACCCCGGGGAAGGAGATGCACGGGACCGTGTACGTGAGATTCACGAGGATTTCTATTTCAAGCCGATGTTTGAGGCTGAGGAGGATTATGAAGGGATGGACTGGTCAATCCGAACGCTGGATCTCCAATCTGTCTGGTCGTATCAGGGGTTCATTAACAGAGCGCAAGCTATTCACACAGTCCGTAAGGACGACCGACAGTATGATTGGACCCCCAGAAAGCTCGAGAAGTATATAATGAACTATTTCGAGCCATCTGAGGACTATACGGGCGTAATCCGTAGTAGTGATTTTGCCGGGTTGTGGCGTAGGGTGTATTCCCGCGATATCACATCTACAAAGGTGTTCGAGTGGGAGGAAGACGAAGAATGGGTGCAGACTGAGGCATAAAATGGCGGATACGGCAAACGATAATGCTGACACTGGTTTCAGGCATCACGATGCTGAGTTAAAATATGTCGACCCAAGCAAGGTGAGGGTGGACGAGTTCAACGAACGGCAAACCGGAGTAGGCCCCGAAACCGACTTGGGCGATTTGGAGCAGTCTATCAAGGAAAATGGTATAGAAGACCCTCCGCAGGCTCGGCCCACAGATGATGGAGAAGGTTACAAGGTATTTGCCGGACAGAGGCGGCTGATGGCAGCTAAAGCTGTTGGAGTTCCTGAAATACCGCTCATAGTCAAGGAGCTTGATGACATGGAGGCTCTTGCAGCTTCGGTAAACGAAAATAATGAATATCTCGATAAAGACGTTTCTCGCAAAGACCGAGCTAAAGCACTCGAAGAATTAGTTGAAGACTGGGGTATTGAGGAAGTAGCTGACCAGCTTGGTATAGATACTCAGACAGTTCGGCTTCGACTGGAGCCAACAGATGATTTCTGGAGTGGCACAATTTTTGACCCCGATGTTGATTCAGACATTGATACGGAATATCTCGCTGACGACATAGTACCGAAGTTACGTAGAGTAACTGGAGACAGTGAGCTAGCCGAAAGATTTGCAAAGAAAATAATAGAAAAGAACGTACCTCCTGGTGCGGTGAGGAGTGCGGCAGAGGTTGCAGACGGGCCAGAGGGATTCTGGGATGAAATTGTGGAGCAGTGGAACGCCAAAGTCAGAGGGGAAGATAGGATTCGTCCTCGAATTACTCTTACAGGAGACGATGTTGAGCAATTACATGCGTGGGCCAAGGACCGCGGGCTGAATGAGAAAAAAGCAGTGAAACAGATTGTTTTAGAACGGCTTGAACGAGAGCAAACCGGGAATGTCGACTTGTCCGAGTTAGATGATGAAATAGCTAACGACCTACGCGACCTCTGTGATGAGCACGATATGGATATGAGTGAAGCCGTTGAACGTGCGCTTGATGAGTGGTTATACTATCTTACTGAGCACGGGATTGACCGATTGAGTGTCTTTGATGACAGCTAAATCATTTGTATTAATATGAATCATCATAATTAAGTCAGTCGATTCTATAACATGATCGACACTCTTGAACGGCGGGTCAGTGGGAAACAGAAACTCAAAAACTGCACTGGATACATGAACTGGCCCGACCGTGGTGTCTATTTCTTCCTTGAATCGGGCGAAACCCGAGACTCCTCGGACCAACTGCGCGTAACCCGCGTTGGGACACACGCAGTGTCTAAGGGGAGCAGCACATCCCTCTGGGACAGCCTCAAGCAACACTATGGAACAGTAGCGCCAGTAGCAACCACCCTCATGGCGGGAACCATCGGGGTTCGGTGTACCGAAAGCGCGTCGGTGAGGCGATTATCGAGAAACACAACCTCCACGACGACTATCCCGACTGGGACAAACGCTGGTCGAGTATCGACCGAGACCGGTCGGAGGTTCGTGACGAGGAGTACATACTGGAACGCGTGTGAGTACGTACATCCGCGAGCAGCCGTTTCTATGGGTTGACGTCGACGACGAACCCCGCGCGGACAGTGACCGAGCGCACATCGAGCAGAACGCTATCGCCCTCCTCAGCAACTTCGAGGGTCAGACAGTTGACCCACGAGACGACGGATGGCTTGGGAAGTACAGTCGTAGTCGGGCAATTCGAGAATCAGGACTCTGGAACGTGAACCACGTTGAGGAGCAATATGACCCTGACTTTCTGGACCTGCTGGAGGACGCCGTCGAGGACACGACCCCACTGTGACGGTCAGTCGCAATTCGATTCTGTGAGGGCCAGTGTCAATTCTGCTGGGGACGGTGACTTAGGTATGTAGCTATGACCTTGACTGACTGCTGTCGATTGTGGCGGTGCTTAGTTTGGATTGGGTGAGTTACTCGTTGGCCCTGATTGCCTTGTTCAGTAGAACAAATATCTGGAAACATCTCCATAGTCTCAAGATGACGAAGAAGAACGCAAGGACAGCTGTATAAGCAAATGCGAGCTTGGCTGTGCTACCGAATAGGGTGTGAAGCTCAAATACTGTAATACTGAACGTGTATATCCATGTGAGTCCGATAATGGCGATTGAGATAGTGAATACTGAAATCACCTCATCAAACTTCCCGACGCGCTTCAGTTCCTTGATTGCTGGATTCTCATCTCTAAACCCAAATGTGTAGATGATTGCTAAGACAGGGAATAATAGACCAAGAATTGTCGTGATTGTTCGGTTTACTGCATCTATATTCTCCAACGCGATGAGTGGGATTCCGACAAAGTATAGCCCTGCGGAAGCCGCTACAGAGAGAACTACTGCATACAACGTATCTCGTTTCAGGTCACCGACTGGGCCAGACCCGATGAACTCGCGTTCTGTCAGTATCGCGGGACCGAATTCTTGGAATTTTTTCATCGTTACAGACGGTCACAGAGTTCCCGTCCCAAGTTTTGGTCGAACAGTTCGTAACCGGTCGTGTCGATTTCCTCTTTCTTAACGATATCCGCGAGGTTGTCCTCGACTTCTTCCTCGTCCGACTCTACGCCCTCGATACGGAAAGTGTGCATGATTCGAGGAAAGTCAATCTTGGTAATTGATTCCTCCGCAGTATCTGCATCGATGCCTAACAGCGAACTGAAGTGGCTAACAAACTCATCAACCCGTGATTCTTCGGCGTCCTTGTCCTGATGAAGGCTCGCTTCAAATTTCAATCGATAACTGTCGTCAATTAGAGTCCGAATTGCTTGGTCTGTGTCCAGCTCAGAATATGTCTGAGGGTTTTTCTTGAAACTGATCTCTACCTTTTTGAGATTGCTATCCAGCAGTCGAGTGAGCTTTTCATCATCTACGTCCCTAACGTCTGTCTCGTGCTCAACATCATACTCTTCGTCACATTCGACGTGTTCGTTCAGATAATCTTTGATGACGCCTATTCCTGGCGTCTGGAAACCGACTTCAATTAACAAATCGATTTTCCCACTGGTCGTCTGGGTAGCGAGATTGACATAGTCGAAATCCATATCCCCCGTTTCACCCTCATCATCGGTCGCCTCGGATAAACGGGTGATTTGACCATCGTTGGTTAATCTGACAAAATCATCCTCGTCCTTTGTCCGGATTATAACGCCGTGATGCAAGTGAGTTCCCATCCCTCGAAACTGTGTACGGTAGTTCCTATCCTCACCATTGGAGATTTGATAAATATCGGACGAAAAGACATCATCAGTGAGAACATCTCTGGGATTGAGTCTTCTACCGTCCTCACCTTCGAACCAGACGTTGTAGTGGTAGAATTTCGTGAGACTCATTGACCACCCCTCCTCAGCCGTATATTGTAAATCTTGGTGTCACATTCTCACTTCCTGAACAGGGCAATGCCGTGCCTGTGAACACTACATCCGTCATCACCGAGGACGTGACTCACCCGATACGACTGACCGAACACCCACTACTGCCCGGTGAATTAATAGAAACTATTACTCAACCAATTACTTCCCCCAGAAGGGGTCCCGATTGCGGTGTTTCTCTACGTACATCGAGAGCGCTTCGCGTTCGTCGACGGAGATGTCTTCGGCGAGTTCCTGTTCGAGAATCTTCGCGTGTTTCTCGGGAATCTCGACCCAGAGGTCGTCGCCTTCCTCGATTTGCCGGCCGACTGTCGGGCCGTCGATGGAGACGGCCATGCGCTCGCCGGTGCGGGCCGAATCGACGTCCTCGCCCTCGTCCTGTATGGTCTTGAGGTGGCCGACCCGTTTGGCCTCGCCGCCGTCCCACTTGACGACGTTGACGTTCCGGCGGAGTTCGCCCGACAGTATCTCGACGCCGACGACGGCCGGGTCGGACTGTCGGAAGGTGTGGTCCTGCAGGATGCGGAACTTCGCAGGGCGCGTGATGTTCTCCAGAATCTGCTCTTGCTGGGCTTCCTCGATGGCTGTGACGTGGTCGTCGTAGCGCTCGACGAGTTGGTAGATGACGTCGTCCTCGAACAGTTCGACGTCCTCCTGTTCGGCGAGGTCACGGGCGTCGTCTAGTACGTCGACGGAGAACGCGAGGATGGCCCGGTGGGTCGGTTCGTTGGCCGTCTCGGCGACCCGGATGTCCCGCGGCGCGACGGCGCCGACTTCCGCGCGCATGATGGGTATCTCCTCCTCGGCGAGCGTACTCGAAATCGCCTCCAGCGACCCGAGCGTGTCGGCCTTGACGACGACGCCTTCCTCCTGTGTCGTTACCTCTATCTCGGCGAGTTCCTCCTCGACTTCGGCGATGACCTCGCTCCGCTCGCGGTTCCGGACGACGCGAATCGGCGCGCCGGCCATGGCGTCGTCTAACTCCGGGGCGGCTATCTTCACGCCGTCGGCGGCCGTGACTTCGTCGACCTGTTCGAACTGCGCCTCCGTCCGAATCTCTTCGAGGGGGCGGGGTCGCAAGAGCGCGCGAACGTCGGTGACGATGGGGCCTTGCAGGCCACCGACGACGATGGTGTCGTCTGCCCGGATGGTGCCGTCGTAGATGATGGCGTCCAGCGTCGTCCCGAAGCCCTGCGTATCTTTGACTTCGAGGACGGTGCCGACGCCGGGGCCGGAGGTGTCTATCTCCATCTCCTCTTTCATGTAGCGCTGGGAGAGGCCCATCATCACCGTCAGGAGGTCCGGGACGCCCTCGCCCGTCTCCGCGGAGACGGGGACGACGCCGATGTTGGCCTGAAAGTCCTGTACGCGCCAGTACATGTCGGCGGAGAACCCGTTGTCCGAGAGTTCGCCGATGATCTCGTACAGTTTCTGGTTCAGATCGGAGGTGACTCGCTCGGACTGGGCGTCCATCGTCGCCTGCACGGGCGTGTTCTCGTTGGGGTTCCAGCCCGGGACGGTGTCTATCTTGTTCGCGGCGACGATGAACGGGGTTTGGGTGCGCTTGAGGATGTCGATGGCCTCCAGCGTCTGTGGCTGGAAGCCGTCGTTGACGTCGACGACGAGGATGGCGATGTCCGCGAGCGCCCCGCCGCGCGAGCGGAGCGTCGAGAAGGAGTGGTGTCCGGGTGTGTCGATGAACAGCAGGCCCGGCAGGTCGAAGTCCGTCGGGTCGACGAGTTCCCCGGCTATCTCCGAGATGACGTCGAGTGGCACCGCAGTGGCACCGATGTGCTGTGTGATTGCGCCCGATTCCCCGGCGGTCACGGCGGACCCGCGGATGCGGTCCAGCAGGCTGGTCTTCCCGTGGTCGACGTGGCCCAGTACCGCGACGATGGGTGTCCGGAGAGTGTGGTCCGTCTCTGTTGTGGCGTCCTGATCAGACATAGATGGCCCCAGAAGTTATCGGAACCAGTCGGCGACAGTAGTTAAGTTCGTCGTCATCGGCCGCACGGGCCGTGAGACGCGCTCACTCGGTGACGGTGAACGAACCAGTCATGCCGACGCTGCGGTGGGGCGCACAGTAGTACTCGTACTCCCCTGCCGTCTCGAACGTGTACGTGTAAGTGTATCCCGTATCGAAGGTCCGGCCCGCGTCGCCCGGCGTTCCGGTCCAGTCGCTGCCGTCCGGCGTCGTCGCCGGCTTGACGTTGTGGTTGCTACTTCGCCACTCCCAGCGGACGGTACTGCCGACCGGGACGGAGAACGTCTCCGGGTCGAAGACGAAGTCTCCGGGACCGACGAGGACTTGCTGGGCCGCATCGACCGGCGTGGCCGTCTCGGTTGCTGTCGGTGTGTCGGTGGGCGTCGCCGTCTGGGTCGGTGTGGGCGTGTCCGTCGGCGACGCCGTCGGTGTGTCGGTCGCCGTCGTCGTCTCCGTCGCGGTCGACTGCGGTGTCTCGCCGCCGCCGTCGCCACCGCACCCGGCGAGCGACCCGGTGACGCCCGCGGCGAGCGCCGCGAGAAACCGCCGTCTACTCTCGGTCATGTCCCCCACTGCGGCCGCTGGTCGTAAAACACTACGCCGTCGTCTGACGGCCCGTGGCGTTTATATCATTTCGCTCAGAAGGAGACGTATGGCCGAGATACTCGCCGAGAACCTCTCGGGGAAAGACGTCATGGGTAGCGACGGGGCGGAACTGGGAAGCCTCTACAACATCACGATGGACCTCTCCTCGGGGTCGCTGAAACACCTCGTCATCGACCCCGCGGAGTCGGTCCGGAACACCGACTTCGAGTACAGCGATCAGGGCCGCCTGCTGGTCCCGGTCGACCGCGTGAAGGCAGTCAAAGACCACATGATCGTCAAACGGTAGATGTACGTTCTCGATTCGTCGGCGTTTATCAACGAGTATCACACAGACGAGCAGATAGCGACGATTCCGCTCGTCAAAGAGGAGCTAGAGGGGGAGGCGGCCTTTCGCTTCGACGCGCTGGAAGGGTCGGGCATGCACCTCCACATCCCCGAACAGGACACCGTAGAGCGCATCGAACGCGCGGCCCGTGAGACGGGCGACCTCGCGGAACTCTCGGAGACGGACGTCCGCCTCGTCGCCGCCGCCTTCGAACTCGACGCCAGACTGGTAACCGACGACTACGCGATGCAGAACGTCGCCGAGAAACTGGACGTCGCCGTCGAAGTCATCGCTCGCGACGGCATCTCCGAACAGCGCGACTGGCTGTTCCAGTGTGCTGGCTGTGGGAGAGAGTTCGACGAGAACCACGACCGCTGTCCCATCTGCGGGAGTTCGCTCTCCCGGAAGAACCCCGCCTGAGTCGTCGCTCAGACCGTCGACTCTTCGACGTCTTCTAGCCCGAGGTCGATGAGTTGCTTGAGGACTTCCTCCTCGGTGATGCCGTAGCGGCGGGCCAGCACCTGAATCGCCCGGGCTTGGCCGTCGTCGCACACGACCGTGAACCGGGATGACATGCCACTACGTCTACGGGCTGAGCGCATAAATACCCGTCAGACACCCGTCACACGGCGAGTACGGCGGTCCTACTCTACACCGGCAGCGACGTCCCGGTCGTCGCGAGATAGTAGTTCAGGACGAACAGCCCCGCGTTCCAGAGGCCGTGGGCCAGCGCCGGGACGACGATGGACTCCGTGTATTCATAGACCGTGCCGAGGACCACTCCCAGCGCACCCGCGGTGAGGACGTACGTCCACGCGCTCCCGGAACTGATGGCGAAGGCGTGGCCGAGGCCAAACAGCAGACTGGCGAGGAGGATACCCGGAACGACCCCGAACGACCGGCGAAAGAGGCCCTGAACGACGCCGCGGAAGACGAGTTCCTCGCCCGGCCCGACCAGCAAGAGCGCGACCGGGACCATGTAGAGGAACAGCGGCGGGTTCTCCCGGCCCGCTTCGATGACGCTGTTCTGGCCGGACTCGACGCTGGTTCCGAACACCGTCTCGACGACGGTACTGAGCACGTCGACGACGACGCCCATCACTATCGCGCCGAGGAAGATGCCGGCGACGCCGACGAGGACCCACCCGGCGTCTCTGAGCGTCGGCGACCGGACGTGCAAGAGCGATCGTTCGTTCCGCAGTCTGAGGAAGCCCAGCGCCGCCACGACGAACCCGACGAACGACACGGCGTTGACCGCCGCGTACAGGGCCGCGGGCGTCCCAGCGGCGTCCAACGGGATCGAGACGCCGAACAGCGCCGCTCCGACCTGTCCCAGAAGTCCCGCGAGGAGGAACGCCGCCGCGACGACGGCCAGCGCTCGGACGCCGTTCAGGACGACTGTGCGGCCGTCGGCCACGGAGACGTACGGGGGAGTGAGTGCCATAGCGAGCGTTGCCGTGGGGTAGTCGTCGGGTCCACAAGACCCCACCGATTGGGTGCGTGACGCGGGCCCACCGACCCCGCTAGCCCGTCCGGTCGTCGATGTGGTGGACGGCGCTCGGCGAGAGCAGTCGACCGGTGGGCAGTTTCACCCAGCCGTTGGCGAGCACTCGCACCGCCCCCTCGTGGAGGACCGTCTCTTGTGCCATGTCCGCGTACACGACGGCGTCTTCGCACTCCTGTACGACGTCGTCGAGGGCGTCGCCCCAGACGGGTTCGTCCGAGATGACCATACCGTGTCGTCTCCCCGATGGGACAAAACAGTGTCGCGGGGCCGGGCTCTGCTCACCCCGTCGTCGCTGGTACTTCGAGGCCCGCGGGGCCTCACCTACTCGATGACGTAGCTCGGCCGGTCGGCCACCGTCCGCGTCTCCTCGGTGTCATCGCCGGCCAGCAGCCCGCGAGCGGCCCGCTTGCCCCACTCGACGGCCGGTTGCGTGAACGTCTCCACGTCGGCGAGTTCGCCGACGAGGACGCAGGCGGCCTCCATGGCATAGAGCAGTTCGCCCAGAGTGGCGGCGTCGAGGCGGTCGAGTTCGAGTTCGACGGCCGGGCGTCCGGCCGCCGAGAGGCTGGCGACCGTGGCGTCGTACTCGGCGTCTAACAGTTCGCCGAGGTCCGCGCCGGCCAGATACGAGAGCGACTCGTGGCCCGGGTCCGGGACGGGCACGTCGGCCCGTTCGCGCGGGCGGACGACGGTGACCATCTTGTCGCGCGGGCCGGCCCGATACAGTTGGAGTTGGGAGTGCTGGTCGGTCGCGCCCAGCGCACGCGCCGGCGTCTGGCCGCGGCCGTCCTTCCCCAGGCTCTCGGCCCACAGTTGGGCGAACCACTCGGCGAAGTACTCCAGCCGTTCGGCGTAGGGCATGACGGCGTTGACGCTCGCGCCCCGCTCTTCGAGTGCGTAGGCGACGGCACCGTAGGCGTAGGCGGGCGTGTCGTACAGCGACGGCCCGAGGTCGTCGGCCACGTCGCCGGCTCCCGCGAGCAGGCCCTCGATGTCGAGGTCCATGATGGCGGCCGGTACCAGCCCCACCGTCGACAGCGCGGCGAAGCGGCCGGGCACGCCGTCTGGCAGTGGGAGCGTCGGTAGGTCCTCCTCGTCGGCGAGCTCCCGGAGCGGCCCGGACTCCCCGGTCGTGGCGACGGTCCGCTCGGTCCAGTCGACGCCGCGGGCCTCGTAGGCCTCGCGGACGACGAGGAAGTTCGCCAGCGTCTCGGCAGTTGTCCCGGACTTCGAGACGACGCTGACGGCGGTGTCCTCGAGCGGGAGGTCCGCGAGCGTTCGCTCGACGTGTTCGGGGTCGACGTTGTCGAGGATGACGTGCCGGTCGGGGTCCGCTGCCAGCGCCGCGGTGATCGTCTTTGCGCCCAGCGCCGAGCCACCGATGCCGACGGTGACGACGTACTCGGCGTCGGCGACGGGTTCGACGGCGTCCCGAATCTGCTGTGGGTCGGTGCGGTCGGGGAGGTTCAGCGCGGCGTAGCCGAACTCGTCGGCCGCGCGGCCGTCGGCGATGGTCTCGTGGGCCGCGGCGACCCGCTCGTCGAGTGCGTCGAGGGCGTCCTCGTCCACGCCGGGGTCGGCGACGGACCCGAGCGCAGCGCCGATGTCTACGTGCATACGCGACCGGTCGCCGGCCTCGTACATATGTCCCGGGGAGTCGCCGTCGAGCGGGGCGTTTAACCGCTCGGTCCCCCAAGGACGGCCGATGACAGACGCGACGCCCGCCGACCACGTCGAGGGGACCCAGAGGTCGTACGACGGGCTTCCCGGCGCGTTCGTCTACGCCGTCCGCACGAGCGAGTCGTGGCTGTTCAAGGGCTACGTCCTGCTGGCGCTCCTCCTGACGGTGGCCATCGCCCTCGTGTTCGTCTTCGGCCTCATCTCGATACTGGCCCAGACCAGCACCGTCCGCGGCGGGACGTTCACCTTCTCACGGTCGTTCTTCCTGTTCGTCGGCCTGCTCGTCGTCGCGCCGCTGCTGGCGCCGGTGTTGCTCGTCGCCCGCAGACACCGGCGCTCGGTGTCGTCGGTGACCTACGACCGCGGGCTGGCGCTGTCGGCGTTGCTGTTCGTCGCGTCGCTGTACGTCGGCCTCGTCGTCTCGGTCCCGCCGCAGTTGCAGGAACCGACCGGGAGCAGCATCGTCACGGCGCTGTACGAGCTTCCTCAGATAGCCGGCCTCGTGCCGCCGCTGGTCGCCGTCGGCGTGATGTACGCCGTCCACAGACTGCTGCGGTGAGTGCGGGTCGAAACCCGGAAGAACGCCGACAGCGTACCCCTGCCCATGACCACGAAAGAGGGGACCTTCCTCGTCACGCACGCCGACGACGAGTCGGCGACACTGCGCGACGTCGCCGACTCGCAGGTACTGACGCTGTCGGAGAACCCGGGGGTCGACGCCGGGAGCGTCGTCGACGCCACCGTCGAACCCGAACCGCCGATGGAGGTGACCTACACCGTCGTCGAACTGGACGCCGAGCGCACCATCCCCGTCGAACGGGTCGAGTTCGAACCGACGGCACAGGCCACGGACATCGCCGCCGACCAGCCAGTCGGCGACTTGACGACCCGCGAGCGGGCCGGCGAGGGTGAGATTCACGTCCTGACCGTACCCGAGGAGGACACCGAGGACGCGGCCACGGAGGTCGTCGAGGACGAGGCGACCGTCTCTCGGGCCGCCCGCCTCGGCGTCGACCGGGTCGAGGTCAGGACCGCCGCGGGCGTCGTCAGCGTCCGGTACCTGCCCGACTGAGCGGGCCGACTCGGCTTCTCGGGCCGCTCGGCACCACGGTCTCGCTTGCGGTATCCGCCCGCCGTCGGTCCGGCCTCGCAGATTGAGAAGGCTTATTCGGAGTCGTGCCACACCCACGGCCATGGTCGAGTTCGAGGTCCCGGAAGTCGACTACACCCAGTACTCCAACCGCCAACTGGTGGCGGTCCCGCTGGTGGTGCTGGCGGTGGCGCTCATCGTCCTCGCGGGCTGGTGGGCCATGACCGGGTCGCCGGTCGCGCTCGGTGTCGACTTCACGGGCGGGTCGGAGGTTCGGATAGAAACGACGCTCTCACAGCAGGAGATACGCCAATCGTTCGACGAACCGGTCGTCTCGGTACAGGGTATCGAGCGAGCGACGGATGACGATAACGTGGGGAATCAGTACGTCGTCACGTTCGATTCGTCGGACATCGGCGCTATCCGTGATACAGTCGATTCGAACGAGCAGATGGAGCGACTTCAGAGTGGCACCACCTCGCCGCTGTTCGGCGCGGAGAACCAGCGGCTTGCCGTCCTCGGTGTCGGCGTCGCCTTCCTCGGGATGAGTCTGCTCGCCTTCGCCTTCTTCCGGACTTTCGTGCCGAGCATCGCCATCGTCGTCTCGGCGTTCTCGGACATCGTCATCCCCGTCGCCATCATGAATCTGGTCGGTATCAAACTCTCGCTGGGGACGGTCGCGGCGCTCCTGATGCTCATCGGGTACTCCGTGGACTCGGACATCCTGCTGAACAACCACGTCCTCCGTCGCTCGGGCGGGTTCTACGAGTCCACCTACCGGGCGATGCGGACCGGTGTGACGATGACGCTGACCTCCATCGCCGCGATGGCCGTCATGGCCGTCACCGCGACGCTGTTCGGTATCGAGTTGATGGCCTCCATCGGTATCGTCCTCGTGTTGGGGCTGACCGCCGACCTGATGAACACCTACATGCTCAACGTCACGCTGCTTCGCTGGTACAAATACGAGGGGGTCAACCGATGAGTGCCCTCCGCGAGAACTGGCGAATCGCCCTGCTCGTCGTCCTCCTGCTTGGCAGTGCCGTCGCGCTGTTCGTCCCCGGTGGCGTGCCGGGGACGACGCCCGAGGAGGGGGCCGGCAACGCCTCGAAGGTGAGCAACCTCCAGTACGGTATCCAACTCTCCGGCGGAACGCGTATCCGTGCCCCCATCGTCGGCACGACGGCAGAGGGTATCGACGTGGCGCCGAACCAGACGGCCGCGCTCGCACAGAACGTCTCGAACGAACTCGGTGTCGACCCCATCGACGTCGAAGTGCGGCCGGGACAGCGAGGGGAGAACGGCACCGTCGAAGTATTCACGCGAAACGTCACCGACGACGAACTCCGGGCCGCCATCGAGTCCGAGGGGTATCAGGCCTCGAACATACGACCGGGCGTGACACAGGCCACCCGCGAGGAGATGGTCGAGAGCGTCACCGACAAGATTCGGACCTCCTCGCTCAGTGGTGGGAGCGTCCAAGAGGTCAGCGCACCGGGTAGTCCGCGGAGTTACATCAGCATCACCGCCCCGGATCGGGAACCCGAGGAACTCATCGATATCCTCGAAGAACGGGGCGTCGTCCGAATGTACGCCGTCTACCCCGCGGACAACGGAACCTACGTCCGTGAGCAGGTCCTCTCACAGAACGAATTCGCCGGCGTGGCGTCGGACAACACGCAGACATACGGTCCGGTCGCCAGAGTCACCGTCGAGCGCAGCACCGCAGAGCGGTTCAGTGGGGACATGGTCGACGCCGGGTTCGGCCAGGCGCGCAACTGCGGCAACTACAACCACAGCGACATCCAGCAGACCGAAGGGCGCTGTCTCGTCGCGACGCTCAACGGCGAACCGTTCTACGCCCGCGGTGTCGCACCCGGACTCGCGGAGTCGTTCCAGCAGAACACGTTCAAAGACGATCCGGTGTTCGTCCTCCCGGCCGACGACATGGACATGGCCCGCGAGATCGAACTGAACCTGAAGGCCGGCCGACTGCCGGCGCCGCTGAACTTCGCGGACTCGGACCAACTCTCGCTGTCGCCGGCACTGGCCGAGCAGTTCCAGCAGAACTCCGTCGTCACTGGATTGCTCGCCGTCGTCGCCGTCAGTCTGGTCGTCTACATCCGCTACGGTCGACCGGAGGTGGCCTTCCCGATGATCGTGACGGCGCTCTCGGAGGTGTTCATCCTCCTCGGGTTCGTCGCGCTGGTCCAGTACCCGCTGAACCTCTCGCACCTTGCGGGGTTCATCGCCGTCATCGGGACGGGGGTGGACGACCTCATCATCATCGCCGACGAGATACTCCAGCAGGGGAAAGTCGAGACGGGCCGGGTGTTCCAGAGTCGCTTCCGCAAGGCGTTCTGGGTCATCGGCGCCGCCGCGGCGACGACTATCGTCGCCATGAGCCCGCTGATGGTGCTCTCGCTGGGTGACCTCTCCGGGTTCGCCATCATCACCATCGTCGGCGTCCTCATCGGCGTCCTCGTCACCCGTCCGGCCTACGGTGACATCCTCCGGAACCTCGTGCTGGACGAGGACTGAACGCCGGCGTCGTCGGCCTCTCTCGGCCGCCTCGTACCCACCCACCCTCGTTTCACGTCGTCGTAGCGATATTCCTTGGTACTTAGTGACAAATCCATTTAGATTGACTTATCATCCCTCTCGGCGTACATTCAGGTCCCGCTGGAACGCGGGGACACACTGGACGACGTATCTCAGACTGTCCGTTCTGGACGGAACGGGATGCGTTGGGGGCAAGAACCGAGCAGTCCGTCACAGGATTCCGAGGTCACCGCTCCGAAGGAGAACCGCCACAGCCCATCGCCGATCCGGCCGGCAGGGTCGGTAGGAAGGCCAAGTACCGGACGTCACGTAAGTGACGCTCGGGAACCCAGCACGTCGGCAAAGGCTGGTGCAAGCCCAGCTAAAGCCCGCAAGGGCAAGGCCGGTGCAAGCCCGGCTAAACGCTGACACGAGTGCTGGACGGGTCGCAAGGGCTGTCGAAAACATCTCCCGTCCAGGTCCAAGCCGCGTTCGCGGGGTTTTCTTCTCAGAACTCGCCGAGCGTCGCCTGTTCGGCCGCCGCGAGGACGTCCTCGCAGGTCGACCACGACGCCCGTGCGCAGTCGGGCAGTGCTCCGTGTTCGTCGACGTAGTCCGCGAGGAACGCTCGCGTCGTCGGGTCGCTCGGATATCCGGACCCGACAGCACCGTACGCCGCAGAGAGCGCCGTGACGTGTGCGTCGCGGGCCACTTTCGCCACGATCGAGGCCGCGCCCACCAGCGGGTCCGTCTCGTCGGCGCCGTGTTCGGCGTCGACGGTCACCGTCGCGTCGACGCGGCCGGCCACGCGGCGACCGAACCGCTCGGCGTCGGTGTCACCGGCGTCGACGGTTCCCGACAGGCCGTCCGTGGCGACGCCGGCGAGGGCCTCGCCGTGGGCGGCGACGGTCAGCGTGTTCATGTCCGTCTCCGGGTCGTCGATGCGCTCGACCGGGATCTCGGCGACAGCGACGGCGTCGGCCACCTTGCGTATCGACTCGCCCAGTCGCTCGCGCCGGTCCGGCGCGATGCCCTTCGAGTCGCCCACGCCGTCCGGGAGCGCCGCCGGGTCGGCCCGGACCGCGGCGGCGAACATCGACCCCAGTACGGGCCCCTTCCCGGCCTCGTCGACGCCGAATCGCATGACTGGTCGGTCTGGGGGCGCGAGGATAGTCGTTGCGGTCGCTCCGAACCGACCGAAGCCGTCGGTAGCCCACAACTATTCGCAAGATTGACATTCGTGAGCGTATTCCCGACCGACGATGGTCGAACTGGACCGCGTCTACCGGGCACTCGCTGCCGAAGAGCGCCGTCTCGCGCTCGCATGTCTCGACCACCACCGGCAGTTGACGCTGCCCGACCTCGCGGAACTGGTCGTCGAACGCCAGTACGATACGGGCGTCGCGGCACTGTCGGGCGAACAACTCCGCGATACGTACTTTCGGCTCTATCACACGCACATCCCTCTTCTTGAGGAGTGCGGACTGGTCCAGTACAGTCAGGAAGACGACCTCGTGGCCGCGACTGACCGGCTTCAGACGGCGCTGGACTCCGTCGAGGAGAACGTCGAGCGGTTACGGGCGTTTCCGACGGACAGTATCGGCGAGTGACTACTCTTTGAGGAACTCGGCCTTCGCGAACGGTTCGTCCTCTCCCTCCACGTCGACGACGTCCAGCGCGGTCACCACGGCATCGACCCCCAGCAGGCCCGAGAGACTCGGTTCCGTTCGCCCCTCGTCGCTGGAGACCAGTTCCTTCACGTAGAGGCCACCCTCGCCGTGGATGCGGATGTCGGCGTGGGTCTCGTCGACCAGTTCGCCGCTGGCGGCGTACACGTCGCGGGTGCGCGTGAGGTCCGCGCGGCGGTGGGCCACCCGCTGTGGCGTCTCCTGTTCGACGGTCGTCCCTTCGAGTTCGTCGAGCGCCTCCCGCAAAGCGTCCTCCGTCACGGGTTCCTCGAACTCGACGTCCATCCGGTAGGTCTTCGAGGCGTCCAGTTCCTTCACGCGTTCGACCATCTCGTGGGTCGCCAGTCGGAGGCCCTTTACCTCGACTTTGCCGTCGGCGAACTCGTTGACGTCCGCTTCGAGCGCGTCGGTGTCGACGTCGCGAGTGCGGGGTTCGTCGACCTCGATGACGAACGGGCGGCCGGATTCGAGCATCAGGGCGTCGACGTCCTCGCGGCCGGCACCGTGGAACGTCGCGCCGGACCCTTTCATCGCCTCTTGCACGACGGGGGCCGTCAGTTGCTCGACGCTCTCGTCGTAGCGGTAGCCGGTGCCGTCACAGCCGTCACAGGGCTGGCCCTGCCAGCGGCCGGTGCCGTTGCAGTCGTTGCAGGGCCACTTCGTCTGGGGGATGTCCCGCGCCAGTTTGCGATAGCGGCCGTAGACGAACGCGGAGTTGACGCGCGCCTCGACTTCGTCCGTCGAGAGGTCGAGCGTAAACTGGACCTCCGGTCGGCCAAAGTCGACCTCGGCGCCGGTCAGGTCGCCGATTCGCTTGCCCACCTCGCGGTTGAGTTCCGTCTTCAGCGCCTCGCCGGCGTCCTCGTCCAGCCCCACGTCCTCGCGCAAGAGCGCGTCGTTCTCCTCCAGTAACGGCGGGACTTTCGTCCCGACCTGATACGTCGAAAAGTCATAGCCCCGCGCGGCGGTGGCGGCCTGTTGGGCCCACCACTCGATGCGGTCACACTCTCCCTCACAGACCCAGCAGTCCGCGCCGGCCTCGAAGTCGTCGTCGGCTTCGAGCGCGAGCGTCACCCGTAGCGCGTGGCCCCGTTCGGCGTTGGTCAGCCCGAAACTCCGGTCGGCAAAGAGCCGTCCGAGACAGGCGTCACAGAGTGGCCCGGTGTCCAGCGCGGCCCGCGCGTCCTCCAGTACAGTCATTGTCTGTGCGACGCGGCCGGTCCGTAACTGCGTTTCGACCTCTCCGCCGCCGTCGTTCTTACGAACGGTGCTGTGACTCACAGCCAGAAAGCCCCGGCGCGCTGAACTCGGGAGCCTCGTTGCGCGCTTCCGTCGCTCGCGTTACTCGCTCCGTCCAGTGCTTACTTCGTCTGCCATCGTTCAGCGCGCCGCCCCTTTCAGTCCGACCCCAGTGGTTGTCTCATCAGCAGCACCCTATGCCCGTCTCAGCGCTCGTCGCGGCCGCCGTCGGCGGTGTACTCCGTCGGCTCTCGGGTGAACAGTTCGCCTGGAACGTCCGTCACGGACACCGAGACGTCCCGCTGTGGGAACGGAATCTCGACGCCAGCGTCTCGAAACCGCTCGTAGACGGCCTTGTTGAGGTTGTGGATGGCGCGCGCGTTCAGCGCCGGGTTCGACACCCAGCACAGGAGTTCGAAGTTCAGCGCGGACTCGCCGAACTCGCGGAAGCGGACTCTCGGTTTGGGTCGGTCGAGAACTAGATCCTCTGTCCCGGCTACCGCCAGCAGTATCTCCTCGACGGCGTCGACGTCCGTCCCGTAGGCGACGCCGATGGGAACGCGGATGCGACGCTTTTGCTTCGGGGTGGACTCGTTGACGATGGCGGCGCTGGAGAGTTTCGAGTTGGGGACGGTGACGAGGATGTCGTCGCGGGTCCGGATGACCGTCGAGCGCACGGAGATGTCCTCGACGCGGCCGCGTTCGCCGGTCTCCAGCACGACGTAGTCGCCGATCTTGTAGGTCCCGTCCAGATACAGCGACAGCGACCCGAAGAAGTTCGCCAGCGTGTCACGGGCGGCCAGTCCGACGATGATACCGATGAGGCCGGCCGACGCCAGTAGCGGCGTCGGATTGATCTCCCAGAGGACGAGCAAGAGCAAGACGCTGACACCGGCGACCACCGCGCTCCAGACGTTCTGGAGGATGGGGACGACCTGTCGGTCGATGTAGCGCGTGTCCGTGGCGGCGTTCGAGGCTTTTCGCCCGACCCGCATCAGCGTCACCGCCCAGACGACGATGATGACCGAGAGCGTCCCGGCCTCGAGCGGCACCGCGAGGTCCGGTGAGACGTCGTACACCTGCGTCCCGACGTAGACGCCGGCGACGCTCAGCGTGACATAGAGCGCCGAGTGAACCCCGCGGAGGACGATGTCGTCGACCTCGCCGTCGATACGGGCGGTCACCCGCTTGAGGTAACGGTCGCCGACGACGCGGACGAGGAATCCGAGAACGAGGCCGGCGATAATCAGTACGGCGAACCCCTGCCACGCGGGAAACGAGGCAAGGAGGTCAGTGACTCCACCCAGTTGCATACCACCTGTTGGACGGCAGCGGTATATATACTGGTGACGCCACACGCTGGAACAGAAGACCGAACCACCTTTGCTCGCGGCTGACCGCCCCGTAACCGTGCATCCGATTCTCGTCGCCGTCCTGTTGGGTCTGTTGCAGGGGATTCTAGAGTGGATTCCCGTCTCCAGTGAGGGTGGTGTCGCCCTCGCGTCGACGGCGCTCGCGGGACTCGACCCGGGCGACGCCACTCGGCTGGCGCTCTTCTTGCACGCTGGCACTGCCGTCGCCGCCGTCGCGTACTACCGCGGTGAACTCAGGGACGTGCTGGACTCGCTGACTGCCCTCTCCCGGCGTCCCTTCGCCGACGAGACGGCGGACCTCTCCTTTCTCGTCCTCGCCACGATGGCGACCGGCGTCACCGGCCTCCCGGCGTATCTCGCGCTCGACGCCGCCGTCTCCGAACTCGAAGGCGGCCTGTTTCTGGCGTTGGTCGGCGGCTTGCTCGTGTTGACCGGTCTCGTCCAGCGATCCGCCGCCGCGCTGTCGCTGGGCGAGCGCACCCGGCCGGACTGGGTCGACGCCATCCTCGTCGGCGGGTTGCAGGGGCTTGCCATCCTGCCGGGCGTCTCCCGTTCCGGGACCACCGTCAGCGCCCTCCTCTTGCGCGGCCACGACGGTGAGTCTTCCTTGCGGTTTTCCTTTCTCCTCTCGATTCCGGCCGCGCTCGCGGCTAACGCCCTCGTCCTCGTCGACACGGGCCTCCCGTCGATAACGCCAGTCGAAGCCGTCGTCGCCCTCGCGGTCAGCGCCGTCGCCGGCTATCTCACCGTCGACGCGCTGGTCCGACTGGTCCGAGAAGTCCCGTTCTGGGCGGTGTGTACGGTGTTCGGCGGCCTCGGCGTCGTCGGTGGCCTGCTGGTGGCGCTGTGACGCTCAGTTCGGTATCACCGCTCCGTCGGAGTCGGCCTCTACGTCGACGTCGGTGACGTGGAGCGCAGTGGGGTCTAGCGTAAGTCGCACGTTCTCGTCGTCGGTAAGCGTGGCAGGATCGAGGCGGAGCGTGACGGCCGTCTCGTCGGGCAGTGTCACTGTCGCCCGGACGTGGTCGCCCTGATAGGTGCGCTCGGTGACCGCCACCGGAATCTCGCCGTCGGAGTCCGCACGGAACGCCTCGGGTCGGGCGACAACAGTGGCCGGTCCCTCCGGCGCGCCCGCCGCGGGAACGCGCTCGAAGCCGAGATCCAGCGTCCCGTCGCTGACGACGCCATCGAGGACGTTGGCAGTACCGACGAAGTCGGCGACGAACGCGTTTGCGGGCCGTTCGTACACCTCGCGTGGGGTGCCGACTTGCTCGACGTGACCGTCGTTCATCACGGCGATGCGGTCACACATCGACATCGCCTCCGCTTGGTCGTGCGTGACGTACAGCGCCGTGACGCCTAGCTCGTCCAGGAGTTCGCCGAGTTCGTTGCGGAGTCGACGCTTGAGTTTCGCGTCGAGGCCGGTCATGGGTTCGTCCAGTAAGAGGACGCGCGGTTCGATAGCGAGCGCACGAGCGAGGCCGACGCGCTGTTGCTGGCCCCCGGAGAGGGTCTGTGGGTCCCGGTCACTAAGCCCGCCGATACCGAGGAGTTCGAGTAGTTCCTCGGCCCGCGCTCGGCGCTTGGCGGGGTCGACGCCGCGCATCTTCAGGCCGAAGGCGACGTTCTCGCCGACGGTCATGTTATCAAAGAGGGCGTACGTCTGGAACACCAGACCGATGTTGCGGTCCTCGGGCGGGACGTGGGTTACGTCCTCGTCGTCGAAGGCGACGGTGCCCTCCGTGGGCGTCTCGAAGCCGGCGACAGTCCGCAGGGTGGTGGTCTTCCCGCACCCCGATGGACCGAGGAGACCGAGTATCTCGCCGTCCGGAACGGTCAGAGAGACGTTCTCGACGGCGACCGTGTCGTCGTACACTTTACGAACCGAATCGATGGTGACGCGTGCCATTCAGGTACCTCTCGTGTCGAAGCCGCGGGTTCCGAACGCCTGCAACAGCAGCGTGATGGCCACGACGATGCAGAAGAACATCGACACCGCGGCGGCGGCCTTGGTGAACGTGCTGTTCGAGATGTGACGCTGCAGGAACAGCGCCAGCGGTTGGGTGCCTTTCGCCCACACGACGTAGGAGAAGTTGAACTCCGCAGCGGCGAGCGTCCAGCAGATGATGGCCCCCGAGACGATGCCCGACCGCGCGTTCGGGACGACGACGGTGAGGAAGGTCCGGGGCCACGATGCCCCGAGCGAGCGGGCCGACTCCTCCAACTGGCGAAGCGGCATCGACTCGAACTCGCTCTGGACGGCCATCACCATGAAGGGTGCCTTCAGCAGGGAGTAGCCGACGATGAGGCCGAAACTCGTCCCCGAGAGGACGGGATAGGCCCGCAGGAAGGCCACCCCGAGGATGACGCCTGGGACCAGCGGCAGGACCGACACCGCGTTGACCCACTCCTTACCCCGGAACTCGTACCGAGAGACGGCGTAGGCGATGGGGACGCCGACGACGAGATTGATCAGCACGCCTCCCAGCGCCAACCCGACGCTGAACAACAGTTCGGCGGGGGCCATCAGCGTCAGGCCGTCGCCGACGGGGAGTACCACCAGCGGGTCCCATCCCATGCTTCGTTGTGAGCCGATGCTGTCGGCGAGGCCCAGCACTTCGGCCCAGTTGCGGAACGTCACGAACCCAGCGGGGAAGACCCCCGTCCACTCGCGGGCGAACGACCCGACGATGGTGAGCGCGACGGGCGCGATGAGGAACGTCACCGTCACCAACAGGACCAGCGTGACGGCGGGTCGTCCGAACCGTCGGGAGAGGGCCGTCACAGCCCCACCTCCGCACTGGTGTAGCGCAGTCCCAGTGCCGTAAAGCCAAAGACGAAGACGAAGTACACCGTCGCCATCGCGCCGGCGACGGGGAACGCACCCGCCGAGAGTTCGCGGTCGAGTTGGAGCGTCCACACCAACAGCGTCTGGATGACGATGAGCGTCCCGAAGATGGCCAGTCCCGTGCGGAAGGTGAGGATGAGCGCGCCCGTGATGCCCGGCCGAATCTGCGGGAACGTGACGTACCGGAACGTCTGCAACGGCGTCGCACCGAGCGCCTGTGCGGCCTCTTCGGCGGCCTCCTCGACTTCGGCGTAGGTGCCACGGAGGATGAGCGTCGCCCGCGGGACCATCGAGTAGACGAACGCCAGAAACAGGCCGGGGACGCTGACGGCGACGGCCACGTCCGTCGGGTTCGCGCCCGCGAACGTCGCTACGACGTTCGTGAGGACGCCGTTGTTGCCGAACAGGACGAGCATCATGAACGCGGCGACGATACCGGGCAGGCTAATCGGGAACGACACCAGCGTGACGAACAGGCCCTCCCCGGGCAAGTCGTACTTCTCTAGAGCGTGGGCGATGGGCACCGCCAGTGCGACGGAGACCAGCGTCGTCAGCGCGGCGAACCACAGCGTGTTGAACGCGACGCGCCGGTAGTACGGGTCGGTAACCAGCGTGCGGTAGGCCGACAGCGTGAAGCCGACCGTCTCGAAGCGCTCGACGGAGACGCTGATGCGAACGACCTCTAGCAGCGGGTAGACGCCAGCGACGACCAGCAAGACCGCGAAGGGCGCACAGAGGGCGGCGATGCGGCGGCGTTCCCGGTCCCGTTCCGTCGTCGGGACGGCGACCGACCCGAGGTCCTCGACGGCACCGCGAACGGCGGGGAGGACGTCGGCGATGCGACCGGACGTGGACATCTAGAGGTTCGCGCCGCGGGTGATCTCTTGGATGATGGACTGCTGTTGGTCGACCAGTTTGTCGTAGTCGACCTGAAACTCCGTGCGGTCGTACTCCGTAGCGTCGATGAACTCGTCGGGCAGTTCCATCTCGGCGGAGCGGATCGGACGGACGTAGGCGTCGAGGAAGTGCTGTTGCCCCTCCAGCGAGAGGACGTAGTCCATGAACACCTTGCCGGCCTCGGGGTTGGGGGCGTTCTGCAACAGCGCGTAGCCGTAGGGCATGTTGAGCGCGCCGGCGTTCCCGTTCTCGCCGCTCAGCAGGGCGACGCCGACGTTCTCCTCGGCTACTTCGTCGTTGTTGTACTTCAGGTCCAGTCCGGAGTAGTCATACCGCACGAACGTGGCGTACTCGCCCCGGGAGAACTGCGCGAGGAAGTTGTCGGTGAACTCCGCGCCGCCCTCCTGAATCTGCTTGTAGTAGTCGATGACCGGCTGGAGGTTCTCCATCGACCCGCCGCGGGCGTTGTTCACAGACAGCGCCGCCGCCAACCCGACGGCGGCTTGGGGCGTCTGGAGCGCGAGGTCCTGCGTGATTTCGGGCTGGAGCAGGTCCGCCCACGTCGTCGGCTCGTCGAGGCCTCGCTCCTCGTAGATGTCCTTGCGGTAGGTTACTGCCGTCGTCACGCGCCGGGTCGCGGTGACGTGACCGTCGTCGGTCTTCAGGGCGCTCGGGACCTTCTCCCACCCCGCCGGTTTGTAGGCCTGCGTGAAGCCGTCGTTGCGGGCGACGATACCGTAGGTGTACCCGCCGTTGTATCCGGAGTGGGTCATGTTGTTCGAGTGCGACCGCATGTGTTGCAGCGCCTCCCCGGAGGAGCGGTCGTCGTCGTGGACCGCGGAGCCGTACGTTTCCTCGAAGGCGGACATCACCGAGGGCCAGTTCATCCACCCGGACTGCACGCAATAGAAGTACAGCATGTCGGGAAAGGTAGCGGCACTGACCGTCGTCCGGAAGTCACCGTGGCCGACTTCGTAAGAGCGTTGCCCGCCGGACTCACCGCCGCCCGTACTGTCGGAACTGCCGTCACCGATGCAGCCTGCGAGACTGGCCGCCGCCGTCGTACCTGCACCGAGGAGGACTTGCCGTCGTGTCTTTCGCATTTCGGATGGAACCGACGAGGGTATTTGAAAAACGGTTGCTAATATCGTTCAGAGGGATATTGACGTAGCGTACCACTCCGGAGACATTCGTATGTGGCGTTGGACGGGTGTCCCGCCGAGCGCGGTGCTGGAACTTATATAGGTGCCGGCGACAACTCACGGACGACTGCGGCCATGAGTGGTGACGAACGGAAGATCATCGACACGTCCGGCGACTACCAGTACGTCGTCCGGGACGGCGACCCGGTCGCCGACCCGCAGTGGCGCTCCTGCCGGCTCATCGTCACCAACAAACGGCTGGTGCTTGCGACCAACGACGGCAAACAACCGATTCCCCACTCGAAGATCTCGTTCGTGGACGACGAATCGACGGTCCCCGACGGGGTGCCGGCCGACGCCACCGCGCTGAAAGTGGGTGGGAACGTCCTGCTGGTCGACGCGACGTCCCTCGACGACTTCGCGTTCGAGTACTGCCGGGCGACGCTCCACGGCGCGGTCATCCTCGCCCGGCACCCGGCCGTCGTCGGCGGCGTCATTCAGGACGACGCCGAGTGGAGCAAAGCCCGCTTCCGGTTGGACGACGAGGAGGTCCGCCTGCAGTTCCCCGGCGGCGGGTCGACCGTCTTCGACATCGAGGACGTCGGGACCATCGAGACCAGCGAGAGCACGGTCATGGGCGAGGCACGTACCGTCGTCGAAGTCGAGCACACCGACGAACAGGACCGGAGCGTCGAGACGCACTTCTCCGGGATGCCCCACCACACGGACGCCCTCGGACGACTGTTCTCACAGGTCGTCGAGCGCCGCTCGGACGACTACGAACTCACCGAGATGGAGAGTCAGGTGTTGATGGCGCTGTACTCCGGCGTCTCGCCCTTCGAGATGGCCGACTTCGTCGGGACGACCCCCGACGACGTCGAGGAGATCTATCAGAAACTGCTCGACGTCGGCGCGGTGGACAAGGTCCGGACACGGACGGAGGTCAGCCTGAACGCACAGGGACGGAACATGGCGAGCGAAGCGATGAGCGGGGAGTAGCGAGGGACACGAACGCAGTGAGTGACCCGCGAAGCGACGCGGTGATCGACGGGAACCGCGGAGCAGTAGGGGGCGGCCGAGCGTCGGAGGAGTCGCCAATTGTGAGCGAGGAGGTGCGACTCGCGAGCGGTAGAACTCTCCTGAACGACCGGTAAGACGCTCCTACGGCCACCGAAACGGGTTGGAGCGTGCTGATGATTAACGCACTGTGACGCGTAGGTTCGGTACCGCCCGCTCCGAAGTGGTGACGCGCGAGGCGACCGGTCGTATCGGGCAGGGCACGGACCAATGTCGCCACGGACACGCACCACAGCGAATCACGACCGGGGAGACGGACAGACTACCGACCTCCCGACGGCCTCCCGGGCGAGCGGAACGACGGAGAGGTGCCGATGGAGTCGCTGAACCTCCCCGGCATCGGACCGGCCGTCGAGCGGCGCGTCGCGGCCGTCGACGCCGAGACGCTGACACCGATTGTCCGGCGAGTGCTCGACGACGTGACGGCGGCGGTGACCGACTGGCGACGGGTGCAGATGCGTGGCGGGTCCGGTGGCGGGCACTTCGGAACGGCGCTGTTTCGGTTCGCGGGGACGGCGGCGACTCGGACGGGTGTGAGGGAGTGGTCGGTCGTCCTCAAGGTCCTCGCCGAGCGTCCCGGGGAGACGCCGGCCGGCCACCCGTACTGGAAGCGCGAGGCAGAAGCCTACCGTTCGGACCTCCTCGAAGACGCGCGGGGGCGACTCGTCCCGGCCGAACTGTACCGCGTCGACGAGTTCGACGGCGAGGCCGTCTGGCTCTGGCTCGAAGACCTGACCGACGAGTACGGCGGCGACTGGCCGCTCGAACAGTACCGTCGGGCCGCCAGACACCTCGGGCAGTTCGACGGGGCCTTTGTCGGCGAGACGGACCGCATCGACGAGCCGTGGGTCACTGAGCGAACGTTCGAGTTCGAGACGACTGCCGGCGTCGTCGCACTGGTCGACCGGGTGCCCGACGACCCGATCGTCAGCCGGCACTTCCCGACGAGCGACGACCGACAGCGACTGTTCGCGGCGTGGCGCGACCGTGAGCGGTTCCTCGACGCCCGAGCGAACCTGCCCCGGACCTTCTGTCACTTCGACGCGTTCGGTCGGAACCTCTTCGCGACGACGACTGCCGACGGCACGCCGCAGACGGTGGCCATCGACTGGGACCAGTGCGGGATGGCGAGAGTCGGCGACGACGCCGGCGCGCTCGTCCTCCTGACGCTGCTGTTCGTAGACTGGCCGGTCACGCGGGCCGACGAACTCGAACGCGCGGTGCTGGATGGCTACAGAGCGGGACTCGCCGACGCTGGCTGGGACGGCCCCGACGCCGTCGTCACCCGAGGGTACCGACTCCACCTCGTCAACCGGTGGCTGGAGTGGCTCGGCGCTATCAGAGTCTCGCTCGACGACGGCCTCCACGACTGGATCGCCGACGTCGTCGGGGAACCGTTCGAGGACGTCCTCGCCGCGAACCGCGACGTACACCGGTTCGTGCTCGACGCCGTCGACGACGTGGACCTCGCCGAGTCGCCGTCGGCGGGGCGCTCTTGAGGCGACTGCCGCACCCGCGACTCTCCGTCGCGGTCGGCGTCTCAGAAACCGTGTGTCGTACCGCGGGAGGCTACTCGTCGCCCCCGCGGACGGCCTCCAGCGAGGCGAAGAAGCCGAAGTACGCCACGACGCCGCCCAACAGCGTGAGGTAGTAGAGCCACTGCGGACCGCCCGGCAGGAGGTCGAAGACGACGGTGACGACGGTCACCCACGCGATGGCGAACACGAGATCGACGAACATTCCGGAGCGGTGCTCACGGACGTGCTCGCCGACGGTTTCGAGCAGGCGTTTCCCCGAGGCCATAGACATCGGTCAGGCCTCCGCGCCCTCCTCGTGCTCGTCGACCACCAGCACGGGGACGTGCGTCGAGCGCAGAACGCGCTCGGTGACGCTCCCGAGCAGGGCCCGGCGGACGCCCGACCGGCCGTGACTGCCCATCACGACGAGGTCGATGTCCTTCGCGTCGGCGTAGCCGGCGATGACCTCGTGTGGCGCGCCGACCCGGACCTCCTCGTGGACTTCGATGCCGTGGTCCGCGGCGGCCGCCGCGACGATGCCGGTGGCCTCGTTGGCTTTCTCCTCTAGTTCGGTCATCTCGCCGAAGTTGCCTTGCTTGATGCGATCGACTTGCTCGGTGCCGAGACCGAAGTTCACCGCGTCGATGTCGACGACGTACAGCGCGTGCAGTTTCGCGCCGTACTTCTCTGCGAGGTCGACGGCGTGGTCGACCGCCACGTTCGCCGTGTCGCTTCCGTCCGTCGGGATGAGGATGTTCTCGTACATTGTTAGTCGTCAGCGGGCGTCTCGCCGCCGCTGCTGGAGACGATGTCTTCGGCGGTCTGTTGCTGGCCCATCGGTTCGGGGCTGTGACACTGCCGGACCATCCGCTTGGTCTCCATCGGCGGTTCCGGCGTCGCAAGCGAGACGGCGATGGTCACGATGAACACCAGCGGCGTCCCGACCAGCGCGGCGCCGATGGGTGGGACGTACTGTGCGTAGATGGGGACGAGCGCCTGCCCGGAGCCGCCGGCGATGTCCGCGAGGAAGCCGACGTAGGCCGGCAGGACGCTGTTGATAATCGACGTGATCCACAGCAGGAGGCCGACGGACATCCCCGCCAGCGCCCCCTGTCGGTTGGTGTTCTCCCACCACAGACCGAGGAAGAACATCGGGAACAGCACGGTCCCCGCGAGCGAGAACGCGTACGCGACGAGTTCGCCGATGAGCGCCGGCGGGTTGAACGCGGTCACGGTGACCAGCGCGCCGACGACGACGATGGTCGCGCGGCCGATGAGGACCTGTTGGCGCTGGGTCGCGTCGGGGTTGATGAGCTCGGCGTAGATGTCGTGTGCGACGGCGGAGGAAGCCGTGATGAACAGGCCCGCCGTCGTCGCGATCGCGGCAGCCATCGCGCCGGCGGCGACGAGGCCGACGAACCACGTCGGGAGGTCGGCGAACTGCGCCGCCAGCACGACGATGACGTCACCCTCCGCGCCGGACATCGCTTGCTCGCCGGTGAAGACGGCTTCCGGCGAGATGTCGTTCACGGCGGCGAACAGGTCGACGCCGAAGGCGGCCATCGCGGGCGCGGCCCAGTACAGCAGGAGGATGAAGAACAGCCCCCAGACCGTGGACCACCGAGCGGTCCGTTCGCTCTTGACCGTGTAGAACCGCACGAGGACGTGCGGGAGGCCACAGGTGCCGAAGATGAGCGAGAACGCCGTCGCGATCCAGAGATAGTAGGTGTTCCCGCCCGTGAACGGTTCGGAGAACTGCCGAGCGAGTTCGCTAAAGAGCGCACCGTACTCGATTTGCGGGAGCACCGTCGAGTACCCCTGGGTGAAGCCGACGGCGTAGACGCCCGCGAGGAACGCGACGATGAGGATGACGTACTGGACGGCCATGTTCTTCGTCGCGCCAAGCATCCCCGAGAGGGCGAGGTAGCCGACGGTGATGGTCATCATCACGACGATCATCGGGACGATGTCCAGCCCGAAGACGTACTGGCCGACCAGTCCCATGCCGCGGGCCTGTCCGACCGAGTAGACGTACGCGATGAGCAGCGTCGTAAAGGCCGCCAGCGCGCGGGCCGTCGGCGAGTTGAAGCGGTCGGCCACGAAGTCCGGCGCGGTGTACTTCCCGAACCGGCGCATCTGCGCCGCGAGGAAGATGAGGAGGACGAAGTAGCCGGTGGTCCAGCCGACGATGAACGCCAGCCCGTAGAAGCCGGCCAGCGCGACCAGTCCTGCGAGTCCGAGATACGACGCCGCCGACATCCAGTTGGCGCCGATAGCCATCCCGTTCTCGATGTTCCCGATGCCGCGGCCGGCGACCCACATCCCCTCGGTGTCGGCCACTTTGAACACGTAGCCGATGACGAGGAAGGAGGCCATCATCAGGAAGACGATGATGGCCGGCACGAGTTTGAACGAGATGTCGAGCGCCTCGGCCTGTAACGGCACCGTCATCGCTCGACACCTCCGTCGGTGGCCGTCGCCTCGCCGGCCTCGCCGCTCTCACCCTCTTCGGGGCCGCCGGTGCTGTGGTCGATACCGTACTTCTCGTCGAGTTTGTCCCGCTGGCGGGCGTACACCGCCGCGAGGATGAGTGCGCCGGTCGGCGCGCCGAACGCGACGAGGAAGTAGTGCAGCGGGAAGCCGATGACCGGCATCGTCGTCGTCATCGCGCCGGGGGCGATGGCGGTCAGCGTCACCGGCCCGAAGACGATGAGCGCCCAGACGATGAAACTCGTCCAGACGATTTTGAGGTGGTCCCGCATGAACGCCGTGCTGGGGCTCAGCAGGTTCACCTCCTCGTCGAGGTAGTTCGTGTTCTGGTGTGCCTGTGCGGCTTGCGTGGCGGTGCCGCCGTCCGTCTGGACTGACGGCCGCCCGTCCGAGTCGTGGGTGTCTCTGTCTGCCATAGTTGTGTCCGTGGTTTCGCTGTGGGGGTGGTCTGCTGGAAAAGCGGTGCCGCTCAGTCGCTGCCGACCTTCGACTGGATGTCGCTTACCACGTCCGGGTTGCGGAGCGTGCTGGTGTCACCCAGTTCTTCGCCGTTGGCGATGTCTTCGAGGAGTCTGCGCATGATTTTCCCGGACCGAGTCTTGGGGAGTTCAGGGGTGAAGATGACCTGTTCGGGCCGGGCGATGGGGCCGATGGCGTCCTCGACGCCCTCGATTATCTCTCCGCGCAGTTCGTCGGTCTCCTCGTAGCCGTCCTCGGTGATGACGTAGGCGTAGACGGCCTCGCCCTTGATCTCGTGTTTGCCGCCGACGACGGCGGCCTCTGCGACCCCTTCGACGCCGACGATGGCGCTCTCTATCTCCATCGTCCCGAGGCGGTGCCCGGAGACGTTCAGCACGTCGTCGACGCGGCCCAGCACGGTGATGTAGCCGTCCTGGTCTATCTTCGCGCCGTCCTCGGGGAAGTACACCCAGTCGGCCGGGTCGTCGCTGTCGATGTCGGAGTACTCGCGCCAGTACTCGTCGATGAACCGCTCGTCGTTGTTGTACAGGGTCCGGAGCATCCCGGGCCACGGTTTGTTGACGACGAGGTAGCCGGCCTGTCCCGCCTCGACGGGACTGCCGCTCACGTCGACGATGTCGGCGCTGATGCCCGGCAACGGCGGGCCGGCGGACCCGGGTTTCATGTCGCCGACGCCGGGCAGTGTGGTCAGCATCATACCGCCGGTCTCGGTCTGCCACCACGTGTCGACGACCGGACAGGACTCGTCGCCGATGTGCTTGTAGTACCACTTCCACGCCCGGGGGTTGATTGGTTCGCCGACGGTGCCAAGCAGTCGCAGGCTGGAGAGGTCGTGGCTGTCGGGGTACTCCTCGCCCCACTTCATGAAGGCCCGAATCGCGGTCGGCGCGGTGTACAGTTGGGTCGCCTCGTACTCCTCGATGATTTCCCAGAGGCGGTCCTTGTCGGGGTAGTCGGGGGTCCCCTCGTACATCATCGTCGTCGTGCCGAGTGCGAGTGGCCCGTAGACGATGTAGGAGTGGCCGGTGATCCAGCCGATGTCGGCAGAACAGAAGTAGGTGTCCTCGGGTTTGACGTCAAGTACGGCCTGAGAGGTCCACGCGGCGTAGGAGAGATAGCCACCGGTGGTGTGTTTCACGCCCTTCGGTTCGCCCGTCGTGCCCGAGGTGTACATGAGAAAGAGCATGTCCTCGGCGTCACGTGAGACTGGGTCGACCGTCTCGCCCTCGTGGTCGGCAACGAGGTCGTCGAAGGCCACCTGGTTGTCGGCGTAGTCGTGGTCGAAGCCGTCACCGTCACGAAGTCGCTCGGCGACGGCGACCGTCTCGACGTCGTGGTCGACGCCCGCTAAGCCCTCGTTGGCCTTCGAGAGGTGGTCGAGGGGGTCGCCGCGACGGTAGTAGCCGTCACAGGTGACCAGATACTCGGAGTCGGCGGCGTTCATCCGCGTCGCCAGCGCGTCGGCGGAGAACCCGGCGAACACCACCGAGTGCGGCGCACCGATGCGGGCACAGGCCAGCATCGCGATGGGCAACTGCGGTATCATCGGCATGTACATCGTGACGACGTCGTTCTCGGAGACGCCCTCCGCCCGGAGCGCGGCCGCGAACTCGTTGACCTCGCGGTGGAGGTCCTCGTACGTGTACGTGATGTTGTCTTCCTCGACCGGTTCGCCGACCCACTCGATGGCCGCCTCGTCGCCTCGCTCGTCCAGATGTCGGTCCAGACAGTTCGCCGAGGCGTTCAGCGACCCGTCGGTGAACCACTCGTAGAACGGCGGGTTCGAGTCGTCGAGTACCTGGTCGTAGTCCGCCTCCCAGTCCAGCAACTCGGCGGCCTGCTCCCAGCACTCGGGCCAGTTCTCCTCGAACTCCTCGTAGATGCCGGGGTCCGAGACGTTCGCCTGTTCGACGAACGACGCCGGGGGCTCGAAGACCTCCTGTTCTTCGAGTCGCGCTTCGAGTTGAACGTCATCATCTGACATGGTCTATCACCCACAATCAACGGGTCACTGATAAACGGGGGGTCTAACTGTCTGAATACTTGGTTGACACTTGTTCGCCAAGTGCCGTCGGTGGCTCGGTGGGCGTATCGGCGAAAAACGCCGTCAGAAGCTTTTGCTGGGCCTTTCTGAGGTGGTTGTGGAACGTCGGTGCCGAGACGTCCAGCGACTCGGCGAGTTCCTCGGCGGTGGTCCCGCGGGGCCACTCGAAGTAGCCGCTGTGGTAGGCGGCCGCCAGCACCGTCGACTGTCGCTCGGAGAGGCGGTCCGAGAGACGTTCGCGAAACCCCGTATCGGTCTCGGCGGGCCGCTCCGTCTCGCGCTTGGCAGTCAGCGACGTCTCCGGGTATGCCTCGACGACGGCGTCGACTACCTCCCGGAGGTTGCTGTCGCCCGGCAGTTCCACCTCGATGGTCGCGGTGCCGTTCTCGGCGGTGAGCGTCCGGACGCGGGCGCCGTTCTCGACCAAATCGAGCGTCGGCGCGGCCGTCACGACGACTTCGAGGAGTGCGCCGTCGCCGTAGTCCTCGATGAGGCGCGCGTCGGCGATGTCGGGGTCCTCGGCCGCATACGAGAGCGCGGGCCCCGCGGGCGCGCCGTCGACCACCAGATAGTACAGCAGGGAGCGGCCGCCGACGGGGACGACCCCAGAGAGTTCGAGCGAGCAGTCGAGTGCGCGGGTCAGCGACACGGTGAACGCGCCGCCGTCGGTACACTCGAAGGCCAGTTCCGTGACCGTATCCGCGAGCAGGAGGCGCTTGCGCTCGACGGCGGCCAGCGCCGCCCCGACCTGTGCGCCCAGCGCTGCAAGCAGGTCCTGTTCGGCGTCGACGACGTGGACGGTCGTCCCGATGGCCAACACGCCCGCGGCGTCGTCGTCCCGGATGATCGGGACGAGCGCCATCGGCCCCTCGCCGTCCTCGACTACGCGGACCTCGTGGCTGTCCATCGCGGCCGCCGCGGCGTCCCCCCGTCCCTGCAGGTGGTCGTCGATGCGACTGTCGCGGATACCGGCGGCCGTCCGCGGCGTCAACCCGTCGCCGGTCCGTTCGGCCACCCACGCAAAGCGAAACCCCTCTGTGTCCGCCAGTCGGTCACACACTGTCTGCTCTATCTCCTCGACGGTGGCCGCGACGGCCAGCGACTCGCCGACGTCGGCGGCGACTTTGATGGTCCGGCGGAGGCGGGCCGGCGTCGGGACGTCTTCGGCGCCTTCGATAGCCCGAATCACCGCCTCCCGGTTCGGGTCGTCGAGCAGCGGTTCCAACCGTGCGAGGCGGTCCCACCCGCCGAGCGCACAGACGACCTGTGGCGGCACGCCCTCCGAGAGCATGGTCGCCGCGAACCGCCAGCGCAGGTCGCGCGAGGAGACGTCCCCGAGGCGCGGCGCGGTCTCGGCGGCGCGGTCGGCCACCTCGCCGACGAGCATCTGCAGGCGACGGGCCGAGACCGACAGGAGCGGTTCGTCCGCCGCTCTGTCGGCCGCGCTGGCGAACTTCCGCATGTCGTGTTCGACGGCGGCCGGCAGGTACACCTCCCGGTCGACGCCGTCGTCGTCACGCACGCGCAAGAAGAAGTGGGACTCGGTACTCGCCACGTCGGCCAGTCGAACCCGAGTCATCTCCGCCGGGCGCAGTCCCACCTCCGCCCCGAACCGCAAGACGAGGTCCTCTCGGTGGGTTTCGGCGGCGCGCCGTAGCTGTTCGTATCCACGCGCACCGAGAACGTCCGTCCGCTCTGCCATGTCGTTTCGTCTTTTCGACGACGAGCGAAATAAGTGTGCGGGCCGCCAGGTCGCCAGAACCTGCCATAGAGTGGTACGTGGCCGTCTATAGTCCGAGCTGTCGTGCCGAAATATTTCGGAAATATTTGTGAGAGCGAAACACCACTCACCGGTCGGGCGTCGCCGACTGCAACTCCCCGAGTATCTCGGGGTTTCGGAGCGCGCTGGTGTCGCCCAGTTCCTCGTCGTTGGCCACGGCGGTCAGCAGGCGTCGCATCACCTTCCCCGACCGGGTCTTCGGCAGGTCGGGCGTAAACACCACCGTCTCCGGGGTAGCGACGCCGCCGATGGCGTCTTCGACGGCCGACTCGATGCGCCCGCGCAGGTCCGCCTCGGTGTAGCCTCCCTCCGGCGAGACGTAGGCGTAGAGCGCGGTGCCGGCCGTCTCGTGGGAGGCGCCGACGACGGCGGCCTCCGCGACGCCTTCGACGCCGGTGATGGCCGACTCCAGTTCCATCGTGCTGAAGCGCCGCCCGGCGACGTTGATGGCGTCGTCGACGCGCCCGAGGACGGTGACGTAGCCGTCGACGTCGACCGACGCGCCGTCCTCCGGGTAGTACCGCCACTCGTCGCCACAGGTTGCCGCCGCGCCCCACCCCTCTCCGGTTCGCAGGTCGCTCGGCATCCCCGGCCACGGGCGCGTGACGACGAGTTCGCCCGCCTCGTCCACGTCGACGGCCTCGCCCGCGGGGTCTACCACGCTCGTCTCGATACCGGGGAGCGGTCTCCCCGCCGCGCCGGGTTTCATCGCGTCGACGCCCGGCAGCGTCGAGACGAGGATGGCGCCCGTCTCGGTCTGCCACCACGTATCGACCACGGGGCACTCGCCGCCGCCGATGTGCTCGCGGTACCACCGCCACGCCCGTTCGTCGATGGGTTCGCCGACGGTCCCCAGCAGCCGGAGACTGGAGAGGTCGTGGCGCTCCGGGTACTCCTCGCCCCACTTCATGAACGTCCGGACGGCCGTCGGTGCGGTGTAGAACACGTCGACGGCGTACCGGTCGACGATCTCCCAGACTCGGTCCTTCTCGGGGTGGTCCGGCGTGCCGTTGTACAGCACCGCCGTCGTCCCGAGCGCGAGGGGTCCGTAGACGATGTAGGAGTGGCCCGTGATCCAGCCGATGTCGGCCGAACACCAGTAGGTGTCTTCGGGCTTGATGTCCAGTACGGACTGGGAGGTCCACGCGACGTGGGCGAGGTATCCCCCGGTCGTGTGGTCGACGGCCTTCGGTTCGCCGGTGGTGCCGGAGGTGTAGATGCGAAAGAGGGTGTCGCTGGCGTCCCGCGATACGGGAGCGACCGTCTCGCCGTCGTGGGCCGCCCGCAACTCGTCGTAGTCGTAGTAACCGTCGCCTAAATGCACGTCCCGGCTCAGGATGTCCAGTACGACCACCGAGACGTCCTGTTCGACGGCGATGCGGGCGTTGTCGGCCTTGTTCTTCTGTGCGACGGCGCTCCCCCGACGGTAGTAGCCGTCACAGGTCACGAGCATCTCCGAGCCGGTCCGCTCCATCCGTTCGGCCAGCGCGTCGGCCGAAAACCCCGCGAACACGACGTTGTGGACGACGCCGAGACGCACGCAGGCCAGCATCACGACGGGGAGTTCGGGCACCATCGGCAGGTAGACGGTGACGACGTCGTCCTCCGAGACGCCCTTCTCGCGGAGCGCGGCCGCGACGGCGTTGACCTCGCGGTGCAGTTCCCGGTAGGTGTAGGTTCGGGACTCGCCCAGATGCCCCTCCCAGATGAGCGCCAACTGGTTCTTGCGCTCGGGGAGGTGCCGGTCGATGCAGTTGTAGGCGGCGTTCAGCCGACCGCCGGGGAACCACTCGAACGGCGGGACGTCACCACCCCGGAACACCTCGTCGTAGGGGTCCGTCCAGTCGAGTAAGTCCGCGGCCCGGTCCCAGCAGTCGGGCCACTCCCGTTCGAACGTCTCGTAGACGGACGGATCGGCGACGTTCGCCTGTTCGACGAACCACTCGGGCGGGTCGATGGCCGGTCGCTCGTCGAGCGCAGTATCACGGCCGGAGCCGTCGCCCCCTGTCATCGTTCGAATCTCCGGCGGCGCATTGATAAGCGTTGACGCTAACCACTGTGTCGGCGGACGTTCTCAGCATCGACACTGGCGGCGGAAGCTATATTCACGACCCTCGACAACGACGGATAGAGGCCGGTCACGGGGCATGAGCGACACAGAGAAGAAGATAGCCGATATGCAGGGGCAGTACCTGCTCGCCGTCTCGCAGGGCCAGCGGCTCACCGACGCCGAGTGGCGAAACTGTCGCGTCGTCCTCACGACCGAACGTATCGTACTCATCGGCGACAGCAAGCGTCAAATCGCGCTCGACGACATCGACCGCATCGCCGACCGCTTCGACGTGAACCAGCAGAGCGCGGGCGTCTCCGAGTACCTCGCCTTCCACGTCGGCGAGGACGTCGTCCTCGTCTCCACGTCGGACCACGACGTGTTCCAGACGGACTTCTACCGGGCGAGTCTCGACGGCGCGGTCATCCTCGCACAACACCCCGCGCTGAAAGGCGGCGTCGTACAGGACGCCGCGTGGACCAAAGGCCGACTGAAAGTCACCGACGAGGCGCTTCGACTGGCGCTGGCGGACGGACAGGCCGTCGATATCGAACGGACCGACATCGGCGACCTGACCGTCGAGGAAAAGCAGGTCTCGGGCGAGGAACGCACCGTCATCCAGGTCGAACACAGCGAGGGGGACATCAGCGTCGAGACGCACCTCGCCGGCGAGGAGTTCCAGGCCACCGTCCTCCGGACGATGCTCGAAGACAGCGCCGAGCAGAATCAGGCTGACCTCGACCTCTCTTCGACGGAGAAGCGGGTCGTCATGGCGCTCCACTCGGGCGTCTCGCCGTTCGACATCCCCAACTTCGTCGGCATCGACGTCGAGAAGACCGAGGCCATCTTCGACCGCCTCGTCGAACTCGGCGTCATCAGCGTCGTCCGCGAGCGCACCGAGGTGGCGCTGACGACGAAAGGACGGCGCGTCGCGGGTGACCGGATGGGCGAGCAGTAGCGAGACGCCGGGTCCCGCACGGCGTCTCGAACCGCGACGCGGTGACCGAAGGGGACCGCGGAGCGGTTTCACACTCACCTGGTTCGTTCGAACGCACCGATGGCGAGCGAGGAGAGAGCCGTGAGCAGTGGCGAAGAGCTGCGAACGAACACAGCGTCTCCCGTCGTCGGTAGTGCCGAGGGTGTCCTCCAACGCTGCGACCGGAACTGGGCCGTGGTAGTCGACCCAGAACGCGAGTATCAAACAATGGTAGTCCCGCCATATTCAAATCCCCACTCCTGTTGATACGAGTATGGAAATCGACACGGCTGTCGTCCTCGCCGCCGGGGAGGGGACCCGGCTTCGCCCGCTGACGCGAAACCGGCCGAAGCCGATGCTGCCGGCCGGGAACCGGCCGATTCTGGCGCACGTCTTCGACGCGCTGGTAGAGGCCGGCGTCGAGCGGTTGGTGACCGTCGTCGGCTACAAACGCGACCGCGTGCAGGATCACTTCGGACCGACGTACCGGGGTGTCCCGATCACGTACGTCACACAGCACAAACAACTCGGGAGCGGCCACGCGCTGTTGCAGGCCCGCTCGGTCGTCGACGGCCCGCCGCTCGTGTTGAACGGGGACCGACTCATCGACGCCGCGACCGTCGAGGCCGTCGCGGACACGTTCTCGGCGACGGGCGACCCGGCGCTCGCCGTCGTCGAGCGACAGGACACGAGCCGATACGGGGCCGTCGAAGTCCGCGACGGTGTCATCTCGGACCTCGTCGAGAAGCCCAGAGAGGGCGACTACCGCCTGATAAACGGCGGCGTCTACGCCTTCTCGGCGGACATATTCGACGCTATCGAGGACACGCCACGGCAGGCGGGCGAACTCGCGCTCACGGACACGCTCGCGACCCTCGTCGACGAGAACCGTGTCCGGGGCGTGGAAGTCGACGGGATGTGGGTCGACGCCACGTATCCGTGGGACCTGTTGACCGTCGCCCGCGAAGTACTCGCCCGCGGGCGTCTCGTCGAGAGCGCGCGGCGCGAACAGGTCTGGATAGCGGATTCGGCCCGGGTTCACAACGAGGCCGTCTTGCAGGCCCCGGTCGTCGTCGGCCCGGACTGCGAGGTCGGCCCCGACGCCGTCGTCGGTCCGAACGTCGCGCTCGGTGCGAACGTCACCGTCGGGGCGAACACCGTCGTCCAGTGGAGCGTGCTGGACGCCGACACGCGGGTCGACCCCGGGTCGACGCTGCTCGATACGATCACCGGACAGGACGTCCACCTCGGTGCCAGCACTGTCGTTCCGGGCGGTCCCGCGGACGTACAGGTCGGGACGGAGATATTCGAAGACCAGCGACTGGGTGCGGTCATCGCCGACCGGGCCCGCGCACGCGGCGACGTGAGTTTCTCGCCGGGGTCACTGGTCGGGCCGAACGCGACGCTCGACGCCGGCGTAACGGTCGACCGGAACGTCTCCGAGGACGCGGAGGTGACGCGCTGATGTGTGGCATCATCGGTTGTGTCGGCCGAGGCGACGAGACGCTCGACACCCTCGTTCACGGCCTCTCGAAACTGGAGTACCGGGGCTACGACTCGGCCGGCGTGGCGATGGCCAACGGCGGCGTCGACGTCGTGAAGACCGCCGGCGAGATAGACGACCTGCGGAGGACGCTCGAAGGGTCTGCCCTGACCGGTGACGTCGGCATCGGCCACACGCGCTGGAGCACGCACGGGCCGCCGACCGACGCGAACGCCCACCCGCATCAGGACTGTACAGGTGACGTCGCCGTCGTCCACAACGGCATCATCGAGAACTACCAGTCGCTGCGGGACGAACTCGTCGGGGCGGGCCACACCTTCACCTCCGACACCGACACCGAAGTCGTCCCCCATCTCGTCGAGGACGCGCTGGAAGCGGGCGTCGACCCGGAGCGTGCCGTTCGCGACGCCATCGCGCGGCTAGAGGGGAGTTACGCCGTCGCCGTCGTCGTCGCGGGCCACAGTACGGTCTACGCCGCGCGCAACGACTCGCCGCTGGTGTTGGGCCTCGGCGAGGACGAGACGTTCCTCGCCAGCGACGTGCCGGCGTTCCGCGACTACACCGACCAGGTCGTGTATCTGGCCGACGGCGAGTTCGCCCGACTCGACGCCGAGGGCTGGACCGTCACGACGCTCGACGGGGACTCGGTCGAGACGGACGTCGACACCATCGAGTGGGACCCAGAGGAGACGGGCAAGAGCGGCTACGACCACTACATGCTCAAGGAGATACACGAACAGCCACGGGCGCTCCGGCAGTGTTTGCGGGGCCGCGTCGACGAGATGGCCGGCACCGTCGACATCGAGGACCTCGGCGACCTCTCGCCGACGGGCGTGCAGTTCGTCGCCTGTGGCACCTCCTACCACGCCGCACTGTACGGCGCGCAACTGTTCCGTAACGCCGGCATCCCGGCACAGGCGTTCCTCGCCAGCGAGTACGCCACGTCGGTGCCGCCTATCGGCGATGCGCTGGTCGTCGGCGTCACCCAGAGCGGCGAGACGGCCGATACCCTGTCGGCGCTCAGGGCGGCCCGCAAGCGCGGCGCGCGCACGATGACGGTCACGAACGTCGTCGGGTCGACCGCGGCCCGGGAGTGTGACCACGCCTTCTACATCCGGGCCGGCCCCGAAATCGGCGTCGCCGCCAGCAAGACCTTTTCGTCGCAGCAGGTGGCGCTGAACCTGCTCGCGTTGGGGATGACGCGAACCGTCGACACCCGCGACGTCATCACCTCGCTCCGAGAACTCCCGGGGAACGTCCAGCGCGTCTTAGACGAGTCGGCCGCCGAGGCGGTGGCCGAGGTGTATCAGGACGCCGACGCCTACTTCTTCATCGGCCGGGGGTACCAGCACCCCGTCGCCCTCGAAGGCGCGCTGAAGATGAAAGAGATCACGTACAAACACGCCGAGGGGTTCGCCTCCGGCGAACTGAAACACGGCCCGCTGGCGCTGGTCACGGAGCACACGCCGGTGTTCGCCGTCGTGACCGGCGACGGCGAGCAGGCCCGAAAGACCGTCGGCAACGTCAAGGAAGTGGAGGCTCGCGACGCACCGGTCGTCGCCATCTCCGATGGCCAGACCGACGTCGCTCGCTACGCCGACCACGTACTGGAGATACCGGAGACGCACCCCCGGGCCGCGGCGGTGCTCGCGAACACGCACCTGCAACTGCTCTCGTACCACACGGCGGCGTTGCTCGGGCGGAACATCGACAAGCCGCGGAATCTGGCCAAAAGCGTGACGGTGGAGTGAGGGTATATCCGACAGCTAGGGGTCTCTATCCGGGTTTTCTGGCGGCTTCAGCACGTCCCCGAGGAGCCGCCATGCGGTGCTCTGACAGACGGCGGTCCGAATCGGCGTACTAGCCCGACGCCACTGTCGAACGACGGTTCGCAAAGCCGACGCACGATAGCTCCGAGACGCGGTCGCGGTGGCTCGGTGGAGCAATCGAACGACCGGTCCGACGGTCCGCGTTCGTTCGAGGTCGACGACCACTGTCTCTCCGGTCGGTTCGCTGGTGAGCCACCGGACACAGGCCGACTGTGCGACGGCAGACGTGAGTCGGGTGGCCACGCTATCGGAGAGGCGGCCCGGTACCGAGTTCGAAGCGGCGATCGCGAGTAACTTCCCGAGTCGTCGGGCCCGCCCGAGACACGACTTCTCGACGGCCGTCCGGAGTACGTCGTCGGTGGCATCTGGCATCGTTCTCACTGCTCGCTGGCGTTGGCCGGCCCGACTCGCTGGAGACGACCGGAGACGACGGCGTCGTCGGTGACGACGGTCACACGGTTGTCGACGCGAAGCGGGGACCCGCCGAACCACGGCGTCCCGTCACGCGCCCACGTTCGGAGGTCGAGCGTGACCGCTCGCTTGCCGTCTGCCGCCGGTCCATCGCCGACACGCTCGACGGTCGCGACGGTGTGGTCGTCCACTCGTGCGGTCGCGCCGGTCTCGACCGACCGGGCGACGCTCTCGTTCACCGAGATGACGACGCTGACTCGGCTCGTCGGGAGTGTCGCCGTTGTCTGGTTGACGGCGAGTACGTCGGCGTGGGTGCGGTATCCGTGGGTAATCACCGCTGTCTCGTCCCCACCGTAGAGCGGGCGCGTGTCGTCCCGAACGATTCCGTCTCCCCAGACCCACTGGGCCGAGAGCGGTCCGGTGTAGGCGACCCGGGCTACGACGTGTGCCTCGCCGCCCGGTGCGAAACTCCGTGTCACCCCGACCACCTCCAGTGGCTCCCCTGTCGGCGCAGGGTCGAGCGTCTCACCCGATTCGATCGCGGCCGCCCCGCTCGTCAGTGGCACTGCGTAGGAGACAGTCGCGTATTTCGTCGGTTCGGTGTTCGAGACACCGCTGTTGCCCCTATCGAGGACGAGTGCGGTTCCCGCGAGGAGTACTGTCAGGACGACGAGCACGACTACCGCGTCGACGACGTTGACGCGACCGAACAGCGCGCCGTTCTCGTCGATGATTCGGCCCGATCCGTCCGACTCGGTCATAGCATAGGTGTTTCAGTGTCGGTGTATGGGTGTTTCGCTTCCACCGACGGGGATTCAACTCGCGTCTGGACGATTCGATTGCGTGAGGTACCCCACGGCGTCCGTGCCCACCTGATACAGTTGTCTGACGACGATCTTCAGGTCGAACACGATGGACTGGTTGCGGATGTACTCGATGTCGTGCTGGAGTTTCCGGTGGGGTTCGTGGCCGGTGACGCCGTGTATCTGTGCGAGTCCCGTCAGTCCGGGTTTGACGAACCAGCGACTCCGCCACTCCCGGAGGTCCGATTCGATGTCGGCGTCCAGTTCCGGCCGTTCGGGTCGCGGGCCGACGACGCTCATGTCCCCGCGCAGGACCGCCACCAGTTGCGGAATCTCGTCTAGATGGGTCGTCCGGAGGACGCGGCCCACGGCGGTCACGCGGGGATCGACCCCGCCGGCGTCGGCGGCAGAGATGACCGCGCCCGACTGGCTCTCGGCGTCGGGCACCATCGTCCGGAACTTCGAGACGGTGAACGTCTCACCGAGCGTCGCCGTCCGCTCCTGTCGGTACAGCAGTGGACCCCCGTCGTCGAGTTTGATGGCCGCCGCGATAGCTGCAATGACCGGGAGGAGCGCACCGAGCGCTACCGTCGCGAACGTGACGTCGAACAGTCGCTTGAAGACGCGGTCTTGTACGTCCCACGGGTCGAGGTCGATTTCGGCGAGGCCGTCGCCGCCGAGGTCACGGGTCAACACGGCGTCGGCGTGGTCGCGGTGGACCTTCGCGGTCACGCCGTGTTCGTAGCAGACGTTGAGCGCGCCGAAAAAGGCCGAGCGGTCGGGCTGTCCGAAGGCAAGCACCGCGGTGTCGACGTCGTACTCGACGAGTACCGTCTCCAGTTTCGGGAGGCCGCCGAGGCAGGGGACGTTCTCCAGTCCCCGCACCTGTCCGCCGTCGGTGAAGCCGACCAACACTCGCTCGTCGGTCCGAACCGTCTCACCGACCCGCGGCGAGACGTATCCCAGTACGCTGCTGTCGACGTCTTCTAGCACCTCGGCGACCTGTTCCGGCGTGTCGCCGACGACGACGGTCCGACCCCCGCTTGCGGGGCGGCGCCGGACGGCGACGAAGTACAGCGGCAGGAACGCGACCAGTGCGGTGCCCGCGACGATGAGCGTCGAGCGCGGCAGCCGATAGGTGTAATCGAAGTACCCCACCGTCGCGAGCGCGAGCAGCGCGATGCCGGTCCGCTGGAGGGCGAGCAGCCACGTATCGAGGAGTCGACGCGGCTGGGGGCGATACAACGGGGCGAACGCCGCCACGACCACGACCGTCGTCGTCGCTATCTCCATCCCGAGCTCTCGCCCCGTCGCGGATTCGATCGGGAGGTCACCGACGACGGGCAGGAAACTCACGGCCGTCTGCACCACCGGCAGGTACGCTAGCGAGACGGCCACCCCCGTCACCAGTACTGTCCCCACCAACGCGGTGAGGCGGTACCGCCACCCGCTTTTCATCACTACAGAGACTCACATCCCGCAAAATAAGTCCACCGGGCCCACTATCGTTGCTGAAAACGAGGGCCGTAGCACCCTATCCGTGGCTGACGAGGCGGTCTACCCATCTGGAACCCGTCGCCCAGAGCGTCCCCAGACCCGGCCGACCGTCGGCCCACCAGAGGACCGTCGCGAAGACCAGTAAGGCGAGTTCGAACGTCACGTACGAATCGAGCGTGAGTTGGGCGACGTGAGCGAGGAAGCTCTTCCCGACATCCGCTTCGGGGACGGGCAGTATCGGCCACAGGAGGTAGCTCAGGTCGACGTAGCGCCCTTCGAGAACGGGGTAGAGTCCGTCGGCGAGGACGTGACTGAGCGTGCCTGAGACGAACGCGAGGCTGGCGTCGCGCCCGCGAGAGCGGTACCCGAGATAGCCGGCGACGGCCGCGACGAGGGCCAGCGTCACCAGCGAGTGCGCCAGCGACCGTCCGCCGGGGAGGACGCCGAGCGTCCACCCGAGCGGTTTGTCGACGAGGTCCGGGAACTGCGTCCCGACGGCGAGTGCGAGCACCGGCGGTCCGGCGGGTGTCCGGCCCTGCCAACGGCGAGCGGACGAGTACCAGAGATAGCCGACGGCGGCGTGTCCCCATGGCCACATGGACGCCGCTATGTCAGGGGTGGTGTTGACGGTACCGTTTCAGGTCGAAGGCGAAATGGTATCGAAAGTGTGTCGCAGGGGCGTCGGACGAGCGGTTCCTGTGGACGTGAGAGTACTCTAATTCTATATCGACTGATACTGGTGGCTGTAAATTCGCAAAGACATTCGCCACCCCGGGGTGGCGAATTACTTCAGTTTGTTACAGCCACCAGTATGAGATCTAATGCAGCATCGACGGTCTGCTGTCGTCTATATGATTCTCTCCGCCCAACGGAGTGGCAAGAGTGATACCGTTATTAGCCGTGAAGCGACGTAAGAATGAGTCAGTCTCTCTGGTATCCCTCGGTGGATGATGTCCTTGAAATCCACGAGGATATTCTCGCAGAGTACGCTGATACTAGCCCCGGCGTACAGAACGAGGGCGATATTCAATTTGCGCTGGATTACATAGAGCAAGGACACTTCGGATCGGTTCCTGAGACGATACATGAGAAAGCGTTTCACCTCTGTCGTCTCCTCGTAGCAAACCATCCTTTCGTGGATGGAAACAAACGTACGGCACTCAACACGACTGTCGTCTTCTACTTCCTCAACGGCTACGAGTTCGACTACGACGAAGAAATACGAGAGATACTGAAGCGGCTCGGGACGAACGAGGCGGATGTCGACGAAGATACTGTCGTTGAGTACCTCCAAACACATACTAAGGAGATTGATCTTGAGGAGGCAATCGCACGATGGCGGAATGACCTCGTGGAATATGGACTTGACCGGCTCTCGGATGAACCACGCGACCCGAACGATTAACCGGATTCGGAAGCAAGAGACCTATATGGCTACGGAGGAGGACACCGGTGATGAGACGTCACTCGACCGGGTGATGAATGATATCCGTCGAGAGATCGTCTTACAAGTCGCCAAAGCGGATCGGGACGACCACCGTGATATCTACGACGCGCTCGAACACGAGTAATCTGTATCCGTTTACTTTGAGTGGCCACTCAGCTCCGAGATGACAACCAGCACTGGGTAGTTACAATCGAAATAGGCATCGAATCACTACGGTGAAAATCCTCTTGTAGCGTATCAGGACCGGCGGACGAGCGGTTCGTACCACTCGCGGTTGGCCTCGTACCAGTCGATGAACTTCGAGACGCCCTCCCGGATGGTGTGGCTCGCCTCGTAGTCGAGCAGTTCGCTGGCCTTCGACGTGTCTGCGTGGGTGTGTTCGGCGTCGGCGTCGTGGCGCGCCTCGAAGACGAGGTCGAGGTCCGGCGCCAACTGGTCGCGGATCTCCTCGGCCAGCGTCTTGATCTCGATGTTGTCGGTCGACCCGATGTTGACGGCCTCGCCGTCGGCGGCGTCCTCCTCTAAGAGGGTGACGTTCGCCTCGACGACGTCGTCGATAAACGTGAAGTCCCGGGTCTGGGTGCCGTCGCCGTAGATAATCGGCGGTTCGCCGTTCATACATCGGGAGACGAAGTTCGAGATGGCCATGTTCGGGCGCATCCGCGGGCCGTACACCGTGAAGTAACGCAGGGCGACGACGGGGAAGTCGTACACTTCGCCGTAGGCACAGGCGTAGCGCTCGGCCGAGAGTTTCGACGCGCCGTAGGGCGAGACGGGCGTCGTCGGGTGTTCCTCGTCGTATGGGAGATATCGCGGCACGCCGTACACCGACGACGAGGAGGCCATCACGAACCGCTCGATGCCCTCGTCGCGGCAGGCGTCGAGGATGTTGAGCGTGCCGTCGGCGTTGACCTCGTGGTACTTCCGGGGGTTCTCGACGCTCGGGCGGACGCCGGCCTGTGCGGCCTGATGGTAGACGTAGTCGGCGTCGGCGACGAGGTCCGCGACGAGGTCGGCGTCTCGTACGTCGCCCTCGACGAGTTCGTAGCTCCCGCCGCCGTCTGTTGCGGCCTCGCGGCCGGTCTCGACGTTGTGATGCTTGATGTCGAGGTCGTAAAACGGGTCGAAGTTGTCGAGGACGGTGACCGAGTGACCGTCGCGGGCGAAGCGCTCGGCGAGGTTGCCGCCGATGAAGCCAGCGCCGCCGGTGACGAGGACGTTCATTGCTTGAGTCGGGTCCGGCGACGGACAAAAAACCGTCGGGTCCGCTCACTCGCTCGCGGCGATGTTCTCGGCGACGAGTTCGGGATCGACCTCGCCTTCCAGGCGACGCTCGGCCTCGTCGCGGTCCTCGAGGTAGCCGATGTCGTTGCGCCAGCCGTCCGTGCGGATGGCGTCGATGGTTCGACCGGAATGGTGGAGGAGGCCGATGTCGTCGCTGATCTCGTACGCTCGGGATTCGACGGCTGGACGGGGTGGCGGGCGTGGACGATAGCCGGCGTACGCGTGTCGAAGCCGGCCATCGCCAGCTCGGCGGGGGTTTTCGGACTTTTCGATGACCTCCGGGGTTTCGCCGTACTTGCTGGTGTCACAGACGCCGTACCTATTGGCCCCTCTCCGCTGATCGGTGATTCGACACTCCCGGTGACGTCCACATTCTCTGCGTTGCTGGTTGTGTTCTCGTGAGTCGAGGGTGCGAGGGCCGCTGTGCAACAGTCTGTGTTCCAGCCGCCTGACCGTTCATGTCCATCTCGGAACTTTCAACCCATCGAAAAGTGGTGAGTGTCTCGCTGAGTGTTACCGAGGACGGTGGTGACAACTGCGTTCGTCTCATCGCCGACCACCGTGCAACGCTGCGTATTGCCTCGGGCTGCTCGGTTCGAGTGAGTACCCCAGTCAGACGAACTCTTCGCTCCGATACTCGGTCAGTATGGGGACGTCCCTGTGGTTGTCGATGAGCGACGCGAGCGTCAGGACGTGACAGAGTTCCTCCCGCGTGTACGACTCCGGGTCGTCGAGGATCGTCTGTTCGAGCCCCTCTCGGTCGAGCATCGACTGCGGGTTCCGAGTGACCTGGTCACGGAGGCAGTCGACGAACGGCGACGTCGCTCGGTCGGCTTCGCCGTTGAGTCCCAGCAGTGACTTGATCGTCGGCTTGACGACGTCGAAAAGCGCCGGGTGTCGTTGCAAGACGTTGTAGAGGGCGACGCGCGCTTCGTGGGTGACGCTGGCCGGCGGCGCGCCGAAGTTCGCGTTCGGCACCGTCGCCAATTCGGGCGAGAGTTGCTTTAACACCGCCGCGTACAGCTGATACCGCCGTTTCTGGGCGTCCGGGATGGACATGGCACAGTCGACGACGTCGGGCGCGTAAAACGGCGACGTCGTCCAGCAATGGTTCCGGTTCGTATCGGTCGCCTCGAAGAGCCACGAGAAGGCTCGCTGGAAGAGTTCGTAATGGACGAACCGCTTCGAGAGCGACGTTTCCGGGTACTCACGAACGGTCTCGCGGACGTCCGCTCGCACTTCGGCTTCGGCGACGCCAGTCATCGCCTCGACGTCCTCGGCGGTGAACGTCTCCTCCGATTGCATGATGTACGAGACGAGTTCGTCGATGGTCTCGATATCGACGACGGGTGAGATATCGGGGACGAGTTTGTCACCGCCATCGCCCGTGTACGTCCAGACGGGACCGTCGTGATCAGCTCTGATCTGTCGGAGGAACGGTTGCATGTGTGCGATTCCGAAGGGATCCGCCCCACCGCCCATGTCCAGATGGGCCAGCAGATCGCTCCCGTCTGGACCGGGCGTCGGCAAGCGGTCCCAGTTCGAACCGACGGCGTCGGTCAACTCTCGTGCGAGGTCGATATCCGCTCGCGAATCGTGTTCGAAGTCACGCGTTGCGGCGCTGTAGGACACCCCACATCGCTCGAAGCCCCCGAGAATCGCCCGTGAGTCCAACCCACCACTCAACAACACCACGTTCTCTCCGGGGGCGCTGTCGGCTCGACGCCTACAGGCGTTCGTGAACCGCCGTGCGAATTCGCGGGCGTTCTCCGTGACCGTGGCGTTGGCGTTCCGCTCGTCGTCGAAATCGAACTCGTAGTGTTGGTCGATAGCCTGCGCGCCAGTGTCCGTATCGATCTGGATGTGGTGTCCCTGCGGGAGCCGTCGCAGGTCGGCATAGAGAGTCCGATCCGCCAGCGCGTAGCCCAGACGGAGGTATTCGGCGACCGCCACCCGGTCGAACGTCGCACAGTTCCCGAGACGGGCCAGAATCGGTTTGTTGCGACCGACGAGCGCGTAGTCGGTGTGGACGGCGTAAAACAGCGGGAGTTGCCCCAGGAGGTCGGGTACGATCGTCACTGTCCCTGCAGCGGCGTCGTGCGCGTAGAAGACGAACTCGCCGTCGAGATCCCGGAGCCACGTCGGATCCACTGGTGAGGCCTCACCGTCGACGAATCGGCGCTCGAGTTCGGCACGGAGTGTCTCCTCGTCGCGGTTGTAGACGACGCCCTCGACGAACACGGTACAGTCCCCGAACGTGACCTGCCTGAACGGATACTCGGGGTAGAGGGCCCTCGCTACGCTGCAGTGGCCGGCCTCGTACGAATCGAACGTGTACCGGTCGTCGTAGAGCGAGGGTCGGTGAGCCGCCTCGATGTCGTCGTCCGCCGGGATAGACATCCCAGCGACCACGCTTATCCCGGGCATATATCATCCCAACGTCGGAGTGGGTGCAAAAGTAGTAGCCGTGTTCCAATTTTAGTTGGTGTCTACTGTCATAGAGCGATCACGCTGTTCGTCAGCTGGCCCCAGTTGCTCCACTTATGGTCGGCAATAGCCTTCGAAGCGGACATCCGACGCGCCTGTGAACCATATTCGTGACCTAATTACTGTCGAGCGTTTCGACTGCATCCTGATACCGCTCAGCGTACGGCCCGATTGCCTCACCAGCCCGTTCGGACAGGGCTGCAATCGCGTCCCGTCGCTCGTCATCGTCTAGATCGGCTGCTCGCACGCACTCGACGTAGCCATCTAGTGCGGTCTGAAAGGTTCGGGCATAGTGATCGTAGGCGGCGTCGATCCGATTCTCGTTGGTCTCGATACCTTCGGCGACGGCGCGGTAGATGGTTGCAGCCTCGGAATAGCGGTCGCGTGACCGGTACTGCTCGGCCTGCTCGAAGAAGTGCGAGAAGTCGATGGCCTCTGTGACGACCGGATACTCGACAGTGTGGTCGTCGAACAGTTGGTCGACGTCGTCTCGATACTCCTCGACCGAGCGACCCTCGTCGTCGAACCGTGCGCGAAACCGATCACGGAGGTCGGGATCCCGAGTGAGTTCGTCGAGCAAGAACGACTGGAGTTCGTCTGCAGGGGCGTCATCGAGGAGGCCCGCAATCTGATCACGCTCGTCGGCAGGTGGTTGCTCAGCGACGTCCAACAGAACGGCGACGACGTGTTTGCAGATTCCCGGCCCGTCGTACGGACACGTACAGGTTGCCTCGAATGCCGTCGTGGACAGGTCGACAGTCACGTCGTAGGACCGTGAGCCCTGTACGTCGGCGGTGACGACCTCCCCGAACCGAGCCAGGCGTCCGATCCGCCCCTTTGCGCGGTAGTTCTGCCCGCGCTCGAACACCGCGTCCGTACACCGCTCGCGAACCTCGGCCTCGTCGATTGGCATAGTGTCGTCAGGCCGCTCTTCGTCTGCTCACTCGCTCGCGGCGATGTTCTCGGCGGCGAGTTCGGGGTCGACCTCGCCCTGCAACCGTTCTTCGGCCTCGTCGCGGTCCTCGGGATAGCCGATGTCGTTACGCCAGCCGTCCATGCGGATGGCGTCGATGGTCCGGCCAGAATGCAGGAGCAGGTCGATGGCGTCGCTGATCTCGTACTCGTCGCGGTTCGAGGGCTGGACGAGGTGACAGGCGTGGAAGATAGCCGGCGTGAACGTGTAAAAGCCGGTCATCACGAGATTGGAGGGTGGGTCCTCGGGCTTTTCGACGACCTCGGTTATCTCGCCGTACTTGTTGGTGTCACAGACGCCGTACCTGTTGGCTTCCTCCCACGGCACTTCCTCGACGAGGAAGGCAGCGTCGGCTCTATCCTCACGTTGACGGTTGACGACGTCCTGCAGATTGGCCTCGAAGATGTTGTCTCCCAGCATCAGCATGAAGTCGTCGTCGATGTTCTCCTCGACCGTGAGGAGGGCGTGGGCGAGTCCCTTCTGCTCGCGCTGGTGGGTGTACGTGATTGGCACGCCCTCGAACTCGTCCTCGAAGTGGTTGATGATGGCCTGTTTCTTGTAGCCGACCACGACCAGCAGTTCGTCGGCACCCAACTCGATGAGTTGCTCGAAGCAGTGCGTGAGGATGGGCTTGCCCGCGACTTCGACCATCCCCTTCGGTTTGTCCTCGGTGAGCGGGCGGAGGCGGGTCCCCTCACCGGCGGCGAGTACGACAGCCTTCATGGACGCTACTCGTCGGCCACCAGTCAAAGTTCTTGTTGCTCTCTGTGACATCGGCCACGGCGACCGCGAGACGTCTCGTACTCGCTCAGGCTTCCCGTCCGAGGCCGTGGCAAGCAATTTAAGACCGGGACCGGTGTTGTCACGATTAATGCCTGACCCGCACGAGGAGACTGTCGCCCTCCTTGAGGACCACCCCGAGCGAGAGCAGACGATCCGGTCGCTGCTGACGCTCGACGCTGAGCGCGACACCTGGTCGTTCGACGAGGCCGCCCTCGACTCTGGCACGTTCGGCGAACTCGTCTCCCGGGGTATCGTCGAGAAGGTCGACGGCGAGTACCGCATCGCAGACAGGGCGGCGACACAGGCCGCTCTCGACGGCGACGCCAGACCCCAATCCGATGGAACCGAACCGCAGGAGGACGGGCTATCGCTCGATATCTCTCTTGGCTCGGTGGACTGGACACTCGTCGGGTCACTCGTGGCGCTCGTGGGGCTGGTCGTCCTGTTTCGGACAGCCTTCTCGTGGTCGGCCGTCTTCCGCGACGGACACGTCGTACTGATGGGGAACGACGCGTACCTCTACAGAGACTGGGTCGAACACCTCCTCCGTGCGGACCCGACGCTCGGGGGGCTCCCCCAGCGGATGGCGACCCACGACGTGTTGATGATCGTCACGGCGTGGGGTCTCGCCGGGGTTCTGGGCGGGACCGCCAACGCGGCCGGGATGGCACTCGCGTGGTACCCCGTCGTCGCGGCTGTCGTCGTCGGCCTCGCCGTCTACGGGATGGCGACGGTCGCGTTCGACCGACAGACCGGATTGGCGTCGCTGGCTGTCTACGCCGTGACGCCCGCTGCGGTGTATCGAACCGCGCTCGGCTTCGGCGACCACCACGCGTTCGATTACGTCTGGCTTTCGATCACTCTGGCCTCACTGGTCGTCCTCGCCGGCCAGCGCGTCGACTGGCGGACCGTCACGCGCCGACGTGTCCTCGCCGCTGCGGGCGTTGTCGTCGGCGTCGTCGCACAGACGTTCGCGTGGCGAGCGGGACCGCTTCTCCTCTTGCCGATCGGAGTGTATCTCGTCGTCCGGTGTGCCGCCGACATCGCGGCCGGCCGCTCACCCGTCAGGTCGAACGCGTGGCTTCTGGGGTCGCTCGCCGTCGGGTCCGTACTCGTGTTGGGGGTCCACGCGCTCCTCGGGTGGGCAGAACCGTTCCGCGCGCTGTCGCCGGCCCTGCTCGCGGGCGGTGCCGTTCTCGTGGCGTCGGTTTCGGAAGTCGCCTCTCGACGTGACACCGCTCCCGGAGTGGCGCTCGGCGCCGAGTTCGTCGGTGGCATCGCGCTCTTCGGTCTCGCTTTCGTGGTGTTCCAGCCCGTTCAGGTCGCGTTCTCCGACGGTCTCCGGTACTTCCAGACGTACGGGCAAAGCGACATCGCTGAGACCCTCTCGTTGTTCAGCACGCAGAACGGCGGGCTCATCGCGCCGTTCCTGTTTTTCGGCTTCGCCTTCTTTTTCGGGATCGGCGCGCTCGTCGCGGCGTCGGTGTGGGTCTCCCGAACCGACCGACCGTCGATCCTCTGTCTCGTCACGTACGGGTGGTGCTTCGTCGTCGCTGCTGCCGTTCAGCTACGCTTCGCGGCGCAGTTAGCGATTCCGCTGTCTGTCTTCACCGGCGTCGCGTTCGTCTATATCGCGACGCGGATAGACCTGCTACCGGAACCCGAGTGGCTGTCGGTTCAGGGGGACGGTCGACCGACGATCACCGACACGGACGCCACGAAGACGACGCTTACGCTCCCCGACTCGCGTACGCTTCTCAACCTCGGGCTGTTGTTCCTCCTCGTGGGTGGTGTCGGATTCGTTCAGGCACCGGTCAAGACCACGCAACTCGCCGTCGAAGACGCGACGTACGACGCAGCCGTCGGGACGGATACTGTCGCCGAACAGCAAGCCCGCTCGTGGCCGGAGAACTACGTGTTCAGCCAGTGGGGACGAAACCGGGTGTACAACTACTTCGTCAGCGGGCACGCCGAATCGTACTCGTACGCACGGGAGAACTACGGGGCGTTCGTTAGCTCGACGGCACCCGAGTCGTGGTATCGGACACTGGCGTCGAACTCGACTGGGTTCGTGGTCGTCCAGCCACAGCCAGCCATAACAGAGTCTGCGACGGTCCAGTCCCGGCTGTGGGACCGATGGGGGAGCCGTGGCAACGGTACCGACGGCGTGGGACACTACCAGGCGGTGTACGCGAACGACCAGCGGAAGGTCTTCCAGTTAGTCCCCGGCGCGCGTCTGACGGGAACGTCGACACCGAACACGACCGTCGACCTACAGACGACGGTCGAACTCGACGAACGGCAGTTTCAGTACACACGGCGAGTGGAGACGAACCGGTACGGGGAGTACGGTGTCACTGTCCCGTACAGTGGCACCTATTCCGTCCAGAACCGGACTCGAACCGTCTCCGACGCCGCCGTCGAAAACGGCTCGACCATCGGGCCCTACGTGGCTCACTATTCGTTCGACGACCGGCGGGGTGACGTCGTGACGGACGCGGTCGGTGGGACGACGGGGACGATTCAGGGCGCAGAGTGGGTCGACGGGCCGCGTGGCAGTGCGCTCGCGTTCGACGCCGACAGCAACGATACGGTTCTCGTCGACGACTCGGCGGGGCAACTGCAGGGGGCAGAGCAGTTCACCATCTGTACCCGCGCAAAACCCGACGACTCGACCGCTGCACGACAGGACGTCGTCAACGTCGGCGGGTTCGACGCGCTCATCGCGTGGGGAGGACAGGCCGGGTGGGAAGTGTACTTCCGGAACCAGACTGGCTCCTACTCGCTGATGGCCACCTCGGACCAGCCAACGGGGTGGACCGACGTCTGCGGTCGCTACGACGGGTCCACGCTCGAACTGTGGATCGACGGCGACCTAGTCGCTGAACGCCCCGCGACCGGAACGGTCGGCGACCAGGGCGGGACGACGAGTATCGGTAGCTTCTCTAACAACGACCGGTTTTTCGACGGGACCGTAGACGACGTTCGCATCTACAGGTCTGCTCTCGAACCGTCACAGATACGGAATCTAACCACACGAGACGACTGAACTCCGACGTACCGCGGTGGAAAGAGTCCGGAACCTATATGATTGGCCTTTAGATACAACATAACGATGATACACGATGTCGAACTAAAGGATCTGCAGGCTAACGTCGACGAACGTGGTGAGCTGACGGAAATCTGGCGGTCGGACTGGGAGTTTTACGACGGAGACGATACCCCGGAGATGTCCTATTTCTCGGTTTCGTACCCGGGTATCATTCGAGCGTGGCACCGCCACCACCGTGGACAGATCGACCATTTCGTCGTCCCGCACGGGAAAGTGAAGGTCGGCATCTACGACGACCGCGAGGGGTCGCCGACGGAAGGCGAACTCGACACGTACGTCATCGGCGAGGGGAACATGCAGGCTATCCGCGTCCCCGGTGACTGCTGGCACGGGTTCAAGGTCGTCGGCGACGAACGGGCGACGCTGCTTAACTTCCCGACCAACCTCTATGACTACGAGGACCCCGACGAGGAACGACTGCCGTACGACACCGACAAGATTCCGCTAGACTGGGAGGAACCGCCCCACGAGTGACGATGAAAGGCATTATCCTCGCGGGCGGCACTGGCTCTCGTCTCCGCCCGATCACGCATACCGGTCCGAAGCAGTTGGTCCCCGTGGCCAACAAACCGGTCATGGAATACGCCATCGAAGACCTCCGTGACGCTGGCGTCACCGAGATCGGCATCGTTCTCGGCGATAAGGGCCGCGACGAGATTCAGGCGTACTTCGGCGACGGGAGCGACTACGACGTCGACCTGACCTACATCGTGCAGGGCGAACCGCTCGGACTCGCACACGCCGTCGGCTGTACTCGTGATTTCGTCGGTGACGACTCGTTCGTCGTCTACCTCGGCGACGACCTGATGCGCGAGGGCATCGAGGACCTCGTCGCCGACTTCGACTCGTCGACGTACGCCGCCGGAATCGGGCTACAGGAAGTCAACGAACCGTCCCGGTACGGCATCGTCGATATCGGTGACAACGGCGACGTGGTCGGTCTCGTCGAGAAACCGGACGACCCGCCATCGAATCTGGCCCTCATCGGTATCTACGTGTTCACGCCCGCGATCTTCGAGCAGATCGAAGCCCTCGAACCCTCCTGGCGCGGCGAACTGGAGATTACCGAGGCGATACAGGGCTTGCTCGAAGACGGCCACCGTGTCCAGTCTCACACCGTTCACGGCTGGTGGAAAGACACCGGGAAACCGGAGGACGTCCTCCACGCCAACCGACTCGTCCTCGACGCCATCGAGAAGGACATCCGTGGTGAGATAGAGGACGACGAGAACATCCGTGGCCGTATCGACCTCGGCGAGGGAAGCGTCATCGAGGCCGGTGCGGTCATTCGCGGGCCGGTCTCTATCGGCGAAAACACCCGAATCGGGGCGAACGCCTACATCGGCCCCTACACCAGCATCGGGAGCGACTCCGAAATCGACAACGTCCACCTGGAGTCAAGCGTCACCATCGGCGACAACAAGATAACGGCCAACCGGACTATCGTCGACAGCCTCATCGGTCGGCACGCGACGCTGATCAACAACGAGAACAAGAAACCGAAAGGAGATCGCCTCGTCGTCGGGCAGAACTCCTCGCTGGAGCTGTGACCAATGCGAATCATCACTCACTCGTGTCCGGACTGTGGTACCATCGTTGCAGGAAACATCCTCGAACGACGCCGCACGATGAAGTGCCCCGGCCTCGATTGTGAGGCCGTTCTCCGGTTCGCCGATCTCGACAGCGACGACCAGACCTACATAACCGAAAACCAAGAGAAATATACTCTCGACTAAGAAGTACGCAAACGATGACAGTCTTAGTAACCGGCGGTCTCGGCTATCTCGGCTCACGACTCATTCGCGAACTACCCGACCATCCGACGTTCTCGGGCCACGAGATACGCATCCTCGACAACTATCGGCAGCCTCGGTTCCACTCGCTGTGGGACCTCCCGAGCTATGCGGACTACAGTTTCGTCGACGCCGACATCCGTGACGAAGAGGCGGTTCGTGAGGCAATGGAGGGAGTCGACGCCGTCTTCCATCTCGCTGCGGTCACCAACGCTCCCGAGACGTTCGACATCCCCGAGAAGACCTGGGAAGTCAACTACGAGGGGGCGATGACGACCTACGAAGCCGCCCGCGACGCGGGTGTCTCCGAGTTCGTCAACGTCTCGACCTGCTCGGTGTACGGCCGGACCGAAGAGGAGATCGACGAAGGGTTCGACTGTGACCCCGAGTCGCCGTACGGCGAAGCGAAACTCGAAGCCGAACAGGAGATGCTCGATCGGTACGACGGCGGCATGGGGCTGACGGCGCTCCGACTCGGCACCGTCTACGGTTGGACGACCGGCATGCGGTTCGATACGGTCGTCGACAAGTTCGCACTGCTTGCGGCGACCGGCGAACCGCTCACCGTCTACGAGGGCGCAGAGAACCAGAAGCGACCGTATCTCCACGTCCACGACTCCGTTCGCTCGATGCTGTTCGCTGCCAGCGAACTCGGCGACGGCGAAGCGTACAACGTCGTCGGCCAGAACGGACGCCTGCAGGACGTCGTCGACGCCATCGAGAAGCACTTCCCCGAGGTCGACATCGGCACCACCGAGGCCGAACAGCTGAACCAGCTCTCCTACATCGTCAGCGACGAGAAGATCAGTTCGGAAGGGTTCGAGACCTGCTACACGCTCGATCAGGGCGTCGAGGAACTCGCCGACAAGTTCCGCGCGCTCACCAACTAGCGCGCCGACTGCATACTCTCGAAGGCTTCTTTCGGCGTGTCGAACTCCCACTCGAGCCACTCGTATAGCGCAGCGGAATCGAGCGTACTGTCTGTCGGTCGCGGGGCCTCCTGTCCGAACTCTTCGGTCGATATCGGTCGGACGAGGTCGGTGTCGTAGCCGAACACCTCGGCCAGTCGCTGGGTGAACTCGTATCGGTCGATACTCGTCGGCCCGGTGGCGTGATACAGACCGGTCTCGCCCTCGGTCACGAGGTCGACCGACGCTCTCGCGAGGTTGGGGGCGTAGGTCGGGGCCGACACCTGATCGTCGACGATGTCTATCGCGTTCCCGGACTCGAGTTCGCCGAGCGCCCACGTCACGAAGTTCGCGCTTTCGAGGCCGTAGATGACGCTCGGCCGCACGATGGTGGCTCGCTCGGCCACACGCGCTGCACGCTCGGCGGCGTACTTCGTCTCCGCGTAGTAGTTCAGCGGTGCAACGGCGTCTGACTCCCGGTAGGGTGTCTCGTCGCTGTTCCCGGCAAACACGTAATCAGAGGAGACGTACAGGTAGTGCGCGTCGAACTCGTTTGCGAGGGCCGCCAGCGTGAACGTCCCCTCGGCGTTGACTTCCCACGCCTTGGCGCGGTTCGTCTCGCAGTCGTCGACGGCGTGGAACGCGGCGGTGTCGACGACGGCGTCCGGGTCGACGGATTCGAACACCGACCGGGCCTGCTCTTCGTCCGTCTTGTCCAGTTCGACGTCGGCCGTCGCTGTTTGCTCGGAGCGGTACGTTCCAGTGACGTCGACGCCACGGGCTCGACAGTCCTGTACCACGTTCGTGCCGACGAGACCGGATGCCCCGACGACGAGAACACGCTGGTTGCTCATGTCCGTACTGTTCGCAATCTGGGATTTATTCGTACTGGTTCGGCGTGACCCGGACCCTGCTCCGTCGACCGGAATTGCAATAATTATACCCGGCGGGACACAGGTGAGCATATGAGAATCGGTCGGTCCGCGACGACGCTTTTCCTCGCTAATGCTGGAAAAGCGCTTCTCCTCTTTGCCGGGACGGCCTACTTTTCACAGGTGCTGGGTGGTGCGGGATTCGCTCCAGCTATCCTCTTCGAAGCGCTCCTCGGCCTCCTCTCTATCCCTGCCGACATGGGGCTTCGTGGTGCCGTCGAGAAGCGAATCAGTGAGGGCGACCGGGCGGGCGTCGTCGTCGCGACGTCGTTGGTGCTCAAGACGGTGCCACTGCTCCTCGTCGGCGGCGTCGTCCTCCTCTTTCGCGGGCAGATCGCCGCGTATCTCGGGGCCCCTCTGGCATCGCTGTTGGTACTCACGCTCGCCGTACAGGAAGCGGCACTCGTCTGTACCGCGGCCGTTCGGGGCGAACTCCGTGTCAGTGCGAGCGCCTCCATCATGTTCAGCAAGTACGCTGGCTGGGTCGGGATCGGTGTCGTACTCGTCCAGTTCGGGTACGGGGCTCTCGCGCCGGTGTACGGACTGCTCGGAGGCAACGTCGTCGCACTGCTGTGGGCCGTCGCCACGCTCCGAGCGACACCGGGACGCCCCGCCGTTGCGACCGCTCGCTCGCTCGTCAGGTACGCTCGCTACAACGTCGTCTCCGACATCGGCGGCTACGCGTACAACTGGATCGACGTCCTCGTCCTCGGGTTGTTCGTCGCCCCCGCGTCGGTCACCGCCTACGAGATCGCGTGGCGCGTTTCGATGACCGTGATGACGTTCTCGGCGGCCCTCTCGGACACTATCTTCCCACAGATCAGCGCGTGGGACGCCGACGGGAGCAAACGCCGCATCGAGCAGTTACTGCCGCACATGCTCGCGCTCTCGATATTCGTCGCGGTTCCGTCCTTCTTCGGGGCGTTACTGTACGCCGACGCGATTCTGGCGTTCGTCTTCGCGCCGGAGTACACCATCGCAGCAGTGGCACTCGTCGTACTGATGGGCGAGAAGGTGTTTCAATCCGTCCACGCCGTGCTGGGTCGAACCCTCCAGGCGATAGACCGACCGGACCTCGCGGCGATGGCGACGGTCCTCGCTATCGCCGTCAACGTCGTGTTCAACGTCGTCCTGATTCAGGCCTACGGAATCGTCGGGGCAGCGGCCGCGACCGCTCTCTCTTTCCTGCTCAACACCGTCGCACACGGCTATTTCGTCGCACAGTTCCTCTCTATCGAGATACCCGCGAGGCAGATCGCCCACTCGGTTCTGTCTGCCGTCGCCATGACGGCCGGCTTACTGCTCGTTCGTCAGACGTTCGGAGTGACGACGCCGCTGGCTCTCGTTGGGAACATCTTCCTCGGTGGGTTCCTCTACGTAGTGGCGATGTTACTGTCACGGCGGGTCAGATGGACGGTCAGATACAGTTTCCGGGCAGGTGAGTCCGTATGATGGTCTCCGTCGCGCTCTGTACCTACAACGCGGGTGCGTACCTCGAACCCCAACTGCAGAGCATCGTCGACCAGACCCGGCCACCCGACGAAATCGTCGTCAGCGACGACGGGTCGACCGATGGGACTCGCGACCGACTGCGTTCGTTCGCTGCGGCGCACCCCGACACCGTGACCGTCATCGAGAACGACCGCCAACTGGGGGTGACGAAGAACTTCGAGCAGTGCATCGCCGCCTGTTCGGGGTCGGTCATCGCGCTGTCGGACCAAGACGACATCTGGGACGAAACCAAACTCGAAACCCAGCTAGACGCCTACCGGGCCACACCGGACGCCCGACTCGTCTGTCACGATTCGGAACTCCTGTTCGAGGACGCCGACACCCCGGCGACGACTCTCTGGGAGACGATTCACGACTCCCACGAACCGGAGAGCGCACTGGAGCCGACGGCCGCCATCTCGGAGCTCTTAGGCCGGAACTTCGTCCAAGGTGCGACGGCGCTGTTCGACGCCGCTCTCCGATCGGTCGCGCTCCCCATTCCGCCGTCGTGGAACCACGACGCCTATCTCGCGTTCTGGGCGGCGATGACCGGTGGTCTCGTCGACATCGGCGACCGACTCCTCACCTATCGGATCCACGAGAGCCAAGATATCGGCGTCGCCTCGGGTATCAGACAGAAGGTCGACAGAGAACTGTCCTATCCGACAGAACACTATCTGTCGCTCGCCGAGCGGTGGTCGCCACTGCTCGACGCTATCGACGCGGTGGACTCGGACGCTCTCGTCGTCGACGAGACGTGGCTTCGCCGCGTGATCGAACGCAGACAGCGATACGACCGGCGGCGGGCACAGATCCACTCACCGGAACGGTCACTCGGCACACGGTTCGGTAAGTTGGTCCTGACGCTACTCTCCGGCGGGTACACCCGGTTCGGACACGTCGGACTGGCAGGGACAGATGCCGTCGCCCTCCTCACGGACCCGTTTGGCAGACAGTGAAGGACATGCTTTCACAGAGTAGGAAAGAATAAAAGCGACAACGCGAATGACCCGATATGCGACCCACTCTGTGGGCACTCGTTGCCCTGTCGAGTCTGTTCGGTGCGGCCGGAAATATCACGATGAAGGTCATCACTAACGATATCGGCGACCTCTCTCTGGCTAAACTGACACAGATAGACTTCCTCGTCGAATTCTTCCTGATGCCGCTGGTCCTCTTCTCCATCGGCGCGGCCTTCGTCGGTCGCTTGCTCCTGTTCGCGCCGTTGAGCGAACTCGAAGTCGGCATCGTCACTGCGGTCGCACTGCTGCTCTGGGCGCTGTTTACCGCAATCGGCGACGTGGTCCTGTTCGGGACCGATTATAATCCGATGTTACTCTTCGGGTTCGGGCTTTCGCTCGTCTCGATCGTGATAATCGTCACGAACTCCTGAGCGAGTCAGTCGTCGGACGTCGAGACCGGGGCCTGCGAACTCTGGGGCGAGTCGGGCCCGAACCGGTAGTTCACGACGCTCTTTGCACAGTTCAGGGTATACGAGAAGATCCACGGGTTCGCGCTCGCGTTGTCGTCGTAGTAGCAGTCGGTCGGGACCTCTTTGAGGTTGTCGTAGAGCCCGGCGCGCTGAATCTCGCCGACGACGTCCGTATCGAAGTGGAACTGGTCGGTGCAGTTGTGGTAGTCGATCTCTTCGAGGGCCGCCGCGGAGTACGCTCGGAACCCGGTGTGGAACTCGTAGAGGTCCGTCCCGAGCGTGACGTTCTGGAACGTCGTCAGGATTCGGTTCCCGAGATACCGATGGAGCGGATAGCCGCCCGAGAGCATCCCGTACCGGGGTGCGAAGACGATTTCGGTGTCGTCCTCGTTCTCGATGGGTTCGACGACCTCCGGTATCTCCTCGGGGGCGTAGTGTTCGTCCTGGTGGATCATGACGGCGATATCGCCGCCTCGGTCGAGCACTTCGTCGTACAGCGTCTTCTGTCCGCCTCCGTAGCCCTTGTTCTCGTCGTGCTGGAAGGCACGAATCTCGTCGTATTCCGATTCGAGCGTCGTCAGCACGTCCCAGCTATCGTCGGTGCTGCCGTCGTCGACCATGTACAGTTCGTCGACGGTGTCCCACGGCACCCGGTCGACGACGTCTCGAACCGTCTCGGCGCCGTTGTAGACCGGCATGACAGCGACAGTATGCATAGGCACACTAAAACGCTACATTAGTAAAACCCTAACTATCTGTCTCGTCGGTGAGAAGACGAACCAAGACTCCGCGTAAGCGCTTCCTACCGCCCGGAGATTCCGACTCCGATATCTGATTGGGAACGTCACACATCTTCTGGCGTGAATCACAATGGATTTCCTTTCCGACTGGAAAGGAACCGCTATGTCTGTTGGTTCTCGTCGGGACCGAGTCACGTGGGTGGCAGACCCAACAGGAGTCTCACGAGGCCGACTAGCACGGGTTGGGCGACTTTACGACCTAAATACTGGGCTGTAAACATCTGGCGCAAGCGGGTGAGCGATAATGGGAATATTGGAGATTACGCACGAATGAAAACACACACAGACCGTTTGAGTTTTATAACAAACCACATAGAGAAGAATTGTGATTGAACGAGTTCGAGAAGCTACTAGCGATCAAAACTGGCGACTGATTGCAGCGCTCGGATTTTTATATATTGCTGGAATCATCGCACGGTATCCCACCAGTATGGGACTGATGCAGTGGAACGACGTTGGGTATCACATGCGGATCAGCCAATTATTGATCCAGAAGTTCCCCCAGCACACGTTCTATGATCCGAACTGGCGCGGCGGTATTCTGATGAATTATCCTACGATTTTCGAAAGCATCCCGGCCTACCTATCGGTACTAACTGGCATTCCGATAAAGGAATTATATCCCGTAGTCCAGTTGCTCGTCTGGGCCCTAACTCCCGTGGCTCTGGCATACTTCGTCTATCAGTATACCAATATTTATGGCGCTCTTATCGCCGGCTCTATTGGCGTCTACCCTTCGACAATGCCCGATCAGGTAAGTTTCATTATTGCGACTCCTTTGTTCTTTTTAGCGACCATCTCGTTCGTTAACCACCTCACTCAGCGTCGAGTTCGGAGTGGTCTGATAATGGGACTCGGAACGGCATTAGTATTCCACAGCCACCTTTTGGCTGCTCAGTTGATGGTCTACACGTGGACAGTGGTTGCCGCTGTGTTCATAATTTCTTATCCGATGTTGGGTTCCGAAGGCCTGGGGACCCGTTTCGACCAGCGTTTGAGACTTATTATTCGTCTATCCATGACTACAGCCCCTGGTGTTGCACTGTATTTCTTGATATCAGCAGAGTGGTGGTACGATACCCTGACCACCTATGGTCTTCATTTCATGGACTCTCCACTTGCGAACATGACTAAAGAGATGGCTATCGGAACTTCAGGAATTGTTCCTCATCTCACAATGACCTATCTCCCGGTATTTGCCGCTGGGCTAATATCGTTATTTATTGGCATTTCGATGAGATTTTACCCTGCTTTATTTGAAGACCAGTACATTTCATTCCGACCAAAACATGACCTTGCTGCTCTTTGCATTATTGTTCTTACTGGCTTTTCAGCGGTGTGGTTCTGGGGTTACAATTTCAACATTTGGAAAGGTCCTGTCTGGAGATACTACGTGTTCCTTGTATTCACAGCAGCTATTGGAATTGGCTTCGTCGCCGGTGGTATTATTGAACTAATACCAACACGTGAAAAAAGACAAGTGCGTTTTCAGGAAGTTGCCATTACAGCAGTAATAATTCTATCTGTCATCTCGTCCGGTCTGTTGGTTGGTTCTGGGTACTCGTCAGGGATTGACCAAAAGATAACTAACACAAATACTCCTTGGCCAGACTCTGCTGGCACACCAAACCAGGGTGGTTATGAATATCTTAAAACTCATGCAAATGGAAGCGACACTGTACTTGCTGGCGTTCCAGATAGTACCTGGGCATTGGCTGAATCAAATGTGACTACGGTTACGGGGCACTACGGCACAACAAATCCGAACCCACAGCGTGATGCGGACGCAGCGAAAATGATCTGGAGCTCAAATTATACCGAAACAGCTCGACTTCTCTCCAGCTACAACGTGGATTACATTTTCGTTGACGAAGCACATCGGACAAATGGGATTTTTGAGGGATGGGTAGCCCATCAAAAACTTTGGGGTGGCCCCGGGAACGGTGCAGAACTCCCCATCTCAAAATATGAGTACTTTGGAGAACAAGTCTATGAAGACGAGAGTGTTACAATTTATCGAATTGATCAGAAAACTCTCTCTGAGGACGAAAATGGTCGGTCACTATCATTAGATAATCGTAATGAATGGCAGTTCGAACAATTAGGACCGGTTAGACACTTCACTTACAGAGCAGATGGCGATCTTGCACTCAAGTGGTACGCAAGCCCCTCCCGAAACGAAGCGTTTGCGACTCGGGTGCTACAAAATCAGGTACGGGCCGGTTCTGAGGGGGTATTGGTCCGGTTCGCCGTCAATCGTTCAGCAAATGTGACTCCACACGTCGCGGTGCATTACCACGAAGAATCATCTACACGTGTTGCTGTGGGCTGGTCAGATGAGTACTATCCCTACGCAAATACATACCATGGGACTGGAAACAGTACTTACTACGCATACTTCCCTGAAGTAGAGGGAGAGGTTGATGTCATTAAACTCGGTGCGGTAGCAAATGACCAGACTTCATCAACAGAGTATATGGCTTATAAAAATGTCACAATCTATCCAGTGAACTCGTCGTCGCTGTCCGCACAGAACGACACCAGCGACGCTCGGGTCGCGGACTAGTCCCGAACCCAACGGCTATTTGTTCTGCACGGGAAGACGGCGCTAACGGATGGAACGCGACACGAAGGTAGCCGCTATCCTCTCACTGCTTGCCGGTGTCGTCTTGCTGTGGGGGAGTCGGCTCGAATCCCTCGCGCTCCTCGCAGTCGGCACCGTGGCGTTTCTCGCCGCCGCTGTCCGGTTCCGGTCGCCGATTGCTACGTACGTCGCCGCGGGCGTTCTCCCGCTCGTCTTTCAGGTCGACAACTGGGGGTGGCTCTCTGGACGGGACGCACACGGCGAGGCTGTCATCACGAAGAACGTGCTCGAACACGGGTGGCCGATTCCGCCGGCGGTCCACGACGCGTGGGGGTTTCAGGCCACGCCGGGGCTCCACTTCCTCACAGCGGTACTCGCGCGTGTCACTGGGCTCCCTGTCGTCCCCGGAATCGAGGGGCGAGTCCTCGTCACGCAACTCCTCCCCGTCGTCTTCGTCTGGACGACGCTCGCGCTCGTCGTCGTCGCGGCCCGGACCGTGACGGCGCGGCCGAGTACCGCACTCGTGCCGTTGCTCTGCTGGACCCCGCTCCTGTATTTTTACACGTCGTTCCGCCGGCCGTCGATGGGACTGGTCCTCGTGACGTTCGTCGTCTCGACGCTGTTTCTCTCACGTCGTCCGTCCTCGACCCGGATGCAATTGCTCACCGGTCTCGGACTGCTCGTACTGGCGTTCACGCACCACCTGACGACGCTGTACGCGATGCTCTTTCTCGGAAGCTACGCCGCTGTGACGTGGTCGCTCTCGCAGTTCACCGAGGCCGATTCGGCGACGCCGCTGCGATACGTCGCCGGTGCCCTCGGGAGCGGCGGCGTTCTCGTGGCCGTACTGGCCCAGTTCGAGTCCGGGCGACGGTTCCTCGGGAAAATCGTCGGTCTCGTCGTCCCGGCTTCCGGGGCCCCGGATTCGAACCCTAACCAATCCGGCAGTCCATCACCGGACGGCTCTACCGGTGCCGTCTCCGACGGCGGTCCGGTAGCGAAGTTCCTCGATAATGCGGCGTACCACACGCAGAACTTCCTCGTGCCGTGGGGGTACGCGGGGGTACTCGGATCGCTCTCGGTGTTTGCGCTCGGGACGACGCTCCGACGCGATGAGTCTGTCTCGCCGTTTCTTCTGACGAGCGTCGCGTTCGGCGGTCTCGCGGCTGCACTCGGCCTGCTCGGATGGCTGGCTGGGATGCTCGAGTTCCGTCGGCCGCTCACGGTTTGGGTCGTCGTCTGTGGCTGGCTCGGCGTGGTCGCCGTCCTCCGGAACAGACCGGCAGAGACGGGCCTCCGACGGGTCGTATTCGCCTGTCTGCTCGTCTTCGGCGTGCTGATGGTCCCGGCCTACGACCTCGGTGTCGGGACGCCGAACTACGCGACAGGTGAGGCCGAACAGGAGTTCTCCCCGCAACTGTACGCGACGGCGGAGTTCGTCGACGAATACGGGACACGAGGTCGGGTCGTCGGCGACGCGAACGTCCGGGAAGTCGTGTCACCGCTCGGCCAGACCCTCGTCGAGACGCGTCCGGAGACTATCAAATCCGGTGTGAACGCGACGGGGACGTACGTCGTCTTGGAGTATCCGCGCAACGACCGACTCTACTTCGGACCGACCCCCTCCGGATGGGTGCACTTCGACCCCGCGGACACCAACGGGACGTTCCGGAACGAGAGTGTCATCTACACGACCGACTCGGCGGTCGTCTACACCTGATCGCGCCGCTGGACTCCGTGCGGTCGTGATGGTATCGAACGTTACGACAATCGCCCGACCGCCTTGCCGAACTGGAACGCGACGTAGTATATCGCGTCGTAGAGCAGGGCGTACGGGAGCCACGCCGCGTACCCTTCGTCGACGAGGAACCGGAGTTCGGCCAGTAGATAGTCGATTCCGTCGCTGAGAAACGTGTCGTCGCCAGTCGACGCGATTCGTGCGAAGGCCGCGCCGTCTTTGAACCGTCTGACGAACAGCGAGCGGAGGGAGTAATCGTGTGAGTGACGGACGACTGCGCTCGGTTCGTACACGATTCCGTGGCCCGCTCTAAGCGCCCGGAGCGCGAAGTCCTTGTCCTCAGACATCGCCACGTCGTCCTCGAAGCGAACCGACTTCCAGACGCCCCGTTCCATCGCGGCACACACGTCGGAGATGTAGATGTGCTCCAGATAGAAGCGTCGTTCGTCACGCGTCGCGGTGTGGTCGAGCGTCCGCTCCTCCTCGGGGTAAAAATACGAGTAGAAGAACTGCTCCATCGGTTTCGCCCCGTCTTTCGCGACTTGCCGTCCGTACGTGATGCCGACATCCGGGTCAGCGAGCGGCGCGGTGAGTCGTGCTAACCACTCGTCGTCTGCGGGCACCGCGTCCTGTGTCAGGTACACCAGCACGTCACCGCTCGCCTGTTCGGCAGCCAGGTTCCGGGTCCGGCCGTGGTGGAAGTCCTCGGGTGGGATTTCTACGAACACGTCGGCGTACGTCTCGGCGACGCTGGTCGTCCCGTCGGTCGACCCCGAATCGACGACCACGATTTCCACGTCTCGGTCCGTCGACTGTGCCCGAACCCGCTCGAACACTCGGCGCACGTCCGGGAGCCCGTTTTTCGTCAAGAGGAGGACACTGACGTCGGCCGAACTCATCTATCGGCGGGTCTGCTGGTGATGCTCATGAAGAACGAACTGAACACGATCTGAATGCCGAGGACGATGGTGGTAAACGCCAGTACGTCCATCCGTATCGACGGGAGTCTGGTGAAGTCACTCGCCACCCAGTTGTAAATCAGGTAGCTCGCGGTCAGCGCACCGACTGCGAAGACGGTGGACCCGGTGACCAGCCCCCGTTCGAGCGTGAACGAGTCGCGGATGTAGGTGGTCAGCGGGTCGGACGGTCGACGGATCGGGTCCGTCGCGATGTCGCTGAGCAACCCGAAGCTACCGACCTGAAACCCGAGTATCGACAGCAGACTCCCGGCGATCATCGAGTGAATACCGATCGGTTGGCCGGAGATAGAGAGGTTCAGAAAGCCGAGTACCAGCACCGCGAGTCCCACACCGCCCATCACCATCCCCGGGACAGAGAAGAGATAGCCGGGTGCGTTCTCGAGCATGAACTTCACGTGTCGCCAGCCGTCCCTGAAACTGTCAAGTTTCGCGTCTCCCTCGCGCGGGTGGTACGTAATCGGGACCTCCCTGATGTCCAGTCCCTTCGCGCCGGCGTCCATTATCATCTCGCTGGCGAACTCCATCCCGTCGGTGGTCAACTCCAACTGCTGTAGGGCATCGCGGGTGAACACTCGGAAGCCGGAGTGTGCGTCGGAGACGCCAGCGTCGTAAAACACGTTCAGGAACTTCGTCAACAGCGGGTTTCCGACGTACTGGTGCAGCGCTGGCATCGCACCCGGTCTGATTTCGCCGTCGAGTCGGCTCCCCATGGCGATGTCCGCACCTTCATCACGGACGAGCGAGAGCAACTTCGGCAGTTCCTCGAAGTCGTAGGTCGTATCTGCGTCCCCCATCACCAGATAGTCGCCACGAGCGTACTCGAACGCGTACCGATATGCGTATCCGTATCCCGGCTCGTCCGGTTCGACCACCGTCGCACCCATCTCTCGTGCGATGTCCGGCGTCCGGTCGTCCGAGGCGTCGCTGATGATGATCTCGCCGGTCAGGTCGAGCGCCGCCAGCGCGTTCCGTATCCGCTCGATACATTCGGCGATCCCTTCCTCTTCGTTCATCGTCGGCAACACGACACTCACCGTCGGCACGGCGTCGGAGTCGGGTCCGACGATGTCGGCCGTCGACCGCGCCGGCGTCTCGGGTGCCGTCTGCGGAGGTTCAGCGTCGAGTGACATAGCGGGGCGATTAGGTCCCGTCAAACGGGGTTGTACGTACACTGTACGCTATCTGGTAAGAGTCTTGTTCTTCTTCGAACCGGGTCGCGCCTCTGTGGCTACGCCCCGTCTGGGACGGACACCCAGAGCCGTGCCGTCTGATACGGCGACTGTGCGTCGCCGCGATACAGTCGGAACTGTACTCGGAGTCGCTCGCCCCGTACCCGTGGCGCTGCGAGCGTCCGCCGGAACTGCTCGCTCTCGCTCGCTGCCACGCGGCGCGAGAACCGGTCGAGGACCTGTCGCTCGGTGACGACCGACCGGTTCCCGTCCGGTCTGACTCGCTGGAGTTCAGCGACGACGGTGTAGTTCGTCGGGTCGTCCTCGTAGTTCCCGATACCCACGACGATCGGTTGTTGGGAACCGGTCTGCAACGTCTCCGGGTAGCCTCCGGCGACGAGTTCGCCGTCCTCGGTTTCGGTCAACAGATACAGTTCCGAGAACTCCGCTCTGTCCGTCGGGGTCGACGTGGTGTATGCGACCGTACCCACGGCCAGACAGACGCTCAGCAACAGCACAACGGTGAGTAGTCCGTCGACTCGGTCGTTCGGGTTCGTGACCGCTCTGAGACTGCTGTGAACGGTCGCCACGATTTCGGGCTCGTACCGAACGTCGGGGGACAGTCGCCGTCGCCGCACAGCAGCGACGAGCACAGACGGGAGCGTAACGAGTGTCAGTGCGGCGAGCACCGGGATCAGTCTCAGTCCCCACGGTGTGACGTTCAGCGCCACCCCAGTCAGCGAGACGAGCGCTATCGACGCGCCGACGGCGAGCACCACCCGCTCGAAGCCGTCGACGCCGTTCCCGGACAGTTCGTCGCTCCCGCCAGTTGTCGAGACAGTCCTCTCGTCGTCCGTGCCGCTTCCCGGAAACAGTGCTGCGAGGAGCGCGTAGCCGGGAACGAACAGCGTGATGAGGCCCGCGACGACGAACCGAAGTGGCGTCGACGCGACTCCCGGGCCCAGCGTCACCAGCCAGAGGAGCCCTACGGCACCTATCACTAGCTGTATATCCGTTGCAACGCGGGGCGATGGCCACCCCTCGCTCCACGACCCGTCTCTGTCGGGCATCTACGGGAACAACGCGCTCTGTGACAAAATACCCTCGAATCTCGGGACAGGCTGCCGGTCTGCTGTCCGGTCTTCGGAGTGCCACAACAGCAGTTGTCTGCCGGGGACTCTCACTCCGCCGGTCGGAGAACGACGGCGCTCGACGTCGCCGACGCCCGCTTCTGTCGTCCCCGCACGCAACCAGCGCAGGGGTCTCTGTACTCGAGTGGCGTAGCAACTCGATTGGATGGCTACTGGTCGTTCGAGGCCAGATGATCGTCGGATACGGTTCGAGGACTCCGTGGGGATGTCCACACAAGACAGGAACAACGTCTTCTCGGTGGCTATCGGACGTCTCGTGACCGTTAGTGTGTACTGTTCTCGGTCAGCCCACCGGCCAGCGTGAGATTTCCACTCGAATCCATATCGGCTATCTTTGTCCCGGAATCGTTGAAAAACCCGAATCCACCGTCGCTCTGTATGGTGAGCCGGACTTGTCCACCGATGTTTATATCGAGATCTTCCGAGACAGAACCTTTCAGAGTGTTGACGTTGAAGATATCCCCATCGGACAGATCCACGTTGCCAGACGATTGGACGCCAAAGACGAGATTGTCGTCCGCGTCCATCGCTTTCACGTGGTAGTTCCGCACGTCTTTCGTCTCGATAGCGCTTTGCCAGACACCTTCCATGCGTTCCACACGGACTGCCACATCGGCTTCGCCTCGCCCGACTCCGCTCAACAGCAGGCCGCGACCAATCCCGTCGACGTCGGTGTTTACGTCGGCCTCTATCGCGTAGCTATTGGCACCGCTGTAGCCGTCCCCGTCGTCCGTAATCTCGACGAGTGGGTTCAACGCCCACACGTCCTGATCACTCGTCCTCGCTGCACAGTAAATTGCGGTTAAATCGCCATCGTTAGTGTCTTTGGCGGACGCATCCAACTGCGAGTGGATTCCATAGATTTTCCGCGTTTCGGACACGTCGAAGTCGTAACTCTGGAGTAGTCCGTAGTAGTTAGTGTTCCCCTGACCGACTGCGTCCGCCACGGAATCGCTAATACTAGTTGTCTCGAGAACCTCTGTACTACCAGATTGTGCGGATAGGGTGTTCGACGCTGTCCCGTCCGTGTCACTCGGCTCTGTGTCGACAGCTCTACCGGTCGTTTCAACTGAGCCCGAGTCCGGACAGATTTCTCCGGTTTCGTCGTGTCTTCCGGTCACACTGCCGCCGGTGACTGATAGGCCGACAGCGCCAGCAGCGGCGCCAAGTCCCAGTTTCAGAACATCACGCCGATTTACCAGCATCTTCTGGAGCGTCTGGCGCATCTCCCGGTTTTCTCTCTCTAGTTTTTCGACACGCCGCTCGAGATCGACGTTGTCGGTATCAGTCTCTTCGATGGTCATTTCATGGCCCGGATAGTGGGATAGCTGGCAAACCGCCGTATCGGGAAGCCAACCCCGCATCTTCGTCGATTCATTGCATTGTAACACCTCGAGGTGAACACCGTACGTCACAAACCTGTGAGTATTGTAATTCGTTATGTAACCTGTCACGACCCCTCGATTTTGGCACGTCGCATCGAGATAACCGGCAGGGTACGAACTGACTGGCGTGAAACGCTCGGGGTTTGAGCAGGGCCGGTGATGGAACCAACAGTCTATCTGCTACATTCCCGGACTGACCGATAGCGGCTGTGTGATCGGTTGCTACCTGATTCGGTTCGATAGGGCTGTCCGTCCTCTCCTCGGCTATACCCGCTCAGGTCGGCGTCGTCATCGCTCACTGATAGCGGTATACGGAGCGTACCAATCGCGTCCCCGACGAGACGGTATCGTCTGGGTGATAGCGGATCAGCGGGATAGCGAGTGTGAGCAGACGGGCCGGAACGTCACAACCGTTCAGGCGGCCGAACGGCGGTGTGGAATCTCGTCGCACAGAGTGTCCGACGCAGACGGGCCGCCCTGACTCACTCCGCGGCCCCACAGGGACGAGCGAGTGGCGTGGACGCCGACAGTGTATCGAGTGGACGCTCGCGTTGCTTTCGGTCGCCGACGGACAGTATCCTCGGGTCCGGTGTGAGTCACCCGACCCGTACCACACCTACTTCCTGTTGGGGATCGAACACTACACTCGGAGGTAGCACGATGGCTCCAGACAGGCGGACAGTGCTCCAATTGACTGGCGGCGCGGTGGCCGGGATACTCGCTGGTTGTGCCGGCGGCGGTGGCGGGACATCGGTTGAAGCGACCACGGACGTCGCGATGGTTAACAGTCAGTTCGACCCGCGAAACGTCCACGTCGGGGCGGGCGCGACGGTCACGTGGACGAACGAGGACGGCGACGCCCACACCGTCACCAGTGCGTCGGACAACTGGGAGGTGGACGTGGAGGTTCCGGGTGGCGAGACGGCGACGCACACGTTCGATAGTGACGGTGTCTACGACGTGTACTGTCGGTTCCACGGCAGTTCGGACCTTTCCGGGATGAGCATGAAAGTCGGCGTCGGCGAGGCGACCATCGAGCAACCACTCGGTAGCGGCGGTGGCGACGTCGGGGGTGGGTACTGATGGACCGACGGACGTTTCTGACACGCGGTGCCCTCGTGACGGTGCCGCTGGTCGCGGGGTGTTCCGGACAGGGGGCGACGATGGCGGGTCACCGGCCGACCACGTCGACGGCGACGGAGACACCCACGCCGACGCCGATACCGGACGACGACGGCGGGGGCTACTGACATCGGCGCGTGTCACTCCACCGACAGGCGGCTGCGAGTGAATACTTTTGTCAGTAGAGTGCTAACAATGAACAATGGCGACCGACACAGGGACGACAGACTATCGGGTCGTCGTCTCAGTGGCTGACCCCGATCACGTCGGGCAGTTGATGCGGACGGCCCTCGACGTCGCCCGTGACCGCGACGGTGACGTCTTCGTCGTCAGCGTGGTCGGCGAGTCCCGGTCGTCGCCGTTCTGGGTGTTCCGCGACGAGGTCATCAAGGCGGAGTTCAGCGGCGATCGCCGCGAGCTACTCGACCGTGCCATCGACGCGGCCGAGGGGACCGGCATCGACGTGGACGGGCGACTCGCCGTCGCGGACAGCGTCGCCAGCGGCATCCTCACGGCGGCGACGGACTGCGACGCCGACGCGATACTGATGGGCTGGCACGCCCGCCGGCACAGCGACATCCTGATGGGACACATCGTCGACGACGTCGTGGCCTCGGCCCCCTGTGACGTCCTCGTCGAGAAGATCGGCCCGACCGCGGACGGCGTCGAGACGGTTCTCCTCCCCGCCGGCCCCGGGGCGCACACGACCCTCGCGGCGGGCGTGAGCCGTGCCATCGCCCGCGCGAACGACGCCCGCGTCGACGTGCTCAGAGTGGTGGCACCGGACGCCGCCGACGAGACGCGCGAGGAGGCCGAGACGCTCGTTGCGGAGGCAGCGTCCGCCGTCGGCGACGTGGCCACGACGACGAACGTAGTGGAAGGCGAGGACGTCACCGAGACGCTGGTCTCGGCCGCGGAGGAACGGGACGTAACCGTCGTCGGTGGCGGCGGCCGCGGGCGACTCCGCCGGGTCGTCGTCGGGTCGACCGCTCGCACGGTCGGCCAACGCGCCGAGACGACCGTCATCGTCGCCACTCACTCGCAGGGGCCCCGTTCGTGGCTCGCTCGCCGACTCTCGTGATCTCGACCGCGGGAATCGCCGTTTCGGCGACGCCCGTCTCGCTCGCGTCGACGTTCGGCGCGTCTTTGCCCTCACTATCGGCGTCGGCGAGCGCGGGATACCGCCCGACGGCGTCACCCGTTCGCCTCGACGTAGAGGCCCAGCGCCATCACCACCGACCCGACGGTGACGACGCCGCCGGTCCAGGCGAGCAACGCCTGCGTCGCGTCGGGGAAGCGGTCGGCCAGAGCGACGAACACGCGCACGTCCAGTGCGACCACGACGAGAGCACCCACGAGGTCGAAGGCGAGGTCGAAGGCCGTGTCTCGCCAGCCGTAGTGGACGAGTACTGGCTCGATACCGTAGCGCTTGCCGACGGCCCGCGCGACCAGTTCCCCCAGTTCCCAGAAGACGCCGAGGAGGAACGTGTAGACGACGGCCGTGACGGCGATGGCGAGCGGCGAGAGCGTCAGCGCCGCGTCGGTGGCCACGGCGACGACGAGGCCGGCGTACAGTAGCGCGGCGACGAGCGCGGCAGAGACGGTGTGAGTGAGGTGGTCCCACCACCAGACGGACTCGTAGGGGCCGAGCATCCCCACCGAGTGCAGGAGGCCGGCGACGGTGACCCACACCGGCAGCGCCGGCGTGTCGACGGCGAGCCACGGCGACTGGAAGCCGCCGGCGACGAAGACCGAGCACAGAGCGAGGACGACCGACACCAGCGCGTTCACTATCGCGGCGCCGTTCCGGCGGTGAACGGCGACGACGAGCAAGAGCGTGAGCACGCCGAGGAGGACAGCCAGTACTCCGTTCGATTCCCCTACCATCGGTACGAACCGCTGCTACCGGAGTTCGTCACCCGGCCGGCATGACTCTTTGGTCCGTCGGGACGATAGGCACACTCCCGCCGACGTAGGGGCCCACGTGTGGCCTACCTCGATGTCGTCTGTTCGGCGGCCGAGTGCGACCGCAGGTACCGCTCCGGGACTCGACTGCGTACGCGCCGGGGAAGTGCCGGGAGGACACTGCCGAGTATCGCGTCGGCGATGGTCGGCAAGACGCGCCGGAGCGCAGTGTAGACGACCGCCACGCCCAAGCTAGCGGCGACGACGCCCTCCAGCACGCCCTCGACGCTCCAGAAGAGCGGGACCGAAAGCGCCGTCGAGAGCAGGAGGTCGCCCGGCGACCCGTCGTAGCGGACCCAGCGACGGGGTTCGAGCCACCGGCTGTTGTAGTGGTCGTACACCGCGCGGTCGGACGTCGCCTCCCACGGCCGCAGTTCGAGGCCGCCGCCGAAGACGTCGGCGACGCTGTGGGTCGCCGCGCCGAGGAGCAAGACGGCCGCGCCGACGGTCAGGGCCGACGGGAGCAGTGATGCGAGGACGAGCGTCCCGGAAGCGAGGGCGGCGTAGTACACCGGATAGTGGAGCGTTCGACGGTGGCCGACGTACATATCGAGGTCGGGGAGAATTCCGCCGAGCAAGCCCGCGACGAGGGCCACGCCGGCGAACTCCGGGACGGCGTACCCGGCCGCCAGACCGAGGAGCATGCCCGCCAGCGCGTGCGTCGGGAGCATCATTGTGGCGTGTCCTAGGGGACAGAATCCGTTGAACCTATCGGTGGTCTCGACCCACCGCGTCGGCCCGGACTCGCGGGCCACACTGTCGACGCCGGTGCCCATCGACGAACAGAACTGGGGTTCCGAACTGGTCGACGGAAACCCGGCGACGCGGCCGAAGGAGACGCCGTCGGGGTCCGTGACGTATCGAGCGCGCAGGCGCTGAAACGAACGACCATGGTGCGTGGTGGACGTACAGAGCGATACGTCACACGCAAGTTGGCGATGATCTTTTAAACTCCCCGGGGTAGACAAGGAGCTATGACGAAACAGCGGCTACGGGACAATCTCCGTCTTCTCGGCCTCTCGTCGAAGGAGATCGACGTGTATCTCACGATTCTCGAACACGGCGAGGCCAAAGTGAGTCACATCGTCGACGACTCCGACGTCTCTCAGCGGTACGTCTACGAACTGTGTGAGAAACTGGACGAGCGAGGGTTGGTCGTCCTCAACGACCACGTCAGGCCCTCTATCGTGCGCGCACGGGAGGCCGAGAACGCCATCACGGGCATCACCACCCAACTCGAAGAACTCGAACAGGACATCGCCACGCAGCTAGCTACCCAGAATCTCTCTGCCCTCGAAGTCGAACTGATACAGTCGAGACAGACGATCGTAAAGCGCTGGCGAAAGTTCATCAGCGAGGCCAAAGAGGAGGTGTTCATCTGTCTGCCCGCGACGGCGTTCGAGCGGTTCCAAGCGGAGTTGGCCGCCGCTGTCGACCGGGACGTGCTCGTTTTCGTCCTCCTGACGGAACCGGGGCTGGACTCCACGGACGGTGAGGCCCTTTCCAGTCACGCGAGTCTCGCGCGGTCGTGGCCCTACGAACCGCGCCCACTCTTGACAGTCGACAACACGACCGTCGTCCACGACGAACCGAAACTGCTCGTAGACGAGACGGCCGACGGGGCCGCTGTCTCGCTTACGCGGTCCGCCGTCGCCGGCAACCTCTTTAGCACGTACATCAGCAACTACTGGCGGATCGCAGAAGAAACGTTCCGCTGTGAACCGGACGAGCTACCGCAGTCGTACCCACAACTCAGGAACGCGATCGTCCACGCGACGCTCCACGAACAGGCGGGACACGACCTGACAGCGACGATTCGGGCACAGCGTACGACGTCCGACGAGGTGGTCGAGATGGAGGACGTCCCCGTCGTCGAGATTCGACAGGGGTTAATCGAGCCGTTCACCAACCGCTTTCCCATCGAGAACGGCATCAGCGTCGCTTATGAGGGGGAGGTCGTTTCTGTCGGCGGCATCAGCGCGATTATCGAGGAGTACGAGGCACTGGAGATAACGCTCGACACCGGCGGGTGAGACGACCCTCGCTCGGGAACGGTAGCGGCGTGTCCGCGCGTCAGGCGGGTCGGGTTACCCGCGACGACGGGGCAGGCGAGTGACAGTCGCTCGCCTCACTCCGTGATTTCGAAGTCGCCGAACGCGACTCTGCTCTTTGTCCCCTCGTTGTGTGAGGTGACGAACATCCCCGCGTCCTGTCTCTCGGCCGCAGTGGAGAGGTCGACGGTCCCGATTTCGGTGAACGTCGAACCGCCGTCGGTGCTCGCAAACCCAGTAAACGTCGTTCCGTCCTTTTCGAGTCGGAGGTGAGTCGGGAAGCTGTAGGGCACTTCCGCTCCGATGAAGCTGTCGACGAGGCCGTCACCGTCGGCGTCGACGTGCATGAACGGTCCCAGACGCGGTGCCGTCGCTACCAACAGGTATCCGGGCGACTCGCCGGCGCCAGTGATGTCGTTTCGCACCATGATACCCGACTTGGCGAACGGGTTGGTCTGCTCTTGGTCGAGAACCGCCGCCGTGACGGTGCCGCTCTCACCGAGTCCGTCGTCTACGTAGACGGTGCCGTATTCGTCGGCGTAGCTCTCGACGTCCTCGCCAGCGGCGTTGATGAGGATCCGGTCGTCGCTGCGACCGAACTCCGCGGGCGCGGACGCGAACGTCGAATACCGCTCGGGAAGGGCGGCGGCGTACGGGTCCCGGACGGTGATGGTCTGTGCCGGGAGTGTATCGTCGGGAGACTGTCCGACGGTGATCTCGTACTCGCCGGGTTGGTCGAAGGTGAGGCTGAAACTGTCCGTCTCCCGTGTCGAGGAAAAGCGGACGAGGACGGTGGCTACCCGTTCGCCGTTGGCGTAGACGTTCAACTCTTCGCCCCCGATGAACTGGCCGGTGTGTGACCCGGTTATCTCGACCTCGAACGGGAAACTCACGTCGGCCGCGTCGGGCAGAGCGAGGGACTCGTACCGCTGCTCCGGTCGTTCGTACTCGGGGAGTTCGGTCTCCTCCCGGCCGCTGGCCTTCCGCAGTCGGATTGCCTGACCGCCGCTTGGCACGACCGACGCCAGCACGGTCGTACTCGGGTCGACGATCGCCTCGTCGATGCGAACGTCCGTGGGGTCCTCGTCGACGCCCGCGTCGATGCCGTCGCTGTAGATCTCCGCGACGTACTTCGGCCCGAATACGGCGTTCGAGCCGTCCGCAGAGGCGCTGCGCTCGTTCGCCTGTCCGCTCCCACAGCCCGGTGTGAGAAACTGCAACGGCACATCGAGTGCCCGCCCGCGGTCGCCGGTCATCGTGCCGACGAACCACTCGTCCCCTGACTCGCGTGCCGTGACGGTGTAGTCGCCGATTTCGGCGTCGATGACCGTCGTGTCGTCCCAGCCGCCAGCGGGGACGGCTTCGAGGAAGGCGAATTCGGGTTCGGTCTCGAAGTTCTCGTTTTCGGGCGTGTAGCCGGCGTAGTCGCTCGGAACGGGTGACGCCGCACCCTGCTCGGTGACGGCGACCGTGTTGAGGTTGAACCCGCCGACGTCGCCGGTGAACTCCCCGCCGGAGTCGTCGTAGTCGAGTTCGACGGCGACGGTGTTATCGCCCTCGGTGAGTTCGACCGAGGTGGTGAACACCTGCCAGTCGTCCCAGTGCTCCGTCAGCGGCAGTTCGAGCGTCGCCGTCGAGTCGTTCACCCGGAGCGTCGCCTGCGCGTGCCCGGCGTCGAGGACGCGGTTCGCGTTCGTTTCGCCGTCGCTGGCGTAGCGCAGATGGAGGTCGTACGTCCCGTCCGCCGGAACGTCCGTGACCGTCCACGACACCGACGACCCGGACGGCACTCGGTTCGGGTCGACAGCGACGTAGTTGGTGCCAAAGGCGTCGCGCCAGTTGTCGGCGGTGACGAACCCGCCGAGGTCTCCGGCCGCCGCTTGGACGAGTTCGCCGACGCCCAGTTCGGGATTGATGTAGGCCTCGATACGGTCGGCGGCCATCTGCATCCCGGCGTTGTACGTCGGGTACATGGCGAGTTGCTTCGCTCGCGTCGTCTGAATCTGCCCGCCGGTGTCGTCGTTGAACGTCACGTCGAAGATGCCGGGCTGGAAGCTCGTCGGGCCTGCCAACATCCGGGTGAACGGTAACTCGACGTGGTGGGCGGCCCCGAGGTTGGAGGCGAGGGCCTCGAAGCCGTCGAACTCCTGTGCCTTTACGGTCTCCGTGGCCGCCAGATTGGGGTACGTTCGGCGCTTGCCCGTCGGCTTGTCGGCTTCGTGCCGTTCGAGTAGTTGGCGGTTCCCCGCCGCCTCGCGGGCGACCAGTTCGTGGTGATTGACCGCAATCTGGCAGTGGTGGTTGATCGTCGGCGATCCGTCGCTACTCTCGTGAACCAGACCCGGGTCCGAGACGTATCCGTTCTTGATGCTCCGAATATCGTTGTCCTCGTAGAACTGGAAGATGTCGTCGGTTAGAATCTGCTCCTCGTAGTTGTCCACGTTCCCGGCGGTCTCGTTGTGCGCGGTCATCTCGACGCTCGGTGACAGCGACTGCCCGTAGTCCGTGACGGCAGTCAGGCTGAAGTCGGGCGAGGACTGGCCGAAGTCCATCGACGTCCCCGGCCCGGACATGTAGCTCTCCCAGCCGACGTTCCAGCCTTCGACGAGGACGCTGTCGATGCTGTTCTCGCTGGCAAAGCGCATGTACCGCTTCATCCGCTCGGTGCGGGCGCCGTGGATGTACCCGGCCGGGTCGTCCCCGTTGTGCGCTATCTCGGCGTCCGACTTGTACCACCAGTTGGCGTTGCCGGCGATCATCGTCCACCAGATGCCGATGTACTTCTTCGGCGTTATCCAACTCGTATCCGGTTCTCCGTCGACTGTCGGCAGTACCGACTCGTCGAGGTCGTCGTTGAGGAGCGGAATCATCGAGGATTCCACGAGGTCACCCGGAGTGGTGCCTATCTGTATCGTCCGCCACGGCGTCACGGTCGGCGCCGCCGTCGACACCTTGGTCCCGTCGGGGAGTGGCGCGAGTTCGGCGGCGAAGTCGGTGCCGCCGCTGTCGGATCGAGGCGCGAGCGACATCGTCGCGTAGTCGGTCAGGTCCGCCTCGTGGACGCTCAGATAGGCGTCGTCGGAAGCCTTGACCGTAAGCGGCGTGTGCACGCCGTTTCGGATCGCGTTCCCGTTGGGGCGGATGGTTCGGGTTCCGGCCTCGACGTCGCTGAGGGCGGTCTCCTCGTACTCCTGTTCGAAGCGTGGATTGACGAACTCGTTTTTGATCCACCACGCCGTGTAGTCCCCCGCGAAGTTGAACTGCGTGTTCTCCGATGTGACGACCGCACTGTCGCTGTTGCTGGCGAACGCCTCGCCCAACGCGACCCGGAACCCCAGACCGTCGTCGAACACCCGAAATTCGAGGGTCGCCGAGCGGCTCGGCCCGGCCGTCTCGGCGAGGCCCACCCGCAGGACGTTGTAGTCTGCCGTGACGCTCTCGTACTGGTCCCAGATGGGGTCCCAGTTCTCCGTCTCGGTGCCGCTCTCGCTTCCGGTGACGGTGAGGGCGGGTCCCGTCGTCCCGTCCGCTGCGGTGCCAAACGACTGCTGGTTCTGGAAGTCGAAGCCGAGCGCCGACGAGTCGACGTACGTCTCTCCCTCGAAGGCGACCGAGTACGTCGGTACGTCACTCGATACGTCGACTGTCACTTCGATACGCCCGTCTGGCGAGGCGACCGTCTGCGTGTCGCCGTCCTCGTCGTTGGCGAGCTGTCCAGCGACCGTCTCCGGAACGTCCAGCGTGTACGCCGCGGCGGCCAACACGCCGGTCAGCCCACCGAGGAAATCTCGACGATCCAATCCAGTTGTACCCGATTTATAGTTCATGTCCACCGCAATTAATGAACAATTGGGTAATAAGTATTTCTGTAAAACTATTACACACGCTGGAAAACTGCCTGCAAGTTCAAGGTCCGCTCGGCGTCCGGTGGCTGACAGCGACGCATCCCGCCGGCGTCGTCGCTGGTCGAGGGGGCTCTCCGCGGTCGGCACCGCTGTGTGCTGGGGCGGCGTGATACTCGTTTCCGCCGACGGTCTCGATGTCCCAGCGCTTGTGGGACGACCCAGAGCGGACGACCCGTCGACTCGCCGCCCCCGGTAGGACGAGGATAACTAAGCCCGCAATCCATCTGTCACTGTCCGATGAGTACGGACACTGACGCCGTCGCCGACCACTGCGGAACCGTCCTCGACACCGTCTCCGGCGCGGTCATCACCGAGCGAGAGACGCTCGAAACCGTTCTCTCGGGCTTTCTCGCCCGGGGGCACGTCCTCCTGGAAGACGTGCCGGGGACCGGCAAGACGCTCACCGCTCGGTCGCTCGCCAACGCGCTGGGACTCCAATTCTCGCGCATCCAGTTCACGCCGGACCTCCTGCCGGCGGACGTCACCGGCACCTACGTGTTCAACGAGAAGGCCCACGAGTTCGAGTTCCGCGAGGGCCCCATCTTCGGCAACGTCGTCCTCGCCGACGAGATAAACCGCGCCTCGCCGAAGACCCAGGCCGCGCTGCTGGAGGCGATGGCGGAGGGGCAGGTCACCATCGACGGCGAGACCCACGCCTTGCCGGAACCGTTCTTCGTCATCGCGACCCAGAACCCCATCGAGCAAGACGGCACGTTCCCGCTACCTGAGGCGCAGGTCGACCGCTTCGTCGTCAAGACGAGTCTGGGCTACCCCGACGAGGCGGGCGAACTGGAGATCATCGACCGGCGGGCGGCCCGCACCGACCGGACGCCGACGGTGACGGAGGCCGTCTCGATGGCACCCGCGGAACTCCGACAGGCACCCGAGGCAGTCCACGTCGAGAAGGAGGTCCGGAAGTACGTCGTCCGACTGGCACGGGCGACCCGTGAGGAACAGCGCGTCGAGACGGGCGTCTCCCCGCGAGCGACTCAGCGGCTGTTCGAGGCGGCCAGAGCGCTCGCCGTCGTCCGCGGGCGGGACTACGTCACGCCCGACCACGTGGCTCGGATCGCGCCGGAAGTGCTCTCCCATCGGCTCGTCCTGACGCCGGACGCGCGCGTCGACGACGTCGAGAAACGCGCCGTCGTGGCGGACCTGCTGGACGAGGTCGAGGTGCCGACCGTCAGTTATACAGAACAGCCATCAACGTGACGGCGGCGGCCAAGAGCAAGGCCAGCGCCCCCAGCGGCACCCCGGTCCCCCCGTTCTCGTAGAGGACCATCGCACCGACGACTAACACGGCCCCGTAGCCGCCGCTCACGCCGGCGTGGACGAGTTCGACGGTGTAGGTGCGGGCGTCGGCCCGCAACTGCTCGCCGAGGCTGATGGCGTGTTCCGCGAGGTCCCACGCGACGACGGCGGCGGCCGTCGCCGCGAGCAGTGCGGGCGGGTCCGCCCGCTCGAAGACGCCGGTGAGGACGACGCCGAGTACGAGGGCGGCCAGCCCCGCCGAGACGAACCGGCGGGCGAAGCGCTGTCTGAGCGGGCGGGTCCCGAGGCCGATGCAGACGACGCCGACCAGTCCGGGGACCAGTTCCGCCTGTGCGCCGAACTCGCCGACCGCGCTCAGGGCGTGGGCGAGGGCGGCGACGACGACCACCGCACCGACGGCGACGACGAGACGGCCGACGAGGCGGGGATACTCCCCCGTCAGGTCGTCCCGGTCGCCGAACACGACCAGGCCGACGCCCGCAACCGTCCCGAACACGGCGAGTCGCTGCTCGGGGCCGGGGGCGAGCAGCGCCGTCGAGATGCCCGCAAGCAGCACCGCGAGCGCGCTGGCGACGGGTGTGGGCCGGTGGTCGACGCCCGTCACGCAGACCACCGCCGTCGGTGCTCGCCGAGCAGTACCGTTCCAAGTGGGTTCGTCGGGGTCCAGTCGACGACCGGGACGCCGGCCTCACGGAGCGCGTGCATCCGGTTCTCGCGCTCGGTCCGTGCAAGCCGTTCCCCGACCGTCCCGTCGGCGGTAACGTCCGGACTCAGGACCGTCGTGGCGTGGGAGGCGGCCTCTAAGGTCCGGACGGTCCGCACGATGGCGTCGTCGGTCAGCGGCGAGCAGACGAGTACCTGCGTGTCGGCGTCGAGCCGTTTCCGGAGCATCTCCGTCTGGCGAGCGACGTCGCCGTCCTCCTCGGGCGCGGGCGGCGTCGCCGACAGGCCCGGATGGGTCCCGAGCAGTCGGCGGAGGTCCGCGTGGTGGTCCGGGCCGGCGCCGGGCGAGGCCCAGCAGAACTCTCGGCCCAGCGCGGCCACGCCGACGAAGTCGTTGGTGTCGTCGAGCGTCGCGAGCAGGCGCTCGACGGCGGCGAGGCTGTGGGCGACGGCGTTGGGCGACCCCTCGCGTTGCGAGCGGTACGCCGGTTCGCGGGCGTCGACCAGCAGGAGGACCGAGGTACGCCGCTCCTCCCGGAACTCGACGGTCGTGAGTTCGCCGGTGCGCGCCCACCGCTTCGAGTCGATGCGGCCAAGCGGGTCACCCCGTCGGTACTCGCGGACGGCGTGGAACTCGATGCCGCTGCCGCCGTCGTCGGTGACCAGACGGCCCGCGTGGCCGTTTGTTCGCTGGCGCACCGGGAGCGACGGGACGGACTCGGCGCAGTCGATTTCGGTGCCCGTCGCCACCGTCGTCTCCACCTCGTGGGCACCGGTCACGTTCCGGACGACGACCGTTGCCGGGTCGAACTGGTGGCGGCCGTGTTCGGCTTCGACCGCGTAGGTGTACTCCGTCGTCTCGCCGGGGCGCAGCACCGCCGCGTGGCGCGGACTGCCCGACGCGACGGTGAGCATCGGCGGGACGCCGTCGACGATGCGCACGTCTGTCAGTGTCCGGTCGCCGGTGTTCGTCAGTCGCGTCGTCACCGTCACCGGGTCGCCACGGGCGGGGTGGCCGTCGTCGAGGCGGCGTTCGAGGTCGAGTTCGACCGACGGCGGCCCGAGCAATCGGGGGTACGCCGCGAAGCCGGCGCCGACGACCCCCACCAACAGGACCGCGGGCCGGTCGGCGAGGACGCCGACGGCGACGGCGAACAGGCCGACGGCGACGATGCCGCGCCAGCGGCCGGTCGTCCGGACCGTCGTCATGCCTCGTCGCTCCCGTCGTCTCGCCGGCCGAGCCGATTCGTCTCGCTCCCGGCGTCGTCCCCACCGTTGCTCTCCTCGCCCGTCTCGATTCGGTCTGTGAGTGCCTGTGCGGTCGCTTTTGCGCCGTGCTGGACCCACGAATCGCCGCGAAGCGCGAGCCGGGCGCGCTCGCTCAGTGGGGGGCCCCTGGCCGTCTCGTCGAGGAACCGCGCGGCGACAGGGTCGTCGGTCCACGCCCCCGTCTCGACCCGTTCGCTGGCACGCTCACGGTTCAGCCCCTCCTCGCGCATCATCGTCGCGACGACCGCGTCCCGCAACCGCTGACGGAGCTGTTCGGCGTCCTCGCCGCCGTCTCGGGCCGAGAGCGTCGGGATCCCTTCGACCAGCCGGTCGAACTCCTCGCCCGGCGGCGGCGCGTCACGCACCGTCTCCGGTTCCGGCGGATCGGCTTGCGTGACGTGCTCTCTCGCTCGGCGGACGACCATCCAGCCGAGGACGCCGACTCCGACGCCGCCGAGTATCCCGAGCAGGAAGTACTCGTTGCCGACTCGGTCGATGAGCGTCTCCGTCGGGAGGATGCCCGACCCGCCGGGCACGACCGCCAGCGCGAACGCGAGGACGCCGACGACCACGAGTAGATACCACCCGAGACGCCGGACGCCGGTCACCGCTCGCTCGCTCATTCGTCGTCCTCCCCCAGCGACTGGAGCGATTCGCGTGCGACTCGCACTCGCTCGCCGGACGGTGACTCGCCGCCGTACTGGACGTCTTCGAACGCCCGGCGGAGTCGGTGGACCGCCTCGGCGTCGAACCCCGTCTCGACGGCGGCGCGGGCACAGTCTCGCGGCGTTCGAGTCCGTGGCCGTGTGATGCCTGCTCGCCGGAGTAGGGCGACCCACGCTCGCTGCACGTCGTTTTCTGGTGCTGGTCGCAACGTCTCAGTTCCCTCGTCTGGCGGGGCTTTGGCCCCAACCATCATTCCTAACAGCGAGATAATTTCCTCGCGGTAGCGGTACGCGATGCCTACGAGCACCGCGAGCGCCACCAGCGCGAGGAGCGCGAAGAGGAGCGCTTGCAGGTTCGACTCGGTCGGCACGACGCCGGTGCCTTCTCCCTCGCTGGGGGCGTTCTGCTGGTCGTTGCCGTCGTTCGAACTGCCAGAGTTCGACTCCGAATTGCCGGGGTTCGACTCGCTGGCGGACCGCGTATCGGCCCCCTCCGGGTCCCGGTTCGCGCGTTCGCTCCGCTCACCGGTCGGCGCCGGGTTGCCGGTGTAGCGGTCGTGGAGGTCCTGTGCGGCGTCCTCTATCTGGCCGGCCCGGTCGTCACCGACGGGGAGCATGTCGTAATCCGGGTCTATCGCGTCCGATGGGTCGGTCGACATCGACGAACCGAGCGTCGCGGCCGAGAGGCCGATGGCGACGACGACGACACAGGCGACGCCGACCGACACGAGTCGTTCAGTATCCATTGGTGTCCGAGCGGCGACTGGGCCGCCTGACTGGTCGGTCCTGCGTCAGCGCCCGGCGTTGTTATTGGGAGGTTATCCGCGAGGCGGCGGTCGAAGAGAGCGCCGAACGCCGACGCCGAAGGACCCGAATTCTCAAGGGCGGTGGTGGCCAACCCCTCCCCGATGAACGTCAGCATCGTCGGGAGCGGCTACGTCGGGACGACCGTCGCGGCCTGTCTCGCGGATTTGGGTCACGAGGTCACGACTATCGACATAGACGAGGCCATCGTCGACGCGGTCAACGCGGGCGAGTCCCCTATCCACGAACCGGGACTCGACGAACTCGTCGCCGAACACGGCGGTGACCGGCTGCGTGCGACCACCGACTACGGCGTCGTCCGCGAGACCGACCTGACGATGCTGGCGCTGCCGACCCCTTCCAACGAGGACGGCAGTATCGACCTACAGTACATGGAAACCGGCGCCACCTCCGTCGGCGAGGCGCTCGCCGACGCCGACGACGCCGACGACCCGCACCTCGTCGTCACGAAGTCGACGGTCATCCCGCGGACCACCGACGAGCGACTGGCCCCGCGCATCGCCGACGCCGGTCTCACGCGCGGCGAGGACTTCCTCGTCGCCTCGAACCCCGAGTTCCAGCGCGAGGGGACCGCCGTCGCGGACTTCCTGAACCCCGACAAACTCGTCTTCGGCGCCGACGACGAGCGCGCGTTCGAGCGGTTACGCGCTCTCTACGCACCCCTTCGCGAGGCCGCCGACGGCGACGTGCCCGTCGTCGAGACGGGCATCGCCGAGGCCGAGATGATAAAGTACGCCAACAACACCTTCCTCGCGAGCAAGGTCAGCCTCATCAACGACATCGGGAACGTCTGCAAGGAGTTCGGCGTCGACGCCTACGAGGTGGCCGAAGCTATCGGCCTCGACGACCGCATCGGCGAGCAGTTCCTGCGGAGTGGGGTTGGCTGGGGGGGAAGTTGTCTCACGGGTGGCCAACGAGTATTAGCGAAAGACGACTCGGGAACCAAACTCCTCCAACTGGCCGAATTCTTCGATCACTACGCCGCTGACGGCGAGATCGACGACGTTTCCGTTCTGAGCTGTGACGAGGACGGCGAGTTCTCCTTCGAACCGGTTCTGACTGTGACGCGTCGGCAGTACGATGGGCCACTCCACACGATTCGGACGAAGATGAACAAGGAGGTCACTGTCACACACGATCACCCGATGCTCGCCGTAGCTGACGGTGAGGTCTCCGTTCGAGAGGCGACCTCGCTAACAGAAGGCGATGAGCTCCCAGTTCAGACTAACCTCCCTCAGGATCCTCTCGAATCGTTCGATCTAATCGGCCTGATCGATTCGGCGCCCGCCTTCGAGAACGAGTCGGTCTATCTGAAGCCGTCGTTCGATCTCGGCGAGCACAAACCCGAACTTCGGCAGTGTTTGGCCGACTACAACGACCAGTACAGCTACGACAAGGTCCACGAGTTCGCTCGGAACAACTACCTACCACTCGACGTGTTCCTCGAGTTCGAGGCGGACCTTCCGGTAGCGCGTGGTAGTCTCGCACTCTACACGACTGTCGGCGGCGGACAGACGTACATCCCAGCAGTACTTCCTGCGGACGACGATTTCTGGCGATTCATAGGATACTACCTCAGTGAAGGACATATTCACGACGACGACTCCGGCCGCGGGTCGACGACACGCAAACGTGTGTTCTTGAGCTTCCATCCGACAGACGAAGAGGAGTATGTCACAGACGTGGAGTCGTATCTCGACGAGCTCGGCGTCAGGTATCGGACCGAAACACAGGAGACGGCCACCCAAATCGAGATATCGAGCCGAGTCCTGGCGTACTTCCTCGAATGGCTCGGTTGTGGCACCGGTTCGTACTCCGCGGCTATTCCCGATGCCGCCTATCAGGCCTCGCCAACACACAGACGCGCCCTTCTCTCCGGCTTGTTTCGGGGTGACGGTCATATCGAGTACACGAGCCATTCGAACGCTGTCGTGTACGACTATGGCTCGGTGAGCGAGGAGCTAATTCAGGGGATGCAGTTCCTGCTACACAGCCTCGGTATCGTCCCGAGCTACAAGACCTCTCAATCACAGAAGTCGACGCAACCGGCACACTTCTTGCGAGTCAGTTCGAAACGACAGATAGCTGAACTCAAGGACCTGTTCCTGCCGACCGACCGAGAGAAAATCGAACAGCGCTTAGCGCAGTACGACCGCGACATCGAACCGTCGAGCCACACAGTCGGCGATTCTCACACGACCGTAGCGGTCCAGGATATCTCGGTAAACGAGAGAGAAGCTGACGTGTATTCGCTCGAAGTCACGGACAATCATACGTTAGTCACGACCGACGGTCTCGTGGTCCACAACTGCTTCCCGAAGGACACCGACGCCATCATCGCCGCCGCCCGCGAGGAGGGCTACGACCCCGCGGTGCTGTCGGCGGCCGTCGAGGTGAACGACACCCAACCCGAGCGCCTGCTCTCCCTACTGGACGACCACGTCGACGTCGCCGGCAAGCGCGTCGCCGTGCTCGGATTGGCGTTCAAGCCCGGCACGGACGACATCCGGAACACGCGTGCCGTTCCGGTCATCGAAGGCCTGCAGGAGCGCGGGGCCGAGGTGGTGGCCTACGACCCGGTGGCGACCGAGAACATGCGCGAGCGGTATCCCGACATCGAGTACGCCGCGTCCGCCGGCGAGGCGCTGGAGGGGGCCTCGGGCGCGGTGGTCGTGACCGACTGGGACGAGTTCGCGGCGCTGGACGGCGAGTTCGACGCGATGGCCGACTCCGTTGTGGTCGATGGTCGGCGGATTGTCGAGCGACGCGACGGGATTACGTACGAGGGGCTGACGTGGTAATCTCGGTCACGACCTCGTTCGGCGCTCGTCTACCACGAACACGATAGCTGCGATGGCCAGCGTCACGACGAGTACCGCGGGATCCGACGAGACGTAGAGGCTCGGTGTCGGTGGACGCCAGTACGTGAACGGATAGAGCCACGCGGAGGCGTGGCCGTCGGCGTAGACGCGCATCCCGTCGAGCAGTAGTGCGCTCAGACCACCGCCAACCAGTAGGCCGTAGACACGCCGCCAGTGTCGGCGCTCGAACGCGAGCGTGATCACCCCTGCGACGAGAAGGACGCCGCCCAGCGACGAGAACGGAGCGTATGTCAGCGGGAGACCCACCCTCTCACCGACCGTCGAGGCGTCGAGGACGAGGTTCAGTTTCACGAGGTCCGGTATCGCGGCACCGCCCATCGAGAGGACGGTCCAGCGGCGGTCCAGCCAGTCGACCCGCCAACCGGCGACGGTCAGCAGAACGAACGGGACCAGCACGTGGGTCAGGAGGTCAGCCATCGCGTCTCGCCTCCAGTACCCACCGAGTCGTATCGAGCCGCCAGTATCGGACGAACGCGGCGAGAAAGAGGGCGACGCCGACGAGTGAGGCCCCGTACTTGTACAGTTTTGCGTCGGAGCTACTGTTGACCACGACGATCCGGTCGGCCCGGAACGTGTGTTCTGGGCCGACCGTTCCGGCGACTTGTACGGTCGCACCCCGTCGTGGTGACTTCTCTACACCCGAGACGGTCAACGAGACTGGCCCCAGATGACTGTCGAAGCGGACGGTGAGCGTCGCCCCGTCGGCGGCAGTGACCGTTCCTATCATGAACGTCTCCGATCCGACGTAGCGGTCGTAGTCCGCCACGAGGTCGTCTGCCTGTGGAGTCGGCCACCGCCGTTCGCCGGTGACCTCCGCGTGGACGAACAGTCCACCCAGAACACTCAGAAGCAACAGAGCGACGACGACCCGTTCCCACACCAACACACACCCCAGATTACGCGGTCGGGCTATGTCGGTTTCGGTCCCAGCGACGCGCGACCGGTCGTCGGCAGAAGATATTTACCTACGGATGGTTACTCACGAGTTGAGTAACCATGACTGTTCTCGTCACCGGGGCCGACGGCTACATCGGTTGGCCCACCGCCTTGCGCATCGCGAACCGAACCGACGACCGCGTCCTCCTCGTGGACAACTTCGCCCGCCGCGAGTGGGTCGAAGAGGTCGGCGCGACGAGCGCCACCCCCGTCGCGTCCATCGACGAGCGCATCCGCGCGGCCGAGGAGACGCTCGGGGTCTCGAACATGTCCTTCGTCGAGGGCGACCTGACCGAGCGAGCGTTCGTCGACGAACTCCTGCAGGTCCACGAACCCCACACTGTCGTCCACGCGGCCGCTCAGCCCTCCGCACCGTACTCCCAGATCAACGGCGAGCGAGCGAACTACACCCAGCACAACAACATGCAGGCCACGCGGAACCTGCTGTGGGGCCTCGAAGAGAACGACCTCACGGATACGCACTTCGTCGAGACGACGACGACGGGCGTCTACGGCGCGCCGGAGTTCCCCATCCCCGAGGGCGGTGCGACCATGGAGAACCAAGGCGAGGCCGACGACGTGCCGTTCCCCGCGATGGCTGGGAGTTGGTACCACCTCACGAAGTCCCACGACGCGGCCAACATGCGGTTGGCCCACAAGCAGTTCGACATCCCCATCTCGGACGTGCGCACGGCCATCACGTACGGGACCGAGACCGCCGAAACCCGAGAGGACGACCGCCTGAAGACGCGCTTCGACTTCGACTACTACTTCGGGACGGTCACGCATCGCTTCTGTGCACAGGCCGTCGCCGGCTACCCGGTCACCGTCTACGGCAAGGGCGAACAGCGCAAGCCGTTCGTCTCGCTGGAGGACGCCGTCGAAGGCCTCGCGCAACTGGCCCTTTCCGACGCCGACGACCGGCCCGAGGGCCTGACCGTGTACAATCAGGTCACCCGAGCCATCTCCATCGTCGAGATCGCCGAGACCATCGCCGACGTGGGGAGCGAGTTCGAGTTGGACGTGGCCGTCGAACACTTCGAGAACCCGCGTGACGAGGACGAGACCCACAAGATGGAGATCGCGAACGAGCGCTACGACGATCTGATCGGCGGGCAGGCCCAGTCCTTCGAGGAGGGCGTCGAAGACATCTTCGAGACGCTGACCCGCTACGCCGACACCATCGAGGCCCACGAGGACCGCTTCCTGCCGGGCGTCCTAGAGTGATGACGACCGACGTCCTCGTCACGGGCGGGTGTGGCTACATCGGGAGCGACCTGATTCCGCGCCTGCAGGCCGACGACCGCGTGGGCGAGGTGGTCGTCCTCGATAGCCTCGCCTCCGGGTCGCCCCGGGCGCTGATGGGCACCGTCGACGGCAATCTGGAGTTCCGCCGCGGCGACGTCCGCGAGTACGGCGACGTCGAGAGCGCCATGCGCGGCGTCGACACGGTGGTCCATCTGGCCGCCATCACCGGCGCGTCCAGCACGCACGACCGGCGCGAGGAGACGGTCGCCGTCAACTACGACGGCACCGAGAACGTCCTCCGAGCCGCCGGGAAGTTGGGCGTCGAGAACGTCGTCTTCGCCTCCTCGTGTAACGTCTACGGGCGGGCGACGAGCACGGACATCGACGAGACGGTCACGCCCGACCCCATCAACCCCTACGCCGAGACGAAACTCGACTCCGAAACCCTGCTTCGGGAGTACTGCGAGGAGTTCGAGATGGACGGCACGGCCCTGCGGATGGCGACGAACTTCGGCTACTCGCCGGGTGTCCGGTTCAACCTCGTCGTGAACTACTTCGTCTTCCGGGCGCTGACCGGCCGCACGCTCACCGTCTACGGAGATGGGTCGAACTGGCGACCGTTTATCCACGTCTCCGACGCCGCTCGGGCCTACAAACACGCTGCGCTCGAACCGGGCGAGTGGGACGAGACGGTGTACAACGTCGGAAGTTCCGACGCCAACTACCAGATTTCGGAAATCGCGGATATCGTCGACGAGGCGGTCGGCGCCGTCGACATCACCTACCTCGAAGACGAACACCCCGGCCCCTCCTACCACGTCGACTTCGACCGACTTCGCAGCACTGGCTTCGAACCACAGACAACCCTCCGCGAGGGGATTCGCGACATCGCACGGAGATTCACCGATGCCTGAACGAACGGTAGACACGCCACACGTCGCTATCACGGGCGCGGCCGGCTACATCGGTAGCCGCGTCCTCGTCGAACTGCAAGACCAACACCCCGACTGGGAACTCACCGCCATCGACAACTTCTACAGGGCGAAGGTCCGCTCGGTCGGCGACGTCGACGTCGACCACGTCGACATCCGGAACCGCGACCGGCTGGAGGCCGCGTTAGAGGGTGCCGACGTCGTCCTCCATCTGGCCGCCGTCTCGGGCGTCGACGACTGCGAGGAGAACCCGGATCTGGCCTACGAGGTCAACGTTCAAGGGACCGACAACGTCGCGTGGTTCTGCCGGAAGACCGGTGCCGCCATGGCGTTCCCGTTCTCGATGGCCGTCATCGGCGACCCACAGGAGTTCCCTATCACCGCCGACCACCCGCGAGCGCCCATCAACTGGTACGGCCGGACGAAACTTCTCTCGGAGCGCGCAATCGACACCTTCGCCGACGGCGCGTTCCCGGCCCACCAGTTCATGATCTCGAACCTCTACGGCGGCCACGTAGTCGACGGGGACCGCATCTCGAAAGGGACCGTCATCAACTTCTTCCTCGACCGTGCGCTGGCCGGCGAGACGCTGACGGTGTACGAACCCGGGACCCAGTCTCGTAACTTCGTCCACGTCAAAGACATCGCGCGGGCATACGTCAAGAGTAGCGAGCGGCTGCTGGAACAACTCGACGCTGGTGAAACTGGCGTCGAGAAGTTCGAAATCGCCAGCGACGAGGATCCCAGCGTCCACGAGATGGCGAAGCTAGTCCAGTCGGCCGCCGCCGACCACGGCCTCGACTGTAACGTCGAACTCGTCGAGAACCCCCGCGCCGGCGAGGAGACGCTCGTAGAGTCGTTCGAAGTCGATACCTCTCGCGCGGCGCGGCTGCTAGACTGGGACGCGAGTGAGTCCGTCGAAGCGACTGTAGCGGCGGCACTCGACGACGGGGCTTGAACGCGGTTCTTCCCACTCGGTTTCCACTTCAAGTACCTCAGTAACCAGAAACTACAAGCCCGCTTGTACGCTTGCATCGGACGAATGGATCTCGACGCTCGTTTCGACGAACGGCCGGTGTTCGTCACCGGTGCGGACGGTTTCGTCGGTTCACACCTCACTGAACGCCTCGTCGACGCCGGCGCGAACGTACACGTGTTCGTCCGGGCCACCTCTAGCGGCGAACTGCGGAACGTCCGACACCTCCGAGACGACATCACGGTCCACCGGGGTGACCTCCGGGATAAGCACTCCGTCTCACAGGCACTGTCTGCGCTCGACGAGTACGACGAGAGCATCGTCTTTCACCTCGCGGCGCAGGCCCACGTCGGCGAGTCGTGGGAGCGACCCTACGAGACCGTCGATACGAACGTTACGGGGACGCTGAACCTCCTCCAGAGCATCGTGGATCTCGACCTCGACATCGCGAAGTTCGATACTGCCGGGACGAGCGAGGAGTACGGCAACGTCGACAGTCAGGTCGCTGATAAGCACGACTACCACGACGACGGCCGGGTGATGCTCAACGAGCGCTCGCCCGTCAACCCGAAGTCCATCTACGCCACCTCGAAACTCGCCGCCGACTTCCTGACGATGAACTTCTACGACGCCTACGGGCTGCCGGGCGTCACCACCCGGATGTTCAACAACTACGGCCCGCGACAGAACCCCCGATACATCACGGGGACCATCGTTACGCAGGCCCTCGAACGGGACATCGTCGAACTGGGCAACCTCACGCCGAAACGCGACATGTGTTACGTCTCCGACGGCGTCCGCGGACACATGCACGTCGCACTCGACGGCAATCCCGGCGAGGAGTACGTCTACGGGTACGGCGAGAACATCTCGATGCGCGAGTGGACCGAGACGATTCTCTCGGTCGGGACCGAATCGGGGTACTGGGACGACCCCGAAATCGTCCAGAGCGAGGACCGCTATCGGCCGGGCGACAGCGACGTCGAGGAACTGCTGGTCGGCTACGAGAAACTCAACGAGGAGACTGGCTGGGAACCCGAGGTTAGCTGGCGTGAGGGTGTCCGCCGGACTATCGAGTGGTACGCGAACAACAAACCGAAGTGGTACGGTCGGGTCGACTGGCGATGACCGACGACTACTGGGCCGGGAAGACGGTGATGGTGACCGGCGGCGCGGGCTTTCTCGGCAGCCACCTCGTCGAGGACCTCCGCTCACGGTCGTCCGACGTAGAGGTGTTCGTCCCCCGCAGCGACGACTACGACCTCAGAGAGAAAGCGGCCATCCGACAGGCGTTCGTCGAGTCTGACGCCGACGTCGTCCTCCACCTCGCCGCGACGGTCGGCGGTATCGGTGCCAACGCAGAGAACCCCGGCCGGTACTTCTACGACAACGCCGTCATGGGCATCGAACTGCTCGAACAGGCCCGTCAGTTCGACGTCGAGAAGTGTACGATTCTCGGGACCATCTGTTCGTATCCGAAACACACCGAGGTCCCCTTTAGCGAAGACGACCTCTACGACGGCTATCCCGAGGAGACCAACGCTCCCTACGGCATCGCGAAGAAAGCCCTGCTGACCCAGTCCCGGGCCTACCGCGACCAGTACGACTTCGACAGCATATACCTCCTCCCGGTGAACCTCTACGGGCCGCGAGACGACTTCGACCTCGAAACCGCACACGTCATCCCCGCCATCGTCCGGAAGTGTATCGAGGCCCGCGAGGCGGGGGCCGACAGTATCACCGCATGGGGAACCGGTGAGCCAACACGCGAGTTCCTCTACGTGGAAGACGCCGCCGAGGGTATCTTAGACGCGACGGAACGCTACGACAGCAGCGACCCGGTGAATCTGGGCAGTGGGACGGAGATATCCATCCGCGAGTTGGTCGAGACCATCGTCGAGATGACGGGGTTCGATGGCGAGGTGGCGTGGGACACCTCGAAACCCGACGGACAACCGCGGCGACGCCTGGATACGTCCCGCGCTGAAGAGCGGTTCGGATGGGAGGCGTCGACGGACTTCGAGGAGGGACTGGAGCGGACCATCGAGTGGTACGAGGCGCATCGACCTGTCGAGGAAGGGGCGTTTTATTGAGCCCCCTCCTGTGTTCAACGAGTAGCAACGATGTCTTCGTCTATCTCTTTCCGAGACAAAATCGATGCGATCCGAACTATCTCCGGATTCCGTCCGTTTCTGTCTCTCGCAATCGTTCTCCTGAGTGCAGTGGCAGCGCTTCTTGAGGGGGTTGGTCTATCGTTCCTCGTTCCGATCATTCAACTCGCAGAGGGTGGCAGTGCTACACAACCCGATGGTATCACTGCGGTGTTCTTCCGTGCGTACAGAATACTCGGCATCCCCTTCTCACTGGAGTCCGTTCTTTTAGGGGTTGCAGCCGTCATTGCAGTCCGATATACGGCATCGTTTCTCGTCGCATATCTTCGAACAGTCCTGGGTCTGACCTTCGTTCGGTCCCTCCAGCGAGATATCTTCGATGACGCTCTCAGCGCCCGCGTGGCATACTTTGACACTCACGGCTCCGACGAAATCCTGAACGCGATAATCACCCAGGCGGAGTACGGGAGTGACGCGATCAACCGACTCGTTCGGTTCGTCGAACAGTCCCTCATAGCGCTTATCTACCTCTCCATCGCGGTGTATCTCGCGCCGGTTTTAACTATCGGCTCTGGCATCATCCTCGGCGTCCTAGTGTTTGTCGTCCGGCGGCGTGTGGGGAGTGGCTACGCCGCTGGGTCTGACGTCGCTGATGCCAACGAACAGGTGCAACACGCTGTCCAGGCAGGCGTCCAAGGGATACGTGACGTGAAATTGTTCGACCTCGAATCCGAACTGTTCGATAGTTTCGAGACGGCGGTAGACCGGTACGTCAGCGCCTCGGTTCGGATTCGGCGTAACGCCGAGGCGATGGACAACTTCTATCAGATGATAACGGCGTTTACCGTCTTTGCGCTCATCTATACTGCCGTCACCGTCGCCTCCCTCTCGCTGGCGCGATTGGGTGTGTTCCTCTTCGCCGTCTTTCGACTCGCCCCACGCGTAAACACGCTCAACAACCTCCTGTACGAACTGGACAGTCGTCTCCCGCATCTCGTTCGGACACAGCGCTTCCAGAGACGGCTTGACGCACAACAGGAGGTCGACACAGACGGCATCCACCCGCCGATACCGACATCTGAGATCGCGTTCGAAGATGTATCGTTCGCGTACGACGACGAACGTGTCTTAGATGAGGTGTCGTTCACCGCGAAACGTGACGAGTTCGTGGCGTTCGTCGGCCCGTCTGGTGCTGGGAAGTCGACCGTCGTCTCCTTGGTCGCCCGTCTGTACGAACCAGATACTGGCCGTATCACTGCAGACGGGACGCCGATAACCGAGTTCGATATCGACGCTTGGCGCGACCGTATCGCGGTCGTCAGACAGCAACCACACGTGTTCAACGACACGTTGCGGTACAACGTCACTATCGGGAACCGAGATGCATCACAGGCCGAGGTTGACGAGGCCTGTGAAATCGCGCAGGTATCCGAGTTCCTTGACGACCTTCCGAGTGGGTACGAGACCGAACTCGGCGACGACGGCGTCCGTCTCTCTGGGGGCCAACGCCAGCGCATCGCCATCGCTCGCGCACTGCTGACAGACGCCGATTTCCTCGTGTTCGATGAAGCGACGAGCGACCTCGACACCGCGCTCGAAGCGAGGGTTCATTCAGCCCTCGAAGCGATGGACAGAGAGTGTGGCCTGTTGGTCGTCGCACACCGACTGTCGACAGTTAGCAGTGCCGACACGATACATGCGATGCGCGACGGGCGAATCGTGGAGTCCGGGACCCATACAGAGTTACTCGACCAAGACGGACTCTACACGATGCTCCACGAGAGCTAGGTCCGACTGCACTCCCCCGAACCGGGCGGAAATATCAATCCTGATGGCCGCAGGGATACAGTTACCACCGGGGAACGCAGTATGGATTCACGTTAACAGTGACTGTTCGATTCGATGACCAGCGTCCGGATGGGTATGAGATGAGCGACGCCGTCTCTATCCGCTTCGAGACGCCATCCACCCACAGCCACTTCTTCGGCTACTACGACAAGTCGCCACTTGACGCGACTGGGTCTCGCCTTCTCTGTCACCGGACCGACTTCGACGGCCGACCGATCACCGCCGACGACACGGCGACTGTCGGTTACTGGGACCTCGAAACGGAGCGGTTCGTCGCCCTCGGCGAGACGGCCGCGTTCAACTGGCAACAGGGGGCGATGCTCCAGTGGCTTCCACCTGACTACGAATCCCGTGTGCTATACAACGACCGGGCCGACGACTCGTTCGTCTCTGTGCTGGTCGACACCGAAACCGGAACCGAACGGCGACTTCCACGACCGATATACGCCGTTCACCCCTCCGGAGAGTTCGCCCTCGCTGCGAACTACGAACGTCTCTATCACTGCCGACCCGGCTACAACTATCGGGGTATCGACCGACAGAAGTGGGATCGACCGATGCACGAGGATGACGGAATCTACAGGGTCGACCTGGATACGGGTGCCACCGAACAGATACTGAGTACACCCGAAGTCTGTAACGTCGATTCGAAACCGGTCTTCGAACGTCGTGACAACTGGCTCGAACACATGCTCTGGAATCCGAGCGGCACTCGGTTCGCGTTCTTCCACCGCTGGGCCGACGGGAACGGCTCGCACGGGACGCGATTGTTCACCGCGGCCCCGGACGGCTCGAACCTCTACATGTTCCCCGACACGGAGTTCTACTCGCATATGGGGTGGCACACCGACGACCGGTTCACCATCTGGACGACGAAGCCATCGGTTTCGCAACGGACCGTCGACACGGTACAGCGGTCACCGACGCTCAAACGACTCGTGCGCCCCGTCTATCGCTTCGCTCGGGACCGCGTTCTCGGTGACCGGGCCGAACGCGCACTCCCCCGACAGGTGTTCGTCGAGTTCCGTGATCAGTCCGAGTCGTTCTCGACCGTCGGTGAGGGTGTTATCGAGGAGAACGGCCACAACACGTGGTCGGACGACGGCCGCTGGATGCTGACGGACACGTACGCAGACGAGGACGCCACCCGACGCCTGTTCGTGTGGGACGATAAACGGGACCGACTCCACACGCTCGGCACGTTCGAAACGGAGTACGCTGGGAGTGTGTATCGCTGTGATCTCCACCCTCGGTGGAGTCACGACGACGACCTCGTCGTCGTCGATTCGGCGCACGAACCGAACCGACAGATGCTCGTGTTGGAACCGGACCTCGCTGCGCTCGCTGATAAGTAATCATGGTAGCAAACGTCATTGTAGTCGTCGTCGACGCATTGCGTGCAGACCGTGTCGGCACTGGGTCTGGCCTTACACCGAACATCGACGCCATCGCGGCCGACGGGACAGCGTTCGAGAACGCGTTCACGTGTTCGCCGAACACGGATCCGTCGCTGACAGCCATAGAGACGGGACGATACCCACTTTCGACGGTGTACCACCACGGAAAACTCGTGACCGACGAGGAGAAACGACGCGTGGAATCCGTGCGGCCGATACAGTCCGTGCTCCGCGACGACGGGTGGCGAACAGTGGTGACTGGCCAACACCTCGGCCGCTGGCACGCCCGAGGGTTCGACCACTACCCCGAAAGCGATCCCGACACCGACACGACCGACTCGCTGGTCCAGACCGCTCACTCTCTGTACCGGGCAGTGGATCGGTACGCCCCGGCCCTCGGAGCGCTTGCTCGTCGATTGTACGACGCCGCGTCCGAGTCGAAACCACAGGCGTTGATACACGAGGACCACTCAGCGACCGACCTCCTGAACCACGTCGACGAGGAACCGTTCTTCGGATTGGTGCATCTCATGGACACCCACATGCCGTATCTCTCGGCCGAGGACGACGTCGAACGACTTCTTAACACGGGGGAGTACGAGTACGGTTCTCTGGACGACCGCTTCGACGACGATGCACTGACTGACGCCCAGCGGACCCGACTCACGAGTATTGCCGAACGCTTCGACGCTCGCGAGGAACTGGGACGAGCGGTCGCTCACTACGACGCCGCTGTCGTGAGCGCGGACCGCAAAATCGGACGGCTAGTTGATGCGCTCCGTGAGCAGAACCGCTGGGAGGAGACTGCGTTGTTTATTACCAGCGACCATGGGGAGTCACTACTGGAACACGGTATCTTCTTCGACCACCACGGGTTGCACGACGCCGTCATGCGGGTTCCGCTCGTCTGTAGTCTCGGGTCCGGCCAGACCCGGAGCGAATTCGTTCAGGAGATAGACCTCGCTCCGACCGTCTACGACGTCCTCGGTGTGGAGAACCGACCGGCGACCGACGGTCAGAGTCTCCGCCCCCTGATCGACGACACGGACGACTGGGACGAACGAGACGCAGTGTATGCCGAGGAGGCCTACACCGAACGTCGGGTTGCAGTCCGGACACCGAGATGGAAGTACATACACCACGTTGAGGACGACGTGCTCGCGTCGGAGCGTGGGTCATCACTTGAGTGCGGTTACTGTGAGACTGTCCACGGTGAGGAAGTGGCTCTCTACGACGTCGAAACGGACCCGTCTGAGACAGCCAATGCCGCCGGTAATCGACCGTCAGTGGTTGCGTCACTGGACGAACGGTACGCGGCGTTCGTCGACGAACTGGAATCTGTCACCGACGAGAACGAACCCGTTGCGTACGCCGACGAGGGCGAAGTCTTGAACCGGCTCCGGTCGCTCGGGTACAAATAGCCGGTCGGTACTGTCGCGACCAGTCACGAACCCCTTGAGGCAGGATTTTTATTGGCCCATGCCGTGGGCCATCTCTATGGGTGTTTTTTCGAGGTTCTACTACAATTTGCCTTCAGGCGTCCGGTCGATTGTCGGGCCCAGATACCGCCAGATTCGGGGTATTTCATCGGCAGAGGAGCGACATGCACAGTTCGTAGACACGTTCTTCGAGGAGCGAGAGTACGCACGATACGTGCGCGAGTTCGATAACGGACCGGTGAGTGAACTGCGTGACGAGGCTCTCGAGGAACTCCAAGAGATGACTGGTTCGGGAGGTCTCGGAAGCATCGGTCTTGACTTTGGCCGTGAGTGCTATGCACTACTGCGGAAACGCAGACCGGAGACCGTTGTCGAGACCGGTGTTTGTAACGGCGTCTCGACACTCTGCCTCCTATTGGCACTACATCAAAACGGACACGGGACACTCCATTCTATCGACTTCCCGTTCTACGCAGACGAATCACTAGCCGAGTTCAAACGGGCGACGTTCGACGAGTACGGCGGTGCCGCGATTCCAAGCGACAAGTCACCCGGCTGGATCGTTCCCGACCGTCTCGAAGACCGCTGGTCACTCACGATTGGAAAGAGTCAGCGGGAACTCCCCGACGTTCTTCAGGAGACGGGTGGCATCGACGTGTTTCTCCACGACTCCGAACACTCGATACCCTGCATGTTCTTCGAGTACGAACTCGCATACGAGTGGCTCGAACCCGGTGGAGTGCTGCTCTCGGACGACATCACCTGGAACGATGCCTTCGAGACGTTCGCTTCCACGCGTGACGTCCAGTCGATGCGCATAACCAACAACACCGGTATCATGCGGAAGTCACAGTGACGTCGCGGCCCCCTGTCCCGCTGTTATTTAGTAGCTTCTCGTTCTCTCCCGATTATGAGCACTGTCCGGCCGTTGCTACTAACGGCGCGTGACGCTGGCGGGGCGGGGACCGCCACCCGTCGAGTCCACGACGCGCTCCAGACCGTCGGCGTCGACTCCCGGATGCTCGTTCGTCGGAAGTCGACGGACGACCCGACTATCGTCGGTCCGAAAGGTCGCTCCGGCAAGGTACTCGCTCGCCTCCGCCCACATCTCGACTCGCTTCCGCTCTCTCTGTACGACCCGTCTCCGGAGTTCTCTTTGAGTTGGCTTCCCGACCGTCTCGACTGCCGAATCGCGGCACTCGACCCGGATCTGCTGCAACTGAACTGGGTGGCTGGCGGGTTCATGGATACCGGCGCTATCGACGAGTTCGACCGCCCACTCGTCTGGCGACTCCCGGACATGTGGCCGCTCACCGGTGGGTGTCACTACGCCGACGGCTGTACACGGTACCGCGACGGTTGTGGCAACTGCCCACAACTCGACAGCGACCACGCAATCGACCCGTCGAGCGTGACCCTTGGCCGGAAGAAACGGGCCGTGGAACGGGCGGACATAACCGTCGTCGCGACCAGTTCGTGGCTCGCGTCCTGTGCCCGTGAGAGTGCCATCTTCGAGGATTGTCCCGTCGAAATCATCCCGAACGCACTCGACACAGCGCGGTTCAAGCCCCGCGATCAGTCCGTCGCCCGAGACCTGTTCGGTCTGCCGCCCGACACACCGCTCGTCCTCTTCGGGTCTGTCGGACCACTCAGCAACGACAGAAAGGGATACGACCTGCTCCGCGACGCCATCGAACAGGTCTCGACACGGTCCGACCAGGCTCCCGAACTGATCGTCTTCGGCGCGAGTGAGCCGGTCGATCCGCCGGATTTCGGCCTCCCGACGCACTACACCGGCTATCTCGACGACGAGGAGAGTCTCGCCCTACTGTACGCTGCGGCCGACGTGATGGTCGTCCCCTCTCGGTACGAAGGGTTCGGACAGACGGTCACGGAGGCGATGGCGTGTGGGACGCCGGTCGTCGCCTTCGACGCGACGGGGCCGTCTGACACTGTCCTCCACGAGGAGACGGGATATCTGGCGGCCCCATACGATCCGACTGATCTCGCACGGGGGATTGAGTGGGTGCTGGCCGACCCGAAGCGTCGGGAGACCCTTGGACAGGCAGCGCGGAACAGGGCGGTCGAACACTATTCGCTGGATGTCGTCGGTGAGCAGTATCGACATCTGTATTCCTCGCTGGTGTGAGGCCACAGTCGGTCACAGATGGCGCTCGACCCACTTCGAAAGCACGACGATAGCCCATGGCTCCTGCCAGTATAGCTCTCCGTTTTCGAAGGATTGGCGAACGTCTCTGGCGGCTGCAGGTTCGAGCTTCGCTCGCTGGAGCAGACAGTCGTCTTCGAACACTGCGTCCAGCACCGGTCGAAGTTCTTCGTTCAACCAGATATCCATCGGGAAGATGAACCCAGTCTTCTCACGGTCGGTTATTGAGGACGGCACTACGTCTTCGACGGCCTCTTTGAGTACTCGCTTCTCGCTGCCGGTCTTCGATTCATCTGGGATGGAGAGAGCGAACTCGGCCAACTGTGTATCGAGAAATGGCACTCGGACTTCCAGTGACTGTGCCATCGACATCGCGTCTGTATCACGGAGTAGTTGATTCTGCATGTACCACGTCAGCTCGGCTGCGGCGACAGCTTTTGTCGTGTTTCTGTCCCACTCGACGTCCTTGCCGATTCGTTCGGACCAGTCGGTCGTCCGCTGTCCACTGGTCAATCGTCGTCGCTGTGCCGTGGTAAACAGTCCCCGGGAGAGGATGTACGCGGCCCCGAACGGGGATTTCGACCTGAGGATGTCGGCAATCTTGTCAGTAGGTTGCTCAGGGAGAAATCGACCAACCCGTTCGACGGTTCGACCCAGGGGGCCTCGGAGTTTGTCCGGAAGCGCCTCAAGCCACCGAAACTGTCGATAGCGTGCGTCGACACCTTCGAACGTCGGGTATCCATACAGTAGTTCGTCGCTTCCGAGTCCCGAGAGAGCGACCTTGATACCGTCTTCGGCCGCGAGTTTCGAGACGAAGTACGTGTTGACACCGTCGACAGATGGCTGGTCCATCGCCGCCACGATGTCCGGCAGTTCGGCCGCTACGTCGTCGGCTGTGACCGACAGTGAGGTGTGCTCCGTTTCGAGGTAGTCAGCCATCTCTTCGGCGAATGTCGTTTCGGAGTACGCGTCCTCCTCGAACCCGATGGAGTACGTTCGGATATCCGCGTCGCTCGGAGCGATCTCACACATGAGGGCAACAATAGACGAGGAATCAAGCCCGCCACTCAGGAAAGCACCTACCGGCACGTCGGACCGCAACCGCAACTGGACACTCTCGGTTAGAAGGGTCCGTAGTCGGTGACTGTACTCCGCATCTGATTCGTCGAACTCCAGTTCGTAATATGACTCTATGTGTGGATCGCTACCGTCACACTCGGAGGTTAGCGTCGAACCCGGCGGCAGCGAACGAACTCCCTCGATGATCGTCGCCGGAGCAGGCACGTAACCGAACGTCAGGAACCCGTCGACTCCGACCGGGTCGAGTGTCCTTTCTGCTATCCCGCTATCCAGCAACGACGTAACTTCGGAAGCGAACGCTACACCACCCTGCCGCGCCGTGTAGTAGAACGGCTTGATTCCGAATCGGTCGCGTGCAGCAAACATCCGGTCGGCGTCCGAGTCGTAGACCACGAACGCGAACATCCCTCGGAAGTGTTCGACGCAGTCCGTACCGTACTCCTGATAGGCTTTCAGCACGACTTCGGTGTCCGTATCCGATTCGAACGTGTATCCGTCGTCGCGAAGTTCCTCCCTGAGTTCTCGATAGTTGTACACCTCGCCGTTGTACACTATCCAGTGACCGTCATCAGTGCACATCGGCTGGTTGCCCGCGGCGGAGACATCGAGAATACTCAGACGTCTGTTTCCTAACAGTACGGAGTGTGAACCGGATGGGAGGGCCGGTTCGTCGGTGACTTTACCAACGCCGTCGACGTACAGCCCCCAATCGTCTGGCCCCCTGTCGGTCAGCGAGCATAGTCCGTCCCACGCAGCGTCGACTGTCACCGTGTCGTCCCAGCCGACGTATCCCCAGATGCCACACATATCTTTGATTCCCGCTCGTCGCCGCTATCCGCTGATGCCTCGTCTGTCGGTCTTCCGTTGGTCAATGCGCCTTGTACTGTGTATACTTTTCTCCCTCGTCGGCATACTCGTATTCGCCGGTGTAGACCTGCACGAGAATTTTGAAGAAGTTCTCGGCAAGCGCTTCGGCGCTGAACTTCGACATGACCTGTTCGCGACATGCTTCTCCGATTTTCCGACGTTCCTCGGGGTTATCGGCGAGAAACTGTAGATGCTCTTTCAGGGTGCCGACATCCTTTTCTGGGAAGACGAGTCCGGCGTCTCCCACTTGGAACGGTAGTGCACCGGAGTCGGATACCACCGTCGGGACTTCCGTCGCCATCGCCTGTACTGGGGAGAGTGGAAACGTGTCTATCCAGTCGTCGGTCGTGTGTGACCCGAGGACATAGCAGTCCATCGCGCGCATGTACCGAGCAACTTCTTTTTGTTCGACGAAGCCCATCATGTGGGCTCGGTGTTCAAACCCACAGTTTGCGATACGGTCTTCCACTTTCCCTCTCATATCACCGTCTCCGACTATGAGTAACCGCCAATCGGTTTCCTCTAACGGCATTGCCTCTATGAGATCGAAAATGCCTTTCTCCTCGACGAGGCGTCCGGTGAATCCGACGACGAACTCGTCGTCGAACCCGAGTTCCTCACGAACTGCGTTTCGGGCCGCCGTATCTGGGTAAAACAAGTTCTCACTGAGCCCGATCTGCGTCTGCATGAATATTGGTCGCTCGAATCCCGCTTGCCGGAGAGACCGCTTACAGCCAGGATAGTGTCCGAGCGCTGCCTCTGCGTTGCGCTCCAAATGCCACCAACGAAGTTTCTGATGCCACTCGTCTTTCGGTACTCCGAGTGCGTTCATAGAGAAGAATATGAACTTGGCGTCGGGACACCAGATATTTCGATACAGCAACCACTGATGATTAACAAAGATGTGTTCCTCGTGAAGTGAATAGATTACGTCTGGCTCAAGCTCTCGGAGTTCGTTGTCTATCGAGCGGAAGAAGTAGCTGGACCAATCCTCTACATCGGTCGTAGGGAGCGTGATGACTCTGAAATTATCTTCGCGAACGGGTTCTGGAGAGAGGACTTCACGTTCGTTGAACCAATAACTCTCCCATCGCTCTGGAACGACTAACGTCACGCTAACGGGATATTCGTCTGCGAGAATTCGCCACCTGTCCCAGACAAGTTCTCGTGATAGGCCGTGTGCTGTGACTAGTAGCTCGATCATCGTATTCTCTCACGAATCATGGATTCGACTCCTACTTAGCTCGTAGCCACCTCGTCGAAGTACGTTTGAATCATGCTTCATTAGGAACCCTCCTTATTTTCCATCACAGTCGATTCGACGATATTCCTCTCGTCTGGTTCGTAGTGTTTGCGGGAGGTACACAACGTTCCAGAGTACACAGTACGTCACGAGGAAGAAGTTGAAAACGACCCCCCTCGGTCGACGGCGTTGGTTAATTCTGTCGTTCATATCTCCATCAAACCACGGGTGACAACCCACATAATACAGCAACAGAATCTTTCGGAAAACGCCTACGACCGACTCGTGTTTGACAGAGAGTCTGATATGGTTCCTAATAGCGAAGTAACTGGCCTTAGTCGGTATCTCTTCTGTCGTTCCGGATGAATAGTGCCAAACTGGAACGTTAGTCTTCATCCGCTTGTACCCCGCACGTTGCCCACGTATCTCGAAATCCGTTTCGTCGGCATAGAGAAAGTACTCGTCGTCTAGCAGCCCGATATCGGCGAATACCGACGACTTGATGCACAAGGCCATTCCATCAATGAATTCGTCTGTGTAGTGTTGTGATGCTCGTTCCCAATCCTCTACTGCTCGTTCGAACTCTTCGAGTGGGACCGACGAGACCGTCCCGTACACGTCGAAGCCTATGAAACCGACATCGCTGTGGGCTTCGCCGGCTGCTACCGCCGCGGACAACCATTCGGGATGGACTCTGATATCGTTGTTTACGAGTACGATATACTCTGCACCTTTCTTGAGTCCATGCCGGATTCCAACGTTGTTCCCACCGGCCCAGCCACGATTTTGGTCCAATTCAGTAACGGAAATAGAGGGGTAATTCTCGCGTACGTACTCTACAGAGCCATCCGAGGAGTTGTTGTCGACCACTTCGATATCGTAATTTGGGTACGCCGTCTCCCGAATTGAGGGGAGTGCATAGTCCAGATGATCTTTGCCATTGTAATTCACGACTACGACCTGTACCTTTGGTTTCGTCCCGTTCATCTGTCTTCAAAAACTGACTGGCGCGGGCGTTTGTACATCGCTGATTGTGTCTCTTCCAACCGATTGTTCACCGGAGTACTTGAGCGCTACTACGGAACCAGTCAACTATACTGCCTGAAACCACATGTACGTCTCCTGTCCACCGGATCAAGGGTGACACAACAGCCTCCTGTCAGACTAGATAACAGAAAAGATGGAGAATTACCGGCAAGATTTTATTTCGGGTTTATAATATGGTCTGTATGCATCCAGTTTTCCACCTCTCTAACTATCTCCCCGAAGCAATCAAACAAAAATACAAGTCCTCGAACCATCCTCTGTTGCAGAGAATCGAAAATAGTCGCCTCTCTCAGAAAGCTGATGATAGATATGAACCGCTAACGGCCGACTACGATGCTGCCTCTGGTGCACCATCACACATCGTCTGTATCGTCGTTGATGGATTGAGACACGATGCCATCACCAAAAACATCGCACCATCTCTAACGTCTCAATCACCGATGAACGCGATTACCGCTGCGCCGTGGACGTTCCCGTCCGTCACTTCTATTCTGACGGGTAAGTATCCCCACCAGCACGGTGCAATGCGAAACGCTGACGGCTTACACCGTCCCTCACACCCGGTTCCACAACAGATGAGCAAGTCACACACGACGCTGCCACAAGCTTTGGCAGCGGCTGGATACGAGACCTATGGCGGGTTCGGGTTTATTACGCCGTTTTGGGCACTCAGGGGCAAATTTCAGACTCACAAGCTGTACCGCCACGCCGTCCGTGCCGACGAAATACTGGACGACCATCTCTCTTGGCTGTCGAAACACCGGACTTCTAGCACTTTCTCGTATATCCACCTAAACGACGCTCACGAACCGATTGACCCGCCCCAAGCGTATCACGAGAGACACGAGGTTGATGCCGACATCGACGTCTCCGATTGGGACTCATATGAGCCGGAGACAGAGAGCGAAGTCAGACGTTTCAAGACCCACAGAAAGCGGATCTACAGGGCAGCTGTCGATTACGTCACTGATTGTATCAAGTCATACCAGCGCGAAGTCGAAAACGAATTTGCTGACATCTTGTTCGTCGTGACCGCCGACCATGGAAAGGGATTCTGGGAGTGTTCCACGGTTGATGAAGAGCACTTTGACGACACACGCGGGTACTATTGTGTCGGCCATGGCGGTACTCCCTACGAATCTATCACACGTGTCCCCCTCGTCATCGAATCAGACCAAGTTACGCACCAATCGACACCTGTCTCGCTAGTTGACGTTTGTCCGACTATTTTAGACATAGTTGGACTGGAAGGCGCGCTTGCTTGTTCAGGCTATTCGCTCTCGTCCTCGATTCCGGATACGCGTGTTCCTATTGTCGAGGGAGTGAGATACGGCTACGAAAAAAAGGCAGTCTACCACGACGATTGGAAGTTGATCGTTTCCCGTGGTGACGACGCGACGGTTGGATTCTCGTTGCCTTCCGAAACTGTCCAGAGTATACCAGACGACGTAGCGAACCGACTGCACACGGCGGTACCCCGCTGGTTGGGTGAGGGTGACCAGTCTGACGACCGGACTCCTGAGTCTGTTGCTAAGCGGTTGGAGGAACTGGGTTATAAGTAGTCGTCTGTGGGTAGTTTGCCTAACAGAACGCTTTATTGTAAGTCGTCGTTGTATCGACGCCGCTGAGCGATTCAGTCAGGTATCAATGTTTATATTCCCCAGCGCTAAACCGACGCGCGTATCTGCCCAAACGTGACCACAGTCGCCCTTGGACTCGACGGTGCGGGCTTCGAACTCCTCCAGCCGTGGCTCGATGCCGGGAAACTCCCGGCGTTATCCCGCATCGTCGAGGACGGCGTCGCCGCCGACATGGAGAGCTGTCTGCCTCCGGTCACCTGTCCGAACTGGAAGTGCTATGCGACCGGGCGTAACCCGGGAAAACTCGGCGTGTTCTGGTGGGAACGTGTCGACCGATCGAACCGCACCATTACCACGACGAGTGCGGCTCACAACTTCGACGGCACGAACTACTGGGAGTACATGGACGGCCCTGTCGCCTCGCTCAATCTGCCGACGAGTTTCCCGCCCCACGAGGTAAACGGCGTCCACGTCGCCGGCGGGCCGGGCGCGGACCAGACGGGCTACACCGCACCGGCCTCGTTCGAAGCCGAACTCGAAGCGGAGTACGACTACCGCGTTCATCCGGAGCAGTTGTCGCTACTGCAGGGCGACGACCCCGAGAACGCCTGCGTCGAGGAGATATACGACCTCGTCGACACCCGGTTCGACGTTCTCTGTGACCTCGTATCCTCGGGGGAGTACGAGTTCGTCCACCTCTCTGTCTTCTACATCAACATGCTCCAGCACTTCTACTACGACCATCCGGTCGTCGAGGAGGCGTGGACGCGCATCGACGACCGCATCGCAGACCTCCGCTCGCTGGACGAACTCGACCACCTCGTCTTGCTCTCGGACCACGGCTCGAACCGGGTCGAGCGGTGGTTCCGGGTCAACGCGTGGCTGGCCCGCGAGGGGTATCTCGTCACCGAATCCGGTGCGAGTGACTGGCTCTACCGCGCCGGACTCACGAAACAGCGCATCCGGCGCGTGTTGAACGTGCTCCGAGTGGAGTGGTGGGCGCGCCGCGTCGTCCCCGAGCGACTGCAGTCGCTCCTGCCGACCGACGATGGCGTCGTAAAGAAAGCGGCGAAAGCAGGCGTCGTCGACTGGGAGCGATCGACCGCTATCGCCAGCGGACAAGGGCCGATATACGTCCTCGAACCGGACCCCGAAGACCGCCGTCGTGTCAGAGACGAACTCGTCGAGGCACTGGACGGCCTGACCGACGATCACGGGACGCCCATCGTCAGGGCGGCATTGCCTGCGGAGTCGGTCTACTCGGGGCCATACGTCGCCGATGGCCCGGACGTCGTCCTCGACCAGGCCCCACACGTCCACATCGACGGCGGCATCGGTGTCGACACCGTCTTCGACACCCCGCAGGACTGGCAGGGAGAGAATACGAAGACCGGCCTGTTCGCAGCCTGCGGGCCGGCGATAGACGGGGCGACAGAGCCAGACGACGTTCATATCCTCGATCTGGCACCGACCGTTCTCCACCTGCTCGGCTATCCGGTACGAGAAGACATGGACGGCGAGGTACTGACGGGCGTCTTCGAGGCCGACTCTGAACCGGCGACCCGTTCGGTCGAGACGGTCCCGGGTTCAGCGACCCACGGTACTGGACGCGGCGACGTCTCAGAGGACGCGACTGACCGCCTCGCGGACCTCGGCTACCTATGAGCGACCGCCCGGGCGCGTTCGTCGTCTCGCTGGACACGGAACTCGCGTGGGGGACCTTCGACGTGGGGAAGATAGACCGGTACGAACCGGCCTACCGAGAGGCGCGGGGCGTCGTCGAGGACCTGTGTACGCTGTTCGACGAGTACGAGGTGCCGGCGACGTGGGCCGTGGTGGCCCATCTGCTGGAAGACTGCGGCGGGGTCCACGCAGCGGGGCCAGAACCGACGTACCCGTGGGTCGACGGCTGGCACGACGCCCTACCGTGTCGAACTGGCGTCGACCGTGACCTCTGGTACGCGCCGGATATCGTCGACCGGATACAGTCCTGTACGGTCGACCACGAGGTCGGTCTCCACGGCTACACACACATGTTGCTCGGCGAGTCCGGCTGTCACCGCGAGGCGGCCGAACGAGAGGTTGGCACCGCTATGGCGGTGGCAAACGACCACGGTCTCGATCCGCAGAGCTACGTGTTTCCCCGCAACCGAATCGGGCACAGAGACGTGTTGGCCGACGCGGGAATCGACGTATACCGCGGCCGTGACGCCCGGTGGTTCGAACGGTGGTCGCTCCCGTCGCTGGCCCGCAAGCCGCCACGGTACCTCGAAGAGGCGCTCCACCGAACCCCGCCGTCCGTGTGGCCCCGCGAACGAGAGGGGCTGCTCGAACTCCCCGGGTCGCAGGTGTTCCGCCCGTACCACGACGGGTGGCAGTGGACACACCCAGACTCACAACGGCGGCGTACAGTCGCCGGACTCGACAGGGCGGCGGCCACCGGCGGCATCTTCCACCTCCGGTTCCACCCGTTCGACCTCGGGTTCGACCGGGAGAGATTGCTCGGGGTCTTCGAGTCGATTCTCGCCCACGCCGAATCGCTGTCGATCGAGGGGGCGCTCGTCCCGATGACGATGAGCGACGCGGCGACGGAGTACCACGCCGAGCGCTAGTCGGGATGGCCCGCGAGCGCTCGCTGGACCACGCGCACCACTTTTCGTTTCTCTGTCTCCCAGTTGTACCGGGTTTCGAGTGCGTCCCGGCCGTTCGCCCCCAACCGCCGGGCGCGTTCGGGATCGTCGACCAAGGTCTGGAGCGCGTCGGCGAGGGCGTCGACATCGGCCGTATCCACCGCGAGGCCGCACTCGGTCTGGTCGAGTATCTCAGCGAACCCGCCGAAATCCGGACCGACGACCGGGAGGGCGGCGTTCATGTAGTCGGGGATTTTCCGCGTATTCCACCGGGAGAGTTCGAACATCGGGACGGGTTGGTACGGCGCGACGCCGATATCGGCGCGAGCGAGGTGATCGTGGACCTCGTCGTAGTCCACTCGGCCGACGAACTGGACGGCGTCAGTGACGCCGAGTTCGTCCGCCCGACGACGGAGCTGTTCGAGTGTGTCGTCGACCGAGTCGCCGACGAGCAAGAGGGTCGTCTCCGGACGCGTCTCGCGGACCATTGCGAACGCCTCCAGCAGCATCGGGACTCCTTTCCGGTCGTTGATAGTTCCCGCGTACACCACGGTCTCGACGGCCTCGTCTCGCTTCGGGCAGGGCTTCAGCCGAGGGACGTTGTAGACGACTTCGAGATTCCGAGTGAAGCCACTGTATCGTTCCTCGAGTCGGTCGCCGTCAGTGTCGATGACGGTGATACCGTCGACGCTTCGGAGACAGACTCGTTCGAAGGTCGTCACGAGCGACGTAAACACCGGCGCGAGGCGAGTGTCGCGTTCCCCGTACCCCTCGCGGTACGGTTCGACAACGTCGTAGACGACCGGCGTTCGGGTGAGCCACCCGACGACGACGGCGAGGGGGAGCAGCGAGACGTGCGCACAGAAGAGGAGGTCCGGGTCCCGGTAGGCGATGGCGCGGAGAAACCGGACGTAGACCAGCGGGAGAAAGAGGGCGTTCAGAAGCGACGCACCGAATCCGGGGCTCGGGATCGGTTGGGTGGGGACGGCGCTTCCGGCGGCGTTCGAACTGCCGCCGCGACGCCAACAGAGTGCTGAAACGTCGTGGTTAGCCCCGGTCAGAGCCTCGGCGAACAGCTCCATCCGTGGGTTCAGGTGCGACCGGTGGAACAGGACGAGTACCGACGCCATTCGCTCGGAACTCACCGTCGGCGGCTAAGGGCTTTTCGCACCCGCGAACCCATACGAGGAAGTCGGACACCACCATTTATCTCCGTGCCCGGCTTTCTCGCGGCTAATGGCGATGTCGTTCTCCGTCCTGTTGCCGACCTACGCTGGCGACGATGCCGCGGAACTCGACACGGCGCTCGCCAGCTGTTTCGACCAGACGCGGCGACCGGACGAACTTCTCGTCGTCGAGGACGGCCCCCTCACCGACGAACTCGACGCCACGCTCGACGAGTGGGAACGGCGGTATCCGGACACACTCCGGCGACACGCGCTCACCGAGAACGGCGGACTGGGGAACGCACTCCGCGTCGGCGTCGAGGCCGCTCGCCACCCGTGGGTCGCGCGGTTCGACGCCGACGACCACAACGTTCGGACCCGGTTCGAGACCCAGTGCCGGTACGTCGCCGACAATCCCGACGTGGACGTGCTCGGAGGCTACATCGCGGAGTTCGCCGACGACCCCGAGAACGTCGTCGCCCGCCGCGAGGTTCCGACGACCCACGCCGACATCGAGCGGATGGCGCGGTTCCGGAGTCCGATGAACCACGGGACGGTGTTGATGCGCCGGGCGGCGGTGCTGTCGGCAGGCAACTACCGGCCCGTCACCCGGATGGAGGATTACGACCTCTGGATCAGAATGCTGTGTGACGGCGCGCGGTTCGCGAACGTCCCGGAAGTACTGGTGAACGTTCGGGCGGGGGCCGAACTCGCCGGCCGCCGTGGCGGGCTGGAGTACGCCCGTGCGGAGGTTCGGCGGCAGGTGGAGTTCTACCGCCGAGGGTTCACCTCGCTCCCGGTCTTTCTGTGCAACGTGACGGCACGGACGACGTTGCGACTCGTTCCCGACCGGATGCGCCGTCTGGTGTACGCCCGATTCGCTCGCGAGCAAGGCGACGGCGTGGACCGACGGCAGCCCTGAGACGGCGGACAGAACGACCGAACGATATACGTCGGTGAGTGTTCGAATTGGTACGTATGTCGGGGCCACTGGTGAGCGTGGTGACACCGTCCTACGAGCAGGCCGAGTTCTTGGAGGACAACCTCCGGTCGGTCATGGAGCAGACCGGCCCGTCGGTGGAACACGTCGTGGTCGACGGCGGGTCGACCGATGGGTCCGTCGCCCTCCTCGAATCCTACGAGGACCGATACGACCTCCGCTGGGTGTCTGAACCCGACGACGGCCAATCGGACGCGCTCAATAAGGGCATCGAGATGGCGACCGGCCGCTGGCTCTGCTGGGTCAACTCCGACGACTATCTCCTTCCCGGTGCGCTCGACACCTTCGCCGAGGCGCGCCGCGATAACCCCGATAGCGACGTCATCTACGGCGACTTCGTCTTCGTCGACGCCGATGGAGAGGAGATTGGCCGGAAGTACAACACGCGTCCTTCGCGGTTCGTCCACAAACACTACTACCAGTTCACCGGCAACCACAGCACGTTCTTCCGCCGTGGCGTCATAGAGGGCGTCGGTGGCATCGACGAGGACCTGCAGTACACGATGGACACGGAACTGTTCTGGCGACTCCTCGAGGCCGACCTCGAGATGACGCACGTCCCCGGGTTCCTCGGCGCTCGCCGACTCCACGAGGCGGCGAAGACGACGGGGGAGCCACCGGAGGCGCGTCTGGCGGAGATTCGGGCGCTCAAGTCGGGCTACGACCACACCGTCCCCGAACGGGCGCTCCCGGACAAACTGCTCACGGTCGCGGCCTTCGCTTTACAAGGGACGTATCACACGCTCGATGGCCGGCCCGAAGCCATCCGGCACATGCTGGCATGACCGCCCGCGGACCACACGCGCTGTTTCTCCTGTTCGTCCTCAGCGTCGTGTTCTCCGTCCAGTTCCCGCTCCCGCTGGTCGCCTCGCAGTACGCGTCGGTGAACCTGTCCGATCTCGTCTTGCTGGCGATCGCTGTGCTGTTCGTCCTCGAACGGCTCCGTGCCGACGACTGGCGACTCTCCCTCTCGCTGCCGTCGCCGACGGCGTGGTTTCTCGTCGCCGGTGGGTGGATGGTCGTCTCCCTAGCCGCCGCGGTCGTTCGCTCGCCGGACGTCGCCGCGGTCAACGCCCTGTGGACGCTGAAGTGGTTCGAGGTGACCGTCCTGTTCGTTCTCGCGCAGGCCTTCGCTGACCGTGTCGACTGGAACGCGTTGCTCGTCGTCCTTTCGGGAGCCGGCGTCGTCGTCGCGGTCACGACTGTCGTTCGCACCGTGTCGACCTCCGGGTTCACCCGGGTGACGGTGTTCTGGCACAACCCGAACACGCTCGCGGTGTTTCTCGCCCTGCCCGCGCTCCTCTGTCTGGCACACGGTGCCGGCCGGATCAGAGAACGGCCGCTAGAGGCGCTTGTCGCTGCCCTCGGAGGACTCTGCTGCCTTCTCGCTGTCGTCTCGACGGGGTCACGCTCGGGTCTCATCACGCTCGTCGCCGGTGTGGCTGTCACCGTCGTCCTCTCGTACCGTCGTCTCTCCGTCTCGCTACTCGTCGGCGGCGTCGGGACGGGTATCGCCGCCGGCGGCGTCCTCCTCACGACGCGCCCCAAACTGCTCGGGCGGTTCCTGCCGACCATCGCGTTTCGAGACGGAACTATCGTCTTCAGCGGTCCCGGAACCGGTGCAATATACTCCCGGTACGAACTCACACGAAAGGCGCTCGGCCTCTGGACGGATCGTCCGGTGTTCGGCTACGGGTGGTTCGCCTCGCCGGAGAACCCCACAGTTAGTTTTCTCGATGTCTTCTACACGCAGGTACTCGTCGACCTCGGACTCGTTGGGTTCGTCCTCGTCGGTGCGTTCTATCTGGTTTTGGTTCGGGCGTTCGTCGTCCAGCGGACGACGACGTCGCTCGCGGTACCCACTGCCGGGGCGGCGTGGCTGGTCGGTCTCCTCGCGGCGGGTATCGGCGGCGGCCATCCGCGCATTCCCCGCATCATGTTCCTCCTCGTCCTCGTCCTCGTCGCGGCCAACCGTCTCCGGATATGCGGGACGGCTCCGAGTGGGCGACCGGGACGCCCGTCTCGCGGACGCTCGTTTCGCAACGATTAAACCGTCCCTCCCCGTTCGTTCAGATGCTATCGCACGGGCCGGTGGGGTAGCCTGGTATCCTTCGGCCTTCGGGTGGCCGTAACCGCGATTCGAATTCGCGCCGGCCCACTACCTACAAACCCTTTTTCCCGGGTTTCCTGACAGTTAGCGGCCGTTCTACGGGGTGGTCCGCATGAGCCTCTCCGACCGTAGCGAGCGGCTCATTTGCGACACCTGTGGCGAGGTTATCGACGAACCGTTCCAGCGCTGTCCAGCGACCGACGACGGTCGGAGGTGTCGGCCATGACGCTGACGCTCGAAACTCCCTGCAACACGAAGGGTAAATGGCTCACCTGTCCCACCGACTCGCGCCGTGCTGACGACCGCGAGTACTGCGGACAGTGTTTCCCCGACGGTGAGGACAGCGTTGCAGAGTTCGGCGTCGAGACGTACCTCCTCACGTTCAAGAACGGCACGAGGCTCCACCGGAGCGTCGACACCGGCGAAGAGGCCGATACGTCCGGGTTCGGCGACCACGACTACCCCGACGAGCGACTCGCCGACAAACTCGCGAGCGACGACGTGACGCTCGACCACGAGTTCGAGTGGGACCGTCAGCGGTCGGGAGGTGACGCGTAGATGGGCGACCACGAACAGAGTCGCCTCGATGTCGGCGACACGCGGAAGCCCATCGTCGTCAAAGAGCAACGTCGGGTCACGTCGGGTGACCTCGCGGCGCTCGCGATGTGCGCCCATCGCTACGACCCCGACGACCTCGCCGGGTGGTACACCCACGAGTTCGGGGACGTGCTCCGCCAGTGGATAACCTCGAACGTTGGGAACGTCATCGCACGTCTCTCGCCGCACTGCGAGGATACTCGTGGCGACCTGCCGCCACTACATCCTGCCGACGACTTGTGGGTCGGTGAGGTCGATACCGGGCCGGAACAGGCCACGCTCGTGACCGACGGCGGTCAGTCTACGGACGGTACTGAGCGGACTCTCTACTGCCATCGGTGCGACGCGGATACGGTCCACACTTCCGACGGCAACGGGTTCCTGTCGTGCGAGGGTTGCGGAAACCTCCGCGTCGTAGACACGGCCACTGACCGGGAGGGTTCGCAGTGAGCGACTCGTTCGAGTGGAGCGATTCGCGCCGCTTCCTTCATCGCGTTTTCGTCGAGGAGCCTGTCGGCGTCGTCGAGACCGTCGGCGAGGTTCCGGTCTGTCCTACCTGTCTGCGTGCGTTCGAGGCCAGCAAGTACGGCCCACACATCTGCGAGGACTGCTGGAACGAACACATCGAGCGGAAATCCGCTGGTGGTCGACGCTACGTCACTGAACACGGTGAGAAAAAGCACTACTCGCCGCTGTGCCCGCACGTTCGCGGTTCACAGTACCGGCTGACGAGCGACGAGAGTTGTGTTTACGGGCGGCTGGGGTCGTGTGGCACTTGTGGTCGCGGCCGGGCCATCTCCGACGGCGGCCGGGAGGCCTTCGAGTGCGACGGCTGTGGCGAAGCGACGCCCACGGCGAAGCGCTGGCGCTACCTGCCGCCGGGTCAGCCGGATGTGGGAGACCTCCAGTACGACGACCTGTGTCCGCAGTGCTCGACCGGGAAAGAGTCCTCGCGACTGTTTCGCGCGGCCGACGACCTCGGAGGTGAGGACGGTGCGTAGCATCGCCCGCGAACACCTCCTCGGCGCGACGGTGTGGGCCTACGCTGGTGGCGGGGCACGAGTTCGACCGTGGACCGGTGCGGAGCACGCCACGCGACTCGGGAGGGTCGGCGCGTGAGTACCAACTCGCTGGCGGACCCGAAGGCTATCGGGACCGACGTGGAGACGCTGGTCATCGACGCGGTCGACGTGCTGAAGGCCGCGACTGACGCGGACGACCACTACGACGCGGTGACGACCAGCCTCCTCGAACCGTCGACCGTCGATGCTGGCGTGCCCGTCCTGTGGGCGATGCCGGTCGTCGAGCGCGGCGAGCGCATCGAAATCAAAGCGTGCGTTCGAGAGCGCTCGAAGGGAACGAGTTCGGCCCACGGTTCGTGGTGTTTCAAAGGCCGCGACGGTGGACAGCACGGCTGGTTAGTCGATGAGTCCGCGGTCTACGTCTTAGCCGTTTACGACGACGCAGGCGCGTCGAAGGAACTCGTCTCGCTCGCCGTCGTTCCGGCGAGCATCGTTGACGAGCACCTCCGTGACCGGTGGTACGGTGTCGACCGCCGGGAGGAGACGTGTGCGCAGTTGCGCTGGTCGACGATACTCGAAGACGGAGGTGACGGTGCGTAATGCCGTCGACGACGCAGTCGGGAGACCGCCGCGAGCGGATGCGCTGTCCGAATCTCGCCGAGCGAATCGGCGAGGACCCGGCTCGCTGGCTGGATGCCGACCTACTGCGGAACGCCGGACGGAAGCAACTCGTCTTCTCGCTCATCAACGGCATCGACAGCCTCGAACGGGTCGCGGCGTGGCACGCCGTCGAGATGCGGCTGGCGAACGACCGCTACGCCGACGAAGCCCGGAACCCGCTGGACGAACCGCGGGCGGCGATTCTCCAGCGCCTCGACCAGCGCGAGGAGTGGCTTCGTTTGAACGGCGAGCGGCCCGACCGGCTCCCGTTCGGGCCACGCGCGTCCTGCGAGTGCTGCGACGCCGACGGGTTCGTGACGGCCGCCGACCTCCGCGAACGCGACGCTGAGGAGCGGGCGCGACTGAGTGACGGGTACTCGCCCGACGGCGTCGACACCAACAAGACCACTCCGGAAACCGAGACCGCGACGCTCGGCGCGTACGCCACTGACGGAGGGCAGGACCCATGACGGGCGTCTCGACAAGTATCGAGGAGGTAATCGACCTTCAGACCCACCGAATCGGCGCGAACCTCGTGTTTGACGAGGGTGGTCTCTCCCCGTACTGGGCGATGGTCAGTCAGTACGAACCTGACCTGGAAGACGGCGAGGAGACGTTCGTCTTCGACGGCACGGAGTACGAGGTCGTACGGTCGACCCACTGGAGTGGTAAACTCGAAGCGCCGCCGTCAGCCACGTTCGACGGCGCGATGAACGAGTACAAACTCGGTGTGTACGCCGCTGACGACCCGAACGACGAACTCGGCGCGGACTTCACCTTTCGACCGGGATATCCCGAAGCTCGGCACATCGAGACCGGCGAACTCATCGGTGGGATGCCAACGCAGTGTCCCGAGTCCATCCGCGTACAGGTGGAGTCGACGAACCTCTCGAAGTTCGAGGTGCTGGGGTTGCTCCAGTCGCTCGCGTCGCACCTTTCCATCGACGCCGGATACTTCGTCGACGCTCACGAGTGGTCGTCTATCTACGCGCTCGAACTGTACGGGCGCATCCTCCGCGAGGTCGCGACTGGGTGCATCGGTGGGAAGGGCGGCGTGCTCGAACACCTCGCGCAGTTCTCGAACGGCCGCGGCCGCGGTGAGCACAAGTGGGACCACGAGAAGGTCAAAGCCCACTACGAGGCCGTCGCGCTGTCGCCTGACAACTGGAAACGACTCCTGCCCGAACAGACACTCGCGAAGCGACTGAAAGCGTATCAGCCGAAGTGGGTCCGGTCGGAAGACACGGGTGACGACCCGCTGTACCACCACAAAATCGAGTGTCAGTACTGGTCGGACTACTATCCGAGCGGCGAGTCCGCGATTCAGTGGCAGGGCTACGACTCTGCAGTCGCGGAGTTCCGCGAAACGGTCGTGAACGCCCTCCACTGGGCGGGCGTCGACTTCTCGCCGGAGTCGGATGTGTGGGTCGACGACCCGTATTTCGAGCCGGGACAGGCCGACGACGCGGTCGACGTGTATCCCAACCCGATGCCCGACCTCGAACAGCAGGAACGGGCGGATGCGCTCGACCAACTCGCTGGCCCGGAGACCACGGAGGGCGCGTGGGACGTGCTGGTCGCGATGACCGACGGCGGCGGTCGGCACTACCAAGAGGTAGCCGAGGAGGCCGGGAAATCGGCCTCGACGGTCTACCGTGCGGCCGAGCGGTTCGGCGACATCATCGAGGTCGAGAACGGCATGGTCCGGTTCCGTGACGGTATCGTCCGGGACCAGATTCGCGAGGTCGCCGAGCGCTGGCAGGCCACGAAGGACGCTACGACCGACGCCCTCCGACGCGTCGCCGACCGTGCCTCGCCGTTCTCTCGTCGCGATGACGGTGAACCGTGGGCGCTCGAACGGTGGGCGAACCGTCACGGCATCGTCGTCCACTCGACGAGCGACCCGCTGGAGATGGAACTGAAGCGCCCGGTGTCGCTTCAGGAGATACTGAAGATACTGCGTTCCGGCCTCGACGCCGCCGAGGCGTCACCACTGCCGACCGACCGCTTCGAGTCCGCGCTCATCGACTGGAAAGGTCTCGACGGTGAGCTTCGGCGCGACCGCCGCGTCGTCGTCGACGACCGGTTCCTCGGCAAGCACAACGTGGACCGACCCATCTGGTAAGCGGCTCCAGCACAGAGGCATCACTGTCCTGCGGGTAGTTTCGTTTATATACCAACCGCGTTCCAGCCGGTTCCGGCCCGTAATTTTCCCGGTCGCTCACCTCGCCAGCGGCGGCCGTCGCGCTCGCTTTCGTACCGGTTGGGCAGGCCACCCTTAGGTAGTGTACCGAACGGTACACAATCCAAATACGCGCCCCTCCCTTCGGTCGGGCCGCACCCGCAACGCACCCCAGACCGCAATACTACCGCAACCGCACCGCCGCAGAAAATCGGGCAGTCGAAACGGGAGGGTTAGAACGAGGTCATTCGACCGCAGGCCGGACACCAGCGCTGGGACATCGAGGCACACCGAACGCAGGCGACGAGCGGCACGTCGACCGGCGCGCTCACGCCGCCTCACCTCGCGCCTGCCACAGACCCATCAACAGCCCCAGCACACCAGCGACGAGTACCCCGAGTGGGTAGTCCCGAATCATCCACCAGTGGATACAGCGGCCGAAGCGGTCGGCCCAACAGCCGTAGACGGCGTACCGGAGCGTCATCACGACCGCGAAGACGAACCCGACCACCAGCGCCGTGAGCGCGATACGTCTCGCTCTCACGCGATGACCACCCACCCGACTAACAGGAGGACGACGCCGACAACGAGTTTCGTCGGTATCATCCGCAGAATCTTCCGTTCGGCCCGGAACACGAGAATGGCGAAAACCGCCGTAACGACCCATCCGAGGCCACTCATCACCGAGTCAGGGACGGCCGACAGCGCCGCGGCGAGAGTATCGACTACCACGGTCGGACCTCCTCACGCCGTTCGGCTCCCGCGAGCGCCAGCACGACGATACCGCCGTACGCGACCTCGCCCGGAACCGACTCAACGGCCAACGGCGAGACCAGTAGCGCGATACCGAGGACGAAGAGCGCCTTTCCGAACGTCGGCGCGGCGAGCGTGTCGAGGAACAGCAGTCCGAAGCCCGCCACCATGACAGCAACACCAGCAACGAGCGGTTGGAGTGTTCCGACGGCGGCGTAGCCACCGAACGCGACCACAGCGCCGAGGACGATAGCCCACGTTGCCGCAGTTCCGAACACCGAGTCGCCTTCGAGAAGGCTCATCCCGAGAGCCTCCCGACCGCGCTCGACGCTGCGTTGATGAGCGGTCGTCGGTAGCGATAGGCCGCGACCGCCGCGCCGCCCGCCAGCAGCACGACGCCGCCCGCTGACCCGCCGCCACCGCCGCCCGACCCGGTCGGCCCGCCGATGCCGCCCGTGCCGAACGATGCCGAGAGGTCCGTCGTCCCGTTGAACGTCGACCCGTTCGCGTACTCACCCGAGTACGTCATCGTCGGGTCGTCCACATCCGAGGCGTTACTCGTCACGCTGTCGTTCAACAGCGCCTGATAGTACTGCGTCGCTTCGTCGAACTCGCGCGTCTGGTTGAACAGCGCCGTACCATTCTCGTCGCGAATCGTGTAGTTGACCCGCGTCACCGGCTCCGGCGACCGAACCGTAACCGAAGTGCCGTCGTCCTCTTCGAGTTCGGCGAACCGAACGTCCAGCCGTTCGTCGAGCGTCGGCGTCGACGACGACGACGGTGTGGCCGCGGTCGGCGCGGCTGGCGTCCCGAGGCTGCTCGTCTCGTCCCACAAGTCGGACTCCATAACGAGCGGCCCCTCGCGGATGGACTCGACGGCGATGAAGCCGTACGTGTCCCACACCGCCGGGTAGTCGCTGGTGACCGTGAGGTTGTAGGTGCGGCCGTCGACCATGCCAACGAACGCCCGGTCATTGTGGTTGAACGAGGTCGTTGTCAGCGTGCCGTCCGGTCGCTCGACGATAAGCCGCGGGTCCTCGCCCGCGAAGATGCTCGCGTTCGTTCGGTCGTCGAGGACGAACGCCATTTCGTAGCCGAGGCGGATATCGACACCCGAGATGACATCACCAGATACACTGACCGTCTTGCTTTCTGAGACACCACTATTCGACGTAGTGATTTTCCGCTCGCCATTTGGAACAGATAATTCATAGACGCCGTTTTGATTCGTCGTAGTTGAACGGCCGTTAGACGCTACAGTTGCACCACTCAACTTGTTTCCGGAGAGGTCTCGGACAGTTCCCGAAACCGTTCCGACTGATGATATGGTCTGAACCTGTTCTTGTGAGAGCGATTGGTGATAGACTCGCACGTCATCTATCGAACCGTCGAACCTGTCGACGTAATCTCCTCCGAACCTATGCCGAGCACCAATAGCCCAGTCTAAGGTCTCCGAAATGTCTCCCGCGTCGTTCGATTCTTCGGCGATGAGTTTTCCATCAACGTATATTTTCACCGTGTTCGCTGATTTATCGACAGTTGCGGCGACGTGATGCCATTCGCCGTCTGCCGCATTGTAATCTGTCTCGTAGTAGTTCTCGCTGTTCCCATCGCGGAACGCAAATGTGACGTTCCCATTAGTCAGTCGGAGAAGTATCGCGGCATTACTATCCCAGTTCGTCCCAACTATCGCCTGTTTGGGCTTTGTCGAATTGTTGGTTCGGAACGTCGACGCGATCGTGAAGTCGGAAGTGCCCGGATACAGCCCGTCTGACGAGGCTACACTCCCGTATCCGTTCCCGCCGAACTGCAGAGCTGAACCGTTTAGTGATTCTACGTACGTTGCGCCAGTCAGCGAAGCGTCTCGACTGCCTTCGACATCCACGAGAGTCGTTGTGTCGCCCGTAGACTCTGCATTCCAGAACGCCAGCGGTGACGGTGTGCTCGTCTGTGCTTCTGCCGTCCCAGCCTCATAGACCAGTCCGCCAGTTACGATTAGTGGACCGGACAGCGCTATCAGCAACGCCAGCGCCACTGTTTTTACTGTCTCGGCTATTCTCTCTCGGCCGTTATCTTGCATTAGTGAACTACCTCCGAAATCTGGTTTATTGCCTGTGCGACCAGCGAACCGCCCGAGAGGTCGACGATGCCGACGTAGGTTCCGACGGCCAGCACGACCGCGACCGCACCGACGACGACCGAGGCGATGCGCGCCCACCGAGCGGCGATGACCAGCAGGTCCGCGGCCTCGCGTAGGTAGTAGAGGCCGACCGCCGTCGCCGCCAGCGCCGAGACGAGTGCGCCCTCGACGCCAACGAACGGCGCGACGAACTCGGCGGCCGCTCGGACGAGTTCGTAGACGACGGCCATCACGCGGACGCACCTCCAACCGCGCCCCCGCGGGGGGACCCCTGCGCTCCCATCTGAACCGCGCGCGCGTTAGAGAGCGATTCAATCCGGTTTGCTGGCCGGTTCGCCGCCCGATATCGAGTTTCGACCCCGCCCTTCGAGCGACGTTTTTTCGAGAAAATCGAGCGAGACATCAGCGTCCCACCTCGATTTTGAGTTTGTAGGAGGTCGGACTCGGCATGTCCTTCCACCTGAAGGGGTCGAAGTTCGTTTCGTTGTACATCAAGGCCTTGCCGATGGGGTACTCGTCGGTGACCTCGCGGTTCATGCGAATGCTCTCGAAGCCGACCACGTCGCTCGCGGTCGTCGGGTTCGCCGTGCCCGGCATCTGGATACGCCAGCGGATTTTGTGCCGGATATAACGGTGAATGTCGACCTCCGAGTGACCGAACAGGAAAATCGACAGCCCGAACTTCCGGGCGTCGACCCACATGTCTTTGAGGAGTTCGACCTTCTGATAGGAGCCGTAGCTATCCTTACTGACCGACTGAGGCGCTATGTCGCCGATTTCGTCACAAATCCACGTCGTCCAGTGATGCGGGCCGTGGTTGACACGCGCGAGTGCCCACGCGAACCACCAGTGGTTAGCCGGGTCGTTCTCGTGGAACAGCGTCTCACGCTCTGGTGGCGTGTCGTACTGTTTCTCAGGGTCTCGCTCGTAGATTTCCTGACAGCCACGCAGTCGTGGGTCTGGGTAGACGACGTGGAACGTTCCTTCGTCGAGAACGCGCCGGTTCAAGTCGACCGGGTCCGCGTAGCGCCGGACCTCGCGAACGATTTCCCCTAACTGGTCGATGCTGAGCTTCACCGCAGGTTCGGTCGGGTCTTTCGACTCCAGCCGAGCGGTCACATCAACGCCTTCGGGGAGACACAAGACGGTGTACGGCGCGAGCGGGAGCCATTCCGACCGGCTGGACGACCCACGCCATACGACCTTCTCGTTGTTTATCTCCAGCATCCGGACGGCGACGTAGTTCGCCAGCGTCGACTTCCCCTTACCCGGCTTTCCGCGGGCGAGGAAGTCCGTCCCACCAGCGATACGCTCACCGCCCGCGTCCCACGAGTGCTCCCAGCAGTTCGGGATGACGCCCTCGTACTCGAAGTTTGAGGCGTCCCACGCGGGCATTCTAAACCGCTCTCGCATGTGTCGCGCGTCCGACCAGCGGGACGTGTTCCCAGTCGCCTGTTTCGTCGACCGGACTGGGTCGTCAAACTGTGCCAGCACCTCACGGGTGGTTTCGTCGTCGGCGAGACTCTCGTCCCCCCATTCAATCGTACTCACGCGTAGTTCACCTCCTGCTTGTCGCTCGTTTCATCGGGGACCTCGCCAGCCCGCCCGCTCAGGACACGCACCCCAGCGCGGAACTGCGGGAGAATGTGGTACGCGGCGAAGAGGCGACGCGCCCGCTTGTCCGCGACCGTTTCGCCGGTCAACACGGCCACCGTCGATTCCTCTTCGTGGACCCGCGTCACCCACTCCTTGTCGAGTTCGCCGTGGGTCGCCAGCAACACGTCTTGTCCCCAGTCGAGAATCGCGCCGCGTTCGTCGAACCCGGCCAGCAGGTCATCGAGGACGCGTTCCTGCCACTGTTGGAGTTCGGTCAGCGCGGGCCGCATCGCGATGAACCGCTGTTGGTCGGGCGCGTGGCTGTCGTCGTCGCCAGCCGCGTCGATGTACTCGGTCGCGTCGGCCCGCAAGCGTCGGAACGCATCGCGATGAGCGGGCAGGACGTAGTGGGACAGAAACCGCTCTCGGAGCGATTCAGCGGTTTCGTCGTCGAGGTCGCGGTTCCGGCCGCGACGTTCGTGGGGGACGACGAGCGCGGCCAGCAGGACGCCCTGTTGACCGCGGTACTGCCGGGAGAGGTCGGTATAGACGCGCATGTCCAGCCGCCCCAGCGTCCGAATCGTCATCTCCTGTACCCACCGGAGGACGCGGTCCTCTGAGGCGAGGCCGTCGCGGAGTTCGCGAACCCGCTCTCGAACGTCCTCCGAGAGCGTCACGAGCGCCGGACGGTACGGGTCGGGCGTGGCGTCAGTCATCGTCGGCCACCTCGCCGTTCCCGAGGATGCCGTCCCGTTGGCGGTCGGTCACCTCGTCGTCGCTCTCGCTCTCCTCGACAGCCGCAGGGACTTTCTCCTCGGGGTCGAGCATCCCCTCGACGAGCGTGCGGTCGTGGTCCGCGACCTCGCGGTCCACGTCGCGCTGTTTGCTGATGCGCTCGCCGTCGAGTTGCTGTTTCAGTTCCTCGAAGCGCTTGGCGTCGTCCACGTCTTCGGCGTACTGGACCATCGTTCCGAACGCCGTCCGAAGGTGGACCGGCGCGGGTCGCACGGCGGCCTTTCCGTCGGTCGGCGTCGCCAGCCACACGAGGAGACCGCCGCCAGTCACCGCGGTCACGGCCAGCGCTGACGCGACGCCAGTGTAGACTGACGCCGCGGCCAGCGAGACCGCGCCGCCGATAGCCAGCCACTCCCCGGCGTGAACCCGGTCGAACGGCGGCCAGTCGAGCGTCCAACCCTCTTTCTCGTAGAAGAGCAGTTCCGGCGATTCGGGGTCGACGAGGAACATCTCGTCCCACTTCCCGTCGACCGGGACGCGAGTCCGGAGTTGCTCGACGTTCTTCAACTCGGCACTCTTGCCGAACACCCGCGCGAGGAACGGGAATACGCCCTGAGTGACGACCGCGACCGTCCCGTCCGGCTTGCGGACGATTGTCTCTTCGCGCACCTCGGCGTCGACCATGTCGAAGGCGTCGTCACCGGTCGGCGACTCGGCGTGTTCGAGCGTCGGGCGGACGAACCCGGCCGTGCTGACCCCGCTGGTGTACGTCTCCAGTAGGATTATGCCGAACAGGCCGACGACGTACAGCGAGACGATGTACTGTGCGTTCACGACGAGGTTCGCCAGCGACTCGTAGAACAGCAGGCCGCCGAGTCCGGTCCCGATTGACAGCGTGAGAATCCACGGGAAGTAACCGTATCCCGGTCCTCGTCCGGCTCTGTCGAGTGCTCGTTTACAGACCAGCCCGACAGCAAAGCCTCCGGCGACGATGATGAGGAGGAAGTCGACGATGACGCTCGCGATGTAGTCGCCAGCACTGTTGATGTCCACGGACTGCGTGGTCGCGATGCTCTTGTGGCCGAAGTTGGCCCATCGTGCGTACTCTTTGCCCTCTATCCACATCGTCACGCGAACCTCTTCGTCGTGCTGACGAAGCGGGATTTTCACGGTCGGGCGACCGCGCTCGAACGTGACGTTGTGGGTGACGTGCGTGACGTTCCGAGCGACCGGGACGGTGGTCGACGTGTTACCTTCTTGGACGACTTTCTGCCCTTTCTCCCAGTAGGCGACGTGAACGGTCTCCTGCTGGTCCTCGTAGGTCCACGTCCGGAGATACACCGCGTTCCGGCCGACGGTGTGACCGGGCGGCAGATACTCGCCGCCGTCGGTCGCGCCGACGTTCGCGAACGGGTTGTTTGCGGGCCAGTAGACTGCCCAGTAGAACTGGTCCTCGCCCATCCTGACGCTGGGCGGCGAGTTCGCTTGTCGCGGCCCGGTCTCCGTGAGGTCGTCGAGCGTGAGTTCTGAGTCGGCGCTGGCGTTGCTCGTCGCGTTCCCGGCCGTCTGTTGGGCGTCGGCGAGACCGACCACGCCGACGACTGGGGCGGCGACCAGCAGGCTGACCAGTCCGACCAGCACGATGGACGCCCGACTCATCGGTTCTGTCGCGCCACCCCTCGGGCGCGTTCGTCGGCCCACTTGAGGAGGACCATACCTCCGAGGAGTAGGAGCACCGACGGCGCGAGCACGTGGTAGCTCTCCGACGCGGCCGCCGCACCGCCAGAGAACGCACCGAATCCGAGCGCCACGAATCCGAGCACCGCATCGCCGACGACCGCCGGATGCCCGAGCGTTCGGAGTGCGTACGCGTCAGTCATCGGCGACCTCCGGTGTCATGCCGAGGGAGTGGTCGGCGTCGTCGATGAGGGCGCGTCGGTCGGCGTCGGCGGCCGCACAGTCGCCTGAACAGTAGGTCCACTCCTCGGTTTGGCGCTGGAGTACCAGCGACAGCGGGCCGAGGTGAGCGCGCCGCGGCGACCCGGAGGCTTTCACTTCGACGAATTCCTCGACGCCGTCGCGACTCGACTGCGAGCGGATGTACTGTCCGCAGTGGTCACACGCCGCTTCTACCTCCGGACCACCGTCGGCGTACGCAATCCCCAGACCGATGACGAGCGCGAGGCTACCGACGACGATGGATTCGAGCCACGACCCGCCGAACACCATGGCGGCGGTGATTTCGCGGGCCGCGTAGGCGACGCCAGCCAGTCCGATACCGATGCCGAACCATCCAACCGGCGAGAGGTCGGAGACCCGGACACAGTCTACCGAGAGGAACCTACCCGACATACTGGTCCACCTCCACGACGAGGAACACCAGACCGACGAGCATCATCGCGATACCGACGAACTGCCCGGTCGACAGCGTGAACAGGCCCGAGAGCGCCCCAGCACCGAGACTCGTGATGCCGATGTTCGTCACGAAGTACGGGTGACTGACGACGAACTCGACGGCCATGCCGACGAGGTCGCCGAACTGGATGAGGCCGACCGTGACGGCTCCGGCGACGCCCGTCGCGAGCATCATCGTCCACCGCGTCGTCCGGTCCCACGAGACGCTCAGGTCGTCCGAGCGAGCGTACGCGATGCCGAAGCGGGCGAGGATGACGACGCCGAGTATCGCGACGAACGCGCCGACGCCTGCCAGCACGTTCAGCGGCATCGCCCACCTCCCGGTCGACGAGTGGTACGCCCTCTCCGCGAGGGGATTCTATCCGTCCGTTTCGAGTGGTTGTGTCGGTTCATCTGTTGTCGAAGAAGGTTTGCACGCGCTGGATGAGGCGGTCGAGTTGGACCCCGACGAACACGATAGCCGCCGCGATGAGGATGCGCGACCCCAGCGCTCCGTAGCCGATTTCGGGTAGGAGTGTCGTCGCGGTCGTCGCGACGGCCGGGAACCAGTACGTCGACGTGGTCGAGACGAGCGCCCACGCTGGCTCTATCCAGCCGATACTCAGTTGGCCGACCGCGCTCACGAGGAACGCGACCGCCGTCAGCGGGTGCAAAAATACGTTTTTGAGTCGTTTCATGGCTATCTCAGCCCCAGCAGGTCGACGATGCTACTCCCGAGCGGCAGTTCGCCGAGAAGTGCGACGCCGACGCGGTAGCCGACGTACACCGCGACCGATGCGAAGCCTATCGCGAGGAACGGTGCGGCCGCCCCGGCGCTCGCGACGACGTTCGCTATCGACTGCTGAACGGCGACGTAGCCGCCGAGAATGTCGATTCCGACGCTTCCGAAGGCGGTGACGAGCGTCACGCGGATGCCGTCGAAGAACCCGACGATGATACCGAACGCCGAGAGGATGCTGTTCACCGCGAACGCGCCGATGTTCAGGACCGAGTCGACGATGTACAGCGAGATTATCGTCGTCACGAACCCGACCGGGTTGCGGCCGAAGCGAACCAGCACGCGGGCGACGCTCGCCAGCGGAGCCAGCGCCTCCAGCAGTTGCCGCGTGGTCAGTTCGTCGCTGTTACCCGACACGGCTCACCACCCACGCGATTGGGAACAGCGTCACCAGCACGATAACGAGCGCGACGAGGTAGCCCGCGAACCCGGCGTCGAGGACGAACGGGACCGCGGCGGCGAACCCTTGCTCGATGATGATGCTCGGGAGGCCGTAGGCGATGCTGACGGCGCGGCCGAGAAAGTCGGCGTAGCCAGCCAGCAGCGACAGTGGGATGTCGACCAGCGACAGGAACGCAGCCACGAATCCCTCGAAGTACGCGAAGATGCTCGCCCCGAACAGCACGGTCGCGAGGCGTCCCCAGCGTATCGAGGAGTTCGCGACGAAGTCGCTGGCGCTCACCATTCGCTACCCCTCTTCCTCCTCTTCTGCGTCGATGAATCCGGGCGTCGGCACGTCGAAGCCCGTCCCGATGAGCGGGAAGAAGTTCGTCGTGTCCTCCTCGCTGATGTACGCCAGCACGACGTACAGCGCCAACAGGACGATGCCGATAGCGAACACGAACGACAGCGGGCTCGCGAACAGCCCGCCCGGTCCTATCGAGATAGCGCTCGCGATTGCGCCGAAGTTGATGATGCGGGCCGCGCCGCCGAAGGTCGCCGTGATGAGGTCACCGACCGCGCCGATGAACGACTGGGTCGGGATGATGAACACGTCCGCCAGCGTGAGGATACCGCTCGCGATGGCGGTCCCGACGGCGAAGAACACCGCGCCGATGCCCTGAAACAGGATACCGCCGATACTGTCGGCGGCGGCCGCCCTGTTGAATAGGTCTCGAACACGGTCCCCGCCCGCGCCGGACGCAGACACAGTTACGACCCTCCGCCCACGAGTCGGCTCAGGCCGACAGCGCCCGCGAGTGCGGCCACGACGCCGGTAATCTGGCCCCAGAGTGTCGAGAAGAACCCGCCGCTACTGGCGTCGGTCGGGCCGCCCATCGCGCTCGCGTTCTGGAGCGTGTCGGCCTCCTCGTTCTGGAGAAGGACGACCATGTGGACGCGGTAGTTCGTGTCGGCGCTGGCGTCGGCGATAAACGTCGCCGTCGACCCCTGCGTTCCGAACGAGTCCGTGACGCTGGAGTACGCCCCGTCCTCGTCGGTCAGGTTGCCGAACTCCTCGTCGGTGTCCGCGCCGGTCGCGACCTCGGCGACCGCGTAGCGCGAGTCGACGAGACCCTGCTCGAACTCCAGCGCGATGTCGCCGTGGATGAGGTCGATAGCCGACGGGACCTCCATGTCGCCGTACAGTTCGAGTTTCTGCGGGTAGTTGTAGTCGTCAGCCGACGAGAACTCCGTCCAGTACTCTTCCTCGTCCGTGAGGTCCGAGAACTGGTACTGAACGTCGTAGACCTTGAGGTCGGTGATAACCGCGTTGTCGAAGGCCGACCCCATCGTGTCGAGGCCGGTCAGGTTCGCGACGCCGCCCTCGTAGTAGTCCGTGACGCTCGTCGTTTCGAGGTCGCCGTCGTTGTCGGTGTCACGCTCGATTTCGCCGAGCGTGTCCGTGCTCTTCGTGCCGAGGTCGAGGCCCGCGACCGTGACGGTCACGTCGTTGTCGACGCCGACGATTTCGACCTTCTGGATGCCATCGAACGTGCCGTCACCGCTTCCGGCCATCGGGAGGTTCGAGAGCCGTTCTTGGAAGACGATGCCGTTGCCGGTGCTGTTCGCGACGACAGTCTCGTTCGAGGCGTCGCGCGAGGTGTTCAGTTCGGCGTAGCGGTAGTCGCCGTCACTGTCGACGGCGCGGAGTTCGGCCGTACCGTCGAGGGTTTCGACGTTCAGGACGGCAGTCATGACGCGCTTGTTCGCGTCGGTGGTGATGCTGACGTTCTCGGAGAGTGCGCCGGTCGCGGTCTCGCTGCTGGCGACCGTGGCGGCGAACTGGAGTTTGTCGACGCCGTCGGCGTCAGCGTCGCTGACGGACATCGACGAGGACGCGCCCGAGGAGGTGGTCCAGTCAGAGGCGACGGTCCAGTTCGCGCTGTTCTCGACTTCGCCGTCGATGCGCGGGAACAGCGTGTACCGGTCAGCGTCGACCTTGTCGAAGCGGACGCCGACGGGCGTGTCCTGCGATTGGTTCACCGTCGCGGGAAGCGTGGCGATTTCGCCGGAGTCGTTGTAGTACTCCAGCGGCTCGTCCATCTCACCGCGGTCGTGCGTGACGACTGTGAGTTCGTCCTCGACGAACGTCGGGTTCGGTGCTTTGTCTGAAGTGAAGTTCACTCCGGGGGCCGCTGTGGCGGTCCCGAGAGTGGGCGATGCGATGAGGGTCAGTGCGAGGAAAACGGCGAGTATCGGTTTTCTCATGCGGTTTCGGGGCGGTTCCGGTCGCTACCCGTGGTCGTCGTCTGATACTGTTCGGCGTCGAGGTCGCGACTCGCGCCAGCCGCCTCACGACGGATTCGCGCGCGCTCTCGCTCGCCGACATTTCGCCACTCCGTTCGGAACGGCCTCGGTGGAGAATCAGCCGCGCCGTCCGGCGGTTCGGTCCTGTCTGCGTCGTCGTTCGTCATGGGTAGGGGTACAGACCCGCTGTGTACCAGCGGGTTGCCCGCTAACCCGACTCTCAGACCATATACTGCCCGCTGAGTTTGGGTTTCTGGGGGGAGAACTGCCAGCAACCCGACACGGAAGCTACGTTTAATACCCAGTGTTCACGCTGTCGTCATATGCAGAAGCTCCAGAGTCGCGGTGGCTCAGGTATGGTGACGGTTCCGAAAGAGTTTCTCGACCGTGACGGTCTCCTTGACGACGACGGCGAGCCAGAGACCGCGCATCTGACGGTCGAGCGCCTCGGCGAACGGGCCTACGTGGTTCGGGTGTGTGACGGCGACATTCCGGAACTGGCCGAGTGCGAGGAGATTCGCCGCATCGCCGCCGAGCGCGTTCTCGACGAGGACGTGTTCGGGCGTCGGCAGGGCGAGTAACCGACGATGAGCGATATCGGCTGGGAAGATATCTGGTTGCTGTCCACCGTGGTCACTGGTACGCTCATTTTCGGTCCGGACCTGTTTTCATCTGTGTTCTCCGGAATGGTCGGGGTGGTTTCGACAGGGGTCGCGGTCAGTCTGAACGTCGTCTCGTCGGCAGTCTCCACGTTCCTGCCCGTGCTATCGGCGTTGTTCGTGCTGGCGACGGTCGGCGTCGCGGTGAACTCGCTTCCGAACCCGCACCCAGTGACGGCGGTCGGGGAGTTTCGCCGCGTCGACGAGACAGAGAAGACGGTCGACCACTGCGTGAACTGTGAACTCGAAGACGTGGCTGGCGTTCGACGGGCGGCGCTTCGTGAGACGGTCGTCGCCGGTCGCGTCGTCCGGACTGACGAGCGGACTGTCGTCGAGGAGTGTCAGTGTTGCCACGAGGCAGACGCCGTCGACTACGCGCTCCGTGCCGAGCGGGACGACCCGGAGCCGCCCGGCGAGGTCGCGAGTGACCAGCAGGCCGACGACGATAGCGAGGCGGACGGTGGCTGGTTCGGGTCGACCGGCGATGACCTCACGCGCATTATGCACGTCGGCGACGCGACGGCGAGGAACCTCCGTCAGCACGGGTTCGAGACGGTCGCCGACGTTCGCGAGGCGGACCGCGAGGCGCTGGTCGACGTTCCCCGCATCGGCGAGCAACGCGTTGAGGATATCCAGTTGGGCGCGACTCACGTCGGGTTAGAGATGGGCGTCGACATGGCGCGGCGTCTCGACCGCGAGGGCTTCGAGACCGCGGCGGACATCCGCGAGGCGACAGTCTCGGAGTTGACGGAGGTTCGCGGCGTCGGGCAGGTGACCGCGAAGGAAATCCAGTCGGTCGTACCGGAGTATGAGGTTACGTACGGTCTCGTCTGCCCGGCCTGTGGCGATGAGTTCACCGTTCGCTACGAGGCAGACGACGAACCAGAAGGCCGGATTGAGTGTCCGAACTGTGACACCGACCGCTGGCGGTGGTCGTGGAGTGGCGGGGAGGCCGAACCGACGGAGGTCGAGACGGCGTGACCGACAGGTAATTGTCGGCCTATTATCCCGGAATTATCATCTTTGTCGACAGTAAAGTTATCCGGCCATAGCCAGTGTACCACAGTAAAACGAAATGATATCAAAAGCCAACACAGCGCTTGATATTCTTCGTGAGGATGGGCCTTCGCGAGTGTGTAAAGAATCTGCATCAAAGCTACTTGGCGGATCTCATTTTGGACGGGACCTCTTGCATACGGCCACAAAGTACGAGATAAAGCATCGTATACGCCAAGAGACGGGAGTTGACACGGTTTTGGATTCAGTTATAGATTCGAGATTGGGATTTAAACCATACCAAATACATGCAGCACAACTTCGCGATGAGTTTCGTGCGCTTGCATTGACTATCATGGAAGCTAACCCGGACGTTGTAATGGAAATTGGCACGGCTGCTGGTGGGAGTCTGTATACATGGACCAATTGTCTTAACGCATCTTTATACATTAGTCTCGATTTGCCGGAAGGTAGCTTTGGAGGTGGCCACGGTGCAAATCGCGCCGAACTGTACCAGACGTTCGCAGAAGATGGCGATATGGCATTAATTCATAGAGACTCGCACGACCCTGCGACGGTAGATGCAATTAAAAAGGAGTTAGATGGGAAGTTGTTGGACTTTCTTTTTATCGACGGAGACCACTCATACGACGGGGTCAAACAAGATTTCAGAATGTATAGAAATTTTGTTTCAGAAGGCGGTATAATTGCTTTTCACGATATTGTATGCCACCCAGATGACGAATCAGTGGTTAACAAACGCCGAAAGAAAGTTGACGGATTGAGCGAACACCATCTCAGGTGGTCACCAGAGCATCAATATTGCCAAGTGAATGAGTTCTGGGAAGAAGTTTCAGAAGAATACGAATCAGAGGAATTTATTTCACATCCAAAACAGACATGGGGTGGTATCGGAGTTCTCTATCTATGACTTGGCTACCAACAATCCTTACTCTGTCTCGACCCTGACCGCGCGCTCGACGGCCACCGACATCTCGCGGGTACTGAGTCGGTCGGCGACCTCGGCGAGCACGTCGTCGCCGACGTGGTCTGCGAGGAACTCAAGCGCCTCACGCTTCGCGGCGAGGTCTTGGTGGGCGTGCTCGGTGGCGTGAATGACCGCGGCGGTGTTGTTGCCGACGCCGAACACCTCTTTGGCCTTCTGGATGCTCTCGTAGCGATGCGCGTAGCCGTCGTCGGCGTCGGTGCGGATTCGGACCTGACTCGGTATCTGCTGACTCATGTCTGTGGCCACGGCCCCCAGAATCCTAGTTTTTCCGGCTACCTGGAATTCTCCGAGTATATAAAGAACCGATGAATCGGGCGAGCGGCGCGGGTCAAGGTAGGTTGTCGGCGCGGTCGTCACGACTGGCGCGGCCGAGTAGTGGCCACGACGATCGCTCAGTTCGTGGCCACTATCTCGAATCGGTATCTATCGCGACGCGACCCCTGCCGGTCGCATCGAGATGCCGTTTCAGCCAGTTCCAGTTTCACTTTCACTGCGGACGGGTCGGCTTTTAGTCACCAACTGGCAACTGTCTGAGATGCGATGATTACCGACGCCCGAGCGCTCCGGCCGGATTTCGTCCCGCAAGACCTGTATCACCGTGAGGGACAGATTGACCACCTCTCCTCAGTCCTCGAACCGTCGACGCTCTCCTACGCGGAGAACGTGTGCATCTTCGGCCCGCCGGGCGTCGGAAAGACGACCATCGCGAAGTACACCCTCGGCCAACTCGAACGCGAGCGGTTCGGTATCCGGTGGGCGTACGTCTCCTGTCTCTCCGAGTCGACGACGGGCGTGCTCCATGCCGCTGCTCGGAACGCCGACCTCGGCGCGGACCTTCGTCGGTCAGGGACGCCGCGGTCTGAGCCGCTTCGGCGACTCCGCGAGTACGACGACCAAATCGTCGTCATCCTCGACGAAGTGAGCGTGCTCGATGAGGAGTCGCTACTGGCGCTGGCGGGCGTCGCGAACGTCTCGCTTGTGTGCATCACCACCGACGAAGACCACTGGTTCTCGTCACTCTCTGGACCCGCGACCTCGCGGATGCGGTCGGCGGCGACCGTCCATCTCGATAAGTACAGCCACTCGGAGTTGTGCGATATCCTCGATAGCCGTCTCACTCACGGCGTCATGTCCTCGCGCGTCGACGACGACGTGGTTCCGTACGTCGCCGACCTCGCGGCTGGCGACGCGCGGCGCGGTATCGCGATGCTCCGGCGTGGCGTCGACCACGTCGACCGGACTGACACCGAGCGCCTCACGACCGAGGTCATCAACGAGACCGCCGACGGCGCGGAAGCGGACATCCGTGAGCGTCGCATCCGCTCGCTCGGGACGCACCACCGTCTGCTGTTGCGCATCATCGAGGAGGCGGGAACAATCGACGCCGAGACGCTTCGCGAGCGGTACGAACGGCAGGCCGACCGGCCGAAATCGGACTCGTCGCGGAAGCGCTATCTGAAACTGCTACGGCGGTACGAACTCATAGAGCGCGTCGGCAGTGGGCGCGGCTCTCGCTATCGCGCGGTCACTTCCGCCCACGAGCAAACCGCCTGATTGCGGCACTTCCGCCCACTTCCGCCCACATCGGTTCTTTTGCTGATTTCGACGCTCTGGGAGTCTGATGTTGGTGTTCTCTTATCCAGATTCTCACTTCCGCCCACGCACGCCCCAGCCCCTTTACACGGGAGGGTGTCGCCCCGAGTATGGCAGTTGGACGCAACTCGCGGTCGACCACGGTACAACTGGGTGAGAAGGATTCGGCGGAGGCGGTCGTCAACATGAACGCGCCCGGACATCACGCTCGGGTCGTCGTCGACCGCGACGGCGAGCGCTGGGTGTTCGGCGTCGACGGCGGCGAAGCGGCGCTTATCGAGACGACCGAACAGGTCGGCCTGCTGGACGAGGTCGAGGTTCCCGCGTGGGTCGAGACCGTGCTCTGGGAGGTCGGTGTGCCGGAGGTGGATGCGTGACCGCTTCGGAAAATCGGCCATCGGCCGACGTACAAGGGGGGTGGGAGGTGACGGAGGGTGTCGGCCGACGGCCTGTTTCCAGAGATTCGGACGGTGTAGAAAAACGTTGCGGAGCGTTCAGACCTGCTGGAGCGACCGCACGACCTCGTGGCCAACTACCAATAATAAGCACGAACCAAACTATCGCAACATTTTCAGCACAAGCCGATAAAAGAGAGGATACGCGAGATGCCAAGAACAGTGACTGTCGACGACGCTCGAATCCTCGCGCTGTTCGAGGAAACAGAAGAACCGATTCGCACCGTTCCGGACATGGCAGAGGAACTATCTCTGGGCTCAGACGCTCTACGTCGTCGTCTGAAACGTTTAGAAGAGAGTGGCGAAGTGAAATCAAAGCAGGTCGGCGCTCGTTCCGTCGTTTGGTGGCGTCTCGATTAGGGCAACTCCTCTCTTCCATCGGTGGTTATCCACCACACTGTCGCTCTCGCACCGACTTCGCGCGATTTTACAAATCCTTCCCCCTCCAGCTCGTGGAGCCTGTTTCGTATTCCGTCGGCGGTATATTCGAGACGTTCAGCCAGTTCTGGAGCGGTAACTACTGGGTCGGGGTGGACAGCAATCTCTCGGAGTATATCTATGTCCTCGACACGTCTGGAGCGCCCCATTTGGTGCAAAAAGACACCCGTAAATCAAAATACCACCGTTCAACATCGTCACTTGTTCGAGGCATATCATCGGCACGTGCGGAAAAACTAAGTAGGAACGGATTAAACGGCTGGAGCAAGACCGACGCGGCGCTCGCGGTGGTGGTCGACGCCTCAGAAAACGGCTGTCGGCCCCCTGCTGGAACCAGAGAGGCCGCGTCGGTCACCGCAACCGTGAGTAAACGCACGCTACGGGACCCCAAAAACGTCCCGCATGGTCCATCCGGTAAAGAACAGGCTACCGACCGACAAGCAACTGCTACGTGCCCTGTCTGCGGCGGCCCCATCGAGGGCGTCGACGCCGACGCACGGGCGACCGTCTCGCCGTGCGGCCACAGCGCCGCCGAGACGACGCTGACGACCTTCTTCGAGCAAGCATGAGTGAGAACACTACTACCGACGAGCGAAGCGCGGACGAACCGACGACGGGCCACAGCCCACCGAACCTGACCCGGACGAAGACGGTCGTGGGGTACTACGACGCGACCGAGACGATTCCGGTCGCTGACCACTCGACGCGGTCGGTCGCCGTCGAGACCGAAGACGCGAGCGCGACCGTGATGTTCGAGTGTCGAGACTGTGGCGTCACCTCAAGCAGTGTCCAGCGGTTCAAAGCCTCCGAGTGCGAGGGTGAGGATGAGTAAGCAAGACACCGAATCCGTCCGCGCGGTCTTTCAGACGTACGAGGACGACGCCGAACTCGAACACGACCGCGAGGGCGGCATCATGAACCACGACGAACTGGTGAACTCCGGTCAGACCTACCGCGAGATTCGGTGGTTCGACCGCGAGACCGTCGACGCGTTCGACCTGACCGTTCTCGACGAGGACCACCCGTTGTGGTGTGACGAAGTGGAAGCCCTGGAGCGCGGCGACAGTCTCCGCGTCGACGAACTGCGGGAGGGTGAAGATGCCTGAGGACGACCTCGTGGAAGCGTGTCCCGAGTGCGACAGCACGGGGATTCGGTCGATGGTCGGAAACGATTTCGGCGTCTCCGCTGAGCACGACAACGACCACCGATGTCGGCATTGCGGCCATGCATTTGACGAGCCGGTCGAGCGCGAACGCTACGAGGAGTCTGGGCTTCAGGGCCTCCCCGGCCGTCTTGCTCGGATGGACGCCGACGAGGTCGGCGACGGCCGACTCGTGACCGACGGCGGAATCGACGACCGGCGGACGACTCGCGATGAACGCCATAAGGAACTGCCACCGTTCGTCGACGCAAACGCCGAAGTCGTCAAGTGTCACTTCTGCGGGCAGACGTGGGAACCGACCGTCGTGGATGGGTTCGACCTCTCCGACGAGGACGAGTACTACCCAAAGATGGTTCCGGTCTGCCCGGAGCACGCAGGAGGATGTCGATGACCGGCATCGACTGGCCCGGTGGCTTCGAGCGAACGCCCGCCGACGACCGCGAACCGAATCGGAACTTCGAGGCGACGCTCGGGCAGACGACGGACGACCTCGCGACGGAGATGGACCGCCTCGACCCCGACGAGTGGCGTGCGTCGACGGGCAACAGTCACACGAAGTCGAACACGCTCCCACTCCACAACGCGAACCCGGACGACCCCGGTTTCGTCCTCCGATGGACGAAGGACGGCGAACAGTTCGCAGTGGCGTGTGACGAGTACTCCCGACTCCGCGACAACGTTCGCGAGGTCTATCTTTGGGTCCACGAGACCCGGATGCGCGGGAACCGCTCGGTCGTCACGGGCGAGAGCGAGTTCGCGGCGGCGCGACTCCCGAGCGGGGACGGTGAGGCGGTCGCCGCGTCGCCCCCGCCGCACGACGTGCTTGACGTGGCTCCCGATGCCCCCGACGGTGTCGTTAACGCGGCCTATCGCGAGAAGACGAAGGAGATGCACCCGGACCACGGCGGCAGTCCCGAGGCGTTTCAGCGGTTGAAGCGGGCGAAGGAGGCGATGCTCAATGGGTGACCGAACTCGTTACCGCGTCGACGATTCGCGGCCATCGGTGTCCTACGGTCCCGCTGGGGACGGCGAGGAGTGGGTGCTCGCGTTCACGACGACGGAGGGCCGCGTCGAGGTCGTCCTCGGCGAGGAGACGATGTACGAACTGTGGACCGAGGTCCGGAACGTCCCGTGGCCGAACGCGACTCACCACACCGAGGAGCGGAGTCGGCTGGTCCGGCAGGTCGTCCACGCGGCGAACGGTGCTGACGAGGACGGACTTCGCGAGGCGCTGGCGGCGCTGGGGGTGCGCGATGAGTAGCTTCCCGACGCTCGACCGACTGTCGGCGGTCGTTGACCCGCTTCGTGGCGTCGCTCGGCTGGACATGGTCCTCCTCGTTGCGCTGGTGTTGATGAGCGTCGACGCGGCGCTTGCCGTCCGGTACTGGCAGTGGGAGAGTAACCCGCTGTTGCGAGCGGTCGGCCCGGCGGCCATGGTCGCGGTGAAGTCGACGGCGGCGACGGGCATCGCGGCGGTGTGGTTCGGGTGGGACGGCGTTCAGGAGTTCCGGGCGGCCCGGTGGTGCGTGTGGTTCCTGTTCGCGCTGTACTCGGCAGTTCTCGTGACGAATCTCGCGGTGCTGTTGCTGTTCGCCTGACGGTGTGAGAAGTCGGTGCGGTCGGACCTCCACGGTGGTCGAACCCGGTTCGAGTCCGGGTGGGTCCTTCGACAGCAGGGGCGCGTTGATTGGACCCTTCCCGCCCCCGCTGTCACCCATCCAGACCCATGTTTGAGCACACAGAGCGCCGTGTTGGTTGTTTCGGAGGTATCGTGTCGTGAGCGACCGTCGGCGTCCGGAGCCGTCAGACCTCAGACCGAGTCAGGCCGTCGAGCGATACCTTCGCCGACGACGTGCTGACGCTACTGAGGAGAGTATAGAGGGCTGGAGCTACCGGCTGAAACTGTTCGTCGAGTGGTGCGACAGTATCGGCATCGAGACGGTGGGTGGCCTCCGTCGATACGACCTCGACGAGTACTACGAGTACCGGAGTGCCGATATCAAGCCGGTTACGCTGGAGGGAGAGATGTGGACGCTTCGCGTCTTCATGGAGTTCTTGGAGGATATCGGCGCTGTTGAGGATGGACTGTCGGACTCCGTTCGCATCCCCGATATCGACCCGTCCGAGCGCTCGTCGAACACGAAGCTCGACGCCGATGACGCCCGTCGGTTGCTGACTCACTACCGCCAGTCGGAGGACCAGTATGGAACTCGCCAGCACGCGTTTTTGGAACTGGCTTGGTACACTGGTGCTCGACAGGGCAGTATCCGCGGATTGGACGTTCGGGACGCGTATCTGAACGGCTCACCGTACGTGATGTTCCGGCATCGTCCGGAGACGGGGACACCACTGAAGAACAAGCTCGAAGGTGAGCGGCCGGTCGCACTCCCCGAACCTGTCGGCGACGTGCTCCGGACGTACATCGCGAGGTACCGGTACGATAGTCGCGACGACCACGGTCGCCAGCCACTCATCGCAAGCGCGCAGGGCCGACCGACGGCGAACACTGTCCGGATTTGGAGTTACCTCGCGACTCTGCCGTGTAACTACGGTGTCTGTCCCCACGAGAAGGAGATTCCAGCGTGTCAGTGGACTGAGCGCGCTCACGCCAGTAAGTGCCCGTCGTCGCGAGCGCCGCATCACATCCGGACGGGGACGATTACGTGGCTCCTGAACATCGGCTGGCCGCCGCAGGACGTTGCTGAGCGAGTGAACGCGACGCGGAAGACGATTGAAGAGCACTACGACAAAGCGACTCCCGCCGAGCGCCGCGAACGGCGACGCGAACGGATGGAGGACCGTCGTCGGTCGCTCGTCGAGAGTCTGGATTTCGAGGACGATGACTAACGAAAATCAGAAACCGAACGGAGAGTGTATCGAGACCCCTACGAAATCGGGTAAACCAACATCGCGCCGGCCCATTTTCACCCCACTTCGCAACGACGAGCGTTAGCGAGGAGTCCGTAGTGGCTGTGTGGATCACGCCGCACGAATTCGAGCCAGCAAGCCGCAGCGCGCGAACGAAGTGAGCGCGACCGTCTTGCCCAGTTCGAATTCGCGCCGGTCCACTACCTACAAACCCTTTTTCCGAGATCCTGACAGTTAGCGGCCGCTTTACGGGGTGGTCCGCACGACCCGCTCATATCCCAACGAGCGGCTCATCTGCGATCGCTGCGGAGCGTATCTCGAAGTCCCTGACCAGCCTGTCCAGCCACCGACGACGGCCGGAGGTGCCGCCCACGACGGTTACGCTTGGGCCCATGTCTCGTGTAGGGAACTGGGTCCGCCGATCGACCGACTCCCGAGGCGTCGACGGGTACGACCTCTGTGGCCAGTATTTCCCCGACGGCTGGGACACCGTCGCCGCTGACGACGTCACTCCGAGCGAGCGGTCAGTCGTCCAGGCGCTCGCTGACGGCGGTCGGATGTACTACGACACGCTGGCCGAGGCGAGTGATACGTCGACGTCGGCGGTCTACCGGACGTTTGCCACGTTCGAGGCGTGCTGGCGTCCGCGAACGGTGTCGTCGATTTCGCCGACGAGGTCATGCGCGAGAAGTTCGAGGATCTGTTCGGGACTCGCCGACGCCGCTGGGCGGGTCGAGACGGCGAGACGGTGCTGGCTGGTGACAGTGCGCTGGCACGGTGGGCACGGCGCTACGGCGCAGCGGAACGTACCGGCCACCACTATGGCGAGACGTTCCTGAACGCGACGTCACGTTCGGCCACGAAAAGGGACACGTCGAGGGACTTGCTGTGTGAGTCCTCTCCGTTACCACTCCTCACGTGGCGGGAACCCCTCACCACAGCGCGGACAATATCGCATCGGGGCGCGCCATTCTTGACCGTCTTTTCCAAACGTGATTTCTCGCCCACAATTCGTGCATGCTATCTTTGGCATCGTAGTCCTCGTAGAGTCGCTGCCACACCGACGACCTATCAGGTACTCCCCGGCCAGCCATGTCAATGATGCACATTGTTGGGCGTTCGCGATAGAGAGTAGGATATGGCTATTCGCTCCGGCCCGCAGTACTAAGGATTTATCTCGTGATCTCTCTGATATGCCTCACGAGACGACTACCCGATTAGGGGAATACGCCCGCAAAAGTGTGGACGACGCTGTGCTCCAGTTCCCCCACGAGGCGTGCCACAGTATCCTCTTGAGCGTTGATCCAACTGTCGGATCCCGACTTCAATCTTTCATCAGCGGCTGTCAAGAGCAACTATGAGCGGCTATGTTGGAACTTCTTGCTACAACTCTTCGAGAAGCCTTTCGGCCCTCTCGTCACCGATACCGTCGGCCTGCTAGAGGTCGTCGACATCGGCCGCGTCGAGGTCGAGTACGACGCCGTCGAGACCGCACCCAGCGAGTTGACCGATACCGGGTCGGAGGTCTACGTCGTCGACGATGACGGGGACGAGGAAGCGGCATCGTTCACCGACCGGTTGGTGGCGGCGAGTACGAACGGCGACGACCCCGACGCCTTCCCGCAACTCGTTGCGACCGCCTTCTCGTGGCCGGGGTTCGAGGCTCAGTGGATCGACGGTGGGAATCTCTCGTTGGTAGCGGTCACCGTTTCGCATTCAGTCGGTGACTACGAGAGTCCGCCAGCGCTCGAGTGCGGCAACTGACCATCAGCTATCGAGCGTTTCTGTGAGTTCGACTTCGTCGTTGTCTCCGCCACCGATGACCCGCACATGTGGGTACGCGAATCGGAAATCTTCGCCCTCGCGTTCGTTGATTTCAGTCAGCACGTTCGATTTGACGCGGCCGGTCGTTTCGGGTTCGTTCACCCAAAAATACAGACGGAGGCTGATGCCCGAATCAGCGAACGCCCGAATCTGACACGTCGGATCAAACGTTATCCAGAGGTCGTCGTCAATCTCTATTCGGCGTTGCTCGTCGACAACGTAGTCCGGATGTCGGACGGCGTCAACGACATCATCAACAGCTTGAGCCGCAAGTTCGACTTCTCTCTTTGCGGCCTCAACGTCTGAGTCGTATGTCACGAGCATATCGACGGAGATCCGCCTTGCATCACCGTTACGTGAATGATTCACGATATCTTTCGTCCGGATCTTCCAGGTCGGAATTGTCAGGTACTCGTTGTCGAGCGTGATCAGTTTGACGTGGGTCAGTGAGAAGTCGTCGACGATACCACGAACTCCACTGGCCTGCAACTCGATGACGTCACCCTCGTCGAACCGACGACCGTACTGGAGCGCGAGACCATTCATCAGAAGCCCGACGAGGGGCGCTAACACGATACCGAGCAGGAGTGCGACGATACTCGGTGACCCGACGACTGCAAGGAGGTCTACCCCGACGACGACCAGGCCGACAGCGATAGCACCAGTCAGTACTACACAGCGTGCGACGAAGACGAGGTTATGTCCGATCGACCAGGTCCAGAACGGTTCGTCGGCTGCCCGATGCAGGAACCACTCTCCCGCATACCCACTCAGCAGCCAGCTTCCAATACTTATCCCCCCGAAGAAGACAGCCAGTAGTACTGTCTCGGGAATCGCTTGCCCACCGATCTGGAGTACCCTCGTCGTTCCGGTGGCCGCTGCTTGTATGAATATCCCCGTCTCCTCAACTGTGGCCATCGAAATCGTCATAGCGACCACGAATATACCCTACTTACAACGATTACCGCTATTAAAATACCGACCGTAGCTACTGGTTATCGCAATGTGTGAGGCTACCAAAAAGAGTATATGTCATCTCTTACCATATATTGCCATCACGTAGATTGCGGTCGTATGGGGCCATGGACATGACTTGCGGTGGCGTGCAGTGTGAACCCACGAATGAGGATGCCCGAAATACTTCAACGCGTACCCGAGCCAACTGAGTCTGACATCGATGCCGGGGACAGGGCCGAGAGTTACTGGTTAGCCGATGATGCCGCGTATCACCTCAAGTTGGACGTGCGCAAAGACGACTACACTCTCTCATGGGTGACATCGTTCTCGGCTGCCCAGTTCGTGCGATCCGTCATCGACATCGACGGGATGGGAAAAAAGACTGTTCAGGGTGAGTGTACCATCGACGGCGTGACCCGTCACTTCGAGATGGGGGAGTTAGTGTTCGTCATAACTGTCGATGAGTTCCCAGAGCGGTGTAGTTACTGCAAAGCGAAAGACGAATTCGAGGGTCGGAAAGTCGAGATCGACTGGGTAGCAATCGATGAGAACGCACACATCGAACTCACTGCCAACCGTGTACCCGTCGCTGAGTTTCGTGACTTCATTCATACATCCATAGACTCCGACGTGATCGGTGATGGGCGAGTCGAGACAACCATCAAAGAAGCGGGCTCACTTGTCCGTTCGAAACAACAACTGGAATACTGAATCATGGGGCGAGGGTCAAGCGGGTGGGTTCAAAAGTTACTACCCGGCAAACACTCACAGAGTGATAACTGCGTCGACAACGCCGACACAGGTGGTGTCAGGGCAGTCACGTATACGCACAACGGGGTGCAGAAATGTACTATACTGTCCACCCAGCCACGTGCCGAACAGCAGACCGCGATTCGAACCTCCAGAAACCAGGCGTTTTTTATCCATCTCATAGCAAAGCCAGGGCCAAACTTGGGCGTCAAGCGGACTGAACGATGTAATATCGGCTTCAACACCGGTCGATCGCAGGCCCACAGTAAGCACTTCGATCTGCAGGTCCCGAACCCGGGAGCCAGTTCGGGGACAATCGAGATCGAAATTTGGGAAACGCCCGTCCGTATCTCAAATACGTCTTCGAAGCGATTCAAGCAGTTAGCACAGCTTCACGACACACTGGAAGTCGAGGTCGGAATTAACTGAATCGTGGGCAGTCGTTGCGGCTACCTGTCGGCTGTTTCTGTCCCGTACCTCGATCGATGACCTGCGTGTCAATCTGGCATCAGCCTCCGAGCTATTTTCGATGGGAGACAGCTTTGCTTCCACTCCCTGACTACTTACGTTCTTATTATTGCAGTTTGGATTTATGTGTGTTGGCCGCTCTATGCTGTGAATGGCCTCTCAAAAACGATCAGAAGTCGAAAATCAGTGAACATACAGTTCAAAGAGTGGGTCGGACTTTGAGCTGTTTTCCTGTGGCTACGTCAGATTCGCCGCATCGTCGTCACGTCCCCCTCCTTTCAGTCACCCGCCACTGACAACCAGTCCGGATAGCCTCAACTCGCTCGAAGCTGCCATCCGATCGCGGTTCGGACTCGACCTTTCGCTTCGGGCCACGCACCGGCTCGTAGACGAAACCGTTCGGTTCGGCGACGGCGTCGGTCACGCCTCGACACCTCGCACGAGACCGCCGACCAGAGGTCCACCGACACGTGAACCCTCGTCCCACCTGCGCTCGTCTCGCGTGTACTCACACCATGCCCAGCATCCGGACGGGCGTCGCGGCCAGTTCGGCCCTCTCGGCGTCGTCGCCTTCCACCACAACGATTGCCTGTTCATAGCTGTCCCAGTCGTGAGCACCGCCGACGCCGCCGACGCGAACTTGTGAACGACCTCGGTTTCGAATCCGACGATGAGTGACACCCGAATCCACAACCCGATTCGACAGCACAGTGAGCACACAAGAATCCGGATTTGTTCTGAATCACGCCGCCCCATCTCAGCTATATGTCACCACGTGAGACGACGGACAGCAGTACCCGACGAAGTGGTATCAAACACGATACTAATCCATAGTTATAGACCGCTTCGTTCCCGATGGCTGTACATCGATGAGGTACGAACTGGCGGGTTATCGCCGTGTCTTCGGTATCGCGCTGCTCGCCGCCTGTTACGCTGCTATCGGACTCACGACGTCGTCGACGCTGCTCGTCGAGGTGGGTATGTCGTACCGTGATTCGTCGTATCTCCTTGGCATCCTCGTGCTCACGTACATCTGTCGGCCGTTTCTCGCGGTGCCCGCGACACCGATCAACGTGTTCGTCGCGTACGTGTACGGCCCCGTCGGCTTCGTTCTTATTCAACTCGGGACGGTACTCTCGACGGTGCCCTCGTTCGTCGCCGGCCACGTGTCGAGTTCGTCCACTGGTCTCACCGGCCGATTCGCCGACGTACAGGCGCGTCTCGGTGGGTTCCGCTCGATGCTCGTCATCACTCTGTTACCGATTCCCCTGGACGTCGTCGGGTACAGCGCCGGATTGGCACGCATTCGGCGGCGTGATTTCCTCGCCGGACTGTTCGTAGGTGCCGTCCCGTGGTCGCTGGGCCAGACTCTCGCGGGCTGGTCGCTCCAGCGCTATCGGGCGGCCACAGGAGACGGACTCGTGTGGCTCGTCGTCGTCTGCACCCTCCTCGCGCTCCTCGTTTTAGCGCCGATACTGTACCAGGAGCATTCGTCTGCTTGATCGTTGTACGTCTGGTACACCGCAGTCATTATTGGTTTCTATTCGAAAGGAACGCCAATGTCGATTCTGAACGAGGACGGGACGCCGGTCAGAGCGCTCGTCGTCGCGGTGCTGCTCTCCGTCTCGGCGCTCGCCGTTCGGGCGATATACTTCTTCCGCCGGGGTCGAATTACGCCGCCGGACTCCGGGACGTATCTCGGTCTCTGCGAGGCATCCAAGACGACGCCGCTCGTGCTCCTCACCGGTGATTACGGGATCGAGTACGCGGGGTTTCTGCTCCCGTTCTGTGGGCTGACGAACCTCACCGGGTCGACACTTCCGTGGGTCACCGTACAGATTCTTCTCGGCTCTGTGACCGCTGGACTCCTCTTTTTGAGCGGTCGGCGGTTGTTCTCGTCGCGAGCGGGTATCGTCGCCGGTGGGCTCTGGGTGTTCGTCTGGGACGCCTTCAGATGGGACGTCGCACTGCTCTCCGATTCGGTGTTCGTCTTCGCTGTCGCGCTCTCGATCTACGCGTTGGCGTATTACCGCGACGAGGGGACGCTACGGGCACGAGCGGGCGTGTTCGCCACACTGGCGTTTCTCACGATAACGCGTCCGTTCGGTGGGCCACTACTCGTGGGATGGATGCTGTGGAATCTCTTGCCCGACGACGACTCCCGCCAGATACGGCTCTTCGGTCGTAAAATCGCTATCGGTGGTGCGGTCGTCGCCATCGTCGTGATGGTCGTCGTCTTCTCTACGCGGACGGCGTGGGCGTCGGACCACGTTTTGGACGTCTACCGGAACGGGTGGATCTTCTGGCAAGGACGGAATCAGGCGGTCGTCGGAAGCTACGCGTACACGCCGACGCCCGCCCCGACGCTCCCAGCGTTCGTCGTCGCGAATGCCGCTCCCGTCGCCGTGATGGGCCTCATCAAGACCGTCACGTTGTTCTATCCCGGTCCGCTGTACGTCCGAGCGAGTCCGTTCTGGTTCGCGATGCATCTGGCATCGTTGCTTCCGGCCGTCGTGTTCGGGTGGGTCGGTATCGTCAATCTCGTCCGGAACCGACATCCGAGTGTCGGCGTCGTCGTGACGCCCATCGCCGTCGTCACCGGTATCGTCGCGCTGACGTTCATCGACGCGGGATGGCGGTACCGGGCGCCGTTGCTCCCGGCGCTGTTCCTCACAGCGGGGTACGGAGTGGCGACGAACGTGCGACTGATGCGTTGCTGGGATTGGGTCGTTCGACAGGGGATCCGTGTTCTGGGAACGCCGCCGGCACCACGTACGAGTCCCTACCGGCCCGACGAGGAGCGCCTGCACGAAACCGTCCGGGGCCTCTCTCACGACGACCTCTCAGAGATAGCGGTGTACGGCTATCTCCACCCGATGCAGGCCGTACGTGAACTGTTCTTCGCACGGGGGCATCTCGTGATGGCGCTCCTAGACGACCCCGACCGGTTCGTCGATGTCGGCTGTGGACCAGGACTCCTCCTGAACAGCGAGTCCGGTGGCATCGGCGTCGACATCCGACCGCACGTCGGTCGGTCGTACCTCGACGCCGTCGGTGACGACTCGCCCATCGTCGCGGGGACCGTCACCTCGATCCCGCTACAGACGGGTTCCGCCGACGCTGTCGTCGCGATGGACATGCTCGAACACATCTCGGATCTGGCGCACGCGAGCGACGAGATTGCCCGCGTCATCGACGAGGACGGACAGTTGCTCGTCTGTGGGCCGACAGAGAACGTCATCTACGAACTCGGTAGACGGTTCGGTGGCTTCAGCGGTGCCGACCACAAGACGACCGTCGGTGACATCGACGATCAATTGCAGGCCAACGGGTGGACACGCGTGAAGAAGCGAGACCTGCGAATCGTGTTCCCGCTGTTCTCGGTGTTCGTCTACGAACGGCGGACCTGATCTCGCCGAGCGGGAAACATTACAAAAGCCCATCGCGGAACACCGTGAGAAAGTACCGCCCGAAGCGTGTCGCCGCCTCCGCGGGCAGCTAGGAGACTGCCGTCGGGACCTCGCGAGTAATCTCGCGTTCGACATCGACGAGTCACGTACTGGAACTCGGAAGCCGAATCGACGCCGGCCAGATCGTCGTCGGCCTCCGCCGCCGTTCGCGGACCGACCGCATCGGCTACGGCAACGTCTCGCACGTGCCCCTCCAGACTGTCACTCGCCCGGTCGCCACGGTCCCGCTTCCGGAGTACCAGACGACGGCGGCGTGAAGGTGGCTGGGCAGGCGGTCTGCGGACGCCCGGACACGACACACCTAACAGCCCCGACAGCCACCACCGACTATGCGCCAGTTCGTCGTCGTCGGTCACGACGCTCCCACCACGCCCGACTTCTCGCTCGACGACCTCGCCGGGGCCGCCGGTCGTCTCGACGTGCTCTGTCGCTGTGTCAACAGCGCGTTCTTCCTGAGCCACGACATCCGCGAGGACGTCCGTACGCACCTCGTCCTCGCCGACGAGTACACCGTCACCTTCGAGGGAAGCGACCTCCGTCGGCTGAACCCCGACGAGCGGTCGACGGCGGCGCTCGTCCGCAACGCCCTCGAAGAGCGCGAGGAGGCTATCGGCCACATCCCCGTCGAGACGTCGCCCGGTGTCTCGCTCACCCGTCGCGGATTCGAGGCGACGCTCGACGACGTTGCTCGGGACGGCACCGTCGTCCAACTTCACGAAGACGGCGACCCCGTCGTCGACGTCGAGACGCCGACAGACCCGGTGTTCGTCCTCTCGGACCACCACGACTTCGCTGCGAGCGAGGCCGGCCTGCTGGCCGAGGCCGCCGACGAGCGCGTCTCACTTGGCCCCGAACGACTGCACGCCGACCACGCCATCACGGTCGCACACAACTACCTCGATACGGCCGGCTTTACGCGGTACTGACCGGCCCCAGAAGACATTTCCCTCGCGCTCCCGACGACGCCGTATGATGCAGGACGGCGCTCCGAACGGCCGGGTTCCGCGAGGCACCGCGGCGCTATACGCACAGTGGGGTGGCTGACCGGATGGCGGAGCCAACACTCGACCGGCGGACGCTGCTGGCGTCGCTGGCGGGTGCCGGCGCGGCGTCGGTCGCCGGTTGTTCGGTCTTCGACGGCGGCGAGGACGGCGACGCGAGCGAGGTAGAGAGCGACCGAGCGAGGGAACTCGCCACCCGCTTTGCGCCGACGCTGTACTTCGACGAGAACGAACCGTGGTTCCCGACGGACCCGCGACCCTACACCAGCGAGCGCGACGGCGAGACAGTCGTCGACGGGTTCGACGCCTTCGACGGCTACCACGAGCGGTTCACCGGCGAGCAACCGCCGGACCCGACGGTGTTCTATCACGCCGTCGAGTACGAGGACTCGCCGCTGGCGGTCGTCCAGTTCTGGCTGTACTCGGCGTTCGACCAGTTCACGACCAACTTTCACTGGCACGACTGGGAGGTACTGCACGTCTTCGTGGATAGCGAGGGACAAAGTCCCTCGGACAGTCGGACGCAGTCCGACGATACGGAGACCGACGAGCCCCAACTGTACGTCGCCAGTTCCCACTCCCGGAAGGTGCCGAACAACGAGTTCCTCGACCCGGACCCCGAGGGCGTACCGCGCATCCTCTCGGAACTGGGCTCGCACTCCAGTGCGCTGTCGGTCAACGACTCGCTCGACGAGTTCCAGCGACTCCCGGAGGGGGCCGCCCTCGCCGACATCACCAACAGCGCCATCGAGACGCTGGAGGACGTGGCGGCCATTCCCTTCGCCTACGGGTTGCCGCGCGACGAGGGGTATCGACTGCCGTACGTCGTCCCCGAGTACGAGGGCGCGCCGCTGTACGACCACCCCGACCTCCCGTCCGTCGAGCGCTCGGACCTCGTCAGCGACGCGCTGACGGTGCGCTCGCTGGACTCGCTCTCGTCGCCGCCGACGGACCTGCCCGACCGGTCGACGGGACTCGTCTTCAAACACGCCGAGCGCGAGGGCGGCGACGAGGCCGATATCGAGTACGACCTCGTTCCGACCGGCGAGCTAGAGTCCATCGCGGATTTCACCGGGCCGCAGTTGAGCTTCGAGTTCGCCGTCCCCGAGTTCGGCGAGGACGCCGTCGCGGGCCACATCACGACGACGGGTGCGCCGTGGGGCCAACCCCGCTACGAGAACCCGGCGGCGGACATCACCGAACCGAACCACCGGGCGGCGCTGGCCGAGCGCTACGACGCCATCGGCGAGGCCGCCTCCATCAACACCGTCGTCGCCAGCATCTCCGAGGCCGTCCCGAGCGGCGACGCGCCCGAAGACGAGGGCCTGACCACGCAGTCGTCGACCGTCGAGGCGTTCGCGCTGCTGGAGAGCGACCCCGAGGCCGTCCCGACGTTCAACGGCGTCGCCGCCGTGCGGGACGTGCCGGCGGGCGAGCACCGCCTGACGGTCAACCGCGCGGGGGCGGCCCCGCACAGCGAACCGGTCTCGGTCGCCGACGAGGGCGGCCCGACGCTCGCCGGTGTCGACGGCGAGATACCGACCGTCGCAACCGAACGCGCCCGGAAAGTCGAACTGGACCCGGCCGAGGCCGACAGCGACCTGACCGACCTCGCCGTCGAGGACGACTTCGCGGGCCGACTGTACGACGCGCCGCTCTCCGGCCCGGACGCGGTGTACGTCCACGACGGCGGTGCCTACACGGCGGCGGTCCGGGACGCCGACGACGCCGTCGGCGCGTTCCGCGTGAACCCGGACCCGGCAGCCGACGAGGCCGTCCGCATCGAGCGACCCAACACCGGGAAAGCGTCGCTGTCGACGTTCCTCGCGGACATCTCGGCGGAGACGCAGACCGAAATCCAGGACCTCACGGAGACCGACACCGCGACCGAAGTCGGCGGCGCGGCGGCTATCACCGGCCTCACGCAGGCGCTCGGTGCCGTCGCCGACGCGGCGCGGCGGGCGGCCGAACGGGCCGAGGCCGGCGACGCCGCCGGCGCTGACAAACGACTCCGGGGCCTCCGGACCGCGCTGGAGCAGGTCCGCGACCGACTGGCAGAAGCGCGCGAGGCACTGCCGCCGGCACTCGCGACTGCCGCCGAGAAGCGGCTGAATCAGGCTGACAGGCGAGCCCAACAGGCACTCGACCAAGCGAAGCTCTGAGTCACGCTCGACGCTGCTCCGCGTCGCCGGTCAGGACCCCAGCCAGCGCGCGGCACCGCCGGCCAGCATCACGAGTGCACCGGCGACGAACGTGCCGGGAATCGGGAGCGCGAACAGGAGCGCGCCGCAAACGAGTACTATCGAGGATACTCTCATCGGGTTCATGCTACAAGCGCTGCCCGGATACGCACTGGCCTTGCAATCGCCACGGGTTTATCAGTCGACCCCCCAGACCCGCGCATGGCAGACGACCTCGCATGGGAGACGCTAGCGACGAAGACGGCCTACACCTGCCCGGGGTTCGACGTGGTCCACGAGGACGTGCGCCTGCCCGACGGGACCGAGTCGGACTTCGACTTCCTCCGGGAGGGCGACAGCGTCGTGATACTGCCGTTCACCGCCGACGGCGACGTCGTCGTCATCGAGGAGTGGCGGCAGGCGGTCAAGCGGGTCAACCGCGCGCTCCCGGCCGGGAGCGTGGAGGCCGACGACGACGCGCCGCGGGCGGCCGTGTCCCGTGAACTCCGGGAGGAGACGGGCTACGAGGCCGACGAGGTCAGCCACCTCTACACGGCGGAACCGGCCAACGGCTACGCGGACTCGGTGTTCCACTACTTCCTCGCCGAGGGGTGTACGCCGACGGCCGAACAGGACTTAGACTTCAACGAGTCCATCCGCGTCGAGACGACGGCCTTCGAGGCGCTACTGGCGTCGCTGCGAACCGGTGACCTACAGGACGGCCGGTCGGCGGTCGGGGTGATGTACTACGCGCTGTTCGAGCGGTAGCGACGGCCGGAGGCCATGTGTCTCCTTGACGGGGGCGAGCCAAACACTACACTGTTATATTTCTGCGTTTCGAACCGTGAATTAGCTTCCGGGGTGGGGGCCCCAATGCCGGCGCCGTCTATCGGGTGAGCGTCCTGCATCGAACGGCCACTGCCTCGGCACAGCGCCCGCTCGCATGATTCAGGACCCGACGATCGCCCTCGTGATGGGAACGCCGTATCTCTCGCCCAACCCCGCGATTACGGCGTTGACCGTCCTGTTTGGGGTCGTCTGGACGCTGGCGAACTTCTACACGTTCTATCCGCTCGTACAGGCGCTGGTCCTCGCCGTCGCCGACCGCGTCCGCGGGTCGACAGACGACAACGGTGTGCCCGCCGCCGACGGCGGAACGCCGATCATCGACGTGTTGCTCGCGGCCTACGACGAGGCGGCCGTCGTCGAACAGGCAGTCGTCTCGGTACTCGAAGCGAACTATCCGGCCGACTCGCTCCAGCTGACCGTGTTGCTGGAACCGGGCGACGAGGCGACTCACGACGCCGTCGCGGCGTTGCGAGAGCGGTACGACTTCGACGTGCTGACCGTCCCCGAAGGGTACCCCGGCGACCCGAACAAACCCCGGGCGCTGAACTACGGGTTCGAACACACCGACGGCGACGTCGTCGGCGTCGTCGACGCGGAGGACGTCGTCGCGCCGTCGGTGTTCCGGGAGGTAGCGGCGGCCATCGCGGAGGGCGCGGACTACGCACAGGGCCGCCTCGACATGGCCAACGAGGGCGACGGCTGGCTGAACCTCCTCTTTCGCGCCGAGTACGGCTACTGGTACACCCTCGTGACGCCGGCGTTCGCCCGCGTGGACTATCCGATTCCGATGGCCGGGACGACCTGCTTTTTCTGCCGGTCGGTGCTGGAAACCGCGAGCGAGGCCCGTCTCGAACAGCGCGGCGACCCGTGGGACGAGCGAGCGTGGGCGTGGATGCGCGACCACGGCCTCGCCGGCGTCCGGCCGTGGGACCCGCGGAACGTCACCGAGGACTTCGAACTCGGTCTGTTCCTCTGGGAACTGGGGTACGACTTCGCCTACCTCGACGCCGTGACGACCGAGGAGTCGCCGCCGAGTCTCGACGGGTGGTTGGACCAGCGAACCCGGTGGAAGAAGGGGAAGGTGTACACGTTTCTCGACCGGCGGGCGCACCCTCCGGCGACGACGGGCGACCGGGCACACATCTACTGGCAGTCGGCCCTGCCACATCTCGGACCGCTGAACGTCGCCGGACTGGTGGTCCTGCTGCTCATCTCGAACCTCGCGGAGTACCGGCCCTCGACGCTGGTCGGCGTCGTCTTGAGTCTCGGCGCGACGTTCGCCGTCGTCACCAGCGGCCTGTTCGCGATCGGGTACTGGAGGGCCACGGACGCCCCGTTGTGGACCCGTACTCGACGTGCTCTCCTCTCGACGGCGACCCTGCCGCTGTACTGGTTGCTCCAGTGGGGCGCGGACATCCGGGCGCTGGTCCGCCTCTACGGCGGGAACCTCTCGTGGGAGCATACCGACCACTTCGGCCGGCAGGTAGCGAGCGACGACGGGCCAGCGGAGAGAACGGGTCGACGCGCCGGTCGAATCACGCTCCCCCGGTACCAACGCTGGGGGGCGCTCGTACTCGTCCTCGTCGTCGCCGCGACGCTTCGCATGTTCGCACTCGGCGGGTGGAGCCTCTGGACCGACGAACTGTACTCCGTCGCCGTCCGCGGTGACCTGCCCGTCTGGGACCTCCTGATACTGCCGAACGATCCGCACCCGCCGCTGTACTACCTCCTGCTCCACTGGTGGATGGACCTCGTCGGCGAGAGTCGCGTCGCCGTCCGCTCGCTGTCGGTGCTGGCGGGGCTGGCGACGACCGTCGCGGTGTACCTCCTCGGGACGGAACTGTTCGACGATCGGACCGGCCTGCTGGCGGCGGTGATGGTCGCTGCGTCGACCTTCTTCATCCACTTCTCGCGGGTCGCTCGGATGTACGCCCTCTTTACATTCCTGACCGCGTTCTCGTGGTACTGGTACGCCCGGTTACGGGACGACACGACGACCAGCGCGACGGGGTACGTCATCACGACGGCGCTGCTGGTCTACACCCACGTCTACGGCCTGTTCGTCCTCTTCGCACAGCACGTCTACACCTCGCTCTCCGAGGTCGACGGGGGTATCCGCCGACGGCGGTGGGCCGGCGTGACCGCTGCCCTCGGCGTCCTCACCCTCCCGTGGGCCGGCCTGTTGACCTATCGCGTCGTCGGCATCCTCTTTGGCACGGGCGGGGCGAACATCGAGTGGATTCCCGAACCCTCGTCGGTGTTGCTCACCCAGACGGCCCTCTCCTACGTCGGATTCCCGGACTTCTACCCGCTCCGGGCGGGGACGACGCTCGTCTACCTCCTCGCGTCGGCGCTCCTGTTCGTCTTCGTCGCCCAACTCGCCGCCGCCGTCGTCCGCGTCGACGAGACGGGCCTGACGCTCGAAGACCCCCAGTCGGTCGGCCAGATGGCCGCACTCCTGTTCGTGCCGACGCTCGTCCCACTGTTCATCTCGCTCGCGGTGCCCATCTACGTCCCTCGCTATGCGGCCCCGGCCGGCGTCGCGTTCGTCGTCCTCGCGGCACGGGGCCTGCGAAACATCCCGACCGAGCGCGTCCGATTCGGGTTGCTCGCCGTCGTCCTGTTGAGTTCGCTCGCGTTCACCGGTGTCTACTACACCGCCGACTCCGTCGAACCGTGGTCGACCGTCTCGACGAGCATCGAGGCCGAGGCCGGCCCGGACGACGTCGTCGTCTACCAACCGGGCGGCGGGTACGTCGAACACTACGACGAGGGCGCCGCCGTCGAGACGACGACCGTCCCGTATTCGGCGCGCATCACCAAGGACGACCTGCTGTACCTCGGGAACCTCTCGGCCCGGCGTGATACGGTGTTCCTGGTCCAGTACTACGGCGAGGACGGCCCCGCCGTGCGGTATCTCGACGCCTGTCACGGCGAGCAGTCCCGGCGGGCGCTTGGCGTCATCACGGTCCACCGGTACGCCGATCGAGCGACCTGCCCGGCCCCGGGCCGGATTCTCAACACGACCGGGACGGTGAGCGAGTGACCCGTCCGGGAACACAACCCTTAGGCGCGCGCCCCGCCGACGACGGACAATGACGAACTTCGAGGTCCGGGCGTACGACGCCGCGGGCCGACTCGGCGAACTGGAAGTCCCGCGGGCCGGCGTCACCGTCCAGACGCCGACCATCCTCCCCGTGGTCAACCCCCACGTCCAGACGGTCGATCCGTCGGCGCTCGAATCCGAGTTCGGCGCGGAGATTCTCATCACGAACAGCTACATCCTCCACGGCTCCGAGGACCTGCGCGAGCCCGCCCTCGAACGGGGTCTGCACGACCTGCTGGACTTCTCGGGGGCCATCATGACCGACTCGGGGTCGTTCCAACTGGCGGAGTACGGCGATATCGACGTGACCACCGAGGAGATTCTGCGGTTCCAGTACGACATCGGGTCCGACATCGGGACGCCGGTGGACATCCCGACGCCGCCGGACGTAGAGCGCGAGCGCGCCGAGTCGGAACTGGCGACCACGCAGGACCGTCTGGGGCGGGCGGCCGAGGTGGACACCGGCGAGATGCTCGTCTCTGCACCCGTCCAGGGGTCGACGTACCCGGACCTCCGCGAACGGGCCGCCAGAGACGCCACGTCGACCGGGCTGGACGTGTTCCCGCTGGGTGCCGTCGTCCCGCTGATGAACGAGTACCGCTATGCCGACCTCGCGGACGTCGTCGCGGCCTGCAAGCGCGGCCTCGGCGAGACGGGACCGGTCCACCTGTTCGGTGCCGGTCACCCGATGATGTTCGCGATGGCGGCGGCGCTGGGCTGTGACCTCTTCGACTCCGCCGCGTACGCGCTGTACGCCCGCGACGACCGCTATCTCACCGTTCGCGGGACGGAACTGCTTGACGACCTCGAACAGTTCCCGTGTCAGTGCCCGATCTGTACCGATCACACGCCCGCGGAACTGCGTTCGATGGCCGACGAGACGCGCGAGGACTTGCTGGCCCGGCACAACCTCCACGTCACCTACGGCGAGATTCGTACCGTCCGGCAGGCCATCCGCTCGGGGAACCTCATGGAACTGGTCGACTCGCGGGCCCGCGGGCACCCGACGATGCTCGACGGCTACCGCGCCCTGCTCTCCCACGCCGAGCAACTCGAACGTACCGACCCCGTCTCGAAGGACGCCTTCTTCTATACGTCCGCCGAGAGCGCCCGCCGGCCGGAAGTCCTGCGTCATCACGAGCGACTCGACCGCTTCGACCTCGACGCCGACTCGGTGTTGCTGACCGAGGGCGGGTCGAACGACCGCTACGACGAGACGTGGGGCGTCGTCCCGCCGTTCGGTCCGTATCCGCGGGACCTCGCGGAGACGTATCCGCTGACGGCGGAGGTTCCTGACCGGACCGACCGGGCGGCCTACGAGGCCGCCGCCGACGGCGTTGCCCGCCTCGTCGGCCTGCATCCCGACGTCGAGTTCACGCTGGTCCACGACGACTGGCCCGCGACGGCGCTAGAGACGGTGCCGGACGGGGTTCGATTACGTGACCTGCACGCGAGGGACTAGCGAGGGGCGCGACGGAGGGAGCGGCCCTCGAAGCGAGACGGCGACAATCGGGAGCCGTAGAGCAGTAGCGAGAGCCCGAACGGAGTGAGGTGGTCTCGAACTGCGAACGGGGAGCGAAGCGACCCGTGAGCAGTAGCGAGAGCCTGCGCGAACCGTGAGAACGGCAGCGTCCTACGAGTGGTGCGAGCGGGTCCGTCGACGCCGAGACGGACGTGGGGGCGATTCAGGTCGTCGGCTCCCGGCGGTCGTCCAGTTGCTCACGCTGGCCCCGATGGACGGCCTCGAAGACCGGGGCCTCGACCACCTCGTCCGCGAACAGTACGACCTCTCACTGATCGCGTGCGACGCGCCGTCGGCGGCGGTTCGGCCGAACCCGCAATCTGTCGCTAGCGCCCGTCTCGATTCGGTTTAGCCGGCGTTAATCCGCGTTAACCGTCGTAAAGTCGGCCCGAAACCGGCCGGAAACCGCCTTCACTGCCACCCCCCACTTTACACCTGTCCCCGGAAGACCGAGTTGCAATGTTCGAAGCAGACCCGCTCACGATGGCAGCGTTCGCAAACGACGCGGTGCGGATGGCGATGCAGGCCGGCCCGCCCACAGACCTGCCCGCACAGGTACCGGACTTCGTCGGCGACGTCCTCGGCGAGGCCGGGTCGTCGGCCGGCGAGGCCAAAGACGGCTTCGGTGAGACCATCAGTGGTCTGACACCGGGCGGCAGTGAAGCCGCCGAAGGCGCCGCCGCGGCCAACGCGACCGACGCGAGCGAGGCCGCGGCCGACGCCGCCGGTACGTAGAGTCCCGTACCCGCTGACGCTCCCACACGCGTCGGCCCCGTAACGACCGGCGCGTGACCCCACTCCACGTACCCACCCCTCTCGTCTCCCTGTCCCCGTTCGATCCCTGCCCTCTCGGATGTCTCTCCCACGGCCCGTCCGCATCCGCGGCGCCTTTCACGCCGCCGTCCGTAGCGGCGGGTATGAAGAAGTCGCTGGACGAACACGCGGACCGCTTCTCCGACCACGCCGTCGACTACGACGAGAGTCAGGACTCTCCGGAGTACCGGGCCTGCGCGGACCTCGTCGTCGCCCACGCCGACCCCGACTCCGGGGACGTGGTGCTGGATTTGGGCACCGGGACGGGCGCTATCGCCTTCGGCGTCGCCGACGAGGCCGCCGAGGTCGTCGGCCGCGACATCAGCGAGGGGATGCTCGAACAGGCCCGCGAGAAGGCCGCCGAGAACGGCGTCGCGAACGTCACGTTCGGCGAGGGCCGCTTCCGCGACCCGCAGGTGCCAGACGGTGTCGACGTGGACGTCGTCACCTCGAACTTCGCGATGCACCACCTCGGCGACGACGAGAAGCGCGAGGCCATCGACGTCATCGCCGAACTGGGGCCGCACCGCATCGTCCTCGGCGACGTGATGTTCTTCGGCGAACCGAACCCCGACGACCCGTTCTACAGCCCCGAGGTGGACGACCCGGCGACGGTCGGCGTCCTCGCCGACGCCTTCACCGACGCGGGCTACGCGCTGACGGCCGTCGAGATGGTCTCAGAGCAGGTCGGCGTCCTCGTCGCCGAACGACCGGACTAGAGCGACTTGGCGTAGACGTAGCCCTCCACGTCGAGGAACTCGTCGTAGTGGTCGTCGACGCGGCCGAACCCCCGTGCCTCGTAGAACCCGATAGCGGCGTCGTTGCCGGCCATGACGACCAACCGCAGGCGTCTCCCCCCGCGGTCCCGGACGCTGGCCTCGATTGCGTCGAGCAACGTGGTGCCGATGCCCTCGCGCCAGTACTCCGGGTCGACGTAGCAGCGCGCGAGTGACCACGTCCGGTCCGCCTCCGTCGGTCCGGCCTCGGCGAAGGCGACCACGTCGCCGTCGACCGTCGCGACGCGGAACACTCGGTCGGCGTCCGTGACGGCGTCGTCGAGTCGCGACGGCGTGTAGTACCGCTGGAGGAACGCGTCGACGGTCGCCGCGCCGACGATGTCGTCGTGGGCGGCGTGCCACGCCCGGTGAGCGACACGCTGGACCGCCGGGACGTCCTCGCACGTCCCCCTTCGAACCCCCGGCATACGCCACCATATCCATCCCCTGCTAATAAGTGCTTGTCAGGAGCGCGTTACCGTTCGGACGCCGGTTCCAGCCGCGTGCCGTCCCGCGGGCAGTAATCGTACGAGTCCACGGTCGCCTGAAACCCGCAGTGGGGACACTCCTGCACGACGGTCGGTTCGCCGTCGCCCAGCCCCCGGAAGAGGAACGGGACGAACGGCAGGAACAGGAAGACGAACAGGCTCTCGAAGTACCACCAGAGCGCCGCGGTGACGAGGAGGCTCACGACGAGGCCGACGACAGCCGTCGCGGTTCGGGACCCGACCATGCCGGGGAGTTACCGTCCGAGGGGCAAAACCCCACGGCCGTCCGGTCGTGTCACGTGTCCACACCGCACGCTTTTGTCGCATGCGGGACGACATTCGATCAGGTATGTCCGACGACGACGGGTACTGGCGGTTCTGTGCCATCGTCGAGCGAGAGGTCATCACGACGCCGACGGTGACGGCGCCGCCACACACCGAACGGGCCGTCCTCGAACAGCACACCGACTCTGGCGAGTACCGCCTCCGACCGCTGGACGACGTCACTGACGGCGCCGAACGGATAACGTAGTCGGTCGCGTGAGCGCCGTCGACGAGCGCCGCGTCGTGCTCAGCCACCCTGCATCGGTGGATGGACGCTGAGTTCGGCGTCGGCCGGACAGTCGGCTTCTGGGTCCACCGCGGCCCCGTCGACGGACAACCGCACGCTCGATTCGAGGGCGCCGTCGTCGAAGAGATGTCGCTCCGCACGCGGGTACGCTTCGACGAACGGCCGACAGCGCCTCCCGTCCCGCCGTCGGCGTCGACGGTCACCGTCTTCTCGCCGGTGGTCCCACGGAAGTGGCCGCACACTGTGGCCGCCATGGCGGTGCTTCGGGCACTCCGCGGAGTACCGGTGCTCGCGTCGGCCCTCGAAGAGCAAGATAGTTGAACGCCCGTAGCCGAGACGTGGGCATGACCGACTACTTCGAGGTCCACGAGCGCGACGGCGCCGCGCGACTGGGCGAGTTGCGTCTCGCCGAGTCCGTGACGACCCCGGCGCTGGTCGACGACGTGGACGCCGACACGCCCGGGGACGTCCACCGTCTCCTCCACGACGCCGGCAGTCGCTGGCCCACGGAACAGGCACTGCCGGAAGGCGACGAGTCCCGGGTGACGGTACTTCCACACCGCGGCCTGCCCGCGGGCACGCCCGAGGAAGTCACAGAGGCCTTTGCCCCCGAGTACCCCGACGTCGACTTCCCGAGCGGTGCCGTCGTCTCGCCGGACACGGCCGCGGACGTCGGCAGCGACGTGTACGTCCTCGCTGGCGCGCCGGGCTACGTGGGCCACGCGTCGGCGTTCGTCGACGCTGTGACGACGACGCGCGAGGCCATCCCCGCCGACACCGCTCTCTATCTGCCCGGCGTCGCCACGCCCCGGAACGTCGCGACGCTCGTCTACTCGGGCGTCGATGTCGTGGACCCGCACCGCGCCGTGATTCGCGGGACAGAAGGGCGCTACCTGACGACGGACGAGGCGTACTTCCTCGAAGACTTAGACGAACTCCCCTGCTCGTGTCCGGCCTGTCAGGGCCCGCGTGAAGAGTTCACCCGCGAGGACTGCGTTGCCCACAACGTCAACGCGCTGGCCGCGGAACTCCGGCGAGTCCGCCGGCGCATCCGCGACGGCCGCCTCCGGGACTACGTCGAGGGGCAGGCCCGACAGGACAACTGGCTGACCGCGACGTTCCGCCGACTGGACCAGCAGTACGGCTACGTCGAGGAGCGGACGCCGCTCATCCGCCGGGCACAGCTATCGGCGGCGAGCGAGGACTCGATTCGCCGCGTCGAGATTCAGCGCTTCGCCGAGCGAGTGACCGACCGCTACGTCCCGCGGTTCGACGACCGGCCGCTCGTCATCGTCCCCTGTTCCGCCCGGAAACCCTACAGCGACTCCCAGAGCCACAAGCAGTACCACGACGCCGTCCACTGGCGCGCCCACATGGTGTCGATGACCTCGCCCATCGGCGTCGTTCCCCAAGAACTCGAACTCACCTACCCCGCCCAGCACTACGACTCGGTGGTGACGGGCCGCTGGACCGCAAACGAGATAGAGTTCGTCTCGCAGGTCCTCGAACGGTATCTCGACGACGCCGACTACCCCGACATCATCGCGCACGTCCCCGGCGAGGGGTACCGCGACATCTGTGAACGCGTCGAGGACTCGCTCGGACTGGACTTTACCTACACCGTCTCCGACCACCCGACGACGGCCGACTCGCTCGGCAACCTCGCGGCCGAACTGGAGGGGTGGGACACCTACCGGAAGTCGACTCGCGAGGCCAACACCATCCGGGCCGTCGCCGACTACCAGTTCGGCGCCGGGGCGGGCGACGAGCTGTTCGCCGACATCGGCACGCAGGGCCGCTATCCACAGTTGCGGGCCGACGACGAGGACGGCGAGCAACTGGCGGCGCTGGCCCAGCAGTACGGCGTCCTCTCGCTGACGCTCGCGGGCGCGCGCCGCTGGGTCGAGAGTAGCGTCCCGACCAAGACGGTCGAGATAGAACCCTTCGTTCCCCACGGGTCGGTCCTCGCGCCGGGCATCGTCGACGCCAGCGACGACATCCGGGTGGGAGACGAAGTCGTGGTGCAGGGTGACGCCGCCTTCGGCGTCGGCCGCGCCGAGATGAACGGCTCGGAGATGCAGTCCTCGACGCGGGGTATCGCCGTGCAGATGCGCCACGTCGAAGAGCGGTAGGCCACCCCACCTTTTTGCCACGCCGTCGACTACCGAAACCGGATGGCAGGAGCGCTGACGCTGTATCTGCTGGTCCTCGCCGGGATGGTCGTCTGTCTCGCCGGCGCGTACGTCTACTACGAGGCGGCCGCGATGCCAAACAGCGCACTTCCTGCTGGACTCACACCGCGTGACGGCGCGGCAATCACCGTGGTCACGCTCGTCGTCGTCGTCACGATGGGGTTTCTCGGCGACGTGACGTTCTTCGACCCCGAGACGGACGTCCGTGGGGTCGGGATGCTCGTCCTCGGGTCGTCGATACCGCTCGTCCTCGGACTGGCCGGCCTCGCCAGTTGTCGGACCTTCGTCCGGCGGTGGCGACGACTCAACCCCGACGGCGACGTGCCGACGGGGTCGCTGTCGCCCGGTGTGGCGGCCTGTACGGGCGAGGTTACCGACGCCGCCGTCGACAGCGCACCGGTCACGGGCCGCGAGGCGTGTTGCTGGTCGTGGAACGTCGAGGTACTGGACCCCCACGGCGTCGGCGACGTCGGCCAGCGCGAGCAGTGGGTCGTCCGGGACGGTGGCGTCGGCGGCGTCCGCTTTGCCGTTGACGACGGAAGCGGGCGGGTGTGGGTCGACCCCGACGACGCGACGGTGGACCTCGCGGCCACGCGGACGCTGGCGCTCGACGGCGGCGAGCGACCGCCCGCCGACTTCCCGAACCCCGCGCCGAAGGTCGAACGCAATCACCGAGACAAGCCCCGTCGGTACGAGGAGTCGGTCGTCGGGCCGGGCGACCACGTCGCCGTCGCGGGGACTGCGCGGCCAACCGACCACGGACTCGTCCTCGGCGGGGACGTCCACGTCGCCGTGGGGTCGCTGTCGACAGCGGCATCTCGGTACCGGAACCGCGCGGCGATGTACGGCGTGGCTGGCGTCGCCGGCGTCGTCGTGGGCCTCCGGGCGCTGGCGCTCGTCTTCGGCGTCACGTCTCTCTGACGGCCCTATTCGACGCACGCGTTCGCCGCGCTGTGCGGTCCCGACTAGCCCGACGCGGTCGCTTCGCGCTCTGCGGGTTCGGACGGTTCGGGGTCGGTGATACGGACCCGTTCGATGCGGGTCCTGTCGACGGCCTCGACGGTCAGTTCGGCCCCGGCGTAGGTGATGGTCTCGCCGGCTTCGACCAGTCGGCCGGCGCGGTTGAAGACGAACCCGGCGACCGTCTCGAACTCCTCGCCGTCCGGCAGGTCGACGCCGACGACGTCGTTGACGGCCTCGACGCCGACGGCTCCGTCGACCACCACGGTTCGTTCGTCGACCACGTCGATTGGGTGGTCCTCGTCGGCGTCGAGTATCTCGCCGACGACGGATTCGACGATGTCCTCGGTCGTGACGATGCCCTCGGTGGTCCCGAATTCGTCGATGACGACGACCTGTTCGACGCGCCGGTCACGCATCTCGCGAAACAGGTCGTCGACGTGCTTGCTCTCGGGGACGTGGAGCGTCTCTCGCACGTACCCGTCCAGCGAGTCGTCCGCGGCGTCGTCGCGGCCGACGAGGGTACGGAGTTCGACGACGCCGACCACGCTGTCGAGGTCGCTCTCGTAGACGGGGAGCCGCGAGTGACCGCTCTCGACGCAGGCCGCGACCGCGTCGTCGACGGTCGCCGTCCGGGGGACGGCGGTCACGTCGAGTCGCGGGGTCATCACCTCCTTGGCGATGGTGTCGTCGAAGCGAAACACCCGCTGGAGCATCTCACGCTCTTCGCGCTCGATGACGCCCTCACTCTCGCCGGTCTGAATCAACTCCCGTATCTCGTCGCGGGTCACGTAGGACGTCTCGATGGCGCTGGTGCCGCCGCTCAGGCGGTTGACGACGCGGGTCAGCCTATCGAACGTGACCACCAGCGGATACAGCACGTACTCCGAGAGTTGCAGCGGTCGGCCGACGGCCAGTGCCCACGATTCGGTGTTCTCGATGGCGTAGGATTTGGGCGCGCTCTCGCCGAACAGCAGGACGACGGCCGTCACGCCGAACGTCGCCGCGAGTACCGCCTGCCCCTGTGTGAGGGACATCGCGAGCAGTCCCGTCGCGATGGAGGACATGGCGATGTTGACGAGGTTGTTCCCGACGAGGATGGTCACCAGTAGTCGGTGCGGGTCGTCTTTCAGCGACGCGACGGTCTCCGCGCCGGTGGCACCGTCGGCCACGAGCGACTCGACGCGGTGCCGGGCCAGCGAGAACATCGCTATCTCCGCCGAGGAGAAGAAGCCCGACAGCGCGAGCAACGCGACGAGCGACGCGACGCCGACGGCAGTCGCGGCGTCCGTCGAGAGGCCCCCGACGACCGACACGACGCTCGTCTCGAACCCTGCCATGGCGTCAGTCGCTCAGCGAGTCGGCGTCGACCGGCGTCTCGAAGCCCCCGTCGCCGGCGGTCCCCTTGGAGGCGGGCGACTCGCTCTCGTCGTCGGGGACGTAACACGCGGCCCGGTGGTCGGCGTCGCCAGCCTCGTCGAGGCCCGGTTCGGCCTCCCAGCACGACTCCTCGGCCTTGGGGCATCGCGGCGCGAACGCACACCCCGAGGGGAGGTCGACCGGATCCGGCGGTTCCCCGTCGAGGAGGACCCGCGTCCGGTCGGCCGTCGGGTCTTTCTCCGGGGCCGCGGCGAGCAACGACGTCGTGTAGGGATGTTTCGGCTGCGTCGCGATGCGGCCGACGTCGCCCTCCTCGATGATCCGCCCGAGGTACATGATGGCCAGTCGGTCCGACACCTGCACCAGACTCGCGAGGTCGTGAGAGATGTAGACGATGCCGATGTCCTCGGCGTCGGCCAGTCCCCGGAGCAGGTTCAGCAGGTTCACCTTCAGCGAGACGTCGAGCATCGACGCCGGTTCGTCGCAGATGAGGAAGTCCGGGTCCAACACCAGCGCCTTCGCGACGGCGACGCGCTGGCGTTGCCCGCCCGAGAGTTCGTGTGGATACTGGTCTAGGAACTTCTCGGCGGGCGTCAGCCCCACCTTCTCTAAGGTCTCGACGATGGCCCGTTCCCGCTCGTCGGTCCGGTAGTCGTGGATGGTCAGCGGTTCGCCGACCAACTTCCGGACGGTCTGTCTCGGGTTCAGCGAGTCGAACGGGTCCTGGAAGATTATCTGGACCTTCCGGCGGAACTCCTGTAAGTTCCCGTCCTGATAGTACTCGAAGGGTTCGCCGTCGAACACCATCTCGCCGCCAGTGGGGTCCTCAAGCAGGGCGATGGTCTCGCCCAGCGTGGACTTCCCGCACCCGCTCTCGCCGGCGACACCGAGCACCTCCGACCGGCGGACCGACAGCGAGACGCCGTCGACGGCCTTCACGTAGTCGGGGTCCTCGCCGCGGAACTGGCTCACCAGCGACTGGCTCTGCTCGTAGTACTTCTCCAGCCCGTCGGTTTCGAGGACGACCTCCCCGCGGTCGGAGCCGTCGGCGTCCGAGTCGGGGATGTCCCACGTCTCCGGGGCTTTGGCGTCTCGGCGCATCTGGGCTGCTTCCTCGACGTTGTGACAGGCCGACCGGTGGTTCCGGTTGGGGAGGTCCACAAGGTCGGGATGGGACTCGCCGCACTCGTCGGTGGCGAACGGACAGCGGTCCTCGAACACGCAGGCGGTCGGTTCCCGATTCAGGTTCGGCGGCGACCCGGGAATCGCCACCGGGTCGGCGTCGCCGTCCTCGATTTCGGGGAAGGAGTTCTTCAGCCCCATCGTGTACGGGTTCGTGGGGTTGACGAGGACGTTGTCGACGCTGCCCTGTTCCATCACCTTCCCGCCGTAGAGGATTGACAGTTCGTCGCAGGTCTCGGCGATGACGCCGATCTCGTGGGTGATGAGGAGCAGGGAACTGTCCATGCGCTCCTGTATCTCCAGAATCTTGTCGATGATCTTGTCCTGGACGATGACGTCGAGGCCGGTGGTCGGTTCGTCGGCGATGATGAGGTCCGGTTCCAGCGCCAGCGCCATCGCGATGGTGACGCGCTGGCGCATCCCGCCGGAGAACTCGTGTGGGTAGTCGTCGATGCGGTCGGGATCGAGTCCGACGATTTCGAACAGTTCGCGGACACGGTTCCTCGCCTTCGCATCCGAGACGTTCCGATGGTTGTGGATAGCCTGCGTGATTTGGGCGCCCGTGGACATCACGGGGTCCAGTGAGTCCATCGCGCTCTGTGGGATGTACGCGATGTCCTCCCAGAGGACGTCCCGGCGTTCGGCTTCCGAGAGCGAGGTGAGGTCTTTCCCGTCGAACTGGATAGTTCCGCGTTCGACGGTGCCGTTGCCCGGAAGCAAGCCCAGCAACGCCTCCGCGACGGTGGACTTCCCGGACCCGGACTCGCCTGCGAGGCCGTAGTTGATGCCCTCGTCGATGCTGAACGAGACGTCGTTGACGGCGTGGACGCTCTCGTCGTCGGTCGTGTACGTGACTTTGAGGTCTTCGACTTCGAGTAGGCTCATTGGTCGGTCTGGATTTCGGGGTTGATGACTTCCTCGTAGGCGCGGCCGATGAGGAACACCGAGGTGGTCACGGCGGCGATACCGATGGCGGGCGGGAACACCCACCACCACGCGATGCGCATGTTGCCGGACTCGAACACCTGTCGGAGCATCCGGCCCCAACTGGTCATCGTCGGGTCGCCGAACCCGAGGAACGCGAGGCTGGCCTGCGCGGCGATGGCCCACGCGACGCCGTAGGCGGTGTACAGGAAGCCGATGGGCAGGACGTTCGGGCCGACGTGGTAGAACATCGTCCGGAAGTCGCTGGCGCCGCTCGCGCGCGCGGACTTGACGAACGTCCGTTCGCGCACCGACAGCACCTCAGAGCGGACGACGCGGGCCGGCATCTTCCAGAGGAACCCGGCGATGATGGCGGTCATCAGCCAGATGTTCGGGGTGACGAACGTCAACAGCAGCAGCGCCATCGGCATGAACGGCAGCGAGAACGTCAGGTCGGTCAGGCGCATCAGCACCTCGTCGACCCACCCGCCGTAGTAGCCGCTGACGAGGCCGACGAGGAAGCCGATAGCACCGGTGCCGAGGCCGCCGAACAGGCCGACGATGAGCGTCGGCCGCGCCCCGGCGAGGAACTGGCTCAGGACGTCCTTCCCGTAGGCCGTCGTCCCGAGGACGGCGGCCCCCGTCGGCCCGGAGAGACGCAGGATAGACCCGGCTTGGTCCCGGACGGTGTACTCGATGGGGTCGTGGGGTGCCAGTAGCGGTCCGAACACGCCCGTGAACACGAACGCACCGACGACGAGGACGCCGGCGAAGGCCAATCGGTCCTGTCGCAGGAACGCGAACTGGTCGCGGACGAGCGACTGAATCCGGTCGACGCGCTTGTACAACTCCGCTTTGGGTTTGGTCTCGGTACTCATGCGGACCCACTCCCGTTGGTCGAGACGGTCGGGTCGAAGTACGCGTACAGCACGTCGGCGGCGAGGTTCGCGATGATGACGGCGAGCGCCATGATGAACACCGCGGCCTGCACCAGCGGGTAGTCCTGTTGCTGGATGGCGAGGACGAGTTCGCGGCCGATGCCCGGCCAGCCGAACACCACCTCCAGCAGGATGAGGCCCTGAAATATCATCCCGAGGCGGAGCGCGAAGTACGTCAGGATGGGCAGCATCGAGTTCCGCCCGGCGCGGGCCAGTTGCTGCATCTCCGAGAGGCCCTTCGCGCGGTGGAGTTTCAGGAACTCCGAGCCGCGCTTCTCGACGACGCCGTTGCGGGCCAACAGCAGGAAGTCGCCGCTGTAGTACAGCACGGCGACGGTAAAGGGCAGGACGTAGTGGTAGGCGAAGTCGACCGAGAGGAACGTCTCTGCGTACCCCTCGGGCGAGGCGGTCACCGACCGCATCCCGAAGGCGGGCACCAGTTCGAGGTTGTAGGCGAACACGATGATGAAGAAGATGCCCGTGATGAACACCGGCGTCGACCGGAGGAACGTCGTCGAGATGATGCTGAACTTCTCGAGGAAGCTCCCCCGGTTCCAGCCGACGTACATCCCGAGCGAGGAGCTCAGAACCGCCGTCGTGACGAGTGCCGGGACCAGCAGGATGAGCGTGTTCACCAGTCGCGGTTCGAGGACGCTCCAGACGGGCTGGCTCCGCAGGATGGAGTAGCCGAATTCGAAGGTCAGGATGCTCCCCATGTAGCTGACGTACTGCTGCCACAGCGGCTGGTTCAGGCCGTACATCGACCGAATCTCGTTTATCTGTTGCTGGTTGAGGTTTCCTGAGGTGACCAGCGCCTCGAACGGACTCCCCGGGAGGAGACGCAGGACGACGAAGATAACGGATACCGCTACCAGCGTCAACAGCACGGATATCGCCAGCCGCTTCGCGAGGAATCGCTGGAACTGCGTCATCGGTCACCCTCCTCGGTCGGTCGCGTGGTCGTCGGCTGTACGTCTGTTCGGGCCGTCCCGCGCGCGGCGAGCGGCGCGCTACCGGGCCGTTCCGGCCGTCCTCTCGTCTCTGTGTGTCGGGGGCAGTCGGTGTGCATTGTCCTGTGTAGTTACGAGAAGTCCGGCTGGCCGAGTTCGGAGCGGCGTTTGTGGGCGTTGCCGGGCTGGATGCGCTCGACGAACGCGCCCCACGCGTCCCCGTTGGGGAACCGCAGGTTCTCGTCGCCGTCCCACGTGTAGCCGGCTTTCTTCAGCACCGCCCGGGCCTCGTCTACGTTGAACTCGTAGCCCGGCGTCTCGCCGTTGTGCCACTGCGTGAGGTCCGAGATGGGGTTCTCGCCGTTTGGCACGGTCGCCCGACCCTGCAGGACGCCCTCGGCGAACCCGCCGGAGTCGACGGCCTTCGCCAGCGCGACGCGGAACTCCTTGTCGCGGACGAGCGGGCAGGAGAACATGAGCTTCGTGTCGAGCGGCGCGAAGTTGCCGCTCGCCATCTTCTCGACGCCGCTGGTGCCGGCCGCGCGGTCGGCCTGACTGTTCGAGAGCGTCGCGCCGACGGCGTCGATCTCGCCGCCCTGCAGCGAGCCGATCATCGAGTCGATGTTGCCGACGTTGATCCAGATGACGCCCTCGACGCCGGGGCCGCTCTCGGCTTGGTCGCCCAGCGCGTCTGCCCGCCAGTCGTCGTCGAACATCCAGTGGCCGTCGTTGCGTGAGACTTCGAAGCGGGTCCCCTGCTCCCAGTTCTCGAACTGGAAGGGACCGGTTCCGACGGGGGCGTCGGGGTTGTGCTGAGACGGGTTATCGACGTCCTCCCACTTGTGTTTCGGGATGATGACGCTGCGGACGACGCGCTGGGTCATGAACGCCGCGTCGGGGTTCTTCAGGTTGAACCGGACCTCGTGGTCGCCCAGCACTTCGACGGACTCTATCGGCTCGTAGAACGGCGTCTGACTCGTCGAGGAATGTTCCGTGTACAGTTCGACGGTGAACTTCACGTCCTCGGCGGTGAACGGTTCGCCGTCGTGCCACTCGACACCCTCGCGGAGCGTGAGTTCGACGGTGGTATCGTCGACGAACCCGCCGCCGGTCGCCAGCGCCGGAACCACGTCTAAGTCGGGCGTCGCGTCGAACAGGCCGTCGTAGATGAACGTCAGACGCTTCGCTTCCGCCCCGCCGGCGGCCCACGGCAGGTTCAGGGAGTTCATCGACGTCGTGACGCCTTTCACGTAGGTCTTGTCGTCGGTCTGCGGTTGGAGGTTGACCTCCGACCAGACGAACGAGTCCTTCGTCGGGCCGTTGCCCGGCGTCTTCACGTAGCCGCTCCACTTGTCCGTGTTGACGGCCGTGATGACGTCCGGGAACAGCGTGATGAGCGCACCCACGTCGTCGGCGAATATCTCCTGTGCGCGGTCGACGAGTTCCTCGCGCTTCGCCCGGTCGGTCGTCTGAGCCTGTTCGGTGAGGAGTTCCTGTAGCTCTGGGTGGTAGTAGTTGTCGTAGTTCGAGAGGCTCCCGGCGCTCCGGCGCATCAACAGCGGGTTCGGGTCCAACCCGCGCTGTGGGTCCGGGCCGTGGGTACTCATCGAGATGACCGCTTCCAGCCCCTTCGTCGCCCAGCTCTGGGCGTACAGTTGGTTGAGCGGTCGGTCGTTGAGTTCCGTACTGATACCGAGGTCGCTGAGTCCTCGCTGGACCATCAGCGCGTGTTCGCGCATCCACGGGTCGTCCTCGCTGGAGAACTCGACCGGAAGCGGGTCCAGCACCGCGCCCGCGGACGCACTGTAGTCCAGCGGCGGCGAGTCGGCGTCGACGGTGTCCCACTCGCGCCAGTACTGGGTCTTGACCGTCTCCGGCGTCCCCTCCGGCACGTTGGGCGTGAGGCTCTCGCCACCGCTACCGCCGTCGCCACCGCCGCCGCCACACCCGGCGAGTGCGCTCGTCGCGAGGGTCGTCCCCGTCGCCGCGAGGTAGCCACGTCGGGTCAGTCCTGAGCCGGTTCCGCTGCCGTATTCATCATCATCTTTCGGCGCCATCTCGCCCCCATCTTCCGGGCTATCTAGAATCGTTTTACTCCCTATGCCGACCGATATCTACCGAATTTTAAAATGGGGTGGGTATTTTCGGGCCGGTTTGCGTGTCTGTTAGAACATTCCCACACACGTCACTCTCTCGGGCCGTAGATGAGTTCGAGGAGCGACCGCTCGGCCGTCCGGAGTCGTTCGCTGACCGTCGACTGCGCGACGCCTAGTTCCTCGGCCAGTTCCGTCTCGGACGTCTCCCGTGGCACGTCGAAGTACCCCCGGTTGTAGGCCGTCTCCAAAATCTCCAGTTGGTCGTCGGTGAGTTTCGAGACGAGCACCTCGGTCAGTCGGCCGCTGTCCAGCGGTTCGCCCGGCTCCTCGTTCTGTGTGACCGACAGCAACTCGAACTCGCCGAGGGTGGCCTGCACCTCGTCGGCCATCGAGCGGAACTGGTCCCAGTCCCGCGTCGTCGTCACGACTTCGAACCCGCCGTCCTGGAGGACGATGCGGTTCGGAATCGCCTCCTGTCGGAGCACCAACCCGAGGATGAACGGGTACGACTCCGTCGCGAGGATGGTGAGTCGTCGGATGTCCACGTCGGCGGACGCCGTCGGTATCTCGCTGGTGTAGAACAGCGACGCCCCGGAGATGTCGTCGACGAGGGCGTCGGCGTCGAAGTGCTCGCTGGCGACGACGGTCAGCGACTCTATCCACGTCCCGTCCTCGACGTAGAACGCGTTGTCGAGTTCGATGCTCCGCACGGACGACAGTCGCTCCGCTAGCTTCGCCATCACGCCCGTCGGCATCGTGGTGAACTCGACGCGGAGAATGGTTGCCTCCTCTGTCGGGAAGAACCCACTCGCCTATATATGTCTCACGGCATCACGCGACGAGCGGCCAGTATGCCACCCACGCGACGGCGACGACGAGGAGCGAAAGACCCATCGTCAGCAGGCCGAACGAGGCGACGTCGCGGTGCGAGAGCGGTCCGCGGTCCATCGATATCAGTACCGCCGTCGTGTTGAACGGCAGGAGCGTCGTCGACCCGACGACGAGCAACGCCGAAAGCGCCAGATACAGCCGGTCGACGCCGAAGGCACCGCCGAACTCAAGCAGGATGGGGAGTGCGACGACGATAGCGGCCGACCCGGTCGAGAACAGCACCCGAATCCCGACGGCGAGCGCAAGTAACACCGCGACGACCTGCCAGTGGGCCAGTGCTCCGAAGGGGACGACCCGAGTCAGCACGTCGACGACGACGTCGATTGCGCCCGTGGCCTCCATCACCTCGAGTATCGAGAGCATCGCTCCGATGAGGAAGATGATACCCCAACTCACCTCCGTGACGTCCTCGGTCGTGATGACACCGATGCCGGGGAGGGCAAGCACCGTCACCGCGACGGCGGCCGGCACGACCGTCGGGAGGCCGACGAACGACCCGGCGACCCAACTCACAACGGCCCCGGCCACGACGACGGCGACGAGTCGCTGGTCCCGCGTCAACTGGCTCCCGTCGCCGTCCGTCGCCAACGGCGCGTTCTCCGCCTCGGCGACCGTCGTCGTTCCGTCGACGGTCGTCACGACGCCGGCGGCGACAGTGGCCAGCGCGTACAGGAGCACCGTCGGCGGGAGCATCAACACCGCCCACTCCACCCACGTCACCGGTCGGACGCTGTTGCTGACGATTTCGGAGGTGACGAGCGCCATCCCGCCGCCGGTCATCAACGCCATCGACGCGATCGGGTTTACGTGCCCGAGCAAGAGGAACCCGGCCCGCTCGAACCCGCTGTCGTCGGCCAGTCCGAACCCGCTTTCCAACTGTTCGACGATGGGGACGAACGTGACCGCACGGGCCATCGCCGACGGCATCACGAACGCCAGCGCGAGCATGCTTCCCGCGACCGAGCGCAGCGCCGCGCGCGGCGTACTCTCCGCCGAGAGTAGTCGACGAGCCAGTTGCCTGTCCAGACCGACCGTCCCGATGGCGTTGCCCAGCAGCAGGAGCAACAGGAGAAAGAAGACCAGTGTCGAGGTGTATCCGGTCGCCGCGGCCTCGAAGGAGTCTACGGTCCCGAGTGCGAACAGGAGCGTCACGCTGAGAACGCTCGAAACGACGTAGGGAACGGGTTCGGTCAACCAGAGGACCAGTGCGGTCAGAAACACCGCGAGCACGCGCTGGGCCGACATCGTCAGGTTGCCGGGCGGCGGGAGCGTTGCCCCCGCGAGGAGGACGAGCGCGGCCGCCACGAGTCCGAGTGCCTCCGGTGACAGGAGTACACGGCGGGTCGGTATCCTGTCCGTTCGCCCGTCGGTCATTAGCTTCGCTCTCGGGGGTCCAGATGAAGTATCTGATGGCAGGCGCAGTCGTTGGCCGGTTCTCGCGTGCGGCCGAGACCGGTGACCGCCCTGCTTATGCGGCGCCACCCCCTCTCTCGGGTATGGACTCGTCGCGGTTCCGTCGGTACGCGCCCGCCGTCGCGTTCGCCGCCCTGTTACTCGTCACGTCGCTCGTTCCGGTGCCGGAGAGCGGCACGGAGGCGGTACCGACACTGCTCGGCGTCGCACTCGACAAGTGGGTTCACGCCGGGAGCTACGGAGCGCTGACGACGCTACTCGCGTGGGGGAAGCGAACCCGGACCGCCGCCGTCGTCGCCGCCCTCGCGGCCGTCGCCGTCGGCTACGGCGCCGGCATCGAGATACTGCAGGGGCTCGTCGCCACCCGTGATACGAGCGGTGCGGACTTCGTCGCCAACGCCGTCGGGGCTACCCTCGCCGGCGTCGCGTGGCTCTGGTACGGACGGTGACCGCCGTCGCCCGATGGCGAGCGCTCGGACTGGTCGGGACAGCGGAAGCCACACGCGAGAGTATCAAATCTGATCTGGCGGAGTACACCCGTCTACCCCATCCCTCTCCCAGTTACCATGCACGATAACTAGAGGGTAAGTTAATCGTACACGAGTGGCATGTTGGTAGTAGGTATATGTCGGGGACCCCACTCTCGTCTCGGCACCGAATGCTCGTTCCCCGGCTACTCGTCGGTTTCGGCAGTCTCGTGTTTCTCTCGCAGGTCGCCGTCCAACTCGCCTTCGACGGCGTGGGCCAACTCGATTCGGTGCAGAATCTCTCCGCGTACGCGGTCAGTGCCGTACTCGCCGGCACCGTGATAGCCGTCGGCCTGTTCCTGACGCGGTCCGCCACTAGCCCCGCCCGCTACCCCCGAGTCGCGCTCTGGTGTCTCGGTACCGCCTCGATACTCCTTGCCATCAACGTCCCGCTGATAGTGGTCAGGCCCGGGTTGGACACCGTGGAAATCGTCGGCTGGGTCCACATCGTCTCCGCCACCGGGGCGGCGGGTGGGGCCGTCATCGGGTTCATCGAAGCGCGGGCCATCGAGCAGGCACAGGCCGCCGAACGCGCTCGGGTCAGAGCGGCGGCGACCGAGGCGGAACGGGAACGACTCGACTACCTCAACAGCCTCCTCCGTCACGAGGTGCTAAACAACGCGCAGATCATCATGGGACGCACCGAGTTGGTCCGGGACGAACACGAAGCGGACATCGAGGACCACTTGCGAACGATTCAGCGCCAAAGCGAGGCCATGACTCGCGTCATCGACGACGTACGGACGCTCATCAAAGCGTCACGAGACGACAGCTCACTCGACGAAATCGACCTCTCGTCGCTTCTCGAAGCCGAAATATCGGATCTGCAGGCGAAGTACCCCTCTGTCGAGATTACGGACGAGGTCCCCGAAGACGTCTCCGTTCTCGGCGACGAGATGATGCGGCGCATCTTCGGCAACCTCCTGTCGAACGCCGTCGAGCACAACGACAGTCCGACCCCCTGCGTCGAGATAACCGTCGATCAGACGCCCGAAGTAGTCGCCGTCCACGTCGCCGACAACGGCCCGGGGATCTCGGCGGCGGAGCGTGCGACCCTCTTCGAGCGAAGCCAGAACGAAAACCACCAGGTCGGGTTGTTCCTCGTGAGCGTACTCGTCGACCGATACGACGGCACCATCGAACTCGCCGAAACCGGTCCCGACGGGAGCGTGTTCACGGTCGAGTTCCCGACCGTCGACGGGGACCCCGCCCCGGAGAATCAGTCCGAAGACGAGACTGCGCGGACTACCGCCCGCTCCCGTCTGTAACCGGTGTCGGAACGAGTCGGTGCCCGAAGAGAGCTCCGTCGGTCAATCGGACGGGCGCTCCCATCCAGCCGTCCAGACCGATCAGAGACCGTTCCGCTACTGGCGGCCGCAGTGAGAGGTCGAAGCGGATTTACGCGCTCGTCGGCTACCCCGGCACAATGAGCAAGCCCAGTCCCGACGTCTACGAGCAGGGCAAGGGCATGGACGCCCACAACGCGGTGATGCGCGACATCCGGTCGCGCAACGACTCGACCTACGACCCCCGGGAACCCACTCGCGTCTGGCTAGACGAGGACAACACGCCCGACGGCGTGTATCAGAGCCTGACAATCATCCTCAACACCGGCGGCTGTCGGTGGGCCCGCGCCGGCGGGTGTACGATGTGCGGGTACGTCGCCGAGTCCGTCGAGGGCGGGAGCGTCGCCCACGAGGACCTGATGGCCCAGATTCGGCACTGTCTGGACCACGAGGCCGAGGAGGCCGACGAGAAGTCCGGCCTCATCAAGATTTACACCTCCGGGAGTTTCCTCGACGAGCGCGAAGTCCCCGCCGAGACGCGGCAGGCCATCGCCGAGACGTTCGCCGACCGCGAGCGCATCGTCGTCGAGTCCCTGCCGGACTTCGTCGAGGAAGACCGCGTCAGCGATTTCGTCGACGTGGGACTACAGACGGACGTGGCCGTCGGCCTCGAAACCGCGACCGACCGCGTGCGCCACGACTGCGTGAACAAGTACTTCGACTTCGCGGACTTCGAAGAGGCCTGCGCCGCGGCACGGGACGCCGGTGCCGGCATCAAGGCCTACCTCCTGCTGAAGCCGGTCTTCCTCTCCGAGCGCGAGGCCGTCGAGGACATGAAATCGTCCGTCCGCCGCTGTGCGGCCGTCGACGGCTGTCACACCGTCTCGATGAATCCCTGTAACGTCCAGCGCTACACGATGGTCGAGGAACTGTACCACGACGGCGGCTACCGCCCGCCGTGGCTCTGGTCCGTCGCCGACGTACTCGAATCGACCGCCGAGGAGGACGTCATCGTCGTCTCCGACCCCGTCGGCCACGGCAGCGACCGCGGGCCGCACAACTGCGGCGAGTGCGACGACCGGGTCCAGCGCGCCATCAAGGACTTCGACCTGCGGCAGGACCCGAGTGTCTTCGAGCAGGTAGAGTGTGAGTGCAACGCGACGTGGGACGCGGTCATCGAACGCGAGAAGAGCTACTCGATGCCGCTGGCGCGGTAAGTTTCCCGGTCGCACGTACGTTTATATCGGATTTCGCCCAACCAGCCGACGTGCACTATCGGACACCGCTCGCCGCGGTCGGTGGGGCCGTCACGACCTTCCTGCTAGTGACCGTGACCGTCATCGAACTCGTGAACGTCGAATTCTCCGCACTCGTCGCGCTCCCGCTCGGCCTCCTCGCCGGTCTCGGGACGCTCATGGCAGTGGCGCTCAACCTCGCGGACCTGTCGCCGGAGCGCCGTCGCCTGCTGTTCGCCTACGCCGCGTTCGGCCCGGCGGTGCTGCTGGTACTCGCGCTCTCGTACGTGAACGTCGGCCGGTCGCTGTTATCCGCCGAGGTGGCCGTCGGCGTCGGACTGCTCGCTACTGTCGTCGTATACGTCTCACTGTGGCGTCGCGAGAGCGCCGCGTAGACGGCGGCGTCGGGACCGCAGGAGTCGGGCAGTCTCAGAGTACGTCGTCCGGGTCGTGTTTCGCCTGCATCCGCTCGGCTTCCCCGGCGTAGCGCTCGCGCGTCTCGGCGTCGTCGACGCGCCCGAGGTTGTCCGGGTCGACGGCCATCGAGACGGGCGTCTCGCGGTGGTCGCCGGTGTAGGAGGTCAGCGCTCGTTCCTTGCGGAAGTCACGCTCACCGTCCGGCGTGGCGTACGTGAGGATGATGAGGTTCTGTTCGTCGTCGGAGTAGGTCCGTTCGACCAGCCAGACCCGGACGGACTCGTCGTCGGCAGCGGTGGTCTCGTCTGTACGCATACTGTCGGGTAGGCGCCGACAGGAAAAGAGTGTGGTGCCTGTTCTCACGCACCGAGACGACCAGTTTCACTTTCACTCCGGTAGGATGGCGTTTTTACGTCCGGGGGCTATACTGATTCATAGGGGCCGCGGACAATGTCACACGCTCCACTGGCCCCGCTCCATTCCTATCCCCTTTGGACTACGTCCGTAGTGACCGGACAGAAGACAGTTACCGACCGGGAGCGACGGCGCCGATATGCGCCGACCACTCGCTATCGCCACCCTCCTCCTGAGCGTCGCCCTCGTCGCCGTCGGCGGGGCCGCCGTCGCCGGCGTCGGCCCGTTCCAGACGCCGCCGGACGTCCGGATCACGGACGACCACCCGTCTGAGCCCGTCCTTCAGCCGTTCGAGTACGACGGCCGGTCGGCACAGCCAATCGACTACGTTCACGTCGGAACCCCGTCCGACGGCCGCCCGAAGCCGGTCGGCTTCGTCGTCGTGAACGCCGGCCCGGCCCGAGAGGTTCCGATGTCTGTCGGCCACTCGCCGACGGAGACAAACATCGTCGACCGGACGGTGACGATGCCCGAGAACACGACCGTCGTCTTCCTGTTCCACGAGGCCGCTACCTATCGAGTGACTGTTCAGACGGAGCGGGGGGTCGGCGAGTACGTCGTCGAGCCATCGGATTTCGACTGTAACGAGCGGTCCTACGGCGTTCGAGTCGAGGCTGGCGGGCAGACACTCCTGACGCAGAAAGCGACGACGATGGCCTGCGGTTAGTCGGCAAAGCCCTGCAGCACGGGCTTTCCGTCGGTGCGGCCCAGATCGTCGAGCGACGCGCGTTCGGGGTGGGGCATCATGACGGCGACGTGGTCGGCCTCGCCGGTGACGCCCGCGACGGCGTGTTTCGAGCCGTTGGGGTTGGCCTCCGGAGTCACGTTGCCCTCGGCGTCGCAGTACTTGAAGATGATGCGGTCGTCGGCTTCGAGGTCGTCGAGACGCTCGTCGGTTATCTCGTAGCGGCCCTCGCCGTGAGCGATGGGGAGTTCGACCACGTCGCCCTCCTCGTAGTGGCGGGTCCACGGCGTGTCGGCGTTCTCGACGCGGAGGTGGACGTGTTCACACTGGAAGCGGGCGCTCTCGTTGGTGGTGAACACGCCGGGCGTGAGCGAGGACTCACAGCCGATTTGTGCGCCGTTGCACACCCCGAGGACGGGCGTCCCGTCGTCGGCGGCGTCGCGCACCTCCTCCATGATGGGCGAGCGAGCGGCCATCGCGCCGGCACGGAGGTAGTCCCCGTAGGAGAACCCGCCGGGGAGCATGATGCCGTCGACGTCGGCGGGCAGGCCGTCCTCGTGCCAGACGAGGTCGGCGTCGAAGCCCAGCGATTCGAGGGCTTGTACGGAGTCGCGGTCGCAGTTCGACCCGCCGAACTGGATGACGGCGATGGTCACAGTGACCACCCCGTGTGGGAACCGAGCATCGGCGTCAGTGTGACGGCGATCATTCCCGTTCGGCGACCTCCACGTCGTAGTCGTGGATGGTCGGGTTCGCGAGGAGTCGTTCGGCCATCTCCTCGGCGCGCTCGGCGGCGTCCTCGGCGGACTCGGCGTCGAGGTCGATCTCGAACCGGTCGGCCGAGCGGAGGTCCGACAGTTCGAAGCCGAGGCGTTCGAGCTGGCGCTGAGTCGTCTCGGCCTCGGGGTCTAAGACGCCGCGCTTCAGGCGAACGGTGACGGTCGCGGTGAAGGCAGTCATTACTGAGAGCGCGGCGGGGGGCGGAGAAAACGCTTGTGTTATCGGAGCGCAGGCACCGCCGTCCACTCCCGTGGCTGGTCGGGGAGGCCCCGCACCCGGATGTCGACGCCGGCGTCGGCATCGCGCACCTCGATGCGGGCGTCGAACGACTGGGCGATACTGCCGACCACCCGGTCCTCGTGGGCCTCGGGGTCGATGGCACAGACGCCCAGTCCGTCTGCGGTCCGGATCCGGCTGGAGACGGTGTTGATGAAGCGAAACACCGGCCGCACGTCGTCGCTGTAGACGAGCAGCGGCGTCAGCGTGTAGATGCCGGTCCGCACCGCGTCGTAGCCCCGGGCGTAGACGGACTCGTACTGGCCGGCGTACTCGATGCCGATGCCGGTGAGGTCGGCCGGCGTCCCGACGGCCGAGACGAACTCGCCGCCGTCGCCGTCGTCCTGCGTGCAGTCGACGACCCGGACTCGCTCGCCGGGGGCGCTCCCGCCGAGGCGCTCGAAGTCGGACAGCGTCTCGCGGGCGCTCGTATCCGCCGTGATGATGACGACGGCGTCCCCGCCGAGTAGGAGTCGGAGCAGCAACTCTCGGGTTCCCCCCAGTGCCGGCCCCGTCACGAGCAGGTTCGTCCCTGTCTCGACCGGTTCCAGCGGGAGGTTCTCGAACTCGTAGACTGCGTCGCCTTGCAGCGACATCTCACTCACGCTCCTCGCCGAGTCGGCGGCGCAACAGGAGCTGTTCTTCGACCTCGTCGGCGAACCGTCGGAGGTCGTCCAGTTCCGCCCGCGTGTACGAGCGTGGTTCGTCGTCGGTACAGCAGACTGCGCCCAGCGCGTTCCCCTCGCTGTCGGTGATGCGGGCGCCGGCGTACGACCGGATGTGCAGTTCGTCCAGTCGGTCGACTTCGGCAAAGCGGGGGTCCTCGTGGGTGTCCTCGACGACCATCTCCTCGTCGGTGAGGATGGTGTGGGTACAGATGCTGTCCTCCCGCGCCAGCGTTCGCCAGTTGGCCCCCGTACAGGCGACGAACCGCTCCTCGTGTTCGTCGACCAGACCGACGAAGGCCACGTCGATGTCGAAGTGAGTCGTCATCAGTGCCGTCAGGCGGTCGAACGTCGCCTCCGCGGACAGTTCGGCCACGTCGTACGCCCGGACCGCCGACAGTCGCTCGGTCTCGTTCTCGGGGAGCGGATAGGCCGCCTGCGTCACCTCGGCGGTGGCCCCCTCGACGACGTCGACGAGGCGGTCACGGGCGTCCGGGACCGACCGCGGGACGTACTCGACGACCTGCTCTCGACCGCCACGCGGCAACTCGGAGAGCGATTGCGAGGTGAAGAGGACACAGGCACAGTCCGGGTGCCGGTCACGGACCGCGGCTACCACGTCGAACCCGTCGCCGTCGGGGAATCTGAAGGCGGTCACGACACAGTCGACGTCACCGCCGAGCGCGGCCTCGACGGTGTCGACGGACGATGCGGTGACGACGTCGAAGCCGGCCGATTCGAGCGCGGTGGCCGTCGCCGAGCGGTGTTCTTCGTCGGCGTCGGCACAGACCACAGTCGACAACTCACGGCTCACGTGCCCCACCTGTGGGCGGAACAACTAAGCTATACCGCCACAGGAGCGGAAAACGAAGGCTTTTGCATCGCGCACGTCGAACCCACTGGCAATGAACCACGGTACCGTCCGGAGGTGGCAGGCATGACACACGGTCTCACCGAGATAACGGTCGTCGGCGACGACGACACGGGTCTCATCGCCGAGGTCACCTCGCTGTTGTTCGAACGCGGCATCAACATCGAGGACCTGGACCAGGCGGTCCGTGAGGGGGTCTTCCGGATGACGATGCACGTCGACACCGGCGACATGGTGACGACGGAAACGAAACTTCGGGAGGACCTCACCGAACTGGGCGACGAACTGGGCGTCGACGTGCAGGTCCGGTTCCCCGCCGACCGCGAGACTCAGTCCATCGCCGTCCTCGTCACCAAGGAATCGCACTGTCTGGAGGCGCTGTTCGAGGCGTGGGCAAACGGCGACCTCGGCGCGGACATCGAGGTGGTCATCGGCAACCACGACGACCTCGAACCGCTGGCCCGGAAGTACGACGTCCCGTTCCACGACATCGGGGACGAGAAGGGAACGCCCGACGAGGAGAAACTGCTCGAACTGCTCGCGGAGTACGACGCAGACCTCATCGCGCTGGCCCGCTACATGCGCATCCTCTCGCCGGACGTCGTCTTCCGCTACGAGAGTCGCATCATCAACGTCCACCCGAGCCTCCTTCCGGCGTTCCCCGGCGCGTCGGCGTACATGCAGGCCATCGAGGAGGGGGTCCGCATCGCCGGCGTCACGGCCCACTACGTGACGACCGACCTCGATCAGGGCCCCATCATCACCCAGCGGGCGTTCAACGTCCCCGACGACGCCACCGAGGAGGAACTGCAGGAACTCGGCCAGCCACTCGAAGCCGAGGCGCTCATCGAGGCCATCAAACTCCACCTCAACGACGACGTCACGGTCCACCGCGGCCGGACGAAACTGCGGGACCCCGAGGAGACCGACGTACAACTGGGCGCGCCGGCGGCGCTGGACGAGGAGAACCCGGACCGACCCATCGACGGCCTCGGCGAGTTCGTCGCCGGGGACGACTCGGAACCGGAGGCCGAAGCGGACGACTAACCCGCGCGAGCATCCGCGGGATGCTCGGTACGGACGAACGACTGGCCTGCGCCGTACGTGGCGAGGCGCACGGAGTAGCGAGCACCGAGCCCCGAGGCGCTGCAAAACCGATTTCGCCGCTCACATCTCGTACCGGGAGATGCGGCCGGACGCACAGTGCGGACACTCCGCGACGTGGCCCTCGACAGAGGCGCCACAGCGCCGGCACTCGTGGACGACTGTCGTCGTCTCGCCACAGCGGTCACACGTCGCGGTGTCGACGCCGACGTACGCGACGAGCCGCTCGACGAGCGTCACTGCTCGTCCCCTCCCTCGACCCGTCCGGCCGACCCGCCGTCGGCTGTCGTTCGGACCGCTCCCGTACTGCGTCCCCACATCGGTTATCCCTCCGACTCCACCTGCACGCGGTGGACCGTGACGTACAGTTGCTCTAGCTCCGAGAACGGCGAGCGTATCCGGGTCTTCCCCTTGAGGCCGTAGTCGTAGTGGGCGGCCCCGTACTGGCCGACGGTGAGGTTCCCGGTCACGGCGAGGCCGTACAGGTCGCCCTGCTTGATGTAGACGAAGCCGCTCCCGTCGGTCCCGGCGGGGGCGTAGACGAGGCCGTCGAACGTCGCCTTCTTGCTGTTCGACCCGGCGATAGTCGCGTTGAAATCCCGGGTGCCGTACACTCTGAAGCTTCGCGAGTCCTCGCCGGGCACGTGGACGGCGCTTTTCTTCCCGACGTGGAAGTTGACCGCTTTGCTCCCCAGTCCCGTCGGGGAGACGGTCGTGTCGTTCTCGCCGGCGACGACGAAACGGGCGATGCCGTCACCCTCGACGGTGATGTTGCCCCCCTGCTCCAGTTTCACGTAGTCGCGAACGACGACCGTCACGTCGCCGTCGGTGGTGTTCAGCGTCATCGACTCGCCGTCCAGCGTGACGTTGTGGACGTAGTATCGGCCCGCGTCGAGTTCGGTGGACGAACCGGTCGTCGTGAGTTGGTCGTCGGTGATGGCCGACGTCTCGTCGTTGTCGTTTTCGTCTTTGACCTGCTCGGCGTACGTCGCGACGAACGTATCGATGGGCATGACCGACCGGACGCCGTCGATTCGCTCGACGTCGCCGGCGACTTTCGACTTCTCGGTGCTGTCCGGTTCGGGAGCCTGCGTCCAGTAGGCGCTCCCGTTGATCTCCGTACTGCCCTGCAGGTTGACCGTCCCGCCCGACTTGACGTCGCCGTCGACGAGTGAGTCCCCCGTGGCCGTGACGTCGCCAGCCGACTGTATCAGCCCGTTCGCCGAGTTGGTCTGTGAGTAGTTCCCCGCCGACGAGTCGTAGCTATTGACGTAGGCACCGGTCCCCGCGACGGCCAGTTCGCCCGTACTCGACGTCGCGATGATGCCCGCGTCGAAGGTCGTGTGGCCCGGCAGGACGACGAACGTGGCGGTCACACGTTCGCCCACGTGGTCGTAGGTCACGATGGCGTCCGTCTCGTCCTCGAAGTAGCGCCCCCACGCGTCGTAGTACGCGCTCTGGACCGTCACCGTCACCGACCCGCTGTCGGGCGGGTTCGAGAACCCGGCCGTTCGGTTCGGATACTGCTGGGTCAGCGGGCCGTCGGGCCGACTGTCGAGACGGCTCGTTAGCCCCGTCTCACCGTCGATGGAGACGACCGGGAGCGTCAGGGTCCGGTCGCGGTAGTGGAACTCGGGCCGGGAGAGCAGCACCGACCCGTCGCCGTCACTCCGCCAGACGCCGCCGCCCTGTGACGCGACGGTCGTCTCGCCTTGTCTGTACTCGACCGTGCCGAGCGACTCGTTCACGACGACTGTCTCTGCGCTCGTCTCGTTGTCGACCGCGACACGAATCCAGCCCGTGTCGTGGTACCGCACCTCGCCGTCGTTGGCACGCAGGCCGAGGTCGGTGGTCGCTCGGGACTGTCCGAACGCGACGGCGCTCACGTCGGTATCGAACGCCGCGAGCGCGTGTTCCGCCGCCCCTATCTCCGCTCTGTCGCGCGTCTCGACGATAGCCGTGGTGCCGCTGGCGACGAGGACGGACAGGCTCAAGACGACGATCACCAACAGCAAGACGACGGCGATGACCTCCGATTGGCCGCGCGTGGTCGTCCGGCCGCCGCTCGTGGCGGCCGTCTCGTCGGATCGTTGAGTCGTGTCTGCGTTCATGGTGTCTCTTGTCGTCTCCTGTCGCGTGTGTCGCCGTCCCCTGTGCCCGGAGTTATCCGTCACCGACGACGGATACCGAACGCCGAGCGGGGACCAGGACGGAATGTTACTACGCCTGTGCGCGTGCGATCACGGTGCCGTCGACGTGGCTATGACCGCGCTCTTGTCGCTGTTCGGGTCGTTGTAGACGACCTTGATCGTCGCACCCGACGTGACGCTCGTGCCGCTGGTCAGGGTATCACCTGCTGTAATTTCGGAACCTGAAGCTGGGTCCACGAGGACGCTGCCGTCTTCTTTCACTTCCAGATTCCCAGTTTTCAGCGTGTCGCCGCCGTCGTGCGTTATCGTCATCGTTGCGGGACTCACGCTCGTGTCGTACTCGAACGAGAAGCTCGCCTGTGGTGTCGAGTTCGTCGAGCTGCCCAGTCCGATGACGAACGATCCGATGACGGCCGCGAGGATGACCGTGATTGCGACCATCAGCACGACGCCGATAACCGGCGAGACGGCGTCGTCGCTTTCAATCAGTTCTTTGATGTTTCGTAGTTGCATGGTTCTGTGGCGGATGGTCCACGAGTACGATTCGGCAGTCGCGTCGACATCTCACATCGTCCGACACTGGTCTCGTCGGTGGTACACGCACTCCGCCCGCGACGTCGCGGGCGAGCAGTGCGGTACCGCGTCCCGTCTCCCCACCGCGCCGACTCCCTTGCACTCTCGACCATCGCTGCACCTCATCCAACCGCTCATGGTGACATTGTTATTGGATAAATACCAGCTTACCAGTGATACGCCAGTCGAAACGACCTGCTACTGTTCAAGACAGTTCAGCGTTGTTCAGGTTAGTAGCCCGTTTATTCCCACCCCGCGTCTGTCGTATGGGGGGGTGTAACAACGTGCGTGCTGGCGAAAGCCGACACAACGATGGAACAACTCGGTACAGATCCGTCGATTGGTGACAGACTGCGCGCGCGGGCGTACGAGAGCGCGTGCGACGACCAGCAGGTGGGACGATGACTCGCCTCCTCCGCACGGGCATCGACGTGCTAGACCGGAAACTGAACGGGGGCGTGCCGCCGGGGAGCCTCGCGCTGCTCTCTGCGGACCCCGCGAGCCAGTCCGAGCAGTTCCTCTACGAGTTGACCACCCCGCGCCGGACAGTCTACGTCACGACGGCACGGTCACAACGGGCTATCCGTGTCGCGATGGAGAACGCTGGCGGGACGCTCGATACCACCGACGTGTACGCAATCGGCGAGCGACCGCTGAAAGAGACCTATCAGGTCATCCGCGATAGCCCGGCCCAGTCGACCATCGTCGTCGACACCGTCGATATGCTCGAAACGGGGAACACACAGGAGTTCCTCCACTTTCTCAACGACGTCCGCGACGAGCTATCGGAGAAAGGGAGCTTCGCGGTCATGCACGGCCTCGACGGTCGGCAGGTCCCCGTCCAGCGCGACGTCACCGAGTACCTCGCGGACATCATCTTCGAACTCTCGACAGAGGTCCGAGGTGAGAGCATCGAGAACCGCCTCATCGTGCCGAAGTTCAGGGGCGGTGCGCCGTTCGACGAGACGGTGAAACTCGAACTGACACAAGAAGTCGCCATCGACACCAGCCGGGACATCGCCTGACGACCGGTCGGTTCCCGTGTTACAGAGACCGGTTACTGCCAGAGCGCCGTGCGCGTTCCGCGACGGTGTATATGATAGCTGACAATCGATAGTCGCGCTGTTCGACGCCGAGATAACGCAGTGCCTTCCACTGCCGATACACATTCTCACCTCGAATGCCGGTGTAGACGCCCGCTAACCCCACACGAGATCGCATCGAACACGCCGTCGCTCCCGGCAGTCACGGCGGTATACACTTTCTACTTTCAGGTAAACCACACATTACCAACAGGGAGTAGGTGTGTGGTGATACCCAGCCACACGCGCTTCGGCGTCGCCGTGTCAGGCACCGGTTTATCGGTGGCCGGCACCGCCGGGGGCCGTGTGTTGGGACCACAATGAGTGAACACAGCTATCCGAACGGTGGGGACTCGCAACGGCGAGGTGATGGGCCGTGACGTCCGAGTCCGGACCGTCCACAGACGACGACCAGCAGGACCGCCCGGTCGCGGTCGGCACGTACACCTGGGACGACCTGCTGGCCGAGATGGGGTACAGCGCGGACATCGAGCGGACCGTCGAGACGGACCACTCCGACACCGACGGTAGCGGTGTCCTCGGGACCTTCGGCAAGACGGAGACGGCGGAGACGCCCGTCCGGACGCGAGACTGGAGCGCGACCGAGTTCTCGCCGGCGGACTTTCTCGGGTGTCACCCCGACGAGTTCCCGGCACGCGTCGGTCACGCGAAGGGGAACGCCCGACTGCTCTACGAGCGGTACGCCGAGTGGATTGGGGCCACGCCGGTCACGAAGGACGCGTACACGTGGGAACACTTCAAGTGGGAGCACTACTACGACGAGGACGGCCACCCGCCCGAAGACGGCGACGGGAACACCGAGCCGTTCGACCCGGCGTCGTTCCTCGGGTTCCCGCCAGCGGAGATCGAAGACCGGCTCACCCGCGCCAGCGACTTCGCCGAGGTGCTCGACGAGATCGTCGACCGGCGAACGGTCAACGTCAACCCCGAAATCGACGAGGACGCGTTCTTCTCGACCCACGACGGTCTGACGACGCTCGCCAACCGCTACGACCTGGAGAAGACGGTGTCGATGGACAAGAAGCGCCACTTCGTCGAGATGGAGCGCTACTGGGTGAACAAGCCCTACGCGTTCGTCGTCGTCTTCCACTCCATCAAGGAGAACGAGAAGAAGTACTGCGTCGTCGAGCCGTACATGAACGACATCGAGGCGCGGGTCAAGGAGTACCTGACCGGCCGCCTCAGGACGGCGGTGAAGTACTCCGACGAGGACGCGCTCATCGACGGGAACGAGGCCGACAGGGTCGAGGTCATCCAGTCGGAGACGCTCCGGCTCTTAGACCAGTACGACCTCCGCGAGGGCGTCACTGGCGACAGCGTCGTCGGACAGTTCAAGGACCTGTTCGGTATCGACGAGGCCGAAGAGCGCCCCGACCGGGAGCTACAGGGGCTCTCGGCGCGGCCGGAACCGGCGGTCATCGAAGAGGACGCCGGGACGCTGACGGAAGCACAGGTCGAACGGCTCCTGTACGAACTCGAACGGGACTTTCTGGGCTACGAGCGCATCGACGCCATCAAACACGACATCAACGTCGAGGACGTCTCGTGTGACGGCTACGACTCGCCGGTCTTCGTCTACCACACGGAGTACGAGAACGTCATCACGAACGTCACGCACGACGAGACGGGACTGGACAACTTCGTCGTCAAACTCGCCCAGCGCTCGGGGAAAGGCATCTCGAAGCGACGACCGCAGGTCGACGCGACGCTGCCGGACGGCTCTCGCGCCCAGTTGACGCTGGGTCGGGAAGTCTCGGACCACGGGACGAACTACACGATTCGGCAGTTCAAGGACGTCCCCTTCACGCCTATCGACCTCATCAACTGGAACACGTTCTCGCTGGAGGAGATGGCGTTTCTCTGGCTGGCCATCGAGAACAACCGGAGCCTCATCTTCGCTGGCGGAACGGCCTCCGGGAAGACCACGAGTCTGAACGCCGTCTCGCTGTTCATCCCCTCGAACTCGAAAATCGTCTCCATCGAGGACACCCGTGAAGTCGAGTTGCCCCAGCGCAACTGGGTCGCGAGCGTCACCCGCCCCTCCTTCGGCGAGGACGACGTCGGCGACGTCGACGAGTTCGACCTGCTGGAAGCGGCGCTCCGCCAGCGGCCGGAGTTCATCGTCATGGGCGAGGTCCGCGGCGAGGAGGGACGGACCCTCTTCCAGATCATGTCGACGGGGCACACGACGCTGACGACGTTCCACGCCGACTCCGTCGGCGAGGTGTTGAAACGGTTCACGACCGACCCGATCAACGTCTCGAAGACGATGTTCACCGGGCTGGACCTCGTCTCGATCCAGACCCAGACCCGCGTGCAGGGCCGGAAGGTCCGGCGGAACAAGACGATAACCGAGGTCAACCACTACGACGCCGAGAACGACGAGATAAACATCCGCGACATCTTCGAGTGGCAACCCGAGAGCGACGAGTTCCTGCAACTCGGTCGGTCGAACACTCTACAGGAGATACAGTTCGACCGGGGCTGGGACCGCGACCGTCTCGAAGAAGAACTGTTCAAGCGCAAAGTCGTACTGGCCTATCTCGTCGAAAACGACCGCAACGACTACGCCGAGGTCGCGGCGACGCTGCAGGCGTTCATCAACGACCCCGAGTCGATTCTCGCGCTGCTGGCCCGCGGGGAACTCGGAGAGAGCCTCGCTGACCTCCGTGAGATGGAGAGCGTCGAGATCGACATCGACCCGGAGAAGGAGGCAGTCGTCCCGCGACCCGACCCCGACCCGGAGACGAGACAGGTTGCGAAAGAGATTCTCGACACCGCCGACGGGACGCTCTTCGAGGAGTACCGCGACCGCGACGCGTTCTCGCTGATGGACGCGCTCCCGGAGCACGCGCGGGCGAAGGGCGCCGAGATACGGAGCGGATTGGCGGCCGACGGGATGGGGACGGCCCCGCTGGCCGACCCCGTGGTCGTGGAACAGGGCGACGAACAGACCGACGACGACACGGAGTGAGACACCATGGAATACGTTTACGCAGCACTCATCCTGCACGAGACCGGCGCGGAGATCAACGAATCGAACCTGACTGCAGTCCTCGAATCGGCGGAGGCAGACGCCACCACGTCACGAATCAAGGCCGTCGTCGCCGCACTCGAAGACGTCGACCTCGCCGCGACGAAAGCCAAGACGATGGCGACGGGCGGGGCCGCCCCCGCGGTGCCCGAGGCGGACGACGATGCGGATATCGAACCCGAGGCGGTGCCGGACGACGAGGAGACGGCCGACTCCGGTTCGCTCGATACGCTGTTCGAGGACTCGGACGAGGGCGACGGAACGGACGACGTCGGGGCCGCGTCGGACGGCGAGCAATCGCCCGACGCCGGCGAGGACGCGGCGTCCGACGACGAGACGGGGGCATAGATGAGTACCGAGACCGGTGACCAGCCGACGGTCCGCACGTTCGAGGGGAGCGCGGACAGGCTCGGGAACGCGTTCTATCCGGTCTACGACTACGTGTTCGAGGACGACGACCCCTTCGTCACCGCCGTCGAGCGGAAACTCGCCGAGGCTCGGATGCCCGCGACCGTCGAGATGTACCTCTCGCGGGCCGTCGGTGTCGGTCTCGTCACGGGTGTCGTCCTCTGGTTCGTCGGCATCTTCCTCGGGTACCTGCTCGCCACCGTCGGCGTCCTCTCGGGCCCGTTACTGGGCGTCCCGCTCCCGGAGAACGGCGTCCTCGTCACGCTCGTCCGGACGCTTCGCGTCCCGTTTCTCGTGGTCGTCCTCGGGTTCGTCCTCGGTGGCCTCGGGTTCGCGCTCGGCTTCGGGAGCGTCCTCGCGATTCCGTACTCGCGTGCGAGCGCCCGTCGTCGGGAGATCAACATGCTCCTCTCGGACTCGGTGTCGTTCATGTACGCCCTCTCTATCGGCGGCCTCAACCAACTCGAACTACTGGAAGCGATGGCGAAGGCCGAAGACACCTACGGCGAGGTGTCCCAGGAGTTCCAGGCCATCGTCAGGGAGACGAACTCGCTCGACACCGACTACCGGACGGCGATTCGCCATCAGCTAGAACAGACGCCGAGCGACGAACTCCGGGAGTTCCTCGTCGACATGCTCGCGGTCATCAACAGCGGCGGCGACATGACCGGGTTCCTCGACGACAAGAAGCACAAGTACATGCGGGCGGCCAAACAGGAGCAAGAGCAGACGCTCGACGTCCTCGAACTGCTCGGGGAGATGTACATCACGCTCTCGCTGTTTCCGCTGCTGCTCGTCATCATCCTCGTCATCATGAACATGCTCGGGAACGCCTCGCAGATGATGCTCTACGTCACCGTCTACGGGCTGATTCCGCTCATCGCTGCCGCCTTCCTCGTCCTCGTCACGACGGTCAAGCAGGACGAGTTCGGCGACGGAATCATCCGACCGCGCGAGCAGAGTGCGTGGCTCGAAACGCAGAGCAAGCGCGGGCTCCGTGACCTCGGGTTCATCACCGCCTTCAGCGGCACCTACCACATCTTCGACCGCATCGAGCGCAAGAAGGGGCTCCAGGAGACGGTCGACCTGTTGCGGAACCCGCACCTGTTCTTCCGGGACAACCCGCTCTACACGCTCGCGCTCTCCGTGCCGGCCTCGATTTCGCTCGTCGTCGCGGCGGCCCTGTCGGGGGCCGTCCCGCTCTCGTGGGACGGCGTCGTCGCACAACCGGTGTGGGCGACGTTCGTCTACTGCTACGTGCCGCTGTTCCTCGTGGTGACGCCGCTGGCGGTGTTCCACGAGTGGGACCGCCGCTCCCGTCGTGCGCTGCTCGGGAACCTCTCGGACACCCTCCTGAAACTCTCGACGGTCAACGACACCGGAGCGACGACGCTCGAATCCATCAGGACCGTCTCGGAGACGTCCTCGGACAAACTCGCCGACGAGTTCAGAATCCTCTACCGGAAGGTCAACTACGGGATGAGCCTCAAAGAGTCGCTCATCGAGTTCAACAACAAGTACCAGATTCCGCGACTCGCGCGGACGGTGAAGCTCATCACGAAGGCACAGGAGGCCTCGAGCCACATCTCCGAGGTGCTGTCGACGGCCGCGAAGGCGAGCGAGGTGCAGGACGATCTGGCGCGAGAACGCCGGTCCCGGACGCTGATGCAGGTCGCCATCGTCCTGATGACGTACGTCACCCTGCTGGGCGTGATGGCGCTGCTGAAAGTGCAGTTCATCGACGTCATGGCGGATTTCAGCACCGGACAGGCCAGCGGGGCCGGCGCGGGGATGGCTTTCGGCGGCGTCGATGCCGACCTGCTCTCGCTCATGTTCTTCCACGCCGTGACGATACAGGCCATCTCGGCGGGGCTCATCGCGGGCTACCTGCGGGACGCGAGCCTCCGCGCTGGCGCGAAGTTCATCGTAGTCCTCCTGACGATTTCGCTCGTCGTCTGGATGGTGGTGGGGTGAGATGGTGCCAACGTCGACGCGGGGGCAGATGCCCATCGACTTCCTGACGGGGATGGCGGTGTTCTTCGTCGTCGTCGGGTTCGTCCTCCTGTTCGTCCCGGACCTGCTCACGCCGACAGCGGGCGGACAGGAGACAGCACTGGTCGCCGACAGGGTCGGGACCCAACTCGTCGAGTTCCACCTCGGGGACCCCGGGACGACGACGCTCTCGACCTGTGCCCTCTGGTTCTTCAACCAGAGCGGCGCGAACCCGTGTGCCACCTTCGATACGAGCGCGACACTCACCGACCAGGTCGGTATCGACGATAGCTACGGCATGAACGTGACGCTCCGACGGGACGTCGGCGGTGACTCGGCGCGTGAGATACTGTGTGCCGACAGCGGGAGCGTCGTCCCGTGTTCGAGCGGCGGGTCGCAGTTGGCAGTCGGGCCGCCGCCCTCCGCCAGCGACGCGTCGGTCGCCACGGCACGGCGGCACGTCTCACTCGACGACACGGACGCGGTGTTACAGGTGGAGGTGTGGTGACGATGTCGACCCGCGCGCAGGCGTACACGCTCGAAGCGTTCGTCGCCGCATTGCTCCTCCTCGGTGCCGTCGTCTTCGCGCTTCAGGCGACGGCCGTGACGCCACAGACTGCGAGTACGGCGAGCGAGGCCCAGCAGCGCCAACTCGAACGCGTCGGGAGCGGCGTGTTGGACGCCGCCGCCGCGGACGGGTCGCTCCGCCGGACGGTGCTGTACTGGAACAACTCGACCGGGACGTTCCACGGCCTCGAACCGTACGAGTCGGCCTACAGCAACGGCACGCTACCGACCGACGTCGGGGACCGACTCGACCGGAGCGTCGGCGCCGACGGCGTGGCCTACAACGTCAACGTCCAGTATCGAGACGTTTCGGGCGCGACTACCACGAAACCGGTCGTCGACAGCGGGACCCCGAGCGACGACGCCGTCAGGGTCGCCGCGTTGCTCACGCTGTACGACGACGACGTGCTGTATACGGCTTCGGAGGCGCCGACAGAGCACACGCTGGCGAACGCGTCCTTCTACGCACCCGACAGCGCTCCCGACAGCGGCGTCTACAACGTGGTTCGGGTGGAGGTGGTGCTGTGGTCGACCTGACGGGCCCCGAACGAGCGGACCGCGGACAGGTGTTGCTCGTGACGACGTTCGGCATCGCCGTCCTGTTCGTGGTACTCGCGCTGGCGTTGAACGCCTCGGCGTACTCCCAGACGATGGCCGCGAGCCACGGCGACGACGGCCGGGACGCCGTCGCGTTCGCCGACGCGGCCGTCGAGGGGACCGACGGAACGCTCGCGTACGTCAACCACCACAACGACACGGACTACACGACCCTGCAGACCGAACTAGACGAGGGCGTCGCCGACTGGAGCGAGAGCGCCGACGGCTACGCGGCCAGACGCGGGGGTCGAGCGACCGTCTCGGTCACGGGCACGACCGAGGGAACGCACATCGTGCAGAACGTCTCCACCCGACCGATGACCAACGTGTCGGGGGCCGACAACTGGACGCTCGCCACCGGCGTCTCCGGCACTCGCGACGCGCGACTGAACGTCTCGGAGAGCGCCCTCGTTACGCCCGCGGCCGACGACACCCCGAGCGCGTTGCTCGACGCCCACGCGTTCCACCTCGACGTGACCGACGGGTCGGACGTCTGGCGACTGTTCGTCTACCGGAAGAGCGGCGACGTGGTCGTCAGAGTGCAGGACACGAGCGGGTCACTACAGCCCCGCTGTGCCGTCTCGGCTGGCGGGGACGGTTACGCCGTCGTCGACCTCTCGAACGGGTCGGTCGAAGGCACCCACTGTCCGCAGGTCGCCGAGTTCGACGCCGTAGGGGGGTCCTACGACGTCGAGTATCACTGGGGGTCGAACGCCGCCGGCAACTACACCATGACCGTCGACCGGTCGCGCCCCTTCGTCGAGGACAGCGACTACGGGACGGCGGGCAGCGGCGACCCGCACGTGACCGAGCGCCTCTACAGCGCATCGGTTCGCGTCACGTACGAGACGCCACAGTCCTCGTACGTCACCGAGACGACGGTGCTGGCGGGTGATGCAGATGAATGACCGCGGCGCCTCGACAGCCGTCGGGTACGTCCTGACGCTGGGTATCACGCTGTTGCTCGTCGTCGCCCTGCTCTCGGTGTCCGTCTCGCTCGTCGAGGACGAGCGCAGTAAGGCGGTCCACTCGGAACTGTCCGTCCTCGGGAACCGTCTCGCCGCGGAGTTGACCACGGCGGACGGCATGGTCCGGGCGGCGGACGCGCCGGGGACGGTCACGGTGCGAGCGACGCTTCCCGACCGCGTCGCGAACGGGCAGTACCGACTCAGCATCGACGAGCGAGCGGCCACCGGGTCGTTCTATCGGTATCGCATCGTCCTCGAAAGCGACGTGGCCGACACCTCGGTCGCGGTCCACCTCAAGACCGGGACCGAGGTCGCGGAGACGACCGTCGACGGCGGGCCGGTCGTCGTGACCTACGACGACGGGACCGACACGCTGGAGGTGGTCGCGTGACCGACCGCGCCCAGAGTACGACGGTCGGGTTCGTCGTCATCTTCGGTACCGTCCTCGTGATGGTCGGCCTCGTCAGCGTCAGCGGATTCGCGGCCCTCGAAGACGTGCGCGACGAGGAGCGGGTCACCAACGGCGTCCGGTCGTTCGAGGTGCTGGCGACCAACGTCGACGACGTGGCCATCGAAGGTGTGCCGAGTCGGACGACGACGGTGAAACTCGATGGCGTCTCGCTGTCGGTCGGGCCGAGCGTGACCTTCGAGGTCCGCGTCCCGGCCGATGGCTTCCGGAAGACAGTCGAGACCCGGCCGCTCGTACTGGACGCCAAGAGCGGGACGCGGGTCGTCTACGCGAACGGGGCCGTCCTCCGCGAGGACCGGGCCGGACAGGTGATGGCCAGACCGCCGCGACCGCTCGTCACGGCCGACTACGCGCGGCTTCACCTCGTTCGCACTCGACCAGTGGCGGCGACGTCGGTCGGCGGCCAGACCACGGCCAGCGTCCGGACGACCGCCAACGGGACCACGGTCGCGTCGACCGGGACGGCGGGCGAGACCGTCTACCTCAACGTGACCTCGCCGCGGCACGAGGCGTGGGGCCGCTCCCTCGATAGCCACCCACAGATGAGTTGTGCGCCCGTCGGCGGCGAGACGGTCTCGTGCGTGCTGACGACCGACGAGACCACGGTGTCGGTGACGGACGTGGACGTGCGACTCGGCGACTGAGTCGGTGCTTTTCGCTCTCGTTACAGGTCCCGAACGGCGTCGACGGCGGCCGAAAGCGACGGCGCGTCGAAGACGTTGCCGCCGACGTAGGCGTTGGTCCCGGCACAGTAGAGGTCCCGAGCGGCCATGATAACCGACTCGTCGAGCGGTTCCGGTTCGCGGTCACACAGTGACTTCCAGTCGGCGGTGCCCTCCTCGGTCGCCCGCTGTTTGGCCGTGGAGACGGCCTCGACCCACTCCGGCTGGGTTCGCTTGTGGTACTGGCGGATGACCTCCTTCGAGACCTGCTGGCCGTCGTAGGAGAAGCGGTTCTCGTCGAAGGTGCCGACGACGTCGGCGACGCGAATCTGGCCCTCGTGGTAGAGACACTCGATTTTGCCGTCCTCGTGGACCAACTCGGCATCTGCGGCTTGGTCCGTGACGACGTGGTTGACCGCGAGCGCCAGTTCCTCCAACTGGTCGACGCTGGCGGCGCCGGCGATACGGTCGGCCGCCGCACGGTCGAGGTAGCTGTCCTGTTCCTCGTACTTCGTCGAGAACTCGACGATTGGCTGGTCTAAGTCGACCACCTCGTCGGGCCACGCCTCGAAGTCGAGGCCGTGGTCCGCGGGGTCGGTGCGCTTCCGGAGCGACGACCCGACGGGGACGCGGTTCCGGAAGACGATTTCGAGCGGAATCAGGTAGTTCTGCCCCGCGGCGTCGTGGTAGGCCTCGTAGTCGTACTCACCGTCCGCAAAGGGCAGGTCCGGCACCTGCGTCAGCGCGATGACCATCTCCTCGGGGGCGTGGCCCGCCGAGAGCGCCTCGCCGAGGTCCAGCACCTCGTCGCTGTCGCCGGCCCGGACGCCCTCGTAGTGGGTCGGGATGTGGTTCTCCTCTAGCAACTGGAAGTTGAACGCGCCCATCGTACACAGCGACGCCCCCTTCTCGGGAATCGTGTCTGGCATCTTCCCCCAGTCGAACACCGAGTAGTCGTCCGTGAACACGAACGCGCCGCGACCGAGATCGGTGGCCGTCGCCGCCTCGTCGATACGGAACTCCTTGACGCTCGTCATTGCCGGCGCTTTGCGGGCGGGGACAAAGACGTTTCTCACTCGGCGCGAACAGTCTCCGCGGCAGATAACCGAGCCGCGGCGTCTGGGAGTCTCGACGGCAAGTCACCGGGCCGGAGAGTCCGTTGGCCTGCGGGCCCGGTCCCCGATACCCGGCGTCGGCGGCAGCGACCGTTTGTGCGCCGTCGTCGAACACATCGAGACGAGGCGGGCCGCCGTGTCTTCGGCCACGTCGAGCGCCGCAGCCACGCGCTCGACCGACTCATCCTGTTCGACGACGCGCCACAACACGGCGTCGACGACGTCGTAGGTCGCGCCGAGGTCGTCGGCGTCGGTCTGACCCACGCGGAAGCCGGCGGTCGGCGTTCGCTCGACGATGGCGTCAGGGAGGCCGAGGTGTCTGGCGAGTTCCCGGACCTCGGTCTTATAGAGGTCGCCGAGGGGGAACAGGTCCGCGCCGGCGTCGCCGTGTTTCGTGACGTACCCCAGCAGGAGTTCCGACCGGTTGGCGGTGCCTACGACGAGGCGGTTCGTCCGGTTGGCGACGTAGTACGTACAGGCCATCCGGAAGCGGGCAATGGCGTTCCCGAGCGCCCGGTCTTCGGTCGGCGCCGAGTCGTCCGTGACGTCGGGGTCTAGCGTCGGGACGACCGCCTGATGGAACTGCTGGAGGAGCGGTCGCAGGTGAACTCGCTGGAACGCGATGCCGAGGTGGTCGGCGACCGTTTCGGCCTCCATCGCCGCACAGGCGTCGGTCTTGTGACAGGGCAACGCGAGGCCGAGCACCCGGTCGGGGCCGAGGGCTTCGGCCGCGAGGGTCGCTGTCACCGTCGAGTCGAGGCCGCCGCTCATCGCGACGACGACGCCGTCCGCGTCGGCGGCCCGCACGCGCTCACGGAGGAACGCGGCGACGGCCGATTCGACCGCGGCCACGTCGTCACGGGGGAACTGCACTGGGCTGTCTGGGTACTGCGTCTGGTCCGTCATTGGTGTCCGTCTGTCGCTCCTACGAGCGGACCTGACGACCGGCGACATATACGACTAGTCCTTAAACACCTGTGAGAATCGGAGGATGCTAGCGGTTCGGGCCGCCGACGGAGGGGAACCCATTTGCCGTCGCCGCGACATCCACGACCACATGGCTGGGAACCTGCTCGTGGAGGCGGGTGTCATCGTCGCCGCGACGGTGGCGATATGGAAAGGCAGCGAGTGGCTGGAGGCGGCGAGCGAACGGCTGGCGGCCTACTACGGCCTGCCGGACGTGGTACAGGGGGCGATACTCGTCGCCGTCGGGTCGAGCTTTCCGGAACTCGCGACCGTCGTATTCGCGGCGCTCGACGGATCGATGCCGCTCGGCGTCGGCGCTATCGTCGGGTCGGCCATCTTCAACGTCCTCGTGATTCCCGCCGTCGCCGGCATCGCCACCGACGACGACATCGAGTCGAATCGGACGCTCGTCTACAAGGAGGCGCAGTTCTACATGTTGGCGGTGTCTGTGTTGCTCATTACGTTCGCGCTCGCGGTCATCTACTACCCCGGCGACGTGGCGCTCTCGGGCGAGGTCACCCGGCCGCTGGCGGCGATACCGCTGGCGCTCTACGGCCTCTACGTCTTCATCCAGTATCAGGACACGGCCGACTACGAGAGCGACGGGAGCGAGGCCGCGGACGTCGCCGTCGGACGGCAGTGGCTCTTCTTGCTGGCCGGCCTCGCGGTCATCCTCGTCGCCGTCGAGAACCTCGTCCACTCGGTGTCGGTCATCGGCGAGGCGGTCGGCGCCGACGAGTTCCTGCTCGGCGTCACCATCCTCGCCGGGGCGACGAGTCTTCCGGACACGCTCGTCAGCGTTCGCGCCGCCCGACAGAACCGTGGCGTCACCTCGCTGGCGAACGTCCTCGGCTCGAACACGTTCGACCTGCTCGTCGCGATTCCGATGGGCGTGTTCATCGTCGGCGCGTGGACCGTCGACTTCGAGATGGCGGTGCCGATGTTCGGCGTCCTCACGCTTGCGACCATCCTCCTCTTTACCGCCCTGCGGACCGACCTCGCCTTGAGCACGGTGGAGTCCTACGGACTGCTGGCGGCGTACGTCACGTTCGTCGCGTGGGTGGTCGCCGAGACGGTCGGTGCAGTCACCGGCGTCCTCCCGTCGGGATAGCCCGCCGTGGGCCCGGGAACGCGCTGTCCGCACACACCCACACGTTTTTTGCCGTCGTTCCCGTTCGGACGAGCAATGCCGGACGCCTTCGACGCCGCGGACCCTGCCGGGGAGTTCGACTTCACCCACCGGCCGGTGACGGACCAGTCCTTCGAGAACGCACTCGCGAAGGCGCGCGACGGAGCGCGTCTGTCCGTCGCCGACGGCGTCGAACTCATCACCACCGGAACCGACCACGACGGCATCGACCGCCGGCGGAAAGAACAGGTGTTAGAGGCCGCAGACCGACGGCGGGCCGAGGTGGTCGGCGACGAGGTGACGTTCGTCGCCAACCTCAACAACAACGTCACGACGGCCTGCAACACCGGTTGTCTGTTCTGTAACTTCAAGGACCGCTCCGAGCAGTTCCGTAGCAGCTATCAGGACGACCACGGCGGGTTCACCAAGACCCCCGAGGAGTCTCGTGACATCGTCAGTGACGCCATCGACCGCGGCATCTACGAGGTCTGTTCGGTCTCCGGCCTCCACCCGGCACTGGCGCTCGATGCGGAGCATCTGGAGATGCTGGAAGCCAGCGACCGGGGCGACCTGAACTACCGCCCGGCGAGCGAATACGACGTCGACCCGGGCACCTACTGCGAGCAGATACGCGCGATGGACGTCGGCGGCGTCCACGTCCACTCGATGACGCCGGAGGAGGCCTATCACGCCCGCCGGGGGACCGACTGGTCCTACGAGGAGGTGTTCGGTCGCCTGCAGGACGCCGGCCTCGACAGCGTCCCCGGCACGGCCGCCGAAATCCTCGTCGACGAGGTCCGCGACGTCATCTGCCCCGGAAAGATAGACAGCGGCGAGTGGCTGGCGGCGATGGAGGCCGCCGCAAACGTCGGCCTCGATACCACGGCGACCATCATGTACGGCCACGTCGAGAACGCGACACACCGCGTGGAACACCTCCAGAAGGTCCGTGACCTACAGGACCGGACCGGGGCCATCACGGAGTTCGTCCCGCTGTCGTTCGTCCACGCGGAGACGCCACTGTACGAACGCGGCATGGTCTCGGGCGGCGCCAGTCCCGACGAGGACGAACTGATGATCGCGGTCTCGCGGCTCTTTCTGGACAACGTCGACCACATCCAGTCTTCGTGGGTGAAATACGGCGACGCTCACGGCCTGAAGATGCTGACCTGTGGCGCCGACGACTTCATGGGGACCATCCTCTCAGAGGAGATAACGAAACGCGCCGGCGGCGGCTACGGCGAGTTCCGCTCGTTCCGCGAGTACACGGACATGATAACTGCCATCGGCCGGACGCCCGTAGAACGGTCGACGGACTACGAACAGCGCCGCGTCGTCGACCCCGACGCCGACGTGGTCGGTCCGGAACTCGGTCCGCGGGCCGACGGGACGCCACTTCTGAACTGAGGCGCCGCTACGGGGCGAGTCGTTCCGTCGTAAAACCGAGGTGACCACGTCCTAGGTCGTAGTCGCCCCGAAACGACGTCGTTGCCCGGGTTGGCTGTCAGAGGCACGCCCCGGACATGTTACACATAGGCGCTCCAGAGGGTATATAACTAGGACCTAGCTGTCTAGGCGATTCTCAGTACTTGTAACTGCGTGAGGGAATTCCCTCACAGTTCACGCACGGCACACGGCGTTTCGGCTGACCGGACAGCACGCACAAAGCCCAGCTACGACCGACTGCGGGGCGCTGGATGGACTGTCCTCAGGCGTCGACCGGGTTCTCGCCCCGTTCGAGGACCGACCGGAAGCGCTCGCCAGCGGCCGTGTCGGCGCCGATAGCCTCGCGAATCGGCGGGGAGAGCCACTCGTCGTCGGCGAACCGCTCGTACACCGGCAGGCGCTCGGTGAGGGGCACCGACGCGCTGTCGGCGACGGCCCGCAGTTCCTGCAGGGCGGGCCACTCGTACTCGGGGTTGATGTGGTCGACCGTCACCGGGGAGACGCCGCCGAGGTCGTCGATGCCGCAGTCGGTCAGGTCGCGGGCCGGCGCGAGGTTGGGCGGCACCTGTACCGATACCTCCTCGGGCAGGCCCGAACGCGCCATCGCCGTCACGCGGCGCATCGTCGCGAGGTCCGGCGACCCGTTCTGCCAGCGCTCGTTTTCGACGACCGGTTGGACGATGACCTCCTGTACGTGACCGTAGCGGTCGTGCATCTCGCGGATAGCGAGGATACTCTCTGCTCGGTCTCGCCAGTCCTCGCCGAGGCCGACGAGGATACCGGTCGTAAACGGGACGCCGAGTTCGCCGGCGGTGCGAATCGTCGCCAACCGCTGGCCGGGATTCTTCGCCCGGGGGCCGCCGTGGGCCTGTACGTCTGCGGTCGTCTCCAGCATCACGCCCATCGAGGCGTTCAGGTCCGCGACCGTCGCCATCTGCTCGCGCGTCTGGTCGCCGGGGTTCGCGTGGGGGAGAAGCCCCTCCTCCAGCGCTATCTCGCAGGCCTGTCGGAGGTACTCGTGGATGGTCTCGTGGCCCAACGCGGCCAGTTGGTCGTACATCTCCGTATAGCGGTCGTCCGGGTCGTCGCCGAACGTGAACAGCGCCTCCGTACACCCGGCGTCGGCCCCCCGCTGGCACGTCTCGCGTATCTCCTCGGGGGTCATGAGGTCGGCCTGTCCGGGGGGGTCGTAGTACGTACAGTAGGTGCAGGTGTACCGACAGGCGGTCGTCAGCGGGACGAACACGTTCCGACAGTAGGAGAGTTCGTCTGCGGCGTCGATGTCGGCCGGCGTCACCGACACCAAGCGCTCTATCGCGTCGTCGTCGATGGTCACGTCGACGTCGTAGGCCTCGGCCCCGGGAATCACGTCCGCCGGTCTGTGCCGGACGACCAAAAGGGTTCACTCACGGGCGACGCCCACGCGGCCGTCGTCGTCGAACGACAACTCGAAGCCGGCGTCGACCAGCCAGTCGGCGGCCGCTCCGTCGCCGTGGAGCAGGACCTCCGCGAGGTCGGCCGGTTCGTCGACGTCCGTCGCCAACACTCGCGAGTCAACCTCGGCGAGACTGGCTCCGACAGTCCGCGCGATGCGGCGGTGGTCCCGAATCGACGCCCCGTGGTAGTCGACGCGGAAGTCGGGATGGCGACAGACGACGGCGTTCGTCCCGCCGCCGAGTCCCGGCGCCAGTACCACGTCGGCATCGGGAGCGAACAGGCGGTCGACGGCCTCGGCGGTGAGAAGCGGCAGGTCGGCCATCACCACCGCGAGTGGCCCCGCCGAGAGCAGGTCGTTGACGAGCGCGTCCAGCCCCCGGTCGTCGACGGTCACCGGCGCGTCACACTCGACCGGTCCGGTCGAGACCACCTCGGGGCTGTAGCCGGCGCTCCCGAGCGCGGCCACGACGTCCGCGAGCATCGCCTCGGTGAACTCGCGTCGCTCGGCGGGACTGAGAACGGGCGAAAGCCGCGTTTTGGGGTCTCTCCCCGAGACGGGGACGACGGGTCGCATTACAGTTTGCTGTAGTCGTCGCCTTGGGTCTGCGTGTAGATGTAGTATCCGCCACCCGCGAGCAGGAGGAGGACCACGAGTCCGCCGCCGGCCAGCAGGAGCGTCTGGGTCGTCTGCTGACTCTGCTGGGCCTGCTGGGCCGTGTCACGGGCCTGATTCGCGAGGTTGATCGCGTTCTGGAAATTGCCGTTCTCGTAGGAGGAGACGGCGCTGTCGACCAGTTGCTCTGCCTCCTGGTTCCCACCGGCGTTGTCGATGGCCGTCTGGGCGCTGTCGATGGCCTGTCGGGCCTCACGGCTGTCGGCGGTGTAGTGGTGGGCCGTGCTGTTCTGGAACTCCTCTTCGTTGCTCCCACTCACTCGCGTGAGGCTGGCGACGACGTACTGCTCTTCTGGCTGGTAGGTGTAGTTCTCGACGGCCGGCGTCGTGCCGGTGAGTTCGACCCGGACCTGGTCGCCGTTGTTGTCGATGTCGAGGCCCTGACTGAACGACTGGTCGCCGTAGGTCTGCTGGCTGACCTGACTGCCGGCGCGCAGGACCGTCACGGTCCAGCTAACGTTTTCCAGTTCCGTCTCGCCCGCGAGCGTCCACTCGTTGGACGTCCCGGTGAAGGGGTCGTCGACAGTGTAGGTGACCGTTACCTCCTCCCCGACGGCGGATTCGGAGGGCACGCCCTCTGCAGAGACAGTAAAGGCGCTGGCCGTACCGGCGAACGCGAGCAGGCCGACCACACAGAGGACGGTGACGATGCCCCTAGAAGAGTGGATCGAGTTCATCCTCATCGTCTTCAACCAAGTCCTCTAAGTTATCTTCGCTTTGCTTCCTGATGTCGTCGATGTTGTCCTGTGCCTCGATTGCGACCTGCTGGAGTTCCTTGATTCGCGGGACGTTGTGGACGCCCGCCAGCAGGATGGAGGCGGCGACCTTCGGCGCGTTGGTCGGGTAGTCACCACCGCGGACCTCCATCGAACCGGTCTGCTCCTCTAGCCACTTGCGACCGCGCTCGATACCTTTCCGGTTGAGGTGTTCGGGCGGGCCGGCCATGACGAGGAGGGCGCGTTCGGCACCCTCGATCTCGCAGGGGAGCGTCAGCCGACCGAGTGCGGCCTTCCGGACGAGCGACGTGATGCGGTTGGTCGTGTTGGCGGTATCCATCCCGTCGTCGCCGCCGTTGTCGCCGCCCTTGAATCGGGAGAGGAGGCCGCCGCCTCCGGAGGAGAGTTCGACGTCCTCGGAGGCGTAGCCGACGGTGGAGACGCCACCGCCGTCGAGCGTGTTGATGATCTCGGAGGAGTCGACGACGCTCTCGGCGATGTTGTCGCCGGCCTCGACCTCACCGGCACCGAAGAGGACGCCGAAGCGACGGACGATCTCCTCGTTGATGTGGTCGTAGCCGCCCTCGACGGACTCGCCGGTCTTGCGCCAGGCGTCGTTGTCGAACACCATGAGGTTGTCCACCTCGCGGACGAACGTCTGGAACGACCGGGCGGCGTTCAGCGTGTAGATGCCACCCTCGTCGCTCCCGGGCAGGACGCCGAGTCCGTAGACGGGTTCGGTGTAGATGCGTTTGAGGTGTTTCGCGATGACCGGCGAGCCACCGGACCCGGTCCCCCCACCGAGGCCGGCGACGACGAGGAAGGCGTCGACTTCGTGGACCGGGATGTTGTCGATAGCGCCCTGTATCTCGTCGATGTCCTCCTCGGCGATCTCCGCGCCGAGTTCGTTGTCTGCGCCCACGCCGTGGCCCTTGACGCGGGCCTGGCCGATGAGCACTCGATTCTCCTCCGGTATGTGTTCGAGTCCAAGCAGGTCTGCCTTCGCTGTGTTGACCGCCACAGCGGAGCGGACGATTCCCGAGTTCGTGTTCTGATCGTACTCGAGGAACTTGTCCACGATTTTACCGCCGGCCTGCCCGAAGCCGATCATCGCGAGTTTCATTGATATGGTCCTCCGCTTAAAAGCCTCAAGTAGGATTGCGCGTATAAGTTTTTTGCCCAAATCTCACCGATGAAAGTCCGACTGAAAAACAAAAGAATACTGATGTTAGGGGGCCATTATTCCCGCTCTGTCTCGGACAGACCGATTTATCGCGGCTGCGGGTCGGCGCCCGTCGGAGTCAATCCACTATTAGGTCTGAAAAACCGCTGCTCGAGGCACTACTCGACGCCGAGGTAGTCCCCGTACGTCCGCATGGCGTTCGGGTCGACGCCGAACGCCCCGACGTCGTTTTCTCTGGGGGTGTTGTCGAAGTCCAATCCCTCGTACTGGTCGCTCCCCATCGGGAAGCCGAGCGCCCCCAGTACCGGCAGCCCGATCTTCGCCAGCGGCATCGGCAGCGGGACGATGGTGATGGATTTGCCCTCCGCCTCGAAGACGAGTTCGGTCGCCTCCTTGAGACTCAGCGTCTCCGGACCACCCACCTCGTATATCTGGCCGACGTGTTCGTCCCCTTCCAGGGCGTCGGCCAGCATCGGCACGAAGTCCTCGACCCAGATGAGCTGGAAGTGGGCCTTCCCGCCGCCGCCGGGCAGCGGATACAGGGGGACGCCGGGGGCGAATATCTGCTTGAGTCGCTTGGTGAAGTAGGCGAACTCGTCACCGTCGCCGAAGACGATGGAGGGCCGGAAGATGACCCAGTCGAGGTCCGAGTCTTCGACCACTTCCTCGGCCTTCCCCTTCGCGCGGAGGTAGTGGGTCGCGGCGTTCCGGTCCGCGCCCAGCGCACTCATCTGGAGGAATCGGTCGACGCCGTGTTCCTCGGCGGCCCTGACGCTGTTCTCGGTGCCGCCGAGGTGGACCACCTCGTGCATCTCGTTGCCGCTGTCGGGCTTGAACAGCGGCGACAGAGCGGGGAGGAAGACGACGGCGTCTTGCCCCTCGAAGGCCCCCTCGATGCTGTCGTAGTCGGTCACGTCGCCTTCCTTTCGGGTTACGCCCGTCGGCAGGTCGGCGTCGTGTGGGTTCCGCGCCAGTGCGGTGACCTCGTGGCCTCGGTCGTCGAGTTCCCGACACAGATACTGTCCGATGAAGCCGGTCCCGCCGACCACAAGTACGTCCATACCCGTTTCGTCGCTGGGCGAGACCGTAAAGGTAAGGCGCAACTGGTTTGGTTTTCCCCGCTCGGCCCGTATCAGAGACGGCCAGACCACGCTCCGAGGTGCTTACGTACCCCGGCGCCGACGGTCGGATATGCTCGTCACGCTCGAAGGCCTCGACGGCAGCGGCAAGACGACGGTCTGGGAGCGACTCCGGGCCGGCGACGCCCTGCCGGGAGACGCCACGTTCACCCGCGAACCGACCGATAGCTGGTACGGCGAGGCCGTCCAGCGCTCTATCGACGACGACGATGCGGACTCGCTTGCGGAACTGTTCCTCTACACGGCGGACCACGCCGCCCACCTCGCCGACACCATCCGACCGGCGCTGGCAGACGGCCGTCTCGTCGTCTCGGACCGCTACTCCGACTCCCGGTACGCGTATCAGGGGGCGACGCTGTCTGGCACCGACCACTTCGAGGACCCGCTCGAGTACGTCCGCGAGGTCCACGCGCCGTGGACCCGACCGCCGGACCTGACGGTGTATCTCGACCTCGACCCCGAGACGGCCGCCCGACGGAGCGGTGCCACCAACAAGTTCGAGACGGCGGACTATCTGGCGGACGTTCGGGAGAACTACGAGCGCCTCATCGAGGACGACTCCGAGCGGTTCGTCCGCGTCGACGCGACGGCCGACCCCGACGACGTGTACGACCGCGTCCGGTCGGCGATTCTCGACCGACGCGACTAGTTCGTCGACGTCGGGAGGTCGACCTCGTCGGGCGAGGGCATCCAGACGTAGTCGAAGGTCATCCCGACGACCAGCGGCAACACGACGCCAAGCGAGAGGAACGTTATCGTCCCCAGCGTGATGAACGGGCCGACGGGAACCGACAGGAGGACCGAGAGGAGCAAGAGCACGAACGCGCCGAACAGAACCGAGTAGAGCGCACCGCCCCACCGCGTGTTCATGCGGACGCGGAAGAAGCGGGTCACGAGTGCCGCCACGGCGCTGTTCACCAGCACGATGACGACCAGTCCGACGAGGCCGACGACGCTGACCATACCCGCTCTAGGGTGGCGACGCTCTTTGCCGTGTCGGAATCGCTCACTCCAGACAGATGTACGTCCGCGTGTCCGATACGCCTTCGAGGTTACGGACTCGCGTCGCGACCGACTGCATCACGTCGTACACTTCGGGGCCGGTCGCCTCGGCGATGATGTCGTACTGGCCGGCGACGATGTGTGCCTCGGTGATCCCTTCGGACTCTTCGACCGCCGAGAGCAGTTCGTCTGACTTGCCCGCGACGGTCTTTATCATGATGAACGCGCTGACCATACAGTGGTATGCGATACCATGACCCAAAAAGTTTCGCGCGACCGACCAATGGGAGCGCTCCGGGTCTTCGCGGGCCCGGCGTGTCCGAGACCGACTCCCCGAACGCTGGTGGTTCGCCGGGATACTTTTATTCACTACCGTCTCGTACGGCTTCACATGCGATTTGTTATCGTGGGTGCAGGACGCGTCGGTATCCGAACCGCACGCGTGTTGCGAGAGAGCGGGCACGACGTCGTCCTCATCGAACAGGACGAGGGCGCTGCCGAGCGAGCGCGCACTGCCGGCTTCGAGGTTATCGAGGGTGACGGCGCCATCGAGACTATCCTCGACGAGGCCGACCTCGATGCCGCCGACGCACTGGGCGCGCTCACCGGCGACCTCAACGACAACTTCGTCGCCTGCATGATCGGCAAAGAACACGGCTGTCGGACCGTAATGCGCATCGACGAGGACTACCGCGAGGAGATATACCGCCGCTACGCCTCGGAGGTGGACGAGGTCATCTACCCCGAACGACTCGGTGCCATCGCTGCGAAGAACGCCCTGCTGGGCGGGAACATCCGCGCCGTCGCGGACATCGCCCAGAACCTCCAGCTCGTCGAGTTCACCATCACTGAGTCCTCGCCGATGAACGGCTACACCCTCTCTGAACTGGAACTGCCGGCCAACGCCAAACTGATGGCACACGGGAAAGGCGAGTCGGCGCTGACGATTCCCAACCCCGACGAGACGCTCGAACTGGGCGACCACCTCGTCGTCCTCGCCGACTTCGACACGCTCGCCGACGTGCGCTCTATCGTCGTCGGCGAAAGCGGCCGCGCGACTGCACTCGGAGGTGCCTAACGATGGTCACTGCTTACGTCATGGTCAAAGCTCACACCGGCGACGCGGACCGTCTGAAGAACGAAATCGAGGCTATCGACGGGGTCACCGAGGCCCACATCGTCGCCGGTGACGTCGACCTCATCGCGAAAGTAGAAGTAGAGACGCCCGCCGAAGTCAAGGACGTAGCCGCTACTCACATCCAGGAGATATCGGGCGTCGAGAGCACCCAGACGTACATCGCGATGGACTGACCCACCGGCAGGTTTCGGCGGAAATCCAAACAGTCGAATAGCCTTACCGACAAGCAGGGTGTAGTGACACATACGCAAGTCACGCTACTGCAAATCGATAACTACGGGCCGTGGACGGTGACGCCGTCGCCGCGGCGCGAAGTCGACCTCCAGACGCTGCAGTCACGGCTGTACGCGGACCTCTCACAACTCATCGGCAACCGCGAGGGGTACGTGTTTTTCTCACGATTCGACAACATGATCGCGGTCACCAACGGCCTCACGATGGCCGACCTCTCGCTGATTCAGGAGTCCATCCGCAACCGGTATCCCGTGACCCTCAGTATGAGCGTGGCCGTAGACGGCTCACCTGCCGAGGCCCTCGAAGTCGCCACCTCGCAGTTACAGGACGAGGGATCCGCACAGGACGAGACGCGGACCGAGGTACTGCGTGGTGACCCCATCTCGGAGGTCGAACGCACTGCCCAGGACGTACAACTCGCACACTTCGACGTCGACAACGCGACGGAGAAGTACACGGACCAACTCAACGAGTTCGACACGTTCATCGAGATAGAGCAGGGCTACGCCGAACTCATGCAGTACATGCGCCGGGCCCACGACGCCCTCTCTTTCTTCGTCGGCGGCGACAACGTCATCGCCGTCTGTCCGAGGATGGACGCCGAGGCGTACGCCGACGCCATCGACCACGTCGAGGACGCCGTCGGCGTGGAGTTGAAAGTCGGCGTCGGCCGGGACCGCACCGCACAGGGCGCGGGCATGGCGGCGAAACACGCGCTCGAAACCTGTCGCGAGGCCGGCACCGCCGTCGAGATGAACCTGTAGTCGCTCGCCTACAGCGGCGTGCCGCCGCGGGTCCCTTCGCTCCCGCCGGTACTCGCCGAGTCCAGCAGGTCCGCGACGGTACCGACGTAGTCGTAGCCGGGAACGATACCCTCGACGTAGGTGCCTTCGACGTACTCGACGAACGCTTTCGCCGCGTCGGCGGCCTCCCGTTCGCCGCCGAGACTGAACCGGTAGGTGACGACGACGTCTTCGCCGTCGCGTTCGACGGTGTACTCGTCTAGCTCGACGGCCACGCGGGTCGACTTCGGCGCGTCTTCGAGGCGGCGCTCGAAGGTCTCGAACCACCCGTCGGCGACGGCCGGCCCCACCTCGTCGGCCGTCGCGGCCTGCAGGGACGGGGCTCGGACCGTCACTTCGTAGTCAGTCTTCCACGCCTCGCCCTCGCTCGCCGTCACTCGCCCGTCGAACCGCGTCGTCTCCAGTGCGTAGCCGTCGCCGCCGGCGACGAATCCGTCTCGGTCGTCAAAGACCCGCTCGACGTCCGCTGGCACGTCAGTCATTGCACGTCTCTAGCCGTCTCGGCAGGAAAAACGCATCGTGTCGCCGAGGACGGCAACAGACACGTCGTCGTCCGCGTCGGAAAATGCGAGGGATGGGATTCGAACCCGATGCAAACGCTCGCTTCGCTCGCGTTTCCGCGATTCGAACCCATCCGATAGATTCACACGGTCCTCACGTCCGTTCGGACCGATTTCATGCGAGGGATGGGATTCGAACCGAACTCAGACGGTCCGGGCGTGCGGCGCGATGCACCGTTCCGGGGCTGCGTCTGATAGGCTTCGAACCCATCCGGTGGATTCACACGGCCCTCACGTCCGTTCGGGCCGATTGCATGCGAGGGATGGGATTCGAACCCATGGACCCCTACGGGAGCGGGTCTTAAGCCCACCGCCATTGGCCAGGCTAGGCGACCCTCGCGCATGCACCTCTCCACACTCAGAGGGAAAACGGGTTTCGGTTACCAGTCGACCGAAAGGGTGCCGTCGCCGTTGGGGTCGGGGGCGATCTCCTCGTCGGTTCGCCGGTCGACGACGTGGATGACCCCGCGGTCCTTCTTCGCCGGGCACGCCTCGGCGGCCTTCACGTTGTGGTCGAGTTCTGCCTCGCCGAAGAAGTACGTCTTCGGCTTGGCGATGCCCGTATCGAGGTCCAGCGACCAGTTGGCCGAGACTTCGGCGCACTTGCCCGCCCCGAAGCACTTGTTGGCCTCGAAGATTATCTTGTAGGGCTTTTCCTCGACCGGCGGCGCGTCCTGCTCGCCGACGTCACTCGGGTCGACTGGCTCGTCGGTCTCTGTCATGTGTGGGGATTATCGGTCGACAGTCTTTCCCCTGTCGGTTTCCGCTACGTGACGACTGTCACGTCGTCGCCGACCGCCAGCGACTGCCCTCGGTCGGCCTCCGGCACTCGGCCGATGAGCATCAGCGTGTAGAAGTGGTCGAAGGCGTCCCGGTCGGCCCACTCGGGGAACGTCTCCCGGCGGCGCTCGATGAAGCGCTCGCGGAAGTCGGGGGTCCGGTCGCCGGTCTCCGGGTCGCGCTGGGGGACGACACAGCGGCCACACGGCGTGACCCCCTCGATGCGGACGCCGCCGGCCTCGAACGCCGGGGCGTCCGCGCCGACGAAGCGGTCCTCCCAGAACGCCGGGACGCCGCCCACCTCGACGTTCGCGCGGAGGCGGCGGCGCATCCCGTCGACGGTCACGTCGTCGAACCACCCGGCCACCGTCTCCAGCGTCGCGGTGCTGACGACGGAAGGGCCCATCTCTCGACGGTCGACGTGTCCGCGATCCGCATCTCGTACGATGGTCAGGTCGACGTCGAACACGTCGCCGAACCACTCGGCCGCGCGTACCCGGTCCGACTCGGTGTCGAGGGCGAACTGTTCGCGTCCCACGTCGGGGACCGACGCGCCGAGCGTCCGGGTCTCGGGGTCGTAGGTCGTCGTCACGTCGTGGACGCGGGCGGTTCGCTTGCCGTTGACCACGTCGCCGTCGGCGTCGAATAGCGCGAACTCTCGGTCGTGGGCGAGGGTGCCGCCCGGGAGGACGGTCGAGTGCTCGACGTCGCGGCCGTCCAGTGCCTTTACCGGATAGACGGTGAGTCGCTCGATGTGTGCCACTGTTCGGAGACAGAGGCGCAACGGGCATAGCCGTTACTCACCGCGTGGGTCGTCGTCGACGCCGGCATTCGCTCGACGGCGTGTCGCGTCACACGTGGCCGAGCGCGACCACTAATATAGGGGGGCTGACAAAAACCCCGAAAGCGACAGGATTAGGTGACGGGTGGAACAATCGGTGTGCAGACGAATGGTCGAACACACCCGGACCTTGGACTTCAAAATCGCCTTCGCTATCGGTCTCGGGACGATGATTGCCGCGGGCATCTTCTCGCTGTCTGGCACCGCCGTGGCGGCCATCGGGTCCAGCGCCGTCGTCGCGTTCGTCATCGCCGCGGTCATCGCCAGCGTGACGGCGGCGGCGTACTCCGAGTTCGCTTCCATCTACTCCGAGAACGGCGGCGGCTACCTCTTCTGTTCGCGGACCTTCGAGGACCGCGACCTGCTGACCTACGGTATCGGGATGTCGCTGTTTCTGGGCTACACCGGCACGACGGCGTTCTATCTGGCGACGATGGACGAGTGGTTCTTCGAGTTCGTCCTGCCCGAGTCGCTACACGTCCTCCCGCACGGGACGACGGGCGTCCTCGCCGCCGTCCTGCTGGGCGTGCTAAACGCCCGCGGGACCGAGGAGAGCGGCGGGTTCCAGCTCATCGTCACCGGCGCGAAGGTGGCGGTGCTGTTCGCGTTCATCGCCGGCGCGTTCGCGTTCCGCGGGCCGTCGACGGCGGTCACCGAGTTCGCGACGAACTTCGGGGGCGGCCCGCTCGACATCCTCACCATCTCGGCACTCGCGTTCATCACGTTCTTCGGCTTCTCGGCCATCGCGGCCAGCGCCGGCGAGATTATCGAACCCCAGCAGACCGTCCCGCGAGCCATCGCGGCGAGCATGGTGACGGTGACGATACTGTACGCGCTGGTCATCGTCGCCATGGTGAACTCCCCGGTGCCACCGGAGGTCATCGCCGAACAGGGCGAGACGGCGATGGGGGAGGTCGCCGCCGGGTTCCTCGGCCCCATCGGTCGGTCGCTCATCGTCGCCGGCGCCATCTTCTCGATGGTGTCGGCGTCGAACGCCTCGATACTGGCGGCCAGTTCCATCGGGTCGCTGATGGGGCGACAAGGGCAAGCCCCCCGGCGGTTCGCCCACATCCACCGCGAGTACGGCACGCCGTTCTGGAGCGTCACGACGGCGACGGCGACCATCGTCTCGCTCATCGTCCTGTTCATCGCCGTCTTCCCCGCGGAAGGCGGACTGGTGCCGTTCGACCTCACGGTTCCGCTCCCCGTCCTCGGACCGCTCACGCTGACCGATCTCGGCCTGACGGCACTGACCGGGTTCGCGACGCTGAACCTCCTCCTCCCGCTGGCGGTCGTCAACATCGCCCTCATCTACTCCCGGCGGAAGTTCCCGGACGTCGAGCGCGGGTTCAGCGTCCCGGGCGTCCCCGTCGTTCCCGTCGTCGGCGTGCTGGCGAACGTCGGACTCATCTACAACCTCCCGCCGAAGGGCGTGGTGACCGGCCTCGTCCTGACCGCCGGCCTCGTCGTCGCGTACCTCGTCTGGGGCGGCACCCCGGTGGAAGAGGACCTCCTGCGGGAGGTCGTTCCGGAGTCGACCGCCGCGGCGGGTGAGGACCAGTCCAGGGGTCGCTATCGCGTCCTCATCCCCGTCGCGAGACCGGACCGGGCGTTACGCTACGCGCGCCTCGGCGAAGCGCTCGCAGCGGTTTCAGACGAGGACCCACTCCTCCACATCCTCACCGTCACGCAAGTACCCGACCAGACGCCGTGGGAGACGGTACAGGACACCGCACAGGCCCGTACCGAGCGCATCCAGGAAGAACTCGACGACACCAGCCTCGACGTCGACTACACCGTCGAGGGACACACCTGTCGCGACGTGGCCTTCGACATCGTCCAGACCGCCCGTGACGACGAGGCCAACCTCGTCCTGATGGGCTACCCCGAACGCCATCGGGACGTCACCGAGACGGTCGAACGCGAAGCGCCCTGTGACGTATTCTTCGCCGACAAGACGGTCACCGCGGAGGACCTCGACGTCGTCAACATCGGCGCCGGCGGCGGCCCGCACCATCAGGCCCTGCTCCCCCTCGTGAACAAACTGGGACAGAGCGGCAGCGAACTCCACCTCGTCAACGTCTCCTCGGGGGACCGCGGCACCGACGAGACCTCCGGGACGACGCTGGACGCGCTGGAGGGCGTCGAGACGACACAGGTCCACAACGTCACCGCCGAGTCCGTCGCCGCGGGCCTCGTCGAGACGGCGGCCGACAACGGGGGCGTCCTCATCCTCGGCGCCTCGCGCGACCGCTGGCTCAGACAGGCGCTGTTCGGCAGCACGCCCGACGAAGTGGTCACACTGGCCGAGGAGATGGACGTTCCCGTGTTGGTGTACGCCAGCGAGACGGGCGTCTCCGACCGGATGAGCGAACGGCTGTTCCCGGTCGTGCGCTACCTCAGAAAGCGGTTCCCGCGGCGGCGGTCGAGCCACGGCGGCACCCCCGAACGGAGCTAGTGTCGCTCGTTCTTATCGGTGAATCTCGACGGACTCGAGGAGAAGCTCGCTCGTCGGCGCGTCGTTTACGTCCGTGTCGGCGTCACCGATCTCCTCGACGACGTCCATGCCGTCGACGACGTCGCCGAAGACGGCGTGTTTGCCGTCCAGATGTGGCTGTGCGCCCAGCGTGATGAAGAACTGCGAGCCGTTGGTGTTCGGACCGCGGTTGGCCATGCTGAGGACGCCCGGGCCGTCGTGTGAGAGGTCGTCGTGGAACTCGTCGTCGAACGTGTAGCCGGGGCCGCCGCGGCCGGTGCCGGTCGGGTCGCCCATCTGAATCATGAAGTCGTCGATGACCCGATGAATCTCGATGTCCGTATAGAGCGGGTCGATGCGCTTCTCGCCGGACTCGGGGTCCTCCCAGGCGCCGGTGCCGGGGCCGACCTCGGTCCCGTCGTAGTCGTCGGCGCCCTCCGCCAACCCGACGAAGTTCTCGACGGTGTTGGGAACCTTCTCGTCGTACAGTTCGACTTCGATGTCGCCCGCTGTCGTGTGGAGCGTCGCTGTCAGGTCGCTCATACCCGGCCGGACGGATGCATGAGTCAAAAGCCTGCCCACTACGGCGCGGCACTCACAGATGGGTCGAGACCTGCTGGCCGCTTACCACCTCCGGGATGACGACTTCGTCGGCCCCCGCGCGGAGTGCGATGGACTCGTGCATGCTGTCGCCGGCACGGACGACGATATCGACGCCCGGGGCGAGCTGGCAGCCGGTGATGGTTATCTGGATGTTCGTATCGGCGTCGTCGATGGCGCCGACGACTGTCTCCGCACGGTCGATGCCGGCGGCTTCTAACACCTCCTCGCGGCGTGCGTCGCCGGTGAGGGCCAGATAGCCGTCGTCGATGGCTCTGTCGTACTGGGTCTCCTGTCGCTCGATGACGACCACGTCCCGGTCGTCGTCGAGGCCGGCACAGACGGTCTTCCCGAACGTGCCGTAGCCACAGACGACGACGTGGTCGTCCAGTTCGTCGATACTGCGTTCTATCTGCATCTGTCGTAGTTCCGCTTGAATCCTGCCGCCGAACGTCGCCGAGACGAGCGTCTCTCCGATCCAGAGGCCGGCGACGACGAGTCCGGACAACACCACGATGGCGTACGCCTTCACGAGCGTCGCGGGGCCCTCGTGGGTCTGGAAGTGGAGTTCGATGCTGGTGGGGTCTAACAGCCAGAACAGCGCGTCGACGACGCCGACGCCCCCGAGGGTACTGAACCCGAGGACGCCCGCGACGACGACGGCAGCGAACCCGCCGACGGGCCGGAGCATCCGCCGCAACAGCGGCCGGTCGACGAACGCGCCGAGGGGAAGTCTCGCCCCGCTCATCCAGCCCCAGTCGGCGCAGCGACGGTGCCGTCCCGGTGGACGGGGGGCGCGATGACGACGACCCGAACCACTCTCGCATTCGCCCCCCCTGTCGTCCCGCCGACCGACCGTCCGCTGCTCCGAACGTGCTGTTCATCGAATGGCCAACTTCTGGTCTGTTCGTTCACAAACGGCACACGATAGTGGTCGATAGTAACGGTATTTACACGTTCTCATTAAATACTTCAAACACTATCAGGTACTCCATCCGATCTAGTCCCTCCGGCGTCACTCCCTAGATGGGCCAGCAACTCCTCGGTCACCCGGTCGGGCGCGTCGAACTGTACCCAGTGGCTCGCGTCCGGAAGCCGTTCGACGCGGAGGTCCGACACCCACTCCTCTAGCCCCTCGCTGAGACGCACGTCCAGCGCGTCGTCCTGTTCGCCCCAGACGAGCAGCGTCGGCACCCGAACGGGCTGGTCGCCGACGCCGCCTCGTGTCAGTGTCCGTCTGGCGTTTCGGCGGAACAGCGCCCGGTAGTAGTTCAGCGCCGCCGTCCGCGCGCCGGGTTGTGCCAGCGCGGTCTTGTACCGCCGGATGTCCGTCCGGGTGAACGCGTCGGGATGGACCGTGCCTTCACCGAGGGCGTGGTCCAGCAGCGCGTAGTCGTCCCACGCGAGACTGCACTCCGGGAGCCACGGCAGCTGGACGTACAACGCGTACCACGACTTCCGCAGTTGGGCCGGCGAGCGGCGGAGCAGTCGCTCGTAGGCGGTCGGATGCGGCGCGTTCAGCACGCCGAGACGGTCGACCACGCTCGGTCGGTCGATTGCCGTCTGCCACGCGACGACGCCGCCCCAGTCGTGGCCGACGACGTGGGCGGACTCGCGGCCGAACGCTCGAACGAGGCCGACCACGTCGCTGACGAGTTCGTCGATGTCGTAGGCGGCGACGCCGCCGGGCTTCTCGGAGTGGTTGTACCCTCGCATGTCCGGCGCGACGACGCGGTAGCCCGCCGCTGCCAGCGCCGGAATCTGGTGGCGCCACGCGTACCAGAACTCCGGGAAGCCGTGCAGGAGGACGACCAACTCGCCGTCTGCCGGCCCGGCGATGACCGCGTGCAACTCGACGCCGTTCGTCTCGACGGTGGTGTGAGACCAGACGTCGCCGTCGGCGGGGACCGTCCACTCGGGATCCGAGTGGGCGCCTGTCGAGGGCATCGGTGGGTGTTCGGCCCGCGCGAGAAAATGGGTTCCGGCGGGATGGCCGCCTCAGCGAGTGAGTGGCCCGCGCTCGACCCGCGTCCGGTGCCGATTTCCGATTCGCGGACGTGAGAGTGGCTCCCGGACGAAAAACGTCGCGGCGACTCAGAACTCGCGCAGAGCGTCGAGTTTCGCCGCCGCACTGCCGTCGGCGATGGCCTCGCGGGCCTGCTCTAGTCCGTCCTCGATGCTGTCGGCGTCCTCGCGGGCGTAGATGCGCAGAGCGGCGTTCAGGGCGACGGCGTCGGCGAAGCCGTCCTCGCGCGCACCAGTGAGTACCGCTTCGGTGATGGTCGCCGAGTCTCCGGCAACGTCTTCGACCTGTAGATCCTCGCCCGTGACGTCCATCCCGTACTCGCCGGTGCGAATCTCGAAGTCGGCGATGTCCTCGTCGTCGCTGTCCTCACTGACGGGCCACTCGGCGACGACAGTCTCGCCGGGGCGCACGTCGTCGTACCCCTCCATCCCCTGGAAGAACAGCGCACGCTCGACGGTGCTGGACTGGGCGTTTTTCAGGGTTCGAACCATCTTCTTCGCGAAGGGAAGGTGGTAGAAACTCCCGAGGTGGACGCTCGCGCCGGCGGGGTTCGCCAGCGTCTCGACGGTGTTGACGAACGTTCGCACACCCATGTTGTCGCGGCGCTCGAACAGTGCGTCGATGCCGGGGTTGAACTCTGGCTGGTAGTAGTAGCCGAAACCGACCTCGTCGACCATGTCGGCGCTCTCTTCGGGGGCGAGTTCCGTGCGGACGCCCAGTTCGTCCAGGACGTGCTTGTAGGCGTCCTGTTTCTGTGTCGGCACCCGGTCGCCCGAGTGGACGACGACGGGCGTGCCCGCGGCGGCGGCGACGAGGCCGGCCGCGACGCCGAAGATGGCCGACCGGCCCTTCCCGTCGTAGTTGGCCCCGCAGTCGACGGGGTCGGCGTCGGGTTCGGCCGTGACGACCGACTCCTCGGCCATGACGTCGACGTACGCGCCCAGTTCCTCGGGCGTGTTGCGCTTCCAGCGGTTGGCCAGCCAGAACGCGCCGAGCGTCGTGTGGTCCGGTTCGCTGTCGAGGATGCGCTGGAACGCCTCGCGGGCCTGTTCACGGCTCATGTCGTCCGCGGATTTGTGGCCGGAGCCGACGACCTCGGTCATCAGCCGTTTGAGTGGCCATTCGCCGTACTCACGGGTCGCTTGTGCCATGCGAACCAGTTCGGGACCGAGTTTGAAAGCCCCTGTGTTTCGTTCCTAACTTGCGGGAATTCGGGACGCTCCCGAAAGTGATACACCCGTTCACGCCTAATTCTGGACAATGAGCCTCCGGTCGGGTGACTGGCGCGAGCGTATCGACGACGTGGACGCCGCTCTCATCGACGAGTTCCAGAGCGACTTTCCCGTCTGCGAGCGCCCCTTCGAGGCGGTGGGTGAGCGACTGGGCGTCTCCGAGTCCGAGGCCCTCGAACGGGTGCAACGACTCCGCGAGGGCGGTATCTTTCGGCGGTTCGGCCCCGTGTTGAACCCGCCGGTCATCGGGTCGTCGACGCTAGCGGCCGTGGCCGCCCCCGAAGACCGCTTCGAGGAGGTCGCCGAGGTGATCAACGAGTACCGGCAGGTGAACCACAACTACGCCAGAGACCACGAGTGGAACATGTGGTTCGTCGTCACCGCCGGGTCCCGCGAGAAACGCGACGAGATTCTCGACGACATCGAGGTCAGGACCGGGTGTGACGTCCTCGTCCTACCGATGCTGACCGACTACTACATCGACCTCGAATTCCCGGTCGTCAACGGGGACCGGTTCGCGAGAGAGAGCATCGAGGGCACCGACGCGAGCGCCACGCGCATCAGCGAGGACGCCACCGCGGATTTCTCGGCGCTCGACCGGCGAGTGCTGCTGGAGATTCAGGAGGGGTTCCCGCTGACGGCCACGCCGTATCGAGACGTGGCCGACGCCGTCGACGCCGACGTCGACGACGTTCTCGTCGCTATCGAACGGCTGCGGGAGGACGGCTGTATCAAACGCATCGGCTGTGTGGTCAACCACATCACGACCGGGTTCGACAACAACTGCATGGTCGTCTGGGACGTCCCCGACGAGCGACTGGACGAACTCGGGCAGCGAGTCGGCGAACTGCCCTACGTCACGCTCTGCTATCACCGCCCGCGCCGGCCCGACCAGGACTGGCCGTACGACCTCTTTACGATGATTCACGGCCGCGACGGCGACGCCGTCGACGAGAAGATAGACGAGTTGTCCGGCGAGTACCTTCCCTTCGACCACGACCGACTGTACTCGACGGAGACGCTGAAACAGACGGGCGCACGGTACGACGACATCGTGGGCGAGTAGCCACGACGGTCAGTTGGCGTTCTAACCATTCCCGGAACCCTTTTGCCGCTATTCACATCTAGTAGTTTGTGAACAAATGACGCCCTGTGGTGAGGGAAGCGTTCTCGTCGTGGACGACGAGATCGACGTCGCGGACGCGTACGCGAGCCAGCTACGCGAACGGTACGACGTCGAGACGGCCTACAGCGGCGAAGCGGCGCTGTCGATGCTGGACTCGTCGATAGACGTGGTCTTACTCGACCGGCGGATGCCGGGCATCTCTGGCGACGAAGTCCTCGAAACCATCCGCGAACGGGGACTGTCGGCTCGGGTGGCGATGGTGACGGCCGTCGACCCGGGGTTCGACATCATCGAGATGCCGTTCGACGACTACGTCGAAAAACCCGTCTCTCGGGACACGTTGTTCAGCACTATCGAACGGCTCCAGCGGTGTTCGGCCTATCAGGACCAGTTGCGTGAGTACTACGCACTGACGGCGAAACAAGCCGCGCTAACCGCACGGAAGTCCGAGGCGGAACTGGCGGCGAGCGAGGAGTTCCACTCGCTCGAAGCGGCCATCGAGGCGGCCGAGTCGTCACTACACGACATCGTCGCCGGGTTCGAGGAGACGGACTACGAACGCGTGTTCGCGGATTTCGCCGACCCGGTGAACGCGGGCCAGACGGACTGACTGGGCGAGCGCGACGATTAGGGGTTCCGAAAACACTAACCGAGCCTCTCCCTAAGACGGGCCAATGAGTCAGCAACTCCCGGACGTGCAGGCGTCGAGTCCGGACGTGACAGTCGGTCTCAACCGCGTCGGTGTGACGGGTGTCGACAAACTCGTCAAACTGGGGCGACGAGACCGCGATCCCATCGTTCTCATGGCGGAGTTCGAAGTGTTCGTCGACCTCCCGTCGTGGCGGAAGGGTGCGGATATGTCCCGCAACATGGAGGTCATCGACGAGACGCTCGAGACGGCCGTCTCCGAGGAGGCCTACCGCGTCGAAGACGTCTGCGGTGACGCCGCCGAACTGCTGCTGGAGAAACACGACTACACCACGAAGGCGGAGGTCCGGATGGAGGCGGAGTACGTCACCCACGAGACGACCCCCGAGAGCGACGTGGCCACGCAATCGACGGCCGACATCATCGCCTCGGCGACGGCCACGGAAGACGGTACCAGCGAGGAGATCGGCGCTCGCGTCACCGGGATGACGGTGTGTCCCTGCTCACAGGGGATGTCGGCCTCGCGCGCCCGCCAGACGCTCCGGAACCTGCAGGTCGAGGACGAGGTCATCGACGACTTCTTACAGAAGATGCCACAGGCCGGCCACTCACAGCGCGGCCACGCCACGCTCACCGTCCAGAGCGACGGCGCGCCGGAGGTCGACCTCAACGAACTCATCGAGGTCGCTCGCGACTCCATGAGTGCCCGAATCTACAACCTCGCGAAACGTCCCGACGAGGACCACATGACCTACGAGGCCCACAAAGACGCGAAGTTCGTCGAGGACTGCGTGCGTGCGATGGCCGAGGGCGTGGTCGAGGAGTTCCCGGACCTGCCGGACGACGCCATCGTCACGATGAAACAGTCAAACGACGAGTCCATCCACCAGCACAACGCCCACGCCGAACGGGTCGCCGAACTCGGGAACCTCCGGACCGAACTCGGCGAGTAACAGGCGCTTCGGGCAGTCAGGGGGGGTTGATAGTCGTCGCTTCTCGCCAGTGTTCGTCGAACGCCTTGCTGATGTCGGTCGTGAACTCCGGGTCCTTGAGGTCGATGACGCCGAACGTCTCCTCGCGGCCGAGCGGATGTGGCACCTCGATGCACACCTCCGTGTCGTCGATGAGTTCGAACGTCGTCGTGATGTTCGGCGTCGCCCGAGCGCTGTAGTTCTCGTAGGGTGAGAGGCGTTCGTAGTACTCGCGGTTGGCCTCGCGAGGCAAACTCTCGAAGAGGTCGGGCCGCACCAACAGCGACACCTCGACCCCTCGTTCGAGGGCGGCCACCAGTTCGTCGACGATGCGTTCGGTCGCTTCGATGATGTCGACCTGTCTGGCCGGCGAGGACCCCACCATGACGATGCGGGAGTCGGCGGCGGCCAACCGTTCCAGCAGCAAGTCCAGCGTCTCCTCCGGGCCGACGGCGGCCGTCCAGAACGGTTCGTCGACCGGGTCGGCCGTCTCCAGTTGGTCCGAGAGGTCGTCGACGATGTCCTCGTACTGCTGGGCCTTCGCTTCGAGGTCCTGTTTCTTGTCGTCTAACAACCGGTCCAAGGCCGTGTCGGGTTCGACGGCGACGTACTTCTTCGGCCGACTCGCCGTCTGGCTCCGAACCAGATTGTAGGTCTCAAGACTGTTGAGCACGTCGTAGATACGCCCCATCGGAACGTCACTAGCCCGTGACAACTCTTTGGCCGTGGTCGGCCCGGTTTCAAGCAACGACCGGTACGCTCGCGCCTCGTACTCAGAGAGCCCCAAGTCTCTCAGACTCGCCATATCCCTCTCTATCGGCCCACCACTAAAAACTCATCGCAGGTTTACCGTTTCTTCAAGTTTCTCACCGTTCTCTCGTGCCCGCTCGTTCGCTTTCGGGCCGCTCACTCCGTTCGAGCCCCCGTCTCCGCTCCACGGCTCCCGATAGTCACCGTTCCGCCGCGGGCCGCGATTCGCGCGCCCCGCGCTACTCTGTCAACGCCGCTTCGAGTTCCGCAGGCGTCTCGCCTTCCGCCGTCACCGTCTCACCCTCGTACCGCCGAGCGACGCCGTCGCCCTCGGGGTCGGGGACGATCGTCGTCTCGTGGTCGGCCAGTCGGAGCGCCGCCCGGTGGAGGTCCGTCCCGGCCTCGGTGCCCACCCGCAAGGTTTGTGGGTCCCGCAGTCGGGCCGCGACGCTGGCGTACCCGGCCACCTCGACGCCCATGCGCTCTGCGGCGCCAGCGAAGGACTCGACGGCCTCGGTTGCGACGGTCCGGTAGCGCTCTTCGCCGGTGAGCGCCGCCAAATCGACCAGCGCGTCGGCGAGTTCGACGGTGGCGTCCAGCGGGTGAAGCGAGCGCCCGCAGAGCCCCGCACCCGTGTCGGGGCCGTCCCGAAACGCGCCGCTGTCCTGCTGTCGGTGCCCGATGGTCCAGTCGGCGACGGCCTCGGCGGGGCCGCTCTCGCCAAGTACCTGCCAGCTCGTCGTCAACCCTTGCAGGAACTGGGCCTGATCCAGCAGGAGGCCCGTGTCGCTCTCGTCGGCGGCGTAGTGGGCCACCTCGCCGTCGTCGACGAGCGTCTCGCAGACGTGGTCGCGGGCTCGCACCGCGTACCGGCGCGCTCGCTCGTCGCCAGTGTACGCGTACACCCACAGGAGGGCGTCTATCGCGAGGCCGTTCCGGTCGGCCAACACCGTCTCGTCGACGTAGGGTGCTTCCCGGTCCTCGCGCTCGGTCGCGCCGAGGCGGTAGTAGTCGTCGTCGCCCGCCTGACTGCCGGCGAACGCGTCGCCCGTCCAGAGGTCCGTCGAGAGGTACTCGACGGTCCGCTGGGCGGCGTTCCGGTAGGACTCGGTGCCGGTGTAGCGGTAGCCGTGGGCGAACGCCCGCACGAGCGCCGCGTTCTCGTCCAGTAGCTTCTCCCGGCGGGGGTTCGACCAGTCCCGCCCCGTCGCGTAGCGGAAGAATCCGCCGTCGTAGGTGTCGAACAGGTGGGTCTGGATGGCTTCGAGCGTACGCGTCGCCTGATCGCGAGCGCGCACCAGCGCGAACTCGACGGTCCGGGGCAGCGGGAACTTCACGTCGGAGCCCCACCCGCCGAACTCGTCGTCGAAGGCACCGAGTAACTGCTCTATCATGTGTTCCTCGATGCGGGCGCGCAACTCGCCGGCCGGCGGCGCTTCGTCCCGTAACTGCCGCGGAATCGACCCGGCGGCGGTACCCTCGGCGTCCCACGACTCGCGCACGCTGTCGAGGATGCCGCGGAACCCGTCCGGCCCGAGGAACGTCGCGCCGCTGATGACCTCGCCCTCCGGGGTGAGAAAGACGGTGGAGGGGAACCCGCCCATCGTGTAGCGCTCCCGGACTCTGGGGTTCCGGTCGGCGTCGACCCGCACCGGGACGAACCCGTCGTTTACGTTGGCCGCGATGCGCGGTTCGCCGAAGGTGCCCCGGTCCATCGCCCGGCACTCCGCGCTCCACGGTACGGTCAGCGACAGCAGTACCGGCTTGCCGCTGTCGGTGGCACGTTCGAACGCCTCCGGCCCCCACTCGCGCCACTCGACTTTCGTGTCCGCCGCGAACTCGTCCATAGTGGTGGTCGGTGGTGGGCGTACAAATGGGCTGTCACTCCGGCATCGCCGGTTGGCTGTCCGAGACAGCCACCACTCACCCATCCCCTGTGTCTTTCCGACCCCGAGTCCAACGCAACGACAGACCGATTTGTCGGACGGCCCTACGTCGAACCATGCCCTCTCAGCAGGCCGAGACCGAGTATCAGGAACCGGTCACACCGGGCCAGCGGCCGCCCCGAATCGGTCGCGTCCCGCTCGTCGAGAACACGCTCTCGATGATCCGTGACCCGCTGGGCTTCTACGCCGAGGCCGACAGCGTCGACGCCGACGTGGTGCGGTTCAACGTCGCCGGGACGACGGGCTACTTCGTCACCCACCCGACCCTCGTAGAGCAGGTGCTGGTCACCGACGAGGCGGACTTCGAGAAGGGGCGACTCCTCCGGGACACGCTCGGCGAGTTCATCGGCGAAGGGCTGTTCCTGCTGGAAGGCGAGGAGTGGCAACAGCAACGTACGGCCCTCCAACCGGCGTTCTACCGGGAGCGCATCGCTACCTACGGCGAGACGATGACCGACTTCGCGCTGGCGACGGCCGACGACTGGGCCGACGGCGAACGCGTCGACCTGCTGCCGGCGATGCGGTCGTACACGCTCCGGGTGCTCGGGAAGACGCTGCTGGACGTGGACATCGAACGCACCGCCGAGTCGCTCGAACCGCTCCTGTCGGCACTCCGCCACCGCGTCGACCCGGGGAACCTCTCGGCGTACCTCCCGCTGTGGGTGCCGACGCCGAACAACCGCCGAGTCCGACGGACGCGGGCGGCCTTCGAGGCGACGTTGGACGACATCATCGCCGAACGCCAGACTGAGGCCGCCGCCGAGCGCGAGGCCCGCGACGACGTCCTCTCCTTGCTGCTCTCGCTCGACGAGGAGACGATGGACCGCGAGCGACTGGGCCACCAACTCTTGACGTTCCTCGTCGCCGGCCACGACACGACGGCGCTGACGCTCACCTACGCGTGGTTCCTGCTCGCGACCCACCCCGACGCCCAGCGTGAACTCCACGAGGAACTCGCCGCGACGCTCGATGGGGCGGACCCGACGCCGGCGGACCTCTTCGAGTTGCCGTTTCTGGACCGGGTGCTGACCGAGACGCTGCGGCTCTACCCGCCGGCGTTCACCACGTTCCGCCAGCCCACCCGGCCGGTGACGCTGGGCGGCTACGACATCGAGCAGGACGCCCAGTTGACTATCCCGCAGTGGCTCGTCCACCGGGACGAGCGGTGGTACGACGCCCCCGACGCGTTCCGTCCCGAGCGCTGGACCGACGAGTTCGAGGCCCAGCTACCGGACTACGCCTACTACCCCTTCGGCGGCGGCCCCCGCCACTGCATCGGGATGCGCTTTGCCCGGATGGAAGCGAAACTCGCGCTCGCAGCCATCGCCCAGCGCTTTCGCTTCGAGGCCGTCACCGAACCGCCGCTGGAACTGGGGATGCGCATCACGCTCTCGCCGACCGACCCCGTCGCGGTTCGGGTCCACGAGCGCGAGTGAGTAGCCGGGCGGCCGTTCTCCGCCGTCGCTCAGCACCGACGAAGCGATGCATCTCCGCGCGGCTTCACGGGTCACTCCGTTCCCCGTGTCGCTTCGCGGAATCGAGATTCCTCGCCACCTCTCGAAAGGCGTTTGGGGCCTGACCTGCAAGCGAGGGTATGCTCCGGGTCATCGGGCTGCTGTTGCTCATCCCGCTGTTCGACGCCGTCCTCTTGGTAGCGCTGGCCACGGGTGTCATCTACCCGATTCGGCCACTCGTCGTCGTCGCGCTCGTCGTCCTCACCGCGCTCGTCGGGATGTTGCTCGTCCGCGCCGAGGGCCGGGCGACGCTCCAGTCTATCCAGCGGAAACTGGCGACGGGCGAGGTGCCGACGAACGAACTCGTCGACGGCGGCCTGCTCATCGCCGCCGGCGCGTTCTTCCTCACGCCCGGCCTCGTCACCGACGCCGTCGGCCTCTTGCTCGCGATTCCCGTCACGCGCTACCCTATCCGTGCGGCCGTGCGCCGCTGGGTCATCGAGCCCTACATCGACGCCAAGACCGGCGGCTTCGCCAGCGGGCAGGTGTACGTCGGCGGCTTCCCGAACGAAGACGGTCAGGGCCCAGCGACGGGCGCTGGCGGCCCCACCGGCGGCGGTTCGGCGGGCAGTTCCGGCTTCGACCCCGACGACGCCACCGACGTCGACTTCGAAGACAGTGAGAACTGACTCCGTGTTGCGGTTTCTCACGCAACGCGCCCTCGAAACGTTACCCTTTTCTATACCCCTCGAATACACCAAGATGCGCTCACCTGGGCCAATAGCTCAATCAGGTTGAGCGCTCGGCTGATAACCGGGAGGCTCTCGGTTCAAATCCGAGTTGGCCCATCCACACTCTGACTGGTTTCTTGCCAGTCAGAAACTGGGGCCTCAACTCCCCAGCCACCCAATCCTTCCGTTTCCACGATTCTGAGACAGGGGTCTATTCTGGTAAGTCGAGTACAAAACCTACTGGACACCCACCACGTCCGGGACTGTCATTAGCCGGAGGTGAGTTCGCGTGATTCTGGACCGCCCACAGAACGCCCGAGAGTGCCAACACTGCGGCGCTCACGTCTCGCGGGACTTCCGGCGGACCTTCGGCGACGGCGACGACATCGCCCACCGCTGTCCGGCGTGCGACTGCATGCCCCGGATCTCTCGTGGAACCGCCGCCGGGAAGGAACTCGACTACCCAGACCCCGAGGAGCAACCCCAGCGGAATCAGGGAGGCCGCGTCGATGCGCGGACCGACGGGGGTGAGAGTTTGTGAGCCCGCAGTCCTCGCTCTACGACTTCGAACCGGACCTGTCGCCACTCACTGAGGCCGAACGCGAAGTTTTCGAGGCTGTGGGCATGGGCCAGTATGGGCCGCGCGAGTACGCCCGCGAAACAGGTCGTGCGCCCGGTACCGTGGGCAACCTGCTCCGTCGAGCCCGCGAGAAAGTGGAGGTGACCGGCGCGTGAGGGACGCTGAGTGCGCTCGCTGTGGTCGGACCTTCGCACCTGACTGCCGACACATACGGGCCGAACACAGCTGGTATCCGCCGGAGAGTCGACAGGACGAACTCGGCCACCTCGCGGACTTCTGTCCCGAGTGTTCGCGGGACTTCGAGGAGTGGCTTCGTGGAGGTGAGGCCAGTGAGTGAGTTCGTCCGGGCGTCGCGACTGTACGACGTGGCGGCGAGTGAACCCCGTCACTTCGACTGGACGAAGATGCAGCCAGTGGCCGTGAGTCAGGCCGAAGTCGAGCGGGCCGTCGCGGAGATCGAGGACCGGAGGTAGGGATGTCGCGGCACATCAAGTGCGCCCCTCATGAGTGCGACGTGCGCTTTACTGTCGGGGTACATCCCGATCCCGGTGTTCCAGACTACGGGCTAAAGCCCTACTACGCGATGGACTCGCTCATCAAGGAGTGGGGTGACCGCTGGGAGACCGACGGGAAGCCAACCAGAGACATCGAGTTCAACGGCGAGACGTGGGCCACCTGCTTCGACTATTCGAAGAGTGGTCTCGACCCGTGGGACAGTCCCGAATTCCAACTCCAGACTGTCCGTGAGTTCAAGTTCTACTTCGTCGCGAAGTCCAACCCGAAGTACGAGGGCAAGCGCGCCGACAAAGACAAGCGCGTGCAGGGAGGGACGATCAGCGTTCGTCCACGGTGGCCGAACCTCACCTCGAACGGAACGCCGGTCTCTGTGCCGGACTACGGTGGGCCGTACGTCGACGTTCAGGTGCAAGCCTCGAACCTCCCGCACGAGGACTATCTGTCGCTCGTGAAGCGGGTGATGGACGCCTACGGCATCGCGGCGCGGTACTTCGATCCACCTCACCCTGACAGCCACATCAACGATCTCGCCTACTACGTTCGGATACACCGAGAGTACAGCGGGCCGCTACACGCCGCCGACGGGCCGATAGCCCGCGCTCACACGCTGATTCAGGGTGACCGAACGGGCTACCGGAAACACGAGGAAGACAACACGAAGATCCCCGGCTACATGGTGAAATCCGTCGTCGAGGACGAGAAGGCGGGCGAACTCGTCCGGGGACACAAGCTTGGGAAGGAGCTGAAACACTACTACCCGAACGAGCCACAGAAGTACACCCCCGACGATGCGCCGTATCACCCGAAGTTCGAGGTGTCCTACCAGACGAGTCGAACCGACCACACGGTCCGGTGGGACGACCTCGACGACGCTCGGCGCGAACTTGAGGAGACGGTATTGAACTGTCTGGACTGGTGTGGGCTCTCGACGAGTGCGGAGAGCGGTATCTTCGTGGACTTCGATCCGTTCTGGGACATGCGGGACACCACCGAATCGCGGAAGTTCGTTCCGTGCCCGCTGCCGGAGATCGAGGACGAGCAGGAACACCGCGTGATGAAACTGTGGGGCGACATGACCGACGCCGACCGGGACGTGACGGAGATGCTGTTGACCGACGGCGGGAAGGTCTCGCCGAAGGAGGCCGCCGAGAAGACGGGCTACACCTACCGGACGATTCGGACCGTCGTCGACCGCCTCGAGGGACTGATTCGGCACACCTACGGCGAGCTGGAACTGGAGTCGAAGAAGGTCCAGCAGGAACTCTTGAAGCGAGTTCGCGCCGCGGGCGACCGCTTCCAACAGGACATCGGTAGCGCGGCGATGGAGTTGGCCGACGCCGCCGAAGAGCGCGGACGGTCGCGATGGGCGCGAGTCCGTCGCGAGTACGCGATCACGGAGATCGACGCCGAGGACTGTCGGTCGCTGCTGGAGGTGGGCTACACGGCCGACGACCTCGACGAGGCGAAGGCCATCGTCCGCGAGATTCGGACCGCCTACACCGAGTGCGTCGAGGCGAACACCTACGGTATCCACGTCGTCGTAGAGACGGCCGAGAGCGGCCGCGAGCGATTCCGCGACCTCTCCAACGTGTTCACCAGCGCGTACCGCAGCGGCGACTACATACGCGAGACGCGGGCCGCAGAGAAGGCTCGCGACGGCTTCGACTTCGAGGCCTGGAAGGAGGCTGGCTACCCGGTCGGTGAGAACTGGGACGGCGGGTAGCCGCGCCCCCTGAGTAGAGGCATCACTATCCAACACACCGTTTTAGCGGCAATTTCCTCCGCCTACCCCCGAAAATCGCGCGTCGCGCGGCTGGGTTCGTTCCCTTCGGTCACGTCACCCAGCCGCGCGACCAGGGGGAACCCGGAAAGCAAGCTTCCGGGTTCCCCTTAGTCGTGTGGCTAAGGCCACCTATCCAAAATACACCGCACAGCTATGCGCTGGAAATAGAAGTTATTTCATACCGATTTTCAACCAAACTATACTCTCGTCTCACTCATGTAGTCGATAAGTGTCGACTGTAACTTGGATACATCAAACTGCATTCGGTTAGTCAACTGTCCGAAATCGTCCTCATCAGGGTATACACCTCCCACTGCGAGTACCGTTTTCTTAGCGTCCGGAGTTTCCACTGTAAGGTATCCACGAAAGTCAGCATCTTCTCCATGGGTGAATTCGAACGTATTCCGGTCAAGAATCTCATAACTACCGGGTTTCTGATAGCTTACATTACCTGTAATACTATCATAATCTTCAAGACCTTCCTGTGGATCGAAACCGCTTGCTGAGTAATTTTCCTGTATATGTGACTCCATCAACCTTGTCGATTGTTCTATAAATGTGGAAGCAGTTCCCTCAGAACCAGCAAATGGAAGCCGTGAAGTATCGAAACAAATCCGCTTTGCAACGTTCACCCCTACTGGAATTCCGATTGTTACACAGCTATCTCCATCCGTTGGTCTAATCTGTGAGATACTGGCTGCGAAGAAGGTGAATGGAGGAAAATCCAATTCTGTTTCATTCTCTAATTCTTTTGACAATTTACTATTGACGGAATCAATACGTGCCCATTCGTAATTTCTATTTGAGTTCTTGTCGCGAGTCATTTCCCAAGCGTCCGAACTCGTCATAGAATCGGGGAGGGTCGGATAGTCCAGATTAGATTCTTGTGTACTCTGAATGAAACCTGCACTAACCCCAATTAGACCGGCTTTTTGTAGAAACTCCCTCCGAGTATTCATGTCTAAAATAACACTACCAGGGTACTTTCTTTTTTCGGGACTTGGGTAGGATGTAGCGTACAGCGAGAATTCAAAGAATTTCGTCTATCCGCAATTTTCCCTGTTGTGAGTCCCTGTGATCACCACCTCCATGCCACTCCAGTTTCGGCAACTGTGACGAGTGACGCATCTCCCACTCTAACACCTCGACACCCCGCCCACGAACTCGATAGACGCCGAACACGTACCACCCGTTCGCTGCACGTAGCCGTTCGTGGTACTGATCGTAGAGTTTGAACGTTCCGGGTTGGCCGTCCGAATGCCGGTGCATCGCGGACTTGATTTCGACGGGCGTGCCGTCGGGTCGGCGGGCATCGTGCCAACTGGCGCGGTCGAGATCGAGGCCGTACCGGTCGGCGGCTTGTCGCTCGACGAGCGTCCCGTAGTGGTTCGCTCGATGGCTTCGACTCATTCGCGCACCTCGCGTGCGTCATATATAGATACTCCTCCGGGTGGTTGCTGGTCGTTGCCCATGGCTACAGAAGCGAGCGAACGCGAGCGAGGGCTATGGGCCAACAGTAGGGGTACGCCGGGGGGTTGGTTGTTGTTGGTTTGGTCGAATCGTACCGTCGTCATGCGGTTAGCTCCGTGACTTCACCAACCACCGAACGGTGGTCGCCGTCGTGTTCGTATTCGTTCCAGCGTTGTCGGACCCATTCGGTGCTGTACGGGACGAAATCGGCGATTTCGTGGTTTGGTTTGTCCGGGTTGGCCTCCTTCGCGGTGATGACTGTGTAGATCGCGAGCTTCCGAGAGAGGTCGGCCGGGTCGACATCGTCCTCGTCGTCGCCGTTGCTCGACCAGGACCACGTGGTCGGTTCCTTGTCGTCGTAGCGCCAGTCCGTCTCGGGGATACCCGACACCGAGAAGATTGGGTTCACACCCTTGCGATTCCGTACGTCTTCGTAGAACGTTGCCTCTTTCAGTCCCTCCTTGTGGACGCAGACACCGAGTTCGCGGACCAGTGGATGCACGTCGCGGCCGTCGTGGCCGATGATGATGAGCGACCCGCCGTACTTCCGAATCTTGTACGTGAGCGGCCCGAGTTTCGTCTTCGTGTCGTAGCCGTCCTTCCCGCCACCGCCCGCGTTCGAGGACGCTTCGTCGAAGATGAAGAGCTTCGGGGCCTGTTCGTTGTGCATCGGGTCGCCGTCCTGTTTCAGCCATTCGTTGAGTTCGCCGTAGTTCGCCAGCCACCCATCGCGACGGTCGCCGTCGGTGTCGACCCACTCGTCGGTTTCTTCGAGCGTGCGGATGTTCGAGGCTACCAGTGCGTCCGAGGGGTGCTGTTCCTTCCAGAGCTGGCCGAGCAGACACGCGAAGTTCGACTTCCCCGTACCGGGCTCGGCCCACTCGTAGAACATCGGCGCGGGGCCTGTCATCTGGGCGCGGAGCTGGTCTATCGCTTTGATACCGGAGATATCGGCCCGCTGGCCGGCGTCGCCCGTGAAGTGCTTGAGCGACTGCATATCGCCGTTCGCCATGGCTCGCCGGGCAGTCTCGGTGCCCTCGATGCGGACGATGTCGCGGACGTGCTGGAGGTCTTTGGCCTGTCCGGGCATCTTCTCGGGCCGGTCGCACTGTGTCGGGTCGTAGTGGGTTTCGAGTATCGAGAGGTAGCGCGAGAGCTTCTCGTCCCGAACGATCCCGGCGTGTGGGTGGACTTCGTCGGCGTCGCGCTGGCCGTGACCGTCCTGATACTCGCGGAACTGTGCGGGCGTGTAGAGGTCGTTGGCATCGTCAGTCATCGTTCACCTGTGGGTCTTGGGTGGTATCGGTCGGGACGTGCGGCCCATCGCCCACGGCAGCGGCCGCGGTGGGGTCGGGTCGGTCGTCGAGATCGTGAATCGAAGGTGCGTTTTCGAAGTCCTCGCCGTCCTCGATGAGGTCGCCGAAGGTGTCCTTCGCCGCCGTCTTCTGAATCATCTGCCCGCGTTCGTTCGCCTCGGCGTCGGCGGTGACGAGTTTCTGCTGGAGTTCCACGGCGCCGCGAGACCAGCGGCCACGAACCGCCGCGAGTTCTTCGGCGCGGTCGATAAGCCAGCCGTGGACGTCTTGCATTTGCTTCTTGCTGGTCATCAACTCCGTGTCCTGACAGCCTTCGAGCCAGACGCCTTTCACGCGGAGTTGGTCGACGTCTTCGAGATACTCGTACTCGCGCACCGCCCACGCCCGACCGCCGTTGATGGGGTACGGATCGGGGGCGTCGTCGGGGATCTCCTTCTCCTGCCAGACCGCGGGCGGGACGTAGTACTTCTCCACGGTGTCGTCGACGGCGTTGACGTGGTGGACTTCGACCCAATTGCGCTGGCGAAGCCACCGAGCGATCTTCGCACCGACGAGATAGCACGGGATGGCGAACACCAGCCAGCCGACCAGCACGGCCGGAATCCACGTCGGAAGTGTCGGAGCCTGTGGCTGGTAGTAGGCGACCAGTCCAACCGCGCCGACGAACATCCCGCCGACGAGCAGTTTGTACTCGGCGAGCAGGTAGGTGAGTCGGTCGCGGTTGTCCTGGAACGTGGGCGCGGGCATCAGGCCACCTCCGGGCGGCTGTCTTCCCCACGAAGAACGTTCCAGCCGGCGACGATCATCCAGACGAACGCGACGGTGAGGCCCGCGATCCACGCCTGTAGCGAACCGAGCGCGCGGAGAATCTCAAGACCGCCGCCGGAGGGTTGCTGGACGATCTCGGCGTACAGCGGCGTGTTCTCCGTGGAGATGGCGACGCCGACGTAGCCGTCTTGTTCGGTCACTGGCAGTTCGACCGTGGTGGTCTCGCCACCACGGAGAGCGACCGAGCGGACGGGAACCTTCCCACCCTGCTGGAAGCGGCCAGCGTCAGAGAGGGTGACCGTCTGGACGGACTCCGAACGGAGCGTGATGAGTGCGACGCTCGCGTTCGGGACGTAGCGAGACTCGACGATGACCGTCTGACCGTCGATACGTTCGGTTTGTGTCGTGTCCGAGCGGTCGGGTGTGTCAGTAGTGTTTGTAACCGGCGCGGTGGGCTGTGGGCTGGATTGGTTGGCTGCCTGTGCGACGGCCGGGGCGCTGCCGACGAGCGCGAGGCTCGCGACCAGTAGCGCGGCGAGAAAAACGGGTTTCATGGGAGTGGTTAGTCGTTGAGTGCGGCCAGCAAGACGAGGACGCCGACGACGCCGAGGGCGACTGTTGGGGGAACCGAGCCACCGCCGAAGAGGCCACCACCAGAAGCGGCCCGAAGGGCTTGCTCGCGAGCCTCTATCTGGGCGCGCTTGTACGCGAGGTCCTCGTACAGTTGTTTGAGTTCAGTGACGTTCGTCGTCTTGTAGGTCGTCTTCTCGATGGTGACGTTTTGGACCCGCTCACCGTCCGTCGTAGTGATGTTCTGGACGGTGAAGTTCTCCTGTAGCTCGACGATTCGGTCAGCCGTGACCACATATTGGGTGCCGCCAATAGCGGTGGGGTCGTAGGTCTGATTCGCGGCGAACTGCCCGCTCGCAGGGTTTTCCGGTGAGAATAGGATACCGCGGTGACTCTCGCCGGTCTCTGTGGTGATGTTGAAGCTCCCCATCTGGTCGAAGTTCTCGGGGCTGTTCTGTCCCAGTGCGGTCAACATCGAGGCCGCCCAGCCTTGGAACTGAGGGCCGGCCGAGCGTTCGTTGACGAGAATGTACGGGTCGATGAGGTCGGTAGAGTTGAGCTCACCTGACTGGTAGGCGTCGTACGTATTGTTCGCGAGTATTTCGAGTTGGGCGCTGGCGTTCTGGTGTTGGGCGTCGATCTCGTTGTAATTGGTGTTGAACCGCTGGTAGTCGAACGTCTGCGTGTGGTTCCCCGTGTTGGGATCGGTCACGGAGAACCCGGCTGCGCGGGCGTCACCGCCGGCAAATGAGTAGCCGTCAGGGTCGAGGATAGACCACTTGTCGGACCGCACGACCGACCCTTCGAATTCGACTTCAGAGTAGATGGTGTGGACGGTCATCGTGGTGCCGTTGAACAGCGAGACGGTCCGCGTACCGTAGGTAAAGTTCGCTTGCTGGTGGTCGACAATATCGCCTTTGCTGGTCCCTGTCTGGTCGTGATAGCCAGCCACGAAGTCGCCAGAGACGCCGGACTCGTTCGTAGCGACAGCCTTCAGATATTCGTGTTCGGCACGGGACTGTTTGAACTCGTTGACGAGTTCGACCTGCCAGGGGAGATAGAACTCGTCGATAGCGTCTTTCCCTTCTTGTATCGCAGCGGCCTTACTGGAACCATTGTTGAGTGCCCGGACGTAGGCGTTCTTGCCTTTGATGAGAGCGACTGTTTGGGCGTCTTCGAGATGATTTTCAGTCTGTGTGAACGTGCGGTCGGTAGCGGCCTTCTGGTTCATCGCAGACTGGTAAATGTCGCTCTCGACCTGTGCAGCGTCCGTGCCGGTGGTGTTGACGGTGGTGGTTCCGGGCTGCACCTCACAATCGAGCATGGTGAACCGGGGGTCAACTGACTCAGATAGCTGCTCGTGCAGGTTGCAGATGCGGTTTCGGTCGCCGCCGGTCCCGCCGAAGGTTTTCACGTCGTCGGGCATCGTCAGCCGGCTCTTGTAGCCGTTGAAGCTAGCGTTCCCGCTCCCGCCGGTGACGGTGACGTTCACGGTGCTGTACGCGCCCTGATTCGAGATAGCCAACTCGTTGGCGGAGAAGGGCGCGGTGACGGTCCGGCGCTCCAGCACGTACGTCGACGGACTGCCGGTGTCGCCGCTGGACCACTCGACGGTGACGGTGCCGGTCATGTTGCTCACGTCGACGGCGACGACGCGGGGTTTGCTCGCGCCTTGGTCGCTGCCGTCGAAGGTGTAGGTCTGGGCGTCGGTCTGTGCTTCGGCGGGGCCGACGAGCGACGGCCCAACGCCCACGAGGACGGTCGACCAGATGATGAGGGCCGAGAGCGCGAGCGAGCGGGCGCGGTCGGTCACGCCGATCCCTCCTCGGTGAAGATCTCGGTCTGGTCGCTGGTCTGCTGGCGGTGCCGAACGTGATGGCCGGCGATGACCGCGCCACCCACGAGGGCCGGGACGACGACGGGGAAGGGGTCACCGACGACGGCGCTGGCGATGGTCGACGCGGAGACGCCGATGGTGCCGACCAATCCGTAGCTGAGAGTGCGTTCCATCCTCGATCACCCGAGGTAGCTGATGACGTAGTAGCCGGCAGCCTCGACGGCGACGACGACCAGGCCGAACGCGGCGGTCCCGGCGACGGCGTCACCGATACCGAGGATGTTCAGGCCGGTCAGCAGGACGATGAGAAGCGTCCCCCCGGCGAGGTACGTCTCGACGGTCGCCGACCCACGGACGATTTCGTAGAGGTCCGTTTCCACTTCGTAGGTCTTGCTCTTCGTCTCGTTAACCCGGTTGGTTGCGTAGGCCGCGACGAGCGCGCCGAGCGAGAGAAGGAACGCGAACGTGATGTCCGTGTTCTGGACGGTGACGACGGCGGCGCTGAGGTCGTACCCGAGCATAGTGATCGAGGCGATTCCGTTGGTGACGAACGCGCTGGCGGTGAAGATGACCCCTGCCAGTGCGTCTTCGATGTCGATTTTACCGAACATGGTTCGAACCGGCCGCGAGTGCGACCGTATCCCGGCCGTGCAGTCTGCTGGCTAGAAAGCACCGATTCCCGGGACTCACGGGACTCACCCGTAGATTTTAGTAACGGGACTGCACCGCCGGTGCCATGGAGATGCGAAAACTCTCCCCGGCCGGCGGCTGTGTGACCGTCTCGATACCGATAGATGACCTGCGCGAGCGCGGGCTCGTCGACGAGGACGGCGACCTCGTGGGCGACCACTGGGCGAAGGTCGAGAGTCTCGACGAGGACGACGAAGGCGACTACCGCTTAGAGCTGGTCAGTCCATGATGCGAACCCGACCCCGTGGGGTCAGACTCAGATGTAACGCCAATCCTCGATGTATGCACCTGTGGGCTGTGGGCCGTGGGCCGAGGTGCATAGAATCGAGTGGGTTGGGTAGGCGGTTTGCACCGATCACGTCGACGGTTCGACCCCAGTTTATGAAGAACCACCCAGTCGCTCACTCCCGTCCGACGCGAACCAACCCCCCGTGCATACACCAGTTTAAGCCATGACCCGACGCACCAGCCTGAAGATCACTGACGAACGACAGCGACTACTCGACAAAGCGAGTGCGATTGTTGCGAGCGACCAGCACGACGACCCACCGATGTCCGACGTGCTGGATGCAGCGCTTACCCATCTGGTCGAGAGCGAAGAGAACATTCAGGATGCGCGTGGCGAGATGGACCCCGAGACGATACAGCGGTTCAATACGAGTGTGCTGGGGTTGCGGTATCGGACGAGTGTGGAGAGTCGGTGGCGCTAGCAATTATAAAACCGAAGTCAGATAATTGGGTTCAGAACGCGCAGGACAAGCAAGGACTTCAATTTCTGTTTGAAATACTGTGGGCAGTGTTCGTCGTTCCAGCCGGACAAAGTTTCTTTGCTGCTTGGAAAGCGGAGAGAGAAGTCAATGAAGCAGTCCGAAACTATCAGGACAATTATTGAAGTGGAACAATATACACCTAACTGAGTGTACTATGGGACCGTACGACCCTCGAACAAAGGAGGCTTGGACCAATTTGAATCAGCGGTTTGGAAAGTGTCCTGAATGTGGCCAAGAGCCGTTCGAAGGATACGACGCGTTAAAATCCTATTCTCGTCCAGCAACCGCTCTTTCAGGTGTTCTTGTGGCTTTGGCAACGAGTAATCTCTTATCAATAATACCAGCAGGAGACAAGGCTGTAGAATCTATTGGATACATTATAAAGGCATACACAGCCGACTCTCAAGGTGCAGCAAGAATTAGCGAAGCCGTAATGAAGGGAAATTGTGAGATTACGAACGTGGAGATATCTGACGGCATATTCCGTTGTATAAAATGTGACGAGACTTGGGAACCTGGCAGTTGGGACGTTTCATTCTCGGACTTAGGACTTACCGCTTACAAATACTAAGATATGATTGAAAATTAGTAGTGAAAATACACATCAAAATCGTTGTCAGTAGACTAACCGCCAGTGGAGACAAAAGTAATCGTTATTTTTTGCTGAGCTGAGCCGGACTACAGCATACCTGGATACATGCGTGAAAATAGTCTCAAGTCAGATTATCAAGCGTTGCTTGTTTGGTTAGTCCGCCAATCTCGTCTTGCTCTTGCTCAAATTGGTCCAGGGGCAGGGAACCGCACCGAATCGTTCTGAGACGCTCCTGGTCCGCTTCTGTTAGATCCAGTTCGTACACTGCCTCTTTGAGATAGTAGCCGAGAGCCTCGCCGAGATAGGGAGGAACAGCATTCCCAATCTGCTTTCGGATAGATACCAGCCCACCGTCGAAGTGATAGGAGTCAGGGAACGTCTGGAGTCGGGCACCCTCTCGCGGAGTCAAGCCGCGGTTCTGGAAGGGGTGAATGCACCGGGCGCTGGACGGCTTCGACATATTGGAGGTGATTGCCACCGCGGGCTCCTGCGAATCCAGCCGCGAATAGGAGTTGTGATAGCCGGAAGTAGGTGCCAGCTCATCCGGTATCTCGGTACGGTTTCCTCCATCAGAGATGTGCGAAATCATCTCGACCATATCCTGGGTGTGGTTGGCTGCCTTGTGATGGGTCAGTTTCTCACTCCCATTTCGAAGGTCGTCCTGAAGTACCGTACCCGGTTCCTTGTCGTACTCCGTTACCTCTTCGCCAGCTCCGACTTCAGGAAGATCTCCGATTCCATCAATTACACCCGGAGTCTCGACGGGGTCAATTTCGAACCCTTCAATCGAGTGGGCCGGGGCATCACCTCGGAACGCGAGAACAATAAGACGTCGACGGTGCTGTGGAACACCAAAGTCAGATGCGGTCACGACCTGGGGAACGACCTCGTAACCGATGTTGTCGAAAGATTCCTTGACAGCCTCGAAGAACCGTCCGTTGTCGGTTTTCTCCATCCCCCGAACGTTCTCGAAGAGTGCGGCCTTCGGTTGGAGTTCGTTGACCCACTGGATGAAGTAGGTAAACAGATGATTCCTGTCGTCAGACCCGTCGGGACTGACGACTTCAGAGAACCCCTGGCACGGTGGGCCGCCAGCGACGAGATCCACCGATTCCTCGCCGACGAGTTCGGGAATCTCGGCTGTATCAACTTCTCGTATGTCTTCAGAGAGATCTTCCGGTTCGAACTTCTCCCGGTTGTTCGCGTAGGTAGACCGCGCGTCGTCATCCATTTCTACGGCATGGAGTGGCTCGAATCCCGCTTTTTCGAGACCCAGAGAGAGCCCCCCCGCACCGGCAAAGAGATCAACGTAGCTCAGTCGCGGTGTACTCATCTGGTCGAATTCTTAGCCGATATAGCACTTAATCATTCGCACTCGACTGGTACTACAACAGCGGAATTTCTTCTCAACGGTCATGTAACCATAAAGTTCAATTCAATCGTCCGCTAGCGATTTCACGTACTACTGACATGGATATGTCTCTCTGGAACTTTTCGACTGCGACGCTCCATACTGAACCCCCACAAGCAGGCGGTGAACCGCTGTGACATACGAACGAACTGAGGAGGAAGACGCCGCTATCGTCGATTTCCTCGCAGATTACTTTCCGGAACGATACGATGGTGGCGGTCAGCAATCGCTTTTCGCCGACGAGGGTCCCTCGGTCGAGGATTTCTCCGACACGGAGTTGGAAGAGATTGAGACGCTGGTCGATTCGACCGAGTCAGCGTTCAACAGCTCGAAGGGTATCCTCGGACTCGCACTCGACTTCCTGATGGTCGCTGAAGAACTTTCTCGGGCAGACGACCGGCTTGAAGGATTCCAGCCGGAAATCGACCGGGCGCAGTTGTTCACCTGGTACGACAACGGTGCGAAGACGAGCCTCACGCTGGTCCACGACTCTCGGTACTCTATCCGGTCCGTGCATAACGATGTGATCGAGCTATTCCGTTCCGACCTCCTCCGGACGAACTTTCCCAGCTCGCCGGGCCACCACACCGGCGAGTGGGAACGGTACGACGATCTCCTCGAATCGAGCTTCAGGTTATCCAGCGCGGGACGTCACGAGGCTGCTCAACGGCTATTCGATATCGGATTGGATCAGCTGGCGGCGCGTGACTTCGATACCCGCGACCCACCGTTCCCTGATCCGTTCAAAGAGATACTGAACGACTATCCGCGTAAGCATCCGGACGAAGAGGGTGGGCTGACGTATCAAGCACTCTCGTACGGCTACATCAGGACGAACTGGCCCCACCTCTCATTCAGGGCCAGCAAGGTCCGAACGGGGTCGTCCCGACAGCATCGCTACGGCGACATCGACGGCTATCACGGCCCGGATTTGATGCTCTCTGTCGAAGTGAAAGACAAGCCCATCGACGAGTCCAACGTCCACGCCGAATTCGAGGCGATGATGGACCTGGCCGAGCGGACGAACGTCGTCGTGGTCGGTATCTGCCGGTCTGTTACTGCAGAAGCGGAGGAAATCTTGAGTGCGTCAGGTGTCGAGATACTCACTGACACCAAACTCGAAGAGGAACTGAAGTTTTGGGACTACCACAAGCAGGACCGGGCAGTTCAGGGAATGTTGCATTTCCTGAGTAGTATCGAGGAGGACCCTGCGGCAGTTCAACGGTTACTTCAGTTCGTTAAAGATGTAGATCCAGAAAACCGAGCTATTGTGCATCTAAATACGGATAAAAGGCATTAGAATTGAAATCAAATCATCGCAAAGGCAATATTGAACGTGCTTTCAGGGGCGACAAGGAGTGTATATCGGGAGGATATTTTACGCCACAGTCCCTGTCATCTTGTCCATTATTTCATCGACGGATTGGTGTATAGCATAGTACTTCCCTTCCTCATCTATCCAAGCCAGACCAGTGAGTGCTGCAGATGAAAGCACAGCCTCAATGTCTTGATCGCGAATATCCTCCTCAACGACAGCTTCACGACTGTATATTTGGCCCACTCTGGCTTTCGTATCTCTTCCGTTATGTTTTCCCTGTTGTTCTTTAGCTGCTTCTAGAATTGTCCTGACCATTTTTTCACTTCTGGGCATCTGTTCCCACCATGCGTCAGCTAGCTCAGGAAGGTCCTCAATCGATAGCACTGGTCTGCCATCTTCTGCTCTTTCTGTGAATAACTCCTCATATTCCTCTTCATCCACTTCCTTCTTAATGCATATTTGTGGGTTTTCTTCCTCAGGAGATCTCATTTCGAAGATGTTCTTGAGCTGGGTATAGTCATATGGGTTCTTTTGATGGTTACTCAGCATTGCTGATATCGTTTCAATAGTCATAATAGAGATATCCTCATGCTGATTCACCTGATTCAAGAGACTACTGTCTTCATCCTCTGCTTGGCCTCTGAGCTGGAAAATCTCTTTTGAGGAGATAACAACTGAAATCTGACAGTTGTGCTCGTCGGCGTGTTCTTTCATGGTGCCGATACTAGCTTCTTTATGATCGGTAGATTGCTTATCACCTCCTTTAGCCTCAACTGCGATCCGGAAATTCTCTCCCGGGCGAGAAATATCAATTACTGCGTCTGGGTTATCTGAAGCACCATAATGAGTCACATCCAAGCCTAAATTAATGAACGAGTCTACAACGGCCCGCTCAAATGGGTCCGAACCATCTGTGACGGTCGTCTCTAACTTCTCAGTGTGGTATTGTGATGGGGTTTGGAGTAACTTTGCTGCAGACCGTGTGGCATTTTCTACAATCTCTGCACTTCCATCAATTAAGTGAGAGCTGACCCCATTATGTCGGAGATATCCTATTGATAATAATTGACCAGCAAGTGCTTCACCAACTACTTCGCGCGAAGTCTCTGGGAATGACTTTTCATCCAATGCGGTTAGAAATGAATGCGCTTTGTTGATTTGTATTGCATGTGATTCGCCATCGTATCTAGCTAGACGATCTTTGTCGAACTGTTTGAATTCAACATCGACGTCTTCCCAGCCCTCTGCGGGGAAATCTACACCTTCCTCATCGACCAACCCTTGTAGGGCCTCAGGAGTCTTATGCGGCGATAAAGTGCTCAAACGTTGAAAAAACGTACCTGGGTCAACCTCCTCAGATTCCAGCTTTCTTCTAGCATCGGAACGAAGATAATTGAAAATGCTGTCAAGCACCTCTCTGACTATCCTTGCTTCAATTTGGGACTCATCTATGGAGTCTCGCTGAAGCAAAATTGCATCATCCAGCTCTGGTATTTCAATCTCCGCTATGAAACTGGACCAATATTTATATGATTTTTGAGGCGTGTCAAAGAGAGGTTCACCCCTGTTCACCAGTTTCCCCCTCACACGAATACGGTAACCGTGGTCCTGAACATCTCTCTTTTCACGCTTTGGAGATGTTAATGATTCGCTATATATTCTCGCTTCACCAGATATTGGACCCAAATCTGGGATTTCTAAACCAACACGGTCGTCCTGGTCTGTTTCATATCCATCAATCTTAGTGTTTTCACACCTAAACTCACTATCTGGTACATCCTCTTCTGACTCATAATCGCCAATCTCAGCACGTGCTTCTCTTAGATCAGATTCCAGATGTGCTTTGAAATCGTCATCCTGGCCGATTTTCAGCGAACTTAGAACTTCGTAGTCTAGAGATCTCTGTTCAATCTTCTGGTCGTTAAGATAGACTTCGAAATCAGTATTTAGAGGAATTGCCGTTCGGATCATACGGCGGAGGTATTGCGATTTTAGCCCCTCTTCCACAATCTGTGGCTTGATATCATCAACGACTGCTAACGTCCACTCTTCCCAGTTGTCCCCTTCTTGTTCCCAAGGAATTACTAGTCCAGATTGTTCGAAATGATGTTCTAAGTGGTCTTTGGCCTCTTCTTCGTCCATTCCGAATATTTCACATTTTGGTGGACTATTGAGATTTCTACCCTCAATATCTTCTTTTGCCACAGTGACCGCTCTCGTTCTGTCATCTTTACTAGCAATATGAGTTAGTTTGTTTCCAACTGCAAATGCAGCAAGCTTTCCAATGCCAAACTTGCCAATCTGTTGTCGGCCATTATCTACTCTATCTTCGTCCGGATTCTCATCAAGTTCCTTTTTTGGACTATCCGCAATATCCCACATCCGATCAAGTTCTTCTTCATCCATCGAATTGCCATTATCTAATACGTAAATCACTCCCTCTTGATCACCCTGTTCTGGGGTAACAACGTAACACTCCCTCGCACCGGCATCATAGCTGTTACACACTAATTCCTCGACGGCACGTCTTGGGTTTCTATACAACTGCGATGAGACTTGATCGAGCAGGTCGAAATTGACCTCTATATTGCTTTGCCGATCAAGTTTACTGTCTTCTTTGAAAGAGGAGAGTTCTTCAAGCGATGACTCCATTTCAGGGGCATCATCAGAGGATCCACTTTGAGACATGTCGGGATATACTAAAGTCCGATAAATAGAGTTTATGCACGACTATTGGGCAAAGTTGCAGTGCTTGAGTTTTTTAACTGCTAACTATTCAGAACCTCCCTCGCACTTGGCCGTGGCTGCTTACTCGCGTCTAACCGACCTTCCAGATACCGAAGGCCGAAACCGGTGATGTCGTAGTTCTCGAAGCGGGGCGTCAGCGGCTCGATCATCTGTGCATACGTGAGCATCCGGCAGCGCTCACGCACCCGGCCCACAGACGCCCACAGCGACACTTTCCGGGCGATGTAGGCTGGCGACGACCAGCCTTCGGCCTGGAGTATTTCGAGTATCCGTTCGTCCAGCGGGACCATCCATTCCGCAGGGGTTCGTGACATGATTCAGGGCAACGTCGTCAGCTATTGATTCCGGGACCGTCGGGAGTGTCGGCGCCGTTCTCTCCATTGGAGGAACCACCTCCGTTGATATATCGCTCTTTTCCGGCATCATACTCGCCGTCAAGATACGCCTCCCCCTCGTCCGTGATGATGTAGACACCATTCGCCAAAGGCTGGAGGAGATCATGGTCGGCGAGTTTCTTCAGCCTACGAGATATCGATGACTTCGAGATGCGAATCTCGTCACGGTCTTCAAGTTCTTTCGGCGAGCCATTGCCTTCCTCGCGGATGATTTCGAGAATCCGGTCATCCCAGATTGTCATCCACGAGCCAGATTGTCTCATCAGTTCCTCGTACGGGACAGAATGTTGTTTGTGCTGGTGATGTTCCGACTAAACCACATTGTACCGAACATAGAACAGCGTTGCATTTATGCAACATGCCGTTATTGGTAGATGTGCGAAGCTTCCGACTCGGTTGATGATGACTCTCCTCGGTTCGTGACGAAGGGCGGTGCGCCAACACCGCCCAGAAGGTGGCTTCGCACCCTGCGAAGCATGAGCGAAACCACTAGTACGGGGAATGAGCCCCGCACGGGAACCGAGGAATCGCTATCGAATAGTTCTGACGACGGAAGTTGCGCGACCTGCGACGCGGACGCCGACGGCATCGACGCGCGTGACCGCCTGCCGACCTGCAAGGACTGTGCGAGTCTGCAGGCAGACGGTGGATTGCTGGATAAACCGGGGTCCTCCTTCGGTGACGAGGTTGAAGTCCGTCTCGCGGACCTGAGTGCCTTCCAGCGTGACATACTCTGGATTCTCCACCACGATGGCGCACTGCATGGTCTCGGCATCAAGAGCGCGCTACAGGAGTACTACCGCGAAGAGGTCAACCACGGTCGACTGTACCCGAACCTCGACGACCTGTGTGAGATGGATCTGTTGGAGAAGGGCACGCGCGACCAGCGAACCAACGAATACGAACTGACCGACGACGCGGAGTACCTGCTCGAAGTCCGCCGCTCGTTCACCGATTCCGGGGAGGTGCTACACTGAGAATGTGGTTTTTCGAAATACTACACGGGGGTAACTCACCGACTGTGGGGGTGAGAAAGCGTGAGTGACCGCGTAATCGAGTCTGTGGCCACCTGTGAGGCAGATGGATGCGAGCGCGACGCGTACCCCGGCTGGTCGCGTTGTTTGGGCTGTGGGCGGCGACACCGACGGAGAGAAGCATGAGCGACGACCTCGACCCGATCACGCCCGAGGCCGCGCTGGACTACTACCTCGACACGCGCCGGTACGACCTCGCCGACGAGACGTACAAGAGCCACCGCTACCGGCTACAGTCGTTCGTCCGGTGGCTGACCAGCGAGGAGTACGGCGACGGCGAGATCGTGAACATGAACGACGTGGACCTGCGGACGGTCCACGCCTATCGGGTGTTCAAGCGCGAGGAGAACTTCCCCGACGACGACCCCTGTAACGCCGTCTCGATGTCGGGGCAGGTCTCGACGATGCGGAAGTTCTTCGAGCATCTTTCAGACATCAAGGGCGTTCCCTCGGACTTCCACGAGCGGATTCGACTGCCGAAGATACAGCACGGTGAGGGCGTCGACGAGCGCCTGCTGGACGCCGAGCGCGCGAGCGCGATACTCGACCACCTGCATCGCTGGGAGTACGCGACGCCGCAACACATCTCCTTCCTCATCTTCTGGCGGACCTCCTGCCGACTCGGTGGGCTACAGGCCCTCGACGTGCAGGACTTCGACCGCGAGGAGGGCGCGCTGGAGTTCCGCCACCGACCCGAGGAGGGAACGCCGCTGAAGAACGACAAGGGCGGCGAGCGTGACGTGTCCCTGAAACCCCGTGTCGCCGACGTGATCGAGGACTTTCTGGAGAGCCCACACCGCGAAGATGTGACCGACGAGTACGGGCGTGAGCCGCTCATCACCTGCCGCGAGGGTCGGCCGTCGAAGGGCACCATCCGAAACTGGGTGTACTTCTGGACCCAACCCTGCCAGATCGGCGAGGAGTGTCCTGAAGGCCGGGACCCCGACGAATGTGAGGCCACTGAGCGAGACCTGCTCGCTAAGTGTCCAGTGAACTTCTCCCCGCACCCGATTCGAGCGGGCAGTATCACGGCCCACCGTGACGCCGGGACGCCCCGCGAGGTCGTCAGCGACCGGGGCGACGTGAGCGAGAAGATTCTGGAGAAGCACTACGACCAGGCGTCGAAGCGCCAGCGAATGCGACGCCGGCGAGAACACATTCCAGATAACCTATGATAACAATGAGATACGCAAGCAAGCGGTTCGGTCTGCTAGGTACGCAAGTTGGTAGGAATCCGCCGACCCCGAGTTGGCCCACTCCCACTCCGGGTGGCTTCCAGCTATCCGGAATCTGGGGGCAAAACTCCCCAGCCATATCATTTCAACCCTTTCAGAAGAGACCTATAGGGGTCGCTCTGCACAATTCGTACGGGTTCCGTGCGGACCCCGAAGCCGACCGCCGAGTAGCGCTGGCCAGTCCACGACGCGGTGGGGTCGCAGTCCCAGCGAACCGAGTCTCGAAATCGCACACACACAGATCGATGGGGGTGTGTGCAAAACGGCTCGTCTTAACGGCCAGTAGACGACGCCGGTTTACTCGACAGACACCCGAGATAGCGGTTTACTTCGAGGAGAAAGTACGATGAACAGCCGGGGTATCGGCGGCGAAAACGGCGCGTTTAGACAGGTGGTAAGTCGGGTGTTTCACGTGAAGGGTCACAGGTGTCTAAGAGGGCGCGACGACACCTACGTCTATGAGCGAGGAGACGAATCACACCCGGAGGAGAGCCCTCCAATCAATCTGTAGCGTCGCCATCGTCGGTCTCGCTGGCTGTACGTCTGGCTCCTCGGAGTCGGCACAGCAGCCGGCCCAGACCGCGACGGAGACTTCGAGCAACACCGCCACGCCGGAACGCACGGCTACCGAAGCGCCCGAATCGGCCCAGTTCGTCGAGAACCCGGAGGAGATTCACCCGGCACTGGTCGAGGCGACGTCAGTCCCTTCGGACGAAGTCCTGATCGGCTTTCGCCTCGAGGACTCGTCGCTTCCGTTCACGACCGAGGTGTATCACGCCCCGGACGACGCCGAGATCCAGGCCACGAAGACTTACGACACACAGGAGCTATCTCAGGTGGGACTGGTACCCGATCCACCACGGGCCCTCGACACCGTCGAGACCGACCGGGAGGACGTCCACTACGGGACGACGACCATCGGTGAGCCACTGACGGTTACCCTCGTCGCGCGCCACGACGGCGACACCTTCGACTGGAGCGCCTGGTCGCGCACCGGCTACCCGCACGACGGCCACGACGAGGCGAACCCCGCGCTGAAAGTCGATTGTTACTGCGGCGGTATGATCTACACCGCCCCGGGTGGTGGTACGTGGGCACGGGTGATCCAGGTGACGCCGACCGAGCGCGTCGACCCCGGTACGACTATCGCGCTCAACTGGACTTCGAGCCGGGCCTGAACCTACCAGCCGGAGACGCGTAGGAACACGCCCGTTGTATGCAACAGCGCAGCGTGGTCCGTGTCCCGCTATCGACGCCACGTTCTTTCACCCGTGCCGGGAAGTCCCATTCAACCGCTTCTCAGTGATGTAGATGCAGCAAGCGAGGCATTGATTGTGGGGGCGGTTGAGAGAAGACGTAGCCCTATCACGGTTCGTCGGCGAGGCGGCGCAGTCACTCGCCGTCGTCGGCCGTCGCGAGCGACCACGACCGACTGGTCACTGTCCGTATAGCTAGCTGACACCGTCTGAAGTCGATCTGAACTGTCATAAGTTATTTACACGCATGCGAAGATTGCTATCATGACATGATAGAAGACAGCATCAAGTACCAGACGCAGGGTGACAGTTGGCTAAAGCGGATTCTCATCGGTGGGTTGTTACTTTTCCCGGGAGTCTTCCTCATCATCCCGCTGTTCACGTTCAACGGCTACATGCTCGAAGTGATGCGCAGGGTCATGGGCGGCGACACGCTGAATCCGCCGGAGTGGGGTGACGCCGACCTCGCTGACCTGACAGTCGACGGCCTCAAACACGCGGTCATCGTGCTGGCGTACACGCTGGTCGTCCTTCTCGTCGCTGGCATTCCGTTCTTCGGGCTGGTTCTGGCCGGTGTAGGAGCGGACGTCGGTGGGTTGTCGGTTCTGGGCTTCCTCATCGGTGGCCTCGTATACCTCGTCGGCGCACTGGCGCTTGCAGTGGTCCTCCCAGTCGCGACGGGTAACTTCGTCCGGGTCGACAGCATCTCGGCCGCGTTCGACCTCGACGTCCTGCGAACGCTCGTCACCAACGGGACGATGCTGAAGGCCGTCGTCTTTGGCTTCGTGGTCAACGTCCTCATGCAGGTGGTCAGTAGCATCCTCGGCATCACCGTCGTCGGTTACCTCGCGGTGCCGTTCCTCGTGTTCGCCGGGCAATCGGCCATCTTCTACATCTGGGCCGAAGGGTTCAGCGACGCCTACGAAGCGGAGTACGGCGAACCGCCGCTCGCGGGTGTGGGTGGTACGACCACGCCGACGGCCGCGACCGACGAGACGTGGGGCACGGACACCGACACGACCGTCGAGGACGGCGGGTTCGACGACGACGACCGTACCGACGACCGGTTCTGAGTGGCCTCGGAGACCGGATTCGGCGGGGATACCGGCCGTAGCGGGCCTGAAAAACCCGCCAAATCTGGGGTGTGTGGTTTTCGGTCCCCCGATGGTTCGTTTCGACACCGTGGCAGAGTACTGGTTCACCTGCCCCGAGTGCGGGGCACACGTGGCCGTCGACGACGGGGCGCGCGACCGCCTCCTCTCGGCAGGGTGTGCCGTCTGTGGCGTCCCCGTGGGACCGGCGGCGTTCACCGAGTCGAACACGTTCGGCACAAGCGCCTGACCGACACGACCCGACAGTTAGCGTATGCACTCGGAGCGATCGAACGTGCGCGAACTCGACGTCCGGGACGTCGACGGAGAGCCGTTCTCACACATCATGGACGCCCTGTCGGACCTCGGGACCGGCCAGACGCTACGACTCGTCAACAGCTTCGAACCAGTCCCGCTGTACGGCGTGTTAGAGGAGCGGGGGTACACGCACGACAGCGAACGGGTCGCCGACGACGAGTGGCACGTCTACGTCGAATCGGCGTGAGATGAGCGCCCGGCGGGTCACCCGGTGGAGTCGGGCGTTCGTCGCCGCCGGTGTCGCGTTTTTCCTCGCGACGCACCTCGCGATAGCGGCCGGCCTCGGCCGCCGGACCGTCGTCACGGTGGGGCTGTACGGGTTCGTGTTCCACGTCATCTTCGGGAAGGCCTACGCGTTGGTCCCGTCTTTTTTCGACCGGGAGCTTCAGACGGCGACGCCGCTCCCGGTCCACGCTGCGCTGTCGGTGAGCGGGACCATCGCGCTGGCGCTGGACAGCGTCGGCGTCACCGGCCGGTCGTGGCTCGGCTCCGCCGGTGGCGTCCTGTGGGCACTCGGCGTTGCCGTCTTCCTCGGTACGCTCTCGTGGTCCGTCAGAGACAACCTCTCCGGGGCGGCCACGGGCACCGGCGGTGCGAACGCCGACCGCAGACTCGTCGACCGGCGGGCGAACGCCGTGGTCCCGGTCGCGTGTAGCTACCTCGCCGTCGTAGCGCTGGTCCGACTCCTCGGTCCGGTCGGCTGGCCGGCGCTCACCACGCCACAGGTCTCACACTTGCTCGCGGCGGGAACAGCGGCGTTGCTTGTGTTCGGGGTCGGATTCCGTCTGTTTCCCCGGTTTCTCGGCACACACCCGCCGCAGCGATCGGTCCCGGTCGTCCTCGTCTCGGGTGCGGTCGCGCCGGTGGCACTCGCAGTCGGCCTGTTCGATCGCCGACTCCTGGTTCTCGGCGGCGTCGTCGAAGCGGTCGCAGTCGTGGGTTTCGCGGTCACTTATCTCGTCCTGTTCCGCCGCTCGGAGCGCCACAGAGTTGGGCTGTGGGCCGTCGCGTTCGCCGTGCTGGCCGGCGTCGGCGGCGTCGCACTCGGTCTCACAATCGCGCTCGTCGGTCGTGACCCGGCGCTGGTGACCGCCCACTACCGGACGATGCTGCTGGGGTTTCTGGGGTTGACCGTGGTGGGCGCGACGTTCCAGTTCTATCCGCCGTCGGTCGGACGGTGGCCGCTGGCGTCCGACCGGACGGCGCGGGTCGCGGTGGCGCTGCTCGCGGCTGGGCTTCTCGGACAGGGACTCGGGCTTCTCGTCGACGTCTCCCCGGTCGAGACGCTCGGGCAGGGCGTGGGGGTCGTCGGCGCGGGGCTGTACGCGTGGCTGGTGGCGGCCGCCTTCCGGAGCCGGACCACCTGACTCACACGTCGAGGATAGTGTCGAGCAGTTTCGTCTGGGCCGCCGCGAGGTGTTCGGCGAACGTCGAGACGGAGATGTCCAGTTCCTCGGCCACCTCGCTGGCGTTGGCGCCTTTCGGGTACCGGAAGTACCCCATCTCGATAGCCGTCTCCAGCACCTCACGCTGGCGGTCGGTGAGACGGCTCCGGTCGACGAGGACCGAGTCCGTTGGGTTCGTCTCCCCGTCGCGACGCAGCGACCGAAGCGAGACGTCGCCGTAGAGCTCTTTCAGCCGCGTGACGATAGCGCGGATGCGGTCGACGTCCGGCGCGTGGAAGGTGAGTCGCAACTGCCCGCTCTCGGCGCGGATGTCCGCGACGGGGCAGGCGAACTCCTCGACTGTCTCACAGACACAGCCCGTTCGCTCGCGCTCGAACTGATAGCGAGCGCCGCCGCCGCCGGCGAACACCTCCGCTATGTCGCCCCGCGACTCGATGGCCTGTGCGCCGCCGTCGGCGGTGAACTCTTCGACGACCTGTCCCTCGTCGTCGTCCAGCGGTGCGCTGCGCGCCACGTCGGTCACTGTCGTGCCGGCCTCCTCGGAGACGGCGGCGACCGGGCACGCGCCCGGCGAGTCCACGGACAGTTCGACCCTGATGCCCGAGTCGGTCATACGCGTATGTCACCACTCCCGGGATAAAACGGGGTGCCAGCGTTCCCAGCGTGTGAAAAACCCCCTCAATCGGCTGGGTGCTGGTCGGGTATCGACCCCTCGAAGCCGTCCGGTTCGTAGGTACAGAGCGGGTCGGCCGCGAGCGGGTCGCCGGTCGTCGCGTAGGCCCGCGAGCGACTGCCGCCACAGACGCCGCGGAACTCACAGGCCCCGCACTTCCCGGTGAGGGCGTCGTCGTCGCGCAAGCGTCGGAACAGCGTCGAGTCCCGGTACACGTCGACGACGCTCTCCTCGCGGACGTTGCCGGCCGACTCCGGTAAGAACCCGGAGGGGTACACCTCGCCGGTGTGGCTGACGAACGCGAACCCCTTGCCGGCGCGGACGCCGGTCCGTCGGCGAACGCCCTCGTCGTCCTCGCCGTTCTGGAGACCGACCCGTCGGTAGTGGGGGGCCTCGGTGGTCTTGACGCCGAACGGCGCCTCGTCGCTCACCTCGTGGAGCCACTCCATCACGCGCTCGGCCCGGTCGGGGTCGACGGGCGTCAACACCCGGCCGCGGCCGACGGGGACGAGGAAGAAGACGGACCACAGCACCGCCCCGAGGTCCGCCACCAACTCGCGGATGGCCGGCAATTGCTCGACCGTCTCGGCACAGACGGTGGTGTTGACCTGTAGGGGAATGTCCAACTCGCGGGCCGTCTCGGCGGCGTCCATCGTCGCCGCGAAACTGCCCGATTCCCCGCGGAACCGGTCGTGGGCCGCCTCGCTCCCGCCGTCGATAGAGAGCGCCATCCGCCGGAGACCGGCCTCGTCCAGTTCGGCCAGTCGCTCGCGGGTCAGCGAGTGGGTCCCGCTGGGGGTTAGCGTCATCCGCAGGCCTCGGTCGGTGCCGTAGTCGACCAGTTCCGCCACGTCGTCGCGGGCCAGCGGGTCTCCCCCAGAGAGGACGACCAGTTGGCCCTCGCCGAACTCGCGGGCCTCGTCCAGCAGGGCCTTCCCCTCGGCCGTCGTGAGTTCGTCGGGATGTCGCCGTTGCTGGGCGTCGGCCCGGCAGTGCTTGCAGGCCAGTTCGCAGGCCTGCGTCAGTTCCCAGATGAGCACCAGCGGTCGCTCCTCGAAGTCCATCTCGCCGAACATCACTCGCTCACCCGTGCGCGGACGACGTAGCCGCCACAGCCACACTGGTCGACGTAGGTCAGATCGACCCGCTCGCCGAACCGCTCCCGGAGGGGGTCGTAGAGGTACGTTTCCGGATGTCCGTGGGCCTCGTGGGTCACCAGATTGACGTGGTTGCCGACGGTGGTCTTCTCGACGGCCTCGCGGGCCTGTGCGACGACTAACTCGCGGTCCTCGGCGTGTTCGGGGCCTTCGAGGTTCGCCGACCACGAGTTGTCGTGAATCTCGTCGGTCACCGACGGCGTGTCGTCGTGGGCGTGGCTCATACGGGCGAGTTCGGGCCCGCGACCGCTGTGTCCTGTCCCGAAGACGTTCGGGTCTTTAGGTGACCTGTGCCTCCACCCAGTCGAACTGGCTGTTCAGTTCCTTCCGGCGCTGGCGCTCGACGACGGTGCTGTCGAGTACCGGCCCGATGACCGCGAGGTCCAAGGCGGTGTACTCGGTGGTCGCGGTGACCTCCGTCCCCCCGTCGACGGGCGTGACGTAGTACTCGGTGCGCATCGACTCGAAGACGCCCTCACGTTGCTCGTAGGCCAGCACCGCGTCCTCGACGTCGACGATTTCGAGGTCGAGTGCTATCTCGAAGAGGCCGACCCGGTTGCGCATTTCGATGGTGTCGCCCTCGACGGTCACCCCGTCGACGCCCGTCGCCGTCATGAACGGGCCGATGTCGGCCATCGCGGCCCGCACCGTCTCCTCGTCGGCGTCGACGACGCGGGTCAGCGAGACGCGTTCCATACCGGATGGCGACCGGCGAGCGAGATAAGCGTTCGGTGACCCCGAACTGGTTCGGGTCGCCTTTCTCGTGGCTGCCGTCAGTAGGGTCGGACATGTGCCGACGGTTCATCCGACGGGCCAACCGGGCGGTACTGCGGGCGATAGAGACGCCGCCGGACTCGGGCGTCGAAGACCGTCTCGACGAGGTCGCAGCGAGGCTCTGGTACCTCGCGGAGGCGCACCCGGAACCGCCGGACCCCGGACAGGTCTCCCGGCTCCGGGCGACGCTCACGGACCTCGAAGAACGGGTCGCAGACCACCGCGCGGCGAGACTCGCCGACGCGCGGCACTGTCTGGCGGCCTACGGGCGTCACCTCGACCCGGTCTGAGGCCCGCTTCGACGCTGTCCCGACCGCTCCGGGGCCGCTGTCCGTGGGTTCGGCCCGCTACCGGCGACTGCCACCGAACTCCAGTATCCGACTGTGGACGCACCGAGCGAGAGCAGGACCGGGTCGACCATCCCCCAACACCGAGGCCGTGGGATTCGTTCGCACCACTCGACCTGTAATACGACGGTACGTTCTTCCGTGCCGAGGTGTATGTTCGAACATGTTCGGGATAACTGGCCCCGCCGTTCGGGCGAATATATTCGGATAGACAGATGCCTCGCGCAGAACTCACGCTCACGATACCGGACGACATCTGGATCGGCGACGTCTCGCGGACCAACGCGGACGCGACGTTCCGTATCCTCGCGGCGCTTCCCGGCGAGGAGTCGGGCGTCGGCCTCGCGGAGGTGACCGCCGAGGACCTGCCGGCGGTGCTTCGGGACGTCGAGTCCCGTGAGGCCGTCCTCACGATGGAGATACTCTCCCACCGCGACGAGACGGCGCTGATACAGTTCGAGACGTCGACGCCGCTGCTCCTCTTCCCGGTGCAGGGCTCTGGGATTCCGCTGGAGATGCCCTTCACGCTTCAGGACGGCAAAGCCGTCTGGGAGATTACGGCGCCACAGGACCGCCTCTCCGAACTGGGCGAGCAACTCTCGGACTTTGGCATCCCGTTCAGCGTCGAACGCGTCCAACAACACGTCGAGTCCGAGCAGTTGCTCACCGAGAGCCAACTGGAACTGCTGGAAGCGGCCGTCGAGGAGGGGTACTACGACACGCCCCGGAACTGCTCGCTGACGGAACTGGCCGAGTCCGTCGGCATCGCCAAATCCACGTGCAGCGAGACGCTCCACCGCGCCGAGGAGAAGGTGGTCAAACAGTTCGTCGACGACCTGCGGTAGGCGCGGCAAGTCGAAGCGTGTAAGAATCCCCTCCGAGATTGATAGGCCATATGAGTACGGACGCGGACGAGACACACGAGAACGCGGAGCAGGACGTCATCGCCGTCGATTCCGACGACAACGAGGAAGGTCTGGTCAACCGACTCGACGCCCACACGGGCGATGGCATCCGCCACCGGGCGTTCACCGCACTGCTGTTCGACGAGGACGACCGGGTGTTGCTGGCCCAGCGAGCGGCCACGAAGCGCCTCTGGGACACCCACTGGGACGGCACCGTCGCCTCCCACCCCGTCGAAGGGCAGACCCAGGTCGAGGCCACCGAGGAGCGCCTCGAAGAGGAACTCGGCGTCACGCCCGACCAGTACGACGACCTGCGCGTGACCGACCGCTTCGAGTACAAGCGCTACTACGAGAACGCCGGTCTGGAGTGGGAGGTCTGTGCCGTGTTGCAGGCCACGCTCACCGATACGTCGCTGGACCCGAACCCCGAGGAGGTCGACGGCATCATGTGGGTCCCCTACGACCGCCTGCGCGAGCACCCGGAGTACTACCGGCAACTGCGTCTCTGTCCGTGGTTCGAGATCGCGATGCGCCGCGACGAGGAGCGGTAGGCTAGTTTTTTGCGGTCGTAGCGAACAGGGGAGATATGCTCAGTGGGTTCCTCTGGGACTTCGCCCTCCCGTTCGCGCTCGTGGCGGTTCTGCTCGCTGCCGTCGACCGCTATCAGGACACGCGCCTGCTTGCGTACCTGTCCGCCGACCGGGAGCGGACGGTGCTGTTCGTCGGCGGGATAGCGCTCGTCGTCGCTTTCGTCGCGAGTACCTACGCCCTCGGGTCCCCGCCGCCACTGGAGGGGCGGTACGACTTCTCGCTGTATCACGTCGGGTTCGCCGTCCTGCTAGTGGGGGTGTTCATGACGGGCCACGGCGGGCGGCACTACGCCACCGCGACGACGCTCCGGGACGCCGCCCACGTCGCCCCGAGTGACCTGCCGACCGAGGGGACGGCCGCGGTCACCGGTACGGCCGAACCGGTCGCTGGAACGGTGACGGCCCCACACAGCGGCGATTCGGCGCTGGTCGCGGAGGCCGGTCGCTTGGTCGGCGGCGAGACGTACGCCGCCACCGCGGACACGAGTCGAGCACAGCAACTGCTCGACGCCGAGCGAGTCGGCGTCCCGTTCGAGGTGACCGACGAGTACGGCGGCGTCCGGGTCGACCCCGACGCCGTGAGTCTGGCCTTCCTCGTCGGCGAGACGGACGGCGCGACGCTCGAACGCCGCGTCGATAGCGGCGACGAGGTGACCGTCGTGGGCCGCGCCGACGGCGGCCGACTGGTCGACCCACTCGTCGTCGCCCACGCGGGCAACCCGTCGCTCAGGCAGTTCGCCACCAACGTCCCTCGCGTGGCGACACTCGGCCCCGTCCTCGTACTCCTCGGAGTCGGCGTGATGCTCCTGACTGCCGGCGTCGTCTGACTTTTCGGCACGGCCGTCCTACAGCAGGGTATGGACGTGTCGCTCTACGACTCGCTCGACGGGCAGGTCGCACTGGTCACCGGGGCCACGCGAGGTATCGGGAATGCCATCGCGGACGGCCTCGTGGAACAGGGCGCGACGGTGTACGCCGGGGCGCGGGACCCGGCCGACGTGACGGCGACGGACCGCCGCCCGATCGAACTCGACGTGACCGAGGACGAGGAGATGACCGCCGCCGTCGACCGCATCGCCGACGAAGCGGGTCGTCTCGACGTCCTCGTCAACAACGCCGGCGTGATGGACTCCCGGGAACCGCTCGACGCGATGCCCACCGAGGTCGTCGACCGCACGCTGGACACGAACCTCCGGGGGCCGACGGTACTGACGAAACACGCCCTCCCGCTACTGCTCGACCGCCCCGGCGGCCGCGTCGTCAACGTCGCCTCGGGACTCGGGGCCATCACCGAGCGCCAGTCCGGCGGGACGCCGGCCTACCGAATCTCGAAGACGGGGCTGAACGGCCTCACGCGCTATCTCGACGGCGAGTACGCCGACGACGGCCTGCTCGCGAACTCGGTGTGTCCGGGGTACGTCCGGACGGACATGACCGAGGCGTCGGCCCCACGGTCGCCCGAGAAGGGGGCCGAGACGCCCGTGTGGTTGTCCCGGTTCCGGCCCGACGCGCCCCGCGGGCGGTTCTGGCGCGACCGGGAGCCAAAGCCGTGGTAGTCAGCGGTCCGTGGTGGTCCGTGCGTTCACGTCCGTGATGGCGTCGGGGTCGTTCGGGTCGGCCACCGGCAGTTCTACCTCGACGGTGGTGCCCGGCCCCTCGGCGAACGATAGGGTCCCGCCCGCGTTGCGGACGACCCACTTCACCAGCCACAGACCGACGCCGGAGCCGTGTTGTAGCGGCGTCTCCTCGCCGGCGAGGATGACCTCTCGTTCGTAGGGGGCGATGCCGGGGCCGTCGTCGGAGACACGGACGACGACTCCCGTATCCGGGCTGGCCGGTTCGACGGTGACCTCGACGGTTGGCTGCCCGTCACTGTGTTCGATGGCGTTGTCGAGCAGTTCCTCGACGGCGAGGGTGAGCGACGGCCCGCCCTCGACCCAGCAGTCCTCGGGACAGGCCAGCGAGAGGTTGGCCCCCGGATTCCGGTTCCGGACGGTGTCGACGACCGGAGCGAGCAGCGGCCGTAATCGAATCGGCCGCGGATCCTCGCTCTCTAAGGCTTCGGAGACGCGCCCTATCTTGTTACTCCGGTCGACGATGTCGTCGACGGTTCGGATGATGCGGTCGACCCGGTGGTCGTCTGCCGACTCGACGCTGCCGGCAAGCAGATCGGCATTCCCCCGGACGACGTTCATCTCGTTACGGATGTTGTGCCGCAGGAGGCGGTTGAGCACGTCGATGCGCTGTTCGCGTTGCCGGCGATTGGTGACGTCGCGGAGACTGACGAGGTGGCCCGAGACGACGCCGTAAGCCCGGTACAGCGGCGTCACGCGAACGTCGAAGTAGCGGACCGCCCCGTCGTGTTCGAGTCGCGTCTCCGTCTGGATTCGCTCGCCGACGTCGGGCAGGGTCGCGGCCAGCGTCGGCAGTTCGCCCTCCAGTGATCGCCCCAGTAGCGCGCCCGGGTCCTCGTCGAACAGGGAGGCGGCGGCCGCGTTCACGTCGACGATGCGGCCGTCCTCGTCGACGATGACGACCCGGTCGTCCATCTCGGCGAAGATCGCCTCCCGGCCGAGGTCACGGGTCACTGGTGCCACGTCGAGCAGTTGGCCGCGCAACAGCGCCACCGAGAGGACGATGCCCGAGACGACGTAGCCCAGACTGGTCGGGTCGACGACCGTCCCGAGGAAGCCGAGTGCGTGGAGCGACTGGGCGGCGGTCGGGATGGTGATAGCCACAAGCAGTGCGAGACTCTGGCCCCGAAAGAGGCGGTTCGTCCGCAACATCTGACGGATGAGGAGGACGCCGCCGCCCAGAATCAGTCCGAGCATGTACGCCAGATGGCCCCAGTAGGCCAGCCCCCAGACCGGGGCCAGCGCGCTCGCCTCGGCGACGACGACGGTGTCGGACCCGACCCAGACGAGTTCGTGAGCGTCGTTCGACCACACGAGCGTGACGAAGGCGGCGGGTTCGGCGAGTAGCAGGGCGACCCGCCGACGCGTGAGCCAGTGGGGGTGGCCGGTGTACTCCAGTACTGTGACCAGCCACGCGACGGGGACGACCACCGAGAGCGTCAACTGCACCTGCTGGAACCACACCATCGTCTGCACGTCCGGCACCGCCAGTTCGAGGCCCTGCGCGACGGCCCAGAGGCTCGCGGCGACGACGAACGCCGCCAGCGGGCCGGCGCCGGGGTTGTCGCGGTGGAGCCAGACGAGGACGGCGACACCCATCCCGACCACGGCCGCGAGGAGGACCACAGACAGGGGCGACAGCAGCATCTGTTCGATCGTTGGGAGACTGTTTGATAAACGTTCTCGGCCGAGTATCGTCGGCGATACTAGGAGCGCCGCGAGCGCAGCGCGGACCACACCGCGACGGCACCGAGCAGGAACGCCGGAACCAGTGGCAGCGCCAGATAGGCGGCCCGAAGCGTCAGGCCCAGCGAGCGGACCACGCCCTGTGCGGCCGGTAACACGAGGATGGCGACAGGAATCACGAGGAAGCCGACGACGACCATCCCGACGAGGGCCCACCCCTCCCAGCCGAACTCGTCGCTCGTCTCGGCCTGTCTCGGCGGTTCGCCGCTGGGGCGGTGGACGTAACGACTGTCCTCGGCCGTGTCGCCGTCGTCGGCCCGCGACTCGTCCGGCGTCACCATCACGGTCTCGTCCCCGTTCTCAGGCACCGTCCTCACCGCCCAGACCGACGTCGCCGGACAGCCAGTCGCCGCGCTCGGATGCGTCTGACAGTTCGAGGCCACGTCCGCCGCCATCCGTGCGGACGGCACGGCCGCCGCGGTCGGTGTACTGGACAGCGTGCATACTCCGAGTTCAGGATAGCGTGTGCAAAACGCTGGCGGTCCGCCGTTCAGGCCGGCTTGCGGGGGGACGGTCGGTCGATTTCGAGGATGCTCACTCGGTGGTCGTCGTCTCGTTCGTGTTCGTTCCACTCGTCGAGCGCCGTTCGGTGGTCCTCGAATACCCCCTCGAACGTGCACTCGTGACACGTGACGTGGTAGACCCTCTCCATACGCTGTTTCATACGTGTACTTATAATAAAACTTCTGGGCGAGCGATGAATAAAAGCCATCGCGTGGGGCACCCCTGTAGCCGGAAAGACTTACCACCGGCGGGCCGTCGTATCGGTATGGTCGATTTCCAGTCCCGCGATACACGTCGGGCGAGCAGCGACGATGGGGACGAAACCGACGACGAAGACGACGCGGAGCGAGACGAGACGGCGGCCGACCAGTCCGGCGACGGGACGACGGACGGAGAGCGTGCAGCAACCGACAGCACGACGACGGCCGAGACGGCTGTCGAGACCGACGCGGCGACCGAGCAGACCGACGCCGACCACCCGACGGCGGACGCGGCGGAGTCGTCGGCCGCCGACCCGCTGGGCGACCGAGGGTCGACCGGCGCGGTCGAGTCCGACTCGGCGGCGGCCACGGAGTCGACTGCGGAGACGCAGTCCCGACCGGCAGGCCACGACGACTCGACCGACTCGTCGGCGACGGCCGACACGGCCCAGTCCGCGGAGCGACACCCGGCCGGCGGCGCGGCAGGGTCGAAAGTCGCTAGCGGTAACCCGTCGACAGCGGCCGACCGCCCGTCGCAGACGCCGGCCGTCCGCCCGGTCGAGGTGGCGCTCGTCACCGTCGGCACGACGACCGGGCAGGGCGAGGACCCGACGGGTGAGGCGCTGACGACTGCGCTCGAGTCGGCCGGTCACACGGTCACTGCACGGGAACGACTGCGCGGGGACTACGACGGTATTCAGCAGGCCGTCGACAATCTGGTCGGCCGCGACGACGTCGAGGCGGTCGTCACCGCTGGCGGCGTCGGTATCTCGGCTAGCGAGGTGACTGTCGAGGCGGTCCACCCGCTGTTCGAGAAGGCCCTCCCCGGGTTCGGCGAGGCGTTCAGGACACTCCTGTTCGAGCACATCGGGACCGGCATCGTCGCCGTTCGGGCCACCGCCGGTATCACAGCGGCGACGCCCGTGTTCTGTCTCCCGGCCGACGCCGAAGCCGCGACCCTCGCGGTCGACGAGATAATCGCAGCGGAGGCCCCGGAACTGGTCGACCACCTGCAGGAGTAACCCGTACCGCTCGCGGGTCGGGTCCACCGACTGCGACCGCGTCCGGTGCGACCGGCTAATTATGAAGCCCCGCCGATTTCATTCGTTTCATACCGTTTACTCCGCCGCAAACGGCCGAACGCCCTCGGTTTCGCGGAATCCCCGGTCTCGGCGGCGGTCGCCGGTCGAAATCGTCGGTTTCCGGACCCACAAACCGCGAAAAAACGACTTAATCGCGACCTTCCTTCAAGTGGGACGCTCCTCACCCCCCGAGTGCAATGTCCGAACGCGAAGCCACCCGACGTGGCGTCCTGAAGGGTATCGGTGCGTCAGTCGCTGCTGCGATGGGGACGGCGGCCCTCTCCGGGTCCGCCGCCGCGAGTAGCCCGTGGGAGTCCGTCGAGTCGCCCACGGGCAACACGCTCTACGACGTGGAGTACACGGACGCGGGGGCGTACGCCGTGGCCGGCGGTGGCATCGTCCTCGAACGGACGGAACTTGGCTGGCAGAAGATTCTCGACGGCGGCCCGACCGGCAACGGCAACAGCCTCTACGGCGCGGACGTGACAGACGACGGCGAGCGCCTCTGGTTCGTCGGTAGCTCCGGCGCCATCGGCGAGTACGACGTCGAGTCCGGCGTCCTCACCGACCACAGCGCGCCCATGGACGTGACCAACAACTTCAACGACGTCTCGGTCACGGGGCAGGCCGGCGAGGCCAACGTCTACGTCGCCGGCGACTCGGGGAAGATGTACTACTCCTTCGAGAACGGCGCCAGCGAGACGTGGGAGTACGTCACGCCCGGGTCCGGGTCGGCCATCAACGCCGTCGACTTCTTCGAGGACCGCAAGGGCCACATCGTCGACGGCAACAAGTCCGTCTTCCGCACGCAAGACGGGTCGACGTGGAACAAGATAGGGCTGGCAGACGCCAACGTCAACTTCTACGGCGTCGACTCGGACGGCTTCGACGACGTCTGGGTCTCGGGCGGCGGCGGCATGCTATTCCACTGGGACGGCGTCGAGTGGACGCCCCACGACACCGGTGACGCCGGCCTCCGGGACATCGAGGTCACCGACGGCGACGGTGACGGTTACACGGTCGGTGGTGGCGGCAAGGTGTACGAACTCGATAGCGAGTGGACCCAGAACCAGACGCCGACCGGCCAGAACCTGAAAGCCGTCGTCCGCGGCTCGGTCGACATCGCCGTCGGGGCCGGCGGCACCATCATCGAGCGATAGCGTCTCGGCTGTTCGACGGTCCGCCACCGCTCCCACTCTCGGCACGCCCCATCTGATGCCCCCTCGTCGTGACGGCTCGGCTGTCACCGTCACGAACGCCCGCCGCCCGTTCTGTGTCTTCCGTCCCGGTTCCCGCTGGCACTGCCGTTTTGCCGCTGGCCGACTAACTGCTCCCATGGAGACGATTCAGGTGCAGGGCGAGTCCGTTCCCGCACTCGGCCTCGGCACGTGGCAACTGACCGGGCCGGACTGCCGCGAGACGGTCCGGACGGCGCTGGAGATGGGCTATCGACACGTCGACACCGCACAGGCCTACGGCAACGAACGGCAGGTGGGAATGGGCATCGACGCCGCCGACGTGGACCGCGAGGACGTCTTTCTCGTGACGAAACTCGACGGGCGCAACCGGAGCGCGCGGCGGGTCCGCCAGTCCGCCCGCGAGAGTTGCAACCGACTCGGGACCGACTATCTCGACCTCCTGCTCATCCACTGGCCGAACACGCCGTGGATGGCGCCCCTCTCGGAGACGCTCGGCGCGATGAACGACCTCGTCGACGACGGCCTCGTCGAACACGTCGGCGTCAGCAACTTCTCGCGGTCGCTGCTCGACGAGGCCCGAGAGCGCTCCGACGCCCCGATTCTCACCGATCAGGTGCAGTATCACCCCTACTGTGACCAGCGGGAACTGCTCGATTACTGCCGCATCCACGACGTCCTCCTGACGGCGTACAGTCCGCTGGCCCGCGGCGGCGTACTGGAGGACCCGGCCCTCGTCCAGATCGGGAACCGCTACGGGAAGTCACCGGCACAGGTCGCGCTCCGATGGCTCGTCCAGCAGGACGGCGTCGCCGCCATCCCGAAGGCGTCCAGCCGCGACCACCTCGAAGCGAACCTCGCAATCTTCGACTTCACGTTGACCGACGCGGAGATGGCACACATCCGCTCGCCCTCGAAGGTCAAGACCGGGTACCACTACTTCCGGTCACAGTTGCCGTTCTGAGTGTGCCATTCGGCCCCATATATAACGTTTTCGCGGCCCGGATGTAGGTGTGCAATAGTAACCCAGTTTTAGATAGTAACCCTGCGTCTCTCAGTACGTCATGGCAACCGAAACGCCACCGACGATGGAGACGTACAGCCCGGAGACCATCCTCTCGACGATGGGGTCGATACAGAAGATGCTCGTGGTCGGCGCCGTCTTCGCGGGCGTGGGATATCTGCTCGTCGGGGCCGCGTTGTTCCTCGAGTTCACGCAGTTCCACCCGCTCATCGACCAGTTCTTCGCCACGCAGACGACTCACAGCATCGCCGGCGGTGGCCCGGACCGCGCCGGTGCGTCCCTGCTGAACGCGCAACTCGCGACCATCCACAAGTACCCGTCGCTGTTGCTCTGGCTGAAACTCGGCGGTATCGCCCACATCCTCGTCGGCATCTTCGTCGCGTTGGCGGCTATCGTCCGCACGCTGACGCTGGTGCCCCACCGACTCGCCTACGCGATGGACGAGTGAACAGCCGGTCGTCTCGTACCTGTCTCTGGCTAGCTGGTCGACGCCGACGGCTGGTCGAGCGCCTGTTTCTTGCCGCGATAGTACAGCCAGACCAGCACCACGATGGTCAGTGGAAACAGGACGAGCGCGAGGATAGCCAGCGGCGGACACAGGAGGAACAGGGCGAACGTCCGCCAGGAGACGACGGTGTCGCGGGCCATGGTTGGCCGCTCTGTCGGACAGTCTATGGGTGTTGTGGTCCCGCCGCCGAGAAGGGTTTTGCCGTCGGCGGCCCAAAACGCACGTATGGTGACGCCGCTTTCGGACGACGTCTGGTGGTACGACCTCTCGGGAGTCAACGCGTACCTCGTCGACGACGACGGGACGTTGACGCTGGTCGACGCCGGGATGCCGTGGCACGGCAACTCGCTCGTTGCCGGCGTCCGAGAGGCCGGTTTCGAGTTGCGCGATTTGGAGCGGATTCTGGTGACCCACTACGACCTCGACCACGTCGGCGGCCTCTCGGCGTTCGACGGCGTCGACCTGACGATATACGTCGGCGTGGCCGACGCGCCGTACGTCACGGGTACCGACAAACCGCCGCTGACGAACCACAAAGGGACGCTCCAGCGACTGACTCGCCGTCTCGTCTCCGCGCCGTCGAACCCCGTCGAAACCGTGGCCGACGGCGATACGGTCGGTAGTTTCACGGTCTACCACACGCCCGGTCACACGCCGGGCCACGTCTGTTACGTCAGCGAGGCGCTGTCGACGGCGTTTCTCGGCGACCTCGTGCGGGAGAACCGCGGGGCCCTCTCGGCGTCGCCGTGGCTCCTCAGCTACGATACGGGCGCGGTGACGCGGAGTCTCCGCGAGTTCATCGACCGCGTGCCGCCGTTCGAGGTGGCCGCGATGGGCCACGGCGTCCCGTTCGAGAAAGGGGGGAGCGGGCGCGTCGCAGAGTTGGCGGCGACGGTCTGAGGCGGGACTACAGTTCCTCGGCGACGGCCTCGGGGCCGAGCAGGTTCGGGTCGACGACGAGGTCGGTCTGTCTGCTGGCGAAGTCCGGCAGCGACCCCTCGGCGTAGACGACGATCCGCAAGTCGGGCACGAGGTCCTTCGCGACGGCGATGGAGGTGGCCTGTGCCATCTCGGTGAGGAGGTAGACGTCGGCGTCGTGGATGCCGGCCTCCTCTAGCCCGGGGCGGTTGCCCACGTCGGCGACGGTGACGCTGTGGCCCTCCGCTTCGAGTGCGTCGGTGATGCCGTCGGGGTCGGACCCGACGATGATGACCTGCATCGTCACTCGTACTCGATCGTCGCCGGCGGTTTGTGGGTCACGTCGTAGACGACGCGAGCGACGTTCTCGTGGGCGCCCGTGATGCGGCTTTGCATCCGCTGGAGAGTCTCCCAGTCGAGTTCCTGTGCGCGGGCGGTCATGCCGTCACGTGACTCGACGGACCGCACCGCGACGACCCAGCCGTGGACGCGGTTGTCGCCCTTGACGCCGGTGGCCTTCCCGATGACGGCCGCGAGGGCCTGCCACGGCTCGTACTCTTCGAGTTCCTCCTCGACGACGTGGTTGGCCTCGCGGGCGACTTCGAGTTTCTCCTCGGTGACCTCGCCGATGATGCGGACGGCCAGACCGGGGCCGGGGAACGGCATCCTCTCGGAGATAATCTCCTCTAGGTCGAGTGCGCGGGCGACTTCCCGGACCTCGTCCTTGTAGAGGTCGCGCATCGGTTCGACGATGCCGTCGAAGTCGATGCGCTCGGGGAGGCCGCCGACGTTGTGGTGAGACTTGATGGTCCCCTCGCTCTCGATGCGGTCGGGGTAGATGGTCCCCTGGACGAGGTAGTCGGCGTCCACCTCGCGAGCGACCGTCTCGAACTCTCTGATGAACTGCTCGCCGATGATGTGGCGCTTCTCCTCGGGGTCCGTCTCGCCTTCGAGTTCCTCTAAGAAGCGGTCCTGGGCCTCGACGATGCGCAGCGAGTCCATGTAGTCGAACGTCTCGCGAATCTCGTCGGTCTCGCCTTTCCGCATCAGACCGGTGTCGACGTAGACAGCGGTGAGCTGGTCGCCGATGGCCTCGTAGGCCAGCGCCGCGGCGGTCGAGGAGTCGACGCCGCCCGAGAGGCCGATGACGGCGTTCTTGTCGCCGACTTCCTCGGCGATTTCGGCTGTGGCCTCCTCGATGAACGCCTCGACGTCCACCATCAGTGGCTCACCTCCTCGGTCTCGGCGGCGTGGGGGTCGTCGCCCAGCACGGCCTCCAGCAGGCCGACGAACGGCGGGCTAGCCCGTGTCGGGCGCGAGCGGAACTCGGGGTGGAACTGCGTCCCGATGAAGTACGGGTGGTCTTCGGGCGCGAGTTCGAGTATCTCCATACGGTTCCCGGAGCGCCCGGAGAACTTCAGCCCGGCGTCTTCGAGTCGGTCGAAGTACTCGGGGTTGACCTCGTAGCGGTGGCGGTGTCGCTCGGTGCAGGACGTGCCGCCGTACAGCGTGGCGGCGAGCGTCCCGGCCTCGATGTCCGTCTCGTGGGCACCCAGTCGCATTGTCCCGCCCATGTCCTCTATCTCGTACTGCTCGGGTAGGATGTCGATGACGGGGTGGGGCGTGTCCTCGTCGAGTTCGGCCGAGTGAGCGCCCTCCAGTCCGAGGACGTTCCGGGCGTACTCGATGACGGCGAGCTGGAAGCCCAGACAGAGGCCCAGATAGGGCACTTCGTTCTCGCGGGCGTACCGGATGGCGTCGATCTTGCCCTGCGTGCCACGGGTGCCAAAGCCGCCGGGGACGACGATGGCGTCGGCCTCCTGCATCCGCTCTTCGTGGTGGTCGGGCATCTTCTCGGAGTTGACCCACTGGACGTTCACGTCGACGTTCTTCTCCAGTCCGGCGTGTTTCAGCGCCTCGTGGACGGACATGTAGGCGTCTTCGAGGTCGTACTTGCCCACGAGCGCGACGTCGACTTCGCCGTCGGTCTGCTGGGTGACGAGTTCGCGCCAGCGGTTCTCGCGCTCGTCCTCGGGCAGCGCCTCGTCGGCGATGTCGAGCTGCTCCATCACGTACTCGTCGAGGCCCTCCTCCTCGACCATCAGCGGGACGTGGTAGATGTCGTCGACGTCCGGGTTCGAGAACACCGCTTCCGTGGGCACGTCACAGAACAGGGCTATCTTCTCTCGCGTGTCGATGTCGAGTTTGTCCGAACAGCGGCCGACCAGAATGTCCGGCTGGAGACCGATAGAGCGCAGTTCCTTCACGGAGTGCTGGGTGGGCTTGGTCTTTTGCTCGCCGTTCTTCGAGTAGGGGACGAGCGTGACGTGGGTAAAGAGGATGTCGTCCTCGTCCTCCTCGTGGGCGAACTGGCGCAGGGCCTCCAGATAGGGCATCCCCTCGATGTCGCCGACGGTGCCGCCGACCTCGATGATACAGACGTCGTTGCCCTCGGCGGCCTCGCGGATGCGCCGCTTGATGTCGTCGGTGATGTGCGGGATGATCTGGACCGTGCGACCGAGGTAGTCGCCCGCGCGTTCCTTCTCGATGACGTGCTGGTAGGTCTTCCCCGTCGTGACGTTGTGGTCGAAGGTCATGTCGATGTCGAGGAACCGCTCGTAGTTCCCCAAGTCGAGGTCGACCTCGCCCCCGTCTTTGAGCACGTACACCTCGCCGTGCTGGAAGGGGTTCATGGTACCGGCGTCGACGTTCAGATACGGGTCGATTTTGACCGCTGTAACGTCGAACCCGGCGTTCTTGAGAAGCCTGCCCGTGCTGGCGGCGGTGATGCCTTTCCCCAGGCCAGACATCACGCCACCGGTGACGAAGATGAACTTCCGACCCAGTTCCGGGTCGTAGTCCGTTTCGGGTTCGGTCGGCATACCGACCGTGGACAGTGTGTCGCCAAAACGGTTTCGGGACACCCGTCGTTCGTCACGCCCTGTCAGTCAGACACTGGACGTTTGTGTCCCCGCGCCGGTCACTGACGACCGCCGTCACCGAATCAGCGTCCGGCTGACGGTGACGACCAGCGCGAGCGATAGCGCCGAGAAGACCGCGTCGTCAGCGGTGGCACCGACGGCGAGGAACAGCGCCAGACCGGCGAGAAAGCCGGTGACGAGCGAGACGGCCCCGTGGGTGACCCGCGGACCGATGGGTAGCGGTCGTGCTGTCGACATAGTCCTGTATAGTACATTATTGATGATAAGGATATGCCCGAACTCACTGGCGATGGTCGACTCCTCAGTTCGCGACCGGCTGTGAGATGATCCACAGCGAGAGCACGGTGTACCCCACCATGACGACGACGAGCGGGAGATGTGCCCGCCGGGCGGCGCGGCCGTACCGCCCGACTGCGACGGTGTGGGCGGCCACGACGGCGACGAGGTGGCCCCCGACGACGAGTGCCACCTGCGACCCCCAGAACGCCGCCAGCGAGAGGCCCGCGACGGGGTCGGGCGCGAACAGGCCGGCGGTCGTCAGGTCGGCGAGCGTCCCGAGGTTCCGGAGGACGAACGGGTAGGTGTGGGCCACCTCGTAGGCCCCCGCGATGGGGAGCAACGAGGCGGCGAAGGCCGTCGCTGTCCGGCCGACCGGCCGCGACTCGCCCGCGGCGGCGTCGACGAGCGAGACGGCGGCCCAGTAGCTCCCCAGAAACAGCGCGAACCCGGCGAGATACAGCACGGTTGCGGCTGAGGTCGGACCGAGTGCGTCGGGCATCGCGGCCAGCAGCGCTCGGAACGTCGTCGTCTCGGCCATGCCGTCGAAACTGACAGTGTACAGCGCGAGGACGACGAACGCCACCGTCGAGCTATCGGTCACGGTGCGGGTGCAGGCCCGCCACGGTGCTCGGAGCGTTATCCGGTAGCCACTGTCGACGTGTACCGGTGCGATTCGGCCCAGCAGTCGGTAGAGCACCGCCAGCGGGTCGGCCCGGCGGAGCCACGTCGGCCCGAACGCGAGCGCTCCGACGACCATCACGAGGGCGTAGCCCGCGACCAGCGCGGCGGTGAGACGCGGGGAGCGCGGGAGCGTCGTGAGGTTCTCGACGACGCCGACCAGTAGCGCGAACCCGGCGACGGCGGGCCAGTCGCCGAGCGGTTCGGGGTACTCACCCAGTAGTGCCGGCTGGTCCCCCTCAAGCCACGCGAGGCCCGCATACAGCGTGCCCCACGGCGAGACGACGCGCCACGGACTCCCGGCGACGACGGCGAGGAGGCCGAGCCCCTTCAGCCACACCGGCCAGAACAGTACCGTCGCGACGTTCTCCGACGCGATCTGCTGGCCGAGGATGCCGGTGGCGAGGACGGCAATCAGCGCGAACAGGCCGACGGTCCGCCCGGCGTTGGCGAGCGTCTGTACGGCCCAGAAGGGGAGGGTGAGCGCCGGTGTCTCGTGGCCGCCACCGGCCTCTCGCTCCCCTATGGCCAGCCACCCCGCGGTGACGGCGACGGTGCCACCCGCGCCGGTGTACAGGAGCCACAGCGGAATCGGTGCCTCGACGCCGCTGCCGACGCTTCCGTGCGCGCTCGCGACACCGGCGAACCCGAGGGCCGCGAGCGTCGTGACTGTGAGCGCGAGCGCCCGACAGCGGCGGCGGCGGTCCATACCCCAGACTGGCCCGCCGCCGGGCAAGTACGTACCGCTCTCGCTCGCCCGGCGCAGACGATAGCCGACCTTATGCTCGCCGGCCGTCGAGTGTCGACAATGCGACCCCGGACGACCCTCGTCGCGCTGCTGGTCTGCGGTGCGCTGGCCGCCGTCCTCGCCGTCGGCGTGACGGCCAACGGCGGCGCACTCGCCCAGACGTGGGTGAGCGACACGGCCCGCCAGAACGAGGTGAACCACCACGCCGTCGGCGTCGGTCCGCGCGGCGACGTTCTCGTCGCGCCCGTCGCGGCCGTCCCCAACGCCGAACCGATCGGCCCGAACTCCTGTTCGCTCGTCCGTCTCCGACCGAGCGACGGGGCGACGCGCTGGCGGTGGAGCGTCCCGGCCGGAGAGTGTTTCACCCACGCGCTCACCCAACCGGCCGTCGCGGACGTAGACGGCGACGGCGGGTTGGAGGCCGCCGTCGGCACGACGGAGAACGCCGTCGTCGTCCTCGACGCGGCCACCGGCACCGAGGAGTGGCGCGTGCCGCTGTCGACGTACGGCTACGGCCAGCCCTCGGTCGGGAACGTCACCGGCGACGCGGGCCCGGACGTCGTCACGAGCGACATCGCGGGGACGCTCGTCGTCGCCCACGGGAACGGGACCGTGGCGTGGCGACGAGACGCGAACATGACCGTGTGGGCGCGGCCGCGACTGGCCGACGTGGACGACGATGGGGCCTCTGAGGTGGTCCTCGGCGGCGACGGCGGCGTCGTCGTCTACGAGGGCGACGGTGCCGAGCGGTGGCGTACCGACGTCGACGCGACGACGCTCGCCGTCGGCCCGGACGGGACGGTGCTGGCGGGCAGTACGGGCGAACTGACCGCGCTCGACGGGGCCACCGGCGAGCGGCGGTGGACGGCCGACATCAGCGGGACACCCCGAATCCACGACGTGGGCGACGCCGACGGTGACGGCCGCGCCGAGGTGTACGCCGGCGTCGCGGGGAACTCGGTGCTGGCCGTCGACGTGGACGCCGGCGAGACCGAGTGGCGAACGTCGCTGGGCGGCGGCGAGCGCCAGACGGCCTACGCGCCGGTGCTGGACGACGTGGACGGCGACGGCACGCAGGACGTGATTGCAGTGACGAACGACGGCACCGTCGCGGTTCTCGACGGCCGGACCGGCGAGGAACGCGCGGCCTACGAACGCTCGGTCCCCATCTGGACGTTCGCCACGTCGGCGGACCTCGACGGTGACGGCGGGGCGGAGGTGCTGGTCCGGTACGGCGACGGCCGCGTCGTCGCGCTCGACTGGACCTCGTCCGGCGGGAGCGCGCTCGCCGTTTCGCCGGTCGCTACAGGTGCGCCCTGAGGAACGTTGCCACCACGTCGGCGACGTCCTCGGCCTGCCCGACGAAGTGATGATCCGCGGCGACCGACTCGACGGCGTGGCCGAGTTCTCGGGCGCGTTCGACCACCGGCCGCCAGTCGACGGTGTCGTCGCGGTCGCCGTAGACGACCTGTACCGGGCAGTCGATGGCGTCGAGTGCGTCGACGGCAGCGCCGTTCGATAGGGCGGCGGGCGGGGCCAGTACCGAGAGGGCGGCGGGGGCATCGTCCTCGCTCACCTCGGCGGCCGCCCGGAGCGCCACGTCGGCGCCGAAACTGTAGCCGAACAGGCCGACGGCGTCGTAGCGCTCGCTCGCCCACGCCAGCGCGTTCTCGGCGTCGACGCGCTCGCCCCGCCCCCCGTCCCACGGGCCGTAATCGAACCGGAGACAGGCGACGTCGGGACCGAGCGCGTCGCTCACCGCGCGAAGCCGCTGGTCCGACCGACTGCCCCCGTACCGGGGGTGTGGCGGGCAGGCGACGACGGCCCGGTCGGTCTCGGGCGAGTCGAGGGTCGCCACGACCCGCCGACCACCGGGGACGTGAACTGTCTCGCTCATGCCCACACCGTCGGCGGGTGCGGCCCTGTATCTGTCGCCGCAGCACGCGCCGCGCGGTCGTCCGAAGCGTCGTCGCCTCCGTTGGCCTACCCGGTGACGGCCGTCTCACGACGGCCAGTAGTGGAAGAAATTTAAGTCGACAGCACCGAACTTTGAGCCATGGGAATCCTCTCGCGTGCCTCGTACATCATTCGGTCGAAGGTGAACGCGGTGCTCAACCGTTCTGAAGACCCCGCCGAGACACTCGATTACAGCTACGAGCAGATGCGAAACGAGTTGCAGGACGTCAAACAAGGCATCGCGGACCTGACGACCCAGAAGAAACGGCTGGAGATACAAAAGCGTCGGTTAGAGGAGAACGTCGAGAAGCACAACGATCAGGCCCGACAGGCCGTCAAGCAGGACCGTGAGGACCTCGCCCGGCAGGCCTTAGAGAAGAAAAAGCAGAAGATGACCCAGATAGAGGAACTCGACTCCCAAATCTCTCACCTGGAGTCCCAGCAGGACCAACTCGTCGACCAGAAAGACGAGCTCCAGCGCCAGATAGAGCAGTTCCGCACCAAGAAGGAGACGATGAAGGCCCGCCACGAGGCCGCGAAAGCCTCGAAGCGAGTCAACGAAGCCATGACCGGGGCCGGCGACGAGATGGAGGACGTCAACCGTGCCATCGAGCGCGCAGAGGAACGCACCGAGGACATGGAGGCTCGCGCACAGGCGATGGACGAACTCCGCGAGGACGGCGTACTGGAGGATCAGCTCTCCGATAAGAGCTCGCTGGAGCAGGAACTGGAGGACATCCAGCAGGAGGGGGCCGTCGACGCCGAACTCGACACGCTGAAACAGGAGATGGGCAAGGCCGACGAGGTGACCAGCGAAACCGAATCCGCGGACGCCGAACCCAGCGACGCCGAGACGGAACTCGAACAGGAACTCGCCGAGGACACCGCCGCCGACGTGGAGACGCCCGACGTCGACGAGAGCGAGGTCGAGTCCGAACTCGAAGAGCTCAAAGACGACGAGCAGGCCTGACGTTCCGTTTCCCGCCGTTACTGCGTGGGCTCACAGCGGCCAGACGAACGCGACCGCCACCGTGGTGACGACACAGAGGAGCAACTGCAACGGCGCGCCGACGCGGGCGTAGTCGGTGAACCGGTAGCCGCCGGGACCGTACACCATCAGGTTCGTCTGGTACCCGACGGGGGTGAGGAAGGCGGTTGCGACGGCGAAGGTGACGACGAGTAAGAAGGGCGTCCCGTCGACGCCGACGTCCTGTGCCGTCGCGACGGCGATTGGCGCCATCAGCACGACGGTCGCGACCGGGGTGATGAGGCTGGCGAGAACCGCCGTCAGGAGGTAGAACAACGCGAGCAAGACCAGCGGCGGCACGACCACGGCCACCTCGGCGAGCAAGCCGCCGACGAACGCCGCGCCGCCGGTGGCCTGCATCGCCGCGCCTAGAGGTAAGAGCCCAGCCAGCAGGAAGACGACGTTCCAGCTAACCGCGTCGTAGGCCCGCGAGGCCGGGATCGACCCCGTCGCGACCATCGCGACGACGCCGCCGAGTGCGGCGATGTAAATCGGAACCACCCCGACCGCGGCGAGCGCGATGACGGCGACGAGGATTCCCAGCGGGAGCAGCGCTCGCGGACTGAGTCTCGGCGGGGGGGCCGATCCCTCGCCGTGGATGACGTCGAACAGTTCGGGCGGCCCCTCCGTGAGGACGAGATATCCCTCCTCCTCCAGATGCGCTATCTCGTCGACCGGCGTCTGCAACAGCAGCGTGTCCCCGGCGGCGAGTTCGACGCCGGCGAACGCCTCCCGGATGACGGTGTCGCCGCGTCGAATCGCCAGCACCGTCACGTCGAACCGCGAGCGCAGGTCCACGTCTCCGAGCGTGCGGCCGCGCAGTCGCGACTCCCCGTGGACGACGGCCTCCGCGAGCACGCCGGAGTGGCCGCTCTCGGCCAGTAGTTCCTCGGTCACGGACTCGCGGGGGAGTTGTCGCAGGCCGTAGCGTTCGCCGAACTGGTTGACTGCCTGTGTGCTGCCCCGAACCGTCAGCACGTCGCCCGGTTCGAGCGGTCGGTCGGTCGCCGTCGCGAAGAAGGACTCCCCGTCCCGGTCGATCTGGAGCACGTCGACGTCTATCGGCTCCGGTTCGGTGGGTTCGCCGTCGGCGAGTGCGACCTCGCCGTCGTCGGCCGCCACGACGGCGTCCACGCCGTCGCTGTCGAGGGCCTCCGCGACGGTCAGACCGACCAGCGGCGAGGACTCGCGGACCGTCAACTGTGCGAGGTGGCGGTCCATGTCGAACTCCTCGGTGAAGTCCGCGAACGGGCGTATCCGCTCGGGGACGAGCACCCGGCCGACGGTGAGCAGATAGCCGACGCCGACCAGCAGGATGACGATACCGACGGGCGTGAGCGTAAACATCGAGAACGGTTCGTTCAGCAGGTCTCGGGAGATGTCGCTCGCGAGTAGGTTCGTCGCGGTGCCGACGAGGGTGAGCGTCCCACCGAGCATCGCCGCGAAGGAGAGCGGCAGGAGGAACTTCGACGGCGAGATGCCGTACCGTTCCGAGAGACCGGTGACGAGGGGGATGAACACGGCGACGATGGGGGTGTTGTTGACGAACCCCGCGCCGACGCCCGTGGTGCCGACGATGGCCGCGAGCAGTCGTCGCTCGTCGCCACCGGTGAGCGCCGCCAGTCTGGCACCGAGCCAGTCGACCACGCCGGCCTCTTCTATGCCCGCGCTGAGGATGTACATCGCGACGATAGTGACCACCGCAGGACTGGCGAACCCCGCGATGGCCTCGCGTGCGGGGACGCCGGTGTACGGTTCGAGGACGGCCAGCGAGACGAGGACGGCGATAGCGGTGATGTCCGGGGGGAGCCACTCGGTGACGAACAGCGTCAGGGTGGCGGCGACGAGTGCGAACACTACCAACGCACCCGTCGAGAGCGCTGCCATACTCCAGCCGAACGTTCGGCCGTGTGATAAATACGGGTGGCGTCGACGGGTTTCCCTCGTAGGAGACGCTCCCGCTCAGTCCCAGTTTACGTCCACCGAACGGTCCGTCTCGCGGAGGATGAACGGGCCGATAGAGAGGGTCCGCTTGGTGATGGTGACGATGCGGAGGATGTACGCGAGCAGGAGCGTGAAGGGCAGCAGGGAAACCGTGGTCGTAATCGCCAGTATCCATAGCGAGTTGCCGACGCCGAACGTGAGGCTCGTGAAGTCACGTGGGTCGAAAAACACCTGTGCGGAGATGGCGACGGCCAGCGCTGGCACCGCGACGTACAGCAGCGTCCGAGAGAGGTTCGACAGTTCCCACTGGAAGTACAGCGTCTTGAAGTGTTCGCGGGCCGGCCCGAACAGTTCCAGCGTGTCGACGAGCGTCCCGAGTCGGTCCAGTGCTTCCTCGGAGAGTTCCTCGGCGTACTCCTCACGGATGCGCCGGCCGGCGTACAGTTTCCACGAGTAGTTGTAGTTCAATGCGGCCTTCACGACGTCGAACTCGCCGAAGTTCGCGCCTTCGAGTTGGTCGGTGACGGTGTCGGCGTTGCCGACGACGGAGTCGAGGTACGTCGACAGCAGATCCGTCAGGTTCTGGTCCAGGTCGTCGGTTTCGACGGCCTCCTCGACCGCTTGGGCGTGTTCTTTCGTCGCGCGGACGAGCGACCGGAGGAACGCCGACGGTTCGGCGGGGCTGACGGCCGCACCGACGGCGTCGGCCACGTCCGAGCGGAACTCCATCGCGCCCGCCATCCGGTCGCGCTGGTCACCCACGGCGCCGAGTTCCTGCGAGAGGACGAGTTGGCTCAGCGTCAGCACCAGCGTGACGCCGGTGATGGTACCGGTGATGAGCGCCTGATACAGCGTCTCGACGGGGTCACCACGCGTCAGTAGTTTCTGTCCGGGAGTCGGGTGGAGGACGCCGACGACGACGAGCGTCGCGAACAGGCCCGCCGAGAACAGGCCGGCGACGAGCCGCCGGTCGGCGTCGAGCAACACCCAGAGGAACCACGTACTCTCGTCAGCCCGCTCCCGCATGGTGTCGCTGGGCTGGTCCCGGTCGGCGTCGGTCATGCTGGAGTCGTCGCCCGCCAGAGATAAAAGGGACCGCCTTGCTGTGATGCAGTCACAGCCACGGCGGTCGGGGCCGGTTCGTTACCGACCGGCGAGGAACGTCACGGCGGTGCGCTGCTGTTCGACCTCGGTTTCGAGGTGGTCGCGGAACTCGTCGAGGTCGATCTCCGTCTCCTCGCGCTCCTTGCGGTCGCGCACCGAGATGTTGCCGGCGTCTTCCTCGTTGTCGCCGATGATGAGCATGTAGGGCACTCGGTCGTCGTGGGCCTGCTGAATCTTACGGCCGACGGTCCACGAACGGTCCTCGATTTCGACGCGGAACTCGCCCAGTTCGTCCTGTAACTCCTCACAGTACGGGATGTTGTCGTCCGAAACCGGGAGGATGCGGACCTGTTCCGGGGCGAGCCACGGCGGGAACTTCCCGTTGTAGTGTTCGGTCAGCACCATGAAGAACCGTTCGTAGGAGCCATACAGCGCGCGGTGGATCATCACCGGGCGGTGGTCCTCGTTGTCCTCACCCGTGTAGGTCAGGTCGAAGCGCTCGGGCATGTTGAAGTCCAGTTGGACCGTCGGACCGTCCCAGTTACGGCCCAAAGCGTCCTCGAAGGCGAAGTCTATCTTCGGGCCGTAGAAGGCGCCGTCGCCGGGTTCGACCGCGTAGTCGATGTCCTGTTCTTCGAGGACAGATTCGAGTTGGGATTCGGCACGTTCCCAGATCTCGTCGCCGCCGACGGACTTCTCGGGCCGGGTGGCGAACTGGACGGTGTAGTCGAGGTTGAACGTATCCAGCGTATCGAGGATGATGTCCACCGTCGCAAGCACCTCCTGTTCTATCTGGTCGGGGCGGACGAACAGGTGGCCGTCGTCGATGGTGAAGGCCCACGTCCGGGAGAGCCCCGAGAGTTCGCCGCGCTGTTCTTTCCGGTAGACCTTCCCGTCCTCGAAGTAGCGGACCGGGAGGTCCCGATAACTCCAGGACTTCTGATCGAAGATGGTCGCGTGGCCCGGACAGTTCATCGGCTTGAGGCCGTACTCCTCGTCGTTGACGTCCAGCAGGAACATGTCGTCGACGTAGTTCTCGTAGTGGCCGGACTTCTTCCACAGTTCGGTGCGGAAGACGTGGGGCGTCTCGATCTCGTCGTAGCCGGCGTCGCGGTTGAGTTCGGCGGCGTAGTCCGACAGTTCGTTGAGAATCTTCTTCCCGTTGGGTTCGTACAGCGGGAGGCCCGGCCCGGTGGTGTCGTCGATGGAGAACAGGTCCATCTCCTGTCCGATCTTGCGGTGGTCGCGCTCTTGGGCCTTCTGACGGCGTTCGAGGTACTCGTCGAGTTCGTCCTGCGTGGGGAAGGCGGTGCCGTAGACGCGGGTGAGCGTCTCGTTGTCTTCCTCGCCGCGCCAGAAGGCTGCCGAGATTTCGAGCAGGGCGAACCCGCCGATTTCGCCGGTGGACTCGACGTGGGGGCCCTGACAGAGGTCGTAGAACTCCCCTTGCGTATAGAAGGAGACGCGCTCCTCGCCGGCGGCCTCGGTTTCGAGGATGTCCTGCTTGAACGGGTTGTCCTCGTACCGTTCGAGGGCGTCCTCGCGGTCGACGAGTTCGCGTTCGATGTCGTAGTCCTCCTCGATGATGGCCTCCGCTTCGGCCTCGATGTCTTCGAGGTCGTCCTCGTCTAAGTCGACGTCGGTGACGTCGTAGTAGAACCCGTCGTCGGTCCACGGTCCGATAGTCAGTGTCGCCTCGGGGAACTCCCGCTGAAGCGCCTGCGCGAAGACGTGGGCGGCGGAGTGCCGAAGCACGTCCACGTACTCGTCGCTGCTCGGTGTGACGATGACCAGTTCGACGTCCTCCTCGATGGGGGTGTGCTTGTCGACCAACTCGCCGTCCACGACGCCCGCGACGGTGTCGTCACCGAGTCCCGGTCCGATTTCGTAGGCGACGTCTTCGACCGTACTGCCGGCATCCATCTCTAAGGTGGACCCGTCCGGCAGCGTGACCGTGACCGTACTCATACCCGTGGATACGATAGCGGCCGGGGATAAGTGTATTGAGACGCGGACGGCGACTCATTCAGTCGTCAGGAGTTCTTCCTCGTCGCCCTCGCGAGGGGGCCGTGACCGGTCGTCCCGGTCCGGCGACGCCTCGACGGCCGTTGCGTCGAGCGGGTCGAACTGCCGTTGGTCGCCGGATTCGAGCGCATCGAGGCGGCCGGGAACCGTGGTGACGTCGCCGTCGACGGCGTGAGGCGAGACACAGACGAGTGAGTCCCCGAGGAACTCTACGAGCAATACAGACGGGAATCGGATGGCACGGAACTGGTCGTCGACGAGCATGTCGTCGACCTCCCGAAGTTCGAACGCCGGTGACAGCGAGCACCCGTTGGCCGCCGCCCACTCCCGGAAGACGGTGACGCGGTCGAGGACGTACTCTCCGACGGTCGTTTGGGCCGATTCGGCCGTCGCTGGCACCTGTTGCCCCCAGACGTGCACCTGTCGGTCGGTGAATGTCTCTGTCTCGACCAGTTCCGTCACGTGTTCGAGGATACACTCCTGTGACTGGTGGTACCCCTCTGGTAGCAGCGAACGAACGTACAGTTCGACAGATCGGCCCGCCGGCAGGTCACTCCCTTGCATCGTGGTACCACACATGATTCCCTCTGATAAAATTCCACTAGTTGACAAGTCATGCCGGAACGGCCGTTCGATTGAACGATGGTAACTCGCCGGTCGTCGGACGGTGGAGTCAGGCCGTCCCGAGCGTAGTCGTGTGGTGTGCCAACAGGGAGTACTATGTATCGTCGGGACGCAGTATCGACGTGCCGATGTACGATAAGGTACTCGTCGCGACCGACGGCAGTTCGGGGACGACCGAGACGCTCGCACACGCCGTCTCGATTGCCCGCGACAACGACGCGGTGTTGCACGGCCTCTACGTCGTCGACAGACGCCTCTTCCTCGCGGCCGATAAGGACACGCAAGACGACGTCCGCGACTCGCTCCGCGAGGAGGGAGAGGTAGCGCTCGACGACATCGCGGTCGGCGGCGAGGAGGCAGCCCTCGAAACCGTGACGCGGATGGAGGAGGGCATCCCACACAAGGTTATCACGCAGTACGCTGCCGACGAGGACATCGACCTCGTCGTGATGGGGACCCACGGCCGGACCGGTCGTGACCGGGTGGCGAACCTCGGGAGCGTCACCGAACGCGTCGTCGAGAGTTCGCCGGTGCCCGTCCTCGTCGTCCACATCGAGTGAGGACAGTCTCAGTCCTGATAGTTTGGCACTACGCATTTACCACGTGCTGTCCAACTGAGGACAGAGACTACGATGTCGGTACCCACCGGTAGCGAGACGCTAGACAGTATCCTCGACGGTGGCCTTCCGAAGGGCCGCACAGTGTTGGTCACCGGCGGTCCGGGCACGGGCAAATCGACGCTCGCCATGCAATTCCTGCAGGCGGGGCTCGACCGCGGCGAGGAGTGCCTGTACATCAGCACCGAACAGACGTTCGAAGAGCTATCGGACGCGTTTGCGGACTTCGCGTTCGACCTCCACGACGACGACCTGACGGTCACGTCGATTCACGCGACGCCGGGTCAGACCGTCGAGGGCGGCGACGAACGCGAACTCACGCTGGAGACGCTGGAAGGCGGGAAGATGCTCGGTGGCGACTACTCGGCCCCCTTCGAGTCGAAGTACATCACGCGCTACCTCGAACAGTTCGGGCCCGTCGACCGGGTCGTCCTCGACTCCGTCTCGGGGCTCTCGGCCATCGGCGAGAACCAGGACGTGTTCCGGCGGACGTTGCTCGACTTCATCCGGTTGCTCAACGACGAGTTCGACGCGACGGCGCTATTCACCGCCGAGGAGTCCCAACCGGACCTCATGCAGGACGACGTCAAGACGGTGGCCGCGAGCGACGCCGTCCAGTTCAACACCCACGGCGTCCTCCGCCTCTGGCGGGAGAACGTCGGCGGCGACTACCACCGTTTTATCGAGGTGGTGAAGATGCGCGGCGTCGACCACGATACACGCGTCCACGAGGTGTCGTTCACCCACGAGGGGTTGCGCGTCGCACCGCGCCTCCGGACCCACCCCGGCGAGTTCGTCCCCGGCGACCACATGTCGACGGGTATCCCGGGGCTGGACCACCTCATGGGCGGCGGCATCGTCCAGGGCGGGACGCTCTTGCTGGAACACGACGGTCGGGCGAGTCCCCACTCCATCCTGACGAACCTGCTCGTAGAGGCCCGCGACGACGGGAGCGCTATCACCATCGTCCCCCCGGTGGAACTCCCGCCCAAGCGCCTGCGCAGCATCATCGACGAGCGCATCGGTGACATGGAGGAGTTGCTGGCGACCGACCAGTTGTTCCTCATCGACTTCGCCAACATCTGGGAGAACACCAAACGCAACGTGTTCAAACCGCAGGAACACGACACGGACAACCCCGCGTCGGTGTTCCGCACGGTCGACGACAGGCGGGGCGACCAGTCGATGTTCACAGTCCTCAACGTCGAGGCGCAACTGCCGGTGCTGGACGACGACGAACTCCGACAGATGCGCTTCTGGGAGGAGGAGAACCTCTATCGCGAGGGCGACACGACGATGTACCTGTTCAACCCCGCGACGCTGGACGACGAACTCGCCGCCTTCTACGAGAACGGGTCGTGGCAGACGCTGAAGACGTGGGTGACCGACAACGGCCTCCAGTACATCGAACTCCAGAAGTCGCCCAGCGGCTACATGGGGTCGACGCGACTCGTCGAGTACATCGAGGACAAACCGTACATGCGCGTCCAGCAACCGCCGGGTGCGGGGTCCACGGCGGCGACGCTCGACGGGGACGGGGGTGCCCAGTAGATGGATCAGACGGGTGCTCGTCCGGGGACGAACGTCCTCGTGTCTGCACCGTCTCTGAGTTCGAGCAAGCAGGAGACGTGTCTGGACCTGCTGGCACCGGCCCCGCCCGAGACCCTCGACGTGTTGCAGGTCACGTACTCCGCCGCGCCGCCCGAACTGATCGCCGACTGGCGCGAGCATCACGGCGACCTGCCGGCGCGGATGGGCATCGTCGTCGTCGGCGACCACGGGGGGCTCCGAGGGGACGACCACGACGTGCCCGACAACGTCTTCGTCACGACGGCGAACCCGAACGACCCGACCGGTCTGGGGATGCGGCTGAACAACTACCTCACCGACCACGACGACAGCATGCAACTGGTCGCCTGTTTCGACTCGCTGACCGAACTGCTCCAGTTCGTCGACTTGCAGTCGGCGTTCAAGTTCCTCCACATGCTCGCCGGACAGCTGCGCGAGGTGGACGCCGTCGGGCACTTCCACGTAGACCCCGCCGCACACGACGACCAGACGATCAGCCGCCTGAAACCGCTGTTCGACGATGCCGTCGACCACACCTGACCCGCCTGACCGGTATCTTTTCGGATGGGCAACACGCTGTATCGCATATGGACAGTCGCGAATACGAGTTCGAGGGGGCGGCGCCGGACATCCACGGCTACGCACACGTCAGTCGAGAAGCGACCGTGGTCGGAGACGTGACGATCGGCCCGAACGCCAACGTCTGGCCGGGCTGTGTCCTCCGTGGCGACGTCGCCCCGGTCGAAGTGGGACGCGAGACGGCCATCGGCGACGGCGCTATCCTCCACGCCTCGACGGTCGGTGAGAAGGTGATGGTCGGTCACGGGGCCGTCCTCAACGACGCGGAAGTCAGGGACGGCGCGCTGATCGGGTTCAACTCCACCGTCAGCGACGCCGTCATCGGCAAGGGCTCTATCGTCGCGATGGGCACCGTCGTCCCGCCGGGCTACGAGGTGCCGGCCGAGTCGTTCGTCCGCGGGAGTCCGGCGCAGGTGACGCCGCTCTCGGAGACGACTATCGACCCCGACGAAGTGTTCGAGGCGTTCTCCTCTGGGGATTACGCGAACCTCGCCGCGCGCCACGAGGACCTGTTCGAGTAGTAGCGAGGGGCGCGAACGAAGTGAGCGGCCCTCGAAGCGGAACGGCGACCGGAGGGAGCCGTGGAGCAGTAACGAGGGACAGACGAACGGCAGTGAAAGCGTCGCCCCCGAAGCGGAACGCCGACCGGAGGGTGCCGTGGAGCGCGAACGCGGCCGAGACCTTCGCCGACGACGGGGTAGTTATAAGGGAAGAACCGCCACAGTTCACGGTATGGACGACATCGTCGACCTGGTGCGCCGCTCGCTGGCTGACGAGACGTACGAGGAGTTCGCCGACCGGGTCGACGACCAGGCGGCACAGCTACGGACCGCCATCGAGGCAGGGGAGTTCGACAACGAGTCGTTCTCCGTCGGCCTCGAAATCGAGTTGTACGCTATCAACAGTGTCCCGGAGCCACCCGAACCCGACGAGGACGAGGAGACACTGGACGAGAGCGACCTAGACGCCGACCTCTCGGGCGGCGGCGGAAACGCGTGGGACGGGTCGCTCGACGCCCCGGCGGAACCCGCCGACGGGGGCGGGGCCTCGCTCGACCCGACGGACGACGATCCGCTGGCACCCGACGATTCGTCGGACACAGACGACGATACCGACGACGGCGACGACCGGTTCGGCCCCGGCGAGGGGCCGTCGCTCGATATCGATCCCGACAGCCCGCTCGCCGACGACGGCCCGGAGACGCCCGAAGACGAGGGGGAACCGGCGGTCGAGGCGGTGGCCGACGAGGACGGCCCCTACATGGACCCCGACGAGTGGGAGGGGCGACTCACGCGCCTGCCCGACGTCGTCTTCGAGGGCGAGGCGAACAAGGAACTCGGCCTGCACAACGCCGAGGTCAACACCGAACCGAACAGTTTCGATCAGACGGGCATGGAGGTCCAGACCACCGCCGTCGAGATGCAGACCAAGCAGGCCCGCGCGCAGGCGAGCAACCAGCACTGCGAACTCGTACTGGACGCGATGTGGACGATTCCCCCCGAGGAGGGCAGCGAGTCCTACCTCTCGGCTCACGAGGACCGCGACGGCGTGGTACTCGCCGAGAACATGCGACAGGCCCCGCGATACGTCGCGCTGGACAACGAGGCGCTCCGGCACGCTGGCGGCGAGATTCCGTTCGACGTGCCCGGCTACGACGGCGCGTTCCCGACGATCCTCTTCGAGTCGCTGGCCACCTCCATCCAGCCACACCTCCAGATTCCCGACAGCGACGCGTTCCCGGCCTACTACAACGCCGCCATCCGGACGCTCGGGCCGTTGCTCGCCATCTCGGTGAACTCGCCGTTCCTCCCGGCGGACATGTACGACGGCGTCGACGGCGAGTGGCTCTGTGAGCAAACCCACCACGAACTCCGCATCGCCGCCTTCGAGCAGTCGGTCAACACCAGCGAGAACCCGAAGGTCCGGGTGCCCGAGGACATCGACACAGTGACCGACGTGGTCGACCGGGTGGTCGCAGACGACTTGTTCGCCCCGTTCCTGCGGGAGTGGCTGGAAGACGACGACCGGAACGGCTTCGAGGACGAGTTCTGGGAGTTCGACCACAAGCGAGGGACCTACTGGCGGTGGCTCCGCTGTGTTATCGGCGGCACGGCCGTCGACGGGGCCGCCAGCGAGCGCTCGCTCCGCATCGAGTACCGGCCGTTGCCGACGCAACCCCACGTCACGGACATGATCGGCTTACAGGCGCTGACGGTCGGTCTCATCCGCGGCCTCGTCGCCGCCGACCACCCGCTGGCCGAACTGCCGTGGCAGGAGGCCCGTCGGAGTTTCTATGCCGCCGCCGAGGACGGACTGGACGCCGACCTCGCGTGGGTCACCAGCCACGGCGAGCGCACCACCGACCGCGACGTCATCTTCGACGAGGTGTTCCACTACGCACGCCTCGGCCTCGCCGAACAGGACGTCCCGGCGGCCCGCATCGACGAGTACCTCGACCCAGTCGAACGCCGCTACGAGGCCGGCGAGACGCCGAGTTCGTGGAAGATAGACCGCGTTCGGTCGTACCTGAACGACGGGTACGACCTCACCGCCGCTATCGCGGCGATGCAACGGGACTACTTCGAGTGCAGTCGCGAGCACCACGAGTTCGCCGAGTGGGTGTAACCGCCTCAGGGCGTCGCCCGGACTGTGGGCAGTGGTTCCCGGGTTACTACCATTTATTCGGCTCAAGCGATAACGAACAGCCGATGGTATCCACAGGCGATTCCGCGCCGAACATCTCGGCGACAGTCGCGAACGGAGAGGTAGAGACGTTCGAACTCGACGAGCAGGTCGGCGACGGTCCCGTCGTGCTCGCGTTCTTCCCCGGGGCGTTCACGCCGCCGTGTTCGAACGAGATGGTCGCACTGCAGGAACACCTCGAAGACTTCGAGGGTGCCGGTGCGACGGTCCTCGGTCTGAGCGCGGACTCGGCGTTCTCGCTCAACGCCTTCCGCGACGAACACGACCTGTCGTTCGACCTCGTCAGCGACATGAGTCGCGAGGCGATTCAGGACTACGACCTCGAGATCGACATCGGTGACCTCGGCCTGCACGGCGTCGCCAACCGCGCCGTGTTCGTCGTCGACGACGACGGCGACGTCTCTTACAGTTGGGTCGCCGACGACCCGACCAACGAACCCGACTACGAGGAACTGCTCGACGCCGCCGAGAGCGCCTGAATCGGCCACGAAGCAGATACCGTTCCGTCACGCCGCGTCCAGCCACGCTTCGAACTCGTAGAAGCAGTCCGAGCAGAACGCTCCTTCCAGCGTGGCGACGTCCTCGGAGACGTGTTCGACCATGTAGCGCTGGTGGCGCGCTTGTGATGGATCCAGTTCGGTCCCGCAGTTGTCACAGTACTCGGGCATGTGGACGGCTTGACGCTCCCGCGGGGTAACACTCCGGCTTTCGTATGCAGGGTCGGTGTCAGTCCCCGCCGTCGAATCCGGGGTTCGGCCGGACGCCGGTCCCCGATTCGACGGCCTGCAGTTCGAAGACGTCGTCGTCGATAGGGACGCCGTCGTAGGGGTCGTCGTCGAGGAGGAGTGCGCCGTCGAGGTCGGCGTAATCGACCAGCGGTGCGAGGTGCGCCGCGGCGGCGATAGCGGCGTTCGACTCCACCATGCACCCGAGCATCGTCGCGAGGCGATGGGCGTCGGCGGCGTGGACGAGGCGCATCGCGGCCCGCAGGCCACCGCACTTGACGAGTTTCACGTTGACGACGTCGCAGGCGTCGGCGACCCGCGGGACGTCCGTCGGGACCACGCAGGACTCGTCGGCACACACCGGCATCGCCGTCGACCGCGTGACCCGCCGGAGGCCTTCGATGTCGTCGGCGGCGACCGGTTGTTCGAGCATCGTCACGTCCGCGTCTTCGAGCCACCCGGCTGCCGTGACCGCTTGCTCGGGGTCCCACGCCGCGTTCGCGTCGACCCGGATGTCGGCGTCGGGGACCGCCTCTCGGACCGCCTCGAACCGGTCCCGGTCGGCGTCGGTGCCGAGTTTCACCTTCAGCGTCGAGAACCCGGCTTCGACGGCGGCGACGGCCTTCTCGGCCATCCGCTCGGGCGGGTCGATACCGACGGTGTAGGAGGTCGGTGGTACCCGCTCGGGGTCGAGTCCCCACTGGCGGTACAGGGGGACGTCGAGGGTACGGGCCGCGAGGTCGGCCAGCGCGATGGAGACGGCCGTGCGGGCTGCCGGCTGGTGGGGGGCCTGCTCGTGCAAGCGGCGCTCGATGCGCTGGCCCGCGTGCGGGTCGCCCACGGTTTCGACCGTCGTCAGCAGGTCCGGGAGCGTCTCGGCGACGCTACTGGGCGTCTCGCCGTAGTACTCCGTCGGCGTCGCCGCGCCGACGCCGGTGGTGCCATCGTGGGTGAGTTCGACGACGACGGTGCTGGTCGTCTCGCTGGTCCGCCGGGCGATACCGAACGGCGTCGAGAGCGGGAGGTCGTACCGTTCGACGTGCCACTTCATAGGATTGCGTCGAGCACCTCGTCGGGGACGCCGTCACGAACCGGGTCCGTCGCCGGGACGCCCAACGCCTCGCGATACGTGGCAACCGCGTCCACCGCGTCCGCCGCGTCGAGGGCGCTGGTGTTCAGCATCCCGGCGTCGACGGTCGCATCCGAGATCGGGGCCGCGAGTCGCTCGTAGATTTCGACGTACTCGTCCAGCGGCGGGATGGTGAACGACTCGTAGCCGTGAATCGCTTCCTGTCCGGCGTTGTGACACAGCACCAGCGCGTCCGGGGCCGAGCCGTGGAGGATGCTCGTCGTGACCCCGGAGTACGCCGGGTGGGCGAGCGCGCCCTGTCCTTCGACGATGAGCACGTCTTTGTCTTCGGGCGTCTCGACGAGACGTTCGACGGCGCCGGCGGCGTAGTCGGCGATGACTCGGTCGACGACGATACCCCACCCGGTGATGGCGACGCCGGTCTGGCCCGTCGGCACCACGGCGGCGTCCAGCCCCCGTTCGCGGGCCGCGTCGCGTATCTCGAAGGAGGCGGTCATCTTCCCCGTCGAGCAGTCGGTGCCGACGGTGGTGACGACGGTGGCGTCGACCTCGCCGGCGGTGCCCTCGGCGACGGTGAGGTCGTCGGGTGGTTTCCGGAGGTCGTGGAGTTCGCCGCCGTGTTCCTCGGCGAGGCGGACGAACTCGTCGTCGTCTTCGAGGAAGTCGTGCAGTCCCGCGAGGACGTCACAGCCGCGTTCCAGCGCCGTCCGCACGTCGTCTCGCCAGGACTCGTCGAACGCACCGCCGATGGGAGCGATACCGATGAGTAGTGCATCGACCTCCGGCACGTCGTCCATCGACGCGACGATGGGGGCGTCCTGCACCCCGGGAAGAACGTCGGTGACGTGCTTGCCGGCGTGTTCTCTGTCGACCAGCGCGCGGACTTCGTGGTCACCGTAGCGGAGCAACCCGACGGCCGTCTTGGCGCGGTCGGGGAACGATTCGTGGGCGAGGACGGCGACCTGCATACGAGAACTGTCGCGGTCCCCGGGCCTAAAGGTATGGTCGGACGGTCGCGTCTACGGACTGCCGGTGGCCGACAGTCCGTCGCAGTTGTGTGGTCTGAGCGTCGTCGACGCGGCGACGCGACCGGGGGCACGCAGTATCAGCCGTGCTAACGCGTAAACTATGACTAATTATCGTCGTGGAGAAAGAATATCTTCGCGGCCAACCAACCCCGCACAGAGACGTCCGGCCACCGCATGTATTCGATACTCCCCCCGTCGAGTGAACCGCTCGCAGACATCGCCGTCACGCTTGGATTGCTCGGGCTGACGTTCGGGATGTTGCTCGGCGTCCCGCTTTTCGCCACCGTTCGGACGCGAGTGCCCGGCTACGACGAGACGGCACCGCGTGACACGAGCGAGTCGCGACGGCGCCGATAACGCTCTCGATAACCGTTCAGCGACACGTTTCGCCGTGGACAGGCGCCCGTGTCACTGGTCCAGCATCGAGAGGATTCGCAGGACCCACTGGAGGACGTGGACGAACACGCCCATGACGGCGACGTAGATACCGATGGCGTTGCGCAAGTCGCTGGCGTAGCGGTTCTCGCGCACGGCCCATATCTCGTAGGTCAGGTCGACGATAAACCCGAGGAAAAAGAGGAGGCCGGCGACGACTACCAGCAGCGGACTCAGGAACACGCCGGCGGCGCCGACGACCAGTCCGCCGATGAAACACCCGAAGGCATAGCGTTGCCACCCCGAGAAGTCGTAGTTACTCTTGAAGACGACGGTGGCGATGACGGCGGTGATAGCGCCGGTGATGACGGTGGTGATACCCAGCGCCGGTATCCGGATCCCCCCGCCGCCGTAGATGTACAGTATCGCCGCGCCGAACAGGCCGTAGCCGCCCTGAATCAGGAGGACGCCGGCGCCGGCCAGCCCCATATTCCCGCGCTCGACGCCCTTCGTCGCTATCCAGAAGCCGCCCCCGACGGAGACGGCGAAGACGGCGATGCCGACGAAGAAACTGGAGAACAGCGCCGCGCCGAGCGGTGCTATCGGCGTGTAAGACAGCCCCAACATCACGAGGATGTTGACCGCGACCAGCGCGGTACCCATCCCGATTATCTTGCTAATGTTTCGGTCGACCGTCGCCCCGACGGTGCGGGTTCCGCGGTCGAAGGTGCTACTCATGTTTGAGAGCCACTCGACTGTCACACATGGGCCTTTTCCCTCCCAGACGGCCGAAAACTACAAGCGTCGTCAGTCTCGCCCGTGCCGGGTGACACACGTCGAGAGGCCGATGAGTTCGACGGGTTCGGAGTTGTCCGGGGAGTAGACGACCCGTTGGCCCTTCTCCATGTAGGGGACCTTCGATTCGAGGTTGCTGGGGATGTTCACGGCCTTGATGGCGTCCTCGTCGCCCAAGTTCAGCACCATCGTCGTGTTGATCTGCTTGAACACCGGGTCGGCGATATCTTGGGGGTCCTGCGTGATGAGGTAGAGGCCCAGCCGCTCTTTCCGGCCCTGTTTGGCCGCCTCGGTGAACTTCCCGATGACCTTCCGGGCCTGTACGCTGTCGGCGTCGGTGAGGAAGTTGTGTGCCTCGTCCATGCCGAGGACCAGCGGCGTCTCCTTGATACGGTCGTAGGTGGGGTCGTTCGAGAGTTTCTGATCGATGAGGAGGCTGGAGACGGCGAGGACGATAGTGGAGGCCGTCCGCGAGTCCGTGATGTGGTAGGTGGGGATGACCGTGAGGCCGCCGTCCCGGACGAGTTGGGATATCTGGTCGGTGATGGGCCTGGCGTCCTGATCGAAGACGGCGCCGAAGCCGCGCACCCGCCGCTTGACGGCGTCGAAGGTGGCCTCGTGGACGTCGCCGGCCTCGTGGAGTTCCTCCTTCAGCGCCGGGTCGTCTAAGAAGGTGAGGAACTGGTCGTAGGTGCCGCTTTCCCCGTACTCGCGCTTGAACCGCTTGAGGAACGTGTTGACCAGCGCCCCGTACTGGTTGTCGTTGAGGCTGGACCCGGCGATGAGCCACGGGTTCTCGTAGACGAGCGAGAACGGAACCGTGAACTCCACCTGTTCGGCGCGGTGGTGGCTGGCGTTGTACTCGGTGCCCGCGACTTTCGGGACGAACGCGATGGTGTCGTCGTAGCCGCCGTAGGCCACCCCCTCTCGCTCGCACCGCCGGGCGAACTCGTCTGTCAGTTTCGGGTTGTCGTCGTGCATCTGGGCGTACTCGTCCTGTGGGTCGAACTGGACGACGGCCAGTTCCGGCGAGCGCCCGTCGGTCATCTCGTAGGTGCGGCCCAGATACTGTCGGAGGACGTTCTTCGAACTGTGGGTCTTCCCGGACCCGGTGCCACCGGCGACGAGCGTGTGCCGGAAGACGAGGGGGTCGCCGTCCTCGTAGTCGTCTTTCAGGCGGTAGTCGATGGTCGGCGGTTCGGCGCTGGTCCTGACCTTCTCGCCGCCGACAGAGAGGTGGCCCAGAAAGACGCCGTCCTCGGGAATCTTCAGGCCGGTCTTTATCTCGGACTTGTCGGTGGCCTCCCGAACGACGGTCTCGGGTTTGGGCACCCGGTCGGTCATCCGCCGTTTGAGTTCGTCGCCGTCCTGATACAGCACCGCCACGGGGTCCAGTTCCGCCATGAACTTGAAGTCCTGTTCGTCGATGCCCTGCTGGCGCATCGCGCGGCGGGCGTGAATCTCCGTGGCGTCGTCGGCGCGGAACTCCTGTGCGTACTCCAGCGCCGAGATGCGACAGAAGAGGCGCTCGCCGTCCGGATAGGGGACGAGGAGGTACTTCCCGATGCGGACCGCAGAGCGGTTGGCGGCGGTGACGTACGCGCGGAGATGACACTCCTCGGCGTCCTCGCTGATGCGCAGGCCGTCGGCGGCCGAGAGCACGCCGAGGCCGCTGTCGGCACCGACCGGGTCGACGTCGATGTCTTCGAACCCGTCGTCGCTCTCCGCGACCGTCTCGTCGGCCGTGCCGGTAGACGAGGTAGCCGACGCCTCGTCGTCGGCCGCGTCCTCGCCGTCGAAATCGGTGAAATCCCCGAGGTCGGACATATCGGGACCCACGGTAGCCGGGGATTAACACCTTTCCCCAGCGTGGCGGAAGTGAAACCTTACGCTCGTGGGTATTGGAGAGGTGGTATGGAACCGGTACGGGTGATGTCGTTCAACGTCCGCTACGACGCCCCCGAAGATGGACTGGACAACTGGTCCCATCGGCGCCGCCTCGTCGCCGGGACGATTCGGTACCACGCCCCGGACGTCGTCGGGGTACAGGAGGCACAGAGACACCAGATATTGGAACTGGAGACGCTCCTCCCGACGTACGACTGGGTCGGCGACCCGCGCGATACGGTCGAAGCGGGCGGCGAGCACACGGCGATTGGCTACCGGACGGCGCGTTTTGACTGTGAGGGGACGGACACGTTCTGGCTCTCGGAGACACCGGAGACACCGGGCAGCGTCGGGTGGGACGCCCGACACCCCCGGGTGGCGACGTGGGGGCGACTCCGGGACCGGGCGACCGGGGACGCGCTGTTGGCGGTGAACACCCACCTCGACCACATCGGGGCCGAGGCGCGCGAGAAGGGCATCGACCTCGTGTTGTCGCGGCTAAACCGCGTCGTCGAGGGCGAAGCGGTCGTCCTGAGCGGCGACTTCAACTGCGTCGTCGGTGCCCCCGCCCACCAGCGCACGGACGGCCACACGCTCCCCGACGGGCGCACGCTGGAGGACGCCCGCGACCGCACACCCGTCCGGCACGGCCCGACGACGACGCGGACGGACTTTCACGACCTCGTTCCGGAGATGGGCATCGACCACGTGTTCGTCAGCGAGGGGGTGGCGGTGGATAGCTGGGCGGCCGTCACCGACCGGGACGACGACCACTACGCCTCGGACCACCTCCCCGTGGCCGTCGACTGCCGGTTCTGACCCGCCCACGCCGCCCGGATCGCCGGACCTGTCAGCGGCGACGACGGTCCTCGGGGAGTTTTTGCCGTCAGAGCGCGTAGCTACGGCCATGTTACTCGTTCGCGGGACCGCCGGGGGGACCGGACTGACTGGCACGCTGTACGAACCGGGCGAGGAGCCCCCCTCGTACCGCGGTGCGCCGGACGAAGGAGCGCCCTACGTCTGGGTGTGTGACTCCTTCTACGAGGTCGAGAGCGGCGGACAGGCTCAGACCGTCGGCGACCGGGAGCTACGGGTCGCCTTCGAGTCGCCGATGCCACGGGGGTTCGAGACCCGCGAGGCGGCGCTCTCGGCGGCCAGAGAGCACGTCCGCACCCAGTTCGTCCGCCTCGGCGTCGACGCGGACGCCGTCGAGGTGTCGGTGCTCCAGCCAGAGGAAGCGTAGCTCAGAACGTCTCCTCGATGGCCCCCCAGCGGAGGTCGTTGTACGACGAGTCGCGGTCGATGTCGAACTCCCGTTCGATGCGGCGGGTGAGTTCCTCGCTCCCCTGTCGGTCGATGCTCGCGAGTTCGTCGGCCTTCGCGATGGCCAGCGGCGGGCCGCGCTCGGCGGCCACGTCGTGGAGTACCTGACGCGTGAGCCGTTCCCGTCGGTCGGGGTCCTTCGTGAACGCGTAGGGGGCTTCGACGCGGAAGACGAGGTCGGTGCGGGGGTCGTAGCAGACGAAGAACGTGACCTCGTACAGTTCGGAGTCCAGCGTCCGCTCGATGCCCAGTGCGTCGCCGTCGGCGGCCATCGTCCCGTCGGTGCCGGCCCGCGAGCGGAACCAGTTGGTGCAGGTGAGTGCGTCGTCCTGCCGCTCGCCCTCGTCGTCCCGACGCTCCAGCACGTGGCGGAAGAAGGCGCTGTCGTTCGTCCACGGGGCGGTGGTCTTCTTGCGGACGGCGCGGGTCAGGGGCTTCCGCGAGGAGTTCTTGACGAACCCGACGAGTGGCACGTCTCGCTCGACGAACCGTTCGACGAGTTCGACGTAGTTGCCGACCACGCTCTTCGGGCGGTCGTCCTCGGCCAACACCTCCGCGAGTTCGGTGTCCCTGTCGGCCCACCGGAGGAGTCCGGTCGGGTAGATGGGGCCGTCCAGCACGAACAGGTCCTCGACCGAGTCGGCGTTCAACAGCGCGTGCTCGCTCTCGGCGAGATACAGCGCCAGCGCGTGGACGACGCGCTGTTCGAAGCGGTCGACCTGCGGGGCGTCGAGGACGCGACGGCGGGCGTACCCCCGGTCGTCGGCCCGCCAGTCGCCGTCGAACTGGAGCGTCGTGTCGTTCGAGTGGACGGCCATGATGATGGTCCGCCCGCGGTGGAGGTCCACGTCGGAGGGCGTCGCGCTCATCGCCGCCTGTGCGACGTCCAGTACGAGGCCGTTCTTGAACGTGGTCGGGTTGATGGTCCCCGAGTCCAGCCCGTGTTGGGTCGGGAACGGGGGGTCTTCCAGCGCGATGTCGGCGATGGGGACTTTCCGACGGCGTCGCTCGCCGAGTGGGACCAGTATCTCGCGGCCGGTGGTGTCGTACAGCGGGTCCAGAAAGTTCGCCCACACCTCCTCGGCGGCGGCCCCTTGGTCACTCGACTCGACGGTCGCACCCACCTGTCCGGCGAGTTTCGCGATACCGTCGACGTGTACCGGGTCCAACGTCATGTGCGTGGGTTCGCTGGCGGGAGCATAACTCTGGTGGGGTCTACCCACTGTAACGGACGGGGTTTCGATGGGCAGCGGCGACGCTTCCGACAGCCAGCAACCCCGTGATTTCGACGCCGGTACCGGACGAGACGGTCCGGCTATCGAACCTCGTGCCGCAGGACCGGACGGACTCCACAGATTGGCACAACGGTTAGGTGGGCGCTGGTGGTAGCCGGCAGTATGTCGCCAGCATCGGCCGTGAACGTCGCCCCGAACTCGTCCCTGTGCTGAGATGGTGCTGTTCGACGCGCTGTTCGTCGGCGTCGCCGTCGTCGCGCTCTGGTTCGGCGCGGACCGGTTCGTCACCGGCGCTGGTCGTATCGCCCGCCAACTGGGAGTTCCGGGCCTCGTTGTCGGCCTCACCGTCGTCGCCTTCGGCACCTCGGCGCCGGAGTTCGCCGTGACGATAGACGCCGCACTCGCGGGCCAGACGGACATCTCCGTCGCGAACGTCGTCGGGTCGAACGTCCTCAATCTGGGGTTCGTCCTCGGCGGGGTCGCCCTCGTCCGGTCGCTTGCGACCTCCAGAGCGCTCGTCCGCCGAGACTCGGTGTTGCTCGTCGTGACGACGGTGGCCCTGCTCGGTCTGGTCGTCGACGGCCGCCTCGGCCGCCTCGAAGGGGCGCTCCTGTTCGCCGGACTGCTGGGGTACCTCCTCTATCTCGCTCGGAACGGGGGCGACCAGATGGCCGCCGCCGTGGACCAGCCGTTCCACTGGCCCGACGTGGGCCGCCTCGTCGCCGGCCTCGGACTGGTCGTCGGCGGCGGGCACCTCCTCGTGCTGTCGGCCGTCGACATCGCACAGGCACTGGGTATCTCCGAGTGGGTCATCGGCATCACCGTCGTCGCCGCCGGCACCTCCCTGCCGGAGTTCGTCACCTCGCTGGCGGCGGCCAGACAGGGCCGGACCGGCATCTCGGCGGGCAGCCTCGTCGGGAGTTGCATCTTCAACGTCCTCGGTGTGCTGGGACTCGCGGCCGTGGTCCACCCGCTCCCGGTGACGCCGGTGGGCATCGAGGGGACGGCGTGGCTACTCGGGACCGTCGTGCTCGTGACGGTGCTGTTCTACACCGACGCCGCCCTGTCGCGGCTAGAAGGTGGGGTGCTGGTCGCGCTCAACGCCGCCAACTGGCTGGCGAACCTGTTTTGATCACTCCTTGCCGGATTCCTCGCGCAGGAGCCGTTCGATGGCCTCTGCGATCTCCTCGTAGGAACTCATCGAGAGCCCGTCGGTGGTGATGAGAACGCCCTGTCGGTCGGTAGTGGCCCGCAAGAGGTAGCCGTTCTCGAAGGCCCGAACGGTGAATCTGTACTCGCCGAGTTCGGAGTCCTGATAGGCGTTTTTCGTCTGCTTGTACCCCTGCCACTCGTGACCCACGAAGTCGTTGAGGTCCGCGTCCTGCTCTAAGTCCTCCCGCAGATACAACTGCTCGAAGTTCGCACGCGTGAAGTAGGTGACCGACCGCAGCGAGTCGCCAGTGGCGGTGCGAGCCGTCGTGACGATGCTGTCGGCGAGATCGTCCGAGAGGATGTTTCGTGTCATGCCCGTAGGGTGACGGGCCAGCCTCTTAACGTCGGGGTTCCCGGCACCCCCGGACGGCGACCCTCTGGGACGGTTTTCACTCGCCTCGTTCGTCTTCCAACGCTTCGAGCGTCTCGTGGGCCTCGACGGCGTAGGTCAGCGCTGGCCCGCCACCCATCACGACGGCGACTTTCAGCGCGTCGACGACTTCCTCGTGGGTCGCGCCGGCTTTCAGCGCCGCGTCGGTGTGCCAGAGGATGCAGTTCTCACAGTGGACGACGACGCTGATAGCCAGCGACACGAGTTCCTTCGTCTTGTGGTCCAACGCGTCGTCACCTTCTGCGGTTTCGAGGAACCCCGTGAACTGTTCTATCTCCGGTGCGTCCGTCAGCAGGTCGCCGAGCGCCTTGTTGAACGACGCCAGTTCGGCAGTTCGTGTCATCAAGTGTGAATTTGTTCACTGGGGTGAAAGAGCTACCGTCGGTGAAGAAATCCGGGGGCTTGCGAGCGACCGAAGGGCTATTAGGCCGGTCACGCCACCCTCCGAGTATGCAAGTCGGGCTCGTCATCCTCGACGGCTGGGGCCGCAACCCGGACGACGACGTACGGGACGCCGTGGCCGCGGCCGACACGCCGAACTTCGACCGGTACTGGGACGCAGGCGCACACTCGACGCTGGAGACCCACGGCCGCCGCGTCGGTCTCCCCGAGGGACAGATGGGGAACTCCGAGGTGGGCCACCTCAACATCGGCGCCGGCCGCGTCGTCAAGCAGGACTCCGCTCGCGTCAGCGACAGCATCGCCCGCTCGCGGGGCGAAAGTCCGCCGGACGACGACGCGCAGGACCCCGCGTTCTTCGAGAACCCCGAGATACTGTCGGCGTTCGAGTACGCCGAATCACACAGCGGGCGCGTACACTTCATGGGACTGGTCTCCGACGGGGGCGTCCACTCCTATCAGGACCACCTCCACGCGCTCGTCGAACTCGCCGGCGAGCGGGGCGCCGACGCCGTGACACACGTCTTCACCGACGGTCGGGACACCTCGCCGACGGGCGGCGAGGACTACCTCGCGGAACTGGCGGCTCACGCCGACGAACACGGCACCGGCCACGTCGCCACCGTCTGCGGACGCTACTACGCGATGGACCGCGACCAGAACTGGGAGCGGACCCGCCGTGCCTACGACGCCATCGTCAACCGCGAGGCCGAGTTCACCGCCGAGACGGCCGTCGACGCCGTCACCGAGTCCTACGAGCGCGGCGAGACCGACGAGTTCGTCGAACCGACGCTCGTGGCGGGCGGTCCCGCACTGGCGGACGGCGATTCGGTCGTCTTCTTCAACTTCCGCTCGGACCGCGCCCGACAACTCACTCGGATGCTCGCCGACATCCGCCCCGAGGACTGGGGCGCCGACACCGAACCGCCCGAGACGCGGCTGGTGACGATGACCCAGTACGACGCCACCTTCGACGTGCCCGTCGCCTTCCCGCCGAACCAACCGGAGAACGTGCTGGGCGAGGTGCTGGCCGAGGCCGGCGAGACGCAGCTCCGCATCGCCGAGTCCGAGAAGTACCCCCACGTCACGTACTTCCTCAACGGCGGTCGCGAGGTGGCGTTCGAGGGCGAGATTCGCCACATCGTCGAGAGCCCCGACGTGCCCACCTACGACCTCCAGCCGGAGATGAGCGCCCCGGAGGTCACCGACACCGCCGTCTCGGTCGTCGAGGACGAGGACCCCGGCGCGATGGTGCTCAACTACGCGAACCCGGACATGGTCGGCCACACGGGCGACTACGAGGCCGCAATCGAGGCCGTCGAGGCCGTCGACGAGCAACTGGGCCGCCTCGCCGAGGCTGTCCAGTCGGCCGGCGGACACCTGCTGATCTGTGCCGACCACGGCAACGCCGACGACATGGGCACCGAGGACGACCCCCACACCGCCCACACGACCAACCCGGTGCCGTTCATCTACCTCTCGGCCGACGGCACTGCCGACGGGAAGACGGCCCGCGACGGCGGCACCCTCGCCGACCTCGCGCCGACGATGCTGACACTGATGGGTATCGACCGCCCCGAGGAGATGACCGGCACGCCGCTGGTCGAGTGAGGAGTCACGCGCGCTCGCTCGTCCGTATCCGTCTGCCGCGTCTGAGTGCGGCGAGGCCGACGAGGACACCGAGCGACGAGACCCACCACCTGCCTTCGACGCCGCCGTCGACCTGTCGCGCGGCGACGTAGTAGTAGCGCCCGTCCGCTTCGACGAACTTCGCTCCGTCTTCCTCGACGTGTGAGCGGGCGGTGCCGTCCTCGATGGCGGCGGCGACCGGCGGGCTGACGTATTCGAACGAACTACTCACGGTATCGAGAACCGTCGCGGCGGAGACACGCTCTAGAGACAGCGTCACCGCCTCCCCGTGCTCCGTGGCGCTCCTGCGGTAGAACCCATCGTCGAGACGGACGTATCGCGCGCGAGGCGTCGTCTCGTACCGGGTGACGTTGACTGTCGCGCGCCCCCGTTTCGCGAGGGACTCCGACAGGTAACAGGAGTACGACCCACGGAGTCGGACGCAGTCGACGCCCCGGACCGGTTGCATGCGATACGCCGGATGCGGCCGCGTCTCGAACTCGACGCTGTCGCCCACCGGCGTCACCTCGACCGCTCGGTACTCGTAGGTCGGTTCGCCGAGGCCGAGCGTGTAGACGAACAGCGGGTTCAAGACCAGCAGGAGGCCGAGACCGAGGGAGACGACGGCCCGCTGTCGTTCGCTGGGGGACCAACCACGATAGAGCATACGCTGGTTGCAGTTGTCGTATCGACGGAATATTCGTTTCGTCTGAGCGCCACGAACCGATCAGTGCTCCAACTTCTCGTTGGCCTGTGTGAGTTCGTAGCGAATCACGAGCGGGTCGATGTCCTCGACCAGTTGTTCGCGCTCTCTCCGGATAGCGTCGGCGTCGCCCGGCGGGAACTCCGCGGCCAGTTCCACGGCCCGGTCGAAGTCGTCGCGGGCCGCAGAGAGCAGGTCGTAGGCGGCCTCGTCGTTGCCCGCTTCCCACTCCCACTCGCCGGCCGCGCGTCGCTCGCGGGCGCACTCGACTCGCGCTCTCACGAGGTCGGCGATGACCGGTTCGGTCTCCTCGCGGACCGTCTCGGAGTCGCCGTCGAAGGGGCGCTCGCCGGCGGTCACGACCCGCGCCACCACGCGGTAGGCGTCCAGTGCGTCTTCGAGCGCCGCGACGCGGTCGGCGGGGTCGCCCTCGTCGTCCACGGCGTCGTAGGCCTCGCGAGCGGCTTCGATGGGGCGTGCGGTGACGGACGCTTCGAGGTCGTCGGCCGCCGCGAGGCCCGCCTGTGCGGGTTCGTCGTCGACGTCGTGGGCGGTCGCCACGTCGGTCGCGTCCTGAAACCGCTCGCGGGCGGTCTCGACGCGGTCGTGACTGGCTTCGAACGCGCCGTCGTCGAGCAAGCGCTCGGCCTCCGAGAGGAGTTCCTCGCCGCGTCCGACGTGACGGTCCCGGACGAGGCGGTAGAGGTCGGTCGAGAGCCGTTCGACGCGGTCGACGACGCCGTCGATGGGCGCGTCGTCGGCGCCGTCGCGGGCGGTTTCGAGCGCGGACTCTGCGGCGGCCCGGCGGTCGTCGAACGCCGCCCAGTTCGCCGCATCGAGCGCTGCCGCGAGGGCGTCACAGTGACCGTCGAGTTCGTCCAGTGCAGTTGTCACCTCGCCCCACCCGTCACAGGCGTCGGCGAGGAACTGTGCCACGTCGTCGACGTCCGCCTCGCGGGCGGTGAACGACCACGTCGCGCCTGCCGCCGTCTCGAACCGAAGACTGGCGGTGAGCATCTCGGTGACTGCCGTCGCGTCGGTGACGTCGGCGTACGGGAGCGACGCGACGAAGTCCCCGTCGTGCCCGTCGGGGTCGCCCACGAGGAGGAGGACCCGTCGGTCGGTGAGGCCGGCGACGGCACCACAGTCCGCTGCTGGTCGTATTTGGACCGTCTCCTCGCGAGTCCGTTCGACGCCGACGCGCTGGTTCAGCAGGACGTAGAACAGTTCCTCTTCGCCGCCGAGATAGTCACGGAGCGGCCGCTCACGGAGGTGTGCGTCGGTCCGCGTTCGGTCCCCTGCCTCTCCAGATACCATCGCTACGGTCGGACTGCCGTCCGGCGCGCCCGGTTTCGTGTCTGTCGTATCTGACTGATAATTCCAGCATAAAGCTAGTGATTCGGGGACGGTCTGCCGGGACCAACGCAGCCATATATGATCAGTCTCCGTCACTCTGGGGCCTGACGAGTCAGGTACCGCGGCGGCACCGCGTCGGTCGTGTACGTCCCGGTGCCGCGGCGAGTGACGTCGCGCCCGTCGGCCTCCATCGCGGCGGCGTCGACGGCGAACACCACGGGATCGCTCGCGTGGCGGCGACCGACTTCGCGGGCGTCCGCGACGCTCCCCGAGAGGTGGACGTGCTGGCGGCCCATCGGCTTCAGTCCGTCGCGCTCGATGGCGTCGACGTTCCGCGGGGCGGTGCCGTGGTACAGCGTCTCCGGTACCGTTTCCTCGCCGGTGTCCAGCGAGACGCCGACGGAGTGGCCGTAGGCCGCGCGAATCCGGTCGTCCTCGCCACCGTCGCCACCGGTCCGCTCGAACCGGCCTTTCGGGTCCGTCGCGACGACTCCTGCGAGCATCTCGCGGTCGGCCCAGTCGTAGGTCCGTTCGACGGCGGCGACCAGCGCCGCGAACGGCGTCCATCCCGCCGCGTCGAGTTCGAGGCCGGCGTCCTCGGGGAAGTGCCTGAGCGCTCCCGAGACGAACTTCGAGAGCCGTCGTCGTCGGTCGCCCCGGAGGACGAGGCGGCCGCTGTCGCCACAGTTCGGACACTGCTCGCCCTCGAAGAACCCGTGGTCGTCGCAGGTTCGCACCTCGGCAGGCATCACCTCACGGTCGGCCGGTGACCGACAAAAGCGTCCCGCTCACCCGGTGCGGAAGGAGAGGTCGAGCGTGGGCGCGGAGTGGGTCAGCGCCCCCATCGAGATGACGTCGACGCCGGTGGCGGCGTAGTCGGCCACGTCCGCGACGGTGATGCCGCCGCTGGCCTCCGTGAGCGCGTCGCCCTCGGCCGCGGCCACGAGGTCGACCGCTCGTTCCGTCTCGGCGACGCTCATGTTGTCGAGCAGGACGACGTCCGCGCCCGCTTCGACGGCCTTCGGCGCGTCTTCGGGCCTCTCGACTTCCACGTCGAGTTGCGTGGCGAAGGAGGCCCGTTCACGGAAGTGGGAGATGGCACCGTCGAGTCCCATCTCCGCGACGTGGTTGTCCTTGACCATCACCATGTGCGAGAGGTCGAGGCGGTGGGTGTCCCCGCCGCCCGCGGCGACGGCCCGTTTCTCGACGCCGCGCAGGCCGGGCGTGGTCTTGCGAGTTCCCGCGATTCGCACGTCGTCGTCGACGGCACGCGCCTCGTCCACGGCTTCCCGCGTCTTCGTGGCGATACCCGAGGCGTGCCCGACGACGTTGACGGCGACGCGTTCGCCCCGCAACACCTCGCGGGCGGGTCCCTCGACGCTGAGGACCACGTCGCCGGTCGCTATCGACGTGCCGTCGTCGACGGCCTCGGTGACGGTCACGCCTACGTACTCGAACACCGCTCGCGCGGCGTCCACCCCGGCAACGACGCCGGCTTCCTTCGCGACCAGACGGCCCTCGGTGTCGCCCGGCACGTCGTTCGTCACGTCGTGGTGGCCCACGTCCTCGCGGAGCCACCGTTCGACGTCGGCGTCCGTAATCATCAGTCGTCGGCCGGGGGTTCCGGCTGGTCGGGTTCGACGAGGTTGTGGGTGCCGACGCTCTCCGTGTTCTCGGCGGCGTGGCGGGCCACCAGCAGCGCGGTGACGCTGGCGTGCCGGAGTTCGTACAGCGACCGGGACGTTCGCGTGCGGACGTAGGCGTCGACCTCGCCCTTGAGACGGCGCAGAACCGCCATCGCGCGGTTCAGTTCTTCGGGGTCGCGCTCGACGCCCAACTGCTCGTCCATCACGCGACGCAGGCGGTGGAACTTATCGCGGGCGAACTTCGGCGGGAGGTCCGGGTCCCGTTCCAGCAAGTCCGGCGCCTCGATCGGCGCGACGGGCCGGCCGGCGGCGTCCTCACCGGCGCGCAGGCCCCACACCAGCCCTTCGAGCAGAGAGGTCGACGCGAGGCGGTTCGCGCCGTGGACGCCGGTCCGGGAGCACTCCCCGACGGCGTAGAGACGGTCGAGCGTCGTCCGGCCGTACTCGTCGACGGCGACGCCGCCACAGAGGAAGTGTTCGGCCGGGGCGACCGGAATCCCCGTCTCCCAGTCGACGCCGTGGTCTTCGCACCGCTCTGCGAGGCCGGGGAACTCCTCGGCGAAGTCGACAGGTGAGACGTCGAGCGTCACCTCGCCAGTCGCCTCTCGTTCGGCCTTCACGGCGCGGGCGACCACGTCCCGCGGCGCGAGTTCGGCGTCCGCGTGGTAGTCCGGCATGAACCGCTCGCCCTCGCCGTTCCGCAGGAGGCCGCCCTCACCGCGGACCGCCTCGCTGACGAGGAAGGCGACGTCGCCGTCCGCTCCGGCGGTTCCACCGCCTCCGTCCGAGCCACGGGGTGGCTCGCTAACACACGCAGTCGGGTGGAACTGGACGTACTCCATGTCCTCGACGTCGGCGCCGGCGAGCGCGGCCATCGCGATGCCGTCGCCGGTGGCGTTATCGGGGTTGGTCGTCCGCGGGTACAGTTCGCCGATGCCGCCGGTGGCGAGGACGACGCTCCCCGCGTAGTGTGGGGTCACCTCGCCGTCGGCTTCGAGCATCGCGCCGTGGACCTGCCCCTCGTGGCGAATCAACTCCAGCGCGGCGGTGTCGTCCAGAATCTCGACGCCGTCGTGGTCGTCGAGATAGTTCAGGAACGGGACGTGAATGTGCTTGCCCGTCGCGGCGTCGACGTGGAGGATGCGGTCCTCGCTGTGGGCGGCCTCGCGGGTGTAGTCGGGGCCGTCCCCGTTCTGGTCAAATTCGACGTCGAGCGTGTCGAACAGCACGTCCTCGACGGCTTCGTTGGCGTTCTCGACCAACACGTCGACGGCGTCGGGGTCGGCGGTGTCGTCGCTGGCGGCGACGATGTCCCGTTTGAACTGCTCGGGGTCGTCGCGAGAGACGGCGATGCCGCCCTGTGCCCACCACGAGGAGGCTCCCTCGGGGCGGGTGGCCTTCGTCGCGAGGGTGACCTCGCTGCCCTCGCTGCTCGCGGTTCCACCGCTCGCTCGTTCCGAGCTCTCACGCTGTTCGAGCTCGCGAACGGCCCCCAGCGCCGCCGCGAGCCCGGCGATGCCGGACCCGACGACCAGCACGTCCGAAGTGTCGTGTTCGCTCATGATCAGATCTCCAGCATCCGGTCGAGCGCGACCTGCGCCAGTTCCTTCTCCTCGGGCGCGACTTCGATGACGTTGCGCTCGCGGCCTGCGAGGAGTTCTTCCAGTACCCACGTCAGGTAGTTCGGGTCTATCTGGCGCATGGCGTTGCAGTCCATGCAGGCGTCGCCACAGAGCGGAACCACGTCCACTTCTGGGTGCCACCGCTGGAGGTGGTTGGTGAGGTGAATCTCGGTGCCGATGGCCCACGTCTCGCCGGGGTCGGCGTTCTCGATGGTCTCACAGATGGTCGCCGTCGACCCGACCACGTCGGCGGCCTCGACGACTTCGCGGCGGCACTCGGGGTGGACGATGACGTTCGCCTCGGGGTCGTCGGCCCGAATCTGTTCGATGTGGTCCTCGCGGAATCGCTCGTGGACCTGACAGTACCCCTCCCAGAGGATGACGTCGTTCTCGACGGCCTCTTCGGCGTCGGTGCCCTCGGGGTCCCACGGGTCCCACTCGACCGTTTCGTCGGCCATATCGAGTCTGTGGGCCGTGTTCTCGCCGAGGTGCTTGTCGGGCAGGAACAGTACCTTATCGCCCCGCTCGAAGGCGTACTCGAAGGCCTTGTGGGCGTTCGAGGACGTACAGACCAGCCCGCCCTGTTCGGCGCAGAACGCCTTCAGGTCGGCGTAGCTGTTCATGTACGTGATGGGGATGATGTCCTCGTCCGTCGCGGCGGTCAGTTCCGCCCACGCCGCGTCGACCTGCAGGGCCTCGGCCATCCCCGCCATCGGGCAGGAGGCCTCCATCGACGGCAGGATGACGCTCTGGTCCTCGTCCGTGATGATGTCGGCGGACTCTGCCATGAACGTCACGCCGCCGAAGATGACGTAGTCGGCGTCGCTCTCGGCCGCCTCGACGGAGAGTTGGTAGGAGTCGCCGATGAAGTCGGCGTGCTCGACGATTTCGCGTCGCTGGTAGTTGTGGCCGAGGATGACCACGTCGTCGCCGAGTTCTTCGAGCGCGGCTTCGATGCGCTCGGTCCGTTCGTCCTCCTCGAGGTCCCGGTACGCCGGGGGGAGCTGTTCGAGGTTGTCGTACTTGAAGAGACTGAGGTCGGTTTCGAACTCAGCCGTTTCCATTTCGGGCACGGTTGACGCACCTATCGGTACTAAACCGTTCGGACTGTGGTGTTGAAAAGATTTCTCCTTCAATACGCGTTCGTGTTGGGAATCGCACCTCGATACCGGCGATTGTCGAATTGTGGTGTCTGTTACCGCGGAGCAAATAGCGGGGATGACCGTCCCGATAAGCCAGCCCTATCGCGGTTGTCGGGTCGCTAATCCTCCGTTTACTTAGTGCATCTCGGCCGTCCGGCGGGCTATGCCACAGACGGACGACGTCGACTACGGCCGCAGGACCGTCCTCGCGGCGGTACTGGCGGCGACGCTCCCCGGGTCGGCCGCCGCACGCGCACACGACGTCTCGTCGTTCCCCCGGGCGATGATGACCGCCGCCGGGCCCCCGTCGTCAGCGGTGTTTCCGCAGGGCGTCGCCAGCGGCGACCCCACGCCGACCGGCGCCGTCCTCTGGACGCGCGTCTCGCCCGACGCGCACCGCGAGGGGGTGCCCCTCCGATTGACCGTCGCCCGCGACGCCGCCCTCTCGAACACCGTCGGGTCGTGGCGCGTCCCGGCCGACCGGGTCGCAGACCACGACTACACTGTCAAGGCCGCCCTCGACGGGGAACTGGAACCCGACCGGCGCTACTACTACCGGTTTGCCTACGACGGCGCGACGAGTCCGGTCGGGCGCTGTCGGACTCTCCCCGCGCCCGACGCCAGTCCGGACCGGGTCGCGTTCGCCCTCGCGACGTGTCAGGACTACCGCAACGGCTACTACGGCGCGTACCACCACGTCGCGAACGAGGACGTCGACTTCGTCGTCCACCTCGGCGACTTCATCTACGAACACGGCGGCGGGCAGTTCGACGACCGCTCGCTCTCCCTGCCCAGCGGCGAGAACGTGGCGATGGACCTCGACGACTTCCGTTATCTCCACCGCACCTACCGCACGGACCGGTTTTTGCAGGAAGCGCTGGCCGCCCACGCCATCATCCAGACGTGGGACGACCACGAGATAGTGAACAACCGCTACTGGGACTACGAGACGGGTCGCCCCTACGCCGGCCGCGGTGACCACCCGCGCAACGACGACCCCGAGTTCATGACGCAACTGTTCGCCGACGGTATCCGGGCGTGGTGGGAGTACACGCCGACGCGGGTCGCCTACGACCCCGACGCCGACTCGCTGCTGGACCAGATAGACCTCTGGCGACGCTACCGCTTCGGTGACCTCGTGGACCTGTTCGTCACCGACGAGCGACTGTACCGGACCGCGCCCGCCGACGGCGCGCAGTTCGGCGCCCGCATCGGCGAGAGCGACGGCGAGATAACCGAGACGATGCTCGGCGAGCGCCAGCGCCGGTGGTTCACCGACCGACTCGCCGGCAGCGACGCGACGTGGTCGGCGTGGGCCAACGAGGTGTTGGCGATGGAGTTCGACCTCGATTTGGGCGGCGTCGAACTGCTCAACGCCGACGCGTGGGACGCCTTCGCCGCCGAACGCGACCGGATTCTCCGGGCCGCAGCGGAGAGCGACAGTTCGCTGGTCGCGCTCACCGGCGACATGCACACCGCGCTGGCGGGCTACATCGAGGGGCGGGACCGCCGATACGGCGTCGAGTTCATGACGCCCGCGATCACGAGCCAGAACCTCCGCGAGTTGCTCGGCCTGCCGAACGACCCCGAGGTTCGGCGCCTCGTCGAGCGATACGTACAGGAGTACAACCCCCACGTCCGGTTCTTCGACAGCCACGACTGGGGGTACGCCACCGTCGAGTTCACGCCCGACGCCTGCACGTACAGCGCCTACGGCGTCGACAAACGGACGAACTCGGCGAACGCGAACCGACGGTTGCTGGCCCGGTTCCGGTGCCCGGCCGGGGAGTACTCGTTGCAACGACGCGGATGACGTTCTTCGGTCGGGCGAACTCACACCTGCACAGCCAGACCGTCCCGAGCGTCTCGGCTCGCGTCGGTAAGAGCAACTGTTAGGGCCCTCCCCATCCACGCGCCTGTATGACCGACATCGACGCCGAAACCCTCGCCGACCGAGTCCGCGAGGGCGAGTTGCGCCTGTACGAACTCGAAGCCCACACCGACGCCGAGACGGCCGCCGCCGCCCGCCGGCGCCTGCTGGCCGAGGAGACCGGCGTAGACCTCGACGTGATCGCCGAGTACGCCTTCGACGCCGCCGACGCCGAACCGAACATCGAGAACATGATCGGCGCGGCCCAGATTCCGATGGGCGTCGTCGGCCCCCTGCCCATCGACGGCGGCGCGGCCGAGGGCGAGCACTACCTCCCGCTGGCGACCACCGAGGGCGCCCTGCTGGCCTCAGTCAACCGCGGCGTCTCGACCATCCGGAACGCCGGCGGCGCTACCGCGCGCGTCCTCAAGTCCGGGATGACTCGCGCGCCGGTGTTCCGGGTCGAAGACGTCGCCGAGGCCGGCGAGGTGTCCTCGTGGGTCCGAGAGAACGTCGACCGACTCGCCGAGGCCGCCGAGTCGACGACCAGCCACGGCGAACTACAGGACGTGACTCCCTACGTCGTCGGCGACAGCGTCTTTCTGCGTTTCTCCTACGACACGAAGGACGCGATGGGGATGAACATGGCGACCATCGCCACCGAGGCGGCCTGCGACGTGGTCGAGCGCGAGACGCCCGCGGACCTCGTGGCCCTGTCGGGCAACCTCTGTTCGGACAAGAAACCCGCCGCCATCAACGCCATCGAGGGCCGGGGTCGGACCGTCTCGGCGGACGTGCTGATTCCCCACGAACAGGTCGAGGAGCGCCTCGACACCACGTCGGCGGCCATCGTCGAGGCAAACACCCGGAAGAACCTCGTCGGGTCGGCCAAAGCCGGCGCGCTGGGCTTTAACGCCCACGCGGCCAACGTCGTCGCCGCCGCGTTCCTCGCGATGGGACAGGACGCCGCGCAGGTCGTCGAGGGGAGCAACGCCATCACGACCGTCGACGACCGCGAGGACGGCCTCTACGCCTCCGTCACCATCGCCTCGCTGGAGGTCGGCACCGTCGGCGGCGGGACGGGCCTGCCGACCCAATCGGAAGCACTCGACGTACTGGGGTACGGTGGCGGCGGCGACCCCGCCGGGAGCAACGCCGACGCGCTGGCGGAGGTCATCGCTGCGGGTGCGCTGGCGGGCGAACTCTCGCTGCTGGCGGCGCTGTCCTCGCGACACCTCTCCTCGGCCCACGCCGAACTCGGGCGGTAACCGGACCCACCGGACGGACGACCACTTTCACTTTCACTCCGGAGGTGTGGCTCCGGTTTATCCCCCGACGCTCACAACGTCCGAAAGCGTCCGCCGGGCAGCACCCGCGGGCGCGCCACTACTATGTCCCCACCACCGACCGACGACGAGTCGACAGTATCGCTCACACATCGACTCCTCCACCTGCTGAAGTTGCTCGCGACGACGCTCGCGGCGCTGGCGGGACTGGCGAAGACGCTCGGGTGGGTCTGACGGCCCACCACCGTTTTCAGCGTCCCTGCGTGACCAGAAAGCCGACGCCGGCGACGAGGACGACGACGCCGGCGATCAACACAGGTCCGCTCCCGAGGAACGGGCCGAGCGCCAGCAGTGCCCACGCGACGGCGAAGATACCGTGTGCGGCAGCGAACAGTCGGTGGCCCCGCCGGGCGAAGACGACGAATCCGAGCGAGAAGCCCAGCGTCAGGACGACGGCCGACAGCGCGACGACGCTCACCGAGAGGCCGCCCAGCGACACCGGGCCGACGACCGGCACGAGCAGATACAGCAAGCCCGAGAGGCCGACGAGCGACCCGACGGCGACGGGGCCGGGTTCGAGGTCCAGCGAGGAGTTCATAGCAACCGGTAGACGCCACGGGACTTCGACGCCTGCCCCGACCGGACGAGTTTGCGGAGCGTCTTCTCCGTGTAGTCGGCGGGGACGCCCCGTTCCGCGGCGTAGGCCACTACGTCGTCCTCGGTCGGACCGTCGAGTTCGCGCAGTGCCGACAGCACCGTCTCCTTGCGACTCGACCCGCTGGTCGCCCCCTGTTCGGCACGCTCGCCCGCGGCCGCCACCTCGTCGCTGTCGAGGCCCGACGCTTCGAGGTACGTCTCGTCGTCGATGCCCGACGCCTCGACCTGACGGTCCATCTCGGCGTAGGAGTCCAGTTCGGCGAAGGCGTCGCCCTCGCCCTGCCGGTTCGCGAGCATCGAGGCCCGCACCTCGCGAGCGTGGGCCTCGTCGTCCGTCTCGACGAACTTCCGCCGCTTCGCGTGCTTGCGGCGCTTCCCACAGCGGGGACACTGCGTGGTCTCCGGCCGTCCCTCCACGACCCAGAGGGCGCTACACTCGCTACACCCGACAACCGCGTACATACCGGTGCGTTGGGCCGGTTCGGGGTTGAACGTTCGGATTGTGCGCATCCGTGGATTTACGCTGTCGTCCGCCGATACCCCGTGCATGCAGGAAGTTCCACAGGCCGCGAGCGAGACGGTCGAAGTCGTCGACGGCGTCCACCTCACGCAGCTGGCCGCCGGCGAGGCGATGAGCGTCCAGCACTTCCACATCGAACCCAGCGCCGTAGTACCCGAACACAGCCATCCCCACGAACAGGTGGGCTACGTGATCACGGGGACGCTCACCTTCGAGGTCGACGGCGAGGAGTTCGTCGTCGGCCCGGGCGACTCTTACGTCGTTCCCGGCGACGAGCCACACGGCGCGGAGAACCGCCGAGACGACCCAGTCAGCGGTATCGACGTGTTCAGCCCGCCCCGAACCGACCCCGACTGGCTGGACTGACGCGAGTCGACGTAAGACACTTCTCCGCACGCGGGCAACCGCCGCGTGTGTCAAGGTCACGCACGCTCGCGCTCGCAGTCGCACTCCTGTTCGTGACCGCGGGGTGTCAGAGCCTCGGGACAGAGGCTGCGGACGGCCCCGAGACGGTGACCCCGGCACCCGTGCCGACGACCACCACGACGCCGGTCGGCGGGGATACGGGCGTCGACACGGGCCGCATCGCCGACCGCCACCGGGCCGCCCTCGACGGCCGGTCGTACACCATCACGGTGGCCTTCACCGTCCAGTACGACAACGGTTCGACCGGCCGCCTGCGCGACCGGTTCGTCGTCGGACCCGAGGAACGGTACCGCTGGAACCGCCGCGTCGCCGGGCCGTACCCCGAGAGGGTCCGCGACCACGCCGCGTGGCAGAGCGAGTCGGGGTCGGCCATCCGCCGGACGCTGGAGAACGGCACCACGAGCGTCGGCCGCGGCGACGTCGTCGGTCCGAGTGACCCGTCCCTGTCGTTCTACGTCGCCCGGTTGATACGGGGGTTCGACGTCTCCGCCGAGGGGACGCCGGAGGGACGGCGACTCTACGGCACCAGCGACGAGGCCCGGTCGGTCCCGCTCCCGGCCGGCCTGACAGACGGGCACGACAGCGCCATAAACGTCCGCATCCGCGACGGCGTCGTCACCTCTCTCGCCATCGGCTGTCGGGCCAGACTGCGCGAGACGGGGCAGCCGGTGTGGTTCCGCTTCGACTTCTTCGTCAGCGACGTCGGCGGCGCGCCACCGACGGAACCGTCGTGGGCGACGACGGCCACGCCGGCCGCGGACCGGACCGAGACTGCGACCCCCTCGTGACCCGGCGAGCGACGCGTTCGCCCCGGTTTCGCGACAGACGTTTGTGTCTCGGGCACCTGCACTGAACGATGCGGCTCCGCGTGCTCGTGCTGGGCTGTGCGCTCGTGCTGGCCGGCTGTAGCGGTTTTACTCCGTCGGAGAGTTCGGAGACGGTGACCCCGGCGCCGGTGCCGACCGACGGCCTTCGCTATCCGCCCGGCGTGACCGACGACGGCGTGGTGCCGTCCGCGCTGGCGAGCGCACACGCGGGGGCGCTGTCGACCGACGGGTACACGCTGACGAGCGAACAGCGGGTCTACGACGAGGACGGCGACCTCGAACGCCGGACCGACCACGTCCGCTGGATCGCCGCCAATACCTCGACCTACCGCGGCCGGTTCCAGCAGAACGCCAGCGAGTACCGGGCCGGGTGGCGTACGACGCGGGTGGACTACTGGGCCAACCGCTCTATCGTCGCCACTCGCTACGAGAACCAGCGCGGCGAGGTGACGTTGCTTCGCTGGCCGGCCGAGAACAGCGACCTGCTCACCGACCTCACCGACCAGCAGCGACTGGAGGGGGAACTCGCGGCCGTCGAGATGCGCGTCGCGCGCCGGGAAGCCGACGGCGACGTGGTCCTCGTCGGATCACGCCCGCGGGACACCGACCGACTGGTGACGCCGCTGTTCGCCCGCGACGTAACGAACGTCTCCGTCCGGATGCGGGTCCGCTACGACGGGACCGTCGTCGCTCGAAGACTCAGCTACGACGCCGCCCTCAGCGGCGACCGGGTCCACATCGTCCGGGAGGTCCGAGTCACCGACGTCGGCGAGACGGCCGTCGAGCGCCCCGACTGGGTACAGAACACGACCGTCACCCAGCGGCGATAGCGGCCGCTCGCCGGCGAGTGCGAAAGAATGTGGCGTGTTAGCGAGGGTCGCTTACGCGAGCTTCTCGATGTTCTCGACGACCTTGTCGGCGAACTCGGAGGTGGCGAGCTTGTTGCCGCCTTCGATCTGCCGTTCGAGGTCGTAGGTGACGTCGCCGTTGGAGATGGTCTCCTCGACGGCGTCGCGGACGAGCTGGCCGGCGTCCTTCCAGCCCATGTACTCCAGCATGAGACGGCCGGAGAGAATCATCGCGGTCGGGTTGACCTTGTCCTCGCCGGCGTACTTCGGGGCGGAGCCGTGGACCGGTTCCGCGAGACAGCGGGCCTCACCGAAGTTCGCACCGGGGGCGATGCCGAGGCCGCCGATCTGTGCGCCGGCGGCGTCGGACATGTAGTCCCCGTTGAGGTTCATCGTCGCGATGACGTCGTACTCGTCCGTACGAGTGAGGAGCTGCTGGAGCATGTTGTCGGCGATGCGGTCGTTGACAACGAGGGTTCCCTCGGGCTGTTCGCCGTCGTACTCCTCCCAGAGTTCGTCCTCGGTGATGACGTCCTCGCCGTACTCCTCTTCGGCGACCTCGTAGCCCCAGTCACGGAAGGCGCCCTCGGTGAACTTCATGATGTTGCCCTTGTGGACGAGGGTGACGGAGTCACGCTCCTCTTCGAGGGCGTAGTCGATGGCCTCACGGACCAGCCGCTTGGTGCCGAACTCGGTAATCGGCTTGACGCCGATACCGACCGGGCCGTCGTGGATGGTGCTGTCGAAGCCCATCTCCTCCTCGACGAACTCCTTGACCTCCTGCACTTCGTCGGTGCCGGCCTCCCACTCGATGCCGGCGTAGACGTCTTCGGTGTTCTCCCGGAAGGTGACCATATCCATCTTCTCGGGTTCCTTCACGGGGGACGGGACGCCGTCGAGGTGGTAGGTCGGTCGAACGTTCGCGTACAGGTCGAGCGTCTTCCGGAGCGCGACGTTCAGCGAGCGGAAGCCGGCACCGACGGGGGTCGTCAGCGGCCCCTTGATGGCGACGTTGAACTCCTTGATGGCCTCGACGGTGTCGTCGGGCAGGTTCTCGTCGTACTTCTCGCGAGCGGACTCACCGGCGTAGACGCGCATCCACGAGATGTCACGCCCGGTGGCGTTCGCGGCGGCCTCCAGCACCTTCTGGGCGGCCGGACCGACGTCGGTCCCGATACCGTCCCCGTGGATGATGGGGATGATGGGGTTCTCGGGAACGTCGAGTTCGTTGTCGTCTGTGACCTCAATCTGCTGGCCCTCTTCGGGCACCTCCACTTTCTCGTAGTCGTAGCCCATACCTCGCGCATCGATAGTCGCGCCTAAAGGACTGCCGTTTTCCCGTAGACGTGGTAACGAACGGCATTAAAAACTCAGCCGACACTACCGCAGTGCGTCGACCATCGCCTTCAGTTCCATCGGACCGTTCGTGAGGAGCGCTCGCGGGAACCGTCGCCGGGCCCCGTCGATAGCGTCTTCGAGTGCGGCGTCGGCGTCCTCGAACACCCCCGCGCCGTGGCCCAGCAGGATTCGCTCGGGGTCGAGATCCGCGAACGTCTCCCGCGGCGGGAACAGGCGACTGAACACCCGCATCGAGAGGCGTTCAGATCCGACGGTGTAGGGCCCGCCCGCGAAGAAGTCGGGGACGTACAACGTCCCGTCGGCCTCGCGGTAGGCGACAGTCTCGCGCCACGCGCGGAGTGGGTTGAGCCGTCGGAGTTCGAAGCCGGCGAGCGAATGGGTCGCCCGCTCGGTCGGGACGTCGAGACGGTCGGCGACCCGGTCTAGCCCCGTCGGCACCGTCACCGGAACGCCGTGTCGCTCGGCGAACACCGCCGCGTCTCTGGCGTGGTAGTCGGCGAGGACGGCGACGCCGGCCACCTCGCCGAGGTCGGCGTAGCAGTCGTCGACGCCGGGGGCGTCCAGCGGGTCGACCAGCCAGACGCCGCCGTCGGGGCCGCGGACCGCGTGACTCGTTCGCTGGCCGCCCTCCTCGGGGAAGGCCTGCCAGCCGACGCCGCCCTCCCACCGGTCGAGGACGCGGTACGCCTCGGCGTCGTCGCGCGCGTACATCGGCACGTCGGTACGCCGCAGTGGGCCGGGGATATATTTTCCGTCTGGCGCCCGAGAGGTGTCGTATGTACGTCGTCGTCCACGGTGGCGCGGGCGGGCCGCCCGACGAACCGGCCGACCGACTGTCGACGCTCGCCGACGCCGCCGACACCGCCGCCGACGCCGAAGGGCCCCTCGATGCGGTTCTCGCGGCTGTCCGACCGCTGGAGCGCGACCCGAGGTTCAACGCCGGCGTGGGTGGGGCGGTCCAGAGCGACGGCGTCGTCCGCACCGAGGCGGGCCTCGTGACCGACGACGGGACGACTGGCGCCGCGTGTTCGATGGCCGGCGTCGCCCACGCTGCCGACGTGGCCCGCGTCGTCGCGACGGAGACGCCCCACGTCTGCCTCGCCGGTGACCCGGCAATCGAACTGGCGGCGGCGAGCGGTATCGACACCGGCGAGGACCTGCTGACCGACCGGACCCGTGGCCGCTACGAGGACGCCGACCCGCCCGGGGACGACGTCGCAGACCACCTCGCGTGGGTACGCGACCACTTCTCGGGGACGGACACCGTCGGCGCCGTCGCGACGGACGGAGACCGACTCGCGGCGGCCACGTCGACGGCCGGCCGGTGGTTCGCGCTCGCCGGTCGGGTCGGCGACGTGCCCCAGATCGGCGCCGGGTTCTACGCCGACGGGCGCGGCGGTGCGAGCGCCACCGGCGAGGGGGAGGCCATCGCCCGTTTCGGTCTCGCGCGGCGGGCGGTCGACCTGTTGGAGACGTTCGGCCCGCGGCAGGCCGCCGAGGAGGCCCTCGCGGAGTTCGAGCGTGCGACCGACGGACAAGCGGGCGTCGTCGTCCTCGACCACGCCGGCCACGTCGGCAGCGAGTACAACACCGCCGCGATGCAGACGTCTCGGGCCGGGCCGGACTGACATCCGGCCCGCGGTCCGTCGCTGCGGGACCGACTATCCGCCGGCGGTCGATTGGCTGCCGGCCAACGACAAACGCTTTCACGCACAGCGCCCAACGCCGGGGCATGAGCGACGTGGACTTCGAGTCCGAGCAGTACGAGAAGTGTCGCGAGGCCGGCGAGATCCTCGCGCAGGTGCGCGACGAGGCCGCAGAACGCGTCGAGGTGGGGGCGTCCCACCTCGAAGTCGCCGAGTGGGCCGAGGAGGAGATTCGGGAGCTGGGCGGCGAACCCGCCTTCCCGGTCAACATCTCCATCGACGAGGAGGCCGCTCACGCGACGCCAGAGCGCGACGACGAGACCACCTTCGGCGAAGAGATGGTGAATCTGGACATCGGTGTCCACGTCGACGGGTGGCTGGCCGACACCGCCGTCACCGTCGACCTCTCGGGCCACGACGAACTGGCGGCGGCCTCCGCCGAGGCGCTAGACGCCGCACTGGAGGTCGCCGGTCCCGGCGTCGACGTCGGCGAGATCGGTGCGGCCGTAGAGCGGGTCATCGAGGGGTACGGTTTCAACCCGGTCGTCAACCTCACGGGCCACGGCCTCGGCCACTGGGAACAGCACACCGCGCCGAACATCCCCAACCGCGAAGTCTCGCAGGGGGCGACGCTCCAGCCCGGCGACGTCGTCGCTATCGAACCGTTCGCGACGGACGGCCGCGGGAAGGTACAGGAAGGGTCCGACGAGGAGATCTTCGCGCTCGAACGCGAGGGGAGTGTGCGCGACCGGAACGCTCGGCAGGTCTTAGAACAGATCACCGAGGAGTTCAAGACGCTCCCGTTCGCCGCCCGCTGGCTGGACTCCCCGCGGGCGAAGATGGCGCTGCGCCGCCTGAAACAGCAGAACATCGTCCACGGCTATCCGGTCCTCAAAGAACGGGAAGGAACGTTCGTCAGCCAGAAGGAACACACCGTCATCGTCACCGACGATGGCGTCGAAGTGACCACGCGCTAACGGTACGGACGTCTTTTGCTGCGGTGTCAGTACGGGCGGTGTCGCCGCCACCGAAAAGGAAGCACTGGCCACGTAATCGGGGCCGCGCGGCGGGGGAACCGTGGACGGATGCGGATGGAACTCGTCCGGGATGGCCTATGCGTTGTTCATGCGCGTGCTTGTCGTCTCACCGCAGACCAGACACTCGCTGACCCGATACGGTTCGCGCGAGAACTCCGCGTTCTCGCGTTTGGTGCTCTCGGTCTGTATCTGGAGACTGACTTCGTGCGGTGTCTCTCGCCCACAGTTCGAACACGACTCTGACATATCGACGCCGTCGTTTGTGGTCGCCATCCCGTCTCTCCCTTCCCCCAAGAACCGCATAAAAACCCCCTTTCGTTGGACTCCGTTCACACCGTTTATCGCAAGACGTGGCCGGTTTTCGTAAACCGCTGCCAGAGACGGCTGTAGACGATTCAAAATCGATTTTCCGTACTTGAACGGGGTATTTACCTCGTGAACGGCCGACAGATTTAAATACTGAGTTTGGCTCCGTTCGAAGTCGTTTAGGTCGGGGGGCCGAACGGTGGCTGTATGGACTCTGTGTTCGCGCCGTGGCGCATCGACTGGGTCGAACGCGAGAACGAGAACCCCGACGCCGACTGCGTGTTCTGTGCGTTTCGGGAGGGCGACGCCGACCGGGAGAACAACGTCGTCGCGCGGAGCGACCACGCCTTCGTCCTCCTGAACAACTACCCGTACAACCCGGGTCACGTGATGGTCGTGCCCCACGACCACACCGGCGAGTACGGCGAGTTAGACGACGAGACGCTGTTAGACCACGCCCACCTGAAACAGCGCTGTTTCGACGCGCTGGAGGCGGGGCTGGGGCCCGACGCCTACAACGCCGGCCTGAACCTCGGCGGATCCGCGGCCGGCGGGTCCATCGACGACCACCTCCACACCCACGTCGTCCCGCGCTGGGAGGGCGACACCAACTTCATGCCCGTCGTCAGCGACACGAAGGTCATCGTCGAGGCCGTCGAAGACACCTACGACCGCCTCCACGACGCCTTCGCCGCCCAGGACGACACCACCGTCACAGACCCCGACGCCGCTGTGCGTATCGACGCGCCTCCAAAGCGGCTTTAGCCTCCCCCCGTTAGTTCCGAGTAGATGTCGCGCCGTGCCACTCTCAGGCGGGTCGGCCTCCTCGTCCTCGGCGTGAACCTCGCGCTGGTGGTGCTGAAAGGCGGGGTCTGGCTGACCACCGGGAGCCTCGCCGTCCAGTCGGAGGCGGTCAACAGCGCCGCAGACACGGCCTACTCGCTGGTCATCGTCGCGGGCCTCTATCTCACCACCCAGCCACCGGACTTCGAACACCCCCACGGCCACGAGCGCATCGAACCGTTCGTCTCGCTGTTCGTCGCCGCCGGCATCTTCGCCGCCGGCGGCGTCGTCCTCTGGCAGGCCGGCCGCGCCCTGCTGACCGGCAACGTCGCGGTGACACAGGGGCCCGTCGCCGTCGGCGTCCTCGCGCTCTCGGGGGCCGCGAAGTACGGTCTCTATCGCTACTGTCTGGCCGTCGGGCGGGACCGGAACTCCCCGGCGCTGGTCGCGACGGCGAAGGACAACCGCAACGACATCCTCACGGCGGGGGCCGCACTCGTCGGGGTCCTCGGCGCCACCGCCGGCTATCCGCTCGCGGACCCCCTCGCCGCTATCGTCGTCGCCGTCGGCATCCTCTACACCGGCGTCGAAGTCGTCAGGGACAACGTCGCCTATCTGGTGGGGGCCGCACCGCCCGAGGACCTCCGCCGGGAGATTCTCGAACGCGCGCTCGACCACCCGCAGGTGCAGGGGGCCCACGACGTCATCGCCCACTACGTCGGCCCGGAAATTGACGTGAGTCTCCACATCGAGGTGGAGGGCGACCTGACGCTGACCGAGGCCCACGACATCGAGACGGCGGTCATCCAGTCCGTACAGGAACTGCCCGAAGTCGACGACGTGTTCGTCCACGTCGACCCGAAGGAACTCGGCGAGTGGAAAGACGACGACGAGGTCGAACGGTTGGCGGACTTAGAGTGAGCGCTCGTGTCGTGACGCTCTCGAACCCCGGGAAACCATGTCGCAACCGCGTTCGGCACCCGTGTCGGTTTCCCTCCCCGGACCGTAGTGCCAGACAGCATGGCACACATGACAGCAGAGATGAGCGACGGGACCGAAATAAAAGAAGTCCTCGAAGTCGTCGAGGGATCCAACGGCGTGCATCTGAAAAAAGCGGTTCAGGGGGGCGACATCGAGCGTGTGGCCTACATCCCCTATCGGAACCTCACGTACGTATACTACGACCAGTAGCCGTCGCGGCGCGTCGGTGGGTCGGGGCGTCTGACCCACCGATAGGCTGCCTCAGTCCGCCAGCGCCGCCCGCTCGATCGGTTCGCCGAACGCGTACACCGTGTTGTGGCTCGTAATCTCGACGTCGACGAACTCGCCGACTTCCAGTCCGCGCTCCTCGGCGTCGGCGACGACGACCTGCCGGTAGGCCTCGTCGTAGCCAACCAGCGACTCGTCGGTGCCGTCCTCTACGAGCAACACGGAGGACGTACGGCCGACCATGTCCTCGTAGGCTTGCCCCGTCGTCTCCATCTTCAACTCGGTCATCGCCTTCGAGCGGTCCTTCTTCGTCTGGCCGCCCAGTCCCTTCATGTCGGCTGCGTCGGTGCCGGGCCGCTTCGAGAAGCGCGTGACGTTGATCTTCTCGGGGCGGGTCTCCCGGAGGAGGGCCATCGACTGCTCGTGGTCCTCGGGGTCCTCGGTCGGGAACCCGACGATGAAGTCCGTCGACAGCGTCCAGTACTCCAGGGCGTCGTCGAACGCCTCGACGACCTCCAGGTACTCGTCGACGGCGTGTTGCCGGCGCATATCGGCCAGCACGTCGTCGGACCCGGACTGGACCGGCGCGTGGATGAAGTTGTACAGTTCGTCGTGCTCGGCGAACACCGCGGCCAGTTCCTCGCGGACGCCGTGGAGGCCCTTCGGGTTCGCCATGCCGACCCGAACCCGAAACTCGCCGTCTATCTCGGTGCAGATGCGGTCGAGCAGTTCGGGAAGCAGGCTCGTCCCCTGATTGGTGTCCCAGCCGTAGACGCCGGTGTCCTGTCCCGTGATGCGAAGCTCCTTCGCGCCGGCGTGGACGAGCGCGCGAGCCTTCTCGACGTTCTCGGAGACGGGAGGCGAGTCGATGCGGCCGGTGGCCTGCTTCGTGATGCAGTACGAGCAGTCGCTCATACAGCCGCGGGCGATGGGGAGGATGCCGACGACGCCGTTCAGCACTGTCTCGGTGTCGGGCGTGACCGTCGGACACTCCCCGTTGAGGACGTGTTGGGGCACGTCGTCCCAGTGAAGCACCTCGGCGTCGACGTCCGCGTCGTGGAATTCCTCACCCTGTGCGAGGGCCATACAACCCGTGACGACGAGATCTGCGGGGGTCTCCTCGTCCAGTTCTTTGGCCCGCTGGAGCATGTTGCGCTCGGTCTTCTCCAGCACCGTGCAGGTGTTGAGGATGGCCACGTCCGCCGACTCGGGACCGTCGGCGGGGTGGTGGCCGCCCTCGCGGAGCGCTTGCTCTATCTGCTGGGTCTCACCTCGGTTGGAGGTGCACCCGTACGTCTCGATGTGATAGCGGGCCATTCGTCCTAGCGATACGGCTTGCCGGCCAAAAGCGCGACGGATTCGTCCGGCCCGTCGGAACGGCAATGGTCAGATCGACAGTCTGGAACTGCCCCATAGCCGTACGGACTCCGATCAGCGACCGATTGCGCATAGTACTATATGCGTGTGTGCAGTGACATTTACCTGTATGCGTGTCCGGCATCTCAGAACGGGGAGATCGCCGGTTACCGTGACCGACCGGGACGTCGCCGGTGCGGCGCCGCTCTCGCCCGACGGTCGGGGGGCCGACACGACGCGCGGTCTCGGTGAGTGGCGCGGCTATCCGGCGGGTCCGGTCGTCGCCTGCACCGACGGCGGTGGGGACGGTTTCGGCGAGGACCCCGACCGCTACCGCCTCCTCTGTGAACAGGTCCATCGCTACGGCGTGTTCGTCCTCGACAGCGACGGGCGGGTCACCGAGTGGGGCGACGGTGCCGGGCGGCTACTGGGCTACGACGGCGACGGGGCGCTCGGCGAACCGTTCGCGGCGTTCTACACCGACGGGGACGTGACGGCGGACCACCCCGAAGCGCTACTCGACCGGGCCGAGACGGAGGGCGAGGTCGTCGACGAGGGATGGCTGGTCCGGGCCGACGACTCCCGCTTTTGGGGGCGACTCGCCGTCGTCGCGCTCCAGTCGGACGGTGAACCGGCAGGCTACGGCGTCGTCACGACGGACCTCTCAGCGGCACCGGACAAACTCCGGTCGTACGAGACGCTGACCGAAGCGCCCGTCCAACTGGTCGGACTGGCCGAACCGGACGGGACGCTCGTCGAGGCGAACAAGACGGCACTGGCGTTCGCCGGCGTCGAACGGGAAGACGTCGTCGGCACACCGCTCTGGGAGACCCACTGGTGGTCCCACTCCGAGACCGCCCGCGAGCGCCTGCGGGATGCCGTCGAGACGGCCGCCACGGGTGAGTTCGTCCGCTACGAGGCGACGGTGGTGGGTGCGGACGGCGAAGAGATAACGGTCGACTTCTCGCTGACTCCCGTCACGGACGACGACGGGCGGGTCGTGGCACTGGTCCCCGAGGGCCGGGACGTGACCGAACGCAAACGAGTGGAGGCGGAACTGCGAGAGCGCAACCGGATGTTCTCGACGCTCGTCGCCAACCTGCCCGGCATGGCCTACCGCTGTGAGAACGAGGTCGGGTGGCCGATGTCGTTCGTCAGCGCCGGGTGTGCGGACCTCACGGGCTATGACCCACCGGAGATAGAGTCTGGACACGTGAGTTGGGGCGAGGACGTCATCCACCCCGACGACCGGGAGCGGGTCTGGAACGAGGTGCAGGCGGCCATAGACGAACGCGATCCGTTTACACTCACTTACCAGATACGCCGCGCCGACGGCACCGAGCGGTGGGTCTGGGAGCAAGGCGAGGGCGTCTTCGCGGACGACGAACTGGTCGCCATCGAGGGGTTCATCACCGACATCACCGACCGCAAGGAGCGCCAGCGCCGCCTCGAAGCAGTGTTCGACCAGACCTACCAGTTCACTGGACTGTTGGACCCGGACGGAACCGTCCTCGAAGCCAACGAGACGGCGCTGGACTTTGGCGGTCTGGACCGGGACGACGTCGTCGGGAAACCCGTCTGGGAGACGGCGTGGTTCCAGACGAACGGCGACGTCCGGGAACGGGTTCGAGCGGACGTCCGGCGGGCGGCCGACGGGGAGTTCGTCCGCCACGAACTGGACGTACAGGGGACCGACCGCGTGGCGACTATCGACTTCTCTATCCGTCCCATCACCGACGAACGGGGCGACGTGGAACTGCTCGTCCCCGAAGGCCGTGACATCACCGAGCGGACGCGTCGGGAGTCCCAACTGGAGACGCTCAACGAAGTGTCACGGGAGTTGACCGAAGCGGCGTCAGAGCAGGCCGTCTGTGACATCGCCGTCAGGGCGGCGCGCGAGACGCTTGGACTCGAACTGGCTGCCGTCGAACTCTACGACCCCGAACGGAACCGTCTGGTCCCACGCGCCCGGACCGACGCCGTCGCCGAACTGGTCGGCGACGCGTCGCTGTTCGAACCGGAGGACGGTGAGTCCTGGCAGGTGTTCGTCCAGAGCGAAGTGACCGTCCACGAAGACATCGAGTTCCGGGCCGACGTCTCCGGCCCGGGGACCCCACTCGACAGTGCTATCGTTCTCCCGCTCGGCCAGCACGGGGTGTTCATCACCGGCGAGACGACCCCCGAATCGTTCGCCGACGCGGACGTCGACCTCGCCAGAGTGCTCGCGGCCCACGTCGAGACGGCGCTGGACCGAGTCGACCGCGAGGCCTCGCTCCGGGAGCACACGACGACGCTCGAAACGAAGACCGAGCGCCTGACCCGGATGGAGCGGGTCAACGGGGTGTTACGCGACGTCACGAGCGCGCTCGTCGACGCGGACTCTCGGGAGGAGATAGAGACGGTCGCCTGTGAGACGCTCGCGGCGACCGGCCCCTATCAGTTCGCGTGGTTCGGGGCGCGTGACCCCGTCAGCGACGAGGTTCAGCCGACATCGTGGGCAGGTGACGAGTCGGGATACCTAGACGCCATCACGGTCGCCGTCGGGGGAGCGGAACCGGCGGGTCGTGCTGTCGGCGAACACACCACACAGGTCGCATCGCCCGCCCGTTCCGACCCACCGTTCGACCCGTGGGAACAGGCAGCGCTGGAGCGTGACTACCACACCGTCGTCTCGGTACCGGTGAGCTACGAAGGCGCACTGTACGGCGCGCTGACCGTCTACGGAAGTGATCCGGCCCACCTCGACGACGTCGAGCAGTCGGTCCTCGCGGAACTGGGCGATACGGTGGGCCACGCCATCAACGCCGTCGAGCGCAAGACGACCCTGATGAGCAACCGACGGGTCGAACTGGAGTTCAGCATCGAGAACCCGGACACGGCGCTGTTTCGGTGTGTGAAGGCGGTCGACGGCGAGTTCGAATTCGAGGGCGTCGTCGCGGAGGGGAGCGGCCCGCTCCGGGTGTTCGTCACACTCGAGGCCGTCGACCCCGACGAAGTCCGCGAGTCCGCGGCGGAGACGCCGGGGGTCGGCGAGGTCAGACACGTCGCCAGCGACGACTCCGAGAGCCTCTTTGAGTGTTCGGTCGTCGGTGAGAGCATCGTCGGCGCCGTCTTCGACCACGGCGGTACAGTGCAGTCGCTCACCAGCGACGGCAAGACGGGCCGTCTCGTCGTCGAACTGGCCGCCGACCGTGACGTCAGAGAGTTCACCGAGATGTTCGAGACGGCCTTCGAGGGCGCGACGTTGCTCGCTCGACGCGAACGCGACTGGCCGGTACAGACGGCGACGGAGTTCCGATCCGAACTCCTCGATCGGTTCACCGACAAACAGCGAGAGGCGGTCGAGACGGCCTACCTGAGTGGGTTTTTCGAGTGGCCCCGCGAGAACACGGGCGAGGAGGTGGCGGCGGCCCTCGGCGTCTCACAGCCGACGTTCAACCGCCATCTGCGGGCGAGTCAGCACAAACTGCTGACGCTGCTGCTGGACGAGTGAGCGCGGTTTCAGTGTATAGTGGGTGTCGACGCGGCGGCCCTATCCACGTACCGACGTCCGTTTTCCCTCTGTAGGACTGGCGTGTATACACGCCGACAGTTGGACCGTGCGATAGACGCCGCCCCGATTTCACTACTGTATGGCCGGTGACCACCCCGAAGACACGACGACAGCGACGGACCAGCCCCGTATCTGTACCAGTTGCGGTGCCGGGATCGACACCACGGAGTGGTACCCGGTGGTCGCAGACCCGGAGGAGGGCTACCGTATCTACGCGTTCTGCGATGAGACCTGTCGCGAGCGCTGGCGGCAGGAGACTGGTGAGTGACCGTGCCCGCTACTGACTCTCTCGGCGTCGCCCCCGAGACTGACGTGAACGGGTCGGAACGCCCGAATCTAAATGTATAGTGTGTCCCGGTCCACGAGGCGTGTCCATGTAGCAGTCATCTCTATCCTCGCATAGTGCGTCCGCTGACTCGATGAGTCAGCGCGAGACACGAGACCAGCACGTCGAACGGACCGTCGACGACGTCTCCTCGACAGAGCAGTTGACACAGACGATCGTCGGTGCCGTCGTCGAGACGACGGGGACACGCCCCACGGACGTCGATTCGCTGTTGTACGATGTCGTCGAACCGGACGCACTCTCGAACGTGCTCGCGGCGTCTACGAACGGCCACGTCGCGTTCGTCTACGAGGACTGCGGTGTCTCCATCTCTAGTGACGGCACGGTCCTCGTGGTCCCCGACCCGGCGTGTGTCGGTCACGCCGGCGGGACGCTCCTCGGCGTCACAGAGCCACCATGACCGGTGAATTCGAACCGCAGCGAGAGTGGTCTAGGGCCCCGGTCGACGACCGGTACACAGCGCTTCGGGTCGACGACGAACTCCTCATCTACGACCACGAGGAGGACGGCGCGTGGATACAGTCGACCGAGACCTGCGAACTGCGGGCGTGAGCGGCCTACTCCGGTCGCTGGTCGCGCCACTCGGAGACGATGACGTCCCCGCTGGAGGCCCCGATGCGTTCGGCCCCGGCGTCGAACAGCGCCGTCGCGTCCTCGTAGGACCCCACGCCCCCGCTGGCTTTCACCGGGAGGTACTGGCTCAGAATCTCCACGTCGTGGACGGTGGCACCGCCCTCGCAGAACCCCGTCGCCGTCTTGAGGTAGGCGGCGTCGGCGTCGGCGACCAGTCGACCGACGCGGTGGAGTTCCTCGTCGGTCAGCAGCGGTGCCTCGACGATGACCTTCACGGGGACGGGAACGGCGGCGACGACTTCGGTGAGGTGGTCACGGACGGCGTCGTCCTCGCCGGCTTTCAGCAAACCGACGTTACAGACCACGTCGAGTTCGTCGGCGCCGTCGTCCCACGCGCGCTTGGCCGCGTGACAGACCGTGTCGGTGCTTCCCTGTCCGTGCGGGAAGTCGACGACCGTCGCCAGCGGGACGTTCGCGTAGTCGCTCGCGAGTGAGAGGTAACACGGCGGGATACAGGCCCGCATCCCGTACTCCAGTGCGTCCTCCAGACACGCTCGCACGTCGTCGGGCGTCGTCGTCGGTCCGAGGACGGTGTGTTCCACCCGGTCGGGAAGGTCGTCCATACCGGGTCCAGAGGCGGCGAGCACCTAAACGTCCCGACGACGCGACGCGAGGCCGGAACCTTTTCGGCGTGCCGGGTCGGCGTGCAGATATGGTATTGCCTACGGGGTTCGGACTGCCGCCGGTGCCGTATCTGGCGGCGCTCGCGGGTGGGACGCTGGTGGTGTCGGCTCTGTTGGTCGCGCTAGACCCGCCGATAGACCAGCGGATCGTCGTGGCGCTGGCTCCGTGGATGGCGATCGGCGGGACGCTCCACGCACTCGGCCAACCCCCGATCGAGGTGTACGACCCGGTCCTCAGACCGTTGTTCGGGACGCCGTCGGTGTATTTCACGACGTACGTCACGCTGGGGACGGTGTGGGTCCTCCTCTCGCTGTTCGGCGTCCGGCGGGGCCACGACGAGACTGTCTCGCGGAACCTCGGGCTGACCGGCACGGGCATCCTGACGGTGTTGCTGGTGCTCGCGGCTATCACGGCGCTTCGCTCGGAACTGCTGGCACTCGTCTGGCCCACCGTGGCCGTGGTCGGCGCTGTCGTCCTCTCGGCGATAACGCTGTTGCTCGTCGCACTCTGGCGGACGCCGATAATCGTCCGTACGCGGTACGCCGCGCCCGTCGTCGTGTTCGCCCACGCCTTCGACGGCGTGTCGACGGCCATCGGGACGGACGTCATCGGCGTCGGCGAGCGCTCGCCGGTGCCCCGTGCCATCATGGACTTCGCCGGGACGCTCCCGACGGCCCCTCTCATCGGTGAGGGGTGGCTGTTCGCGCTGGTGAAACTCGTCGTCGCTGTGGCCGTCGTCGTCCTCATGCACCAGTATCTGGAGGACGAACCCGCCGAGGGAAGCCTCCTACTGGCGTTCATCGCCGCCGTCGGCCTCGGTCCGGCGACGAACAACGTCGTGCTGTTCCTCTTTACGCCGGTGTAGGTTCCAAACGCTCATTGTGCCCCCCAGCGAGGTGTCGGATATGTTGTCGTTCTCGCTCGGCCAGTGGGGGCTCATCTGCGTGCTTTCCGGCGTCTTCGCGGCGGTTCTGCTGAACATCCCGATGTACGTCCAACCGGAGGGATACCTTCCGGCGTACGTCGCCGCCGGGGGACTGACCGCTGTCGACCCGGCCGATGTGAGTACTCCACTCGCAGTGGCCGTCCACCACGTCACCGGCACCGCCGCGGCGCTGCTGTACGGGGCTCTCGTCTACGCCTTGGCGGCGATACTGCCGGCCGGCCTCTCGCTCGCCGGCGTTCCGGCGATTCCGCATCTGCTGGGGGCCGTCGGTGTCACGCTGTTCGTCTACTACTTCTTCGAGCGCGTGGCGATGCCCCGCGCCGGCGGGAGTCTCAGTGGCCGGCGAGACGACGTCGTCCAGCAGTGGGCGCTCTCGTCGTTCATCTACGGGACGACGCTCGCGCTCGTGGTCCCGGTGTTCGTCACGCAACTCTGACTCAGCCGTACTGTTTCGAGAGGTTGCGGTACATCACACCGAACAGGAACGCCGCCGCCAGCGCGCCGAACGGGAGCGCGTACACCCACGGCACGTCCGCGCCGGTGCCGGTCCGCTGGGCGAAGACGGCGACGAACCCGAGGCCGAACCCGGCGACGGCCGAGACGACCGCCGGCCAGCGCATCCGCCTGTCGAACGGCGAGAAGTCGTCACTCATACCCACACCGTTGCCCTGCCCCTACCTCATTGTTCCGACGAATCCCCGGCGTTCTTACTGGGTCGGGTCGAACGACCGCCATGGCGAAACAACCCCATCTGCTGGTCGAACCGGGCGATCTGAACGACGTTGCGCTCCTGCCGGGCGACCCCGGACGCGTCGACCGCATCGCCGGCCACTGCGACGACCACGAGGTGGTCGCCGAGAACCGCGAGTACAAGGTCGTCAACGCCACCTACGAGGGCACCGACCTGACGATCTGTTCGACGGGCATCGGGTCGCCGTCGGCGGCTATCGCCGTCGAGGAACTGGCCGCCGTCGGCGTCGAGACGTTCCTCCGCGTCGGCACCACGGGGGCGCTCCAGTCCGGCATCGAAATCGGCGACATGGTCGTCGCCACCGGCGCCGCCAAGGACGAGGGGACGACCGACCGCTACGAGGCCACGGCAGTCCCGGCCGTCCCGGACTACGACGCCCTGTCGGCGCTGGTGGACGCGGCCGAAGCCAACGGCGAAGACGTCCACGTCGGCCCAATCGCCACGGACGACGCCTTCTACGCCGAGACCGACGCGTACGTCGAGAACTGGGAAGCCGCCGGCTTGCTGGCCGTCGAGATGGAGGCCGCCGCCATCTTCTCGCTGGCCCGACGGAAGGGACTGGCCGCCGGCGCAATCTGTACCGTCGACGGCAATCTCGTCGAAGGGACCCAGAAGGGGACGACCGACGCCGAGGAACTCCCCGAGAAGGCCAAGAACAACGTCGAACGCGCCATCGAAATCTCGCTGACCGCCGCCACGTCGCTCTGAGGCGGCGACCGCTGGCATCCCCACGTCGCCCGGCGGTGAACTTACGGCCTCGTCGTGTGACTGTGTAGATATGCTCGACCAGTTGGCCCGGCGAGTCCGGACGCTGCTTTCGCGTGCCCGGCGGGTCGAGCGTCGGGAACTGCGAGAGTTCCGCCGCTGGGCCGAGACGACGAACCGCGTCGTCCACCTCTCGATGCTCGTGTTCGTCCCGTTGCTCATCGCCGTCGTGACGACACTGGCCAACGCCGTCCCGCAGCTGACGTTCCTGCTGTTCCCGCCGCTGGCGTCGGGTACGTACACGCTGTTCGTCGACCCGACGGCGAAGTACTCCGACCCGAAGCGGTTCGTCGTCGGTCTCACCATCGGTGCCGTCTGTGGCCTCGGCGCGCTCAACGTGTCGAGCGCCGTCCTCGCGCCACCCACTGGCCAGTTCGCGGTCAGCGCCACCGCCGCCGGCCTCGCGGTGCTTGCCACCGGTCTCGTGACGTGGCCGCTGGACATCGAGGAACCGTCGTCGTACTCGACGGCGTTGCTGGCGTTGCTGGTCCAACCGAACCAGCAACTCGCCTTCGTCGGGAGCATCTCCCTCGCGAGTGCGCTGGTCGCCAGCGTCTTCGTCGTCTGGCGGGCCCGGTTCTACGACCGGCGGGCGACGTATCTCTACGGGTCGACGACCGGCGACGACCACGTGCTGGTGCCGATGCGCGGCGAGACTGCGGGCCGGACGGCGATGCTCGGCGCTCGTCTCGCGGCCGCACACGAGGCCAGCAAGGTCGTCTTGCTCGACATGGTCTCCGATTCGGAGGCCGCGGCGACGGAGCGGGAACTGCTGCAGGACACCGTCAAACTGGACATGTTCTCCGAAACGGACACCGACGTATCGGGCACGGGGCGAACCGAGTCGGCCGGCCGTATCGCCGGGGACGGCGGTGACGCCGTCGACGCACAGACGACAGAGGCCGCCGACTTCGACGCACATGTCGACTGGCTCGAAACCCACGCCGCCCGAATCGAGACGCGGACCGGCGTCCCGTGTCAGGTCGTCGTCGCCATCGACGACGGCAACCCGGCGGCGACGACGCTCCAAACGGCCGCCGAGACCAACTGCGACCTCGTCGTCGCGCCCTACGAGAGCGAACACGGGGCACTGTCGCCGTACCTCCGACGCCTGTTCCGGGGGAACACTGACGTACTCGTCCACCGCTCGCGTGCCGAGCGGTCCCACTGGAAGCGGGTGCTAGTGCCGGTTCGCCGCACCAGCGACGTGGCCCACAACATGGTCGACTTTGCGACCCGACTGGCGGGCAAGAGCGGTCACGTCGCCGTCGCGACCTGCATCGACGAACACCAGAACCGCCGCCCTGCCGAAGAGATGCTCGCCGACCTCGTCGAACCGTTCGACGGCGCCATCGAGACGCGCGTCTCCCGTGCCGGCATCAACGAGTTTCTGGAGACGAGCGGGACCCAGTACGACCTCGTCATGATTGGGGCCAGTCGGGACCGGAGTGCGGCGTCGCGGTTCGTCTCACCGCCGACGTTCGAGCGGTTGGACGACGTCGATACCGACGTGGCTATCGTCGACCGGAGCCACTAGATGTCGGCGTCGTCCTCGCGTTCGATGTCCAGCAGGTGGTCGGCGATGTTCTCCATCCCTTCGCGACCCAGCGCCGACTGGACGAGGAGGTGGCCGCCGATGAGCGCGGGGCTGATGACCGTACTCGCGCCCGCCCGACGGAGTTTCTCGATGTTCTCTCGCTCCGTCGCGGCGGCGACGATGTTCAGGTCCGGATTGAGCGAGTGGGCTGTCAGAATCGCCAGCGCGTCCTGTGCGTCGTCGTTCGTGGCCGCGACGGCCGCCCGCGCGTCTTCGATGCCGGCCCGCCGGAGCGGTTCCTCGTCGCTCGGGTCGGCGGTCAGCACCGCGATGTCCCGTTGCTGGAGGCGGGCCGCCGTCTCCGAGTCCGGCGTGATGACGACGAAATCCGTCGCGTCGACGAGTTCTTCGAGTATCGGTTCCGTCAGGTCGCCGTAGCCCAGAACCACCACGTGGTTCTCGAGCAAGTCGAGTTGTGCGTCAGTCATGTTCCCGAGTACCTCCGCGAACCGCTTTTCGAGTGCCGGGCCGAGCAGGGACCCCAGCGCGATGGCGAAACTGGCCGTCCCCAGCACGACGACGGACATGCCGAACAGCGTCGCCCGCTCGCTCACCGGCGTCACGTCACCGTAGCCGACGGTGCTGGCCGTGACGAGCGTGTAGTAGAACGCGTCGGTGAGCGTCTCGACGTTGACGAACTCCTCGCGGAGCGCCCACGTCCCGACGGTGCCGTACACCTGCGCGCCCAGCAGGGCCGCCCCCGCCGCGAGTTGCGTCGTCGAGAGGTCCAGTTTCCGGTCGAACCGCCGGCGGTTCAACAGCACCGTCGGTAGCGACACCAGCGAGAGGACGACCAGCGGCAGGGAGAGCGGCGAGGACTGCACCACGCCCTGCAGCGCCGAAACTGGGAGCAACACGACGGTAACGTACCACGCGATACGCAGGCGGCGGCGGAGGCCGAGGACGCTCAGGAGCAGCGAGAAGCCGGTCAGCGCACCCGTGAAACCGGCGGCCTGCTGCAGGCTCTCGGGGACGGTGGTGCCGAGTATTCCACTGATGGGGGCGGTGATGTTGGCGACGCCCGTCGCGAACGACAGCACGGCTACCAGCGTCGGAAGGAGTATCGTCGCCCGCGTCCCCAACCACTCCCGCGACCAGTCCATATCACCCCTGTGTCGATGGGGTGGTGTAAATGTACTGTCCCACCACCTCCGGGACGAGGCCGGGTGAACCGTCGGAAGCGATTTATCACCGGCCGCGCAGGATGGGGACATGGCTTCGCTCCCCATCGAGATTCTCCTGGGCATCTATCTTGGCCTGCTGGTCGGGGTCATCCCGGCGCTGGCGTCGTGGGCGCTCGGCTTCGGGTTCAAGTACTTCACTGGCGTCACCCTCCCCGGATTCGCCGTCGCCGTCCTCGCGATCGCGCTGGCAGGGGTCAGCGGCGGGTTGCTGGCGCTTGCCGACGAGTCCATCACGCAGGCGCCCAACGCCGAGCGAATCATCACTGCCATCGTCCTCGTCGGGATGGTGTCGATGTACGCCCACAGCAAGGGCGACCAGATGGGGGCGACGTTCCCGAAGCGACTTTCGTTTCAGGGCCTCCGGGACAGGACGCTCTCGGCCGACGTGGTAGAGCGGTTCGGCGGACGCGACGAGGTCCGTATCCGCGTCGTCGGCGAAGTCGCCGACATGGAGGGGTACCCACCGCTGTCGGAACCGCTCCGGGCCGATATTCGGGGCGGCGAGTGGACGTTTCCCGCCGACCTCCGTATCGGCGAACTCGAAGCGGAGATGGAGCGGCGACTGAAGACGGAGTTCGACCTCGGCGACGTGGCGGTGACCATCGACGAACAGGGGCGGGCCACCGTCGTCGCCGCGCCGCCGTTTTCGGGACTCTCGAAACGCGTCACCGACGGGCGACACGCCGTCTCCGTCGATGCACTGCTCCCGACCGGACTGGCGCGAAACGACGAAGTGACGGTGCTCACGACGGACGCACAGGTCAGAGGGACCGTCGTCAGTGCCCGGTCGAAGGGGTCCGAAACGTCGGTCGAGACGCCCGACGACCCGGAGCTAGCCGACGACACCGAGGCGCCGCCGGCACCGGTCGGGGCGCCGACGACTGACGGCGGCGAGGGACGCCTGACTATCGCGGTCAACCGGACGGACGTCCAGCCACTCCTCCGAAGCGAGTCGGCGAAGGTGGTCGTCGAGCCACGGGGCACCCGGCGGGAGTACGAACTCGTCTCGCTGTTGCGACGGGCAGGCAACCGGTTCCGTCGACTCACGGTCCGCGACGACGGCGCTCTCGACGGGACGACGCTCGGAGAGGCGCGGGTCCGAGAGACGTACGGCGTCGCCGTCGTCGCCGTCCGCGAACAGGGTGGGTGGCGACTCGCGCCGCGGGGGGAGACGACCATCGAGGCGGGCGAAGAACTGTACGCCGTCGGGCCACACGACGACCTCGACGCCTTCGAGGAGGCGGTCGCATGACGCCCGCGACACCGTTGCAGGGGGGAGTGGTACTGCAGAGTGGCTTGCGAACGGACGATCCGCTCGTTCTCGGTGCACAGTTGCTCGGCCTCGGCATCGCCGCCGCGTCGGCCGCCGGGATGGTCGCGATGGGGTACCGGTGGTACGTCCGCGAACGCGTGCCGACTGGCCTCGGCGTCCTCTTCGGACTGAGCGCGGTCGCGCTGTACCTCGGGACGACGGGCTCACTCGGCGACGTCATTCTCGGGAAGGAACAGGTCCTCGCGTCCAGCGATGTCCTGCCGAACCTCGCGGCCTTCGCCGTCGGCGGGGCCGCCGCGTTGACCGGGACGAAGGTCGGTGACCGCCTCGGGACGGACCTCTTTGCCGCGACCGGTGGGCGCGACGTCGACGCCGACGTGAGCGAAATCGTCCAGACCGTCGGGCGAGTCACCTCGGTCCACCTCCCTGAGGAGATTGCCGACATCGTGGGTTACGACCCGATGCCCGACGCCACGAAGGCGCAACTCGCCGAACGCCGGTTCCTCTTTCCCCGTCGGTTGACGAAGGGGGAACTGCGAGACAGACTCGTCACGCGACTCAAGACGGACTACGGCGTCGGCCACGTCGACGTCGAGTTCGGTGACGACGGCGACGTCTCCTATCTCGCCGTCGGGTCACGGGCCGCCGGTATCGGGCCGACCCTGCCGCCGTCGACGAACGCCGTCGCCGTGCGGGCCGACCCCGCACATGCCGCCAGTTCGGGCGACCTCGTGCAGGTCTGGGCGGACGACCCGCCAAAGCGCGTGCTCACCGGCGAACTCCGTGGTATCGCCGACGAGGTGGTGACCGTCGCCATCGACGCGGCCGACACCCCGAAACTCGACCCGGCGGAGACGTACAAGTTGGTCACGCTCCCGGTACAGGACCGACCGGACCGGGAGTTCGCCTCGCTCCTCCGCGCCGCAGACGAGACGATGGGCACCGTCACTGTCGAGGCGGGGAGCGACCTCGTCGGAACGACGGTTGGGAGTCTCGGCGTGACCGTCGCGGCCATCACCCGCGACGACGCGAGTCCGGAGACGATTCCCTCCAGGGACCGCGTGCTGGCGGCCGGCGACGTGATCTACGCCATCGCCACCCCCGACGGCCTCCGACGTGTCGAGACGGCCGGGACGGCAGAGACAGAACCCCGAGTGAGCGACGCAGCCGACGAACCACCGACCGACGACGCGCAGACGGCTGCCCCCGGCCCCAACGAGGAGCGCGCGGACGCCGACCCCGACTCGGCGGTCGACACCGACGACGCGCAGACGGCCGCTGGGACCGACTCGGCGAAGGTACCCGTCGAGACTGACTCCGACTCGTCCGATGCCGACGACGAGCGTGACGACAGCGCGCTTCTGGAGGACGGCACGTCGGCGGACGCCGAGTCGGTGGCCCAGTCGCACACAGACGCCGACGACACTATCCCGGTGTGGGACCCCGACGAACAGGTCGACGCGGCCGATATCTCCGGCACGGACGACTCGGACGGCGACGCGGCGAGAGACGACGCCGAACCCGCGGATGCCGAAGCGACTGGCAGCGACGAACGGGGCGACACGGCCGCGGGCGACGACGAGTTGGCCGACGACAGCGACGACACCGACCGCGGTGGCACCTGACCGGTCGCAACGCTCTTAGTCACGGCCGGCCCCGATTCGAGTATGGAGTGGAAACTGTTCGCGCATCTGCGGACTGCGGCCGACGGCGGGACCGTCCGCGTCGACGTGGCGGAGGGTGCGACAGTCGAGACGGCACTGGACGCGTTGCTAGCCGAGCGACCGGCGCTGGCCGAGGACCTCCTCGAAGACGGTGAACTGGCCGACCACGTCCGCCTCCTCGTCGACGGCGAGGACCCGTTCGCGGACGGCGACGGCCTCGCGACGACGGTGGACTCGGAGTCGGAACTGGCGCTGTTTCCGCCGGTCAGCGGCGGCTAATCGGCGGTCTTTTGTCGTCACGTGAGGTCGGCCGAGAGCACGAAGTCCGGCCAGTCCGCGAGGTCGGCCCGGACGAAGGCCGCCTCGGCGACGTGACGCGGCGTCTCCGGAATCAACACTCTGGTCCCGTCGACGTCCAGTTGGGCGGCGTCGGCGCGTATCGCGTCGAACAGGGACGCTGCGGCGTCGGCGTCGACCCACGTCCCGAGGGCGTACTCCGCGAGCGTCTCGTCGGCGGTGGGGTCGACGGTCTCTCGCACTCGGGCGGCCATCCCGCACGTCCCGTCGTCCTTGACGGCGAAGACGGCCTGTTCGTCGGCTAGCGTGTACAGTCGCTCCCGTGTCAACTCCGAGAGCGCCCACGGCTGGCCCGGGTCGAGTGCGAGGCCGGAGAGCGCGCCTCGTCCCTCGCTCCCGGTCCAGTAACTCCACGCCGCCGCGGGGTCGTTCTCGACGGCGGGCCCGTCGGCGTCGGGCCTCACGTCGCGTGGCTCGGGGTGCGCCCAGCGGAACGCGGTGTCCGGGTCGAACCCGGTGGCGACGGACTGCCCGAGGCCGGCGTCGTTCCACGAGAACACCATGTTTCGGCCCACGGTCGCGCCCTGCCCGCGGGCCCACTCGAAGAGGTGTCCGACCATCGCTTTCCCGAGGCCCTCGCCGCGGTGGTCGGGGTCGACGCGGATGCCCTGAAACCACGCCTCGTGGTCGGTGAGCATGACTGCCTGACAGAGGCCCGCGGCCGCGCCGTCGACCTCGGCGACGACGGTGTGTTGGGTCGGCCCGTCGGTGTCGACCCACTGCCGGAACACTTCGGGGATGTAGTCGACGGTGTCGGGCCGGTCGGCCCATACCTCCTCGGCGAAGGCGACGACGTCGTCGTAGTCGTCGGCCCGTGCTTGACGGACGGTCGGTGACATGTCTCGTCCGTCGGACGGCGGGGGGAAAAAGCTACGAGTCAGGTGGTCAGTTCGACGCTTTCGACGGCCGTCTCGCCGCTGTCGTCGGTGACGCGAACCGTGACCGTCAGCGTCCCACAGTAGTTCAGCGGGACGGTGATGGACTCGCCGGACTGTTCGAACTCGCCGTCCTCGTCGCCGTCCCACTCGATGGTGGTGACGTCGCCGTCGGGGTCGCTGGCGTCGGCGGTCAGCGTGACGTTCGTCCCCGCGTCTAAGTCGCGGTCCCCGGCGTTTGCCGGGTCCGTCTCGATGGAGACGAACGGCTTCGTCCGGGGGTCGTCCTGCAGGATGAACCGACTGTCTGCTGGCGTGGCGTTCGCTGTCGACTCCAGCGCGTACACCCGCCCGTCGTCGCTGTAGACGTCCCAGGTAGTCGTGCGGACGTACAGTGCCCCTTCGGCCGGCGCGGCCGACAACCGACTGCTGTGGGCGAGGCCGGGGAGCGCGTAGGTCCAGCGGATCTCGCCGGAGGTGGCGTCCAGTGCGAAGACGCCATCACGAGGCGCGGAGCCGTACTGCTGGCCTTCGACGGTCACCTGTTCGGCCGGGAGGAACACGGTATCGTTGCTGACGGTCGGTGCGAACAGTTTCGCGTCGTTGTACGCTTGCCACTCCGTCTCGCCCGTCGTCGCGTTCAGAGCGAAGACGGTGCTGTTGTCACCGTCGTCGCTCCCGTGGAGCGTGCTGACGTACACTGTGTCGTGCTTGACTGCTGGCGGGGAGAGCCACTGGGTCTCCAGGTTTCGCTTCTCGTTGGTGACTGTCCGCTCCCACTCGACCGACCCGTCGTCGAGCGAGACGGCCGAGAGCGTCCGGTCGCCGACCGTGAGGTAGGCGGTCCCGTCGGCGGCGCTGACGGTCGATCGCTCGGGCACGACGTAGTAGTTGTCGAACGTATCGGTACCGGTGAGCGTAGCGTTCCACCGTACGTCACCAGTCGAGACGTTCACGCCTCGCAGGGTGGTTTCGTTCCCCGACGGTCCCCCCTCTCGACGGACCAGCGTCCCGTCGTCCACGGCCATGTCGAAGGCGTCCTGCTCGGCGGGCCGGGTCCACACCGTCTCGCCGGTCGAGGCGTTCAGCGCGGTGAGGTTCGCCCCGGTCTCTACGTACATCCGACCGTCGCTGACGACGAAGTTACCCGCATCGGAGCCGGTCCGGGTCCACGCTATCTCGCCGGTGGTAGCGTTCAGGGCGTAGACCCCGGCGGTCTGGTTCGCCGGGTCGTCGTCCGTGTCGGCCCCGTCGCCCGAACTCGTCACGTAGACGTAGCCGTCGGCGACTGTGGGGGTTTCGGTGAATCCGGGGATGTCGCTCTGGTTCCACTCGACCTCGCCGCTCGCCGTATCGTAGGCGATGACACGGCCCTTGCTGACGTAGGTCGCACTGGATCCAGAGTCGTCGTAGCCGACGTACGCCGTCCCGTTGACGACGGCGGGCACCGACGGTCGGCCGATGTCTGACTCCGCGCCACCGTCCGGAAACTGCCGAGCGACGGTCGCATTCGGGCCCGTCGGCCCGTCGGCGTCGTTCGCGTTCGTGTTCTGTGCGTCGCCCTGACTGGCCGTCCAGTCGTCTGCCGACGCGTCCGTCGCGGTCGGCCCTGCGACGGCGACGGCGGGGACCAACGACCCACAGACGGCGACGACCACTGCGACTGTCAACAATTTGTTTCGTACCATCAGCTGCCGTTTCAAAGAGAATGAGGTTTACTATCTGAGAGATAACCCGTGATAATGTCGCGTTAGACGGCCATCCGAGTGCGCACGTCGGGGAGATTCGGGCGTACCGACGACGTATCGACAGGCCACCGCGTCGCCGGGGTCAGGTCGAGAGCCGGATCCACTCGCTGACGGTCTCGCCGCTGTCGTCGGTGACCCGGACCCTGACGACCAGCGTTCCACAGTAGTCCAGCGGCACGGTGATGTGCTCGCCCGACCGGTCGACGGTACCGGTGTTCCCGAGGTCCCACTCGATGGCCGCGACGGTGCCGTCGGGGTCGCTCGCGTTCGCGGTCAGCGTGACGTTCGTCCCCGCGTCTAAGTCCCGGTGCTCTGCGTCGGGCGGGGTCGTCGTGACAGTGAGGGTCGGTTCGTAGGTCACCGGCTGGCCCTCTCTGAACTGGTGTCGGGGGCCGACGGCCTCGTCGGTCGATTCGAGCGTGTACAGCGAACCGCTGTTGAAGAATATCTCCCGTTCGCGGACGGTGACGTACACCTTCCCGCTGGCGGGCGTGGTCGAGACGACGCTCCGGTCGATGAACTCCTGGCGGGCGAAGTTCCACCGCTCTCCACCGTCGGTCGCGTTGAGGGCGTAGACGCCGTCGGCCGACAGGTGACCCGCCTCTGCCGCCTGTTTCGCGCCGACGTAGACGGTCCTGTTCGCGACGGTCGGGGCGAACAGTTCCGCCTCGGCCCGTTCGAACCGCCACGCGGTCGCCCCCGTCTCGGCGTCGACGGCGTGGACGGTGCCGACCGCATCGTCGGTCGTGCTGACGTAGACGACGCCTGCTGCTACCGCCGGTGCGGACGCCGACTCGGCCGGGACGTCACCCGTCTCGGAGCGCAACGCCGTCGTCCACTCGACACTGCCACCGTCCACGGCGAGTGCGGAGACGTTGTTCTCACCGTCGGAGACGTAGACGGTGTCGTTGGCGACGGCGACGCCACCGGGATCGACGTACTCGTCGTCGGTGGACGTCGTCGTCGCCCAGCGCTGGTCGCCCGTCGCCGGGTCCAGTGCGGTGACCGTCGGGCCGTCGCTCCCCTCGGAGACGGCGACGAGCGTTCCGTTACCCCACGCCATCGCGTCGGCCGAGACGTCGCTCCGGGACCACACCGTCGCTCCCGTCGTCGCGTTCAGTGCGCGCAGGACCCTCGGTTGCTGGACGTAGACGCGACCGTCGGCCACCAGATGGCCGGTCACCCGGTCGAAGTCACTCCCGTTGCGCGCCCAGCGCACGTCGCCGGTGGTCGCGTTCAGCGAGAAGACGCCGCCGCGAGTGTCGCCGGTGACTTGCCCCATCCCGCTGTCGTACGGCCCGCGGCCCGAGACGTACACCCGTCCGTCGGTGACGGTCGGCGTCTGGCGAATCTTCGGGAACCGACTCCGGTTCCACAGGACGTCGCCGGTCGAGGCGTCGTAGGCGACGAGGTGGCCCTTGCTCTGGTAACTCACGTCGCCGCCGGTATCGTCGTAGCCGACGTACATCGTGCCGTCGACGACTGCCGGAGCAGTCGGCTCACCGAACTCCGTCCCCGTACCGGGGTAGTCTCGTTCGACTGTCGCGTTCGGGCCGGTCGGCGCGTTACCCGCGTTCACACCGGTCCGTCCGAGATCGCCGCGGTCGGTGGGCCAGTCGTCGCCCGTCTCCGCGAGTGTCGGTCCCGCGGCGGCGACGGTCGGCACGACCGACCCACAGATAGCGACGACGGCTGCGATTGTCAGGAGTTGGTTTCGTTCCATCTGTGGGAGAATTTATCGCAGTTCCCATTTACTATCCCTCTGTTAAACAGACATAACGTCGCGTTTTCGACACCGTACGCCGGGAGACGCAGTGGCCTCTCCGAGTACGGTGCCCACCCCGGCCTCGAACGCCCGGACTCCGTGGCCGCTTCGAACTGGCGGGCGCGCTATACCGTCGACAGCACGATACGGTCGGTTGCGACGTTGCCGTCGTCGTCGGTGACGCGAACCGTGACCGTCAGGGCCCCACAGTAATCAAGCGGAATCGTGACGGACTCGCCGGACTGCTCGAATTCGCCGTCCGCGTCGACGTCCCACTCGATGGCCGTGACGGTGCCGTCGGTGTCGCTGGCGTTCGCGGTCAGTGTGACGTTGTACCCGCCCGGCAGATTCTGGTCCTCGGCGTTCGGCGGGTCAGACGCCAGGGTGACAGAGGGGGCGGGGTCGTCGTCGATTCTGTCGACGAACCGGTTGTAGTCGGCGGGCGCCTCGTCCGAGGCGTTCAGGGCGTACAGCGCCCCGTCGTTGTAGAATATCTCTCGCTCGCCGAGCGTCACGTACACGTGGCCCTCCGCGGGCGTCACGGCCACCGTACTCCGGTCGATGGGTCGGTCGTCGGCGTACGTCCAGCGCCGCTCGCCGGTGCTGGCGTTCAGTGCGTACACGCCTTCGGAGGTGCGGTCCCCGGACGCCAGTTCCTGTTTCGCGGGGACGTAGACGGTCCCGTTGGCGACGGTCGGGGCAGCGAACGCCGCGCCCGCCGGGTCGAACTGCCACTCGGTCGCTCCCGTCTCGGCGTCGTGTGCGTACACCGCCGAGTGTCCGAGCGTCTCGCTCACGTAGACGGTGCCGTTCTGGACCGCCGGTGCAGTGAGGCCGCTTTGCTCGCCGCTCTGGCCGTAGTCTCGCCGCCACTCGACGGCGCCGTCTGCGAGCGAAAGCGCTCCGAGCGTGTCCTCGCCGTCGGAGACGTAGACGGTCCCGTCGTCGATAGCGAGGCCGCTGGGGTCGGCGGACTCCGCGGACGTGTCGAGGGTGGCGTTCCACTCGACCGTGCCGGTCGTCGCGTTCAGCGCGACGACAGAGACGTTCCGGGACGCCTCGGTCAGTACGAGGGTCCCGTTCGACAGCGCGAGGTGGGTGGGTCGAACGTCCTCGGGACCGTCCCACACCGTCTCACCGGTCGTCGCGTTCAGCGCGACCGCGCGACCGGTGTTGACGTAGAGTCGGTCCTCGCCCAGCACCTGCCCCTGACCAGAGACGTTTCGCGACCACTCCATCTCGCCGGTCGTCGCGTTCATGGCGAACGTCCCGCCCGGGCGACCGCCGACAGCACTCGCCTCCTCCGGGTGCTGTCGGTCGTAGATGGGGCCGGTTCCGGTGACGTAGACGCGGTCGTTGCCCACCGAGGGCGTCGACCGAACCTTCGGCAACGCGGTCCGGTTCCACACCATCTCGCCCGTCGTCGTGTCGTACGCCACGACGTCGCCTCTGCTGTGATAGCCCGGCGAACCGGTGTGGTCGTAGCCGACGTACATCGTCCCGTCGACGACGGCCGGCGTGGTCGGTTCGCCCGCGCCTCTCGTGCCGTTCTGGTGGACGACCCCCGCTCTGGAGTCGCCGGCCGGATACTCGTGGGCCAGCGTGACGTTCGTGCCGCTGGGGGCGTTCCCCGCGTTGGACCCCGTCGCGGCGGGCCCACCGCGTTCGCCGGGCCAGTCGTCCGCGTCGGTCGGGCCCGCCACGGCGACGGGCACCAGCGATACACAGACCGCGACCGTCAGGACGAGCGCGACGAGTTGCTGTCGAGACATGTCCGCACGCTCGGGTGTGTGCGAAATTACTAGTCGTGTGGTAACCGTCGCAAAACGCGGTTTTAAAACGTCAGTTCGACCCGGCCGGCGGTGTCGCGAGCGCTACAACCAAGGGGTCGACCGCTGCTGAATCTCGCCGGCCAGCGGTTCGCTCATCGCGTCGGCGGCGTCGTCGGCGTTTTCGAGCGCCCACATCAGTTTCACTTTCGCGGTGCCGGGGAGCATATCCTCGCCCTCGATTACGCCGGCCGCTAACAGGTCTCGGCCGGTGTCGTAGACGCGGTCACACACCCGGCCTTCGAGGCACTGGCTGGTCATCACGACGGGGATGTCGAGGTCGTCGAGCACCGAAATCCACTCGGTGTTGACGTGGCCCAGTCCGGTGCCTTCCAGTACGAGACCCTCGGCCCCCTCGGCGGCGGTTTCGAGCAGTTCGGTGTCCATCCCGGGCGTGAACTTCAGGAGTTCGACGTCTGTTGCGAGGGCGTCGTGGAGCGCGAGGTCCGCCTCGCCCCGTTCGGTGTACTCGCGGCGGAAGGTCACCGCGTTGTCGCCGTCGGTGTCGTAGTCGACGTCGCCGAGCGGTTTCGCGCCGACCGTCTCGAAGGCGTCCCGGCGGGAGGTGTGGTTCTTTCGGACGCGGGTGCCGCGGTGGAGCGCACAGCGGTCGTCGGACTCGTCGGCGTGCATACAGACCAGCACTTCCGCGCAGTCGCTCTTGGCGGCCTCGACGGCGCAGACGGCGTTCATCACGTTGTCCGAGGACGGGCGGTCCGCGGAGCGCTGACTACCCGTGAAGACGACCGGCACCGGCGTATCGAGCATGAAGGCCAGCGCAGAGGCCGTAAACTGCATCGTGTCGGTGCCGTGCATGACGACGACGCCGTCCGCCCCGGCCTCGATCTCCGCTTTCACGGCGCGTGCGAGGTCCTGCCACACGTCGGTCGTCATGTTCTCCGAGAGGATGTTGGCGACGACGCGGCCCCGGTAGTTGGCCATCCCCGCGAGGTCCGGCACCGCCCGGAGGACGTCCTCGGCGTCGAACTGCGCGGTGACCGCGCCGGTGCGGTAGTCGACGGTCGAGGCGATGGTGCCGCCGGTAGAGATGAGCGACACCGTCGGGAGTTCCTCGTCGAACTCGATTTCGGAGTGACTGTCCTCGTCCTGTGCGCTCTCGACGTCGTAGACGTCGGATTCGAGGACCTCGACCGACGCCTCGTCCCGGTCGATGCCCACGTTGTACCCGCCGTCGAGTTTGACCACGACGTGGTCGGGCGTACTGGAGGGCAGCAAGACGCCCTCGTAGCTCTGGTCCGCGCTGTCGACGCGAACACGGTCGCCTGCGTTCATGCGCGTGGGTTCCTGCCGGCGTGACTTGAACCCATTTGTTTCGGCGCTCGCTCCGGGCGGTGGGGGCGCCTGTTCCAGTCACCACCGCCACACCTCCACAAAGGCCATAGGTCCAGCGAGCCGAACGAAACGTATGTCCGAGCGAACGGCAGAGCGGACCCGCGAGACCGACGCGGAGGCCGATACAGCCGAAGAGAGCCCCGGTATCGGCCGTCTCGACGGGTTCTCGACGACCACCGAGACCGAGTCCGAGTCAGCAGGCGGGAGTTACTTCTCGCTCCGGGCGCTCCTGTTCGCGCTCGTCGCCGTCGGCGGCGGCGCCGTCGCCGGGAGTCTGGTCCCCCTGCTTCCGTTCACCGCGCTACTCGGGATTCCGGCCGGCGCGTTCGTCTACGGGCTGGTGGCGCGCGAGCGACGCTACGCGGAGACGGCGCTGGCCGGTGGGGTCACCGCTGGCCTCCTCTCGGTCACGTCCTTTCTCTCGCAGTTCGTCGTCCGTGGCATCGCCGGCGGTCAACTCGGGATGGGGCGCCTGTTCGCCGTCGCCGCCGCCGTGGGGCTCGTCCTCGCACTCCTCGGTCACTACTTCGGCCGGGACCTGCGCGACGGCCTGACGCGGGACCTATCGTAACTGCCACCCGTCGCGGGTCTGCTCGACGACGCCTTCATCGGCCAGTCGTTCGAGCGCCTCGTCGACCATCTCGGGCGGTGCCTCGATAGTCCGTGCTAACTTCCGGACCGACGCCGGCCCGTGGGACAGCGCACTGACGAGTTCCGCGTACAGGCGGCCGTCGCCGTCATCTACGCGCTGGTCGAACTGGTCGCGGACGTCGGTGACGCGACCCTGTACCCACCGCTGGGCCAGCGAGAGTTCGTTCTCCAGCTGTTCGAGGTGTTCGAGTTCGTGGGCGAGGTCACGCAACTCGCCGTCGCCCTCCTCGTCGACGTCGATAGAGAGGTGCCGACAGGTGGAGATGTCGAGTCCGGGATTGGCCGGGTAGGCGCTCTTGGTCCCGAACTCGTAGGGGGAGACGCGGACCTCCAGACGGAGGTTCCGGGCGATAGAGAAGTACTTCCGGCGCTGATCGTCGGTGCGAGATTCGACGAGGCCGGCGTCCTCCAGTTTCTGGAGGTGATCGATGACGGCCTTCGGGCTGACGCCGATGTACTCGCTTATCTCGGTCACGTAGCAGGGTTTGTGTGCGAGCAAGCGGAGGATACGTCGCCGATTGGCGTTCCCCAGCAAGTCGAGCAACTCGGCGGAGTCCATTCACCCGAGGGTAGCGGGTCGCAGTAGAAAAGGGTGACTCCTGCGGCCGTCAGTTAGCGCGGCCACCGGCGGCCGACCCGTCCCCACTCCCGCCGTCGCCACCGTCGCCAGCACTGCCAGCGCCGCCGTCGCCGCCAGCACCGCCATCACCGCCGTCGCCACCGTCACCAGCACTGCCAGCGCCGCCGTCGCCGCCAGCACCGCCGTCACCAGCACTGCCGTCGCCACCAGCACCGCCGTCACCAGCACTGCCGTCGCCACCAGCACCGCCATCACCAGCACTGCCAGCACCGCCGTCGCCAGCGCTGCCAGCACCGCCATCACCAGCGCCGCCAGCACCGCCGCCCGCGTTTCCCGCGCCGTCGCTGCCGGCCGTCTCGTTCGCGGAACTGTTCGTCGCGTTCGAGTTACGAGGGTCCGTGTCATCACCGGCCGCTGGACCGGGCTCGTCGGCCGGTACGGCGCCGCCGTCTCCGGGTTGACCGTCAGCGCCTCGGTCACGGCCTCTCGCCGACGTGTTTCCCTCGTCGGTACTCGCCTCGGATTGGCCGGGAGCGTCGACCGGTGGGCCGCCGCCGTTCCCACGCACGATAGCGGCGACGTCCGGTCCTGATAGCCGACTGGCGTTCTCTTTGAGCCGTTCGATTCTGCTATCCTCGACGCCGGCCACTGCTGCGGCCTCGTCCGTGTCGTTCACTGCCGTTTCGAGTGCGTCCATGCGGGCGGCGAGACGGCTCTGCTGGGCGACGTAGGCCTGCCGGGGGATGGTTCCGTTTTCGTACCGTTCGCGGAGGCTCTCGTTTCGCTCGCGAAGCCGTTCGAGGCGCTGTTCGAGAGCGCCCGTTCGACTGGTCACCATCTGCGCCCGTTTATTCTCGTTCGCACGCTCGAACCCGGCCTGCCACATACCGTTCTCGACCGTGTCGTCGGTCGCGGCCGAACTGGACTGCAGGAACGCGGTCAGTTGCGCCCCGAGACCCGGTCCGCCGTCGGTGTCGTTGGCCGCGGTACCGTTCGTCGCGGTGTCGGTGGTCGCAGTCTCGTTGGTCGCGGTGTCGGTGGTCGTCTCCTGTGCCGCGGCCGCCGGTAAGCCCAGCATTGCAGCGGCGACGAGACACAGCACGAGTCCCACAACGTACCGTCGAGTCATCTCTACTCGCTCATTGCCGACCCACCCTAAAAAGCGGCCCCTTCGTTCGCTCCGTTCAGCGCCGAGTGAAACGAGTGCAGACGGTCCAAGAGCGTTTAGGAGCGTCTCTCGTCCAGCCTCGGCATGATCTTCCATGCCACTCCGACCGAGAGGACTGACAGCGCCACCGTCGCGACGACGAGCGTGAGGCCCGGATCGTACCGGAGCGGCGGGTAGTAGCCAAAGCCGTAGTCGACGACGTCGTTGCCGAGTGCAACGACCAGCGCCGTCAGCAGCGCACCGCGAGTCGTTCGGGCGTAGTGAGGGACTAACAGCCCCTCCGCGATGAACCCGACGTGGGTCACGATGATACCGAAGTACGCCCACGGCTCCGGGAAGTACGCACTAAAGCCGAGGTTCAGGGCGACGAACGTCCACACACCCATCTTCAGGAGCCACACGAGCGCGATAGTGTGGAGGTACGCCAGCGGCAGGTTCGCCGGCACGTCGTCGAGCGAGCGCCCGAGAAACGGGAGCAGCGTCACGAGCGACAGCGTCAGCAGGAACAGGGCGGTCGGCGAATCGGCGTACAGCGGCCAGAGGAACGTCGAGACGCCGGGCATCGTATCGACGTAGTACCGGACGCCGACGAGGATTCCTACGACGTTGACGACGACCAGCCACACGAGACTCGGCGTGTTCTCCAGATAGTACCGCGCGTAGCGACGCGGCAACGGCCCCCGCTCGTTGTCCATAGGGGCCTCTCGGCCCCGCCCCGCAGAAACCCTATCGGTCCCGGCGCGCGAGAGCTACGGCCTGAAAGCCCGACGGCAAAAGGGTATCGGCGAAAGCTTATGTGTGTGACTACCACACGTACGACCGTACCGATGTTCGAACAGTTCTCCCGCGGCTACTACCTCGGTCGCCTCTACGTCGAACCACGTCAGGACGGGGCGGCCGCGATGTGTCGGGACCAACACGAGCGAGTCAACCAGCAACTGTACGCCTCTGGCGAGGGAGTCGAACGCACAGACCTCCCGCTCGTAATGAAACTCGGCCCCCGACACTTCCCGGTCCACGGCGACGACCGGGTCCCGGCCGACACCCTCGCCGTCCCGGACGAGGTGCTCGAATCTGCGAACGTGCGGAACCCACCCAGCCTTCGTGAGGTGTTCCTCGCGAAGGCGGACCACGCGGCCCAACTGCTGTCGGTGACCGACACGTCGTCGGCGCTGCCCGATAGCGCCGTCTGAGGGCAACCACTTTTAAGCCCGTCCCAGTCCGCAGTCCAGTCGATGCTGGACCGGTTGCTGGGGCGTGCCTCGCTCAAAGAGCGCGTCGCTGACCTCGAAGCGGAGAAACGCCACCTCGAACGGCAACTTGACGCCGAAGAAGAGCGCCGCGCCGAGGCGTCGACGGCCAGACAGCAGGCCGAAGCCGAGGTCAACCGGCTAGAGGACCGCGTTACCGAACTCGAGGACCGCGTCGAGCGACTGCAGGCCGACGACGGCGAGTACGCCTACCGCGCCGAGGACCGCCTCAACGGCCGACGAGTGGGCGAGATACTGGACCGACTCTCGTCGGTCGAGAGCGAGCCAGAGGGCGTCTTCACTGCCTACGTCGCCGACGAGAGTCACTTACCCGGCCCCGTCCGAGACGCCTTCGGTGACCGCGCGTCGCTGGTCGCCCGCGCCGCCCCGTGTCTCGCGGTGACTGACGACGCCGGCCTGCTGTCGGCCTGTCTCTCGGTCCCGGTGCCGCCCGAACCGTTCGCGACGTGGAGCGACGGCGTCGAACTGGAACGGTCGTGGTTCGAACCGACCGGGACGTACGCCGTGGCGCTCGTCCGCTCGGACCTGTTCGCGCTCGGTACCTACGAAGACGGCGAGCGCACCGCGTTCCACGGCTTCGACGCCGACCTCAAGAGCCAGCACTCGAAGGGCGGGTTCTCCCAGTCCCGGTTCGAACGGTTGCGCGACCAGCAGATAGCGAGCCACCTCGAACGCTGTCGGGCCGCCATCGAGGCGGTCGACCCCGACACCCTCTACGTCGTCGGCGAGGGGTCGGTCATCCACGAGTTCGAGGCCGACGCCGCTGTTACCCGGACCGTCGACGCGACGGGCGATCCGGAAGACGCGCTGGCCGACGCCGTTCGGTCGCTGTGGACGGTCCGATTGCGCGTCCCCTGACGCAGTCGCTGTCACAGGCCGAAGATTCAAGCCGTCGGCCGCGGGCAGGGAGTGTATGGGAAAGCGTATTCTGGTCCCCGTCGACGGGTCCGACCAGGCGAAGGCCGCCTCCGAGTTCGTCGTCGACAACTACCCCGACGCCACGGTCGTCCTCTTACACGTCATCAACCCGGCCGAGGCCGGGTACAGCGCGCAGGCGTCTGTTCCCTCTTTCTCCGAGGAGTGGTACCAGCAGAAGAAGGCGGCCGCCGAGTCGCTGTTCGACGACCTCGAAGCGGCGGCCCACGACGCCGGCGTCGAAACGGTCGAGCGAGTGCTGGAGGTCGGTCGGCCGACCCAGACCATCGTCGACTACGCCGACGACCACGACATCGACCAGATCGTGATGGGGAGTCACGGGCGCTCCGGGGTCTCGCGAATCCTGCTCGGGAGCGTCGCCGAGACGGTGGTCCGCCGGGCGACGGTGCCCGTGACGGTCATCCGCTGACGGCCGAGGCTACCGATACGCCGCTTTTCGCGGCTCACCTGCCGCGGTTACGCGTGACAAAGCGCCGGCCACACCGCCGACATTCGGGCGTGCGCAATCGCGGCTCACCTGCCGCGATTACGCGTGTCGCACGATGTGAATGTCGTATCGCGGGTCCTCGGAGACGGGGGCACCGACGCTGGAGACGGGCGTCGAGACGCGGCCGGCGTTCTCGCTGCCGACGAAGACGATAGACGCGTCGACGTCGTGGGCGACCGATCGAATCGTCCGGACCACGTCGGTGGTGATGGAGGCCATCGAACTGACGTCTTCCGGGACTTCCGCGCGGAACTCCGCCTCCGGCGCTATCTCGGCGACGCGCTCACGCAGGGTGTCGGCGATGTCGTCCGGATCGAAGGGGTCGTTCGGGTTGAGCCAGTTGCGCTCCAGAGCGTAGTCGGGTTCGTCGGGGATGACGACCAGCGCGAGGACGTCCTCACCGGTGTACTCGGAGAACTCCGTCGCGCGTTCGAGGGCGGCCTGTGAGAGCTCCGAACCGTCGAAGGGAACGAGCAGCACCATAGCGGTGACTCGACAGGCAGCGGCTTAAAATCACACGGCCGGTCGTGATACGTGTGGTTCGTGATGGCGCCGGCGTCCCGAATCACGCCGACTCCGGTCCTGCCGTCAGAAGATATTGGCTTGCTGATAGACGCTGATGCCGTCCATGGTTATCTCGTAGGGTTTCGTCTCTCGGGAGTGATTCGCGTTCCGAATCTTCTGAATCTCGACGGCGAGACGGGTCTCGCGGGTCTCCGAGCGGACGTACTGAAGGATGAACACGCCGTCGGTCAGGTACTCGATGACGCCGTAGCGGGAGGCGTAGGGGTTGTCTTCGTTGGCTTCGGAGGTGAGCATCGTCGTCACGCCGGCGTCCTTCAGCGACCGCGTGAAGTCGAACACCTCGGTCCGGCGCTTCGAGGGCTTGTCGTACATCATCTCGAGCAGCGAGACGGAATCAAGCACCAGTCGGTCCGCGCCGAAGTCCTCGATGAGGTCCGGGAGTTCGCCCCGGATGTTGTCGAGACTGTTCGCCATCTCGACTGGGTCTAAGTCGATGACGGCCAGTCGACCCTCGGCCTCGTACTCCTCGAACCCCCACCCACGGTCGTCGGCGGTGTCCATGATGGCCTCGTGTGACTGTTCGAGCGTGATGAACACGCAGCTCTCGCCGTTCTGGAGGCCGTGGTGGAGGAACTGCAGGCCGAACGTCGTCTTCCCGGTGCCTGCCGACCCGATAGTGACGAGGAGGTGTCGACGGGGAATCCCGCCCTGTATCATCCGGTCGAGCCCGTCGATACCGACGTCGATGCGCGGGATGTCGGAGTCGAAGTCCTCGTCCTCGAAGTCGGCGCCACCGCCGCCACCGGGGTCACCGGCGGACTCGAAGGCCGACGCGAAGTCGTCGTCGAACAGCCCGTCGCCGCCGGACTCGTCGAACGGGCTATCGCCGCCAGCGTCCTCGAACGGGCTATCGCCGCCAGCGTCCCCGAACGGGCTGTCGCCGCCAGCGTCCCCGAACGGGCTGTCGCCGCCAGCGTCCCCGAACGGGCTGTCGCCATCAGCGTCCTCGAACGGACCGTCGTCACGCTCCGCGTCGGTCGACTCCTCGCGCTCCGTGTCGTCGGCGTCGGTATCGTCTTCGGGTTCGCTCTGGACAGCGCTCTCGAACCAGTCGTCGTCCCGTCGCTCGTCGTCACTCATCGCCCCGACCACCGGCCACAGACCCGGGCCATGGAGTGACGTTCTCGCCCAGATAAATATAACCTTGCCGTCGTGGAGGGTTTATACCCGCCCGCGGGAAACACACGGGCAATGACCGTCGGTATCGTCGCCCAGCGAGACAACGACCGGGCGATGTCGCTCGCAAGCAGGCTGACCGGCCGCCTCGCCGAGGTGGGGGAATCGGTGGCCGTAGACCAGACGACCGGAGCGGCCTTAGACGACCACGAGGCGTGGGACGCATCACAGCCGTCGAGTCGTCCGGTCGAGGAGATGCGTGATTGTGACCTCGTCGTCAGCATCGGCGGGGACGGGACTTTCCTCTATGCCGCCCGCGGTGCCGGGTCGACGCCGCTCATGGGCGTCAACCTCGGCGAAGTCGGCTTTCTCAACGCCCTCGCGCCCGAGGAGGCCGTCGAGACGGTGGTCGCCGAGGTCGAACACATCCAGAAGACCGGCAGTGCCCGCACGCGAGCGATGCCGCGGCTACGGGCCAGCGGCCCCGGATGGACGCTCTCTCCGGCGCTCAACGAAGTGGTCGTGCAGGGGTCCCACCGCGGTTCCGGCGGTGGCGGGACGTTCGAGGTGCGCGTCGACGGGTCGCTGTACACCAGCGGGCACGCCGACGGGGTACTCGTCGCGACGCCCACGGGGTCGACGGCGTACAACCTCAGCGAGGGCGGGCCGCTCGTCCACCCCGACGTCGCGGGCCTCGTGGTGACGGGGATGGCCGAGGTCGACGGGATGCCGCCGCTGGTCGTCGACGCGGACAGCGACGTGGTCGTGACGCTGACGGATGCAGAAAGTGGCGTCGTAGTCAGTGACGGACGGGTCCGCGAGGAGATAACACCGCCGGAGCGCGTGACGCTGTCGCGGGCGAGCGAACCGATCCGGCTGGCCGGGCCACCGCTCGATTTCTTCACCGCGCTGGGGAAACTGGGTTAGCGGCGGCCAACGGCGTAGAGGACCGGCGCGACGGCGAGCAGTACCAGCCCGAACAGTTTGTACTGGAACGACGAGGCGAGGACGCTGCCGGCGTTCGGTTCCATCGCTGCTGCGGGCGTGATGAGGAGCAGGGCACCCATCGCGATGGTGTGGACGCCCAGCATCCGGAGCGAGCGCATCGGGAGGATGCCGACAGCGCCCACGACGAACCCCAAGAGCAGGATATCACCGATGGTGTAGTTCAGCAGGAAGCTGTCGATGACTTGCAGCGGTGGCGCGAGCATTCCTATCCCGAATCTGGCCGTGACGCAATCTTTAAAGTTCCGTTCCGTCACCGCTCGTTGGCACACACCGAGACGGCCCTCGACACCGCTCCCGACCGGCAGTACCGGGACTCAGACGGTGACGAATAGTTATATGTACGCAGCTAGCAGTAGATAATATCGTGTCAGACTCCACTGCGGATGCGACCGTTCTCGTCGTAGACGACGAGGAAGAGGTCGCAGACGTCTATGCGTTGCGTCTCCGCAACCAGTACGAGACAGAGACGGCCTACGGTGGCGAGGCCGCACTCGCCCGGGTCGACGAGGACGTCGACGTCGTGCTACTGGACCGACGGATGCCAGACATCTCTGGCGACGACGTCCTCGCGGAGATACGGGACCGCGACATCTCGACCCGCGTCATCATGATAACGGCGGTGGACCCGGACTTCGACATCATCGACATGCCGTTCGACGACTACCTCTGTAAGCCGGTCGATAAATCGGACCTCGTGGCGGCTATCGACCAGCAACTGGCCGCGCGCCGGTACGATGACAGACTCGCGGAGTATCTCGAAGTCACGTCGAAACTCGCGCTGCTGGAAGGCGAGAAGACTCCGCAGACACTCGAAGACAGCGACGGTATCGAGTCGCTCGAACGACGTGTGGAGGAACTCAAATCGGAGATGGACGAGGCGCTCTCGGAGTTCGAGAGCATCGACACCGCGTTCAAAGAGATCGGCCGCCGGCCGAGCTAACTCGCTCAGTCGTCTAGCGGAGTGTAGAGGACGTACCCGCTCGTCTCGGAAGCGACAGTCCTGAGTCGGAACGACGCCGCCCCACTGTCAGTCTCGCAGGTGACGACGGCGTCGAACCCGTCCGTGTCTAGCTGTGTTTCCGCCGCCGTCTCGGCACCGGTAACGAGCACTGCCTCGGAGAGTGGTGTCCCCGCCAGTTGGTCGGCCGGAACGCCGAACGTCGCGGCGAACGCCTCGTTGGCCGCTCGAATCACCGGCCCGTGACCCTCGTTCGCGTAGTAGAGGACGGGATCCGGATGACCGTCAAAGAGGTCCGCTGGTTGTGGCGCCGGCACGGACGAGTCGTCGACGTCGACGGTCATCGTCTCGTCCGCTATCTCGGCGTCGTCCGCAGTCTGGAGGAAGTGAACCACGGCGCCGAGACCACCGCCGAGTGCGACGCCGAGACCGAGTCCGACCGTTCGCGAGACGGGGAGATCAGCTACTGTGTCGACCCCGAGTATGAGCACAGCGAGCGTTATCGCTCCGGCGCCGATGTAGCCGACGACGACAGCGAGGCTCCCGAATCGTCCGGACGCCGCGGCGCCGTTACCGGAGGTGTCGTCCATCCTACTTCGGAGTCGACGGGCCACGAGTTAACCTTTTTCGAGACGCCGCCGGGCGATAAGACATATGCGTCTCTCCGTCCTACTGGAGGGACGTGTCCCCCGGCACAGACAGACGTGGGCATGTCCTGATTGTCGACGACGAACACGACATCGCGGACACGCAGGCGCTTCGACTCCGTGAGCGCTACGAGACGAGCGTCGCGTACGGGGGCGAGGCGGCGCTGGAACTGGCCGGACCGGACGTGGACGCGATTCTACTGGACCGTCGGATGCCGGACGTACACGGTGACGAGGTCCTCGACCGACTCCGTGAGCGAGGCTACGAGGGCGCTATCATCATGCTGACGGCCGTGGATCCGGATCTGAACATCCTCGAGATGGCGTTCGACGACTACCTCAGGAAACCGGTCGACCGGGAGACCTTACTGTCGACGCTCGATCAGCATCTCGACTCACCTGGTGAGGACGAGCGACTGGACGAGTTCTTCGAGATAACGTCGAAGATAGCCGTGCTGGAGGCCGAGAAGTCGGTGTCACAGCTCGAAGACAGCAGCGAGTACACCGCGCTCAAAGCGCGTGCCGACGAACTGGAGTGGCAGCTTCGGACCGAACTCGACGACTTCGACGACATCGTCGAGACGTACCGCGATATCGGCCGAAACTCCGGGTAATCAGAAGGGGCTCAGTCCGTCGCGAAGTAGCTTGAGAGCGATGATTGCGAGCAACAGGCGTACACGGTGCCTCGGTCGGGGAGGCGTCGACGTCGCTGGTCTGCCGTGACGTCGACGAGACCGGATGGCTACGACTCGGTGTGGTCCTCGACCAGCAGTTCGTTTTCGATGTAGGACTCCATGGCCTCGCGCATCTGCGGGAGCGGGTTGTCGTCTCGCGTCGCGTTCTGGAGCGTGATTCCCTCTAGCGTGGTCAACAGGAACTGTGCGGTGCGTTCGGCGTCGACGTCTCTGAACGCACCGTCCTCGCGACCCTCCTCGATGAGGGTGGCGATACGGTCGGTGAACTTCTGGTCCGTCTCCGTGAACTTCGCCCGAAAGTCCGGGTTACGGACTGCCTGTGCCCGCAATTCGACGTACGTCGCCAGTATGTCCTCTTGTTCTGGCATCCCGTCGACCGTGGGAAAGTCCCCGAGGAGGAGGCCGAAGAACGTCTGGAGGTCTGTCGCCGGGTCACCGGACGACTCTAGCTGAAAGACGCGGTCGAACTCTTCGAGGGTGAACTCGAGGAACGAGAGCAGTAGATCCTCTTTCCCGTCGAAGTGGTGGTAGAACGTCGACTTGCTGAGGTCTGCCTTGTCGGCGATACGCTGGATAGAGAGTCCTGCGTAGCCGTGTTCTTGCAGTGCACAGAACGTCGCACGCATTATCGCCTCGTGCGAGTCCTCGGGTTCGCCCGCGAACGGAAGCGCGTCGGTCATCCCGACCGAATATTCGTTTGGTAGACTAAAGTGCTTCGTACCAGTCGGTAACCGGAACGTTGATATTTGACCGAACGTTCGTTCGATACGAGATGACCGATAGGTGGTTCGGGTTCGACGACCCTAAAGGCCCGAACACGGACTTGCCCGTCCCAACGATCCCCGTATCGGCTGACGAACTCCCCTCTATCACTGTCCCCACGCAATGAGATTCCGAACACCACTGACGCTGATCGTCGTCGCGCTCTTGCTATCCGCCGGTACCGCCGCCGCCGCGGTGAGCGGGAGTCCCGACATCGACGTGACGTTCGCTGACAACACCGTCTCGCCGGGCGAGGAGACCACGCTCGACGTGGTCCTCGTCAACAGCGGCGACCTCGACTCCGGATCTGCGAGCAACCCGAGCCTGAACAGCGAGGTGACGACTGCTCGCGGACTGACGGTCGACGTGAAATCGGGCGGTGCGCCGGTATCCGTCACGACCTCCCGGCAGTCGCTCGGGACGCTCCCACAGGGGCCCTCGAAGACGGTCTCGTTCGACGTCAGTATCGACGAGGACGCAAACCCCGGCAAGTACCAGATACCGGTGCAACTGGCGTACGAACACACGAGCTATATCTCCGAGAGCGACGGGAGCCGCGACGAGAACGAAGTCACGCGAACCGCGATGGTCACGGTTCACGTCACCGACGACGCGACCTTCGACGTGACGAACGTCGAGTCCAACGCCCGCGTCGGGTCGACCGGCACGGTCGCCGTCACCGTAGAGAACACGGGCAACGAGGTCGCGCGTGACGCCGCCGTGACGCTCGCCAGTCGGAGTGGCGACCTCGGCGTCGGTGGCGGCACGGAGAGTTCGCGGTACGTCGACGTCTGGGAGACCGGCGAACAGCGGACCTTCCGGTACCGCGTGAGCGCCTCCGAGAACGCCGAATCGGAACCCTATCAGTTCGACCTCTCGGCCACGTTCGACGACGCGGACGGCGCCCGAAAGCAGTCCGTCGGCTCGTCGGTCGGTATCGCGCCGCAGCCAGAACAGACGTTCTCGGTCGTGAACACGTCGAACGCCGTCGCGGTCGACAACACCGGTTCCTACGCGGTGGCCCTCCGAAACGACGGTCCGGTGACGGTCCGCGACGCGACGGTCACGGTCACCTCACAGAGCTCCGACATCACCTTCGGTAAGTCGAGTTCGACGACGCAGTACGTCGGAACGTGGGCACCCGGCGAGACCCGGACCGTGGTCGTCGACGCGACGGCCAGTCCCGACGCCGAGACGCGCTCGTATGCCCTCTCCACGTCGGTCCAGTACGAGGACCCGGAGGGTGACGCGGGCGTCGACGAGGGCCTCTCGCTGGGCCTCCAGCCCCAACCGGAGCAGCGGTTCTCCCTCTCGAACGTGACCGCTACTCTGCAGGCCGGTGAAGACGGTCGCCTCGAAGCCACGCTGACCAACGACGGTCCGCGTGCGGTCAGGAACGTCGTCCTGAACTGGAACAGCGATCACAGCAACCTCTCGCCACAGGAGACCCAGTACGCCGTCGGGAACCTCGAACCCGGCGAGTCAGCGACGGTGGATTTCGGCGTCGACGCCTCAGAGAACGCCGACGCCGGCCCGCGACAGTTCGACTTCACCGCGGTGTACCGGGACGACAACGGTGACCGCCGTGAGAGCGATACGATGGAGGTCCGGACCGACGTCGCGGCCAGCGAGGACGAGTTCGACATCGAGTCCGCCAACACGACGGTCGACGCTGGCGGTACGGCGACCCTCGAACTCACCGTGACTAACGCGGAAGACGTGCCGCTGACCGACATCTCGGCGAAACTGTTCGCCGATTCGCCCATCTCCGTCACGGACGACGAGGCGTACATCGACCGCCTCGAACCCGGCGAGTCGACGACGCTGCGCTTCGGTATCAGCGCGAGCGGCGGGGCGATGCAGAAAGATTACCCCGTCTCGCTCGACTTCCGGTACGAGGAACCCGACGGTGACACACCGGTCTCGGACACCTACCGCGTCGCCATCGGCGTCACGTCGCAGGGCGGCGGTGGGTCGCCGCTCGCGACTATCGGCGGCGTCGCGCTCGTGGCCGTACTGGCTATCGGCGGCTACTTCAGGTTCAGATAAGATGGAGTATCAGCGGTACATCGACTGGATAGACGACCGCATCGTCGAGGACTCCCGTCGGGTCGTCGCCGTCTTCCTCGTCGCGACGCTGATCTTTACCGCCGGACTGGGCAACATCTCGACCAACGCCGGGACCTCGCAGTTCACGACGGGCCTCCCGGCAGAGGAGGCCTTCGAGCAGGTCAATCAGGAGTTCTCGCCCGCGTTCTCGCCTGACACCGGGTCGACACAGCTCATCCAGCGCGGCGACAACGTCCTCTCGAAGGACGGGCTGTTGCGGATGCTCAGGTCCCAGCATCGGCTGGAACAGAAGCCGGACCTCAGGGTGCAGAGCACCTCCAGCGCGGCCAGTATCGTCGCCACCAAGCTGGACCCGACGGCCACCTCGACCGAGGCACAGATTCGAGCCGTCGAGTCGGCCACCGAGAGCGAAATCGACGCGGCGGTCCGGACCGCGGCCGACGAGAACCCTCGATTCACGTCGCTGGTCAGTAACGATTTCAACCGTGGGTCCGCCTCGGCCTCGGCGACCATCGGCCTCGCGACCCACGAGGTACCCGCTGGCATCTCCTCTGGGTCCGGCCAGGGCGGTTCCAGTCCGCTGACGGGTATCCAGCAGCGCGCCGACTACGTCGTCCAGTCGGCGGCCCACGGCAGTATCACCGTCTTCGGGAGCGGTATCATCGCCGACGAGAACGCCCGCGTGTTGGTCGACTCGCTGTTGCTCGTGGTCCCGGCGGCCGTGCTGTTCATCATCTTCTTCCTCATCGTCGCCTACCGCGACCTCGCGGACTTGGTTCTGGGGATGGTCACCCTGCTGATGGCCATCATCTGGACGTTCGGGTTCATGGGGCTCGCGGGCATCCCGTTCTCACAGATGCTCATCGCCGTCCCACCGCTGTTGTTAGCGGTGGGTATCGACTTCGGTATCCACGCGATCAACCGCTACAGGGAGGAGCGCCAGGCGGGGGCCTCTCTCGAGAAGGCGATGCGCATCACGACCGACCAACTCATCGTCGCGTTCTTCATCGTCACCGGGACGACCATCATCGGCTTCGCGGCGAACCTCACGAGCGCGCTCCCACCGATTCGGGACTTTGGCGCCGTCGCGGCCATCGGTATCACGTTCACGTTCCTCCTGTTCGGTATCTTCCTCCCCGCCGCGAAGGTGGAGATCGACCGGCTGCGCGAGCGGTACCCCATCCCGACGTTCAGCACCCATCCGCTCGGTGAGGAAGGCGGTGCACTGGCGCGAATTTTGGAGGGCGGTATCACCGTGGCCAATCGCGCGCCGCTGGTGTTCCTCGCGCTGATGCTCCTGCTGAGCGCCGGGTCCGGCGCGTACGCGACGGACATCTCGACGACGTTCGACCAGACGGACTTCCTCCCGCCAGAGGAGAACCCCGACTACCTCATGCAGTTGCCCGAACCGTTCAAGCCGGGCACCTACACCGTCACCGAGCAGATAAACTTCCTCGAAGACAACTTCGGATCGACACAGAGCGGACAGACGACGGTGTACTTAGAGCGGCCGATGCGACAGGACGGGGCGCTGGAGTCCATCTACCGCGCTAGCGAGGACCCGCCGGATTCCTTCGTCCGGGAAGACGGCCGGGCGAAGGCGACGTCCATCGTCACCGTCATCCAGGACCGCGCTGCGCGGGACCCCGAGTTCCGCCGTCTCGTCGAGCGCAACGACGCCAACGACAACGGCGTCCCCGACGACAACCTCGGGACGGTATACGAGTACCTGCTCGACTCCTCCTCGCGCGATCGGACGCTCCAGTACCTCGGTGACGACTACCGGAACGCCCGCATCGTCTACACTGTCGAGGCCGACGCGGACAACGGTGACGTGACTGACGACACGCAGGCGCTGGCGAACGAATTCCGCTATACCGCCGTCGCTACCGGGAGTATCGTCGTCTTTCAGGCCGTCTCCAACCTCATCCTCGAATCGGCGATCACCTCGCTCGCGGTGGCACTCGCCGGGACCGGCATCTATCTCGTCCTCGTCTATCGCCTCTTCGAGGGCCGGCCCTCGCTGGGCGTGGCGAACCTCGTGCCCATCGTCGTCACCGTCTGTCTCATCGCCGGGACGATGCGGTATCTGGGCATCCCGTTCAACGCCATCACCGCGACCATCCTCGCTATCACCATCGGTCTCGGGGTGGACTACTCCGTCCACGTCACACACCGGTTCGCCGACGAGATACACCAGAAACCCCTCCAGCAGGCACTGGAGGCGACGGTCCGCGGGACCGGCGGCGCGCTACTGGGGAGCATGCTCACGACCACGTCCGGCATCGGCGTGCTGGCCCTGGCTATCTTCCCGGCGCTGGGACAGTTCGGCATCCTCACCGGCATCTCCATCGTCTACGCGTTCCTCACGTCGGTGTTCCTGCTCCCGTCGGTGCTGGTTGTCTGGGACAGCGTCACCAACTACGACCAACCGCTCCGGCGTCTGTTCGACCTCGGGAGCCCCCAGCAGCCAGTGAAACCGACCGAGGGCGACGACTGACGCGTCTGTCGGTTTTGTCTCTCGGCGACACGCCACTGAAGCCTTTATCCGGAACCACCGCTAGCCTACCGATATGACCCACGTCGTCATCATCGGCGCGTACGGGAGCGCCGGCGCGGCCGTCGCCGGCGAACTCGTCGAAGCGGACGGAATCGAACTCACGCTCATCGACAACGGCGACCCCGGCGGCGGCCTCTGTATCCTCGAAGGGTGTATGCCCTCGAAAGAGGTGCTCTCCGCAGGCGCTCACCGGTTTCAGGCCCGGCACGACCACCGACTGGTCGGCGACGTGCCGGAGGTCGACCTCGAAGCCGTCGTCGAGCAAAAGAACGACCACACCCGCGGGTGGGCCGGCCACCGCCGCGACTCCATCCACTCGATGGCCGAACGCGACGGCGTCGAGTTCGTCCACGACACGGCCACGTTCGTCGACGACCACACCGTCCGGGCCGGCGGCGAGGAGTACGAGGCCGACTACGTCGTCGTCGCCACCGGGTCCTCGGTGAACGTCCCGGACCTCCCCGGTATCGACGAGGTGGAGTTCATGACGAGCAAGGACGTCCTCCACGCCACGGAGTTCCCGGACTCGGGCATCGTGATGGGCTTTGGCTACATCGGCATGGAGATGGTCCCCTACCTCGCCGAGGCCGGCGGGATGGAACTTACCGTCATCGAACACGACGACCGGCCCATCGACGAGGCCGACCCCGCCTTCGGCGACGAGGCCCGGCAGATCTACGAGGACAACTGGGACATCACGATTCCGACGAACTGCTACGAGTGTGAGTTGGAGGAGACGGCAGACGGCGGTGTCCGCCTGCACGTCGAGTTCGAGGACGGCACGGAGGACACCTACGAGGCCGACCAGCTATTCCTCTTTACCGGCCGCCGCCCGACGCTCGAAGGCTTGGGCCTCGAAAACACGTCCGTCTCTGCCGAGGGCGACTGGGTACGCGAGACGATGCAGACGGAAGACGCAGATCACGTCTACGCCGTCGGCGACGTAAACGAGAAAGAACCGATCCTCCACGTCGCCAAAGAGCAGGGCTTTACCGCCGCAGAGAACATCCTGCGACAGGAGGCCGGGGCGGAGCCACAGGCCTACGAGAACGTCCACCACCACGTCATCTTCTCGGGACTGGGCATCTACCCCTTCGCCCGCGTGGGCCACAACGAGGAGACGGCCCGCGAGGAGGGGTACGACATCGTGACGGCGACTCGGCAGGCCAGCGACGACGGCGTGTTCAAGTCGAAGGACGTCCCCGAGGGGCTCTCGAAACTCGTCGTCGACGCCGAAGACGGCACCGTCCTCGGATGGCAGGGGCTGCACTACCACGCCGACAGTTTCGCGAAGACGATGCAGATCGTCGTCGAGATGGGACTGGACGTGCGTGACCTGCCCGACCGGGCGTACCATCCGACCCTGCCCGAGAACCTCGACGGCCTCATCCGGGACTGCGTGGCCGAACTGGACGACTAGTCCCGCATCGACGGATAGTTCTGTATCTCGACGAACCCGGATCCACCACAGGCCGCACACTCGTCCGGCGGCGTGTAACTGTGGTCCGGCGGGTCGCCGTGGACGGTGCCCGCGAAGACGGCGTGACACTGCTCGCAGACGTACTCCTGTGGTCGCTCTGGCTGGTGTGCCATGTTATGTATTTGAACCTACACGTCCATAAGCGTGTGTCCGCCGCCTGCCGGCCTCACTCGACGTCGAGGCCGTGGATTTCGAACCGCGCCCCACCGCTCTCGCTTTCGGTTATCGTGACGCGTGCGCCGTGGGCCTCCGCTATCTCCTCGACGATTCTGAGCCCGAGCCCCGTCCCGTCGCCGCTGGTGGTGTAGCCGCTCTCGAACGCGGACTCGCGCTCGTCGACGGGGATGCCGGGGCCGTCGTCGGCGACGTAGAGGCCGCTACTGTTCGACAGGGTGCCGACGCGGACGGTGACGCCGGGGTCGCCGTGTTCGACACTGTTTCGAAAGAGGTTCTCGAACAGTTGGCGGAGACGACTGTCGTCGCCCGAGACGGTCACCGACTGGTCGGGGACGGTGAGGGTCGCTCCGTCGTTTTCGATGACGGCCCACGCCTGCTCACAGAGAGGTCCCAGTTCCACGTCGCTCGGCTCGACGACCTGATTGCCCGAGCGAGCGAGGGCGAGTACGTCGTCGATGAGCGTGTCCATCCGGGTCAGCGCTCGCTCCATTCCGACGACGTGGTCGGGGTCACCGTCGTACGCTTCGGTGAGGAGTTCGAGGTGGCCGGTGGCGACGGTGAGGGGGTTGCGCAGGTCGTGTGAGACGACGCTTGCGAAGTCGTCCAGTCGGTTGCGCTCCCGGGTGAGTTCGCGCTCGCGCCGTTCGCGCTCCAGTTCGTAGCTTATCCAGTTACCCATCAACTCAACGAGCGTGACTTCCCAGTCGGCGAACGCCTCGTGTCTGGGATTGCGGTCGTAGAAGCAGAACGTCCCGTACACCTCGTCGTCGACGACGACGGGCATCCCGACGTAACAGGCGATGCCCATCTCGGTGAAACCGGAGCGCTCGGCCAACTCGGGGGCGTCGGCGGCGATGTCCTCTATGACGAGCGTCTCCCGTTCGACGATGGCCCGCTCACAGTTAGTCGACCCGAGCGGAACCACGTCGCCCGTCTGTGTCCGTCCGGTGGGGTCGATGACGGCCTCGAAGACGTAGTCGGACCCCTCGACACGCGAGAGTGCGCCGAACTCCGTTCCGAGGGCGTCCCGGCCGACTTCGAGGAGGTGTTCGACCTTCTCCCCGAACGGGGTCTCTTTCTCGGCGATGACGCGGTACATCTCCGTGAGAATCTCCTCCCGTTCGGCGAGCGAGTCCTCCCGCTTCCGTCGAGTGGTCACGTCTCGGAAGTACACGGAGAGGCCGGTCTCGGAGGGGTACGCTCTGACGTCGAACCACGTGTCGAGGGGGTCGTAGTACGCTTCGAGCGATTCGGGTTTCTGGCTCTCCATCGCGCGGTGGTAGACGTCGTAAAACTCCGTATCGACGATTTCCGGAATGACGTCCCAGATTCGACGGCCCACCAGTCTCGAGGTGGCGTCTGTCACGTCTGCGGCCTCGCGGAGTATCTCTCGGCCGCGCTCGTTGAGGTAGGTGAACCGCCAGTTCTCGTCTAGCGCGAAGAACGCGTCGGTCATCCGTCCGAGGATGGCTTCACGGTCGGACTGTTCGGTCATCGCCGTGTGAACCCGGTCGGTCAGCGTGGCTAGCTGTTCGTCCAGTGGATCCTTGCGAACGTACTCCGTCGCACCGGCGGCGATGGCGTCGCTGGCGATAGCCTCGCTCCCGTCGCCGGTGAACACCACGACCGGCATATCCGGGTATCGGTCCCGGAGACTCCTCAGCAGGTCTACCCCGGTACCGTCCGGGAGCGTGTACTCCGTGACGAGACACTCGACGGCGTGTTCGACGACGAGTTCGAACGCCTCGGTGACGCTCCCTGCCGTCAGGACTTCGATACCGTCGCTGGAGGCAGTCAACGCGCTCCCGACTGCTGCCGCGGCGTCCGCGTCGGCGTCGACGTAGACCACACGCCGGGTGCCGTGGCCGTATCCGAGTGAGTCGTTCTCGGCCTCGGCGTCGTTCATAGCGTCCCTTAGACGTAATGCCCTAAATCGATGTGGGTGACGATTTTTCACTCAGTTGATCGGCCTTCCGGCGCACGCGCGGCCAGCACCGGCATCTCGGCCACTCGCTGGGGCGAGAGCGCCCCCCAGTCGACACCCTTCGGTCGGCCGTACGGCGTCGCTGTCTCGACGGTCCGCTCGGGCGTCACGACGTAGTCCATCGGCACGTCGTGGGCGTCGACGGGCACCTCGACGTCGGCGACGGCCCCGTCGGGCCCGTCGACCACCTGCAGTTCGTGGACGGTCGTCAGTACCGGCGTCGTCTCGGAGACGAGTCCCAGTTCCCGCAGGACCGCGTACTCCAGATCGCTAAAGCCCTCGCCTTTCCCGATGCGAGCGCCGTCTTCGGTGACCGCCACCGACCCGGACACCACGAGGTCGACGTCGCCGACGGCCTCGGGACCCACCTGTCGGGCGTGGTCGGCGACGTTCGACACCGCCGGCGCGGCCTCGATGTCGTCTAACTCGTCGGGGTCGAGTTCGTAGAAACACCGCTCCTCTCGCAAGCGCGGCACAGCCATGTAGACGGTCTTTCCGGCCCGCAGCGCCGCGCGGCGGAGCGGCAGTTGCGGCGAGTCGGGGTTGGCTTTCACCGTCTCTGCGTCCGCCCAGACGGCCGTCTCGGTCGCGCGCTCTGCCGCCCGTTCGGCCCCCTCGTAGTTCGGAATCCGGTCGTGGGGCGGGAACGGGAACCGGGCGACGCCGCTCTCTTCGAGCGCGTCCCACACCGCCTCGCGAATCGCCTGCTTGTCCATATCCGGCCTTCGACCGCCGACTCGCAAAAGTGGTCCGTCCTAACTCACGATAGTCCCGGCGTGCGTTCTGGGGTTCAGTTCGGCGAGGCGTTCCTCACAGTCCGTACAAGCCACCGCGAGCACCTCGTGAACCCCACAGCAGGAGGTCTGGACGTCGCTGGCGCGTTCGACTGGGCCGCCACAGGCCGGACAGACCGTCCGGTGTGCGCGGACCGTCTCCAGCATCTCGACGCGCTGTTCGCGGGGCAGGTCCGCCCAGCGCTCGGTCCACTCAGCGAGCGCTTCGTGTGCGGCCACGTCGACGCGGAGCGCGCTCCACGAGGGCCACTCGCGGACACGGTGGCCGACGGTCACTGCGGGATGTGGGTCGCGCTCGACGGTCACGTCCTCGGCGTCGGTCCCGAAGACGTTCGCCAGCGGCCCGGTCAGGTCGGCGTCGGTGGGTCGAGCAGTCAGTCGTTCTCCGAGCGCGGCGGCGAACGCCTCGGTGAGTTCGCGGCCGTCGTCAGTCTCGGCCACAATTCCCTCGTCGGCGAGGAACGCGTCGGCGTCGACGGCGTTCTGGCGGTAGTGTTCGACCCGCTGGACCACCTCGAAGTCGTCGGGGTCCGTGTAGCCCGGTGCGTTTCCGAACGCTCGCAGGACACGCTCGGGGAGGTACTGCTGTGTCAGTCCCGGCGTCCCCGGAACGAGGTAGCCCCGAAGGGCGATAGCCGCGAGCGAGACGACGGCGACGACCGCGGCGAGTTCGACGGCGACGAGCGTCGAGAGCCCGCTCAGGACGGCTGCGATGGCGACGTTGGCGACGGTACACGGCCAGCACCGACGCTCGCCAGTGTGTTCGGGGTCGCGTATCCGTCCGAGCAGCGACGACCCGCCGGGAGGCATGGTCCGTGATACCGTCTCGATAGTGAAAAGCGTATGCCGTGTGCGCGCCCCAGTTCGGGCCGCCCGGTGGCTACTCCGGTTCGATTCGCACCGTCGTCTCGGCGGCCAGTCCCTTCCCCGCGGCGTCGTCGACGTCGACGTACGCGCCGAGGGTGTACTCGCCGGGCTCCGCTGGCTCCCACTCCGTCTCGCTCACTTTGAACAGACCCGTCCAGCGCCGGCGGAACTCCTTGCGCTCGCCCCGGTCGAACGTGAAGACGCGCTCCTCCTCGGGGAGCGACTCGGGGACTCGGGAGGCCTCGGGCGCGCCGTCGACGTGCCACGTCCACAGGCGCGGCGTCCGGGTACGGACGCTGACGGGGAACGGGAACGCGTTCCGAAGGGTCACCGTCACCGGGACGGTGGTCCCGGTCGGATACGACGACTGCGGCGTCTCGACGGCGACGCGTATCGCACGGTGGGCAAGCCACGCCGGGACGAGGTACCGACTCAGCGACTCGCCGGGCACCGACCGCATCGCCGCCGGCTTGGGCGTCTCCTCCCGTCTGCGCGGCGTGAACGCGTCGTCGTCCCGTTCGAGCGCGTCCGACTCGTAGATGCGGCGCATTGGTGGTCGTAGCCCGTGAGATCTGTAAAGCGTTGGGGTGGTCAGTCGTCGGCGACGGCGTCGCCGCCCTCCGTCACGTCAGTCGGGCCGTCGGCGTACTCGTCGTCGTGGAGGTGGCAGGCGATGCGGTGGGTGTCGCCGGTCCGGGCCGCTCTGGGTTCGTCGGCCTCACAGGGCGAGACGAACGCCTCGTCCAACTGCGCCGACGCGCCTTCGACGTCACCGCCGTGGAGGCGGTCGATGGCCGCCGAGAGGGCGTCCTCGGCGTCGGGGTCGGAGAGTCGGTCCGGCAGGCCGAACTCCTCGCGGACCAGTCCGCCGAGGACGTCTCTGGACGCTGACTCGGGGTCGGCGCGTTCGTCCTCGGTGACCGCGGTCAGCGAGTCGACGCCGTCGGCCTCGGCGGCCCGCAGTTTCAGGTCCATCACCGCGCGCCACGCCGGCTGTTCGAGGTCGTACGCCGGCGGCTGGATGACCTTCGGACAGCGAGTGTGGAACCGACACCCGCTGGGCGGGTTCAGCGGCGACGGCACCGCCCCGGGGAGGAAAATCTGGTCGCCCTCCCACAGCGGGTCCGGTTCCGGCACCGCCGACAGCAGCGCCTCCGTGTAGGGGTGATAGGGCGGGTCGAACACCTCCTCGGTCGTCCCGACTTCGGCGAACTCTCCGAGGTACATCACCGCGATGCGGTCGGAGATGTGCTCGACGACGGAGAGGTCGTGGGCGATGAAGATGTACGAGAGGCCGTACTCGTCCTGTAGGTCCTCCAGCAGGTTCAGAATCTGGGCCTGCACGGAGACGTCCAGCGCCGACACCGGTTCGTCACAGACGATGACCTCCGGGTCGACGGCCAGCGCTCGGGCGATGCCGATACGCTGGCGCTGGCCCCCCGAGAACTCGTGGGGGTAGCGGTTGGTGTGGCTGGGGTTCAGCCCGACCGTCTCCAGCAGGTCGTAGATGCGCTGCTCGCGGGTCTCGCCCTCGGCGATGCCGTGGATGTCCAGCGGTTCGCCGACGATGTCGCCGACGGTCAGCCGGGGGTTCAGACTGGAGAAGGGGTCCTGAAAGATGTACTGCAGGTCCTTTCGCAGGTCGCGGAGGTCGCTGGACCCCAGTTCGGTCAGGTCGTCGCCCCGGTAGTACACCGACCCGTCGGTGGGTTCGGTCAGTCGCAGGAGCGCGCGGCCGAGCGTCGTCTTCCCGCACCCGCTCTCGCCGACGACCCCCAGCGTCTCGCCCTCGCGGAGTTCGAGGTCGACGCCGTCGACGGCCTTCACTTGCTGGGCGTTCCCCAGCAGGGCGTCGACGAACCCGCTGCTCGAGTCGTAGTACTTCTCGAGACCCTCCACGCGGAGGATGGGCTCCTCACCGGGCATCCTGTTCCTCCTCTACGAGCGGGTCCTCGCCCTCGACGGTGACCTCGAAGTCGAGGCCGTTCTCTAGGTCGCCGGTGTACTCCAGACAGGCCGCGGCCCGGTCGTCGGCCGCTGTCGACGCGTCGCCCGTCTCCGGGTCGACCAGTGGCGGTCGTTTCCGGGCGCAGCACTCCTCGGCGTACGGACACCGGGGGTGGAACGCACACCCCGGCGGCACGTCCACGAGGTCCGGCATCGTCCCCGGAATCGTCTGGAGGCGGTCGCGCTCGTCGCCGATGCGCGGAATCGAACTCATCAGCCCGACTGTGTAGGGGTGTTTCGGATCGTAGTAGAGGTCCTCGACGCTCGCTTTCTCGACGGGCCGACCCGCGTACATCACCATGACTCGTTCGCAGATCTTCGCGACGACGCCGAGGTCGTGCGTGATGAGCTGGACGGCGGTGTCGAACTCGTCGGCGAGGTCCTGAATCTGGTCCAGGATCTTCGCCTCGGTGGTCACGTCCAGCGCCGTCGTCGGTTCGTCGGCGATGAGCAGGGCCGGGTCACAGGACAGCGCCATCGCGATGACGGCCCGCTGTTGCATCCCGCCGGAGAACTCGTGTGGGTAGTCGCCGTACCGGCTCTCGGCGTCCGGGATGCCCACCCGGTCGAGCAACTGGACGGTCCGGTCCCGCGCCGCGTCGTCGTCGTAGCCGAGGTGGTGGCGAATCGCCTCCGAAATCTGCTCGCCCACCGAATAGACGGGGTTGAGCGCGGTCTGGGCGTCCTGGAATATCATCGCGATTTCGTTGCCACGGACCGACCGAACCTCGGACTCGCTCATCTTCAGGATGTCTTCGCCCCTGAACAGAATCTCCCCGCTCTCGATGCGGCCGGGTTCCTCGATGAGACGCATCAGCGAGAGGGCGGTGACGGACTTGCCGGCTCCGCTCTCGCCGACGACGCCGAACGTCTCCCCGCTCTCGATGCGGTACGAGAGGTCGTCGACGGCGGTGACGACCCCCTCCTCGGTGTAGAAGCTCACCGTGAGGTCGTTCACTTCGAGGAGCGTCATTCGGCACCTCCGGCGCCGGCGGCGCTTATCTCCTGTGCGTCGAGCGCGTCGTTGATGCCGTCACCGATCATGTTCATCGCCATCACGAACAGGAAGATGGCACCGCCGGGGAAGACGGTCACCCACCACGGGATGGTCCCGCCCGGCCCCGTGATGATGGTCGAGCGAGTCTGGTTGAGCATCGTCCCCCACTCGGGCGTGCCGGGCGGGAAGCCCAGTCCGAGAAAGCCCAGTGCCGCGACGCCGATGACGACGGTCCCGATAGAGAGCGACGCCTGCACGATGAGCGGCGCCATCGCGTTCGGGACGATGTGTCGAAAGATGACCGACCGGTCACGTGCGCCCAGCGCCTGTGCGGCCAGCACGTACTCGTTTTCCTTGACCGACAGCACCTCGCCCCTGATGAGGCGGGCGTAACTCGCCCACCCGGGGACGGTAAAGGCGACGACGAGCGGCCAGTAGCCGCCGCCCAGCAGCGCCACGATGACCAGCGCCAGCACCAGACCCGGGAACGCGAAGATGACGTCGACGAACCGCATCATCACCTCGTCGACCCAGCCACCGTAGTAGCCCGCGATAGCGCCGTAGGCCATCCCGATGGTCGCCGTGATGCAGACGACGACGAAGCCGATTGAGATGCTGATTCGCCCGCCGACGAGCAGTCGCGAGAAGATGTCTCGGCCGTTGGCGTCGAGGCCCATCGGGTGGGCGAGCGTCGGCGGATTGAACCGTTCGAGGCTCGGGTTCTGCAGGTAGAGAATCTCGCCGGGTTCGTAGGGCGCGATGGCGAACGGCTGGACCGGGACGCCGGCGACGACGACCTTCTGTGAGAACAGCGCCAGCAGCGACATGATGGCGACGGTGTAGACGCCGAGCATCGCCGCTCTGTTCTCCCTGAACCGCCGCCACGCGCGCTTCCATCGGCCGTCGGTCCCGCCAGTCGTCGTCGCCTCGCGCCAGTCGGAGAGGCGTTCGCGGTCGGTGACTCGGTCCGTGTCGAATCCAGTTATCCGGATGCGTCCTCGTTTCGTAGACATAGTCAGTCGTATCGTATCCGCGGGTCCAGCACCGCGTACAGGATGTCGGCGAGCAGGTTCGCCAGGATGATGGCGACGCCGGTAAACAGCGTGATGCCGAGTATCAGATCGACCTGTCGGTTCCTGACGGCGGCGATGAGTTCACGTCCCAGTCCCGGCCAGCCGAACACCTGCTCGACGACGACGGACCCGGAGACGATGGCCGCGGTCAGGAACGCGGCGACGGTCGTCACCGAGATGAGCGAGTTCCGGAGGACGTGCTTCAGGACGACGGTTCGCTCGGGCAGTCCCTTCGCTCTGGCGGCGGTGACGTACTCCTTGTTCATCTCCTCGGCCATCGAGGAGCGCATGATGCGCATCAGGTTCGACGCCGAGGCCGTCCCGATGGTGATACCGGGCAACAGGAGGTACCACAGCGTCGCCGGGTGCCACAGGGGCTTTCGCGGTGCGCTCACCGGGAAGAGGTTCAACACCAGCGCGAAGACGAGAATGAGCATCAGTCCGAGCCAGAAGTTCGGCAGCGAGATGCCCGCCAGCGCGACGAACCGGCTGACGTGGTCGCCCAGTTCGTCCTTCCGGACGGCGGCGTAGATTCCGGTCGGGATGGCGATGGCGAGTGCGAACACCCAGCCGAACAGCCCCAGCACGACGGTCTCGGGGAGTCTGTTGGCGATGATGTCGCTGACCGCTCGCTCGCGAGCGCCGTAGGTCGACCCGAAGTCGCCGTGCAGGACGATATCGCCCAGCCAGTTGAGGTACTGCTTCCACGCCGGCTGGGTCAGGCCGTATCGCTGCTTGAGGCGGGCAATCTCCTGTGGCCCCATGTCGGGGTTCAGTCCGATGGCCACCTGTACCGGGTTTCCGGGGGTGAGCTTCACCAGCGAGAAAGTGACTATCGAGACCCCCAACAGGATGGGGAACACCAACAGCACCCGCTTGAGTATAAATCGACGGAGGCTCATGCTGGGTGAATCTCACCGGTCCAGATACGTAATCTGTTCGTCGGCCGGGTTGTACAGCCCGTACCCGACGATGTTCTGTACGCTGGGATAGCTGTTGAACCCCTTGACGGCGTTCGAAACCACGCCGACGGTGGTGCTGTGAGTCCCGTAGGAGTTGGCGTTCTCTTCTAAGATTATCTCCCAGACCTCTTCGTACCGCTCCTGACGCAGTTCCGGGTCCGTCGCCACGTCGACGCCGTAGCGCGCGTTCCGGAGCTTCTGGTTGAGTCGGTCGATATCGACGTTCTGGAAGTTACAGCACTGCGCGAAGTTGTCGGGGTGGTGGATGGACTTCGCGTACCCGTGCGGGCCGAAGCCGCCGGAGAGGCCGATGAACGCGATGTTTCCCTTCTTGTAGTAGTTCTTGCTGAGCAGTTGGCTGATGAAGGTGAGGAACTCCGTCGTGTTGATGGAGGCCTCGAAGTACTTCGTCCCGTTTATCTCCTGGTTCAGCGACTGGACGATGAGTTCGACTGTGCGAACCCGGTCCTTGTTGTCGGAGTTGGTCTCCAGGGTGACCTCGATGGGATACTCGATGCCCGCCTCCTCGCCGACTTCGTCCAGCATCTCGGCGGCGGCCTCGGGGTCGTAGGTGTTGTACGACTGCAGGTCCTCGACCAGTTGCTCGTAGTCAGCCGTTCCCTTCCCGGCGGCGAGCGGCGGGAGTGGGACCCACGCGGGGTTCTCCCACCCCTGAAAGATGTTGCTCGCGATGCTCTCTCGCGGGACGAGTTTGTTCACCGCGCGCCGGAGTTTGGCGTTGTCCCACGGCGTCTGGGTCACGGGGAACTGCATGAACGTGAAGCCGGCCCCGTCGGTCGGTGCGGTCCGGAAGTCCTCGGAGTTCTGGAAGTTGGTCTGCGCACTGGAGGAGAGGCCCCGGGTCATGTCGATTTCCCCCTCCTGTAGCGACCCGGCCCGTTTCGACGGGTCGCTGGTGACGGCGATGTCCACCTCGTCGACCACCGGGCCGTTGGGGAAGTCGCTCGGTCCCTCGAACCAGTCTTTCATCGCCGTGTCGAACCAGTAGTCCTCGAACTTCGAGTACGTCGCGTAGCTCTCGTTCTCGTAGTCCGTGAGCGTGAACGGTCCGGTGCCCATCGGCTCGTGGCTCTCACGCGGGTCCATCTGGCCCAGCGGGACGTTCTGTGATTGGCCGGGCTTGCCGGTTATCTCCGTCGGGTAGATGCTGAAGTCGCTGAGTTCGCGGATGGCGGCGGCGTCGGGAATCTGTACGTACAGGTCGACCGTGTAGTCGCCGTCGCGCTGGACGTCCAGCAGGGAGTCGAACACCTGTCCGGACAGGGCGGACCCGCGGAGGCGCTCGTAGGAGGCCACGACGTTGTCGGCGGTCAGTTCCTCGCCGTTGTGGAACGTGATCCCCTCGTGTAACTGGAACCGGTACTGCATCCCGTAGGTGCCGTCGGCGATGGCGTCGCCGACTTCCGCGACGGTCAGCACGCGCGCGGTGTCGCCCGCCGACGGGTCGCTGGGGTTGTCCGGGTGCTGGATGACGATCTGCTCGTCCGTATCGATGAAGACCGTCCCGTCGTCGGTCTCGGCGTACTGCACCTCCGTCATGTAGTCGGTGTAGGCCGTCCGCTTGATGTCCTGAACCTCCTCCTGTTCGTAGGACTCCGCGAGCCACGGATAGATTTCGCCGCTGGCACCGGTCGTCGTCATGCCCTCGTACAGGAGGTTGTGGTGGACCGAGGACGTCGCAGAGGTACTCTCGGGCGGGTCGAACGTGTCGACTGCCGACCCGAGCCCCGCTCTGAACGTCCCGCCACGCTTGATGTCGGCGGGGTCTACACTCACTCGGTCCTGTACGGGGTCGACAGTCCCGCCGCCACCGCCGCTGTCGAGACCCGAACACCCGGCGACGGAGGCGACGCCGAGGCCGGCGACCGTTTGCATGAGGTTTCGCCGCGATAAGACGCTGGACAGACCCTGGTTTTCGTTGTCAGTCATGCGATATCACAAATGGTCTATGATGATGGATATCTCCCTAAACAAAAAATTTTGCGCAAATTTACACTGTACAATCACGCGACATGCCGAATATCTTGGGTGATAACGGCGACCGAACTATCCGTGTCGGTCGACGTTCGATAGTGACAGGACAACGCCAACTCGTCCGACAGTCGGCGTCCCCCGACGGGGCTGCTTACCGGCGTCTGCCGACCAGTGCCGCCACAGCGAGCGCACTGACCAGCGCACCGACGGCGGTGAACCCGGGGCCGTTTCCGCCGGTCGTCGTCGTGCCGTCCGACGCCGTGGCGGTGGCCGTCTGGGTCGTCTGCTGTTCGCTCGTCTCGTTCTCGACGGCCGAGCGCGGGACGTAGCTCTCCTCGTCGTAGCGCTCCGGGTAGAGCTGTCGCGTGGCGTCGTGGACCGTGTTGACGACGCTCCGGGGGGCCGGCTGGTTGAGGTCACGGACCCGAAGCCGGACGGTCGCGTTCGTCTCCCCGGCGGTCGTACTCGCGTACGGTTCCTCGTCGACGAGGCCCGCCGTTTGCTCGGTGACGACCAGTACCTCCGGGTCCAACTGGAGGAGGACCTCGTTGCTCAGTTCCGGGTACCCGGTGTTGTTACGCGCGGCGACGTTGTCGGCACCGGCCACGTCCAGCAGGGTGTCGATGAACGTCCCGTTGGCGGCGACGTACCCGCCCCCGAGGGGATAGAGGACCGTCTTGCGGTCGTCGATGCCGGCCGTCGTGTCCCGCACGGCGTCGACGTTCCGCGTCATCCACGCGTTGGCCTCGGCCGCGCCCTGACAGTTCCCGGTCAGGCGGCCGATGGTCGTCGTCTTCTGGCGGATGTCCTCGACGGAGGTCGAAGCCGGCAGGTGATACACGGTCAGTCCGGCCTCCCGAAGGCCCGCCACGTCGCCCGCGCTGGCGTTGGGGGCGATGACGAGGTCGGGGTTCGTGCCGACCACCTTCTCGACGCTGACGCCGAATCCGGCGGAGACGTTCGTCCGGCTCTCGGCCCCCTCCAGATACGACGCGAACTTCGTGAGACCGACGACCTGCTCGCGGCCGCCGATCTCCCACATCGTCTGTGCCGCCGAGGGGTTCGTCGTCGTCACGCGCTCGGGGCGCTCTTCGAGGGTTATCTCGGTTCCCGTGGCGTCGGTCATCGTCACCGGGAACGAACACGTCTGTGCCGACGCCTGTGTACTCGTCGCGGCCCCCGGCGTCGCGCCGACGACAGAGAAGACCAGCAGAACTCCCAACACTGCGGTAGCGAATCGTCGCATCGTCTGTGTGGGGGTACAGGAACAATAAATATTTACCTACTGCAAGTGCCGTTTCAATCATGCAGCCGTCGGGACGGACCCTCTTCTGGTCGCTGGCGCTCGCGGGTCTATTGGGTGCTGTGATCACCGTAAGCGCCGGCATCGGCCCGGTGTGGATTCCGCCCGACGCCGTCGCGAAGGTGTTGCTCAACGCCGTCGTCCTCCCGACGGCCGTCGACCTCTCGGGCGCGACGCCGGCCGTGACGACACAGCCACTGTTCCGGTTCCCGGTCGAGGACATCCAGCGCCAAATCGTGTTGCAGGTCCGCCTGCCACGTATCCTGCTGGGGGCGATCGTCGGGTTCTCGCTCGCGGCCGCAGGGACCATCATGCAGGGTATCTTCCGCAACCCGATGGCCGACCCCTCGATTATCGGCGTCTCCTCGGGCGCGGCCGTCGGTGCCGTCGGCTTCATCGTCGCGCCGGTGGCTCTGCCGTTCGGCCTCGGCCTGCGCGCCGCCGCCTTCTCCGGGGCGCTACTCGCGGCCTTCGGCGTCTACCTCATCGCGACACAGAACGGCCGGACGCCGGTCGCGACCCTCCTGCTGGCGGGGGTCGCCGTCCAGACCTTTCTGGGCGCCGTCGTCTCCTTTCTCCTCCTCCAGAGCGGTGAGAGCATCCGTCGGGCGCTGTTCTGGCTGATGGGGCACCTCAAGGGCGCGGCGTGGCCGGAGGTCTGGACGAGTCTCCTCCTCGTCGCCGTCCCGTTCGTCGTCCTCCTCGTGTACGCCCGCGACCTGAACGTCATGTTGCTGGGCGAGGAAGACGCCCAGAGCCTCGGCATCGACGTCGAGCGGACCAAGCGAATCCTGCTGGCGTTCTCCTCGCTCGTCACGGCGGCGGGCGTCGCCGTCGCCGGCATCATCGGCTTCGTCGGCCTCATCGTCCCACACGTGATGCGACTGGTCGTCGGCCCGGACCACCGGGTCCTCCTGCCGACGGCAGCGCTTGCGGGGTCGTCGTTCCTCGTGGCGACCGACACCCTCGCTCGCTCGGGGAGCGCGGAGGTGCCCGTCGGCATCGTCACCGCCGCCCTCGGCGCCCCGTTCTTCCTCTATCTCCTCCGCCAGCGGGAGGTACACGAACTGTGAGCGACCACGACGACGGCCACGCGGGCGAGGCGATACCGATGCTCGAAGCCAACGACATCGCCGTCTCGCTGGGCGGCACGCAGATTCTCTCCGGCGTGGACCTCACCGCCGAGTGTGGCTCCGTCGTCGGTCTGGTCGGCCCCAACGGCGCGGGCAAGACGACGGTCCTGCGGACGCTCAGGGCGACGCTGTCGCCCGACCGCGGGACGGTGCGGGTCGCCGGCGAACCCATCGACGACCTCTCGACGAAGGAAGTGAGCAGGCGCGTGGCCAGTACGCCGCAGGCGACGACGCTCTCGTTCGACTTCACCGTCGAACAGACCGTCGAGATGGGCCGGACGCCGCATCTGGGCCGGTTCGACCGCGCCGACGAGGACGACTACGACGCCGTGCAGGCGGCGATGGAGCGCGCGGAGGTGGCGCAGTTCGCCGACCGCCCCGTCACGTCGCTCTCCGGCGGCGAGCGCCAGCGAGTCCTGCTGGCCCGCGCGCTCGCACAGGAGACGCCGGTCTTACTGCTTGACGAACCGACCGCCAATCTGGACGTCAACCACGCCGTTCGCACGCTCGAACTGGTCGCCGACCTCGCCGCCGAGGGGAAGACGGCCGTCGCGGCCATCCACGACCTCAATCTGGCCGCCCGGTACTGCGACGAACTGGTCGTGCTCTCCGACGGCGAGGTCCGTGCGGCCGGCGATCCGCGCGACGTACTCACGTCGGAGACGCTCGGGGACGCGTTCGACGCCGAGGCGCTCGTGACCCGCCAGCCCGGCACCGACGCGCCGCTGGTGACGCCGCTCCCCGACCGCGACCCTCTCGACGCCGCGGTCCACGTCGTCGGCACCGGCGGGCAGGCCGCCGCCGCCGTCGCCCGCCTCGTCGCCGCCGGCAGTTCCGTCACCGTCGGCGTCGTGCCGGCGGGTGACGCCGCCGCCGAACGCGCCCGCGAACTCGACTGTCCGGTCGTCACCGTCCCGCCCTTTGCCGGCGTCGACAGCAACGCACGGGAGCGAGCGACGGAACTGGCCCGCGAGGCCGACGCCGTGGTCGTCGCGGGCGACGTGGGCGACGCGAACCAGTCGGTGGTCGCCGCCGCCTCGCGCCTCGTCGCCGTCGCCGGCGAGGGCGTCCCCCGCATCGAGTCCGAGCGGACCACCGTCACCACCGTCGAGTCACTCCCCGAGGCCGTCGCAGACCTCCCGCCAGCGGAGGACCGCGACGAGCGTGCGGTCCCGTCCGGGGAACAGCAAGACCGATACTGACCCGTTCCCTAGCCCGCCCGTGGACGACACTATCGCGTGGCTCCGCGACCGACCCTACTACGAGGGCCAGATAGTCGACGAGCGGAGGGTGCCGGGCCGGGACGCCACCGTCGCCGACTGTGCGCTGAACGCGCGCCTCGCGGACGTGCTGGCCGGCGAGGGGATCACGGACCTCTACGCCCACCAGACCGCCGCCGTCGAGTCGGTTCGCGACGGCGAGAACGTCGTCCTCGCGACGGAGACGGCCAGCGGGAAGAGTCTGGCCTACACTGTCCCCGCCTTCGAGCGGGCGCTCGATCGGCGGGCGACGACGCTGTACGTCGCCCCGCAGGTGGCGCTCATCAACGACCAGACCGAGACCCTCTCGGAACTGGCACGGGGACTCGGCTTCGCCTCCGGCGTCTCCGTCGCCCAGTACACCGGCCGGCAGTCAAAATCCGAGAAGGAGGCCATCCGGGAGCGCCAGCCGACCGTCCTCCTGACGACGCCGGACATGCTCCACTACGGCATCCTGCCCCACGCTCACCGCCTGTGGGACTGGTTCTTCCAGCGACTGGAGACCGTGGTCGTCGACGAGGTCCACGGCTACCGGGGGGTGTTCGGCAGTCACGTCTCGCTCGTCATGCGTCGGCTCCAGCGCATCGCCGAGCGGTTCGACAGCGACCCCGAGTGGGTCTGCTGTTCGGCGACCATCGGCAACCCCGTCGACCACGCCGCCACCGTCACCGGCCGACCGTCCGACTCGTTCGCGCTCGTCGACGAGGACACGAGTGCCAGCGGCCCGCGCCACTGGCTCCTGTGGAACCCGCCCGAGTACGACGGGGGTGATGGGTGGGGGAGCGGCCGCCGGAAGTCCAGTCACGTCGAGACGAAGAACCTGTTCGTCGACTTGGTCGAACGCGGCCTCCAGACGGTGGTGTTCGCGGGGTCCAGACAGACCGCCGAGCGGTACGCCAGCGACAGCGCGGACGCGTTGCGGGACAGAGGGCACCACGACCTCGCCGACGCCGTCGGGGCGTATCAGGCGGCGCTCACGGACGAGAAGCGGCGGGACCTCGAAACCCGGTTGCAGTCCGGGGACCTGCGCGGCGTCTGGTCGACCAGCGCGCTAGAACTGGGCGTCGACGTGGGCGGCCTCGACGCCGTCTTGCTGGACGGCTACCCCGGTACGCGGATGCGGGCGTTCCAGCAGGCCGGCCGCGCCGGTCGCGGTACCGACCCGGCGCTGGTCGTCCTCGTCGGCGGCGAAGACCAACTCGACCAGTACGTCCTCCGCAACCCGGCGACGCTGTTCGAGAAAGACGCCGAGCAGGCGGTCACCAACCCCGAGAACGAGCAGTTGCTCCCGAACCACGTGCTGGCCGCCGCCGGCGAGAACTGGCTCTCGCCCGACGACGACCGGCACTTCGGCGAGACGTTCCCCGACGTGGTCGCGACCCTCGAATCGGCGGGGGACCTCGACCGCCGGACGACGGATAAGGGAGTGCGCTGGACCTCGAACGGTCGCCCGCACCACGACATGAGCCTGCGCACCGTCGACGACCGCGAGGTGAAACTAATCGCGAAGGGCGACACCATCGCCAAACTCCCGTTCGAGGACGCCCTGCGGGACGCCCATCCCGGCGCCATCTACCACCACCAGGGGCGGCGCTACGAGGTGACGGACCTCGACCTCTCGACGGGGGTCGCCGAACTCGACCGGACGTGGGCGAACTACTACACCCGCGTCCTGCACGACAAGACCATCACCGTCGAGGCCGACCTGCAAGAGCGGCCGCTCCCGACCCGCGAGGACGTCCCCGTCCGGTTCGCCTCGGTGACGATGCGCAAGCAGATAACGGGCTACGAACGGCGCGACGGGTCCTCGGGCGAGGTGCTCGGCCAGCGCCCGCTCGACCTGCCGGAGACGGCGTTGGAGACGAAGGCGCTGTACTACACCATCCCCGAAGACCTCGAACGCGACGTCCTCGCGGGCGACTACGGCGACAGCGACACCGCGGACTTCCCCGGCGCTATCCACGCGGCCGAGCACGCGATGATTTCGATGTTCCCGTTCGCGTACCTCTGTGACCGCGGCGACGTCGGCGGCCTGTCGACGCCGCATCACCCCCATACGGGCGAGCCGACCATCTTCATCTACGACGGCTATCCGGGTGGCATCGGACTCAACCGGGCGGCGTACGACGACGTGCTCCCCCTGATGGAGACCACGCTGTCGATGCTTCGGTCCTGTGACTGTGCCGACGGCTGTCCGGCCTGCGTGCAGTCACCGCACTGTGGCAACGCCAACGACCCGCTGGACAAACACGGTGCCATCCACCTGCTCGGCGGTCTCACTGGCAATACAGGCGGCTGACTCACTCCGCCGGGGCGCCCGAGTCGTGGACCGTCACCTCGCCGGAAAGCTCCGTGTGCGGCGTCTCGCTGAGATCGATCCCCTCCGCCCGGCAGGCCTCGTGGACGCCGCGGACGAACGCGGACTTGACCGACAGCGCGCGGTTCTTCCGCTCGACGGGGAGCCACACGCGCCCAATCAATAGGACGGAACTGCTCGTCAACTCCGAGACGGCGACGCTCGGCGCCGGTTTCTCGCGGACGTGGTCCAAGTCGCGGGCGACGTTGCGGATGATGGCTTCCACCTCGTCTAGGTCCGCGTCGTAGTCGACGCCGAACTCGTAGGAGACGCCGACGGGGTCCGTCGACGTGTGGTTCGTCACCGCCGTCGTCGCAAGCGTCGTGTTCGGGACGAGGATACGCTCGTTGTCCGGCGTCCGCACGCGAGTCACCCGGAGGTCGATGTCGACGACGGTCCCCTGCTTGCCGTCCCACTCGATGGTGTCGCCGACGTTCAGGTCGGGGTCCGTGACGATGAACGCGCCGGAGACGAAGTTCCCCAGCACGTCTTGGGCGGCCAACCCGACGGCGACGGTGATGCCGGCGGCGATGAGCGTCGACCCGGCGAGGCTCCCCCTGAACCCCGCGAGGCTGGCCGCGACGACGACGGTGACGACCACCACGAGCAGGTGGGTCGCGCTCACCAGCGCACTCACGACGGTCCGGTTGAACTGCGAGCGCTCTAACCCCCAGCGAACGCCCGGAACGACGACGAGACGGCCAATGGTGTACAACAGGACCGCCACGGCCAGAAACTCCGCGCCGTCGTTCGCGAGTTGGACGTACGTTTCGGTGATGTCGCCGGGGAAAGTGCCAGAGAACTGCATAGCGGGGGTAGCACCGCCGGACACATGAAATTCGTCCGACTGGAGACCATCCGCTCGGACCGTCACTCCGTGGACTGTTCCTGTTCGAGTTCCGCGACCCGCTGTTCGAGGCCGGCGATGCGCTCCTCGTAGCCCCGCTTCCCGTCGAGGTAGTTGTACACGACGACGATGAGCAACGTCGGCAGACCGACGTACATCACGAGTAGCACGAGCATCCTCACGAGTTCGGTAAAACCGACCATGAACGCGACTGGGAAGGGCATACGTCGTCTACTTCCGGTCCGAATAAAGCACTTGTGTTCCACTCGAAAATGGAGAAAATATCCGGCGAACTGAGACTGGCTCTCCGACGCCGTCTCCGTATCGATCGCTCGTCTCCAATCAGTCACCCGGCATCCCCGTTCCGGGCCGTCTTCCGTTTGCGGGGCTCTGGTGAATCACTGGATCGCGTCGGTTTCGACCGTCAGAACGAGGAGTGTGAAGCGGGAAATCGCCGATGCTCTAAAACCAGTCCGCAGGTGCTATCCCTTTGCCTTCACAGACGTTTCCCATGGTAACAATCACAACCGGTCGCCCGGTCGACGAGAACGGCGACCCCCTCGACGGTCCGGCGCTCGAACTCGACCCCGACGGGCCCGCGGCCGAGATGCTGGCGGACTCGCCGTATCCGCTCGCGTCCAGCCCGGCCTCCGACACGTGGTCGGCGATTACGCAATTTCCCGAGCGCGACAACTCGTCGGACCCTGCGATGGTCGTGTGGCTCGGTCCCGACGCGACCGAACTCCCGCCCCACGTCCACCGCCACGACTCGGAGTACTTCCGCGCGCTGACCGGCGAAGTGACGTTTGTCGTGGACGAGGAACCCCACCGACTCGGCCGCGGCGAGGACATCACCGTCGAACCCGGCGAGGAACACTACTTCCGGAACGACACCGACGAACACGTCGCGTTCTACGCAGAGGTGCCGTGGACCAAGACCATCGTGACCCAGCTGACCGCCTTTGGGATGGACCACGAGGGGAAGTTCAGCAGCGACGGATCGTTCAGCGAACCCGACGCCATACAGGGACTCCTGTTGTCGGAGTACATCAGCGACGGGACGCGCATCACTGCGGTACCGTTCGCGGTCCAGCGACTCGCGTGGGCGACCGTCGGGCGGGTCGCCACGCTGATGGGTCGAGAGGCGACCGACGACAAGTACATGCGAGACGAGTTCTGGGAGCGCCGCGTCGAGCAACCCGACCTGTAGATGTCGGTTTCATCAACAGGGCCGTGGTGACCTCGCTGTCGATTCGTGGCTCCATTGCTCACCAATCGCGGTCGCGTTGCGACCGCGCGTCGCTCATCCGACGCGCTCGTCCAGAATTAACCGCGTCTTCGTGCTCACGACCTCGTCCAACTCCCGCGCTCGCGTGATGAGGTCGTTGACCTCGCCGGTGTCGGTGGCGTCGACGACGACGACGATGTCTTCCTCGCCGGAGACCTGCCAGACGAAGTCGACGGAGGGCCACTCGGCGATGCGGTCGGTCACCGCCGCCGTGTCCACGTCGACGTCGACGCCGACCTCTATCATCGACTTGACGTTCCCGGTGCGCGTCGCGACGGTGAAGCGCTCGATGACGCCGTCTTCGACCAGTCGCTCGACCCGGTTACGCACGGTCCCCTCGGAGGTGCCCACGTCGTCGGCGATCTCCGTGTAGGGCGTGCGGGCGTCTTTCCGGAGTATCGAGAGTATCTCCCTGTCCAGTTCGTCCATCGAGATTGGACGCTTCCCACCCACCGGACTTTAGGATTACGAAAATCGTAACTCGGCTTCGAAAGCAACCCTTATGAACTGGAATCCTGTACGCATCTCGTAATGACAGACGCATACGTAGCGCTGGAGGGTGACCGCGTCATCGAGGCCCGCGCACGCGCGCCGGGGACAGCACGCGGCGAAGTGGTGTTTACGACCGCCTACACCGGCTACGAGGAGAGTCTGACCGACCCGTCCTACGAGGAACAGGTCCTCACCTTCTCGTATCCGCTCATCGGGAACTACGGCGTCCGGGAGGAGCGCTTCGAGTCCGACCGCGTCCACCCGCGTGCGGCCGTCGCCCGCGAGATGACCGACGACGTCGCCGAGTGGCTGGAATCTGAAAATGTGCCCGCCGTCGACCACCTCGACACCCGCGACATCGTCACCGAGATCCGCGACGAGGGGGCCATGAAGTGCGGTATCGCCGCCGGCCCCGACGCGACGGAGCAGGACGCGCTGGACGAACTCCACCAGTGCAAGCACATGTCCGACCACACGGACATCGGCGCACAGGTGTCCGTCGACAGCGTCGAGACGTACAACGAGGACGGCGACGGTGAAACCGTCGCGCTCGTCGACTGCGGTGCGAAAGGCTCCATCATCGAGTCGCTGGTCGAACGCGACGCCGCCGTCCACGTCTTCCCGTACGACGCCAGCGAGGACGACGTGGCCGCCGTTTCCCCGGACCTCCTGTTCATCTCGAACGGCCCCGGCGACCCCGAGAACTTCGAACAGGCCGGCGAACTCGTCGAGACGTACGTCGGCGACGTCCCCCTCGCCGGCATCTGCCTCGGCCAGCAGGTCGTCGCCAACGCGCTCGGCGGCGAGACCGAGAAGATGGAGTTCGGCCACCGCGGGGTCAACCAGCCGGTCCGTGATCTGCGCACGAATCAGGTCGTGATGACGACTCAGAACCACGGCTACACCGTCGCCGAACCCGGCGACAAACTCGACGTGACCCAAGTCAACGTCAACGACGACACCCCCGAGGGACTGGAGAACGACGACCTGAACATCATCACCCGTCAGTACCACCCCGAGGCCAACCCCGGCCCGCACGACTCGCTCGGCTTCTTCGACGACGTGCTGGCGATGGCAGAGGACTAGTTGCGCTGAGCGAAGCGAAGCGCAACTAACCGGCCGAGCGGTGACCGAAGGGAACCGCGAGGAGTAGCGAGGACTCGAACGGAGTGAGAGGCCTCGTTAATCGCGAGCGGGGAACGCAGTGACCCGCGAGGCGTAGCGCGGTTCGGAGCGAGTGAGAGGCCTCGTTAATCGCGAACGGACTCACCCGTCCGCGAACCGCTCGGCCCACGGCCGGAGGACGGCCGTGACGGCCTCGTTCATCGGTACCGCCACGTCCGTCCCGTCGGCGTGGCGGACGACGGCGGCGTTGAGCGCGTCGAGTTCCATCGCCTTCTCGTGGGTCAGGTCGTAGTGCAGCGAGGAGTACGAGTCGGCGTCTAACTCCTGTGCGAACTCGACCCACTCCGCGGCAGTGTCGTCGGGGAGCGCCACGTCGTTCGCTCGCGCGACCGCACACACCTCCTCGACGACCCGGCGGTACATCCGCCACGAGTCCTCGGCGTCGCGGACGTCACCGACCGGGAGGCGCGTCGCCGCGGTCATCCCGGAGTGGGCACAGATGAACGCGAACTTCCGCCACAGTTCGACGTCGATATCGTCCGCGAGGACGGCCTCGACGCCGGCACACGAGCGGAGGGCGTCGTCCAGCGCCGCGATACGGTCGGTGCGCTCGCCGTCGAGTTCGCCGTAGACGAAGCGGGCCGGCCCGCCGGTGTGTTCGACGACGCCCGGTTCGGCGATGGTCGAGAAGATGTAGGCCACGCCGCCGACGACGTGGGACTCGCCGACCTCTTCGGCGAGCCATCGTTCGTTGTCGACGCCGTTCTGGAACGAGACGACGGCGGTGTCGTCCCCCAGCAGCGGTCCGAGGTCGGCCGCCGCCTCGCGCGTGTCGTGGGCCTTCACGCAGAACAGCACGTAATCGACCGGTCCGATGTCGGCGGGGTCGTCAGTCGCAGGCAGTTCGACTGCGGTGTCGCCGGCGACGCTCTCGACGGTGAGTCCGTCGGTCCGCAACGCGTCTAGGTGGTCGCCGCGGGCTATCAGGTGCACGTCGTGGCCGGCGTCGGCGAGTCTCGCACCGAGGTAGCCACCGACGCCGCCGGCGCCGAACACTGCAAATCGCATGGTCGACGCTGACGGTGGGACGAACCGTAGCTGTTTGGACGGTCGAGACGCTGGCGGTCGTCCTTGCTATCGGTGCCTCGTGAGAACGGAGCCGCGAAAAGATATCGGGGAGAAAGGCGTCAGAGAGACAGTCGCGTTACTTACCCCAGTCGCGCGTGGTCTTCGGGCGCTCGTCGATGGCCTGCACCGCGAGGGGCTGGTCGTCGGAGTTGATCGCTTCCAGCGCCGCTTCGCCGCTCTCGATGGTCGAGAAGTAGGTGACCGTCTCCTCGACGCAGGCCTCCAGCACGTCGCGGTCACGGGAGACCACGAGGTCGATGTCGCCGTTCTGGATGGCCTCGACGACGGCCTCGGTGTCCTCGAAGTCGTCGAGGTCGTACGTATCGAAGTGCTCCTCGAAGCCGAGGATAGGCAGGTCGACGATGGCCGTGCCCGAGAGCGGAATCGGCTTATCGACGCTCATCTGGGCCTTCTGATAGGCCTTGCCGAACGACCCGGCGGTGCCCATGACCTCGCCCGTCGACTTCATCTCCGGGCCGAGACGCGGGTCCGAACCCGGCAGGCGGTCGAACGGCAGGACGACCTCCTTCACGGAGACCTGCTCGGGAATCTGCTCGTCGATGTCGAGTTCGTCGAGCGTGCTGCCGGCCATCACCTGCGCGGCGATTTTGGCGATGGGGACGCCGGTGGTCTTCGAGATGAAGGGGACGGTACGCGAGGAGCGCGGGTTCGCCTCCAGCACGTACACCTCGCCGTCACGCACCGCGAGTTGGACGTTCAGCAGGCCGACCGTATCCAGCGCGTCGGCGATGTCCTCGGTGACCTCGCGGATGCGCGGCATGACGTCTTTGATCTCCTGTGAGCGGGGCGGAATCATACACGCCGAGTCGCCGGAGTGGACCCCGGCGGTCTCGACGTGTTCCATCACGCCGCCGATGAGGACGTCCTCGCCGTCGGCGACGGCGTCGACGTCCAGTTCCACCGCGTCGGCGAGGAACTCGTCGACGAGGATGGGCTTGTCGGGAGAGACGCGGACGGCTTCCTCGATGTACGTTTCGAGGTCGTCGTCGTTGTAGACGACGTCCATCGCGCGGCCACCCAGCACGTACGAGGGGCGCACGAGGACGGGGTAGCCGATGTCGTGGGCCAGTTCCAGCGCCTCCTCCTTGCTGGTGGCGGTGCCACCCTCGGCCTGTGCGATGCCGAGTTCGTCCATCAGTTTGTTGAAGCGGTCGCGGTCCTCGGCGAGGTCCATCGCCTCGACCGAGGTCCCGAGAATATCACAGTCCAGCCCGCGGCGGTCGAGTTCCGCTTCGAGCGGTTCGCCGATGTCGACGGAGGTCTGGCCGCCGAACTGGACCATCACGCCGTCTGCGCCGGTGGACTCGACCACGTCGGCGACCTCTTCTGCGGTGACGGGTTCGAAGAACAGGCCGTCGGAGGTGTCGTAGTCCGTCGAGACCGTCTCGGGGTTGTTGTTGACGACGTGGGCGTCGATGCCCATCTCGCGCAGGGCACGGACCGCGTGGACCGAACAGTAGTCGAACTCGACGCCCTGTCCGATGCGGATGGGGCCGCCGCCGACCACGACGACGCTCTCGACGTCGGGGTCGATCTGGAGTTCGTTGCGGTCGATGCCCGAGACGGGATCGCGCGTCGAGTAGTAGTACGGCGTCGTCGCCTCGAACTCGCCGGCGCAGGTGTCGACGAGTTTGTAGTCGCGGTGGGTCGTCTCGTCCTCGACGGTCTCTATCTGGACGCCGCTCCCGTCGGTCGCGGCCTCGACTTCGGTCTCGTCGCCGTCGTCGGCGTCGAGGCTGGCGGGGAGCCACGAGACGTGGGTGTCGTTGAACTCGCCGCCGGCGAGCGCGGTGATCTCCTGATCGGTGAAGCCGGCCTGTGCGGCCGTCTCGTAGTCGCCCTGCTGGGCGGCCTCGGCGGCGTCGGCGACCGTCTGGAAGCGCTCGACGTACCACTCGTGGATGTCGGTCAACTCGACGATTTCCTCGACCGTGTAGCCGCGTGTGAACGCCTCGAAGATGGCGTACGGGCGGTCGGGGCTGGGGCGTTCGAGGTACTCCGACTCCAGTTCGTCGTCGTCGACCTCGTGGAAGTCGACGGCGGGGTTGTACTCCGAAGAGCGCAGCGCTTTGAGGAGGCTCTCGGGGAAGGTGCGGCCGATGGACATCGCCTCGCCCGTGGACTTCATGGCCGTCGACAGTTCGAACTCGGTGTCGCGGAACTTGTCGATGGGCCAGCGGGGCACCTTCGTGACGACGTAGTCGATGGCCGGTTCGAAGGCGGCGGTCGTCTCGCCGGTGATCTCGTTGTCTATCTCGTGGAGGCGCTTGCCGAGTGCGACCTTCGCGGTGACGCGGGCGATGGGGTAGCCGGTCGCCTTCGAGGCCAGCGCGGAGGAGCGAGAGACGCGCGGGTTGACCTCGACGACGCGGTACTCGCCGCCGGGCGTGCCGTCGTCGCGCCACGCGTGCTGGATGTTACACCCGCCCTCGATGCCGAGTTCGCGGATGACCTTCAGCGCGGAGTCGCGCATCTGCTGGTGACCCTCGTCGGGGATGACCTGCGAGGGCGTGACGACGGTGGACTCCCCGGTGTGGATCCCCATCGGGTCGATGTTCTCCATGTTGCAGATGATGATACACGAGTCGTCGGCGTCGCGCATCACCTCGTACTCCAGTTCGACCCATCCGGAGATGGACTCCGTGATCAGGACCTCGCCGTTGCGGGAGAGGCGCAGGCCCTTGCGGACGCGTTCGATGAGTTCGTCGAACTCGTCGACGACGCCGGACCCGGAGCCACCCAGCGTGTACGTCGTGCGCGCGATGACGGGGAGACCGCCGACCTCGTCGACGGCGTCCTGTACGCGCTGTTCGAGTGCGTCTTCGTCGAAGTCGGTGACCGACTCGTCCTCGTCGAGCGAGATGGTCGTCGACCGGGGGACCGGTTCGCCAATCGACTCCATGCGCTGGCGGAACAGGTCGCGGTCCTCCGTCGCGTAGATGGTGTCCAGCGGCGTGCCCATCACGTCGACGTCGTACTCCTCTAGGACACCCTCCTCGGCGAGTTCGGCCGTGACGTTCAGGCCGGTCTGGCCGCCGAGGCCGGCGATGACGCCGTCGGGGTCCTCCTTCCGGATGATCTCGCTGATGGCCTCGGTGTTGATGGGTTCGAGGTACACCTTGTCGGCCATCTCCGGGTCGGTCATGATGGTCGCCGGGTTGGAGTTGACCAGTACCACGCGTGCACCCTCTTCCTGGAGGGCCCGACAGGCCTGCGCACCGGAGTAGTCGAACTCGGCTGCCTGTCCGATCTTGATGGGGCCACTCCCGATGAGCAGGATCGTGCGGTCTTCGTCCTCTGTCATTACCCGAATCGAACCCACACATCGTAATAAGCCCGGCGAAAAGGTACGAGTCTCGAAGCCCGATTTCGAATATCGTAATGCGACATCCTCACACGGGGGTGGTTCACACTCCTCCCCGGTTCAGTTGCCGCGTTAGTCGACCCGGTAGCGGTAGGGTTGGTCCTCGATTACCTCGACGTCGCCGGTCTGTGCCCGGCGGCCCAGTACTGTCGCGACGCGGTGGGCGCTGCCGAAGTCTTCGTCGTGTTCCTCCAACAGGTCGAGAATCTCGCGGGCCGTCAGCGGGCCGTCGGCGTCGGCGTCGTCGAGCACCGAGATGATGCGCTCGAACTCGCCGTGGCGGATGGCCATACGTACGTACAAAACCCCAAACACCATATAACACCGTCAGACAGCCGTCAGACGGCTGTTTAGGGGAAACCGCGGGACGGCGGGGACCCGTCGCTGTCAGCCACTGTCATACGGTGTCGTCGTCGCCGTCCCACGTCGCGTCGCCTCGGGCCACCGCTCGCGAACCCACGACGGCCGTTCGACCGCCGTCTCCCCGACGTCTGCGTACCGGAATCGGTGGTAGGCGGTCGCGTTCCGCTCCGTGTTGCGATAGCTGACGACGAACGACCGGACGAACCCCGAGGGCGCGACGACGGCGCGGACGACGTACCGGTCGACCCGGTCGAAGCCATCCGGGGCCCGCCGGACGACGAGCTCGTAGCCGTCGGGGTGGGGCTCGATGGCAGCAGGCCCCGCCGGGAGGAAACTCCGCACGAGTCGGGCGGTGACGTGGCCGAACCGGTCGCGCGCCGGCGCTGACTGACCCCGGACGAACTTGACGCCGAGCGGGCGGCGGTATCGGTTGTAACGGGTGGCGCCGTCGACGAACATCCGGTCGCTGTACCCCCCGCCCATCTGCTCGCTGCGGTAGCGGTACCGGCGCTCGTCTTCGACCGCCAGCCGCGTGACGCCTTCGCGGGCACCCACCGTCCACCGGACGGTCAGCGTGTACGACCGATCGTACAGCGACCGACGATGTGCGCGCGCGAGGGCGTCGGGACTGGCGATGCCATCGGTCGTTAGGCCGGGCACGGCAGCCGGTCCCGTCGGTTGCTCTGGCACCGGTGCTGGTGTGACCGCCTCCGGGCCGTCAGTGGCAGTGAAGCCGCTACAGCCGGCCACGACGAACGCGGCGGCGACGACGATCGCACGCCAGCCCATACGGGAGAGTCGGTCTGCTCGCGGGAAACAGTAGCGCTCAGATAGCGGTGTCGTGTCGGTCGTCGAAGTTCCGCTGGGCGCGGTACTGGTCGACGAACGCCTCGACGTCGAACTCCAGCATCTGGGCCTCGAACTCCTCCATCACGGCGTCGTCCTCGGCGTGGCTGACGGCGTGTTCCATCAGTTCGACGAGCAACTCGACGACGATCTCGTGGAGCCGGCGGGAGTCGAAGTCGGTGACCCACGCCAGTGAGAACCCGACGGCGCCGTCCTCGGCGGCGTCGGCGACGGCGACTTTCTCGGGGAACTCCTCGATGACGACGCCCATGAGGTGGGCCGTCGTGAACTCGTCGTGGTCGTCGGCCGGTTCGATCGTCTCCGTGAGAACCTCTTCGAGAAATTCCGGGACGAAGCGGGCGAGCGGGTGCGCGTCCAGTACGACGGCGTGAGTCGCGCCACACGCGCAGTCGTACTCGCGAATCCCCATGTGCAGGTCGTCGTGGGTGTCGATGACCTCCCCACAGGCGAGTTCGAGTTCGGACTCGCGTCCGCCGGGCACACGCGGTTCTGCCATTGCCAGCGATAGGACACTCGCGGGGTTAAAGCCCGCGATACGGCGGGCTGCTCAGAGTCCGGACGGATCCGCGCTCGACCGAACCTGTAGATACGCAGCGGTCACGGCGGCGATGCCCAGCGTCTGGAAGACGGCCCTGATGACCGTCGCGACGACGTTCAGGACGACCCGACCCGAAATCCCGGCGACGCCCGGGGCGATGCCGAGGAACGTCAAAACCGTCGGGATAGCCGCGACGAGACCGAACAGGCCGAGTACCACCAGCAGGACGATGATGCTCGCGGGGTCGTCCATGAACCGGGCGAAACTGTTCTTCACCGTCGTCCCGTAGCCCCCGTCGTTCAGCGCTATCTCCTGCCGGAGGTAGACGAAGACGGTGAGCAAGACGAGCGAGCCGACCGAACCGACTAACGAGCCGACGCTCCCTACTAGCGGGCCGACTAACTGTCCAGCCAACGGCGCCACCGACCCGAAGACGAACAGCAGGACGGCGATCCCACCGCCGAGGACCAGCACGTGGCTGACTCGCTCGGCCGGCGACTCGACGGCCGTCTCGCTCGGCCCGGCGAAGGTCCTGATCGCCCAGAACCGGACGAACTCGCCGACGAGGACGAGCAGTAGTGCGAGGGCGACGGCGACGCCGAGGCCCACGTCTATCGCCAGCGGATAGTTCCCCGTGAACGAGGCCATCATCTGCTGCTGTTCGGGGGTGTACCCGCCGTTCTCGAACACGAATTGCATCATCTCTCTGGCGAAACTCTCATTGGCGACGAGGCTCACCAGATTGAGAACGACTAACACGGCGACGACGAGCACACCGGATTCGCTCGTCAGGTCGTCGAATCCAGTTCGGAGGGCGGCACCGATGTCGAGGGACATTGTCGGTTCAGTTCGACTCTCGGAACGTAAATAAAAATACTGTCTTCGTCGAAGCGCCCGTGCCGCCGGTTCAGGGCCAGTCGTCGCGCTCGTCGTCCTCGTTGGTCGTCGCGGCGGGGGCTTCGGGTTCGCCGAGTTCCCAGTCGGCGGCCTCGGCGGCCTGTTCGACTGGCAGGAACTCCCACTCGGCCGTCTCGGCGAGTTCGGCGGCCGCTTCGTCGGTGCCGACGAAGACGTGGCGGTCGGTGTCGAACTGCTCTTTGACGTTGACGAGACTCTCCTCGCGGCCCCGCGGCCCGGAGAAGAAGTCCTGTCGGATGCGATGCTTTCGCGTGAAGTTGGTCACGACGTACGTGGGTTGATCAGAGATGACGCCGACGTACTCGGACCACTGGCGGGCGTCGTTGAAGACGCTATCCGGGTACGCCAGTTCTTTCAGGGCGTCTAGGTCGAACGCGAGGGTCATGTCGCCGCTGCCGCCGTCCATACGCCGTACTCCGCCGTGCGCGGAAAAAAGGGCGTCGTTCTCGTGTCCCGCCGACGTCCGCCCGGACCGGCAGACGATAGGCCGGTGTCGGGGGAGCGACGACCGGATACGCGGAGTCGGTATCGCGGAAACCGGAGTCGAAGCCGCGTTACTCTGCGGGCGCGGCGGTCTGGGCTTTCACTTCTTCGAGGTCGACGTCCTTCTCTAGCAGCAGTTCCTTCTTGTCTGCGACCTGTCGCTCCTCGCGGATGAGCTTCTTGAACTTCGACTGCTGGGAGAGGTCCCCGATGAGCACGCCGCCGACCAACTGCCCGTCCTCGAAGGCCAGTCGGCGCCACTCGCTGTCGGAGTACTTCCGTTCGGCCTCGTCGTCGCCGCGGGCCGGGTGACCGAAGGAGAGGAACGGGAAGTCGAAGTGGGTGATGGAGTACGAGGAGACCCAGCGGAAGGCGTCGGCCTCGTCGTCGGCGACCATGTTCGTGCCGGCGACCGAGCCCTGCTCTTTCGCGGAGCCCCACGCGCCGTTCTGGGCCTGCGCGTCGAGGATGGTGTCGTAGAACTGGGTGATGTCACCCGCGGCGTAGACGTCCTCGACGTTGGTCTGCATGTACTCGTCGACGACGATACCGTCGTCGAGTTCGACGCCGGAACCGCCGAGGAACTCCGTGTTGAAGTCCAGTCCGATGGCGACGCCGGCCCACTCGCCCTCGTACTCCTCGCCGTTCGGGTCGACGGCACCGGTGACGTGGCCGTCGTCGTCGACGGTGAAGTGGTCGACGCCGGAGTCGAAGACGGGTTCGACGCCGTTCTCTCGCAGGGCCTCGTGGATAATCTCCGCGCCGTCCTCCGAGAGCGCGTAGCGCCACCAGCGGTTGCCCCGCATGAGGTACTTCGCGTCGATGCCCTGTGCGGCACAGACGGCGGCGAGGTCGATGCCGAGCAGGCCGGCGCCGACGATGATGCCCTGATCGGCCTCTTCGGCGTGTTCGGCGATGCCGCGGGCGTCCTGGAACGTCCAGAAGTGGTGGATGCCGTCGGCGTCGCTGTTCTCGACGGGGACCTGTGCGGGGGTGCCGCCCGTGGCCACGAGGAGCTTGTCGTACTCGTAGGTCGTCCCGCTGTGGGTGTTGACCTCGTGGGCGTCGGGGTCGATGTCGGTCACGTGGGTGTTTAGCTGGAGGTCGATGTCCCGCTCGTCGTACCACTCGGGCTCGTGGATGGAGATGGGCGCCTCGGGGAGTTTCCCCTTCGCGAACTCCTTGATGAGGATGCGGTTGTACAGGGCTTCGCCCTCGTCGGTGATGACGGTGACGTCTGCGTCTGGGTCTTCCTCGCGGATCGTCTCGGCCGCGGACGCTCCCGCGATACCGTCTCCGATTATCACGTGCGACGTGCTCATGTTCGGTGGGTAGGAAATCGGGCTTAATGTGGATTGCTATCTCCGTATCGACCGTGATACCTCGCCCGAACTGGCCGAAATCCGGGGGTAGTCGGGGCATTGAAGGCGTTCGCGCCCCAAGCACGGGTGATGAAACTCCGTCAGAACGTCAAACACTTCGCGGCCAAACAGGCGCTGACGCTCCCAGTGGTCGGTGACAAAGTCAACGACCGGTTGGTCGACCTCCACACGAACGTGTTCGCCGAGAAGGCCGACCCGGCCCGGGCCGACGAACGCCGGCCCCACTTAGACGACTTCTTCGACGCGACGATGAACACCTACGTCGCGGCCCTGGAGGCGGGCTATCCGGAGGCCGAGGCCCGCGAGATAACCCACGTTCAGGCCAACTTCGATTTCTACAACCACGGCTGGACGGAGATGATGGAGTTCCCCAGCGACGAACTCGAAGTGCACTACGAGCGATACGACGAGTTCTTCGAACGCTACGACATCACCATCGACGACCCACTCGGGAAGTTCAGACCGGCCGACGGCATCACGGAGGCCCCCTCGACGCCCGAGAAACTCGAGGACCCGGACCACCCACACGCTGTGGGCGGGTTCGCCGACGACGTCTACGTCGAGACGGCCGACGGGGAGGTGGTCGTCGGCGGGCAGGACGAACCCGAAGAGGTCGACCCCGCCGAGGCCCCCGGCGTGGACGACGAGACCGCGGACTGAGGCCCCTCGCGTCGGTCGGTCAACTTCTGTCGCAGATCGAACGCCGCCAGCACCGCGACCAGCGCCCCGTCGTGGTACCCCGCGACGGCGAACACGTGGCTGCCCGGACGGACAAGAAGTGGGGGCCTCAGTCGGTGGTCGGCGTCGCGCGGTCGGTCGCGGCGTCCGCGCGGCCGTCGATGCGGTCGGCACACTCGTAGCCCGCGACGACGCCGCCGTTGAGCGAGCGCTCCGGGTACTGCGCCTTCGAGGCCATCCCGGCGTAGTAGACGCCCTCGGCCACCGCGTCGCCGAGGTCGTAGGGGACGACCATGTCGACGTAGCCGCGCTCGTAGATTGGCGCAGTGCGGGGGTTCCGAGCGGTACGGACCCAGTTGACCGACTCGCGGTCGAACTCGGGGAAGAGGTTCTCGATGCCCGAGAGCCACGTCTCACGGACCTCGTCGTCGTCCTGTTGCCAGACGTCCTCCTCGGGGGACTGGATGTAGCGGGCGACGTACAGCAGGTGTTCGCCGCCGTAGCGCTCGGCCGGGACGAAGTTGGTGTGCTCGATGAGCGCGCCGAAGGGGGCCTCGTCGGCGATGTTGAGCCAGTAGGTGTCCATCAGGGACTCGTCCATGCTGACGACCGAACACACCGTCCCTTGGAAGTCGATGTCACAGGGGTAGCCGGTGAGGTCTTCGAGGACGTTCGGCATCGTCGCGACGACGACGCTGTCCACGTCGTGGGTCGTCGTCTCGCCGTCGCGCTCGGCGGTCAGTCCGGTTACCGCCCCGTCGGCGGTGTCGATGTCCGTCACGCGCGTACCCGTCTCGATGTTCTCGCGGCCGACGGCCTCGACGAGGGCGTCCAGCAGACGACCGAACCCGCCGTCGAGATAGCCCAGCACCTCGCCTTTCAAGATATCTCGCTCCCCGCGGAACTTGATGCGACCCAGTAGCCACGCCGCGCTCACGTCGTCTTTCCGGTCGCCGAACTTCGCGTCAAGCAGCGGTTCGAAGAACGTCTCGTAGACGTTCTGCGTGGTGTGTTCCCGGGCGAACTGCTCGACGGGGACGTCCTCGAAGTCCTCTAGCCGCTCGTAGGTGTCGAAGGAGGGGACGCCGCCGCGCACGTCGATATCGAGCGTGAGCATCCCCAGACGGAACTTATCGTAGAGGCTCCAGTGGGGGAAGGAGAGAATCTCCCACGGCTTGTCCATCGGGTGGACGACGCCGTCGACGTAGTAGGCGTTCTTGCCGATGCGCCACTCGACGTCCTCGCCCAGCCCCAGTTCCTCGGCGAGTTCGACGATGGTCTCCTCGGACTTCGAGAGGTGGTGATAGAACTTTTCGATGGGGTCTCCCGCCGTCTCGTACACCGCCGCCAGACCGCCGAGGTCGTCGCTCGCCTCGAACACGCGGACCTCGTGGCCGCGTTGCTGGAGGCGGTACGCCGCAGAGAGTCCCGCGATGCCGCCGCCGACGACGCCGATCATACGCGAGAGTATCAGTCGTCGTGGGATTTACTTTGTGCTTCGGCGACCGGGCCGTTCGTGGTCTCCGTATCGGCCCGCGGCGACTCCGTTTCGGCTCGCTCGCTCGTCCGCTGGAACTCGAGGATAGCGACGGTCCCGGTCGGGTCGTTGTCCTCGAACCAGACTTTCCCCCCGTAGAGGCCCATCATCACGGAGACGAAGTAGAGACCGAACCCGCCGCCCGTCTGGTTCGGAGTGAGCGTGCGCTCGAACATCGTCGCCTTCAGGTCGTCGGAGATGCCCGGCCCGTCGTCGGCGATACGGAGCTGGACCCAGTCGCCCGCCTTCTGTGTCGTGATGGTGACGTGCGGGACGCCTTCGTTGTGTTCGACGGCGTTCTCGACGACACTCAACAGTACCTCTTCGGCGAGTTCGTTCGCCAGCACTCGCTCGTCGTTGACGTCGACGCCGATCGTCGCGGCTGGCCACTCGTTGCTGACTGTCTGTGCCACGCGCCGGAGTATCTCCCCCAGTTCGATCACTTCCAGTCGCTCGCTCTCGCTCGCGGTCACCGTCTCGTTGATGTCTCGAATCGTCTCGCTGGTCGCTGCGAGTTTCTCACACCACGCCGTGATGCTGTCGAGGTGTCGCTGCTGGTCCGCGGGGACGTGGTCGTGGAGGTGTTCCGAGCGGCCACGGATTACCAGCAGCCCGTTTCGCAGCGAGTGTCTGAGAACGCCGTTGAAGAACTCTATCTGTTCTGTTCGTCGCTGGACGGCGGTGCGACTCTCGCGGAGTTCCCGCTCCCGGGCGACCTGATCGAGTGCGACCTGTGTCGTCCGAGCGAGTATCTCGGCGTACTGCTTGTCCTCCGGCGCGTACGTCTGCTCCTCGGAGCCGATGGCGACGACACCGTGATCGCCGATCGGGACCATGAGCGCCGTCTTCAGTTTGCCGACTCCACTGCCCTCGAAGGAGACGATTCGGCGCTCACCAGTCTCGTAGGTCTGCCAGAGGTTGTCGTCGGGCATCTCTTCGGGGTCGACGTACAGCAACTCCTCGTCGACGTAGTCTTCCACCTGATCGCTGACGGCGGTCGGTTCGAGGTGGCCCTCGTCGTTACAGAGGAAGACACCGGCGGCGTTCTGATCGAGGACGCGCGTCGCGAATTCGACGGTCAGACGAGCGACGGTCTCGGGCTGGTTGGCCTCGATGAAGTGTCTCGTCGCCGTCTGGAGCGCTTCGAGTCGGTCTTGCCGGCGTTGCTGTCCCGTCACGTCACGCAACAGGACGAGCCGTCCCCGGACCGTCCCGCGCTGGTCAGTGATGGTGCGCGTCTGTGGGTCGAAATAGGCGGTACGCTGCCCAACCGTGAGGACGCCGCCCTGATTGATTTTCTCGAGGAGCCCCGGTGCGACGTCGTCCACGTCGGCCCCCTCGATGTCCTCGCCGTCGGCTATCACCGTTGCGGCGGCCGGGTTGTAGTCGATAATCGTCTCGTGGCGGTCCAAGACGAGGACGGGGTCGGGAAGTTCGTCGACCACCAGGTCGCCGGCGAGGGGTGCGACGGAGAGGAAGTCATAGCGAAACAGGGCGATGCCGACGAGGAAGCCGTTGAACGCGAAGGTGAGCGGTGCGACGTTGAGCCCCGGATGTGGCGTCACCCCGAAGACGAACAGGATGTGGACTCCGGCGGTGACCAGACCGGCGACGAGGACTACGAACGTCTGTTTGCGGTGAAGGTTTCGCGTCCGGAGGAGGAACTCCCCGAGGAGTCCGTACCCCACGGCGATGAGCGAGAGAGAGACGGCGGTCTGTGCAGTGTACACCGGCCCGGTCTGGCCGACGAAGAACGTCTGTCCGTCGACGGTCGAGAGCGTCACGTCGGCGACGACGAGGCCGTGAAGCGGGTTCGTCAGCGCCAGCACGGCGTACGTAGACGGGACGAGCAATATCGCCCCCATCCAGGCAGGTGTGAGCCACGTCCGCCGACCCGTATATACCAGCGCGAACACGACCCAGAGACCGACTATCAGGCCGGAGGCGGCTCGTATCGCGAGAAACAGGGCCATCGCGACGGCCGAGTCGGTCGTGACGACCCACGCCGCACCGAGGAAACACCAGCCAGCGGCGGCGGCCATCAACCACCCGAACGGGACGGCCCCGGCGACCGAGCGATTGCGCCAGGCGGCACCGGCGAGCCCTGCACTGATGACTCCCCCGACTACGCTCCCCACCGCCACGGCGATTCCGACCTCGACTGCCATCCCCTATCTACCGGTACCACCGCATTCCGGGATTTATTGTTTTGGGCCGCGTTCTCAATCGTGAGAGTCGAACGACGGGTCGCTGTGGCGGTCCGCTACCTTTTTGACCACACTGGAAAAATTCGCAGGCATGCTCACCGTCCGGGCACCGGCCACGAGCGCGAATCTCGGCAGTGGCTTCGACGTCTTCGGCGTCGCGCTGGAACGGCCCGCCGACGTCGTCCGCCTCTCGAAGGCCGACCGGACGACTATCGACGTGACCGGTGCCGGGAGCCAGTTCATCCCCGAGGACCCGGAGAAGAACACCGTCGGCGCCGTCGCCGAGGCGCTGGAGGCCCCCGCACACATCGAGATAGACAAGGGCGTCCGTCCGGCGTCGGGACTGGGGTCGTCGGCCGCGAGCGCCGCCGCCGCGGCCGTCGGCCTCAACGAACTGTACGACCGCGGCTACTCCCGGGAGGAACTGGTCCCCATCGCCGCGAAGGGCGAGGCCGTCGTCTCCGGCGACGCCCACGACGACAACGTCGCGCCCTCCATCATGGGCGGCTTTACCATCGCCACGGAGTCGGGCGTGCGGCAGGTCGACGCCTCGATACCGCTGGTCGCCTGTCTCCCCGACATCGTCGTCTCCACCCGCGACGCTCGGCGCGTCGTCCCGGAGAGCGCCCGCGTCGATCAACTGGTCGAGACCGTCGGTAACGCCGCGACGCTGACGACCGGGATGCACCGGGACGACCCGGAACTCGTCGGCGAGGGGATGCACGACACCGTCGTCACGCCCGCCCGGGCGAAACTCATCGACGGCTACGAGTCGGTCCGCGAGGCCGCACTCGACGCCGGCGCGACGGGCGTCACCATCTCCGGGGCCGGCCCGACGGTCATCGCCGCCTGCGAGGACGCCGACCAGCGGGCCATCGCCAGCGCGATGCTCGACACCTTCGGCGACCGGGGCATCGACGCGCGGGCGTACCAGACCCGCATCGGTCGTGGCGCGCAGATATTCTGAGCTACAACAGGCCGAGGTCGCGTTCGGTCGGCGTCTCTTCGACGGCCGTCCCGCAGTCGGGACAGCGTTCCATCTCGCTGACGATGAACGTCTTCTCACACTCCGGGCACGTCCGGAGCGACGACGCGTCCTCCGGCGAATCTGTCGACCGCCCCGCGTCCCGTCCCGGCCCGCCGACCAGCGACTTGAGTCGCTCGCTGAGTTTGTGACTCATTGTCATGTATGGCTGGCGACTGGGTGTATATGTCTTTTGGCCAACAGTTGGGGTGGGTGGTGTCGTCGCCGATCGTTTCGGGTGAGCAACTAAGTCGCCGTCGGACGGACGTGTGGTATGAACGTTCTCCTCACGGGCGCGAACGGCACCGTCGGGACGGCCATCACCGACCACCTCGGCGACCGCTACGAGTTCACCCGTCTCGACATCGAATCGGGTGAGGGGACAGACGCCGTCGCCGACGTGCGCGACTACGACGCCGTCCGACCCCACTTCGACGGGCAGGACGCCGTCGTCCACCTCGCGCTGACGCCCGGCACCGGCGGCCCCGATGACCGCTCGCTGGCGTGGTCCGAACCGCTCGCAGACAACCTCGAAGGCATCCACAACGTCACCGACGCGGCCGTCGACGCCGGCCTCGACAGCCTCGTCTTCGCCTCCTCGAACCACGCCGTCGGGATGGTCGAGGTCCGAAACGCGCCCGAGGTGTACCACGACACGGGTATCCGCGCGGGCCACGACGAACCCCACCGACCGGACTCCCGGTACGGACTCACCAAGAGCTACGGCGAGGATCTTGGCCGTCTGGCCGCCGAAGCCCACGGTATCCGGTTCTACGGTCTCCGCATCGGCGCGGTCAGAGACCCCGAGTTCGACCACCCGTACGGCGACGCCGAACGGGGCGTCGAGACGGGCCGCTGGGACCGCGGGAGCGACGCCTACGAGGAGCAGGTCGCTCGGATGAAAGGGCTCTGGCAGTCACGGCGCGACCTCGCCACTATGGTCGCGTGCTGTCTGGACGACGACTCGGTCGAGTGGGACCACTTCTACGGCGTCAGCGGCAACGACCGACGCTGGCTGGACGACCTAGAGTATGCCCGCGAGACCATCGGCTACGACCCACAGGACAACGGCGAGGCGTGGGACGAGCCACCGGCCTGAGTAGCAGCGACCGGGCACACACACTCTTTGTGGTGGCCCGTGCGACAGTCGATATGGACTACACTATCGTCCTCTGTGACAACAAGACGGTCGACCCGACGACGCAGTCGGAGATTCTAGAGGCCGCGGGCGCGACCATCGAACTGCTGGACGAGAAGACCGACGCCGCCGTCACCGAGGCCGTACAGGGCGCCCACGGTATCATCGTGGACGCGGCGACGCCGGTCACGGCTACGGCGCTCTCGGGTACCGACACGCTGCAGGTCGTCGGGCGGGCCGGCATCGGCGTCGACAACATCGACGTCGACGCGGCCGCCGAGAACGGGATCACCGTCGTCAACGTCCCCGACTACTGTCTCGACGAGGTGTCGACGCACGCGCTCTCGCTGTTGCTGGCCTGCGTGCGAGCGATACCCCACTACGACCGCGAGATCTCCGAGGGGACGTGGGACTGGCGGACCGGCCGCCCGCTCCACCGGATGCGGGGTCGAACACTCGGCCTCGCCGGATTCGGTGCCATCGCCCGTCGTCTGGCGTCGAAACTCCGCGCCTACCAACTGGATGTCGTCGCCTACGACCCGAACGTCGACGCGGCGACGATGCGGGACTACGGCGTCGAGAAGGTACCGTTCGACGCGATGCTGGACCGTCTCGACTACCTCTCGATCCACGCCCCCCTGTTCGAGGAGACCCGCCATATGTTCTCGACCGCGGAGTTCGAACGGCTCGAAGCGGCCATCGTCGTCAACACCGCCCGCGGCCCGGTCGTCGACGAGGACGCCCTCGTGTCGGCCCTAAACGACGGGTCCGTCGCGAAAGCGGGGCTAGACGTGCGGGCCGAGGAACCACCGGGCCCGGACGACCCGCTCGCGGGCCGGGACGACGTAATCTGTACGCCCCACGTCGGCTGGTACTCCGAAGAGAGTCGGACCGATCTCTCGCGCGGCGTCGCGAGCGACGTCGCTGCCGTCTTGCGGGGCGAGGACCCGACGAATCCGATAGACCCCGAGACGGCGTGGATATGAGTCGGCGGGTTACCCGCTCTGTACGTACTCGTTTCGCGTGTCGTTCAGCACTTCCTCCGCGTGGCCCGACGGGTCGGCCATGTCCGGGTCGTAGACAGCCTTGACCTCGCCGTTGGACAGCACGAACGTCCGTCGGTCGGTCCACCCCGAACTGACGTCGAGGCCGAACGCCTCCGCGACGGTCCCGTCGGGGTCGGCCAGCAGGTCATAGCGGAGCCCTTCCTCTTCGGCGAACTCGTCGTGTGTCTGGACACCGTCCATCGAGACGCCATAGACCGTGACGTCGACTTCGCGGAACTGCGGGAGCACGTCCTGAAACTCCCGTGCTTCGATGGTACACCCGCCGGTGAAGTCCTCGGGGTAGAAGTACACGACCGTCGGGTCGTCGAACTTCGGCGTCACCGTCTCGCCGGACTGGTTCGGAGCGCTCACGTCGGGTGCTGGGTCGCCTGCTTCGAGCATATCCGGTTCCTGGGCGGCCGCAGTTTTACGGATTTGGGTCGGGGCAGTCCGCCACGCGAGGGCCACGAGCGACTGCCCAGTCGGTCCCGGGCCGGGCGCGTTTGGACAACCATTTAACGAGCGCGGGTGAACCCGCGTCCATGTCGAACCCACGAATCCTGATTCTCGGACCGCCGGGCGCCGGCAAAGGCACACAGAGCGTCAACCTCGCCGACACCTACGGTGTCGAGCACATCACGACGGGCGACGCCCTGCGGGCGAACAAGGACATGGACATCAGCGACATGGACACCGAGTACGACACGCCGCGGGAGTACATGGAGGCCGGTGACCTCGTCCCCGACGCCGTCGTCAACGCCATCGTCGACGAGGCGCTCTCCCAAGCCGACGGGTTCGTGCTGGACGGCTACCCCCGAAATCTGGAGCAGGCCGAGGAACTCGAAGGCATGACCGATCTCGACGTGATTCTCTCGCTCGACGTCTCCCGCGAGGAACTCGTCGACCGCCTGACCGGCCGCCGCGTGTGTGACGACTGTGGCGCGAACTACCACGTCGAGTTCAGCCCGCCCGAAGCGGAGGGCGTCTGTGACGAGTGTGGCGGCGACCTGATCCAGCGCGAGGACGACAACGAGGAGTCGGTGCGCAACCGACTGGACGTCTTCGACGAGAACACCGCGCCGGTCATCGCCCACTACGAGGACCACGAGGGCTTCGTCGCCATCGACGGCGAGCAGACCCCCGACGAGGTCTGGGACGACATCGAGAACGCGGTCGACGAACACGCAGAATAAACGTTGATAAGTCGTCACTGCTGAACACAGTACAATGGCACGCACCGCGCCGAAGGTAGAACGACTCGCCGACGAGGGCGAAGCAATGACCGACGCACTCGCAGCGGTCCTCTCCGTCGCCGAGGAGAAAGGGACCGTCACGTGGAGTGACGTCAGCGACGACATCACCAGCGGCGAGTGGGGACGACTCATCGAGTCCGGCCTCCTCGTCGACGCCGACGGCGAGGGGTTCGTCGTCGACGACCCGGAAGGCGTCCACGAAGCGCTCGAAGAGGCCGACGCCGCCCCCGCAGAGGACGACGACGACGGCAGTTGGTCCACGTGGGACAAACTGGCCGGCCTCGCGACGCTCGGCCTCTTCGCCGGGTACTCGCTCACCTCCGTCCGTGACGCCATCGGCGGCGTCATCGACATCGCGCTGGGACCGCTCGCGGAAACCGTCCCGTTCTACGTCGTCATCCTCGTACTGGCCGTGTTCACGGGCTCTACGTCCTCGATTCTGCAGGACCAGTTGATGGACATGTCCGGGATGGGCGACCATCAAGAGAAGATGCAGGACCTCAAAGAGCGCCGCGAGGCCGCGAAGGAACGCGGCGACGACGAGGCGCTGGACCGCCTCGAAGAGGAACAGATGGAACTGATGACCGACCAGATGGGCATGTTCAAACAGCAGTTCCGCCCGATGGTCTGGATCATGCTCATCAACATCCCCATCTTCCTGTGGCTCTACTGGATGGTGTTCGGCGCCGGGATGTCCCTGGAGGCACCGGTCGTCACGTTCCCGATACTCGGTGACGTCGGCTCGTGGCAAGAGGGCGCCGCCGGGCCGCTGCAGGCGTGGATCCTCTGGTACTTCCTGTGCTCGCTGTCGTTCACCCAGATCATCCGGAAGGCGCTGAACGTCGAGACGACGCCGACCGGTAGCTAACCCGTTCGCGACGGGGTCGGTTCTCCGTCGCCTCGGCGCTACACCGACTCCGTATCCAGCACACGTTGGTTCAGCCGCGCGAAACGGCGTTCAGGGACTCCGCCGACGGCACACTACGAAGCGACCGGGACGTTCTCCCGGCCGAGACCGGCGGACTCTGGGCGACGACTGCGACCGATCGCTGGTGCTGTCCAGGGTGTGCCTGTGCTATCGGGTTCTTAGTCCTCGGTAACGTTGGTGCAGTAATTATTATGAGGCTCACTCAGAGAACGAAACTGACGATTCAGCAGTTGAAAGTTACACTTCTCGTGGACACGAGAGCGAATGCTATCGTCAATTTCCATGTGACGGCGACCAGAAGATTCGTGCGTTAGCCCGCGAATATGATGTTCGTTCGCTCATCAAGCACCGAGAGTTTTCGTCACTCCACAAGGCGTGGAACGCTCGGTTGGACGCCGGCCTCTACGGCCAACGTAGTCAGAACGAGACGGTGAACTCCCGTCTTAAACGGAAATATGGCACATTCGTCCGCTCACGACACTGGTGGAAGTAGTTCCGTGAACTCGTTGTCGGCTGTCTCACTCACAACCTTGACTAAGCACTTTGAACGTTCAATATAGGCGAATCACCGTCTTTTGGCTAAATGAGTCTTTAACCAATCAATTGATATTACTATCTAAGGGTCACACACTGATTTATGGAAAAAGGTCTCCTCTATGGTTTTCTTGCGATTGTCGTTGTGATTGTGGGTACGACAGGAATTCTTCTTGGAGTAGAAATCTCGTCAAACCAACCACACCTTCGTGAAGCACCGTCTCCGCCACCCGCAATTAACGATTCATCTGCTCTCAGGTACGCTGAAAAACTTGAAAAGACGCAGTTACACAACCGAATCCTAAATAATACGTCACCTGATCGAATCGAGATTGGTTGTAATAGCCGTTCAGTAGTCAGTACACCAGAAAAGCAGTATGTTTTCGTTCAGTGTGCCGCAACAACATACGACGACGGTTCAGTCTCCGATGGCGCTCCCCATACGGTGCTGTATCGAATCAGTCCGACGGGGCACACCCGTGTGGAACAACGAGGCAAGCGGGCTGAATCAGTGCAGTCCGATACTACATCATCGCGAGAGTTCCAGCCAGTCCCACTTTTGATTTACAATCTCGGAGAGAGGAATTCCAAGTTCGACATCACCGTCACGGTAGTGAATTCCTCTACCGGTATCGCAGGAACGGAATATACAGAGTCCGTTGAGTCTGAGCGTGGGTTGTTCCTCGATACAGTCTTTACAACTCCAGGGGAGTATCGAGTCAAAGCGAGGACTGCGGAGTCTGTCACAACTGACACGTGGACTCTCGATAACGACCGTCAACGACTGATGATTTTAGCCGGGCCGAATGGACTCCGAATTGAAGCAACAAGAGTACCTTGAGCAATCGTAACTAACGGCAAAACCATCGGGAAAGGTGTCGAATCAATAGGATTCCAACGGAGCCAAATCCGCCGATATTTCTAACCAGTCACGGTAGCCAAACGGAACTAGATATTGCATTTCTAATTGCAGGTCTTCTACAGAGATCACTCGAGAGTGCAATTCCTAGACTAGAGATCTCAGAAACGCCACCGATCCACACACTATCCTCTTTGAATAATTGCGCGAACAATATGAACAACAGAACCATGAAACCCAGTTGCAGTATTGCATAACGCAACGCATTCTGCCCAGGCGTCGCGCCCGACGGCGTCCTCACGCCTCGCGACTGGTGTGGTAGCGCTTCAGAACGCAACTGTCTCGACGAGCGTTGCGACCGCTTTCGACGTGACACGGGTAGCTCGAAGACACAACTCCTTTTATCGCCACCTTCGGAGAGTAGCTATGTTGATCACCGTCTCTGGTCCCGCTGGCAGCGGGAAGAGCACGCTCGCGAAGAGTCTCGCCGACGCCCTCTCCTACGACCACGTCAGCGGCGGCGACATCTTCCGCTCGCTGGCCGAGGAACGCGGGATGACGCCGCTGGAACTGAACAAGGCCGCCGAGGAGGACGACCAGATAGACCGCGACCTCGACCGACGACTCCGGGACATCGCCGCCGAGCGGGACGACCTCGTGTTGGAATCTCGCCTCGCTGGCTGGATGGCCGGGGAATACGCCGACATCAAACTCTGGCTCACCGCGCCACTCGACGTCCGTGCCGACCGCATCGCCCAGCGCGAGAACAAGCCCTTCGAGCAAGCCCGCACGGAGACCAGAGAGCGCGGCGAGAGCGAGGCCCAGCGCTACAGCGACTACTACGACATCGACTTCGACGACCTCTCTATCTACGACCTCTCGGTCAACACCGCCCGCTGGGACCCGCAGGGCGTCTTGAGCGTCTCGCTTCACGCCATCGACTCCTACCGTCCGGAGGGCGACGAGGGGAAAGCACCCATCGAGGACATCCGGTACGAGTTCTGATTCGATGACGCTCCGTGGCCCACCCGACGACCGCGACGTCGACGCCCTGCTCTCCTTTGGCGTCGTCAACCTCGATAAGCCCCCCGGCCCCTCCGCCCATCAGGTCGCCGCGTGGGTCCGGGACGCCACCGGACAGGACCGGGTGGCCCACGGCGGCACGCTCGACCCGAAGGTCACGGGCTGTCTCCCGATTCTGCTCGGCGACGCCGCCCGCGCGGCCCGCGTCTTCGACGAGGCTATCAAGGAGTACGTCGCCGTGTTGGAACTCCACGACCGCGCTCCCGCGGACTTCGGGACCGTCGTCGCCGAGTTCGAGGGCGACATCTACCAGAAACCACCGCGCAAGAGCGCCGTCAAGCGGCAACTGCGGACCCGACGGATTCACGACCTCGACGTTCTCGAACGCGAGGACCGCCGGGCGCTCCTTCGCGTGCGCTGTGCCTCGGGGACCTACATCCGCAAACTGTGTCACGACATCGGACTGGCGCTCGGGACGGGCGCACACATGGGCGACCTGCGCCGGACCGCCACAGGCACCTTCGACGACGCCGACCTCGTGACGATGCACGACCTCGTCGACGCCCTCGCCGTCGCCGAGGCTGGCGAGACGCCGCCGCTCCGCGAAGTGGTCCAGCCAGCGGAACGCGCTCTCGTCGCGCTTCCAGCGGTGACGATCGCCCCCAGCGCTGCCCGTGCGGTGGCCGACGGCGCGCCGGTGTACGCCCCCGGTGTCATCGGCGTCGGTCCCGCCGAGGTCGGAGGTGCCACGCCGGAGGAAGGGACCCTCGTCGCCTGCTACACGCCGGACGGCGCGGCCGTCTGTCTCGGCACGCTGGTCGGGGACCCCGAGACCGACGCCGGGACCGTCGTCGAACTCGAACGCGTCCTCGTCTGACGCCTCGAATCTGACCGATAAGCCGGTCTTACCACGCGAATGGCGGCCGGCGGTGCCGGTAATTTCCGAGTTACCTACTGCGTGGTCCCCGCCTAGATGCCGATGGGAGTATCGACGGGGCACGCAGCAGTCGTCATCGCCAACGGATCACCGGGAAGTATCGCCGCCGTCCGCTCGCTGGGTCGGCGCGGGGTCGATACGATCGTCGCGTCGGACCTCACCGCGCCACCGAGTGCCCGCTCGCGCCACTGCGACGAGTTCGTCCCGCTTCCGGAGCCGACAGACCCCGACGACTACGCGGCGGCGCTCCTCTCGCTGGCTCGTCGGCCCGACGTCCGAACTATCCTCCCCGGGCGCGAACAGGACATCTTCGTCCTCGCGAGCCACCGCGACGCGTTCGCCGACCACGTGACACCGTTCTGGCCGGACTTCGAGACGGTCCGGGAGACACACGACCGGTTGTCGCTGTTCGCGACGGCGGCGGCGACCGACGCCCCAATCCCGACGACCGAACCGCTGGACGCGGTCACGGACTGGTCCGGCGAGCGTATCGTCAAGTCGCGGTACGCGCTGCTGACGGACGCGTACGACCGAGCTATCCCCTCACGCGACCTGCACAAGCCGCCGTCGACGGTGTACCTCGAACCGGGCCAGACACCCGACCGACAGGCGCTCGTCGAGCGAATGGAACACGTGCCGGTCACACAGTCGTACGTCGGGGGAACGGAGTACTCCTTCCGGGCGCTGTACGATCACGGCGACCCGGTGCTGACGAGCCAGATTCGCCAGCACCGCGGCTACAAGTACACCGGCGGCGCCAGCGTCTACCGGGAGTCCATCTTCGACCCGCGTCTCGAACGGTCCGGACGCGCGCTGCTGGACGCACTCGACTGGCACGGCCCTGCGGAAGTGGAGTTCCGTCGCCCGGCAGACGGCGACGAGTACCTCCTGATGGAGGTCAACCCGCGGCTCTGGGCCTCGCTGTCCTGTGACATTCGCGCCGGGGTCGACTATCCGTGGGTGCTCTGGCGCCTCGCCGGCGACGACCCGGTGCCCGAGACCACCGACTACGAGACGGGCGTCGGGACGCACCTCCTCCGTGGTGAGGTGTCCTATCTCTACAGCCTCTGGACACACGACTGCCCACTGGTCGACCCGCCCAGTCCATCGACGGCGATCCGGAACCTCATCGCGTCGTTCCGCCGCCACCCCGACTGTGACTACTTCTCGCCGTCGGACCCGTGGCCGTTCGTCCGCGACGTCCGTCTGGCCATCCGGTCCCACCTTCCGTGACCGCGCCACACCCCACCACGGCGCCGCCGAAGCGAAGCCCTTAATTAAAACACCCTCCTCCTCCCGAGTGCGGGACCGTGGGGTAGCGGTATCCTCTGCCGATGGGGTCGGTAGGACCTGAGTTCGAATCTCGGCGGTCCCACTCCAAATTTACTCAGACGCCAACATCTGTACGCTCAGCGTTGTTTCTCCGTAGCTCGGATCGGAATCAGAACATGTCGTATATCTCTCCGGCGAAGAATTCGGCGTTTTCGTGGCCGTGATACCGAATCTGTTCAGTTTCTCTATCGTAGTCGACCCAGCCTCTGCTGGTGAGTTTCGGTAGATGGGTGTGATGGAGTTGTACCCGTACCTGCTTGCGGCATTGGTCTGGAACTCGATTCTCGATATAGGTCACCAGTTCGGCTACTTCCGCAGTATCCTCTTCGAGACAGTCCTCGAAATAGTGGATTATTTCGCGCCGAACGTGATGGCTCAAGGTGTCTAAGAGGTCGTTTATCGCGGGGGCCTTGTTCGGATAGCAGTCCTGAAGCGACATCTGGATGGCGTGATTTTACAACCACGGTGATAAACGCTCCGACCGTTAACTAGTAACACGATTGTACTCTGTTATAGGACCCGCATATCTCACCTCTCCGCCTGCTGCGGTTTCATTCGAGTGGGACATCGGGAATCCGATGTCGCGCCCGACGCAGTCCGTTCGAGGGCGAAGCCGTCGCAGTTCGAGGCTGGAGCGGGGCTCCATCTGGCCGATACGCTCGGAGAGCAATACGGCAGCGGTACGGGTCGACGATGCCGATCTCGGGGGTCGTGTTCGACGCCGAACTCCGGAGCGGCGTCAGTCCCCGACGAGAGACGCGTCGTTGCCGAGGTACCTGACAGGCAAGTCGTCGTCGGTAGCCCGAAAACGTCGTGCGGCACTCGCCCGCTGTAGTCTGCGAGCGGCAGCTGTCAGTTCGTGTGTGTCGACGGCGGCCGAATCGGGACGTGGGAGCCGAGCTATCGCCGCGTGATTTCGATGAGGCCGCGCTGTATCGCGTCCTCGAACCGCTCGTCTAAGCGCATCGACTCCCAGTCTTCGGGAAGTTCGTCGTCGGGAAGCGAGTTCAGGGAGTCGACGAGCGAGCGATGGAGAAAGCGGCCGTTCCGGCCGCACTCGTCACAGGTCCGGATGATGGACCGGATTTCGAACGGGCGCTCGACCGTCGTTTGGCAGTTCGAACAGACGTACGTCTCGGACACGAGACGGGATTGTACCTCCACCCATTCGTGTGTTGTGACTCGCGGGCGGGTCGTCCGGTGCTCACACGTTTGATTCCACCAAGCAGATGTCAGAACTCATTTATAACCCCGGCCTGATTGAGACGCTGGGGTTACCACAGATGATCTCTGGTACGGGGGTAAGATCCCTGCTGTTGCAGACTGGAATCGGACCGATAGATGCGATCATCGGTCTGTTCGTGAGTATCGTACTCGGAATCGTGAACTTCGCCGCGCAGGTCTTGCCGACGGTGTTGCTGGCGCTGCTCGTCCTCGGCGTGGGATACGTCGTCGCCGACCGTCTCGACACGTTCGTCTTCGAGTGGGCCCTCGAAAACGACGTCGACGGAAAGGCCGGTGACACACCGGCGAGCGCAGTGGTCGCGGACGAGGACGGCGTCGCCACCGCCGCCGGGCAGTTGGTTCGGTATCTGGTGCTGGTGGTGGCCGTCGTGGCCGCGATTCGCGTCCTGAATCTCTCTGAACTGCAGGAACTGCTCGACATCGTCATCGGCTACGTGCCGAACGTCGTCGCGGCGGCCGTGTTACTGGTCGTCGGGTTCGGTGTGGGGCGCATCGTCCGGTCGCTGGTGCCGGGACTCGTCGACCGGACAGCCCTCGGCGACTCGTTCCCGACGACGCACTTCGGCCGCGTCGTCGACGCCGATGGGGGAACCGTCGGTCGACTCGCCGGCATCGCCGTCGAGTACTACGTCTATCTCGTGACGCTGTACGTCGTCGCGGCCACGCTGGCAATCGGGTCGGTCGCCGGGGTACTCGGTGCCGCCGTCAGTTACGTCCCGACACTGCTCGGTGCGCTGGTGTTGCTCCTGCTGGGGGCCATCGTCGCCGACTACGTCGGGACCGTGGTCCGCGGCGTCGACGAAGTCGCGGACTCGCCGTTCGAGTCCCTCGTCACCGGCGGTGTGCAGGCCGTCGTCTACCTGTTCACCGTCGTCATCGCACTGGACGTCGCGGGCGTCGACGCGACCCTTCTGGGACTGCTGTTGCTCGCGGTCGTGCTCCCTGTTGGACTGGCGTTCGCGCTGGCCTTTGGCCTCTCGGTGGGCTACGGCGGGCAGGACTACGTCGAGCAGTACCTCGGCACCGACGAAGCCGCGGAGTAAGGCGCTGCCTTCGAGGACGGCCGGTTCGGCCGTCGATTCGACCGGCGCCGACCACCGTTCTTGCAGTCTTCTCGATAGACCGACCGAGAGCACCGCGTTCGTGACCGCGTCGGTCACGCTGTCGACGCCCGACGAAGCGCCGGAAAAACGAGGCTCGGTTTCGCTCGCCGACTCAGTCCCACTTCGCGCCGGGGTTCGTCACGGCGCCGTTGGCCGCAGAGCCGAAGTCGCGGTGGTACTTCGCCAGCACGCCGTTCGTGTAGGTCGGTTCGGGGTCGTCGCGGTCGGCAAGTCGCTGTTCGATTTCCTCGTCGGAGAGGTCGATCGACAGTTCGTGGTCGTCGATGTCGATGGTGATGGTGTCGCCGTCTTCGAGGGCGGCGATGGGGCCGCCGACGAAGGCTTCGGGGGCGACGTGACCGATCGAGAAGCCACGCGTCGCGCCGGAGAAGCGCCCGTCGGTCAGTAGCGCCACGTCATCGGAGTGGCCCTGTCCGGCGACGGCGGAGGTGACGCCCAGCATCTCGCGCATACCGGGGCCGCCGCGGGGCCCCTCGTTGCGGATGACGATGGCGTCACCGGTCTCGATGTTCCCCTCCTGTACGTACTGCATGGCGCTCGACTCCTCCTCGAAGACGCGGACCGGCCCCTCGTGGTGGAGGTGGTCCTCGCCGGTAATCTTGATGACCGCGCCGTCGGGCGCGAGGTTGCCCGAGAGGATGCGGATGGCCCCGCGCTCGTGGATGGGGTCGTCGACGGGGTAGAGGTAGTCGACGTCCAGTTCGTCGATGCGCGGCGGGTCGACGGCTTCGAGTTCCTCGGCCATCGTGTTGCCGGTCACCGTCAGCGCGTCGCCGTGGAGGAGGTCGGCATCGAGCAGGGCCTTCAGCACCACGGGAACGCCGCCGACCTCGTGGAGGTCGTTCATCACGCGCTCGCCGCCGGGCTGGAGATCCGCAATCTTGGGGGTGCGGGCGCTGATCTCGTTGAACCGCTCGATGTCGAGGTCGACGCCGGCCTCGGCGGCCAGCGCCAGCAGGTGGAGGACGGCGTTGGTCGACCCGCCGACGGCCACCTGTAGCGCGATGGCGTTCTCGAAGCTCTCGATGGTGAGGAAGTCGGAGGGGCGTCGGTCGTTCTCGACGACGTCGAGGACGAGTTCGCCGCTCTCGCGGGCCACGTCGTAGCGCGACTCGTGTTCGGCCGGCGGGGAGGCACTGCCCAGCGGTGCGAACCCGAGTGCTTCGGAGATGGAGGCCATCGTGTTCGCGGTGAACATCCCGCCACAGGACCCGGCCCCGGGACAGGCGTTGCGCTCCATCTCGTCGAGTTCGTCCTCGGACATGTCGCCGTCGGCGACGGCACCGACGCCCTCGAAGACGTTCTGGATGGTTATCTCACGGCCGCCGTGCTCGCCGGGCATGATAGAACCGCCGTAGAGGAAGACGCTCGGGAGGTCCGTGCGGATGGAGGCCATCATCATCCCGGGCATGTTCTTATCACAGCCACCGATGGTGACGAGGCCGTCCATGCGCTCGCCGAACGAGACGAGTTCGACGGAGTCGGCGATGACCTCCCGGGAGATGAGCGAGGCCTTCATCCCTTCGGTCCCCATCGAGATGGCGTCGGAGATGGTGATGGTCCCGAACTCGATGGGCATCCCGCCGGCGTCGTCGATACCTTCGTAGGCGGCGTCGGCGACGTCGTCTAAGTGGACGTTACACGGCGTGATGTCGGCGGCGGGGTTGGCGACGCCGACCATCGGCGAAGCGAGGTCCTCGTCGTCGTAGCCCATCGCGCGGAACATCGCCCGGTGGGGGGCTTTCTCGATGCCCTCGGTGACTTCGTTACTCCGGAGGTCCGGGTCCTTCTCCCCGGGCTCTGCCGCGTCGTCGTGTTCCTGCTGGCTCATACTTCGAGCATGGCAACGGGGCATCTTAAGCGCCTTGTACTAATGATAGCGTTCCTCACGTCCCCGTGGTGAATCCGGCCGCTGGCAGTAGCTTCTTTCCGTGGCGTCTCCAACCCCGCGACATGGCGACGGTCACCACGGCGGCGCGACTCCACTTCGGCTTCCAGAACCTCTCGCTCGCACACGAACGACTGTACGGCGGGGTCGGACTGGCGCTCGACGAGCCACGACTGGTCGTCGAGGCCCACCCGGCGGACGTGGTCGACTGCAACGACGCGGCCGCCGAACCGTACGTCCGACGGGCCGTCGACGCGCTGGGTGTCTCGGGTGTGTGCGTTCAGATCGAAGAGCGGTTCCCGCGACACGTCGGCCTCGGGAGCGGCACGCAACTCGCGCTCGCCACCCTCGTCGCCGTCGCTCGCGCCCACGACACGACGGCAGACGCCCGTACGTACGCGCCGAGACTGGGTCGGGGTGGCCGGAGCGGTATCGGCGTCGCCACGTTCGAACGGGGCGGGTTCGTCGTCGACGGCGGCCACCCGACCGAGCGGTTCACCGCCGAACCGCCGGCCGAGGGCGACTGGGAGGTGCCGCCGATTCTGGCCCGCCACGACGTGCCCGCCCACTGGCGGTTCGTCCTCGTCGTCCCCGACACCGACCCCGGCCAGCACGGGAGCGAGGAGGACCAGAGCATGCGACAGGCCGTCGAACGGGCCGACCCCGGCATCGCAGACGAGATAGCCACACTCCTCACCCGGCGACTCCTCCCGGCCATCGGGACCCGTGACCGCCGGCAGTTCGGACAGGCCGCGGCCCGACTCGGGCGACTCAACGGCGCGTGGTACGCCGACGAGCAAGGCGGCGTCTACCGACCGCCAGCGGGCACCATCGTCGAGCGTCTCTCGGACGAACCGGCCGTGACCGGCGCTGGCCAGTCATCGTGGGGGCCGACGGTGTGGGGCCTGACCGACACCGACGGCGTCGACGCGGCCCGAGAAGCGGGCCGGACCGCCCTCGACGCCGCTGGCGTCGGCGGCGACGTCCACGTGGTCGCTCCACGGAATACGGGCGCAACACTGGACGAGTGACATTTTCTCCTCCCTGACGGGCGAGGATTTCTGAGCGTTGGGATAGTGAGGTACGCGACCCGCCTGTTCGCTCGGTGCAAAACCTGCGGTTTGGCCGCACACGGTTTGCGTCACGCTTCCGACCACAGCACGAACTCGTCTTGCTCGTGTCTCACTCACACGGTCAAGGGGATACCGTGTTCCTCAGCCTTGTATGCAAGCAGGTTCGCGGCGCTCGCCTCCGAACTCAGCAACTCAAACGGGAACATTACATTTGGATGACTCGACAGCGCCACTCTTGCCCGCTACACTCAAACAGCGACAACTCTCCCCGACCAACGATCTACTTCCGAAGAGCGTCTCATCCATGAAATCGACTGTCGTGTGCCCAAACTACAAAGCCAAACTTTCAAACAGAGCAGAACACGAACAGTCATTCCACAGAAATCATATATTTCTACTAAATACTGTACTGTAATGAAACGCCGAAAGTTAGCGCTAACGCTCTGTTCCATGGTCCCACTGTCGCTTGCCGGTTGCTTCAGTTCCAACGACAGTGATGATGATTTAGGTGATAACACAAGTGAAGAGACAGTCCAATCAAAAACCTCAACGATGGATCCAGAGTATTCACTTGCAATATTAGTTTTTAACGGAAGTGGGAATCTGCAGACAGGATCGATGGCCTTGAAACATGACAACAAACAAATATATCAAAAGAAATTTGGTCTTGAACCGGATGATCAGAGAGGATTTGATACCGGTGTTAGCGATACAGGGTCGTTTGAGCTACAGGTCGAATCGAACGATAGAAACGCAACGTTTCCAATAACTGTCACTCAGGAGGCTATAAAACTCGGATCGAATTACCAGGTGGTGATCGATGATAGCGGAATCACAGGTGCAATCCAGGAATGATGAGGATCGCGTTACGGTTCAAAACTCAGCAGCCAAACGGACATCTCAATTACTAACTCATCTACTGGCTCACCGACAACGTACTTCCCAAGAGTGCCGATGAGCAGATGATCGCTGACGTGGAGCGCAACGAGTTCCGGCGGCCGAGCACTTGGGGCGTTCTGACTGTACTGATAGCACCTCTCGATAGCACCACGGTAAGACACACTTACTGCTAGCAGGGCAAGCGTTTAAGCGACCACACGGGTCAATGCGTGTATGGAGCGTATCCCGTTCGGTGTCAAGCAACTTGATGCCATCATCAACGGCGGCGCACCGGCCGGTAGCGTCGTCCTGTTGGCCGGCGAGGCGGGGGCCGGGTCGCGGGAGTTCATGCACACGAGTGCGGTCATCAACGGACTCAGCCGCGTCGACGAGGAGATGTACGACCTCTACTACGGGGGCCCGTCGGAGACGGCCCTGCCGCCGAAGGAGGTCCACTACATCTCCTTTACAGCAAGCGGGGAGCAACTGGCCTCGGAGATGCGACTCGCGATGGACGAGGACCTGCTAGAGACGGCGCTCTCGGGGATCGAGTTCCACGATATGTCCGAGCGGTACTTCCACATGAGTCCGGTGCCGCGGTCGTGGTACGCCGAGCAGACCCCGAAGATCGAGGACCTGCGGGCCAGACACGAACGCGACGACCTGCTGGGGGCACTGGGGTCGAAACTCAGCGACGTGGCCGCGGGCAACCTCGTCGTCATCGACTCGCTGTCGGACCTCGTCAGCGCCATGGGCGAGGACATCGACTGGGCCGACATCACCTTTCTCGTCGCGGGCCTCCAGAAGGCGGCCCACAAGTGGGGTGGGCTCATCCTCTTGCACCTCAACTACGAGACGCTCTCTGGCGCCCGGCAGGGGCAGTTGAGCGACGCCGCCCACGGCACGATGGAGTTCTCGTGGGAGTCCGGCGGGTCGACGCGGGCCCGGACGCTCGTCGTCAAGCAGTTCCGCGGCGTCCTCTCCCAGATAGAGGACGAGGATATCGTCCAGTTCGAGACGGAACTCGGCGACGCCGGGTTCGACATCAGCGACGTGCGCAAGATTCGGTGAGTCGGCACTCACGCCGTATCGCGGTCTTCGATGGTAGTTTCGCCGGCTGAAATAGGCGGCAAACCCTTAACTATCTAGTTCATAAGATGGTACGTAATGGCCAGTGAGTCGACGGAGGAGGGGGCCGTCACCGTCGCGTTGCCGCCGGAGCTCGACGAGTGGCTCGACGAGCGAGCGGCGACACTCGGGGTGGACCGCGAGGAACTCGTCCACCAGTTGCTGGCGTCGTACCGTATGACGACGGACCGCGACGACACCGAGTCGATGGCCGCGCTGTCCGACGTCGACCGGACCGTCGAGGAAGCGCTTGGCGACCGGCTAGACGCCGTCGTGGCCGCCGCCGTCGACGACGCCATCGACGGGCGAATACCACCAGCCGTCGAATCCGCCGTCGGCGACCGCCTGCCCGACATCACCGACGCCGTCGAGGGTCGCCTCGACCCCCGTTTCGAGTCCGTCGAGGACGATTTTCAAGCGAAGATAGAGGACGTCAGAAGCCGCGTCGTCCAGTTGAAACGGGAACTCGACGGGAAGGCGGCGGCCGACCACGACCACGAGGAGTTCGCCGCAATCGAAGACCTCGAAAGCGAGGTGACGTCGTTACACCGGGAACTCGCCGCTGCCCGCGACGAACTCGAAGACGACATCACCGACCAGTCGGCCCGAGTCGACGACGTCGAGCGCCACATCGAGGGCGTCGACGACCGAATCGACGACGTCGAAGAGAAACTCACCCGCGTCGCGTGGGTCGTCAACGACCTGCGCGACGACCAGGGTGGCCGGGACGCCCACCAGAAGGCTGTCGACCGTATCAAGCGCGCCGCCGCACAGGAGGGCATCTCGTCGGCGTCCTGTGAGAACTGCGGCGAGTCGGTCGACATCGGCCTGCTGACCGACCCGCAGTGTCCCCACTGTGGGTCGACCGTCTCTGACGTCCGCCCCGAAGGAGGCATCCTCCGCAAGAAAGCGCGACTCGTAACCGCCGCCCAACTGGAGGCCGGCCCGACCGATGAGTGAGGACGACCCCGAGGACCCGTTCGAGGACTTCGACGTGCCCGAGGACCCCGAGGACCCGTTCGAGGATTTCGACGTGCCCGAGGCCCCGTCCGCGAGTGACGAGGTGCCACCACCCGACGCCGAGAACCCGATGGCCGACGTGACTCTAGGCGTGGAGTCCGGCGACGGCGACGCGACGCCCGAGGACCCGTTCTCTGATATGGGCGACCGCGACGGCGACCCATTCGGCGGCGCCGAGAGCGTCTTCGAGTCGGTGGACGTGGGGTCGGTCGACCCCGACGGAGTGTGGGACTCGCTCGGCGAGGACGACTCGCCGACGCCGCCGTCCGATAGAAAGCGCTACGCCGACGTATCGAAACACCGCTACTGCGAGCAGTGCGAGCACTTCGCCGAGCCACCGGCGGTCCAGTGCACGCACGAAGGGACGGAGATCCTGGAGTTCGTCGACATGGAGACGGTTCGCCTCCTGAACTGTCCGGTCGTCGCAGAGCAGCGAGAACTCGGCAACGAGGAGTAACGTCTTTTTGTCGGCGTCGCGGATAGCCGGGCATGCAGTTCTGCGACGACTGTGGCTCGATGATGCACGCCGACGGCGACGAGATGGTCTGTCAGTCCTGTGGCGCTCGCGTCGCGAAAGACGAGGACAGAGCCGCCGACTTCGTCAGCACGGCCGAACAGAGCGACGACGACGTCATCGAGACGGAGGAAGGAGCGGACTTCGAGGGCAAACCGACGGCCGACGACGTCACCTGTGAGGAGTGTGGCCACGGGAAGGCGTGGTACACCATCAAACAGACCGGGTCCGCCGACGAACCGCCGACGCGCTTTTTCAAGTGCCAGGAGTGTGGCTACCGCTGGCGGGAGTACAACTAAGCCACTCCCGGCCTGCCATCCCCCATGACACTCGAATCGCGGACCCGCGAGACGGTCCGTATGGAACTCGAACGCCTCGTCGACGCCTACGGCGACGTCCCGGTCCGGCGCGACACCGTCACCAACGACCCCGACTTCTTCGAGCGCGGAGCGAAACTCGCCGAAGAGGGGTGGCTGGGCGACGCCGGCGCGTGGGTCACCGACGAGGACGGGCGAGTCCTGCTCATCAAACATCGGGGCGCGCCGGAGACGTGGGGCACGCCCGGCGGTGGTCACGAACCCGGCGAAGGGCTGGACGACACCGCTCGCCGTGAGGTCCGCGAGGAGACGGGCGTCGACTGCACGCTGACGGGCCTCTACTACGCGCGCTGGAAGACCATCGTCCACGCCGAGGACGCCGACCGGCGCCTCCACATGCTGACCGTGGAGTTCGACGCCGAGGCGAGCGGCGGCGATATCGACGTGAGCGACGACGAGGTGCTAGCGGCCGAGTGGTTCGAGACGGTCCCCGAGGCGTTACACGAGATTCCCGCCACGCGAAGCCCGGACGAGTCCGCCTGAGGGACGCTCAAAACGCGGCCGAACCGTTCTGAAAGCACTTACGCCGGACGGGGGTAGTCACGAGCATGCGCCGCCGGACCCTCCTCGCGCTCTGTGGCTCGCTCGTCGCCGGCAGTGGCTGTCTGGACCTGACTCCCGACTCCGCGCCGGCCGACGAGACTGTGACGCCGGTCCCCGAACGGACGACCGAGAGCGGCACGCACGACGACCAGATCCCGACCGTCGACCTCGCCTCGGTAGTCGTCCAACCCGGCGTCGTCGCACCGAACAGCCCCGACTCCATCGGCGTCTACGCCGACGCCGGCCAGTACCTCCTCGTCGACGTCGCCGTCGACGGTCCTCTGCCCGACCGCTCGGCGTTCGCGGTCCGCTTCGACGGGTCGACGCACACACCGATGGCGTTCACCAGCGGTCTCTACCGGAACGGCGAGTGGGGTGCCGGCTACGGCGACGGGAGCGACGGGGTTCTCGTCTTCGAACTGCCGGAGACGGGCGACGCCAGCGACGCTCGCCTCACGTGGGACCACGGCGCGGTACCGTTCCCGACGAGCGTGACGGCGTCGCTCGAAGCCCCACTCCCGTCTTTCTCGGTCGCGCTCGACGGCCCGACGAGCGTGGCGGCAGACGACGACCCGACCCTCAGAATCCGGGTTACCAACGAGGGCGACCGAACCGGCCGGTACGCCCTCGCGCTGAATCGGACCGGGCCACGCGTCGCGTACGCGCCGGTGGCACGCATCGTCGGTGAACTGGACCCGGGTGGGTCCACGACGCGGGAGTTGGATGCCGAGAACCCCTACGTCGCCGACCCGCCCCGAGAGGCCGTCTACCGACTGGACGCAGCCGACGACGACAACGACGCCAGTCTGACTATCTCGCCGGCCGAAGCGGAGACGGCGACCGACACTGAGAGCACGACAGAAACGGGGAAGACGCGAACGCCCGGACGGACCGACGAGGGCACCGCGACGTTGGCTGAGTGAGCGGTCGGCTCAGGGCATGACGACGACCCACGCGAGGACGACGAGCGCCGCCCCGCCGACGGTCGACCCGACGGCGTGGGTCCGGAGTTCGTCAAGCAGGTCGTGTGAGTGTTCCTGCAGGGAGCAGACTTCGTCGATTTCGCTGCCGGCCTCGCAGTTCGGGAGGAAGTCCATCGCGACGTGGAGGAAGATGCCGGCGGCGAAGCCGAAGACCAGCGCGTTTACCACCGGGGTCTGTGGCACCGGCAGGAGCGCCGACGGAATCGCGGTCAGGCCGACGCCGGCGGCCGGGAGCAACAGTGACGTCGCGGTCTTCCCGTCGCGGTTGAGGCGACGAGCAGCGGCGTAGCCGGCGGGGCCTTTGTGCGAGACGATAGCGAGACCGAGCAGCAGACCGAGCGTCGGCATCGTGCCGTAGACGAGGCCGATGATGAGGCCCGCAGAGAGGGCGTGGGCGGCGATGGCGGCCGTCGTCGTATCGAAGGAGGTGTCGACGTGCGTCAGTCGGTGGCCGACGGTGTGGGTGCCGTAGCCGGCGACGATACCGACGGCGATGCCGATACCGCCGATGCGAGGCGTGCCAGCGGCGGAACCCAGCCCCATCGCCTGCGGGACGAGGAACATCGCCGCCGAGGTGACCATCGCCCCGCTCGCGAGACCGTATCCCCAGACGAGGCTGTGGGGGCTCGTTCGGGCGGCCCGGGCACCGAGCCACGCGCCGAGTCCCATCGCCGCGAATGCGACCCACGAGATGACCAGCACCTTCTGCAACCCGCCGGTAGCGCCGACGGCCGACAGTGCGAGGAGGCCGACGACGCTCGCGACGCCGAGGAGCGACGGCCGCGCACTCTTATTAACTGTAGAAGACCCATTAATAGGCATTAGTTACTGAAATCGGGGTATTACTAATAAATCCGTCGGTCACCGGTCAGCGAGTCGCTCGGCGGTAGTCGCCCCAGTCGAGTACCGCGCCGTCGAGGTCGTCGACGGGGGCGTCGGTGAGCACCCACAGCACCATCTCGGCCACGTCGGCGGGGTCACGGCCACCGCTCCCGGAGAGGTCGGTTCCAACCTTCCCCGGGTCGACGGCGCCTACGGGCACGTCGAGGTCGGCAGCGAACCCGCGGGCGACGGCCTCCGCCGCGGCCTTCGAGACGGCATAGGAGCCGTATCCGGGCATTCCCTGTCGGCCGACGGCCCCCGTCGGGACGACGATTCGAGCGTCCGGAGCGAGGTAGGGGACGGCCTCGCGGATCGTCGCGAACACGCCGCGAGCGTTCGTTCGGAGGTGGTCGTCGAACGCCGCGTAGGACTCATCGGAGAGCGGCGTCTCACCGGCCTCGCCGTGGTAGACGGCGGCGTTGGCGACGACGGCGTCGACGCGCCCGTTCACTCGGGCCGCCGTCTCCAGTAGGCGCTCTACGTCGAACTCGTCGCGGACGTCGGCCCGCATCGCGGTGACCGCGCCGCCGTCGCTGGCGATGTCGTCCGCCACCGCCTCCAGTACGGCCTTTTGCCGGGCACAGATAACGGCGTGTCCGCCGGCCGCCGAGACGGCACGTGCGACCTGCTCTCCGATGCCCCTGCTGGCGCCGGTGACGACGACTGTCGTGTCGTCCATGGGAGCGTGTTCGGGCCCCACTCACATCTCCGTTGTCACTGGCTGATACTGGTGGCTGTAAGTTCGTACAGATATTCGCCACCCCGGGGTGGCGAAGTACTTCAGTTTGTTACAGCCACCAGTATGAGTCGGTGTGCTCTATCGGAACCTCGGCCCGTGCCTCACTTTATCACACCAATCCAGTTTGGCCGCGTGTTTATTGTCCGTCCGGGCCTCAGAGACGTATAATGAGTGAGGTGTCCGGAGAAGAAGTAGTCGTCGTCGGCGGCGGATTCGGTGGCCTGTCGGCCGCCTGCTATCTGGCCGACGCCGGTGCTGACGTGCGGTTGCTGGAAAAGAACGAACAGTTGGGCGGCCGTGCCTCCCGTCTGGAGGCGGATGGGTTCACGTTCGACATGGGCCCGTCGTGGTACCTCATGCCCGACGTCTTCGAGCGGTTCTTCGCCTACTTCGGGAAGGAACCGAGCGACTACTACGACCTGACCCGACTGGACCCGCACTACCGCATCTTCTTCAAGGACGGCGACCGGTTGGACGTGACCGGCAACGACGACGAGATGCGCGAGAAGTTCGAGGCGTACGAACCCGGCGCCGCCGAGGCGTTCGACGAGTACCTCGCCACCAGCGAACGGCACTACGAGACGGCGATGAACAAGTTCGTCTACGAGGACCGCTCCACCCTGCGTGACTGGGTCGACTTAGACGTGATGACGGCGGCACCCATCGGCCTGCAACTGCTCGGGTCGATGCAGGGCCACGTCGAGGACTACTTCGAGCACCCGAAACTCCAGCAGATAATGCAGTACACGCTGGTGTTCCTCGGCGGGTCCCCGAAGAACACGCCGGCGCTGTACAACATGATGAGCCACGTCGACTTCAACCTCGGCGTCTACTACCCCGACGGCGGCATCGGCGCCGTCGTCGACGGCCTCGTCGAACTCGGCGAGAGTCTGGGTGTCACCTACGAGACGGACAGCGAGGTCCGAGAGATCGCCCGCCGAAAGGACGGTTTTCTCGTCGAGACGGTCCACGGCGACACGCTCCACCCCGACGAGGTACTCGTCAACGCCGACTACGCCCACACGGAGCGCGAACTCCTGCCCGACCACGAGCGACAGTACGACGACGACTACTGGGACGAACGAACGTACGCGCCCTCGGCCTTCCTCATGTACATGGGCGTCGAGGGCGACGTGGACCCGCTTGCACACCACACGCTCGTCCTGCCGACGGACTGGGAACCCCACTTCGACGACATCTTCGAGGACCCCGAGTGGCCAGACGAACCGGCCTACTACCTCTGTGTCCCGAGCGAGACGGACAGTAGTGTCGCGCCGGAGGGCCACTCGAACCTGTTCGTCCTCGTCCCCATCGCGCCGGGCTTGCACGACGGGGAGGCCATCCGCGAGGAGTACCGCGAGAAGATTTTGGCCGACATCGCCCAGAACACGGGCGTCGACCTGCGCGACCGCATCGTCTACGAGAAGCAGTTCGCCGTCTCGGACTTCGGCGAGCGGTACAACGCCACCGAGGGCACCGCACTCGGTCTGGCCCACACGCTCCGCCAGACCGCACTCCTGCGTCCGAACAACCGCTCGTCGGCCGTCGACGGCCTCTACTTCACCGGGTCGTTCACGACCCCCGGCATCGGCGTCCCGATGTGTCTCATCAGCGGCGAACACACCGCACAGCGCCTCATAGATAACCACGAATGAGCACCGTCACGGACCGTCTGAGCGAGGTCGCCCCCTCCGAGGACACGCGGCCGGGCTACCTGTTCTGGCTCTCGCGGCCGCGGTTCTGGCTGTATCAGGGCGGTCCGGTCGTCGTCGTGGTGACCTACGCGGCCGACGGGCCCGGCGAACTGTTCTCGCCGCTTGCTATCGCGCTGTTCCTGTACTTCACCGTCCCAGCGAACGTCTTCCTCTACGGCGTCAACGACGTCTTCGACCGGGACGTCGACGAACACAACCCGAAGAAAGACGAGGGTCGCGAAGTCAGCTATCGGGGAGATTCGGTCGTCGTCGCGGCTATCGTCGGGTCGGGCCTGCTGGCCGCCGCGTTCCTGCCGTGGCTCCCGACGCTGGGCGTCGTCGCACTGCTGGCGTGGGCCGCCCTCTCCGTGGAGTACTCCGCCCCGCCGCTCCGGTTCAAGACGACACCGTTTCTCGATTCGCTGTCGAACGGGCTGTACATCCTCCCCGGCGTCGTCGCCTACGCCGCCATCGAGGGCGTCGCGCCGCCCGCCTCGGCCGTCGCCGGCGCGTGGCTCTGGACGATGGGGATGCACACGTTCTCGGCCATCCCGGACATCGAACCCGACCGCGAGGCCGGCATCCAGACGACGGCGACGTACCTCGGGGAATCGAACACCTACTACTACTGCGTGATGTGCTGGCTCACCGCCGCGTTCGTGTTCACCTACACCCACTGGGTGTTCGGGGCGCTCTTGCTCGTCTACCCCGGCCTCGTCTTCGGCATCCTCGCCGTCGGCGTCGACATCGACGAGGCCTACTGGTGGTACCCGGCCATCAACTCCCTCGTCGGCATGGCGTTCACGCTCATCGGCCTGTGGGTGATGCTGTATGGCTGAGCGGGCGTGGCAGGTCCCGACCGACCGGACCGAAGCGACCGCCCGACTGGACGCACTCGTCCGCGAACACCGCTTCACCATCGCCGTCGTCTTCCCGCTGGTCGGCGCGGTGACCCTGCTCGCGAGCGCGGAGGGTCTGCTCCCCCCGCCGCTCGCGTACAACCCCGTCTTCGTCCTGTTCGGGACGCTCGTGATGCGCCTGCCGCTGGTCGCGGGTGTGTTCCCCCTACTCGACCGGAAGGCGACGCTCGCGCTCGTCGCGCTGACAGCCTACTCCTACGGCATCGAACTGTACGGCGTCACCACTGGGTGGCCCTACGGCGAGTTCTCCTACGGCGTCGACTTGGGTCCGATGCTGTTCGGGGCGGTGCCGCTGGGACTGCCGGTGTTCTTCTTCCCGCTGGTGTTGAACGCCTATCTGCTCGTCCTGCTATTGCTGGGTCGGCGGGCCGACTCCCACCTGCCGCGCCTGCTGGCGACGCTGGCGACGGTCATGCTCGTCGACCTCGTACTGGACCCCGGCGCCGTCGCCATCGGCTTCTGGGAGTACGAGGTACAGCAGTTCTACGGCGTCCCGTGGCAGAACTACCGCGGGTGGCTCCTCTCTGGAACCGTCGCCGTCCTGCTGTTCGACTGGGGGTTCGACCGGGCCGGGCTTCGCCGCCGTCTCGAACAGTGTGAGTTCATGCTCGACGACCTCGTGAGCTTCGTCCTCCTCTGGGGCGGCATCAACGCCTTCTACTCGAACTGGGTGCCCGTCGCGCTGGCGGCGCTGCTGGGCGCGGGCCTGCTCTGGACCGACCGCTTCGACTTCGACCTCTCGGAGACGCGCCTCGGTAGAGCGGTCTGGCGGTAGGACGGGGTTCCGGCAACGACGACGTTCGCCCCTGCGGTTATCCGACTCCGCCGCCAAACCCGCCCGATGACAGCGCTGTTCTCCCCGCTCGACCTGCGCGAGACGACGATACCGAACCGGGTGATGGTCTCCCCGATGTGCCAGTACTCCTGTGAAAACCGGGACGGCCTCGCCACCGACTGGCACCGCACGCATCTGGGCTCGCGGGCCGTCGGCGGCGCCGGCCTCGTGATGACCGAAGCCACCGCCGTCGAGGCGCGCGGCCGCATCTCGCCGGCGGACCTCGGCATCTGGAACGACGAACACGCCGCGGCACTCGAACCCATCACCGAGTTCGTCCGCCAGCAGGGGTCGGTCCCGGCCATCCAACTCGCCCACGCCGGCCGGAAGGCCTCGACCAGTCGGCCGTGGGAGGGCCACGACCCGCTCCAGCCGGACGACGGTGGCTGGGAGACGGTCGGTCCCAGCGGCGAGCCGTGGCCCTACGAGGACGGCGACGCGCCGCCGACCCGGAAACTCGATCAGGACGGCATCGAAGGCGTCGTCGACTCGTTCCGCGCGGCCGCCGAGCGCGCCCGCGACGCCGGCTTCGAGGTTGCGGAGGTTCACGCGGCCCACGGGTACCTCCTCCACGAGTTCTGCTCGCCGGTGACCAATCACCGTGAGGACGACTACGGCGGCGACTTCGAGGGTCGCACTCGTCTCGTTCGGGAGGTCACCGCGGCGGTTCGCGAGGTGTGGCCCGACGGCAAGCCGGTGTTCGTCCGCATCTCCGCGACCGACTGGCTCCCCGAACGAGAGTCGTGGACCGTCGACGACTCCGTGCGGCTCGCGGACCACCTCGCCGCGGCCGGCGCGGACCTGATAGACGTAAGCGGCGGCGGCATCCACCCCGACTCGCGCCCGGACTACACCGGGCCGAACTACCAACTGCGCTACGCCGAACGCATCCGCGAGGAGACTGACTCGGACGTCGCCGTCGGCGCCGTCGGCGGCATCACGACGCCCGAACAGGCCGAGGCCATCGTCGCCAACGACCGGGCCGACCTCGCTATCGTCGGCCGCGAACACCTTCGGGACCCCTACTTCGCGATGCACGCCGCCGAGGCGCTCGACGCGACCGACGAAATCGAGGGGCCACCCCAGTACCGGCGCGCGTTCGGGTTCTAGACGGGACATTCGATCGGGGTCGAGTGGCCCGAAGTAGCGAACCGCCAGCCCCCGCCCACTCGGCGGCCGCAACTCGTTGCGCGCTTCGCTCATTCAGCGAGCGGCCGCTTTCAATCCCGCCCGACTCGGTTGGTCCACGTGGTGGGACTGAAAGGGGCCGGGCGTTCGATTCGCCCGGGCGACACAAGCACCGCAGCAAAGCGAGGAGCGCAGCGAGACCCGGCAATCGAACGCCCGGGGGCTTTCTGGCTGTTCTGAGTCACCGGTGCAGGCGGTAGAAGATGCATCGTTCACACTTGCTGGCGGTAGAAGCGTTCGCTCACACCGAATCGAGGTCTAAGTCGACGGCGTACCAGTCCAGCACGAGCAGGAGCGCCGCGCCGACGAGGGCCGCGCCGGCAAAGGCCACCAGCACGTCCGTCGAGAACCCGACCTCGGTACGGACCACGTAGACGGGCGCCCGGAGCGCACCGACGACGAGCGCGACGAGGAACGTCATCGTCGCCCGGCGGTTCCGGTCGAGCGCGCGGCGGACCGCCCGCGAGATGGTGAACAGGCCGACGAAACCGCCGAGGATGAACGTCACGACGACGGTGCCGAGTTCGACGACCTGTGCCAGCGAGCCACCAGCCAGCAGGCCGATGAGCGAGTCGATGAAGTTGCTCAGCACGTCCGACATCCGTCTGTACTGCCCGAGGATGACGAGCAGGAGCGACCCGGAGATGCCGGGCAGAATCATGGCGCTGACGGCGACGGCGCCGGCGACGAACACCACGACGAGACTGTCGCTGGCGAGAAACGGCGTCGGACCGGAGAGGACGAAGGCGAGAACGAACCCGGTGACTGCGACGCCGACCTGAAACGCCGACTCGAAGCTGAGTTCTCTGAGCAAGACGATAGCCGAGGCGGCGATGAGGCCGAAGAAGAAACCAAAGAGGAGCGTCGGGGCGTTCTTGCTGAGGACGTGGACGGCCCGCGTGACGACGACGACGGCGGTTGCGACGCCGGCCACGAGTGCGAGGCCGAACCAGCCGTCGACGTCGTCCCAGACGTCGAGTGCGTCCCGGACCGAGACGCCGCCGTTCGTCGGTACGAACGCGGTGAGGAACTGCCAGATGCGATCCGGCGTGATGGCCGTGATCATGGCGATGAGGCGGCCGTAGATGCCGGCGATGAGGGCGATGGTCCCCCCGGAGACGCCCGGCACGGCGTCGGCGCTCCCCATACAGATACCGATAGCGAACGTCCGTGCCCACTCCCGTACCGGGGGGACGGAGCCACGGAGGGTCGGTGACGTGTCGGCGGTCTGGTCGGCGGCGGTCATTGCCCAGTCGTACCGCTATCGCGCTGAAATCTCTTGTGGAGTCACGCCACGGCGACAGCGCTGTGGGGGCGGTTCGGACTGCGGGCCGGCGCCCGAATCAGGCGTCCCCGGAGACGACGAGGACGCCGTTGTTGAGCGACGCCGTTCCGTCGGCGGCCGGCAGCGAGACGTCGTACTCCGTGTGATAGAGTGCCGTGTCGACGGCGACGACGGCGGTGTCGCCGAGCAGTTCGACGGTCACCGCGTCGTCGTCGACGGGGTGGAGGTCGACGGCGACGGTCCAGCCGTCGTCGTGTTCTGACCGCGAGACGTCTAACTCGTCGGCGTCGTGTGTCGCGTCCATCGGACGAGTGTGGGTAGGTGCCACAGCCACATAGGGGGCCGTTCGGCGCGTGCCGAATCAGAGGTAGCCCCACGCCTGCAAGCGGTCACCGTCGCCGCCGGGTCTGTCGCTGGCGTCGGTGTGCCAGCGGTCGCCGATGTCCGTCCGGTAGAAGCAGTTCGGCATGAGGACGTTGCGCGCCCGGTCGTACGCCCGTTCCTGTGCCTCACGCATCGTCTCGCCTGTGCCGGTGGCGACGAGGACGATGCCCGAGGTTCCGGCCACGCGCCACTGGCCGTCGGGGTAGACGGCACCCGTCACGTCCTCTGTGTCGTCTGTCGCATCGCTCTCGCCCACCGGCACCCGCTTGACGTCCTCGATGTGGTACGTCTCGCGCACCGAGTCGTCGTCCAGCGCGACGGGCGCGTTCCGAGTGGTCTCGTCGAATAGCTTCTCGTCGTCGTAGGGGAACGGGGGCATGCACACACGGACGCCGACCTGATACCCGGAGTGGACCTGCAAGTCGGGGTCCCGGCCGTTCGCGATGGCCACGAAGAACTCGCCGATGGGCGTCTCCATCCCCTCTTCTTGGATGTAGATAGCGGGATACCCGAAGCGAGGCGTAAACTCCAGCGGATACACCCCGTCGGCGTCGACGATACAGTTGACGTCCATGCTCCCGACGTACCCCTCCTCGGCGAGCAGCGGTTCCAGTTTGCCGAGGGTCTGCTCGAACAGGGGACAGCGGTCGGTCCAGAACATGCTCGTCCCCATCTCGCCCGTCGACGGGCCGATATTCGACGGGAACAGTTTCTTGTGCTCGAAGTTGACGTTTATCGGTTCGACGAAGCCGTCGCCGTTGCAGAAGCCACAGATGGCGACCTCGACGCCCTCGACGCGTCGCTGTAACTGGAACCCCTTCATCCGGTGGCCCCACGCCTTCTCGTAGGCCTCCAGCACCGAGACCACGTCCGACCCGTCGTCCTCGCGGCCGACGTACAGCAGGCGCTTGACGTTCTGGACCTCGCCGAGCGGTTTCACGACGTACGGCGCGGGGTTCTCGCGGACGAACTCGATACCGGCCTCGAAGCGCTCGAACTCGCGGTGCGGGAGCGTCGCGACGCCACACGCTTCCAGCGTCTCCATCGCGAACCCCCGGTCGTCCTCCAGTCGGTCGGTGAGTTCGGTGCCGCCGACGACGGCGTGGCCATCGGCGCGCAGTTCCTCGGCAATCTTGCCGGTACCTAGGTCGCTGCCGTCCCAGATGTCGTCGAAGACGACGACATCGGCCCACTCCAGATCGGCCCGCCAGTCCTCGCTCTTGGTGACGAACCCGTCGCCGATCTCCCGTTCGGCCGGGTGGTGGTCGCTGATGAAGTACCGCACGTCGTGGCCCTCTCGCTCGACGCGCCACGCGATGTCGGCGATGAGCGGGGCGTCCAGCGAGCAAAAGAGGACGTTCGACATACACGACGTGGACGCGCCTACGGCCTAAACGTTCGCCCGTCAGCGACAGGTGCAACATTCTGCACCAAGGGAACCGTTTTATCCCCGTTGGGAGAACGTTCGACTATGACACGAGAGGAACTCGCGACAGCAAGCGACCTACTCGAATCGGCCGCCGACGACACCGCCAGCGACGACGCCAGCGAGCGACTCGGCGACCTCGCCGACCAACTCGACCGTCTCTCGACGGCGGACCAGGGTCCCGACCACGGCCGTCTCGCTCGCATCCAGTCGGCGCTGAACGACGTCTCCTCGGGCGACGGCGAGGACGTCGCCGACACCATCGACGAAGCCGACGACGCCATCAACGAGTATCGCTCCGGGCTCGAAGGGGTCTGAGACGACCTGCGTCGCGCTCCCGACGACCAAATTTTCCATCCGCTAGTACTGTCGAACGTCGGTGAGGAGACTCGAAAGCCGCGCGCGGACCGTCGTCTCGGCCTCGCCCCTCGGTCGCGGTGCCGTCGCGGCGCCGTACTCGTCGAACTCGGTGACGATGCGGTAGCCGACGGTCCGGGGGCCGTCGGCGACTCGTTCCGGGTCGTCTCCCGACGGCCGGAGGACGAGCACTCGGTCGTCGACGATTCGGGCGAGACGGCCCGCGTCGTCGAGCGTCACTTCGACCCGACAGTCGGGTGCGAGGTTGCCAGCCCCGAACGGAAGCGTGACGACCTGTGCGTAGCCGTCACGGTCCGTGACGACGAACGTCCGGTCGCCGTCGCCGGCCGTCCACGACGTCCGATGGGGCCGAATCCACTCGCCACCCATGCCCGATTCCGCCCCTCGAACCGCGCCGCGGATGGCGTCACTCGCCAGGTTCGGACGGTCAGTCGGCGTCGTCGGCGTAGGGGCGTCCCAGCTAGCGAGGACCGACCCGTCGGTGAAGTGGACGATAGAGGTGTGTGGGAGGTCGTCGATGTCGACCACGCCCCAGTGAAAGACACCCAGCAGGCCGTAGAACGGCGTCGGAACCCGGCCCAGCGGTCGCTGGCGCGTCGTGAACACGTGCGTGTGCCGACGCCGAGAGTGCTGGTGGCTCTCGCGGTACCACGCCGCGTCGTAGCCCGACGCACCGGCCGAGTCCTCGGTAATCCGAACCCGCGTCAGGGCGCGGTGGTCGGCGGCGTAGCGGTGGCGTGCCGCCGCGACGATACGCTCCCGCGGCGTCTCGCCGGACGGCGGATCGGGGTCGTACGGTCGGATGTCGGCCACTCGGAGACCGAGGTATCCGCCGAGGGAAGCCACTGCTCCGCCGCTCGCGGCGAGGAACTGCCGTCGGTTCATCCCTCTCTCTCCGTCGGCGTCGGTCGGTCAGCGGCCGCGAGGACCGACCGCTTCCTCCCGTTCGGCGCGGCCCAGACGACCCTGACGCCGGACGGTTCGCCCAGCGAGTGGCGCAGGGTCGCGCCGGGTGTCAACGGATACTCGCTCGCGGCGTCGTGTTCGCGACTGACCCAGACCGTCGTGCGGTCGCTTTCGGCGGAGCGGACGAGCAGTTCGGCGGTGTTCGCCGCGGTCACGTGGTTCCCGCGGACGAACGTGACGTCTACGGCGGCCGCCTCGGCGACCCACTCGAACGAGAGGAGGACGTTGGGGGGCGATTCGGGATACGACTCGGTGGAAGGCGGCGACGGCGTGAGCCCACAGCCGGCGAGGGTGGCCGACGCGGCCGTCAGGAACGAACGACGGAACACGCCTTCAGTTTCAAGTACGTTGAAATAAGTCTTGCTCCGGACGGGGCGAAATGGTCCCTCGGTACTGCGCTGCGGTCACGGCGTCGCTTCGAGGGTCGTCGCTTCGATCAGACCCTCGCTATTCCCCGTCTAACTGCTCTGCCAACGTCGGGACGAACGTGCCGATGTCGGTGACCATCCCCACCGCCTGTGCGCTCCCGCGGTCAAGCAGTTGCGTGACCGTCGAGGGGTTGATGTCGACACAGACGACACGCGTCGTCGACGGGAGGCAGTTGCCCACGGCGACGGAGTGCAGGAGCGTCGAGAGCATCAACACCATGTCGGCCTCGTGGGCCTGTTCGCGGATGGCGTTCTGGGCTTCGACGGCGTCGGTGATGGTGTCGGGCAGGGGGCCGTCGTCGCGGATGGACCCCGCCAGCACGAACGGGCGGTCGTTCTCGATGCACTCGTACATCACGCCGGACTCGATGGTGCCCGACTCGACGGCCGCCTCGATGCCGCCCTCGCGGATGACCTCGCTGATGGCGTAGATGTGGTGTTTGTGGCCGTGGCGGGCGTGGTCTAGGGTTTCGGTGTCGACGCCCAGCGACGTGCCGTAGAGGTCACGCTCGATGTCGTGGACGGCGAAGCCGTTGCCGGCCGAGAGCATGTCGACGTACCCCTCGCGGACGAGGCGGGCCATGTCTTCTCGGGCACCAGAGTGGATGAGCGCCGGGCCACAGACCGCCAGCACCGTCCCGCCGTCTCGCTTCGTCTCCTCGATGGCGCCGGCTATCTTCTGGATGGTCGATTCGGACGGTCGTTCGGCGGAGACGCCGCCCTGCATGAACCCGAAGGCGCCGCCGGAGTCCCGGGGCCGCGACGGCGGGTCGACTCTGATACCAGTCTCGCCGGTGACGATGCGGTCGCCCTCTTCGACGGCGTTGAGGACCTTCGTGTAGGCTCGCGGCTCCGCGCCGTCGTCTCGCGGGCCCTGCCCGCTCGAACGGTCCGCGGAGCGTTGCTCCGCGCCATCTTCCACGACCACCGCACAGTCCATCTCCATGTGTTCGACTTCGAGCCACTCGTCGTCGTAGCGGATGTACGTCGGGTGGTTCGTCGTCGAGTAGAACCCCTTCGGGACGACTTGGTCGGCGGGGGCTGGCTTGAGTTTCGCGTCCTTCGGGTCGGCGGGGTTCGCGCCGTGCTGGTGGAGTTCGTGGAGTATCGACTGGAGCGTCGACTCGTCCTCCGCTTCGACCAGCATCCGTGCGTAGGACTCCTCGTCCTTGCGCCGACCGATATCGAACGCTTCGACGGTGAACGAGCCACCGAGGTCCATGATGGTGCTGAAACACGACTCCATCATCCCCGAGTCGATGATGTGGCCCTCGAGCACCACTTCGCGAGAGACAGACATGCACGGGAAATGGCGACAGTCGGGTAAGACGGTTTTGGGTGTGCGCTACTCGGGAGGCCGGCGAACCACGACGCCCGCCTCGGTACAGTAGGCCCGGACTCGTCGTTCGAAGTCGCCCTCGCCGGGCCACTCGATCGGCGCGCCGAGTGCGTCGGGGTCACCGACGTAACATTCGACCGACTCGTCCGCCGACGCGAGCGGTACGGCGATGCGGACGTATAGCCCCCGGTCGACGCCCTCGTACTCGTCTAACGCCTCGATGTCGGGCGTCCGGAGTATCCGCCCCGCCGTCTTCCCGCCGGGCGACAGGGTCGGGTAGCGCCCGTCGAGTCGGTGGAGGCCGACGAGTTCCGCGGCCCCGCGGTACTCGTACGTATCGAGTACCGCTGTCGCCGTCGCGTGGTCGGTCAGCGTCCCGTAGACGAACACGTCCACCGTTACGCCCGCTCGATTCGGACCGACGCCCCGCCAGAGATATTCGAGAGCGGGCGCACGTCGTCTATCTCGGCGACGACGTTCACGGGCGAGGCGGCCCGTGGCTCGCCGTTCCGACTGGCCGGCGTCGGCCCCCAGAACAGGCACAGCGCGTTCCCCTGTGGCCAGTAGGCGACGGCGCCGACGGGAACCTCGGTCCGGGCGTCTTCCGGCGGCACGTCGACGGCCACCGAGAAGTACAGTTCGTCTCCCCACCGCGTTCCGTCGCCAGAGAGCGGCAGTGCGTCGGCCAGCGCGTCCCGCGTCGCGTGGTTCGCGTCGGTCCAGGTCGCGGTGAGTGCCGCCTCACCGACCTGTACTCGGAGGTCGCTCATGCCCGCAGGTGGGACCGGCAGGACCAAAACTGCACTGGCGAGCGTCCCGATTCAGCCCTCGTCGACGAACCGTTCGACGCGCCACGACCGGTCCGAGTCCCGCGCACAGAGTCGCTCGTAGAACCGTCGCAACCCCGGTGGCTCCGTCGTCGGGAGGACGTGGAGTCGGACGGTGCCGTCGCGCACCGCCACGCGGAACACGTCGGCGGTGCCCTCGTCCCGGACCAGCCACAGCGGCATCGGCAGGTCGTGGAAGTCGCCGTAGCGGTAGGGGCCGTCGGCGAGGATGTCGGCTACGACGCCGGCGAGGTCAGACGTCGACAGGTCCGCGTCCGGGCGCAGTTCGAACTCCGTGCCGCCCTCGTACTCGACCCCGCTCCCGTGGGGAAACCGCCGTCGGGGGCGCCGCGGAATCGAGAACGAGGGGTCGGTCGTCATGTGCCTTCGTGCCACGGTAGGGCGTCATCCCGTTTAAACTCGCGGGCAGATGACACGGGGGCCTCTCAGCGAGTCTCGTCGCCGTCCGGACGCGTCATCGCGACGCTGTACATCGTCCCGGCGAACTCCTCGCCGATGGCCTCGACCAGACGCTCGGCCCGCCGTTCCAGCGGGTCGCCCAGTTCCGGCGGGAGGCCTGCGATCGCGTCCGTCACGACGCCCGCGTGTGCAGACAGGTGGCTCGCGGTCCACGGCACCGGGTCCAGCAGCGTCCGCTCCCTGTCGAACGTCCAGCCGTGACCGGCGAAGACGCGCCTGAGCAAGGACGCCGGGTAGAAGGTCAGCGCCGAGCGGCCAGTGGCCAGTTCGGTGGCGGCGTTCTCGACGGCGAAGAGGTCACGGACGGCGGCGCTCTCCGGGAGCGGTTCGTAGTCGTCGACGACGAGGTGACACCCGGCGGCCGCGACCCGCGAGAACTCCGCCGCGACGGCCGCCAGCGCCGCCGGGTCGAGGAGGTTACAGAGGCCGTGGGCGGTGACGAGGTCCACCGAGTCCGGGCGAAGCGGCGTCTGCCGGAGGTCGCCCTCGACGACGACGAGGCGGTCCGTGGCGTCGCCACAGCGGTCCCGCACCGCCGCGGCGTGGGCCGGGTCGTCGGTGACGGCATAGACACGCGCCGCGCCGGCCGCCAGTAGTCCAGCAGTCGTGTTCCCGACGCCAGCGCCCGCTTCCAGACAGACCCGCCCCTCGACGGGCCGGTCAGCTATGGCGGCCTTGACCGTCTCGGGCACGGTCTGCGATGGCGTCTCTTCGGCCACGGGTCAGTGGTGGAGTTGTTCTGGCACCGGACTGTCGTCGTGGCGGGACTGCTCGATGAGAGCGCGCTGTGTCGCTTCGTCCATTCCGTCGTACCGGCTTGCGGCGTCGAGTACCATCGAGACGAGTTTCGGGTCGCCCGGCGTCACGACGGTACTCAGGCCCTGCGAGGCGGCGAAGTCGAACCGGTCGCGGATCTCCTCCGGCGTGTCGACCGGTTCGTACCAATTCGCGTACGGGCGGTCCTCCTCGGGGAGTTCCGAGGTGGGCGGCCACGACCCCTTCGCGAACGCCTTGATACCCAGCGTCCCGATGTTCTCCTCGCTCGCGCGCTCCAGTACGGCTTCGTAGTCGTATTCGTCGTCGTCCTTCCCGGCGACGACGGGGTTAAGCGGGAACATCAGCGTCTCCAGGTCGTCGATGCGGTCGATGGCGTCGAGGATCAGGTCGGGGTTCCCGTGACTCGTCAGTCCGAGGTGGTCTACCTTCCCCTCGGCTTTCGCCTCGCGGATGGCCGCGAGCGCGCCGTCGTCGCCCGTAATCTCGTCCAGTTCCGACTCGTACTCCAGTCCGTGAATCTGATAGAGGTCGATGGTGTCGACGCCGAGGCGGTCGAGCGACCGCTCCAGTTTGTGGGCCGCGCCGTCGTAGCCCCGTTCTTGGGTCTTACAGCCGAGGAAGATGTCCTCGCGGTGTTGCCGGAGTTTCGGCCCGAGTTTCAGTTCGGCGTCGCCGTAGGTCGGTGCGACGTCGAAGTGGTTGACGCCGTGGTCCAGGACGTGTTCGACCATCTGGTTCGCACCCTCCTGTTCCAGCCAGTTCAGGGCGATCGCGCCGAACGTCGCCACGGTGCTCTCCTGTCCGGTCGCGCCGAGTGGGCGGGTCTCCATATCCGTACGTCGGAGCGGACGCGCAAAACTGTTGGTGGCGACACGGTGAGACTTTTGCCCGCCGCCGCCCTTTTCTGTGGTATGTGTGGCCGCTACAGCCTGTTCGCGCCGCCAGCGGACCTCGAAGCGCGGTTCGACGCCGCCTTCGACTTCGAGTTCGAACCCCGCTACAACGCCGCGCCGAGTCAGTCCTTGCCGGTCGTCACGAACGACGACCCCGACACCATCCAGCGGATGGAGTGGGGACTGATTCCCTCGTGGGCCGACGCCCGCGCGGACCACGGCTACATCAACGCCCGCGCCGAGACGCTCGGCCAGAAGCGGTCCTTCGCGGACGCGTACGAGTCTCGCCGCTGTCTGGTGCCGGCCGACGGCTTCTACGAGTGGGTGGATCGCGCGGAGCACCGCTCCGCGAACGATCGAGCGGCGACGCCGCGAGACAGCGGTGGCGGGGGCAAACAGCCCTATCGCGTCGCCCTGCCCGACGACGACATCTTCGCGATGGCCGGTCTCTACGAGCGGTGGGAACCGCCACAGCGACAGACCGGCCTCGGTGAGTTCGGCGGGGGCGGCGACGACGGCGGCGAGGACGACGTGGTGGAGACGTTTACCATCGTCACGACCGAACCGAACGACGCCGTCCGTGACCTCCACCACCGCATGGCCGTGATTCTCTCGCCCGGAGAGGAAGAGACGTGGCTCACTGCCGATACAGCGACCGCTGTGGACCTTCTCGACCCCTACGACGGCCCGATGCACACGTATCCCGTCTCGACGGCGGTCAACAGCCCCAGTAACGACCGCCCGGAGCTAATTGAGGAAGTCGACGCGTAGGACTTCGACACCCACAGTTTTCTGGTGGGGGGCTTACCCCGACCAATCGTGAAGCCCGCGATATGCAACCAGTCGCGGAGCCACCGGAGACACGCGCAGTCGCATCGGACGTAACGGACCTCGTCGGGAACACGCCGCTGGTCCGTCTGGATTCGTTCGCGCCGAATCTGCTGGGGAAGTACGAGGCGGCCAACCCGTACTCGGTCAAGGACCGCATCGCCGCCTACATGATCGAGGCGGCCGCCGAATCCGGTGAACTGCCGGAGGGCGGCACCGTCGTCGAGGCGACCAGCGGCAACACCGGCATCGGACTGGCGGCGGTGGCCGCGGCCCGCGGCTACGACTGCGTGCTGACGATGCCGGAGTCGATGAGCGAGGAGCGTCGTCGCCTCCTGTCGGGACTGGGCGCCGAGTTGGAACTGACGTCGGCCGACGACGGCATGAGCGGGGCCATCGACCGGGCGGACGAACTCGCCGCGGCCGACGACGCGGTTCGAGCCAGCCAGTTCGAGAACGAGGCCAACCCCCGCGCTCACAGAGAGACCACCGGTCCCGAAATCTGGCGGGACACGGACGGCGACGTGGACGCCGTCGTCGCCGGCGTGGGGACCGGCGGCACTATCACCGGCATCTCTGAGTACACCGCAGAGGTGGAAGGCGCGGACGTGACTTCCGTCGCCGTCGAACCCGAAGCCTCTCAACTGCTGTCGAGCGACGACCCGGACAGCCACGGGATTCAGGGCATCGGCCCCGGGTTCGTCCCCGACATCCTCCGGACCGAACTGCTGGACGAGGTGCGCGTCGCCAGCGAGGACGAGGCAATGGAGGCGGCCCGCCGTCTCGCACGCGAGGACGGTCTCATGGTCGGTATCTCCGCTGGTGCGGCGCTTCACGCGGCCACCGAGTACGCACACGACAACCCCGACGAGACGGTCGTCGTCGTCCTGCCCGACACGGGAGAACGGTACCTCTCGACGGACCTCTGGGACGGTGGCGAGTAAGTCAGACTTACCGGCGGAACTCGTGTGGGTCCGTGTCCTCGGTCAGGACCCGTCCGTCGTCGTCGCGCTGGAACGCCTCACCGGCCAGCAGGAGGTATAGCGAGCAGCCGGTCGAGAGCAAGACGCCCGCGACGGGTATCGCGAGCGTCGTGCCCGAAAGAAACGGCAGGAGCTGGACGACGGCGATGCCGCCGAACGCGACGACGCCGACCCAGCGGCCCCACGGTCTCCGGAGTGCGATGCCGACGCCGGCGGGAACGAGGAATAGTCCCAGCGCGGCCTGACAGCCGCCCAGAACGAGTACTCCGACGCTGATCGCTGCGAGGACGGTGACTGTGCCGGAGACGACGTGGACCACGCCGAGCGAGAGAGCGAGTGCGGCGAGGACGTACAGTTTCGCTTCGCCGCTGTCATCGACCATAGTCCGCGTCGGAGCGTCTGAAACAAATACGTTGGGTAGCGAGAACTGCCCGCAGAACTGCTTACTGGACGCGCCCGAAGGCGAGGGTGCCGCTGATGCTCTCGATGTAGGCGTTGACGACCTGCCCCTCGCGAGCGCCGGAGACGAAGATTGTGTACTTGCCCTTCTCGGCGACGCCGTCGCCCTCGCGGCCAGTTCCGGTGATCTTGACCTCGTAGGTCTCGCCCTCTTCGAGCGTCGGCGTCTGCTGTTGGGTGGTCTTGCTCGCACTCTTCGAGACGGGGCGGAACGCACCACAGGCCTGACAGCGGAGCATGTCGACGCCGTCCTCGGTCTTGAGGACGGTGTCGGGCAGGCCACACTCCGAACACGTGACGTATTCGGCGACGTAGGCGTCGATTGCGGCCTGGAAGTCAGCGACGTCGAAGGACCCGTTGTAGCGGGCCTCGCCGCCGTCGAACTGCCCGTTGGTCCCGAGTTCGCGCTGGATACTGCTGTGGAGGTGCTGGGCGTCTCGCGAGAGCGCGTCGGCGATGGCGCCGAGGTTCGTCAGCCGCGTGAACGCTCCGTCTGTCTGTCCCTCGGGGTCCGGGATGGAGAGTCGCTCACCGGCCTCTCTGGGTTGGTCTGGGAGTACGTCGTACGCTCGCTGGAGTGCGGCCTCGTAGTTCATACCTGCTAGAGCGTGTTCTGACGTAAATGGGTTCCGTGATAGCCGCTGTCAGTTCCCGACGACGGCCCACAGCACCTCGTAGGCGGCGGGTAAGCTCGGGTTCACGAATCGCCGCCGAGATATGCTCACTATAACAAATTCCTACTCTCCGGTTGACTCCGCTATGACGAGTGATTCGTCAGAATCATTGAACCGCCGACAGTTTCTCGCGACGACGGCGACCGCCGCCGGTGGCCTCGCCGTCGCTGTTGGGGGGGTCAGCGCACACGACGACGGCTTCGTCGTCGAACAGGGCGACCGATGTATCCGCGTCGACCCGCTCTCGGGCGATAAGTCTGTCCGCGACCTCTACCGCTGGGGGCAGGAGGACTTTTTCTACAGTTCCACGGGGACGAAAGACCTCCAGCGAGAGGACACCAGCATCCTGTTTCTCTACGACGGGCCGGACGGTCTGAGTCTCGTCATCGTCCACGACAAACTCGACGACGACTCTCCCGGCGGGTCGGTCTCGTTCACTTTCGAGAACGTCCCGGCGGACGCGAGGTGGGTGGTGAAAGACGACTTCTACGACGGTTCTTCGAACTACGACCGGTGGGACATCGACGACACGGAGACGACAGTCGACTGGACGTGGGCCGCCGAGCGAACCGACGGCGGTGCCCTCCGTGGCCTCGACGTCAGCGACCTCTCGCTGCTCATCAGGCCGCGGTTCAACGAGGACGCCGACCTCTTCGGCGAGTTCTACGACGGCCGTCTCGACCGGTGGGAAATCCTCTCTGGCGACATCGACGACCCCGACCGGTACGAACTGGACCGTGAGAAGCATCTGCGCCTACGCCGTGGGGTCTGTGACGACGATCACCACGATGACGACGACCACGACGATGACGACGACCACGACGATGACGACGACCACGACGATGACGACGACCACGACGATGACGACGACCACGACGATGACGACGACCACGACGATGACGACGACCACGA